>JAJEGS010000014.1 GCA_022819745.1 Candidatus Latescibacterota bacterium | reverse complement strand
CGAGTGCTTGCAACCTACCCAGCAATCGGTTATATACCTGTTCGCTGCTGCTCATAAGGCCCTCCTTTGATCTTAGGCGGTTAAAAGAGAGCCATAAACTATGGGCAGCAGCCCTATTTTCAAAAGTGTAAGGGAATCAGGAGTAAAACAACTCATCTCAACCCACAGGAGGACATCGTGATCCGAACCATCTTCGCCTGCTGCCTAGCCCTATCCTTCGGGGCACGCCCCACCACCGCCCAGCAAATGAGCACCTTTAACTGGGGCTACCTCTATGCCCAAAAGGTCGTATTTGACGACAGCCTCGACGACCTGAACGGGATCGGCACTTGGACCCATATTGACTGGGACATGGGTACGCAGATCACCCCCAGCGTAGCTCTGGTGGGAGGGGTCGGCGGCTTTACCGCAAAAAACTCCTTCTTCTTCTCAGAAGGGCTCTCCTTGGTGAGCGGGAACATAGACGTGACGACCGTCAGCGTACCCGTACACGCACGGGTGTTCCTCAACGATGCAGCGCAGACTACACGCGCTTTCGTCGATGTCGGACCATCCCTCAACTTCCAGATATACAAGGTGAGCTTCAGCCTGCCCGGCTTTGACGAGGAAGTCGATAAAAAGAAGCTCGGCGCTCTGGTTGGCCTCGGCATCGTGTTCGGCAAGAAGCCTTGGCGTTTCGTAGTCCGCACGCGCTACCACTGGATCGATAAACACGGCGAGTTCGATGCCTCAAATTTTCAGTTCACAATCGGCAGCGTGTGGGGGCGCTCTAAAAAATAATCTATGACCCAAGGACCTGTTGATAACCAGCACCTAGAAAGGATGCCACCACAGGCCATTGAGATAGAACGGGCCGTATTGGGGGCAATGATGCTCGAACAACGCACCATCGGCCATGCCATCGAAATCCTCGACTCAAGCTGCTTTTACAACACGTCGCATAGCGACATCTTCGAGGCCATGCTCAGCCTCTATGAACGCGGCGTGGCCGTCGATCAGCCCACCTTGGTCGAAGAACTCAAGCACCGCGACCAGCTCGATGACGTCGGCGGAGCCGTCTATCTGACCGAGCTAGCCACCCAAGTCACCACCACTGCCGACATCGACGTCCACGCCCGGATCGTCTTGGAAAAAGCACTCAGCCGCCAGCTCATCGGGATCGCCAACGACATCATCGAGCAAGCCTATAAAGGCAGCGAGGACGTACTAGAGCTAATCAACCGCGCTGAGCAACGCCTTTCTGCTATCGGCGAAAACCAGATCGGCGGCGGGATTGAGTCACTAGAATCGCTCATGGGGGACGCGCTCGAACAGATTGAGCACATTCACAACAAGGGCCACACAATCTCTGGGGTCGATACCGGATTTGTCGATCTCAACGATTGTATCTCTGGCTTTCAGAAGGGCGACCTGATCGTGCTAGCGGCGTACCCAAGTGTGGGCAAGACGGCGCTGGCGCTGACCTTGGCACGCAATGCGGCAGTGAAAGCCGAGGTCGGGGTGATGATCTTCAGCCCGCAAATGTCCAAGATGCAGGTGGTCCAGCGCCTGCTCAGCATCGAGGCCAAGGTCGATTTGCACAGGCTCCGCACTGGGCGGCTGCGCGACAAAGATTGGATGTACCTGACGCGCGGCATCGACCGTCTAGCCCAAGTGCCGATTTTTATCGACGACACGCCCGCCATCTCAGTGCTTGAAGCACGGGCTAAGGCGCGGCGGCTGCACCGGGAATATGGGATCGGCCTGATCGTGGTGGACTATTTACAATTGATGAGTGGCCAAGCCAAAACGTCGAGCCGCGAGCGGAAAATCTCGTACATTTCGCGCAGATTGAAGGATCTAGCCGAAGAGTTGGACCTGCCGGTGCTGGTGCTGGCGCAGCTATCGTTCTCGGAGGACAGCCTTATAGAGCCGAGACCGCAGCTAGCGGATTTGTCGGCGTTGGGAGTCGAGCAAGCTGCCGACGTGGTGATGTTCATCTACCGCCCGGGCATGTACGGCCTCACGGCACCAGACGGCAAGAGCCTCGAAAGCCTTGCCGAGATCATCATCGACAAGCAGCGCAACGGCCCCCCTTGCTCGGTCACCCTAAAATGGAACGCCGAGTGCGCGACCTACGAGTCGCTTGCGTCCTAGGTACTCGCCGAATTATTGCACGCCGAGTGCGAGGCCAAGCCGAATCACTCGCATAAGATGGGCTTTTGATCGTAAGTTCTTGTCTTGATAAGTATCAATTTATTGGTGTCGTTTTCTTTTATTAATCTCATGGAAAGGAAGATGTCGCATGACGACCACCCCTAATCTGTACGGATTCGCAACAAAGGAACTCGCACAGGACGCTACCATTGCATACCTCTTGGCGTGGGCTGACCCTGCATACCGCGAATCACATCCACGTCTCCACACTCTCGGCACCGAATTATTACGTTCACTCCTTCAGGCGCAAAAAGTGGATCTTCCACAGGTCGAAACACTTTGCATCAAGACCCAAATCGACCGGATTGACATTGTCGTGCAGATCAACGCCGGCGAGAATGGAGTCCTCCTGCTCATCGAAGACAAGGTGAGTACCCAAGAGCACTCGAACCAGATTGAACGCTACAAAAAGACCGCAGAGAAGGAGTATAGCGGCAAATATGACCGTTTGGTCGCGGTGTATCTCAAGACGGGAAACGAGTCGAAAGCTAGCCTCCCAGACAAGGACAAATGCGGCCGCTTTCTGCGCCGCGATCTTCTCGATATTCTGAACAGATTTCAAGATACGGGAAATGTCATCGTGGACGATTTTCGTATCCATCTTCAAACTTGGGAGGACGAGACGAACAGGTGGGAATCTGCGAGCTACGACGAGTGGAAGTGTTCAGGGAGGTCACGGGAGGGCTTCTATGCCGAGATAGAACGCAGGTGGATAGAACGCAGGTGGGACGATGGTTGCGGTTGGGAATATTTCGCAAATCCGGCTGGAGGATTCCTCGCCTGTTGGTTGGGCTTAGAGGATATCGGGACCGAGAATGGGTACGCTACGCTCTATATGCAGATCCACGATGCAACGCGTTTGACCGTCCGGCTTGGAGCGGGTAAGGCTTGGACCAAGGTTCGCAGCTCATCCATGTACCAAGTTCTTGATGCTTTGAGCAAAGAGGCTTCTGACGGTATCCGCATCGAAAAGGCGGGGGCGTTCAAGGGCGGGGGTGCCGCAGCGGTTGCAAACGTTACGTTCGATGAACAAGGACCTTGGTTTGCCGTTGACCTCAACGGCGTCGTAGACATGGACGCCACTATCGAGCGTCTAAGTCGCTTGGAGAAATTGCTGCAAAAAGTTGCGACTACGACGCGCCTAACCTAACAGGGGATTGTCAGTTAGTTGGCGCGAGCATTAGTGTAATTAACGCTCACCGCAAAATGCAAAAGGAGGAGACATCGCAACCTGTCTCCTCCTTTTTCTTACCGGTAAACAGGATGCCAGGATGCAAAGCAGATATTTGTGTCTGCTATGGACGTTAGGGGAGCATTGGAAGGAAAGGAACCCAAACCTGTGATTGATTATGCCCACAACAAGCGCCGCTGTAGCAACGTCTGCATGTCCCTCCGCCCATCGGCGATCAAGAGCACATAGACGTTATTTTCCATTACCCGATAGATGATGCGGTAGGGCCTGGAGAAGATCTCGCGGTATTCCCGAATCCCAATATCCAGCAGTTCCGCTGGGTAGTTCCCGCGCTCGGGATACTCGGAGAGGCTGCTGAAAGCCTTCTCAATCTGCTCCAGCACATCATCCGCCCGGCCCGGCTCATCGTGCTGATCGATATAGTCGCAGATTTCCTCCAAGTCGCGCGTCGCATCATCAGTCAACTGAACCAAGAAAGCCATCAGCGAGTCTGTCGCCGCTCTCGAAGCTGTGCGACAACATCGGCGGCGGGTTGCACCTGACCTGCTTCGATCTGGCGGCTACCCAGCGCGAGAATCTTGAGCAACGCAACCGTTTCCTGCATCTGCTCGTAACTGTCGATATCCTGTATGACCGCCTTGGCTTCGCCATTCTGGGTGATAATCAAGGGTTCTGGTTGATCCCCAAGCGTGCGCACGATCTCAGCGGCGTGGGCCTTGAGGTAACTGATCGGCTTAATCTGGCTGGACAGTTTCATGGGCACCTCCTTTTCGGACCAAATATAGACCATAAACAGGTCAAGAGCAATATCTGTTCGCCCCCGAGTGTTTCACTCCTAGCCAATCAAGGACAGCGTTTCGCGTCTCCAATCAGAAAGGACGCCGCCGCAGGCTTTTGATTATAGATTCTCGCTCTTGACAAGTGTCAATTGACACATTACATCTCATAAAATGATACGGAGCTTCCGACATCGTGGGCTCAAGCGCTTGTACGAGCACGACGACCGCAGCCTCATCGGCCCCGATTTGCATGACCGCGTAGAAGTAATCCTCGCTCAGCTCGATGTCGCCAGCTCTCCAGAAGCGATGCGCCTTCCCCACTATCGGTTACATGCACTAAAGGGCAACCGAAAGGGCTATTGGTCAGTGACCGTGAAGACCAACTGGCGCATCATCTTCCGGTTTGAAGGGGAGGACGTTTACGACGTCGAACTGATAGATTACCACTGAATGAAGGGAGAACCGACATGCCCATGAAGAACCCGCCGCATCCTGGCAAGGTCGTGCGCGTATCCTGTCTGGAGCCGCTCGGCCTCAACGTCACCGAAGGCGCAAATATTCTCGGTGTCAGTCGCCAAGCCCTCTCGAATCTGGTGAATTGCCGCGCTCGCATGTCGGCCGACATGGCGATCCGCCTCGCGAAAGCCTTCGGCTCTACGACAGAGACCTGGATACGGCTGCAAGCGGCCTACGACGTCGCTCAGGCGCAAGCGCGCGAGGATGAGATCGAGGTGGAGCGCTACGAGCCGCAACCCATTTGAAGCAACAGACCGCCTCCTGAAGACGCGTGTGGATGCCTTTGTTTTGCTGTAATTTTGAACCACTACTTAAAATTATCATGTAATTTTGAATAGCTATTTCAAATTTACACGTTAATTTTAAGTCCATGTACAAACGATCTCTGCACCTCCCCGCGTCCGGCACCGAGACGTTTTTCCTCTGGGGGCCGCGACAGGCGGGCAAAAGCACCCTGCTAAAACACCAGTACGCCGACGGCCTATGGCTCGATCTCCTAAAGGCAGACGAGTTCAGGCGGTACGTCGCCAATCCGGAGTTTTTGCGTCAAGAAATCGAGGCGACGGGATTCGATTCCAATCGCCAGATCGTCATTGATGAGATTCAGAAGGTGCCTGCGCTACTCGACGAGGTGCATTGGCTGATCGAAAACCGAGGGTTGAGTTTCGCCCTCTGCGGCTCCAGTGCCCGCAAGGTGCGGCGCGGAGGAGCCAACCTACTCGGCGGACGGGCCGTGCGCTACCAACTGCACGGGCTGACGGCGCGGGAACTCGGCGCAGCCTTTGATCTCACTCGTATCCTCAACCACGGCTACCTGCCCCGAATGTACGCCAATGCCCGTCCCGCTCGGTTGCTCGACGCTTATGTCGCCGACTATCTCAAGGAGGAAGTCGCAGCCGAAGGGCTAGTCCGCAACTTGCCCGCGTTTGCCGGATTTTTGAACTCAGCCGCGCTAGGCGATACCGAAATGGTCAACTTCTCCAATATCGCGCGGGAGTGCGGCGTCACCAGCCACACGGCGCGGGGCTACTACGAGATTCTCGAAGACGCGCTGCTCGGGCGCTGGTTGCCCGCCTTCCGCAGGCGTCCCAAGCGAAGAGTGGTTGCCGCGCCGAAGTTCTACTTTGTGGATGTTGGAGTAGTCAACCGACTCGCCCGCCGGGGCCAACTGCTGCCCGACTCAGAGCTATACGGCAAGGCATTTGAGAACTGGGTGTTCCACGAATTGACCGCGTTTGCCGACTATCAGGCGTTTGATGGCGAACTAACCTATTGGCGTCTAGCCGGCGGTACCGAGGTTGATTTTATCTTGGGTGACATGCGGCTAGCGGTCGAGGCCAAGGCGACCAATCGCATCGTCAGCAATCACTTGAAAGGGCTGCGTAGCCTAGTAAAGGATCATCCAGACGTCGGCCGGAGAGTAGTCGCGTGCCTCGAACCCCGCGCTCGACGTACGGACGACGGTATCGACATCCTGCCCGCAGCCACCTTCATCCAAATGCTCTGGAGCGGCGACCTCGCCTAAGCCAGCCGCTTCCACACATCCGCCACT
Source organism: Candidatus Latescibacterota bacterium (assembly GCA_022819745.1). Next base: position 151,627 of record JAJEGS010000014.1, on the reverse strand, counting down.
TGCTGGCTCTCCACTTGCACGAGCCGCGCTTCTTCAAGCACATAACCACTGAGCTGGCCGCCGTAGATACAGCCCGAGTCGAGGCCGAGAAGATAAGGGTGGCCATCGCGCTTTTTGACCACCAAACCGCCGGGCGCGTCGTGGCCAAAGACGATTAGGGGATACTCCGGTTCGTAGAAATCGTGCCAGCGCGGGCTGGCGAGATCGTCGGAGGGCGGCCAAGTGCGGATCTTGAGGAATTCCTTGCGGCGAGTGCCTTGCAAGCCCTTTTTCGGATTGATGCCGGCGTGGATTAGCAGGAAGGCGTCTTCCGCAATGTAGAGCGGGCACTGCCGCAGCCAAGCGAGGATTTCGCCGTGGGCGGGCTTAAGCTGGGCGAGGGTATAGCGCTGGTCGGGAAACTTTACTTTGGGCTTGCGGCCCTTCTTCAAGGCGGTTAGCTGCTTTAAGAGGCGGGCGTCGTGGTTGCCCAAGACCATCTCGGCCTCGGTATCGCAAATCAACTGCCACACCGCCAGCGGGTCAGGGCCGCGGGCAAAGGCATCGCCGGTCAGCAACAGGCGATCCTGGGTGAAGTCGTAGTCTATTTTTTCAAGGAAGGCTTCAAACTCGGCGGCGCAGCCGTGCACGTCGCCGACAAAAATGGTACGCATCTGATTTCCTTATATTTGCATTGCGGAAGGGCAAACGCTATCATACTCACCACTTCAAGATAGGCTCTGATGGAAACTGCGACCATACCGACCGCTGCTCCGGCGTCTTCCCACATAATGGCTAAGCCCTCGGGCTCGGTCTGCAACATCGACTGCAAGTACTGCTTCTACCTCGAAAAGGAGAAGCTCTACCCGGACGCACGCAAAAACTGGCGCATGTCCGACGAGACGCTCGAACTATACGTCAAGCAGTACATTGAGGCCCAAGACGTGCCGCAGGTGGACTTTGCCTGGCAGGGCGGCGAGCCGACCCTGATGGGCGTGGACTTCTTCCGCCGCGCAGTCGAGCTACAGCAGCAATACGCCAACGGCAAGCTCGTCACCAACGCCTTCCAGACCAACGGCATCCTGCTCGACGACGAGTGGGGCGAGTTCCTCGCGGAAAACAAATTTCTAATCGGGCTGTCGATCGACGGGCCGCGCGAATACCACGACCACTACCGAGTTGACAAAGGCCAGAAGCCGACCTACGACCGAGTGTACGCTGGTCTGCAAATGCTCAAAAAGCATGGGGTGGAATTCAATACCCTGACCGTGCTGCAAAACCACAACGCCGATCAGCCGCTCGAAATCTACCGCTTCCTGCGCGAAGAAGGCTCGGGGTTTATGCAGTTTATTCCCATCGTCGAGCGCATCGCCCACGAGCCGGACGAGGACGGGCTGGAGTTAGTCGATCCCGAATACGAAGGCCGGGCACCAGTCTCCAAATGGTCGGTGGGGTCGGGGCAATACGGCAAGTTCCTCTGCGCAATCTTTGACGAATGGGTGCGCAACGACGTCGGCCAAGTCTTTGTGCAGCTCTTTGACGTGACGCTCGGCTCGTGGCTGGGCCAAGATGCGAGCCTGTGCATCTTCGCCGAGACCTGCGGCAAGGCGCTGATCATCGAGCACAACGGCGACCTCTATTCCTGCGACCACTTCGTCTATTCGGATTATCGCTTGGGCAACGTCCACGAAGAGAGCATCCGCGACATGGTCGCCAGCCCGCAGCAGAACAAGTTCGGGCAGGACAAAAAGGACACCCTGCCCCAGTACTGCATCGAATGCGATTACCGCTTCGCCTGCAACGGCGGCTGTCCCAAGCACCGTTTTACCAAAACCCCGCGCGGCGAGGACGGCCTCAACTACCTGTGCAAGGGGTACAAAATGTACTTCGGGCACGTCGATCCCTACATGCGCTTTATGGCCAACGAACTGCGGCACGGCCGACCGGCCACCGGCGTGATGGAATGGACCCGCAAACGAGACGCGGTCAAGGCGGCCCTGCACCAAAAGGCCCCGGGCCGCAATGACCCGTGCTCCTGCGGCAGCGGCAAAAAGTACAAGCGCTGCTGTGGCCGGGCCGCATAACCGAAAGGAAGCAATGATCGATATCGAGCTAATTCCCACAGACTGCAAGGCCGTCGTCACTATCGACGGCCAGCTTTTTACCGAATACCGCTACGGCCACTATGTGTGCCGCCCGTACTTCTATCCAGTGCTGACGCCCAACGGCACTGGCCTCACCCGCGCCTATCCGATGGAAGGTGTCGAAGGCGAGAATCAGGATCACTACCATCATCGCGGCATCTACACAGCCCACGGCCTCGTCAACGGCCACAACCTCTGGGACGAGGGCACCGGCCACGGAGCCATGTTGCAACGGGGCGAGCCGGTAGTAGGTGCAGCCGACGGCGCAGCGCAGATCGACGGGATCGTCGATTGGTTTGGGCCGGAGGGCGAGAAGCTGTTGGAGGAACGGCGCACCATCGCCATCCGCGCCGAAGGCCCGCTGCGGATCGTGGACCAACGCAGCGAATTCCGCGCCCGCTACGGCGACGTGACCTTCGGCGACACCAAAGAAGGCGGGTTGTTTTCGATCCGGGTGCCGACCTCCATGGATGCCAAGGTCGCGGGGCAGATTGAAAATTCCGCCGGCCAAGTCTTTGAAAACGGCCAAGGCGAGGAGGTTACTTGGGGCCAGCAGGCGGCTTGGGTGGATTACTCCGGGCCGCTAGCCGACGGCGAGGAATGGGGCCACACCGTCGTCGATCACCGCGACAACCCCCGCCATCCCACCTACTGGCACGTGCGCGGCTACGGACTGTTTACCGCCAATCCCTTTGGAGTACACGATTTTAAGGGCGACGAGAACATCGACGAGAGCCTGACCATCCCCGGCGGCGACCAAGCCGTCTTCCGCTACCGACTGATCATCCACCCCGGCCGCAGCGTTGACGGGCACCCAGACGTGCGCCAGCTAATCGAGCAGTTCCAAGCGGGATAGGATAGTATCTGCAAGAGAAAAAACCGGTCTGCGGGCCGGTTTTTTTGTGCCTCGCTACGAATTCAAACGAACGGAGAGCAATGGCTAAGAACAAGCAAGACAAGCTGCGCGTCGCCCTGATCGGTGCTGGAGGGATCGCTGGGGCGCACATGCGCTATTACCACGACATAGACGACGTGGAGATGGTCGCCGCAGCGGACGTGGTCCTCGAACGAGCGCAAAAATCCTGTGAGGAATACGAAATCCCCGCAGCCTACGCCGACTACGAAGAGATGCTCCGGCAGGTCGAACCCGATGCGGTGAGCGTCTGCACGCCCAACGGCCTGCACGCCCCCTGCTCCATCGCCGCGCTCGACGCGGGTGCCCATGTCCTCGTCGAGAAGCCTTTGGCCATGAATGCACGCGAGGGCCAAGAGATGCTCGACGCCGCGAAGAAAAACGGCAAAAAGCTGATCATTGGATTCCAGAACCGCTATGATCCGAAGACGCAGTTTATCAAGAAGCTCGTTGACGACGGCGAACTGGGAGCCGTCCTGTACGCCCGGGTGCAGTCCCTGCGGCGGCGGGGTATTCCCAACTGGGGCGTCTTCGGCCGCAAGGACCTACAAGGTGGCGGGCCGCTGATCGACATCGGCGTCCACATGCTGGAGGCCACTCATTATGCGATGGGTGCGCCCCAACCAGTGGCGGCCAGTGGCAGCACCTATACCTACATCGGCGACAAGCCGTCAAACGTGGCCTCGGTCTGGCCCAACTGGGATTACAAGACCTATACGGTCGAGGACTTAGCCGTGGGGCACATCCGCTTTGCCAACGGCGCGATGCTCAGTATTGAGACCAGCTTCGCCGCTCATATCGAGCAGGGTGTGGGGAACTTCACGCTGATGGGAGAGAAGGGCGGTACCACCTGGGACCCGCCGGGTTTTTTCCACGACGCCAACGACTACATGGTCAACACCCGGCCCGACTGGCTGCCCACCGGCCCAGCAGCCGACGGCTTCGGCCAGAAGATGCGCAACTTCGTCGATCACGTACTCTACGGCGCGGAAACCCTGTCGCCCGGCGAGCACGGGCTGATGGTGCAGAAGATGATGGACGGGCTGTACGAATCCGCGGAGCAGGAGCGGGAAGTGCGGATTGAGTAGGCGTTAATTTTGTAGTGATGCTTACAATTTTACGCCAAATTCGATAAAACACTCAGTCCGTACTTAATCCCACTCCACCTCAACCCCCAACTCGCGCCCGCACGCCGCTAGCCTTTCCAAATCGTCCAAGTCTATCGGCACCCCTTCGCGGGCGTATTCCTCGCTCTTGCGGTACTCCATGGTGCCCGGCAGGGTCGCCTCGTCGTACCCGCGCATGGGTTCCATGGTCTCGCGGACGCCGCGCACGAGGTTGTCAACGCCAGCGCGGAAGGCGGCGGGCGGGGCAAACGCGCCAATGTCCATGACGATGATTAGACCGCCACTGCCCGCGCGGGGCCACCGCTGGGTAACGTCCCGAGCGCGGTCGCTGTTTTGACCAACGAAAGCCCCGCCCAGCGTCAACGCCGAGCCGGTGTAACCCATCGACTTGAAGAAAGCCGGCGGGATCAGCTCCTGTAAAGCGTCGTATTCCGGGCCGCGATGATAGTCGGCCAAGATGCAGGTCGCCGCGTCGAGGACCAGTGGCGGCTCTTCTTCCGACGGGAAGCCAAAGCACAACGGCGGATTGCCCCAGTAGGCCGACTGCTGACCTTTGTTGCCGCCGCCCTCGCCAAAATAATTGGGATGGCTCCCCTGAACCGAAAAGGCGCAGCAGCCCTCCTGCATGGCGCGGCGCACGTAGTGTCCGGCCGAGCCGTAGTGTCCGTGATGACAGGCCGCGCCGAGGGCGACCTTGTATTGTTTGGCCTTCTCAATGGCCTTTTCAGTGGCCAGCATCATCGGCGCATAGCCCAAGCCGCCGTCGCCGTCGATGAGGACCGTGGTCTCGGTATCTTGGAGTACGCGCAAGTCGGGATTGGGGTTGACTGTGCCGTCGCGGAGGCCGCCACAATAGCCAACCATGGCGCGGGTGCCGTGCGAGCGCACGCCGCGCAGGTCGGAGTTAGACAACAGCTCGGCTAGCTGATCGGCGTGGTCGGCGCGCAGCCCGGCCGCCTTGAGGCAGTCGGCGGTAAAGGAGCGCAGCAGGGCCACGGGTACGCGTTTGAATTCTGCGGGAGGGCGGTTCATAGAGAGTCCTTGAGGTTAGAATTTGCTTGCGTGACCTTCAGACGAGAGCCTCGCGGAGGAAGTCGTACGCGCGGGCACCGCTGATCTGGTGGCGGCCCGAAAAAATGTCAGCTTCCACCCGCCGACGCGCTGAGAAAACGTCATATACCCGGCGCGTTTTGGTCAAGCTAGAGCGCACGGCGGCAATAGGGAAGATGGGGTCGTGGGTGCCAGCTTCCACCAGCAATGGGCGCGGGGCGATGAGACCGACTAGATCGTACATCTCGCCGAATTCAGCCAAGCCCGGCACGTAATTACAGGGGCAGTGCGACATAGCGAGGATGCTGTGCTGGAAGGTCGAGTAATAGCCGCTGATCACGCAGGCGCGGATGCGCTCGTCCATGCAGGTGGAGAAGAAGGTGTGCATGCCGCCGCCCGAGATGCCCATGGCACCGAGGCGACTGGTGTCGAACTCGGAACGGGTTTCCAAGTAATCGACCAAGCGCAGGCCATCGCGCACGCGGATGCCGACCACTGAGGTGCCCAAGTGGAAGGCCAGCATGGCCATATGGGTGCAAGTCGAAGGCGCTCCCTGACCGCGTTCCAGATAGGAGAAATCGGTCTGGCGCTCGCCAAAGCCCGAAATCTCTGGGGCGGCCACGGCAAAGCCCGCGCGGCACAATGCCACGCCGAAGTCCTTGTGGTACCCGTCTGGCTCATCGCGCTCGCCACCGTCTTCCCACAAACCGACGATGTCCTTGACACCGTACCCGTGACCGTGGAAAGCCACTACCGTAGGCAGGGGGTCGGTGGCACCTTTGGGCAGCAGGATGTACACTGGCATCTGCGCGTGAGGGCCGGTGCGCAGGATTATTTTTTGCCGCGTGTAATCGCCTTTGTCGATTTCTTCTACTTTGCGCGGTGCCAAGTTCGTCTCGTCGCCAGCTTCTATACCCAGATGCTTGGCTAGAGCGCGACGCGTCGTTTTCTGCCAACGCCGCGCTTGGGCCGGATCTTCGGCCTTAAAGGCGCGGGGCGCAGCCGCCGGGTCGTACTGTTTCCACAGCGAGGTCGCCGGTTGCAGTCGTTTTAGGGTGCGATTGTCGAGTATTTTGGAGACCATAAAGGATCCTAAGAGTGAAGCGACCGGGTGGCACTAACGGTCGCGATTTTTGCCGCTATCTCATCACTAATTCCCCAACGACCTGCACCAGTACTTCGTCGCCGATCTCGGCGCACTGGCGAGGTTCTAAGACGACAAAGCTGTTGGCGTTGAGCATGGAGCTAATGATGTGTGAGCCTTGGCGGCGGGCGGGGCGCACCCAGAACTGCCCATCTTGGTAGCGCAAGGTGGCGCGCATGTACTGGCGGCGGTCTCCGTCGTTGTCGCAGGGGCTTTCCACCTGAGCGTGCGCCTCGGGCAAGAACCACGCCGCCTGCGGATAGCCTGCGGCCTTGCGGACCGCCGGGCGCACGAACTGGAGAAAGGACATCATGCTCGACACCGGGTTGCCGGGCAGGCCGAAGTACGGCACGCCGCCGACCGTGCAGAAGACCAGCGGCTTGCCTGGTTTCATGGCCACGCGCCAGAAAATCGTCTCGGCTCCCAAGTCGTCGAGCACCTTCTTGACAAAGTCGTACTCGCCGACCGAGACGCCGCCTGAGGAGACGGCAAAGTCAGCGCGGAGCGCGGCCTCAATGGTGGCGCGGATGGCAGCTTCGTCGTCCGCTACTGTGGGCAGCATCACCGGCTCGGCTCCGTGGGCATGGCAAAAGGCGGCTAAGGCGCACGTATTGCTGTTGACAATCTGGCCTTCTCCGGGCGTCTCCTCAATCTCGACCAACTCGTCGCCAGTGGAGAGGATTGCCACGCGCGGCCGGCGATACACCGAGACGAAACTCTGCTGCACGGCGGCGAGTACGGCCAGTTCGCCAGGGCCGCATTCGGTACCGGCCTTGATGATTGGCTCGCCGCAGTGCATGTCCTCGCCGCGCCGGCGAATGTGCGCGCCGCACTCTTCAATGGCGAGAATCTCGACCCTTTGCTCAACGGGGCGGGTGTCCTCTACCGGGGCGATGGTGTCGGCTCCGGCGGGCACGGCTGCACCCGTCATAATGCGGCTGGCTTGACCGGGACCGACCGCTTTTTGCGGCACCTTACCGGCCGGTATGTCTTCAATGACTTCCAAGGCTACAGGCGCGTCGTCCCTTGCTGCGGCTACGTCTGCATGGCGCACGGCATAGCCGTCCATGGCCGAGTTGTCGCAGGGTGGATTGTCGCGGCGCGCCAACACGTCTTGGGCGAGTACGCGTCTAGTAGCTTCGAGCAACGAGACGCGCTCGGGACCGAGGACTTGTACGTGGTCGAGGACGATGGCGCGGGCTTCTTCTGGGGTAAGCATCGGGTCGCGGGGCATATCGGGTATCTATCACTCCTTATTTATGTAGGCGACAGAAGATACAGCAGAACGACGGCGATACAAATTCCTCGCGGCGGCGCGTCTAGTCCAACATGGCGCTCAACCAGAGACGGCAGCGTCGGGCGGGTCATGCTACGTGCATCTGTTGCGCCAGTCGGCGCGGATTTTGCACTTGCGGATGAATCGGGCGGGGTTGGTGCGGAAGAATGCGTGACCGTATCTACAATTTGAAGAGCAGCGTACCCATCATCGACAGCCAAGAAGTGATGACTAAGACGATAACCAAGTTAAATTTGCCGTTGAACTCGCGGCGCAATTCGCGTATTTCGACTTCAATCTTGCCTTCAAACTTGCTATCGAGCGCGTCGATCTTAGCCTCGATCCTAGTATGGTTTTCGCGCACATCTCTCTCGATGAGACTCAGGCGATGGTCAATTTGTTGCAAAACATCGCGGGTGGTGAGTTCGGAAGAAGGCTGTGGATTAGACATTTGAGCGTCCTTTGGTGTTGGGTCAAAGATAATCGGCTACATGGCGTATAGCAAAATGTAGGCCAATCGCTCAAATCGTCTTGCACTCTGAAGGACGACGTTTTGCTAGGCGATGCGGTGTAGTATGAGAGAAACAACCGTGTTGCGGTTGCACTACGTGGATTTTAGACCGAAAATCACATCGGTTCCTGCTATTTCACCGACACCCTACACAAAATTGACAAAATCGTGGCGCACCCACAGCAGGTTGATCAGCCCCAGCACAAACCCCGCAATCACCAACCACTTGAGACGGCGACCGTGCCGCCGACCAATGCCGCGCAAATAGAGATAGATACCAAAGACAAACCACGTCGGCAGAGCCAGCCAGATCTTGGTATCCCCGCCCGCGAGGTATTCACCCGGCGCGCCAAAGAGCCAAATCGCGCCCATGCCCAAACCCAAGGTAAAGAACGAAAAGCCCCCGCCGGCAAAGCGAAAGGTCGCCGCCGCAGCCGTGTCAAGCGCGGGCAGGTAGCTGTTGAGCTGGCCCTTTTTCAGGGCTTGGTGTTGGACGAGGTAGCCGACTGCCGAGCAGAATGCCAATGCGAAACCCACGTGCCCGAGCAGCGTCAGTACCACGTGGATGCCGAGGAAGGGATATTCCACGAGAATCGACTCGGCCTCCTCAAAGCGGAGGGGCATCAGCAACGGATAGAGCAGGCCGAGAAAGGCGAGAGGCGCGGTCAGCAGTCCAAGGTGGCGGATGCGCGCATAGCGCTCGCCGAGCAAACCCGCGACCACCAAGGCCATGACCAGCGAGGCGATGATCACCAACATATTGGCGAAGAGAGCTTGGCCAGAAAGCGCGAAGTGCAGTACGATGCTGATCGCGTGTACGGCCAGCCCCAGCTTCAAGCTCTTGCGTCCCAGCGCGTCCCAGCCACTCTTGTGCCAGAGGAAGTGCCCTTGAAACAGCAGCGCGGCAGCCAAGTAGAACGCCAAGGCGATGACGAGAGAGACAATACAGAACGTCGTCACGATTCTTCCTCCTCAGCCTCGTCGAGCCGGAAGAGACGGCGCACCGTATCGAGGCGGACATAGCCCTCGTCGTCATTGGCGAACTCGCGGATTTGCACGAGCGGGTCGTGCAGGAGCTTGTTGGCGTAACCGCGCAAGATGCCCTCGACGAGTTGGCGCTCGTCAGTGGAGAGCGGGCCGAGTTGGGAGGTCCAGCGCGCAAGTTCTTGCTCCTGAAGGTTAGCAGCGCGCTGGCGCAAAGCGCGGATTAACGAGCCGGTACCCAAGGCGTTGAACCAGTGCAAAAACTCCTTTAGCTCGTGGTCGATAATGGTTTGCACGCAGCGTATCTCTCCTTCGCGCTCTTGGCGGTTGGCGGCAACGACTTGTTCGAGACTGTCCATGTCGAACAGGAAGACATTGTCGATGTCGCGCGCGGCTGGGTCGATGTCGCGCGGCACGGCAATGTCGATGAGGAACAGCGGGCGTCCTCGACGTTGCTCCATAGCCCGGCGCAAGTCAGCGGGCCGAATGACGTAGTCCGTGGCCGCGGTCGCCGAAATGACGATGTCAACGACAGCGAGTTGAGCGGCTAGTTCCTCAAACGACACGGCCTCGCCGCCCAACTGGCTCGCCAGCGACTGGGAGCGGGCAAAAGTGCGGCTGCTGACCAACAGCCGCTCGACGCCAGAGTCAACCAAATACTGGGCCGTGAGCGCGCCCATCTCGCCAGCGCCGACCAAGAGCACGCAACAGCCCGTCAGGTTTTCAAAGACCTGGCCGGCTAGCTCGACCGCAGCCGTGCCAATCGACAGCCGACCGCGGCCAATCTCCGTTTCAGCGCGCGCGCGTTTACCCACGCGCAGGGAGCGCTGGAACAGTTCGTTGAGCAACAGGCGCGCCGAGCCATTTTGCTGGGCCATTTCCAGCGCGCGGCGCACTTGCCCGAGTATCTCGGACTCGCCGACGACGAGGGAGTCAATGCCGCTGGCGACGCGAAAAAGATGCACGGCCGCGTCTGAGTCGTTGAGCTGGTAGAAGTGGGATTCGAGCGCCGCGACATCTACGCCTTGGCATTCGGCGAGAAAGCGGCGCACTTGGGCCAGCCCGCTGTCGCCACCGGCAGCCAAGTACAGCTCGGAGCGGTTGCAGGTGGAGAGGATGGCTGCTTCGTGCAGTCCGTAGTCGCCGACGAGCCGGGCTAGGGCCGAAGGCTGGTCGCTTTCGGGGAAGGCCAGCCGCTCGCGAATTTCCACCGGCGCGGTGTGGTGATTGATTCCTAAAGTCAGTATATGCACAGCGTTAAAAGTACTTATTCTACTGAGAAACCGCGAACCTAACGCGCGAAAGGATGCGGCCATGGTCAAATACCTGTCGGTCGGTTTGATACTCTTAGGTGCGGCAGCCGATGTGGATGCCGGGGCTTGGACGTTGCAGAGAGGTCAGGTCTGGGGCAAGCTCACGTATTTCCAGCAGCACACACAGGAGTGGTACGTCGGCAAGGGGCGCTTTGGCGCGCCTGGTACCCGCGCCCCCTACGACTTTGACGGGCAATACGAATCGCGGGCCGTCTTTTTCGAGAGCATGTACGGCGTCACCGACCGCTTAGACCTCGGCGTGCAGGTTCCCTATTTCGACCAATCCTTTGCCAACGCCGCGTTCGCCGAACCCCGCACGGACACCGGCCTGAGCGACATCCGCGCCTTGGCCAAATTCCGCCTCTTGGCCAAGCCTTTGGTCCTCGCGTTCAAAACCGGCGTCAAAGTACCAACCGGAGAGTTCAAAAACGAAGACGGGTTAATCCCGGTGGGCGAGGGGCAGTGGGACTTCGACTTCGTCGGGCAGGTGGGGCGCTCCTTTTGGCCACTGCCCTTGCACGGCAACATCGACCTCGGCTATCGCGTCCGCACCCGCAACGAGCAGATCGACCGCGACCCCGGCGACGAGTGGTTTCTCAATGCCGAGATGGGCTACCAACTCGTGCGCCCGCTCATGCTGCTGGGCAAATGCGAGGTGCTCCGCAGCAAACCAGCGGTCGTCTTCGGCGGCATTGAAGCCGAGATCAAGCGCATCACCTATCTAACGCCGGCTCTGCTCTACGCCGTCGGCCAGCGCACAACTGTCGAGGCGGCGGTGCGCTTCTCGCTCAACGGGCGCAATTTTCCGGCCGGGCGGCAGTTCGTCTTGGGGTTAGCGACGACGTTGGGAAAAGGCTAGCGGCGCAGTTTGGCCAAGCGCTGTTGGATCGCCTCAGCCATGTCTGGCCGCTGGCGAATGACGGCATCGAAGTGGGGTTTGGCCTCGGAGGAGCGGCCCAGCATCTCCAACACCAATCCCAAGTTAAAATGAGCCTCGGCAAAATCGGGGTTGCTCTGCAAGGCTCGTTCAAAGTGGGCGACGGCCCGCTCCCATTCGCGGCTTTGAGCTAGCGCGATGCCAAAGTTCACGTGCGCCTCCGGGTAATCCGGATTGTACTCCAGCGCCAACTCAAAATGCTCTAGCGCCAACGGACGCTGGCCAGAGCGCATGTAGAACATGGCCAAGGTGTGGCGGGTGTCCCAGTCTCGAGGGTCGGCTTCGAGTAGCTTCTTGTAGCCGTCGATTTCCTGCCCCAGCCACTTGCGGTAGAAGTCGCGGCGGAGTCGCCCTAGGTCTTCGGGACGGCGCGGCAAAATCTGCAGTGTCAGGTCGCCCATCTCGTCAATCGAGTGCAGCCCGTAGCGCACCCGCACGGGTGGATCGTGAGGCTGGCGAGGGTTTTGCGCGGAGTTGTCGTACGCGTATTCCATGACCAGCGTCGCGCCAGTCGGCAAGAAGACGGGCGCGGCAAATCGGTAGTCGTCTTGCCAGTTAAAGTCCCAGTCCTCAATCCATATAAGCCACTCCCGCTCTCCGTTGGGCAACTCGGCGTACGCTCGGATTTCCCGACCGAGGTAATGGGCGTGCGGATAAATGGTCAAAACCTCGACGTCCACGGGCAGCCGATACGCATCGCGGATCCAATGGTCGCTCGCGCCAGCCGGTATATCTAGGTCCTTGCGGCCCAAGCGCAGCATGGCCGGGCGTCTCTTGGGCGGCGCATCGGCAAAGAACAGGCCAACGCGGGCCTCAATGGATTCCTCTTTGCCGGTCGGCAACATGTGCAACTGTAGTAGCAAGTCCGTGCCTGGATCGAGCCGCCAAGCCAAGCTATCGCTGCCGGGGTACGGAGTCTTGCCTTGCGTCCAGCCGAGAAAGTGCCCGTCGGCATCCTCGGCCTCGCCAAAACTCATGCCATCAAAGCCCGGAGCACCGTCGCGTCCGTCGCGCCGCCGCGCCGCGCCGCTGCGGTCGATCATCATGGTGGCGTGGTGGACGATGCGCGCGTTGCCCGGCTTGAACTCTAGAGCCTTGACGTAGCGCGTTGAATCAACGGGCAGCGGGATGGCGAAGTTGCGAAAGACATCTGGGCCGTCGGCCCGCAGGGTGTAGGCCGATGTCATGGAGGCGATTAAATCGGGCTGACCTAGCTCCCATTCACTCTCCCACTGGGGCAGCGGCGGCAAATCGGCGGGACTACCCTCCTGCTTGCCGTGGTCAACCCAGCGGCGGATGGTGGCGACCTGCACCGCGCTCAATCCACGCTCGCCGACAAAGTTACCGTAGCCGCGCTTGGGCTTCCACGGCGGCATGTAGCGGGTCTCTGTAACAAAGGCGATTTGCTCGGCACGCGCGTTCACATCCTCATAGCTGAGTAAGTCAAAGGGAGCCGGGCCGGCGGGCCGGTGGCAGGGGGCGCAGTTGTGAAAGACGATCGGCGCAATGTCGCGGTTGAAGGTCGGCGCTTCTCCTTCACTGCATCCAAAACAGACCAGGAATACCCAATAGCGCGTCATTGCAGATCGGCGATAAAGCAGCCAATCGCCTCGGTGGCGCTCGGGTCTGGAGGACGGCCAGCGAGGGCGGCCGCTAGGGCGTTTGCGAGGTCGTTCCGGGTCGGCTGTGGGCGCATCTGGTCCAAGGCCATGTAGCGGTCGTCAATGCGGCCCCGATAGACGATGTTGCCGCGCGCACCTAACACCACGGCTTCTGGGGTCACACTCGCGCCGACTCTTTTGACGAGCGCGTGCTGCACATCCCGCAGAGCTTGGCCCGGCAAGCTGTATTCTTCGCCGTGACGGCGGATGACGTCCACATCCTCGCGGCGGTCGGGATACACCAAGTAGAACGCAACGCCTTGCGGCTGGAAGCGAGCGTGGAGACGCGCTATGGTCGGAGCATAGCGGTTGGAGATGGGGCAATCGGTCTGGACGAAGAGCAAAACCGCAGCGGGGGCGCGGTTGACAAAGGGATCAACCGGATTACCCGCCAAGTCGAGGGCTTTGGGGGAATCGGGACGGCAGCCCACCAACAGCAGGAACGCGAGAATAGCTAAGATCATAAAAAAAGAAAACGGATATTGGGCACCGACGGCAAGACTGTCGGTTTGAGCATTTTTATTAGGTGGGGAATGACTTTGCCCCTTACATTGTCTAATAATATGCCAGAGCAAGTGGGCACAGACCGCGCCCTAATCGACCAAGCGCGCACAGGCGACGAAGCGGCCTTGCGCGCCCTAATCGAGCGCTATGAGCCTCAAGTAGCTGCCACAGTCGTGGGCATGTTGGGGCCAGGCGACGAGGCCGACGACGTGGGGCAGGAAACCTTTGTCCGCTTCTACCAATCGCTGGACAAGTTTCGCGGCGACGCGGCGCTGGGCACCTATTTGACGCGCATTGCCATCAACCTCTCGCTCAACGCGCTAGAGCGCCGCAAGCGGCAGCGCTGGCGCTTCTGGAGCCGCGACGACGAACAGGCCCCGCCTGAGCCAAGCGTTGATGGCCGCGACGAACAGGCCGCGAGCGAACGGGCGCAAGCAGTGCAGGCGGCCCTCGATCAGCTCAAACCAGCCTTCCGAGCGGTCGTGGTGCTGCGAATGATCGAGGGTTATTCGACGAAGGAAACGGCCGCGCTGTTGGAGATCGCTGAGGGCACGGTGCTCTCGCGGCTCGCGCGCGGCATGAAACAGCTAGAGACCATCCTCAAAGACGAGGCCCTATATGACTGACAGCTATCGCAGCGAAATGCTAAGGGCGCTGACTGGCGAATTGAGCGCGAGCGAGCGCGAGGGATTCGAGCGCGCCCTAGCTACCGACGACGCGCTCCGCGCCGAATGGGAGCGCCTGCAAAAAGTCAGCGGCCTTTTGCAGGAAAGCCGCGCCGACTCGTTCCGGCCGTTCTTTGCCACCCGCGTTGCGCAGCGCATCAAAAGCGAACGCGAAGAAAGCCTAACCGACGCCCTCGTGTGGCTCTTTCGCCCCCTCGCTCCGGTCGCCATAGCAGTGGTCGCCTTTTTGGCGCTGAGCAATTGGAACGAGCGCGAACTCATCGGCGACGACGCCTCGTTCTTCGCCGCTATTTTCGTCGCCGCGCCCGCCACGCCCGAAGCGGCGCACGTCTTGGACATGTGACATGCGAGGGAGAACTAAAGGCGCACTCATTCTCTTCAGCACCCTGCTTATCGGCGTGCTGATTGGGATTTTGCTCTCCGGGTGGTTCGTCCGCGACCGCCTGCGGCCCATTCCGCATTCTCGCCATTTCGTCCGCAGCACCGAGCGGCTAATCGCGCCGCAGGACGAAGAGCAGCGCCAAGCCGTGCGGACTGTGCTACGCCGACACGCCGCCGCGCTCCGCGAACTCAATGCCAAGCACCGGGAGGCATTAAAGGAGCAGCTAGATGCGTCGCGGGCCGAGTTGGCTCCCTTGTTGTCTGAGGAGCAACTGCGGCGACTGGACCGGCGGCAGCGGCGCTTCGGGGAGCTGATGGGACCTTGGCGCGAGGGGAAGCGGCACAAAAAAAAGAAATCGCACGGGAATGAATAGCATCAATTGGTGGTCTAATGGGGCGTAGAGAAGAGAAACGGCCATTTCTCACGAGCCGCCAACGAAGCGGCGGCAAACCCAACTAACCACCCAATGCGGAGAACGTAAAATGAAAAAGAAATGGATCATCTCAGCCGGCGTCGCGCTGGCACTTGGCGCGCTGGCCACTGTGGCCGTAGCCGAACGCGGAGAAAAGAGGCGGGAGCACCATCAGCCCACACCGTGGATGCTGGGGCGTCTCGACCTGACCGACGAGCAAAAGGAACAGTTGCAAGCGTTGCGCAAGGAGCACGTGGAAGCCAGGCGCGAGCAGCGCGAGGCCATGGCTGCCATGGGCAAGGAACAGCGCGAAGCCGTAATGAACATTTTGACCGAAGAGCAGCAGGAGACTCTCAAAGAAATGCGCTCCAAGCGCGGCAAATTTTTCGGCCAGCGCGGCTGGGAGGGCAAGGGTCGGCACGACATGCGGCGCGGCGGTAAGGGTCGGCACGACGAGCGGCGCGGCGGCCAGGGTGCGTTCTCAAGACTAGACCTGACCGACGAGCAGAAGGAAAAGTTCAAAGAATTGCGCCAGGAACACCGCACAGAGCTACGCGAAACGCGCCAAAAGCACCGCACGGCCCTGGAAAGCGTCTTGACCGATGATCAGCGCGAAAAGCTCGAAGAAATGAAGGACGAGGCGTTTTACGGCGGCAAACGCGGACGCGGCAAGCGGTAAGCACTGATTCCTATTTTCCTTCACGACGCGGAGTAGCTGTTCTACTCCGCGTTTTTTGTGCTCCGGTTAGGGCCAACCTCGACGGTTGCAAGAGTGGAACTTGTCCAGCCACGCCCTTGTGCAACGTCCAATGCCCAGTTTGGCAGAGGACTCTTTCTTTCAGTATCTTTTGCCATACGCTACGGACACTTCAACCGACACCCTAATTGAGATTCTTATGATAATCGACTCGCATACCCACGCTTGGGAATACTGGCCCTACGAGCCGCCCGTGCCCGATCACAACAGTCGCGGCCGGGTCGAGCAACTGCTGTGGGAAATGGACCGCAACGGCGTCGATAAGGCCGTGCTGGTCTGCGCTCGCATCGAGCACAATCCCCACAACAACGACTACGTCGCCGAACAAATTCAGGCCTATCCAGATCGCTTGGTGCAATTCGCCGACGTGGATTGCTCGTGGTCGGCAGAATACCACACCCCGGGCGCGGCCGAGCGGCTCAAAGCAGCCGCGGCAAAATACCAACTCAAGGGCTATACTCACTACGTAAAAAGCGATACCGAGTGGTTCGCGTCCGAGGAAGGGCTCGCGTTTTTCAGCGCCACGGCCGATCTGAACCTGATCGCCAGCCTAGCCTTGGGACCGCAGTGGCAGCCAGCGTTGCGCGAGCTAGCGCAGCGCTTTCCGTCGGTGACTTTTCTCTGTCACCACATGGCCGGAGCCAACGCGCGCGAGGAAGCGCCGCACCCCAATCTGCAGGAAATTCTGCGCTCGGCCGAGGTGCCCAACATCTACATCAAGCTCTCGGGTTTTCACTACGCTTCGCACGTCTCGTGGGGGTACCCCTATTCGGACACGCACCACATCGTGCGCCAGCTCTACGAGCACTTCGGCCCCCAGCGGCTGTGCTGGGGCTCGGACTACCCAGTAGTGCGAACCAACATGACCTACCAGCACGCGCTCGAAGCATTCCGCACGCACTGCACGTTCGTACCAGACGAGCACAAGCGCTTGATCTTGGGCCAGAACCTAGCCGACCTGATCGACCGAGCCGGTACTTGACCCCTTCATGCTACCGTCCGCATACAGCACAATCCTCCGCTGCCTGCTCATAGGCTCAATTTTCGTCGGCTGTAGTGCCGACGGGCCGGGGCCGGTCCAAACGATCGGGCACGAAGCAGATTCGACTTGGGACATTATCCAAACGGAAATTTTCGCTGGCCAATGCGTTAGCTGCCACACGGCTGGAACCTCGTTTGGGCGTCAGTCGGGTCTCATACTCACCCCAGACGTGGCCTACGAACAGCTCGTGGGTGCCGCTCCGACGAACGCGGCCGCCGCGGCCGACGGGCTAATGCGGGTCAGCGATCTCGGGCAGGGCATGCCCGGCCTGCTCAAGAGCTATTTGTGGGAGAAGATCAACGCGCCCGACCAGCAACACTTCTACGGCGACCATCTCTACTACGGGGAAATAATGCCCCTTGGCGACAAGCCGCTGACCAACGGCGAGTTGGCTTTCATCCGCGCTTGGATCGAGGCGGGGGCACCGGAGACAGGCCACGTAGCCGATCCAGACCTCTTGCAGGACAAGTCGCGCTACGAAGTGCCGGAGTTCAAGCCGCTAGCCGATCCGGAAAACGGCGTCCAACTGCACTTGCCGCCTTTCGAAATACAGCCCAACAACGAGCGCGAGATCTTTGTCGTGCATCCGCTGAACAACGAAGAAGATGTATTCCTAGAGCGCGTCCAGATCTCCATGAAGTCCGGCTCGCATCACTTCCTACTCTACACATTCCAAGACGACATACCCCCCGAGCGCATGCCGGAACCCTACGAATATCGCGACTTGCACAACGGCACCGGCCAGTACGTCCTTTCAACCATACTAACGCAATTTTATCACCTGCCGATCGCCGGCAGTCAATGGCCTTCCATCGATGTCTCCCTGCCGCCTGGAGTGGCGGTTCGGCTGCCCAAGAACACCCTACTCGACCTCAACTCGCACTATGTCAATCGCACCAGTCAGCCCATTACCGGCGAGGTATATACCAACTTGCACTTTGCCGATCCATCTGAAGTCGAGCACGAAGCGCGTTTCTTTTCTTTGAACAATCTCGATATTTCCCTGCCGCCCGGTGAGGTGACGACCATAGAGAGGGATTTTACCTTCTCCGAGCGGACCCACATTGTGCAGCTACTCTCGCACGCTCATCAGCTCATGGTCGAATTCCGGGTCGAAATGATCGGGGGAGCGCACGACGGCGAGCTCATCTACATCGCGTACGACTGGGAACACCCGCCGATCCTGAGATTCGACTCCCCTCTCGTCCTAGAACCAGGGGAAGGGTTCAGATTAGAGGCAACCTATGACAACACGACCGACGAAGAGGTCAATTTCGGTTTGTTGTCAACAGACGAGATGATGATTCTCTTTGGGATTGCCTACGAGGATTAACTTATCTTGCGGCACGCAAAAGGCGCGAGGAGCACACACTGTCTGTGCTTCTCGCGCCTTTTTTATGGAACTACTACAGCGTCTAATACATATGCGGCTGCACGGCGAGGGCGAGTGACGCTTCAATGTCCCAGATGGCCTTGGTCACCTCTTGGCCAATTAAGTCCAGTTTGCGCACCTGTTCGATGCGCCCGGTCGCACGGGCCAGTTCGCGGCTGGCCAAGAGCTGTTCGAAAATTCCGCAGGCATCCGCCAAGCAGATAATGACCACGTCGCGGGGGTCGGGGATCTTATCGCTGAACAGCACCTCCATGATGCGCAGCTTGACCTCTTTTTCGGCCTTGCCGTCGAGGGCCGGATAGCGCCGCGCGCGAAACACCCACAGAAAGCGCCCTTCCTCGCGCGCGAGAATGCCTTTCTCCACTAGCCGGCGGAGCGCGCCCTCGCGGATGTCGTCGGCGCGTGCGGCAGTGCGCTCTAGCCAGTAACGGGTATCGTGAGTCTCGGTCGCCGCGGCAATGTCGCTCAGCGTCGGGTCAATCAGGCTGTCTTGCAGGGGAGTGTTATCGACGAGAACCAGCTTGTCCAAGTCGGTGTCGATGCGGTCTTCTAGTGCCAGTTCCATCAGGACTCCGCCGCCTAAGGCGTACCGCACCAACCGGTCGGGTACTCGGGCGAAGCTCCCATTTTCATCGTCGAGCAAAAGAAGCATAATTTCTTCGGTGAATCTCAGCATACCTTTCCTTTCAGACCCAGTGTTTATGGATTTTTCTGACTCGCGTTCGCGTGGAGGGGTTCCCGCCGATTCTCATGGAGAATAGGGATCCTCCGCGTCCAAGATCTTGTTCAGGGATTCGGGGCTGCCGAAGCGCTGCACCTCTTCTTCGTACTGCTCCGTCTCGATGCGGGCCTGCCGCACGTGCCAGAGAATCCACAGTACCACCCCCACGACGAACAGCGCGAACTCCGCGCCAACAAAGGGGTAGAGAGGCCCAATCTCGGCCATGTTGCCGCTCCAACTTTCGACGTTTCCAGTGGTCATGATGATCTCCTAGTAGGGTGTGTTTGGCTCGTCGAGTTTACATTTTGCCGACTTCTTCGCGCTCGGCGTCAATGATGCCCTGTTCCTCCGCGGCCCGATCAACGGTCGTGCCATAGTCGAGGCCAGCCAGCTCGACCTCGCGTGGAATGCGCAGCCCGCCGAGGCTGTGAATAATTTTAGCCGCTACCCACCCCGGCAGAAAGCCGAGCAGTCCGAACATGATCAAAGCACCGGCGATTTGGCCCAGCGGGTTGATGCTGGCAAAGCCCTCGCTCGGCGACGATGGATAACCCCACAGCACGAAGCCACAGACCACGACGCCAAAGAAACCAGCGTAGCCGTGTACCGCCACCGCCCCGACGGCGTCGTCAACCTTGAACCTGCGCTCCACCCAGTAGTGCATCTTATACATGAATACGACGCCGAGGGCGGCAATGAGCATGGCCTGTACCGGGTGGTACAAGTCATTGCCAGCCGATGCGGCGATGATGCCAGCCAAGCCGGCCGAATAGGTCCAGTACGCGTCGCCCTTCGAGACGAGATACCCGGCGAGCAGGCCGCCGGCCAAAGCCATGAGAAAGTTCACCGTAATCGCGGATAGGGTCGTAGGTGCCAAGTAGATGTTGGTAGCCGAGTAAAAAGTGCCGTCGCCACTTTGCACGTCCCACATCGGGACGTTGCAGGCCACGTAGAACCCCCAGAAGCCGGTGTATATGAGGAATAGGCCAATGGTCACCAGCCACGGGTTGCGCGGGTTGATGCTCCTCGGCGTCCCGTCCGCGGCAAACTTGCCGATCCGCGGCCCCAACACGACCAACACGCCGAGGGCAAAGCCGCCGGCAATGGCGTGAATGACGCCAGAGGCATAGGCGTCGTGGTAGCCCAGCACCTGTACCATCCAACCTTCGGCGTGCCAGCCCCAAGCCGCGTCAATGACCCAGAATACCGAGCCGATGAGGATGGCCAAAATCCAGAAGGCCGAGGAGCGGATGCGCTCGATGACCGAGCCGGAGACAATCGAGGCCGCCGTCCAAGAAAACAGCAGGAACGCCGCCCAGAACACGCCGTTGAGCCGCGCCCAGCCACCGGGATCTCCAGCACCCCCCAGATGCGGCCCCATCAGCTCGCTCCAAGCCACCGCGTGCGGTGCCTCGACGAGGCCGCCAATGATGCCCGGACCATTCGGGAAAGCGAAGTAAATCCACCACCCAAAAAAGAAGAAGGTAATGGTCACCAGCGGAATGAGCATCGTGTTCTTCATCAGGGTGTGGACGTGGTTTTTGTGGCGCGAAACGCCCACTTCGTACATGCAAAATCCCACGTGGATGAAAAACATCAACACCACCGTGATCCAGTAGTAAAACTCGGTGAATATGACGCTCAGCGAACTGAGTTCGTTGTCCATGATTCCCCTCCCTGTTTTGGGATTTCATTCATCGTCCCAAAGTAATACGGATAATTCAGGGGTATCTCAAGGTCTTTTTGGCTTGGGCTTAATCGCCTTCTCCGGGAGCTTGGCCTCCGCGCCGCCGCAGCCATTCCACTGTAAACAGAACCAATACGGCAAACGCGATGAGAAAGGTCGCCACCGCCAAGATGGTAGGGCTGATTTGCTCGCGAATGCCCGCCCACATCTGCCGCGGAATGGTCCGTTGCTCCAAACCGCCCATGAACAGCACCACCACGACCTCGTCGAAGGAAGCGGCAAAGGCGAACAGCCCACCCGACGCAACCCCGGGTGCGATGAGCGGCAACTGCACGCGCCAGAAGCTGCGCAGCGGCCCAGCGCCGAGGCTGGCGGCGGCTCGCATCAAGTTCTGGTCGAAGCCCGACAACGTGGCGGTTACAGTAATCACCACAAACGGCACCCCGAGTACAGCATGGGCGAGGATTATGCCGAGGTGGGTCTGAGCCAAGCCAAGGCTGGAGTAAAAGAAGAACATCCCCACTGCGGCAATGATGACCGGCGTAATCATCGGCGAGATCAACAGCCCCATCACAGTCCGCCGAGCGGGCATGGCCGAGTTCGCCAGCCCAAGCGCCGCAAGAGTGCCAAGTGAGGTCGCCAGCAGCGTCGCCGAGACGCCGATGACCAAGCTGTTGACCAAGGCGCGGGTCCATACGCCGTCTTCAAAGATGCTGCGGTACCAACGCAGCGAATACGCCTCCGGGTCGAAGCGCAGCATACCCTCGGTAAACGTGAAGTACGGCTCCGCGTTGAAGCTGAGCGGCACGATCACCAAAATCGGCGCGACCAAAAAGACAAACGCCACCGTGCAGAATGCGAGATAGACCCATCGCGCCAACATCAGCCCAGCCTCATGCGGTCAATGCCCACCACGCGGTCGTACAGCACGTACAGCGCGATGATGCCCACGAGCAGGATGGCGGCGAGCGCCGCGGCGAGTCCCCAATTGAGCGAGGTCTGCATGTGATAGGCGATCATGTTGGAGATGAGCTGACCCTTGCTCCCGCCGACCAGCGCCGGCGTGATGTAGTAGCCAATGGCGAGGATGAACACCATCAGCGATCCAGCGCCGACGCCGGGCAAGGTCTGCGGCCAATAGACGCGCCAGAACGCCTGAAAGGGAGTCGCGCCGAGCGAGGCCGCGGCCCGGATGTGCGACCGCGGAATCGAACGCATCACCGAGTACAGCGGCAGCACCATAAAGGGCAGCAGCACGTGGGTCATCGCCACAAACGTGCCGGTCATGTTGTATATCATGGCGATGCGGCCGTCGTCCGCGACCAGTCCGACCGCTACCAGCAAGCTATTAATTACGCCTTGAGTCTGGAGCAGCACGATCCAAGCCGTCGTCCGCACCAGCAGCGAGGTCCAAAACGGCACCAACACCAGCAACAACAGCAGATTGGCGCGGCGTGGCGGCGCGTGGGCGATTAGGTGGGCAATTGGGTAGCCAATGGCCAAGCACAGCGCGGCAATGCCCAAGCTAATGGCCAGCGTGCGCCACAAAAGCGGCAGATAGATGCGGCGTTCCTCTGGCTGCCGGGCGATGCTGCCATCGGGTTGGCGCATGAAGTCGAGCGCATTGATATAGTGGCGCAACGTGAACCGCTCCCCAGCGCTGCGAATCGCCAACCACACTTCCGGCTCGCCCCAAGCATCGTCGATGCCGATCATGGTCTCGCGCCAAGAATCGCCGCTGGCGTTGCGCAGCTTGCGCACACTGCGCGTGACCACGCTGCGCAAGCCGCTTGTGATGCGGTTGACGCGCGTGGCAATTTGGCCGAGGGTGCGCTCCTCCCGCGCCTGCAGCAACTCGCGCGCAGCCGTTGCGTACACCGGCTCCTCCAAGGCACTGGTCCCATCCCATGTGCGCAGTAAAACGAGCGTTTCCGGCAACGCATCCGCGACTAGAGGATCGTACGCGCTGCGCACCAGTAAGGTCCCGAGCGGCGCGACAAAGCTCGCTAGGACAAAGGCGATCAGTGGCAGGGCCAATCCAATCGCGCGCCGCCGCTGCCGCACCTGCTGCTTGGACGCGTCTAAACCCGTCTCTGCTGTTACTTGGTCAACCACTTGCGGATGGGTCCTCTTCGTCGTCCGCAGCGTCGGGTTGCAGAGCACGGCAGTCCAGCACGGTCCAGCCGACGCGGATCCGATCTCCCTCCAACACACCCCCATGGCCCACGATGTTGGGGATCTTGACGATGAAGCCCGAGTGCTCGCACAGCTTTAGGCGCAGACGTATATGATCGCCGAGAAATGCTATATCCTCGATCTCTGCGTCAAGCTCGTTGGCGTACGAGTGTCTGCCCTCACCCAGCGAGATATTCACCCGCTCCGGGCGGACGACGACTGTCGCCGCAGCCCCCGGCGGGCATTGTCCCAGACTCACGGCCTTGATGAGCGCATCGCCGACTTCCACTTCGCAGACGCCGTCGCCGACCGTGCGCACCACGCCGTTTAGGCGGTTGTTCTCGCCGATGAAATGGGCCACGAAAGCGCGCTCCGGCTCTTCGTAGAGCACCTCTGGGGAGGCGACCTGCTCGATCGCGCCGCCGCGAAAGACGGCGACCCGATCCGACATGACCATCGCCTCCTGCTGGTCGTGCGTAACATAGACGACCGTTATGCCCAAGGTGCGCTGAATGCGGCGGATTTCGTATTGCATCTCCTCGCGCAGACGTCGGTCGAGCGCGCCGAGCGGCTCGTCCATCAACACCAGTTCCGGGTCGAAGACCAAGGCGCGGGCGATCGCCACGCGCTGTTGCTGGCCACCGGATAGCTGCCCTGGGCGGCGATCCTCCAAGCCTTCGAGGCGCACGAGGCGCAGCGTGCGGGCCACCCGCTCTCGCTGCTCGCTGGGATCCATGCCCCGCACTTCGAGTGGAAACGCCAAGTTGCCGCCGACTGTCATATGCGGAAAGAGCGCGTAGTTCTGAAACACGACGCCGATATCGCGCTTGTGGGGGGGCAAATCGCCGACTGGCACGCCATTGATGTGGATGGTCCCAGCAGCGGGCGTCTCAAACCCAGCGAGCATCATCAAACAGGTCGTCTTGCCAGAACCAGACGGCCCGAGCATGGTGAGGAATTCGCCCTTGTGTACCACAAGGTCGAGATCGCGCACGACCCAGTTGCGACCGTCGTAGCTTTTGCTGACGCCGGAGAATTCGACGTGGGGGGTGCTGGTGCAGTTGTCGTCTGTGCTCACCATTCACCAACCGAGAGCATAGCCGTCGCGGCGCGGGTCGGCCCCGCCCATAAAGGATCCGGTGTCGGCATCGATCATGATGCCCTGGCCACCGCCGACCCCGGGCGACCAGTCGCCGAGGAAATTAAACTGATGGCCGCGGCGCTCCAACTCGGCAAAGACCTCGTGGTCAATGCGGTTTTCAGCATCGACGACAAAGCCGGGGCTGCTGGTCTTGACGCGCGGGGCCTCAATGGCGGCTTGGACGTTCATCTGGTGATCGAGAATATTCATAATCATCTGCGGAGTAGTCTGGAGAATGCCATAGCTCCCTGGAGTGCCGATGAGCAGGCGCAGGCCGTCGGCGTCCCAAATCTGGGCCGGTGAGACGCACATCTCGTTTTTCTTGGACGGGCCAATAACGTTGGGGCTAGTAGGCTCGCGGTCGAACCAGCGCATGAAGTTGTTGAGCGCAATGCCAGTCTCAGGCACTACCATGGACGAACCAAAAGCACCGCCCAAGCTCTGAGTGCAGGCAACCGCGTTGCCATCGGCGTCAATGGTGTCGAAGTGAGTCGTGCATTCGTTCATCCACGCGCGCGGGTCACCCGCTTTGACCTCTCCAGCCGGGCCGCCGGGCACGAGATGATCGCCCGCGGTAAACTGGGCCTTGTCGCCAATGAGCGCGCGCCGCTCGGCAGCGTATTCCTTCGACAGCAAACCTGCGGTCGGTGGATTGTCAATGGCCGTGTAGGCAATGCGATCGGCCATGGCCAGCTTGGTAGTCTCAATAAAGCGGTGCAAGGTCTCGGTCGTGTTGTGGCCGAGGCCGGTCACGTCAAACCCCTCCATGATGGCCAGCGTCTCCAAGTACTGGACGGCTTGGCAGGGTGGCGGCGGTGCAAAGACCTCATAGCCGCGATAATTGATGGAGACCGGGTCAATGAATGCCGGTGCAAAGTCGGCGAGGTCTTCTTTTGTAATCAGGCCGCCGGTTTCCTCCATATAGCGGACCATGCAGTCGGCAATCGCGCCCCTGTAAAAGACATCCGCGCCCTCGGCCGCAACTTGGCGGAAGGTTTCGGCGAGGGCCTTTTGCACCACCACTTCTCCAGGCTCGGGGGCCGCTCCGTCGAGCAGATAGGTGTCGGCACCGGTCTTGAAGCGGCGCAAGCTCGCGGCCGCACCCGCGTAGAAAAAGGCGTTTTTGACCGTGAGGGCGTAGCCCTGCTCGGCGTACTCAATGGCCGGAGCAAAGACGCGGGCAGCGTCCATTGAGCCGTAGCGCTCCAGCGCGGCCAGCCAGCCGCCGCAAGAACCAGGTACTAACGGCGTGAGGGGACCAAACCCCTGTTTGTCGTCGCTGTCGTACAGGCTCAGCGTGGCCGCTCGCGGGGTGAGGCCGACGTAATCGACGATCTTGTGCTCTTTTTCGCGAGCGCTGTAGATGTGCAGATAGCCGACGCCACCAATGCCCGACATATACGGCTCAACCACGTTGAGCGCCGCGGCCGTGGCAATGGCCGCGTCAATGGCATTGCCGCCCTCCATCAGGATGCGCATACCCGCGAGAGAGGCGAGTGGATGCGCCGAGGCGATCATGCCGCGGCGGCCTGTGGCAGTGCTGCGGTGCGTGGTGCCCTTGGAAGAAAAGGCCATTGGACGCAACTCCTTGTGATTTGTAGATTTTGCGACCGCCTAAAATAGGGCGAGCAAATTATAGCGTCAATCGAGGAGCCTACCTATATGAGCGACAAGACAATAGACCTGCGCAGCGATACGATTACCCTGCCGACCGAGGCCATGCGAGAAGCCATGGCCTGCGCGCCATTGGGCGACGATGTGTACGGCGAAGACCCATCGGTCAATCGCCTGCAAGAACTGGCCGCCGAAAAAGTGGGCATGGAAGCCGCGCTCTACGTGCCTTCGGGTACGATGGGCAATGCCTGCGCCTTGATGACCCACACCAACTGGGGAGACGAGGTGCTCTTTGAGGAGCAGGCTCACATGTATTACTGGGAGGCCGGAACCTACGCCTCGCTCGCCGGGCTGTCCGCGCGCATCGCTGCGGGCGAGCACGGCGTCCTCACCGCCGATCAGGTCCGCGAGACGGTCCGCGCCGACAATCCGCACTTCGCCCCGCTCAAGGTCGTCTGCATCGAGAACACCCACAACAACCACGCCGGCCACGCTTGGTCGGTCGCCGAGGTAGCCGCAGTGAGTACTGCATGCCGCGAACACGGGCTAAAACTACACGTAGATGGCGCGCGCATTTTTAACGCCGCCATCGCCACCGGGACGACGGTGCCAGAATACACCCAACACGTTGACTCCGTGATGTTCTGCATCTCCAAGGGGCTGAGCGCGCCGGTCGGCTCGCTGCTGTGCGGCAGCAGGGACTTTGTCGATCGAGCCTATCGGATGCGCAAGCGGCTCGGCGGCGCCATGCGCCAAGCTGGAATCGTAGCCGCGGCCGGGGTCGTAGCCTTAGAGCAGATGGTAGATCGGCTGGCCGAAGATCACGCGGTAGCGCGGGAACTGGCCTCTGGGTTAGGAGCAATCGAGGGCGTCGAGGTGATTTTCCCGCCGCGACCGACCAACATACTCAAGGTGGATTTTGCGGCCTTGGGCTGGTCGGCTGCCGATCTGGTGGCCAAGTGGAAGGCGCGAGGCGTGTTGTGCAATCCGCGTCCGCCGCACGGGGCGCGGCTGGTGGCCAATCGGCACGTGGAGTTAGCGGACGTCAAATACGTGGTGGAGGCGACCCGGGAAATGATCGGGTAGGAGGCTACTTGACGCGTCCTTCGTCCATATCTCGGTGCTTTTGGCTCGGGGTCTTTGTCGCAGCTCTTGGAGCGGGGGATACCGGAGGGGATGCGCTGAAAAACGCGGATGGCTCGTGGAAGTACAGCAATCATCTGGTGGAGGAGACGAGCCCGTACTTATTGCTGCACGCGCACAATCCGGTCGAGTGGTACCCCTGGGGGGAGGAAGCACTAGCGCGAGCCAAGGCCGAGGATAAGCCAATTTTTCTGTCGGTCGGCTACTCGACTTGCTATTGGTGCCACGTCATGGAGCGGCTGGTCTTTTCCGCTCCCGAGATCGCCGCGCAGATGAATGTTAGCTTTATCAACATCAAGGTCGATCGCGAGGAGCGGCCCGACATCGACCGCATTTACATGCTGGCGACCCAGCTAACTACCCGGCACGGCGGCTGGCCTAACTCGGTGTTTTTGACGCCAGACCAAGAGCCGTTTTTCGCTGGCACGTACTTTCCGCCCGAGTCCTTGCCCGGGCGGCCTTCCTTTCCCCAAGTCCTAGATTTTATCCGCCAGCGCTGGCAAGACCAGCGCGAGCAGGTGCTCCAAATCGCGGCCCGTTTGACCGCGGCCATCCGCGACTTGGAATCCGGGCAACAGATGGCAGCCGTGCCCCCAGATTCTCTGCTAGTAGCGCGGGTGCTATCGGCTATCCAGGTCCGCTACGACGCGATTAACGGCGGCTTCGGCGGTGCGCCCAAATTTCCCCCGAGCTTGCGCTTGGAGATGCTGATGGCCACGCCCGAGCGCTTTGCCGATCCCCAAGTACAGCGCATCGTTTTGCACTCGTTGGAGCGAATGGCGGCCGGCGGCATCTACGACCAAATCGGCGGCGGCTTTCACCGCTACGCCACAGACGCCGAGTGGCGCGTGCCGCACTTTGAGAAGATGCTCTACAACCAAGCGCATTTATCGCGACTGTACCTGCGCGCGTACGAACTGACGGGAGACGACCGCTGGCGGTGGGTGGCAGAGGATATTTTTCGCTTTGTCGTGCGGGAGATGACCGGGCCGGAAGGGGCTTTTTACTCGGCACTGGACGCCGAGACCGAGGCCGAAGAGGGCAAATACTACCTGTGGACTGCGGAGGAGTTGGAAAATGCCTTGGGGGGCGAGGCGGAATTGTTCTGGAGCGTCTATGGGTTAGCCCCCATGCCCGAAGGCGAGGAAGGCGTCCTCTACGTGAAAACGTCGCTTGCCGATGCCGAGTTGCGAGATCGAATGGCACCCGTGCGGCAGCGCGTCCTTGCGGCGCGGACCGAGCGGCTCTATCCCCTCCTCGACGACAAGGTGCTAGCCGCTTGGAACGGGATGATGATCGAGGCGTACGCACGGGGTTTTGCAGTCTTGGGCGATCCCGCATATCGCCGTGCAGCCGAGCGAGCGGCCGATTTCGCTCTGCAACACCTGCGGCGCGAGGACGGGGGGTTGTGGCGGGTCCATCGACTGGGAATTTCGCGGCAGACGGCGTACTTAGACGACTATGCGTTTTTGGCACGCGGCCTGACGGCATTGTACCGTGCGACCGGCGAGTCGCGCTGGTTGCAGGCCGCGCGCGAGCTGAGCGCCGAGATGGTGGCGCGGTTTTGGGACGAAGAAGTCGGAGGATTTTTCTTTACAGAAGCTAGCAACGCGCTCATCGTGCGCAGCAAATTCGCCCAAGACTCGGCCATGCCTTCGGGCAATGCGGTGGCAGCCCACGCGCTGCTAGACTTGGCCGAGCTGACGGACCAAGCGCACGGCTCGGCGACTCGACTGAGCTCGTCGAAGTCTGAGCTCGCCGAAGCCTATCGTAGCCGGGCGGCGCAAATCCTCTCCGCTTTCGGCGGGGCCATGTGGGCACAACCTACGGCCTCGGTGCATTTGACCGCTGCAGTCGAGCGCCATCTGCAAGCGTCGCTGTCCGCAGCCGCATTAGCGGACGCGCAATCAGATTCGCTGGTCTCCATGCGGGTCGAACTACCCGCGCAACAGCCCGTGGCGGGCGAGATTTTTGCCGTGGCCGTGCATCTAGATATCCGCCCGGGCTGGCACATCAACGCCAACCCGCCCTCGGGCGACTTCCTCATTCCCACCTCCCTGACGCTCAACGCGGACTGGCCGTTGGACTTTGCCCGCGTGCGCTATCCCGCAGGCCGCTCGCAGGCTTTTCCGGCCCTAGCAGAGACGCTCTCGGTGTACGAGGATCAGGTCGCGCTGTGGGCGGATTTGTCGCTACCCAGAGCAGCGGCTGGGACCTCGGGCTATTTGCGCTTCTTGGTCCAGTATCAGGCATGTGACGAGGTTCGTTGTCTTCCACCGACAGAATTGAGTCAGAGCATACGGGTGGCCGTGGCGCCATGATCCAACGCGCTGACATCATCGACTGCGGGATAGGCGAGTTAGAGGCCGCCAAGCTCTTAGCCCAAATCAAAGCTCTCTCCGGCTCGCCGGAAGCGCGCTGGCGGGAGGCGGCCCGCTGCATTCTGCGGCCGGATCATCCCTTCGCGCTGCACCAGTTGCTCTATCGGGCAATCTACGGCAGCGCAAATGGCCCGGTGTTTTTTCCCGCACCAGCAGATATTGAGCACGCGCATATGACGACGCTGCGACGCGAGCTTGGGCTGGATTCACACGCCGCACTCTTTGCGTGGTCGGTTGCAGAGCGAGAGGCGTTTTGGGAGCGAACGGTCGCCCGCTTGGGAATCCGCTTCCGCAAGCCATACACGCAGCTTCTCGATCTGTCCCAAGGCGTCGAAGCGCCCAAGTGGTTTGTTGGGGCCGAGATGAATATCGCCGAGAGTTGCTTTCAGGCCCCCGCCGATCAGACGGCCATTGTCTTCCAGCGCGAGGGTGGCCAGCTTGAGCAGATGAGTTTCGGCACCCTGGAAGCTCTGTGCGACCGGGTCGCCGGTGGGTTGTGCGCGTTGGGATTTGCTCCCGGCGACCGGATTGCCGTAGCCATGCCGATGACGGCCGAATCGGTGGCGATCTATCTGGGAATCATCAAGGCCGGTTGCGCGGTGGTGGCCATTGCCGACAGCTTCGCCGCCCCCCAGATCGCCGCTCGGCTGCGGATCGGGGAGGCCAAGGCCGTTTTTACCCAAGATGTAATTCTGCGCGGAGGGCGCGAGTTGCCGCTATACCCGCGTTTGGTCGCCGCAGAGACTCCGTTGGCGATTGTATTGCCGGGGCGTATAGAAGGGTTGACAGAGGCACTACGCCCCGGGGATTTGCACTGGGACGACTTCTTGCAAGCCGACGCTATATCGGCAGCCGTGGTCTGCGACCCCGACGCGACGACCAATGTCCTGTTTTCATCGGGCACTACCGGCGACCCCAAGGCCCTGCCCTGGACCCATGTCAACCCGATCAAGTGCGGCGCAGACTCGCATTATCACCAAGACGTCCACCCAGGCGATGTGGTCGCTTGGCCGACCAATTTGGGTTGGATGATGGGGCCGTGGCTGATCTACGCCGCCTTTTTGAACCGGGCGACCATGGCGCTCTACTATGGCAAGGCGACGGAGCGAGACTTTGGGGAGTTTGTACAGGCGGCTGGCATTACCATGCTCGGAGTCATTCCGAGCATGGTGCGGACTTGGCGCAGCACGGGCTGCATGGAGGGAATCGACTTTTCGGCGATTCGGGCTTTCAGTACCACCGGGGAGTGCTCCAATCCCGAGGACATGCACTATCTGATGGCGCTGGCGGGGTATCGGCCCATCCTCGAATACTGCGGCGGCACCGAGCTGGCTGGCGGCTATTTGCTCAGTACGCTAGTCGAGCCGGTCGCACCCGCGACCTTTAATTCGGCAGCGCTGGGAACGGACTTGGAGATTTTGGACGAAGACGGGCAGGACTGCAAAAGCGGCGAGGTCTTTCTGGTGCCGCCAGCCATTGGCATGTCAACTCGGGTGCTCAACCGCGACCATCGCGAAGTGTACTACGCGGGCGTACCCAAGCGGGACGGGGTACCACTACGCCGCCACGGCGACCAAGTCGAACGACTAGCTCCGGGTATCTACCGGGTCCACGGTCGAGCCGACGACGTGATGAACTTGGGCGGAATTATGGTCAGTTCCGCAGAAATTGAGCGAGCCTTAAATACAATGCCGGGCGTGGTCGAGACCGCGGCGATTGCAGTGCCGCCACCGGGAGGTGGGCCGAGCCTGCTGGTGATCTTCGCAGTGCTAGAGGACGCCGGCGACCACTTGCAAGCCTGTCCCGAGCAAAGTCGAAGGAACGCGATGCAGCAGACGATCCGCCGGGAACTCAATCCCCTCTTCAAGATTCACGAGATAGTAGTAGTGGAATCGCTGCCGCGGACCGCGTCGAACAAGGTGATGCGGCGGGTTTTGCGGGAGCGGTATAGCAGGGAACCGCGCGAACATCAACGCGCAGGCTCGTAGAACTGAGCGAAAGGAGCATCCAATGCGACATGGCTATCTGTCCGTTTTGCTGCTGCTGGTAGCGATCTATCCGGCTGAAGCTGGCCGCTACGACGATCCGAGCTTTCTCACCAGCCACCTCGTCTCCGGTGGAGTGGCCAAAGACGGCATCCCGGCCCTGACAAACCCCACTTTCGTGTCACCGAACGAAGTAAACTACGTACAGGAAAACGACGTGGTCATGGGAATCGTCATCAACGGCGAACCGCGAGCGTACCCGCACAACATCGGCTGGTGGAACGAGATCATCAACGATCGCGTCGGCGATCAGTCGGTCGTAGTGTCCCTGTGTCCGCTTACAGGTACTGGTCAAGTCTTCAACGCCACGGATGGCGACGGCTCGCAAATCGAGTTCGGGGTCTCCGGTCTGCTGATCAACAGCAACTTGGTCATGTACGACCGGCGCGACGACGAAACGCTCTACCCGCAGATGATTTACACGGCCATCAATGGCGCTCGGGCCGGCGACCGCCTAGAGCTAATGCCCGTGGTAGAGACGACTTGGTCACTGTGGCAGCAAATGTACCCAAGCACCACCGTGGTCCAAGCCACTACTGGCTGGGAGTACTACAACTCGCGACCAGCTTACAACGAAAACCAATATACTTTCTATCCTTACGGCGATTATCGCACCAGCCACGAGTACCTGATCTTCCCACCCACGACCAACGGCGGAGCATTCGACCATCGCTTTGAGACCAAGGACCTAGTGTTGGGATTGTGCCGCAACGACCAGACCAAGGCGTACCCCTTCGCGCTAATGCCCGACGGGGTGGTAATCAACGATTTCATCGGCGACGACCTCGTAGTCGTCCTATTTGACGCCGCATCGCGTACGGCCTTGGCCTATTTCAGCCAACTCGACGACACTCCATTGAGCTTTTACGGAGTAGAGTCCGATGGGCCGTTGCCAGTAGAATTCATGGACGCGGAAACAGGTTCGCGCTGGAACATGCTCGGAGAAGCCATTGCCGGACCGCTCGCGGGGCGGCGGTTAGCGCAAGTCCCGGCGTACAACGCCATGTGGTTTGCCTGGACCGCCTACTGGCCCGATACTGAGGTCTGGCAGCCGGGCGAGGGAATTCTCAGCCAAGAGGATATCGAGCAGATCGAGCAAGCCACAGCGGTCGTCGAAGTCTCAGACGCTGCGCCTACGAGCTTTGCCTTGCGGCAAAATTTTCCCAACCCGTTCAACGGCCGGACGCTGATCCAGTACGAACTTCCAGCAGCCGGGCCAGTGCGGCTCAGCGTGTTCAACGCGGCCGGACAGCGAGTGCGCTTGCTGGTAGAAGAGCACCAAGCGGCCGGGCTGTACTTGCAGCCTTGGGACGGGCGCGACGACGCGGGGCAGCAAGTGGCCAGCGGTGCGTACCTATACCGGCTGGAAGCACCAGCGGCCGGGTTTGTCCAAACGCGGGGCATGGTCTTGGTGCGCTGATCTGCTCAACTAAACTTAGGGAGAGATTACATGAGCAATTTTCTCAGTCGCTATTTGAACTGGTTGCACCTGCGGTGGCCAGCCGGTGTGGTGGAGAAGTTGCCGCGGGTGGATGAGCACGGGCAGAGTAATGTCTCCGGGCTGTACATCGTCGGCGACTTGACCGGGATTCCGCTGTTGAAGTTCTCTGCCGATACGGGTGCACGAGCCGTGCAGCACATCATAGCCGACGAGGCATTCCAGCGCAGTAGGGGGCAAGAGGATGTCTTGGACTTGGCGATTGTCGGCGCGGGTGTTTCCGGCATGTCCGCAGCTTTGGAGGCGCGGGAGGCCGGATTGTCGTTTGTGCTTTTAGAGGCGACCGAGCCGTTTTCCACGCTGGTCAATTTCCCCAAGGGAAAGCCCATCTACACCTATCCCACCGAGATGGAACCAACCGGGCAGATCCGCTTTGGTGCCGAGGTCAAGGAGCCGCTGATCGAGGAACTGCACGAGCAGACGCTCGCCCAAGGCATCGAGCCGACTATAGCGCGGGTCGAGCAGGTAAAAAAGCGGGGAGACCTTTTTGAACTGGAGATCCCGCGCGGGGAGAATATCAAAGCCCGCCGCGTGATCGTCGGGATCGGACGCTCGGGCAACTTTCGCAAGTTAGGGGTGCCGGGCGAACAATTGGACAAGGTCTTCAACCGCTTGCACGATCCCGTTGACTTCTGCGACAAAGACGTGCTGGTCGTTGGCGGCGGCGACAGCGCCTTGGAGGCGGCCATTGCCATCGCCCAATGCGGAGGGCGAGTGACCGTTTCCTACCGCAAACCCGAATTCTCCCGCCCCAAGCCCGAAAACGTCGAAAAGCTAAACATGCTCGCGGCCGATCCAATGGCCGACGTAGCCGTCGATACTCCTTCTTCCGAACGGGTGACGACCAGCAGCGGTGCCTTTATGGAGCAGGGCCGTCAAGCGGGTTCGATCCGCCTGCTAATGGCCAGCCAAGTACTGCGCATCGAAGACGACGCAGTCGCGCTCAAAGACGCCGAGGGCCAGGAAGTGAGCCTACCCAACGACGCGGTGTTTTCCATGATTGGCCGCGAGGCCCCGCTCGATTTTTTCAGACGCAGCGGCGTGGAGATCAACGGCGAATGGAGCCCTAAGCGTTGGCTGTCCTTGGGGCTCATCCTACTGGCGGCGGTTTTCGTCTATCACTGGAAGACCGACGCGGGCATTCCGGTCAAGAAGTGGTTCGACCAAGCCGATCTCTTCCCCTTCAATCTAGCGGCACCGTCGGCAGCTCATACTCTATGGGATACAATACAGGTGTCGATGACCCAGCCGAGTTTCTACTACTCGCTGGCCTATTGCCTGTGCGTCGTCCTATTCGGCTTGCAGCGCATAAAGCGACGGCGCACGCCGTACATCAAAGTGCAGACGCTGACGCTGATGGCGGTCCAGTGCATTCCGCTCTTTCTGCTGCCCTATGTGTTTTTGCCTTGGGCTGGCTACAATGGCTGGTTCGACGAGGGTGCTTGGCTCAAGCCGATGGCCGATGGCCTGTTTCCCGAGTCGCAATGGGCCGAACACGGCCGCGAGTACTGGCGATCTCTGGGGCTGATCCTCGCTTGGCCGCTGTTCTTTTGGAACGTCTTCACCAGCGAGCCGCTGTGGTGGTGGCTGGCCATTAGCCTCGTGCAGACCTTCGTCATTATACCGCTGATCATCTTTTTCTGGGGCAAAGGGGCCTACTGCGGCTGGATCTGCTCGTGCGGTGCCTTAGCCGAAACCATGGGCGACAATCATCGGCACAAGATGCCGCACGGCATGGTGTGGAACAAGGTGAACATCGTGGGGCAGGTCGCGCTGCTATTGGCCAGCGTACTGCTTATCTTGCGCCTAGTGGGCTGGGCTTTGCCGCACGATCACTGGATCAACGGGGCCTACATGGGGCTATTTATGGGCAAGGGTACAAACTGGGGCAACTTGCCCTTCCCGCTGACTTTTCTCAACTACGTGTGGTCGGTCGATCTGCTGCTGGCCGGCATCTTAGGCGTCGGGCTGTACTGGCATTTCAGCGGCCGGACGTGGTGCCGCTTCGCCTGTCCGCTGGCGGCCCTGATGCACGTGTACGCGCGCTTCAGTCGCTTCCGCATCCTCGCCGACAAGAAAAAGTGCATCTCCTGCAATGTCTGCACCTCAGTGTGCCACCAAGGCATCGACATTATGAACTTCGCCAACAAGGGGCTGCCCATGGCCGACCCAGAGTGCGTGCGTTGTAGCGCGTGCGTGCAGTCTTGCCCGACGGGTGTGCTGGAATTTGGTCAGGTTGATAAAAACGACGAGGTGATAAAGACCGACGGGCTAGCGGCATCGCCGGTGCGGATGCAGGAGAAGTGAACTAACCGCTAGCGAGCGCCTGCTCTAGCTGCTGGCACAACGTCTCGATGACCTTGAGGCGGGCGAAGCGTTTGTCGTTGCCCTCCACCAAAGTCCAAGAAGCGGTGGGCATGTGGGTGCGAGCTACCATATCGTCAACCGCGACCTCGTACTCGTCCCATTTCTCTCGGTTGCGCCAGTCTTCGTCGGTGATCTTCCAGCGCTTGTGCGGCGTCACCTGACGCGACTCGAAGCGCCGCAGTTGCTCGTCCTTGTCTATGTGAATCCAGTACTTGGCCACCACCGTGCCGTGGTCTGTTAGCTGCGCCTCAAAATCGTTGATTTCGCCGTACGCCCGCTGCCAAGCCGCTTCGTCGGCAAAGCCCTCGACGCGCTCGACTAGCACCCGGCCATACCAACTGCGGTCGAAAATCACCATCCGGCCTGCGCGCGGCAGAGGACGCCAAAAGCGCCAGAGGTAGTGTTGGGCGTGTTCCTCTTCCGTGGGAGCGGCAACTTGGATGATCTGATAGATACTGGGGTCGAGGGCGGCAGTCAGGCGCTGGATGATCCCGCCCTTGCCTGCGGCATCGGCTCCTTCGAAAACCAAGACGGTCGAGACGCCTTTGCGGCGCGCCTGCTGCGTCAAGCGATAGAGCCGGCCTTGGTATCGCTCGAGCAGGGCTTGGTACTCCTTCTTGGCTACCCGCTGTTCCATGTCCAACGGAGTCAACACGTTGGGCGCGGACGGCCAGTCTGATTCGACGAGTTTGGGATGGCTCTTCTTTTCGCCTAGACGCTGGCGGATGGCGTCGCGCACGGCATGACCCACCGCCAACGCGTAGTGAGGGTCGCTGCCATCGACGAGCTGCCAACGAGCGCCTCGGTTATCGGTCTTTTGCAGTAAGCGATCACCGGCTCGTTTGAACTCGTCGTAGTATTTCAATCCCTCTCTCGCATCCGCGTTTACCCGCCAGCGGGTCCGCGGGTTCTGCTCCAAGTCCGCAATTCGTTGCTGTCGCACCTCTTTGTCCAAGTGAATCCACAACTTGATCAGCAGCGCACCATCGACGACGAGCTCGTGCTCAAAGGTCGTGATGCGGCCAACGTCGCACGCAAACGTCGCCTCATCGCTGCGCCCATGAGCCAAGTCGCGTAGCGGGCGGTCGTACCAGCCGTTCAAGTATATGCCGATGGTTCCCTTCGGCGGTAGGGAGAGCCAATAGCGCCAGTACTCTGGACGCTCGCGCTCCTCTGCGGACGGCGGCTCAAAAGCGCAAACCGCAATGCCGTGCGAATCCATCCACTGCCTGAGCGCGTTGCTCGCCGCGCTCGTACCAGCACCAGCGAAGCCACCCAAGACGATGAGAGTTGGAAAACGAGCTTTTTGCAACCGCTCTTGAGCCGCGATCAGTTCCGTGCGCAGCTCAGCTTCGAGCTTCTTGCATCGGCCATTCGGAACGCCGCGTTTCAACTCATTGGTTGCCATTGATCGCCTCTTTGCATTGCTCAAAAATAATAAAAAAACTGCTTCTACGCCTCTGAGAGGCTGTCTGGAAATTACGAGTGTGCCCTGAGCGCGAGCGAAAGCGGGGCGGACAAGGCGGGTAAAGCCGGCCGCCGCGTTTGCAGCCGCGCGAAGGCCACCAGGGGTTTGCAGACAGCTTCTTATGGCTAACCCGCAACCGGCAATGCACCGATTGCCGCCCACCGGGCAAAGACGTAGATTTTTGTATCCCTTGGCAAAGGAGCCTTTGGCATGGAAGTACTCGGCGGGCCGCTTTTTGGCGTTGCCGGAGCAGGCGAATCGCACGGGCCGGCAATTGTCACCACGGTTTTCGGTTGTCCCCCCGGCTTATGGGTGGAGCGCACCCAGATCCAGCACTATCTCGACCGCCGCCGCCCCGGCAGCAACAAGCTGGGTACCCCCCGGCGGGAAGACGACCAAGTCGCCCTGCTCTCCGGCCTCTATTCAGAAAATCACGACCAACTCCTGTCCGGCCCGGCGCTGCACTTGCACCTAGACGAAGACGCGACGCCGGTGCATACCTATGAGGCGGGCTTCACTACGGGCGAGCCAATCGCCACAGCCGTGCTCTCGGCTGCTAAGCGCTCGAGCGACTACCAGCAGTTCGCCGGGCCGCAGGGCCACGTCCGGCCCGGGCATACCGACTTAGTCAAGCACTACAAATCGCGGGGCTTTGTCGATGTGCGCGGCGGCGGACGCTCCAGCTATCGCTCGACCATTTCGGACGTGATCGGCGGCACCATTGCCCGCCTCTATCTAGCCGAGCACTTCGGCACGGCCATTTTTTCTTCGATCTGCCAAGTCGGGCCGCTGGAGACGGGCATTTCCCTCGCGGCGCGAGTCGCCGAACTAGCCGAAGCCGAGGGGCAGTCTCTGTCGCCCGCAACGTGTGCCGCCCTCGAAAGCGAATTGGAACGCGGGCCGCTCCGCGCAGTGGATGCGGATTTCGCTCATCAAGCAGCCGAGTTGATTGCCAAGACCCGCAAAGAGCAGGACTCCGTCGGCGCGGCGCTCGAAGTAGTGGCCGTCAACGTGCCCCCGCTCGTCGGCGAACCGCTGTACCAAAGCCTGAAGTTGCGCCTGATGGGTAGCCTCGGCGGCTTGCACGCCGTGCAGGCCTGCGAAATAGGCGTGGGCAGCGCTTCGTCTGCGCGCCGAGGCAGCGAGCACAACGACCCCATCCGCACCAGCGGATACCAGAGCAACAGCCACGGCGGCCTGCTCGGCGGCGTGACCACGGGTATGCCGCTCGTCTGTCGCTTGAGTTTCAAGCCCACAGCCACCATCGCCCGAACCCAAAATTCCGTGCGCAAGGACCTCGAAGAAATTGAATTCCAGCTCGCCAAGGGCCGCCACGATCCCTGCGTAGGCGTGCGCGCTGGCGCGACCCTAGAGTCGCGGCTGGCCATCGAGTTGATGAACGCCGTGCTCATGCACCAAGCGCACTGCATGGATGCGGAAAACTTCAAACTGTTCCATTAACGAATGGTGTTGGCAGGTTGATCGTGGTCTAGGCGCGTCCGTCGGCGGTTCGCCATCCGCAGGGGCGGTTTGCGAACCGCCCCCTACTCACAGCGCGGGCATCTCCACGCCCAGTTCCGCCGCCACTTTGCCGATCTCATCCCAAGTGGGTTGAGGCAAATCAATGCCTTCGACCAGCAGCCGTGCTCTAGTTTGCTGTTCGATTTCGCCGGGCGCATAGACTTTTTCAAACCCGGGCAAGGGGCGAGCCGAGCACACCCATTTGGCCATCTCTTCGACTTCGCGTTCGTACGAATCCAAGTCGATAAAGTCCTCGATATTGATCGCCAAGACCATGGTCCCGTTACCGCCTTTGCCGCCTTCTTTGGTGCAGCCAGCATGAGAGAGCGGCCCCACCAACATTTCCACCATCATCGCCAGTCCGCTGCCCTTGTGGCCAAACTGCTGGCCGCCCAATGGCAAGACACCGGTACCCTCGGCGTCGTCTAAATAGCGCTGGGCGTCGGTGACGGGCTGACCTTCCTGATCTATAACCCAACCCTCGGGCATCGGCTCTTGGCGAATGTTCTTCTGCACGATTTTGCCACCGGCCACGACGGTCATGGTCATATCGAGCATAAAAGGCGGGCCATTTTGGCGCGGGGCGGAAAAGGCGATCGGCTCGGGACGCAGGCGGCGGTCCGCCGAGCCAAAGGGCGCAAGGAAGAGACCACCGCCATTGAGCCAAACCATGCCGATCATGCCCCTTTCGGCGATCCGCGGCGGATAGTCGCCGAGACGGCAGATATGGGAGATGTGGTTGAGACCAACAAAGCCGAAGGTGGAGTTTTGTGCTTTTTCAACGGCAATGTCGAGAGCGCGATTGACGGCGACGATGCCGTTGGCCCCTTTGCCGTTGATGACTCTGAGCACGGGGGTATCGCGCACGACTTCGGTCTCTTCCCAGCGGACGTAGTTGTTTTTCATCCCGCGGGCATAGCCGGAGACGAGCCAAGTGCCGTGGGAGTCGTGGCCGTGGAGATGGCTTTCGACGACGTGGTCGGCGACGATAAGGGCGTCATCTGCGGGAATGCCAGTAGCGGCAAAAATGCGATAGCAGATATCTTTGAGGACGTCGTGTTGGACTACGGGCATGAGGAGTCCTTTAGCTGGTGCTTTCCTAGGAGGCGTGTGCTTCCATCAACTCGGCGAAGTAGCTAAACAGATGGAAGCTGTCGTGTGGGCCTGGCGAGGCCTCTGGGTGGCACTGGATGGAAAAAATGGGAAGTTCTCGGTGGTGCAGGCCCTCGACGCAATTGTCGTTGAGGTTGAGGCGAGTGATTTCGAGGCAATCGGGCAACGAGTCGGCCGCAATGCCCCAGCCGTGGTTTTCAGAGGTGATTAGAATCCGTTCGCTGGCGCGTTCCTTGATCGGCTGATTGGCCCCTCGGTGCCCGAACTTGAGGCGGTAGATTTCCGCGCCAAAGGCCAAGCCGAGAATCTCGTGGCCCAAGCAGATGCCAAAAATTGGCTTCTTGCCGATGAGACCCTTACAAGTCTCGATCGCGTAGTCGAGAGGCCGGGGGTCGCCCGGGCCGTTGGAGAGAAAAACGCCGTCTGGCTCCAAGGCCAAGACCTCGTCGGCCGTGGTTTTGGCCGGCACGACCGTCACCTTGCATCCTGCGGCGACCAAGCAGCGGACGATATTGCGCTTGATCCCGTAGTCTAGGGCGACGACGTGGAAGCGCGGGGCTTCGGGGCTTTCGACATAGGGCGCAGAGCAGCTAACAGCGGTTACCATATCGACACCGATAAGCCCCGGCCAAGCGCGCGCTTTTTCGACTAGGCTGTCCGGGTCGAGATCGGTGGTGGAAATGGCGGCGTCCATCACGCCCTCAATGCGCACTCTGCGAGTCAACTCGCGGGTGTCGATGCCCTCGATGCCGAGCACACCGTGCTCTTCGAGATAATCGGGTAAGTTCTGGTGCGCACGCCAGCTACTCGGCAGGCGAGAGCATTCTTTCATCAGGAAACCGCGAACTTGGGGTCGCGCCGATTCGTCGTCTTCGGGTGTGACCCCGTAATTGCCTATGAGTGGGTACGTCATGGTGACGATCTGGCCGGCATAGGAGGGGTCTGTGAGAATTTCCTGATAGCCGGTCATGCTGGTATTGAAGACCATTTCGCCGAGGCACTCACCCCCGCGGCCCAAGGCACGGCCCTCAAAGACGGTGCCGTCCGCGAGCGCAACGAGCGCTTTCATCGTCCGTAAATACTCCTTTTGAGAGGGTTTTAACAGCAAGTAAAAACTTAGGCAAAAAAAGACGCGGTGAACAGGCGGCCTTATTCCGGTGCAGAGTCGGTCAGGTCTTGGCGCTCTTGCCGCGCTCGTTCCTGCATATCGACGGCCGGATCGAATTCGCCGACGATTTCCTGGCCGACGATTTCTTCAA
Source organism: Candidatus Latescibacterota bacterium (assembly GCA_022819745.1). Next base: position 111,279 of record JAJEGS010000014.1, on the reverse strand, counting down.
TCACGTCCTCTAAGGTAACAATGCCGGCGAAGCCACCATATTCATCGACTACGGCAAACAGGTGCTCGCGCCGCTGGATGAATTCTTCGAGTAGGCGACTAGCCCGCGCCGACTCGGGCACCGAATGGATAGAGCGGCCTACCTCGGAGAGCTTGGCTTGATCGCGGCCATCGGCCAAGGCGCTGAACGCATCGCGCCGCAGCACCAAGCCGACGATGTTTTCCCGCTCTCCCTGATAGAGGGGCACCCGGCTGTGGTCCCAGCTACCGGACTGCTCGCGGGCCTCAGCCAAGGTCGAGTCGCGGTCGAGGCAGTGGACTACTGTGCGCGGGGTCATTATATCGCGCGCCCGCAATTCATCGAGCTTGAGGATGTTTTGGATAACGCGCTCTTGGTCGTGAGAAATGGCACCGGATCGACGGCTCATCCGCGCGATAATCTCAATCTCTTCCGGCACTACCTCCGGCACATCGGGTGCCCCAGCGGTGATGAGCCGAACGATGAATTTGTTGAGCCAGATAAAGGGCGCGAACAGCCATACCAGCCACTGGATCGGGCGAGCTATAAACCGAGCGAGAACGCGGGCATGCACCACGCCCATCGTCTTGGGAAGAATCTCCGTAAAGATGAGTACCGCCAGCGAGAAGGCGATGATAAAGTACGTCTCCCAAGACCGCGGAAATACTCCGACAAAGGCGGCACCGGCAATGGCAGCACCGCCAGTATGGGCCAAGGTATTGAGCGTGAGGATGGCTGAGATAGGGCGCTGGATATCCGCGTGCAAGCTCTTGAGGATCTTACCCGAAGTGCGCCCTTGGTCGGCCAGCATTTCGATCTGACTGGCGGGCAGCGAGTAGAGCGCAGCTTCCAAGAGCGAACAAACACAGGATACGACGAGGACGATACTAACGGATAGGATCAGCTCAAAGAATTCAGGAGTCATAGACGCGAGGGGAATGTAACAAAGAGAGGGACTCCCCGCTGGGAATCCCTCTCCAATGGCACTGGACTACGATGTCTTGCTCAGGAGTAGCTATTCCACGTGCTCACTAACATGCTTGGTCAGATCAAACATGCTCACTTTCTTCGCGCCACCTACGACGGCCCGCAGCTTATCGTCGGCATTGATCATGCGCTTGTTTTTCTGGTCTTGCAGACCATTCTTCTTGATGTATGCCCAGACTTTCTTGGTAATCTGAGTACGCGGTAATGGCTTGTTGCCGACTATGGCCCCAAGGGCGGCGTCAGGCTGCAAGGGCCTCATAAAAGCAGGATTGGGCTTGCGCTTCGCCTTTTTCTTCGCAGCGGGTTTTTTCTTGGCAGCAGCTTTCTTAGGAGCAGCTTTCTTCTTGGCGGCAGCCTTCTTCTTGGCAGCAGCTTTCTTAGGAGCAGCCTTCTTCTTGGCAGCAGCCTTCTTCTTGGCGGCCTTCTTAGGAGCAGCCTTCTTCTTGGCGGCAGCTTTCTTAGGAGCAGCCTTCTTCTTGGCGGCAGTCTTCTTAGGAGCAGCTTTCTTCTTGGCGGCAGCCTTCTTAGGAGCAGCTTTCTTCTTGGCAGCAGTCTTCTTAGGAGCAGCCTTCTTCTTAGCAGTAGCTTTCTTGGCAGCAGCTTTCTTAGCGGCGGGTTTCTTGGCAGCAGCCTTCTTCTTGGCAGCAGCCTTCTTCTTGGCAACAGGCTTCTTCTTCGCCATAACAAAGTCCTCCTTTGGCTGTAGGGGTAAAACCCACGAAGGGGGTTGTTTAAGAATTTGGTTTCTCGGCCTCTTCCGCCTCGTGAAGTTTAAGGCCGATTCTACCCGTTTTGTGCAGCTACAACATTATCTTTCCAATATAGTACGAGGGCAGTATAAGTCAAGCGAAAATGTAGCTTTTTCATAGGGGAAAACGCTCTCACTAGGGACGTTTGACATAATTTACGAAAACGGGCATTTTAATTTTGTGCTTAGGATTTGTCGTATTTTGAGGCCTAAAAATTGATGATCGAAAAAAGCAAACTGGGGTTTGTGGGTACCGGCAACATGGGTCGGGCGCTGATTGAAGGTTTGGTTGATCAGCTTCCTGCAGGTCAGATAACCGCAGCCGACATCAGGCCAGAAGCGCTCGAAGGCTTGTCGGCGTTGGGCGTCCACACCAGTACCGACTCCGCAGATGCGGTCCGCGGTCAGGACTTGGTGATTTTGGTACTCAAGCCGCAAGTGGCCGCTCCCGTATTGAAGGCGCTAGCCGCGCATTTTAGCACCCAGCAGGTAGTCGTCTCGCTCATGGCCGGCGTATCGACCGCCCGGCTCGAAGAGCTACTGCCCGCGCAAATGCCCGTGGTGCGCGTCATGCCGCAGACGCTGGTGAAGGTGCGGGGTGCGGCTTGCGCTCTCTCCGCTGGTCGCGCTGCCAGCGCAGAACAGGTGGCGCAAGTGCGCTCTCTCTTCGACTTGGTCGGCACGACGGTCGAGGTCGCCGAAAGCCTCATGGACGCGGTTACGGGGCTTTCCGGTAGCGGCCCAGCTTGGGCTTACACCGTCGTCGAGGCTCTCACCGACGGCGGCGTGCGCGCCGGCCTGCCGCGCGAAACCGCATTAACACTTGCCGCGCAAACTCTGCTCGGTGCCGCGCGCCTCGTACTCGAAAGCGGCGAGCATCCGGCCGTGCTCAGAGACCAAGTTACTTCGCCGGGCGGGACTACGGCCGCTGGGCTGCACAAGCTAGAAGAAAAGGGCCTGCGCGACGCTCTGATCAGCGCCGTGCTGGCCGCAGCCGAGCGCTCCGCTGAGCTGGGGCAATCGTGATTGCAGTCATCGACTACGGCATGGGCAATCTGCGCAGCGTGCAGAAAGCCTTCGAATTCCTCGGCTATGAAGCCGAGATCGTCGAAGACCCCGAGCGCCTCAGCGCGGCCACACATCTCGTATTGCCTGGGGATGCAGCTTTTGGCGATGCCATGCACAACTTGCAGACCGCCGGTTGGGACGCGGCCATCGCCGAGGGGCTCGCGGCCGACAAACCCTTCTTGGGCATCTGCGTGGGATTGCAGCTCATGTTCGAGGAAAGCGAGGAAATGGGGAGGCATCGCGGCCTCGGAATCCTACCGGGCAAATGCGTGCGTTTCCCACCTACCGGGCGAGTGCCGCAGATCGGCTGGAACCAAATCGCTATCAAGCGCAAGGTCTCGCTCTTAGAGGGCGTACCCGAAGGAAGTTTTTTTTATTTTGTACATTCGTACTACGTGGCAAACGAAAACAAAGACGATTGCGTCGCCACGACCGACTACGGAATTGACTACACCTCGATCGCCGGAAGCGGCCGCGTCTTTGGCGTACAATTTCATCCCGAAAAGAGCCAAGTCCACGGCTTGCGCCTTCTCGACAATTTCGCGCACCTGCGCTGAAGAGATTATGCTCGCTAAGCGAATCATTCCCTGTCTAGACGTAAAAAATGGCCGCAACGTGCGCGGGGTGCGCTTTTCAGCCGACCGCGACGCCGGCGACCCCGTTGAGCTAGCTGCGCGCTACGACGCCGAAGGCGCAGATGAACTCGTTTTCTACGACATCACGGCTTCAGCCGATGGCCGCGCCATTGTCATGGACCTCGTGCGCCAAGTCTCCGAGCGAGTCTTTATTCCCCTAATGGTCGGCGGCGGGATTCGCACTTTCGCAGACGTGCGCCACATTCTCAAGACCGGTGCCGACAAGGTCTCGATCAACTCGGCCCATGTGTATTCGCCGGAAATCATCGACCAAAGCGCGGAGAGCTTCGGCTCGCAGTGCATTGTCGCAGCTATCGACGCGCTCAGGCGTCCGACTGCACCCGGCGAGCCGCCGTCTTGGGAGCTATACATCAACGGCGGCCGCAAAGCCACCGGCATCGACGCCTTAGAGTGGGTAGAGGCCCTCGTCGATCGCGGAGCGGGCGAGTTAGTGCTCAACAGCATCGACGCCGACGGGACGCGTGCTGGGTACGACCTCGAACTAAACCAAGCAGTGGCGCGCATTGTGGATGTACCCATCGTCGCCTCGGGCGGTGCCGGCAATCTCGACCACATCCACGAGGTGCTGACTGCGGGCGAAGCCAGCGCCGCGCTGGCGGCTTCCATCTTCCACTTCCAGCATTACTCGATCCCCGAAGTCAAGAGCTTTCTGCGCGAGCGCGGGGTCACGGTGCGCCAGTGACCGAGGCTAGCCAAGTGTCGCGGCAGGCACTGATGAGCGAGGTGCAGCGGCTGGTAGTCAAAATTGGCAGCAGCGCCCTGACCACTCAGTGCCACAAGCTCGACGACGAGGTCGTCAGCCAACTCGTCGAGGACGTAATCGAACTGCGCGCACAGGGGTTGGAAGTTGCGATCGTCACCTCAGGAGCGGTGGCCGCGGGCATGGGGCGGATGGAGTTGGATAGACGCCCAGACAACATCGCCCAACTGCAAGCTCTCGCAGCCATCGGCCAAGTCCTGTTGATGGATATCTACAAGGACAAATTCCACCGCCGCGGCGTGCCCATCGGCCAAGTACTCTTAACCGCCGAGGATATCCTCGGAGACCGCCATCGCTACGTAAATCTCGAAAACACCTTTCGCAACCTCTTCGCCTATGGAGCCGTGCCCCTAATCAACGAAAACGACAGCGTCGCTGTTGTTGAACTCCGGCGTCAACTCGGAGAAAACGACATGCTCGCTGCTTATGTGACGAACCTGATCCGGGCGGATATGCTGGTCATGTTTTCGGATGTCGAGGGACTTTACCACGCCTTCGGGCCGAGCGGCCCCGAAGGCAAGCTAGTAAACCAAGTAAGCCAAGACAGCCTCGACCTAGAGGGAATGATCGGTCGGTCGGTCGACGGTCGCGGCAGTGGCGGCATGGCGACCAAACTACGGGCCGCTCGGCTTTTGACAGCCTGCGGCGAAATGGCGGTCATCGCGCACGGGCGCAAACACCGCTTGCGCCACATCCTCGCTGGCCGCGAACAGGGGACGCTCTTTCTGCCGACTGGTCGCAAGCTCAACAGCCGGCATCGCTGGATCGGCTTTGCCAGCCAGTGTCGCGGTAGTGCGGTGATTGACCGCGGTGCCCAACGCGCCATCGCCGAGCAGGACAAGAGCCTGCTTCCGGTGGGGGTCGTCTCCTGCGAGGGCGAGTTTGCCGTTGGCGACGTAGTGCAGGTGATCGGCGAGCGCGGCGAGAAGCTGGGGCGGGGTTTGTGCCGCTATTCGGCCTCTGAACTGCGCCGCATATTAGGCATGAACTCGCCCGAAGTCGCCAGCGCACTGGGCCGTCCCGCCCAAGAGGTCATTCACCGCGACGACCTCGTCTTATTCTAAAATCGACGTGACTAAAACAGCCAAAATTTTGCTGATCGCCTTCCTCGCTCTGGTGGCGTACATAGCCTTTGGCAATGGGCTGTTCTACAAGGTGTGGCAGGAAGAAAAGACCCTAATGGAATTGGAAGTACAGGTGAAACAACTAGAAGCTGAAACCGACAGCTTGCGCCAAGTGCTAAAACTGCTCGAAAGCGACATCGATTTCATCGAAAGAGTCGCGCGCGAAGATCTCGGCTTGGTCAAGCCGGGCGAGGTGGTCATCCCCCTACCTGCGGAAGAAGGCGAGTGACGCCGTGCCGCGCACTATCGTCAAAACGCGCGCCATCGTGCTGCGCACCATGCGCATGGGCGAGACCAGCAGCCTAGTGACGTTGTACGCCCAAGAATGCGGCAAACTCAAGGCCATGGCCCGGGGTGCCCGCAAGCCCAAAAGTCGGTTCGGGGCCGCGCTCGGCTTGATGACCGAGGTCCAAGCCGTCTGCTACGTCAAAGAAACCCGCGATCTGCAAACCCTGAGCGAATGCACCCTGCTCAAACCAGCGCCCGACTTATCGCAAAGCCTAGAGCGACTTTCCTTTGGCAGCGCCGCCTGTGAACTAGTTGACCGCCTAACGATCGAGGGCGAGAACAACCCTCGGCTCTACCAGTGCTTATCTGGAGTATTGCACGGCCTTGCCGAAGTAAAGCCAGAACAGGTCGAATCGCTGTTCTGGTACTTCCAGTTGCGCGCCGCTGCGGCCCTCGGCTACCGCCCAGAGCTGCGCCAGTGCATTACCTGCCAACGCGAACTAGTCGGCCCCTCGTCGTGGTTCAGCGCAGCCCTAGGGGGCGGCCTGTGCCCCGCCTGCGGCCCTGGGAACGGAGTGCGCTTAGCCCAGCGCAGCTTGCACTTTCTCGCCGACCTCCAGGGTCTTAGGACCTACAGCCAGGAAGCTCTCCCCCAAGCCCCTTCCCAGCGCGGCGAGATCCGCATGGCCTTACGCGGCTTTCTAGAGTACCACGGGGGCGAACACAGCCGGCTCAAATCGCTCGACTTTCTCGATGGCCTCAACAAGGCCGCTTTACCCGTCTAACTTACTGGAGATTTTCATGTCCGACGACGCAATGGAAAAACTAGTATCCCTGTGCAAGCGCAAAGGCTTCATCTTCCAAAGTTCGGAAATCTACGGCGGCCTCAACGGCTGCTGGGATTACGGCCCTTTGGGCGTCGAGCTGTTGCGCAACATCAAAGAGGTCTGGTGGAAGGCCATGACCTACCGCGAGGACGTGGAGGGCATCGACGCCAGCATCCTCATGAATCAGCGAGTGTGGGAGGCATCGGGCCACGTCGATAGCTTTACCGATCCGATGGTCGAAGATCGCAAGACCAACGAGCGCTTTCGGCTCGACCAACTCCTTGAAGAAAACGGCATTGACGTAGCGGGCCTGAGCGCCGAGGAGATGGGCACTCTACTGCGCGAGCACAACATCAAAAGCCCCAAGGGCAACGAACTGAGCGACCCGCGGCAATTCAACCTGATGTTCAAGACCTTCGTCGGTCCGCTCGAAGACGACAGTGCGCGAGTCTTTCTCCGCCCGGAGACGGCGCAGGGCATCTTCGTCAACTACCTCAACGTGCAGGCGGCGACGCGCCAGAAGCTGCCCTTTGGCATCGCCCAGATCGGCAAGGCATTCCGCAACGAGATCAACACCAAGAATTTCCTCTTCCGCACGCGGGAATTTGAGCAGATGGAGATGCAGTATTTCGTCGCGCCAGGCACTCAAGACGAGTGGTTCGACTATTGGCGCGAGGAGCGCTGGAAATGGTTCGCGCAAATCGGCCTGCCCGAGCACAAGCTGAGCTGGCACGAACACCAAGGCGACGAACTAGCCCACTATGCCCGCGCCGCCTTCGACATCCAGTACGAATTTCCCTTTGGCCCGGGCGAGATCGAAGGCATCCACAATCGCGGCGACTACGACCTGTCGCAGCACGAAGCGTTTGCGGGCAAACAGCTCAAGTACTTCGACGAGGAACAGCGCACCAAGTTCGTGCCCTACGTCGTAGAAACCTCAATAGGGGCCAGCCGCACGCTAATGGCCTGCCTAGTCGAAGCATACCACGAGGAAGAGGTCCGGGGTGAGACGCGAGTGGTAATGCGCTTTCACCCGCGCATCGCGCCGATCAAAGCGGCGGTATTGCCCCTCGTCAAGCGCGACGGCATGCCCGACATCGCCCGGCAAATCGCCGAGGACCTCCGGCCTTACATGCGGGTCTTTTACGACGAGGGCGGCGCGATCGGCCGCCGCTACCGGCGCATGGACGAGGTGGGGACGCCGTTTTGCCTAACGGTCGATTCGGACACCCTAGCGGACCAGACCGTCACCGTGCGCGCCCGCGACACTATGGCCCAGGAGCGGGTGCCCATAACCGAGCTGCGCGCCCACCTTGAAAGCGGCATGGACGCTTGGCAAATCCCTTGACCCGGTAGTATAAATCCTGATATTATCCTTCGCGCTTGGGCTATAACCCTCCTCAGGCGCAGATTTATCCGGTACAGCGAAAGTGGCGGAACTGGTAGACGCGCTAGATTTAGGATCTAGTGCCCGAAAGGGCATGGGGGTTCGAGTCCCCCCTTTCGCACCATGAATAAACGAGCGCACCGCCTGCGATTTGGCGGTGCGCCCTACCTCGTAGGATTGCGTTTCGTGAAGACACAAGTCACAGAGAAGGGACAGTGGGCACGCGAGCTGGCCGTCGAAGTCGAAGCGGCGCGCATTGACGACGCCGTCAATAAGGCCCTGCGCCGCTACCAAAAGCGGCTGGAGATCCCGGGCTTCCGCAAGGGCAAAGTGCCGCTCAGAATCGTCGAGGCGCGCTTCGGCAGTTCCATCCGCGGCGAAGTCCTCGGCGACCTCCTCCCCTCGCTACTAGAAGAAGCCGCGCGCGAAGCAGGCCTGCGGCCGGCCGCACCCCCCAAAATCTCCCAACTCGACCACGAGCCGGGGGGAAGCCTAACGTTCACCGCAGATTTCGACATCTGGCCCGAAATCACCGCCGAGCACTACGAAAATCTCGCCGCCACCCGCATGGTACACGAGGTGGCCGACGAGGAAATCAGCGAGCATCTAGAAGAGTTGCGCCGCCGCCACGCCACCGAACAAGTCGTCGAGCGACCGTTGGCCAACGGCGACGTGCTCGTCGCGGATTTGCAGCGCCTCGACGACAGCGGCTTGCCCGTCATTGGCGACAAGTACGAGAAGCGCCAGATCCTCATCGGCGACGAGAATGCCCTCAGCCCCGAGTTTGAAGAGGCCCTCGTCGGCATGAGCGCTGGCGAAGAGCGCAAGGTCCGCTTCGCTTACCGAGAGGACCTGCCCAACGAACAGCTCGCCGGCCAGACCGCGCATTTCGCAGTGGCAGCCCACGAAGTGCGCGAGCGCACCCTGCCCGAACTCGACGACGAGTTCGCCAAGGACCTCGGCGAACAGTTCCAGACCCTCTCCGACTTGCGCCAGCACCTCAGCGAACAGATCCAACAGCGCTGGGAATACATGGCCCAACAGCGCCTGCGCAGCGAGTTGATCAGCCAGCTCATCCTAAAAAACAGCTTTGAATTGCCCGACAGCATGGTCGATAATTACCTCGACTCGCTTGAGCGAGAGCAGGCCAGTCACGACCACGACCACGATCACGACCACAGCCACAGCGACGAAGAGCGCGCCCAAGCCACGCACCAGCTCAAGAGCTATCTACTGCTCGAAAGCGTGCGCCAACAAGCCAAGGTCGAAGTAACGGACGAGGAGTTTGCCCAGTTCGCCGCCGTCCGCGCAGGCATCCAACCTGCCGACTTGCAGAACGCAGAAGGGTTGCGACGCGAGTTAGAAGATCAAAAAGTCATCGAGTTCCTCATCGCCAAAGCCGAAATCAAAGAGGAAAAGGTATAAATCATGTCGCTGATTCCAATGGTCATCGAACAGACCGGCCGAGGAGAGCGCTCATACGACATCTACTCGCGGCTGCTCAAGGACCGCATCATCTTCGCCGGCACTCCCATCAACGACGCGATCGCCAATCTCATCATCGCCCAAATGCTCTTTCTCGCGTCTGAAGATCCCAAAAAGGACATCGCGCTCTATCTCAATACCCCTGGCGGGCTGATTTCGGCGGGCATGGCCATCTACGACACCATGCAATACGTGGCCGCCGACATATCCACGATCTGCATCGGCCAAGCATCCAGCATGGGAGCCGTGCTATTGGCCGGCGGCACTAAGGGCAAGCGCCAAGCCCTGCCCAACGCTCGCGTCTTGCTGCACCAGCCCATGGGTGGCATTGGCGGCCAAGCCGCCGACATGGAGATCCACGCCCGCGAGATCATCGCCATGCGCCAGCAGATCAACGAGGTATTAGTCGATTGTACCGGGCAGCCGCTGGAGCGCATTGAGCGCGACACCGAGCGCGACTTTTTCATGTCGGCCGCAGAAGCCGTCGAATACGGCATCATCGACGAGATCATCGCTCCATCGCGCGTCGAGGTAGCCCCTTCCCCAATCTAGGAGCTTGTTTTGCGCCGTCGGCCCCCCCAAAGCGACCCGCGCTGCTCGTTCTGCGGGCGCAGCCACAACCAAGTTGACAAGATCATAACCGGCCCCCAGGTCCACATCTGCAACGAGTGCGTCAAGCTGTGCAACGACGTCTTGGCCGAGGAGCGGCAAAAGACCCTCCCTTGGGAGACCGCCGAGATGCCTAGGCCGACCCAAATCAAGGATTTTCTCGACGAATACGTCATCGCCCAAGAGCGGGCCAAGAAAATCCTCGCGGTCGCCGTGTACAATCACTACAAGCGCATCCGCACCAAAGTTGACTTAGACGAGGTGGAGCTCGAAAAAAGCAACGTAATGCTCATCGGCCCCACCGGCACTGGCAAGACCGAATTGGCCAAAACTCTCGCAAAATTCCTGCAAGTTCCCTTCTCCATTGCCGACGCCACCATTCTCACCGAGGCCGGCTACGTGGGGGAGGACGTGGAGAACATCCTCGTGAGCCTTTTGCAAGCGGCCGATTACGATGTGCCCCGCGCCGAAAGGGGCATCCTCTATCTCGACGAGGTTGACAAAATTGCCCGCAAGAGTGCCACGCCTTCGGTCGGCCGCGACGTGTCAGGCGAGGGCGTGCAGCAAGCACTGCTCAAAATTTTAGAGGGCACCACTGCCAACATCCCGCCCAAGGGGGGCCGCAAGCACCCTGAGCAGCCGATGATCCAGATGGATACCCGCAACATCCTCTTCGTCTGCGGCGGAGCCTTCGAGGGGCTGGACAAGGTCATCAGTCAACGGGTCGGCAAGCGCACTATGGGCTTTGGAGCCGACAGCGACGATGAACGCGATTCCGACACCTTAGACGTATTGCCGCTGGTGCAGCCCGAAGATCTGCTCGCCTACGGCATGATCCCCGAATTTGTCGGCCGCGTACCTGTAATCACCACTATGGACGAGCTCGCCGAGGACGACTTGCTCCGCATCCTCACCGAGCCGCACGACGCCATTATCAAGCAGTCGCAGCGGCTCTTCGCCATGGACGGAGTCGAGGTCGAGTTCACCGAGGACGCCCTGCGCAAGATAGTGGCCTTGACCGTTCACAAGGGAACTGGGGCCCGCGGCCTGCGCTCAGTTCTAGAGCAGGCCACGATGGATATCATGTTCGATACCCCCTCTCAAGAGGGCGTGACGCGCCTGCAAGTTACGGGCGAAATGATCGAGCGCGGGATTGAGCAGTACAGCAGCGAAGACGAAGAGATGCGGCGCAAACGCGCCTAATCTCCAAGCCCCGGCGATGCGCTTTTCCTCGGTCGAATTCATAATTGGCGCGGTCCGCACGGCCGATTTACCCGTGGACGGCTTGCCTGAAATCGCCTTAGTGGGGCGCTCCAACGTCGGCAAGTCCTCGCTGATCAACAGGTTAGTACGGCGCAAGAAGCTGGCGCGCACCAGCACCGTACCCGGCAAGACCCAGCAGTTGAACTACTACCTAGCCAACGAGCAGTTCTACTTGGTCGATCTGCCTGGCTACGGGTACGTGCGCGGCGGCGTGGGCTTGCGCTTACAGCTCGGCCAGCTCATCCGCAACTACATGGCCAATCGCGCAACATTGTGCGCGGTGTTGCAGCTCATCGATGCCCGGCACGGCCCTACCGACTTGGACCGGCAGATGATTGACCACTTGCGCACCCTAGATAAGCCCTTCCTGCTGGTCTTTACCAAAGCGGATAAACTGTCGCGCAACAAGCTACAACACTTATTCGACCAGCTCGATGCCCAAGGATCGCTCGCCGGCCTTTCCTTTGTGGCGTTCTCGGCAGTCGATGGCCGCGGGCAAGACGACATTACAGGGTGGATCGCCGAGGCGCTAGCTGGCAACGCAACCTAAAGAGGACCATGAAAGTACTGATCAGCGACAAGATGGACCCCCGCTGCGTCGAGATCCTCGAAGCCAACGACGGGGTCGCAGTAGATGTGCGCAGTGGATTGTCGCCGAGTGCGCTCCTAGACTGCATCGGCGACTACGAGGGACTAGTCGTGCGCAGCGCGACCAAAGTGACGGCCGAGGTGCTCGCCGCCGCGCCACGCCTCCGGGTCATTGGCCGCGCCGGCACGGGCTTCGACAACATCGACGTAGAGGCGGCAACGCGCCACGGCATCATCGTCATGAACACTCCGGGCGGCAATTCCCTATCAACCGCCGAGCACACCTTTGCGCTCATAGCCTCCCTTGCGCGGCACATCCCGCAGGCGACGGCCTCGCTTAAAAAGGGGCTGTGGGAACGCAGCCAATTCGTCGGCGTCGAGCTGGCTGGCAAGACCCTTGCCGTGATCGGCTTGGGCCGCGTGGGGAGGGAGGTGGCCGCGCGCGCCACAGCTTTTCGCATGAAGGTCCTCGGCTACGATCCCTACATCGGCCAAGAGATGGCCCTCTCCTACGGCGCCCATCTGACATCCCTCGACGAAATCTACGCTACCGCGGATTTCATCACGGTCCACACCCATCTCAGCGACCAGACCCAGCACCTGATTTCCGACGCCGAGATCGCGCAGTGCAAAGACGGGGTTTATCTAATCAACTGCGCCCGCGGCGGCATCATGGACGAGGAGGCCCTCCTGCGCGGCTTGAACTCGGGCAAGGTCGCCGGTGCCGCCTTAGACGTCTTTGAAGAGGAGCCACCGACCCTTGTGGACCTCTTGGTTGACGACCGAGTGATCTGCACGCCGCACCTGGCGGCCTCCACCAAGGAAGCCCAAGCCAATGTCGCCTTGCAGGTGGCCGAGCAGGTTGGCGACGTGCTGATGGGCCGCGTCATTCGCAACGCGGTCAACGCCCCTTCGGTCGATCCCGAAATCCACGGCAAGCTCCAGCCCTACCTCGTGCTAGCCGAGCGGCTAGGACGCCTGCAAGCTCAGCTCGGCGAGGGCCAGCTAGAGCGCATCACCATCGAATACCAAGGCGACATCACCGCCTACCCGACCTCGCCGCTAACCTCGGCCGTACTCAAGGGCATTATGGAGACCGTCTCGGACGCGGCAGTCAATGTGGTCAATGCGCTGCTTTTCGCGCAGGAGCGCGGCGTGCAAGTCGATGAGCGGATCAGCAGCGAGCACGAGGACTACGCCAGCCTCATCACCGTGGTGTATCACACCAACAAGGGGCAGCGCCTACTCGCCGGCACGATCTTCGGCAAGAGCGATCCGCGCCTCGTGCGCCTCGACGAGTACATTTTCGACGCCGTCCCAGAGGGCCACATGCTCTTTTACATCAACGACGACGTCCCAGGCATCATCGGCCAAATCGGCACAGTCATGGGCAGCCACAACGTCAACATCGCCCAAATGTCGTGCGGACGCCGCCAAATGGGCGGCCAAGCCCTGACCATCCTCAACGTCGATGACCCGATCACCACCGACGTAGTTGACGATATTCTCTCCCGGGAGTACATCTCCTGGGCCAAACAAGTCAGTCTTTAAGCACGGGAGTACACAATGCCCGCAAAAATAGTATTAGGAGCGCAGTGGGGCGACGAAGGCAAGGCCAAAGTAGTAGATTACCTCACGTCCGCCGCCGACGTGGTGGTGCGCTATCAGGGAGGGGCCAACGCCGGCCACACGGTCGTCACCGCCGACGCGGAGTTCATCTTCCACGCCATTCCCTCGGGCATCATGCACGAGGGCAAAATCTGCGTGGTGGGCAATGGGGTGGTCGTCGATCCAGCCGTCATGCTCGATGAGATCGCCGAGCTAGAGGCCAAGGGCTTTTCCGTGGCCAACCGCTTCTTCCTCAGCCAAGTTGCCCACGTCGTAATGCCCTACCACAAGGTCTTGGAAAAGGCCGGAGAAGAGAGCGAAAACAGCGTCGCCATCGGCACGACTGGCCGCGGTATCGGTCCGGCGTACCGCGACAAAGTCGAGCGCAGCCACGGGGTGCGCGTCATGGATTTGTGCGACCCAGCGCGTTTGCGCGATAAGCTCCGGGCCAGCATCTGCGCCAAAAACGAAATCCTGACCAAGGTCTTTGGTCAAGAGCCGCTAGAGGCCGGTCCCATCATCGACGCGTACATCGGCTACGGCGAGCAACTCGCCCCATACGTCGCCGACACCTCGCTCCTGCTCAACCAAGCCCTCGACCAAGGCAAAACAGTCCTCTGCGAAGGCGCGCAAGGAACCTTGCTCGACATCGACCACGGCACCTATCCCTATGTCACTTCCTCGAATACCACGGCGGGTGGAGCCTGCACGGGCACGGGTATCGGCCCCACGCGGATTGACGAGGTAGTAGGCGTGACCAAAGCGTACACCACGCGGGTGGGCAACGGGCCTTTTCCCACCGAGTTGTTGGGGGAAGAAGGCGAGCGTTTGCGCGCCTTGGGCCGCGAGTTCGGAGCCACTACCGGCCGGCCGCGGCGCTGCGGTTGGTTCGACGCCGCCATCTTACGGGTCTCGGCCCGCATCAACGGCCTGACCAGCATCGCCCTGACCCGGCTCGACGTACTCGACCAATGCGAGCACCTCAAACTGGGCGTTGGCTATCGCTGCGGCGACCAAGTGCTGGAAGAATTCCCCGCCGACCCGCAGGTACTCGACCAATGCGAGCCGATTTACGAAGAAATAGCTGGCTGGTGTGCTCCGACTACCGCCGCCCGCTGTTTCGCCGATCTGCCGCCCCAAGCGCAGGCTTACGTGGAGCGAGTCGCCGAACTGAGCCGAGCGCCGGTCTCCCTTATCTCCGTAGGACCGGAGCGCGAAGCCACCATCTCTCTCGCCTGAGCCATGCTACTCAACCCCGCGCCCGCCGAGTCCAAGCCGCGCACCCTGCGCCGCCTGATGGCCGAGAAGACCCTGACCTTGCCCGGGGCCTTCAATGCGCCCGTGGCCATGCTGGCCGAGCGCATTGGGTTTGAGGCCGTGTACATCTCCGGAGCTGGTCTAGCCAACGGCACGGCTGGCTACCCAGACGTCGGCCTGTTGGGCATGGACGAAATGGCGCGCCAAGCCGGCTACATTGCCAACGCAGTCCAAGTGCCCTGCATTTGCGATGCGGACACCGGGTTTGGCGAGGTCTGGCAGGTGATGCGCACGGTGCGCGCGTACGAGCGCGAGGGCTTGGCCGGGTTGCACTTAGAAGACCAAGTCATGCCCAAGCGCTGCGGCCATCTCGACGGCAAGGCCCTGATTGAGGTCGAAGAAATGGAGCGCAAGATCGCCGCGGCCTGCGCGGCGCGGCAAGACCCGGACTTTGTCATCATCGCCCGCTGCGACGCCCGCGCCGTCGAGGGCTTTGAGCAAAGCGTCGAGCGCGGCCAGCGCTACTTGGCAGCCGGCGCGGACGCAATCTTTCCCGAAGCCATGCAGAGCCCCGAGGAATTCGCCCGCTACGCCGAGCAAGTCAAAGGCCCGCTCCTCGCCAACATGACCGAATTCGGCAAATCGCCGTACCTATCGGTCGCGGAGTTCGCCGCTATGGGATACCGCCTCGTGATTTTCCCGCTGAGCGCGTTCCGCACCATGATGAAGGCCGTCGAAGGGCTGTTCCGCGAACTCAAGGAAAAAGGCACTTTAGAAGGTGCCCTCGGACAGATGCAGACGCGAGACGAACTCTACGAACTACTCGGCTACGACGAGTACACCAAACTAGACGCATCATTGGCCGCCCGCTTTCCAGCGAACGGAGAAAACCGCTGAATTATTAGCCCCAAATTCACACTTTCCATAGAGAGATTTACAGAATGACCGACAAATCCTACAGTCCCGGCCTCGAAGGCGTCATCGCCGGCGAGTCCGCCCTTTCGCGCATTGATATCGATATCAACCGCCTGATCCTGCACGGCTACGACCTAGTCGAACTGACCGAAAATGCCAGCTACGAAGAGGTCGCCTACTTGCTGCTCTACGGCGAGTTGCCGACGGTCGCCGAGTTGGCAAAATTCAACCAACAACTGCGCTCCCAGCGCGACCTGCCCGGCCCGGTCGTCGACCTATTGCGCTCCGCCCCAGCGGACGCGCACCCCATGGACCTGTTGCGCACAGCCGTATCATCCCTAGCGTTTTTCGACGCCGAGACCCCCGACAACAGCCACGATGCCAATGTGCGCAAATCCGTGCGCTTGCTGGCCAAAATTCCCACCGCACTCGCCTATGGCTATCGCTTCTCGCAGGGCCTAGAGCCGATAGCCCCCGACGCCGAGCTAGACCACGCGGCCAATCTGCTTTACATGCTGCGCGGCGAAAAACCGCCCGCGTACGAAGTAGAGGCCATGAACACTTCGCTGATCCTCTACGCCGAGCACGGATACAACGCCTCCACGTTTACCGCGCGGGTCGTGGCCTCAACCCTCGCCGACCTGTACGCGGCCATAACCGCGGCCATCGGTGCCCTACACGGCCCCTTGCACGGCGGTGCCAACGAGGCAGCCATGCACATGCTCTTGGAAGTAGATTCGCCTGCGGCAGCCGAGCAGTGGGTCCTCGACGCGCTGGCGCAAAAGAAGAAGATCATGGGCTTTGGCCATCGGGAATACAAAAGCGGCGACTCGCGGGTGCCGACGATGAAGAAGGTTGGCCGCCAGATCGCCGCAGCCATCGGCGACACCAAGTGGCCGGATCTAGCCGACGTGGTCGAAGCGACCATGATGCGCGAAAAAGGCATCTTCCCCAACGTCGATTTCCCCTGCGCGTACACCTACTACATGATGGGCATCCCGATCCCGCTCTACACCCCCATCTTCGTAGCCAGCCGCGTGGTAGGCTGGGCGGCGCACGTGATCGAACAGCACGACGCCAACCGGCTCATCCGCCCCAACCACATCTACACCGGGCCAGAGCATCGCGCATTTGTCGCGCTCGGCGACCGAGGCTGATCTCAGCCGCGCACGGCCAGCAACCAAGGCCGCACGTCGAGCAAGAAATCCTGCACTGCATCGCCCTGGTAGTCGGGATACGTCCACTCCAAAGGCCGGTAGCGTCCCCGCTGATAGAGCAGAGTCACTTCGGCGTAGAGCTGTGGGGCAATGCACACCCGGTGGCCAGCATACTTCGTCGTCGCCAACACCAAGCTCTCGATCGACAGCAATCCTGGGTCGATATTGGCGCGGCGGCGCAATGTCCCTCCTGTTGCTCTTCCTAGTGCTTTTTCTAGTTCGATCGTCTGGCGCTTGCAGGCCGCCAGCTCGGCGGGGTCGATCCGCTCGGCAAAGCACACGAGCTGTTTGCTCAACCCCGCGCCCATTTCCTCTTCGTAATACGAGGTAAAATCAAAATCATAGATCGCACTTGCCGCGCGCAGGGGACCGAAGCACTCGGCGAGGCGTTCTTTGGCGTCGGCGAACGCATGATCGGAATCGGCCAATATCGCGCAGACTAATGCGACGGGCGTGGAGGGTTGGAGATCGATGGGCATCTTGCAACAAAAGGCAAGGGACCCGATCGCGTCAATTTCTGCGGTGGGATCGGTTTGCTATTTTATCGCAGCGATTTCCACCTTCATTCAGGAAAGGCCACTATGCGCATAGAAGACCTAGACACGCCCGCCCTCGTCGTCGATCTCGACGGCTTGGAGGACAACCTCGACCGCTACCAACGCTACTTTGACGAGCACGGCATTGGCTTGCGGCCCCACATCAAAACCCACAAGTGCGTGGCCATCGCCCATATGCAAATGCGTCGCGGGGCAATCGGCATCACCTGCCAGAAGCTCGGGGAGGCCGAGGTCATGGCCGAGGGCGGGGTCGATCGCGACATCCTGATTCCCTACAACATCATCGGCGCGCAAAAACTGGCGCGGCTGGTCGCGCTGGCGCGGCACACCCGGCTGACCATAGCGGCCGATTCCGAATACACCGTGCAGGGGCTAGCCGAGGCCGCTTCAGAATCGGATGTCACCGTAGGCGTGGTCGTCGAACTCGACCGCGGCCGCACGGGCGTAAGCTCACCCGCTGCGGCCGCGGCTCTTGGCGAAAAAATCGATCAAGCCCCCAACATCGAACTCCGGGGCATCATGTCCATGCCAGCAACTCCAGACATGCGACCGCTAATCCAAGAGACGCTCGCGCACTTCGACCGCAAGGGCTTGCCGCATCCCATCGTCAGCGGCGGCAGTACGCCGGGCGCGTTTATGGCGCACGAGATTCCCGAACTGACCGAGTACCGGGCCGGCGAGTACCCAGTTGGCGGCGTCGGCCATCTTCGCCGGGGAACCCACAGCGTCGAACAATGTGCAGGTCGGGTGCTGATGACCGTGGTCAGCCGACCGACCGCAGACCGCGCCATCCTCGACGGGGGCAGCAAGTCGCTCAGCGCCGCGGTCCACCGTCAGGAGGACGGCTCGTCCATCATGGGCTATATCGTCGAGTACCCCCAAGCCGTCTTCTCCGGAGCCTCGGAAGAACACGGACATGTCGATCTGTCGGCCTGCGACGACAAGCCCCAAATCGGCGAACAGGTACAGGTCCTGCCAGTTCATCCCTGCCCATGTTTCAACGAACACGATCAGATCTTTGCCGTGCGCGGCGGCCGCGTGGAAGCCGTCTGGCCGGTTGACGCCCGCGGGCAGATACGCTGAAAGGAGCGAATTGTGGACTTTGCCGAATTGAGCGAAAAACTAAAGGTGGCTAGCACGGCGACCCTGACGTCCGTGCTCCGCAACAAGGGACTACACAACACCTTTATGCACCAAGTCGCGCCCCTCGCGCCCGACATGCAGATGGTCGGCCGGGCCTTTACCCTGCGCTACATCCCGGCGCGCGAAGACCTCGACGAGGTTCCACTAGACAATCTGAAGGACGTGCAGCGGATCGGCATTGAGCAGGTAACCGCAGGCGACGTGTTCGTCATCGACGCACGAGGCGACACCCGCGCCGGGACTATGGGATCCATCCTAGCGGCGCGGCTGCAAGTGCGGGGCTGCACGGGGATCGTCACCGATGGGGCCTACCGCGACTCGCCGACCATCGTCGCATCGGGATTGCCCGCCTACGCCGCAGCCATGAACGCCCACACCAACAAGACCATCCACCACCCCAGCGAAATCCAGGTGCCCATCGCCTGCGGCGGCGTGGCGGTCTTCCCCGGCGACATCCTCGTCGGCGACGGAGAAGGGGTCGTGGTCATACCCGCACATCTCGCCGAAGAGGTCGCCGACGAGGCCGAGGAGATGGAACAAAAAGAGCGCTTCATCACCGAGAAAATCCGCGCCGGAGCCAGCATTGTCGGCACCTATCCGCCCGACGAGCAGACCTTGGCCGAGTACCAAGCTTGGAAAGCAAACCAATCGTAGGATCATCGCGATCAATTCGTCGCGCTGTTGAGCAACCTTGCGTAAGGGGCACCTCTTGTGGGTGCCCTTCGTACGTTTCCCCTTGTGGCCGCTTTAGCCCAAACGACGACGTAAGCGACGCGCGAGATCGCCAACCACATCAGGAGCGGTGGCGGCGATGTTATGTAACTCGTCGGGATTCTGCTCAAGATCGTAGAGTTCGTCGCAATCGTTGTAATTCTGGATGTATTTGTGCGAAGCCGTGCGGATGCAGCGGAAGTTGTGCAGGGCAGCGACAGTCGCTTGGCGGTGGGTGTCGGTCTGGCCGTCAAGGATCGGTTGCAGCGAGCGAGCGTCGATGCCTTCCTGCGGCGCGAGCTGGGCAAAATCACATATCGTGGCATTGAGGTCGATGAGTTCGCACAACGCGTCACAGACGCGGCCTCCGGCGATATCCGGCCCGGCGATGATCAGCGGTACGCGCAGGCTGGCCTCGTACGCGGCGCTCTTGGTGTACAGCCCGTGGTCGCCGAGCAGTTCGCCGTGGTCGGAAGAGAAGATGATATAGGTTTTGTCGAGCTGGCCGCGTTGTTCGAGCGCGTCGAGGATCTGGCCGATCTGGTCGTCGATGAGTTCGGTGGCGGCGCAGTATTGGCGGCGGGTTTGGGCGATTTGGTCTGGCGTGAAGTCTGCGGCGCGTTTTTTAATCCACTCGGGCTTGCCAGCGAGGGAGTCGTCGATGGCCGGGGGCATTGCCGCGTCGCGGTAGCGGTCGCCGTATTCGGTCGGCGGATCAAAGGGATCGTGCGGGCCGACGAAACTGACGAAGTAGTGCCAAGGGAAGTCGTCGGGCACATGGGCGATCCATTCGGCGGCGCGACGGCCGATATAGGCGTCCTCAAAATCCTCGCTGTCCAGCGGCGAGTCGTGGCAATCGGTAATCCAACCAGCGGCGGCGCGTCGTCGATAGTCCTGGTGAAATGTCGCCAACTGCCCTTTGTCGGCCAGGTAGTGCGTATAGGGGCCAATCGGCGTGGGCGAGGAGCCAGCGTGCATTTTGCCCTCGCATTCCTCTGGATGGGTAAAGCCCCAGCTATAGACGTAGGGCCGGTCGCCGTAGCGGCCATTGTAGCCGTCGGATTTGCGCAGGTCGAGCTTGCCGACGCAGCCGACGCGGTAACCGGAGTCGCGCAGCCGCTGATAGTAGGTGGTGGTGCCCAAGGGCAACCGCCCCGAATTGTCCAAGCAGCCGAGGCGGCTCGGTTGCAGGCCAGAGGCCAAGCCGATCCGCGCTGGCGCACAGACGGGTGCGTTGGTGGTGCATTGGGTGAAGCGCACGCCAGCGGCGGCGAGGCGGTCGAGGTTGGGCGTCCGCAGGAAGTCGGCACCGGCAGCGCTGAGATAGTCGTGGCGGTGCTGATCATCCATGATGAAGAGTATATTGGGCCGGGGCATTGAAGGGTTCCTTGGCGTTAGCTTGAACGAGTGCAGGGCGCGTGATATGTTGGACAACCTAATTCAGTCAATCTACCCAGTCGCCAATCTCGCTTCAAGCAGGCCGCTATGACTACCGACAACCCAATCCCATTCACAGCATTCGCCCGCTTCGAGCGGCTCACCGCCAAGAAGCCCCTGCTGTATTGCGAACCGCCCGCGTGGGCGGCTGCCAGTCACACCATCGTCGTAGGCGATACTGTGCATTATCTATGGGCCAAAAAGGGAGGAGATGGTAGCTGGGTACACATGCACAGCTCCGCGCCAGTCGCCGATCCTACGGCGGTGACGCACGACCAGCGCAATCCCATACTCCTACCTTCCGCCGACGGCTTCGACAATTACGGCGTGGAATACCCCTTCCCGTTCTGGAATCCCGCCGACCAGCGCTACTACGCCTATTATCTCGGTACCCAAGGCAAGGACAAGCCCCGTCGCAAACAGACCGGCCTGCTGGTCAGCGACGGCGATTTCGGAGCGTGGACGCGGGTTAGCAATGCACCAGTAGTTGCCATCGGCGGCGCGCACGAGCAACACGGCTCTTCCCATCCATCCGTAGCCGTGTCGGGAGATGTCATTCACATGGTCTATACCGGCGAGTCGCCAGCCTCTCCAGAACGGCGCGACATTCTCTACAACGTGCCGACCATCTGCCATGCCACCGCATCGACCAGCGACCCGACGCAAGTCACCAAGAATCCTGCCAACCCCGTGTTCTGCGGATCGGGACAGGCGTGGGACCGCTATGGAGTGCGCGAAGCCGAAATCCTCAAAGGGCCGAGCTACTTCCATCTGTTCTACGGCGGCTACGACGGCAAGGTATGGACCATTGGGCACGTCCGCACGCACGACTTCCGCACCTTCGAACCCAACCCACACAACCCAATCTTCACACCTGCGACCAATGCCGATGCCTGGGATTGCGACGGCCTCCTGACCCCACAGGTGTTCGCAATAAACGAGACCTATTACATGATCTACGCGGGTCTCAGAGGGTCGGGATGGAATCGCGTGTCAGCAGTCGGCACGGGCTTAGCCGTGGCCAAGCCGCTGTAGGGCTCACTTACTATCCTCATCGGCCCGCTCAATAACCCGCATACTCTTCCAGCGCCCCGTGCGAAAGCGCAAGTAGAGAGCCACGCCCAAGACGCATATATACGCGCAGCCAAAGCTCCAGATCAGGTATAGCCCCCCGTCGAAATAAGTTAGAGCGGCGAAAGACGGCACGACCATGATCGCCCAAGCCAGCAAGATCGAAATCCACATGACGAAACGGGTGTCGCCAGCGCCCTTCAGGGCCGCCGCGAATACCATATAGGCGGCGTCGAAGACGCAGTACAAGGCCACGAAGCGCAGCAAAACCACGGCGATCTGATGCGCAACCGCAAAGTTAGCGTCTTTCTCCTCGCCAAAAGGCGCCAGGAAAAACTCCGGCACCACGACGTAGCCCGCAGACATCGTCCCCATGTACAGCATGGCTAGGTGAAAGCCCGACCACGTGCAGTACTCAGCGGCTTCGGGCTGATCGCGCCCCAAGCACTGGCCAATCATCGTTGATACAGCAATACTGCAACCAATGAGCGGCATAAAGGCAAGACTGTTGATGTGAAAGGCCAAATTCGTCGCCGCCAGCGGGATCGGCCCCAAACGGCCCACGATGAACAAGAAGAAGGTAAAGGCCATGATGTCGAGCATGAAGTTGACGCCGTTGGGACCGCCAAAGCGCAACAGGCGCAGCAGTAGCTTGAGGTCGGGCTTCCAGCCGCGCAAGGTGGCGTATTCGCTGCGATAGCGCGGCCCCAAAAACAACACCGCAAAACACAGGGCCGAAACCACCAGACCGATATTGGTGGCCCACGCCGCCCCGACGATCCCCAACTCAGGCAGTCCCCAGTGCCCGAATATCAAAGCGTAGTCGCAGATGATGTTGACGCTGATGGCCACGACGTTGACCGCCAGCACCACCCACGTCTGTCCCCGCCCACTGAAAAAGCACGAAAAAGCCGTGGACAAGACCTGCGGCCCAGTGCCGTAGCAAAGGATGCGGAAGTACTGGGTCTCAGCGGCGCGGATGCCTGGGTCGTGGCCGATGAACGCGAAGAGTTCGCCGGCAAAGGCGGCTGGCAGCAAGGCCAACAGGCCGCTGAATAAGGCCACGTACGCCCCTTGCCACACGGCCGGCCCCACCCGCGTCAACCGCCGCGCCCCCATGTACTGGGCGACAAACGTGTTGGCGTATTGGGCCGTGCCCATGAAGAGGCTGATGAAGGTGAAGTTGGCCATGCCCGCCGGCAGCGCGGCCGCCAACGCCTCAGTGGAATACCAAGAGAGAAAGACCCGATCGACAAAGTGCTGGATGCTCCAGCTAGCCGTGCTCAGAATCAGCGGCAGGGCGAGCCCCAAAAACTCTCGGTACCCACCTGCGGCCCCCCACCGCCTCGCGATGCGACCCACGCTCAGCTCGCCATAAATTCGGCCACCGCAATCAATTCACCGCCGCGCCGCGCCGACTCCCACCCCGCCAGTACCGGAGCCAGCGAATAAAGGCCGTCGGCATAGTCGTTGAGCAGCAGGGCGCGGTTGCCGGTGCGCACGGCCTCAATGAAGACGCGGTCTTGCTCAAACCACGGGTCGAATTCCTCCGGCGCGTACACCACCCCGCCATTGACCTCAATCCGGTCGTACATCCACAGCGCCAAGTATCCTCCCTCGTAAAAAACAGTAAAGCGCGGCTCGTCGCCCGGAGCGGCGGGCGTGGTGGCGAGGAACGTCGAGGTCATGGTCGCCCCGTTTGCCAACAAAAAATTGAACGAACACGACAGCGGCGTGTTGTACCGAGGAGGATGATGGTAAAACGCTTGCGCTTGGGTAATGTCGAGGCCGCTCATAAAGCGCGCGTAATCAACGGCGTGTACCCCCCAGTCAAAAGCCGAGCCGCCGCTCTTGTCCATCTGATAGTGCCAACTATCCGGGTCGGAAACCTCAGCTTCGAGCAAGGGCAGGCCGGCCGTGCTCTGGAAGCGGATGTGGGTGACGGCCTTATCCGCGAGCAGGCGACGAGCCTCCTGAAAGAGCGGGCGATAGCGCTCGCGGAAACAAACCGTTGAGATCGCACCACCCTCGGCGACCGCATCGGCAATGCGCCGCGCAACAGCCATGCTGGTCGCTTGCGGTTTCTCGCTAAAGAGGTGGATGCCCTGCGCTGCGGCCGTTGCTTCCACATCCGTGCGCGCAAAGGCTGGCACGACCGAATAGAGCGCGTCCAGTTGTTCCTCCGCGAGCATTTGGTGAGGATCTGCATAGGTGCGGGCGATAGAGTACTTTTGCGCCGTAGTGGCGAGGTTGTCCAGATTGGGATCACTCGCGGCGACTAGCTCGATGTCGTCTAGCTTGCTCAGATTGGGCAGGTGCGTTTGGTTGGCGAAACGACCGGTGCCATAGATGCCGACGCGTACCGGGCGATTGTTTGCGGGCATAAGGAGAATCCTTTGTTGATAGCTTTTATACAGCGGAGTGAAATGGGCAAGAAAAGGAAAAAGGAACTTATGCGCCAGACCGCTTTGAGACGGGTCACAGAGCGATCTGATGCGTCTGCCTACCCTCGCCGCCGAGTGGATATTTTAGCCCCGTGGAACCGATTGCGACTGTTCACACGAGTAAGTACCTTCGCGTCAGACAACGGCCACTAACTAAACGACCATGACAAGTGACTTTGTAGATGCAAGGACGTTCATCGGCAAAACCGTCGATGTTACTATAGACCGACCCCTCGGCTCCAAGCATCCTGAAGCGGGCTTCATCTATCCAGTCAACTACGGATCTCTCCCGAATGTACCAGCACCTGACGGAGAAGATATGGACGCCTATATCCTCGGCGTCTTCAAACCTCTAGAGACGTTCACAGGCAGATGTATCGCCGTCATTCAACGATCTGACGACGATGATGACAAGCTCATTGTCGCACCTGACGGCAAGGATTACTCCGACGAGCAGATCTTTGCCCTGACGGAATTCCAAGAACGGTTTTTCGAATCGTCCGTAACACGTGAAGTGATATAGGAAGGAGACTCATGCCATTCAAGATCGCCGACGATCCGCAGACCGATTATCGAAAACTGGTGAGAACCGCCTATAACCGATGTGCGATGAATTACGCGGGGCAAAGACGTACCACGGCCGAGGCGGAGCTCAACCTGATAACTGAGCGTCTGTCACCTAATTCAAAAGTCCTAGACGTTGGCTGTGGTGCCGGTATCCCCGTCGCCCGACATCTTGCAGAGACGTTCAGCCTCACTGGAATCGACATCTCCTCAAACATGATAGCTCTAGCGAAGAAAAACGCCCCCTCCGCCAAATTTGTCATCGCCGACGTAATGAAGACCAAATTCCCTGCATCTAGCTTCGATGCAATTGTCAGCTTTTACGCCATCTTCCACATTCCAAGACAAAAGCATCTAAATCTCTTCCGTCGATTTGCACAGTGGCTTCGGCCCGGTGGCCTCCTCCTATTTACAGTTGCCAAGAAAGACGACGGGCCTGGATATACTGAAGATGACTTCTTCGGCGAAACCATGTACTGGAGCAACTTCGGCCCCTCGACCTATAAGAAGTTTCTCTCCGAAACTGGATTTCAGATTAAACGAGAAGGTATCGTAGGAGGAGGATACGAAGGTGCTGATGCACTGGAGGAGGTCCACCCATTTTTTTTCGCCGTCAAAAGAGAAGGCTTGTAGATTAGCAAGCGTTGTGAAGTGAACACATTCGCCACACCCGTTTATCTGGAAAGGACTATCAATGCCGCTAACAGGTCGATGTCTTTGCGGGGCGGTCAGCTATACAAGCGACGAGGATCCCCAATCTGTGACCTATTGCCACTGTGACGACTGCCGTAGGGTTACGGGCAGCGCTTTCAACGTCGGAGTCGGCGTACCAGCTTCCACATTTCAACTGAGCGGTAAAACCAAGGGCTACGAATCTACGAACGACGAAGGCCGCACAAAGATTCGCGAATTCTGTCCAGAGTGTGGCTCTCAATTATTCACACGCTACCCCGACACGGTATTTATCAAGGCGGGCACCCTAGACTATTCTGAAAATCTGCAACCCACCAGAGAAATCTGGACCGAAATGGCAGTCCCTTGGTCCAAGATTCCTGACGGCCTAGATAAATTCCCCCGATCTTCGACAACTTAACTGGGAAATCTAATGCCAAACTGCGACTACAGCCTTACGTGGTATCACGGCTCTCAGCAAGAGTTGACGAAACTTCGGGTCGGAAGTTCGATCACGCAGAATAGAAATGTGGCGAAAGCGTTCTCGCATAGACCATCAATTGTTTCTATGTCTGACGAAGGTGAGTCTCTATCTGACAAACTCAGAATTAAGCACAACGGCGTCACGCCCGGTTATCTCTATGTCGTCTCCGATGACATCGGTCCCGACGATGTGTATCCCCATCCCCACCCGGCAAATGCCGATCACTGGGAGTGGCTGACCAATCGGGAATTGAAGCTGAAACTCATCGAACAAACCATCGTAACGGACGAAGAACGTCTGACAGACAAAGAAATCGCCGAGATAAGGCAAAAACAGAAGGAAAGAGGCGAGGAGTCGTTCGTGGGTGATCCTGCCAAAAAAAACAAAAAATGAAACGCGAACACATTTTTGCCCATTACGAACAGGACGCAACCCGGTACTGGAAACTGAGAGAAGGCGGCTATGCCACCCCGCTGAGTGTGTGTCAGGGCGATGAAGTAACGTTCCATATATCGAATTCCAGATCGTACTACGATGTATTTGTGTTCCACGAAGGGGCCAAACGGCGTCTGGTAAAGGAGATAAACGACCTGCGCGGCGGGCTTCCCCCGGTTCCCGAATTTGGCTATCGGGACGGATTCGCCTGGCCCGCGACGGTCTCGTTCCAAGTGCCTCGCGACTGGCAGAGCGGTGTTTACATCGCCAGTTTTCCCACCGCACAGGGGATCCGGGAAATCCTGTTCGTCGTTCGTCCGCGTGTCCCCAGCGCACCGATTCTCCTGACGATCGAAACCAATACCTACGCCGCCTATAACTGCGTGGGCGGCAAATGTCTCTTCCCCTATATATCTACCGACCGATCGCACAGCAACCTGTTGACCTTTGAGCGCCCCCTGCAGCCGGACATCATGGGCGGGTTCTATGCTTGGGATCAGTTCTTCACATCATGGCTCGACGCCGAGGGTTATCAGGTAGATTACTGCGTCAACGCCGACCACGATCGGCAGCCGGATCTCCTAGATGACTACCCTGCACACCTCAGGATCTGTCACGGCGAGTACTCCAGCCGCGAAGAATGCGAACAGCTTCAGCGATTTGTAGCACGTGGCGGCAACCTAATGGTGTTCGCCGGCAACTCTTTCTCGCACTTGGTGGAAACTAGGGCCGACGGACGCCAGCTTTACTGTGCCAAGACCCGGTACAAAAAGCATCCGCTCGGCACGCCAGAGGCCCCCGAAACATCCTTTCTCCGCGCAATCGATAATCTGCGTCAGCGCACCATCGGCGTTTCCTATACGGCTGCTGTCAACGCCAAGAGCAAGGTTCCCGGCGAGATTATTGCTCCGACGTCTGGGGAATACGGATTCTTCCGCGTGACCCAGCCCGACCACTGGGCGTTCGCAGGAACCGGGCTGGGAGAAGGAGACGAGTTTGGCCGGGAAGACTCAATCGTTGGGGTCGAATGCGACGGCGGTGACATCGAATTCAAGGATGGGAAACCGCGATTTACAGGCCGTGACGGAATCAGCCCGCACTACCAGATCATTGCAATCGGGGACGCGGAGGACCACGGTTTCAACGCGGACCTAGGAGTCCATCAAGACCAGTTCTACGCCACCGTCGCGGTCAACGAAACGGAGTTCAAGGGGACTGTCTTCACCGCGGCAACCATCGAGTGGGCGCACGGTCTTTACCGGAACGGCGGTCCGGTAGCACAGATCACGCGCAATGTCTTGAACCGTCTGAGCAAATAGTGGATGAGTGACCGAACAACAGCATGCCTTTGACATGGCCGAGTATTCGCAGCAAGTTGAATCATTGCAAAAGCTGCGCGATTGACAACTATCTCCGCTTGAAAGGCCGCTTCAAATGCTGATAATCGACACGCACTGCCACGCCGGTAACAACTGGTTCGAGCCTATCGAGACGCTCGAATTCGAGATGGACCGCAACGGCGTTGACAAGGCCGCCCTCATCCAACACGGCGGCACCTACGACAACACCTATCTCCTCCAAGAAGCCGCCAAGCGCTCGGGCCGGTTCAAAGTCGCAGTCCTCGTCGATCCCGAGTCCTCCGACCCTCTCGGCGACCTTGCGCGGCTCGCAGAGCAAGGGGCTGCCGGTGTTCGCATCGCCCCCGGTGGCCAGTTCTCCAACGCAGGGCCTTACGACATGTGGCGCAGAGCCGGCGAACTCGGCCTCGTAGTCTCCAGCATCGGCGATGCACCCCAGTTCGCGGCCAGCGATTTCTCGCGCGTGCTCGATGCGTGCCCCGACACGCACGTCATCCTCGAACACCTCGCAGGCGTGGGCATTGCCGAGCCGCCCTACGCCGATTACGTTGAGGCCCTGCGCCAGGGCGAGCGCGACAACACCAGCATCAAAGTCCCCGGCTTGGGCGAAATCTGCGCCCGCCCGCCGCGCCTGCTGCCCGAACTCGAATTCGGCCACGTGCCGCCACTTTTCGAGATGGCCAAAGAGGCATTCGGCGTGCAACGCATGATGTGGGGCAGCGACTTCCCGCCCAGCGCCGGCAGAGAGGGCTACGCCAATACACTGCGCAGCGTCCTCGATCATCCAGCTTTCGCCGACGGCGATGACATCGAGTGGGTCATGGGGAAAACCGCGGCGCACGTGTGGGGATTCTAACGAGAAAACTAACTTCCCTGTGGGAACTAACAGAGCAACATGGCCAAAGAAAAAAAGAAAACCTCGCGCCAGGCGTATGGCATCACAGTACTCAAAGCCGCTCACCCTCAAGTACGCGCCAGAAAAAAGAAGCACGAGCCCTGCATCCACGGCAACAAATTCTGGAATTCGAGTTGGTGCGTGATGGACTTCCTCTCGCACCAGGGCCTACCGCCAAAGGCGCGGGTCTTGGACATCGGCTGCGGCTGGGGCCTCGCCGGGATATACTGCGCCAAAAACCACGGTGCCCGCGTCACGGGAATGGACGCGGACGCCGCGGTATTTCCCTACTTGCAACTACACGCTGAGATCAACGATGTCGAGATAGAGACTTGGCGTTGCAAGTTCGAGAAGGTGAAAAAGAAAGACCTGCGCCAAACCAACCTGATCATCGGAGCCGATATTTGCTTCTGGGACGACATGGTCTCGCCGCTCTACAAGCTGATCAAAAAGGCGATCGAAGTCGAGGTCGGGCAGATCATCATCGCCGACCCAGGCCGACCGCCCTTTCACTCGCTGAGCGAAAAGGTCATAGAGAAGCTCGGCGGCGAACTCAAGGAGTGGGAGATCAACGGCGAGGTCAAAGCCGACGCGTACCTGCTCATCGCGGGCACGCTGCCCTAGAACCAGTTCTCCTTATCCACCACATTCACCAGCGCCTCACCGCAGGCAAAGCGCTGGCAATTCTCCACCATCAGATCGCGTCGGCGCTCGTTCAGATAAGGGCCAGCCGCAGCCACGTGCGGGGTCATCAGGAAGTTCGGGGCCGTCCACAGCGGGTGCTCCAGCGGCAGCGGCTCCTGCTCAAACACATCTAAGGCAGCGCCGGCGATTTGGCCCTCGCGCAGAGCTTGGTCGAGGTCGGCCAACTTGACGTTCGCGCCGCGACCGATGTTGACGAAGTACGCACTATTCTTCATCTGCTCAAACCGGGCGCTGGTGAAAAAACCCTCGGTCTGCGGCGTCTGCGGCACGGTAACTAGAACGAAATCCGCCCTCGGCAAAAGTTGGTCGAGCTCGTCTGGGCGGTGCAACTCGTCAACTCCCGCAGGCGGCGACTCAACGCGGGGATCAATGCCAACGGTCGTCATGCCCCAGTTCTTGCACTGGCGCGCGGTCTCTGCGCCAATCCCGCCGACGCCGACGATCAGCGCGGTAGCCTCAGGCAAGTAGGTCGAGGGACTCGCTTCCCCTCCGCTGCGCCATTGGCCGTCGAACTGGTCGCGGAAGTAGCGGTGCATACCGCGCGAGAGCGCCAGCACAAAGGCCATGATGTGGGCCGAGATATGGTCGTTGAAGATGCCGCGAAAATTGGTCACCACCACGTCGCTGGCGATGAGTTCCGGGAAGTAATACCCCTTGGCCGGACCAGCGGCTGGGGCAGCCAACCACTTGAGTTGGACGGCTGCGGCCAACAGCTCTGAATCCAAGGTGCCAAAACAGGCTTGCGCCGTGGGCAGAGCAGCTAGCGCTTCGGCGCGGCTTTCGCATTGGACGATCTCCATCGTAGGGACCGCTTCGGACATGGCAGCGGCTAGCTCGCCAGCGGGTGACAGAAAGACGAATTTGAAAGACATGTGGCTCCTTTCGCTAATTTGCACAGTGCTAGGGGCAACTCTGGCGAGGAATATATCGCAAGACACCTGAGACGCAATCTCTCCCGCTCCTGCCAAACCGTTCACTTTTGTCGGCATCATGCGTATATTTCTCGCTAGACACAGCATCGCTACCTAGACCCTCGATCAACGGCTTTGGCTATGCCTACCTATTTCCCAATAACACCCGCTGAAATGGATGCCTACCGCGAGGCGGCTCGCCAACGCCACAGTGCCGAAAAGGAGCGTCAGCGCGAACGCCGTCAGCGCGCTTGGGATCTGGCGCGGCAAGCCGCCCGCCTACTAGAGGAACGCTTCAACGCCAAGCGGGTGGTGCTCTTCGGCTCACTGGCGCACGAGGACCGATTCAACCCCTGGTCCGACGTGGATATCGCCGCTTGGGGCCTCCGGCCCGAGGACACTTGGCGAGCACTCGGAGCGGTCATGGACCTCGACCCGGATATCGAAATAAACTTAGTCGATATGGCCTGTTGCCGTCCCGCCCTAAAAGCGGTTATCGAGCGCGAAGGAATTGATCTATGATCTCTCGCCACATCGTCAGTGCCGAGCGCATCCGCAGCGAATTGGAAAACATAGAGGAGGTCGTCACTCGGGTCCGCAGAGCAGCGGAGGCCAGCGAAGAAGACTCTGTGAATAGCGACCTCTATTGGGACGCGATCGCGCTCAATCTACACGATTTCTACACCGGCTTGGAGCGCGTTTTGCGCCATATCGCCGCCGAAGTAGATGGACATGTACCCGCAGGTGCCGAATGGCATCAAGAGTTGCTGCGGCAAATGGCCACCCCGCTACCGCAAATTCGGCCAGCCGTGTTTTCTAACGCGACCATCAAGCGCTTGGACGAATATCTGCGCTTCCGCCACGTGGTGCGCCACGTCTATGCCTTTGAGTTTGATCCGCAGCGAATAAGGCCGCTGGCCGAAGCGCTAGCAGGCGACTTCGCCCAAGTCAAGGGCGAACTGGCGGTCTTTATCGACTTTCTCGCAGGATTAGCCGACGCCGACTAACACGCCCCTAGAGTTGCGGTGTGGCGAAAAGGTTTGCATCCCGTGAAAAACCCAACATGCGCCGCAGAGGCCCTGCTCTACAAGAAGGTCGCCTTGCCCGACGAGTTCGTCCGCGAGCGCACCGGCGGGGACATTCGCATCGGCGACCTGACTGGCGACGGACAGGTCGATTTCCTCGTGTACAATGCTCTCGGAGGCATCAAGCCCTGCTTTCTGGGGGCCTTTTCGCTCGCCGGCGAGCCGCTCTGGTCAGTGGGAGATCGGGATTTTACCGCGCTCGACGCGGACGGTCCCGAACGCCTCGCGACGATTTCTCCCGACCGGCCAGGACCGGTAGCCATCTGCGACATCGACCAAGACGGGCAGCAAGAAGTCCTCTGCTTCCTCGTCGATCCCCACGTGGAACGCACCAGCAAGTGGAACCTCGCGGATGTGCACATCGCCATCCTCGACGGGCGCACAGGTGCGGTCAAACGCTGCGCCGCGCCCGAGGAACTAGCGCGCTGCAACGCCTACGCGGACGGAGAAATGCACGTCCCCAACTACGTGCATCAGCGGCTGCTAATCGCCAACTTCTCCGGCCACGACCAGCCGCGCGATTTTGTCGTCAAGCTAGGCTGCGATGTCCTCGCGTTCAACGACCGGCTCGAAGTGCTGTGGCACTATCGCAGCAAGTGGCATCGCTACCCAGAGCACGCAGCGTACATTCCGGCCATCGGCGACCTAGACGGCGATGGGCGCGACGAGGTCAACGGCGGGCACTTCGGCCTCGACCACGACGGCAGCGTGTTGTGGGAAACCTTTTTAGGCGACCACGCAGACAGCGTATTGGTAGATCAGTGGGGAACGGAACCAGCGGCCATTGTCTCAGGCAGCGGCCAAGTGCTCGACGGCAGCGGACGCCGTCTGCTGCACTTGGGGGCGGATGTGGTGCCGCACGGGCAGGAGGTGCGCTGCGGCAACTTGCGGCCCGAGCTACCCGGCCGCGAATTGGCCATCCGCTACAACGGGCACCACGCGGACGTGATGATCGTCGCGCAAGACGGCGCGGTGCTAAATCGCTTCCGGGTGGACGAATCGCCCAATAACACGGGTATGGAAATCGTGCGTTGGAATGGGCCGGAGCAAGGGGATTTGCTGTACAGCCCGGCGGCTCTCTTCAACGGCCACGGCCACAAGGTCGCAACCTTTCCAGAGTTACCCGCGCCAACCGGCGGCAAAATGGGATGGTATCACTGCTTTCCAGCCAATGTCTGCGGCGACGAGCGCGAGGAAGTGATACTCTACGATCCATACAGCGACGCCGTGTACATCTACACGCCCGCACCGCTCGACGAGAGCCGATTTGACCGCTACCATCACGGCCCGCGCCAGTACAACGCGCGGCTGCTTGACTAACGAGTTTATTTTACATGAAGAACCCAAACCCAAAATCCTGTCCATCCCACAAATCCCATAAATCCTGTTCCCCTTTCCCCAAGCCTGTCCATCCATGTCAAAATTCCTAATTGTCTCCATCGACTGCTGGCGCTACGACGCCCTAAGCCGGACGAATCCGAGGATTAATACGCCCAAATTCGATTTGCTGACGCGGGATTACGCCTTTGCCGAGCGCTACTTTGTCACCGCGCCGGCGACCCGCCCTTCGCACACCTCGCTGTTCACCGGACTGTATCCCTTTGAGCACGGGCTTTTTGGGCAGACCTACCTGAAGATGTTCGCCGGCGTGGTCAACTTGTTCGACCTTTTTGCCGCGGCCGGGTACAGCGTTCGGGGGTTTTCAGAGCGGCCAGACGTATTCCGCTTCCTCGACTTCGCACCTTTTATCGGGCCAGTCGATCCAGTGGCCACCCAACAGCATTTGGGGTCGCTCGAACGCCTGTGCACTGAACTAATCGAACCGAGCGGCCCGCAGTTTAAGTTCCTCCACTTTTGGTACACGCACGGTGGTTACGGCTTGGGCGACATCCCCCATCCGCCCAATCTGGGTCAGTTGGTGGCATCTGGTCAGGTAAAAGAGGCGCTGCGCTACTACCAAGCGGCGGTGACCCACGTGCTGGAATTTTCCCTCGTCGAGTTGCTCAAGCGAATCGACCTCGACGAATGGGCGGTTTTTATCTGCGGCGATCACGGCGAGGGGTTTTGCGGGGAGGTCATGGCGCACGGCGACCGGCTACATCCCAACGTGGTACACGTGCCCATGTTAGCCCACGTGCCGGGCGGATTTTCCTTTCCCAGCGATGGGCCAGTTTCCGCCATCGACCTCTTCCCGACCATCGCGGCATTGGCTGATCTACCCGTTGACTACCAAGGGTTCGGACAAAACTGGCTGGAGCCGAACGCAACGGCGACCGAGCGTTGGGTATTATCTGAGCTAGACAGCCTATACGGCATTGGTTTCCTCAGCGCCGACAATCTGCGCTTGCCCGCAGAGCGCGTCACGTCTCCTACGGCTATCGACGGCGAGGAAATAGCGCGCTATGCCGAGGGCATCCGCGAGTGGTGCCTGTGCGATGGACGGCACTTCTACCGCGAGGACGAACAGACGGGCGCATACGTCCTGCGCGACCTGCGCCACGGCGACGACGATTTGGTTTGCGCGGACCCATCGCCCTACCGCGCGCAATATCGCAACCTGCGGGATCGCTCCGCATACCAACAGATGCAGGCTCAAGGAGCAACGGCCAGCGAGGCCGAGATTCTCAAAGAACGCCTACGCGCCCTCGGGTATCTATAGCCATCCTCCATTATTCATACCATGATCCGCAGATGGACGCAGAATACCGCAGATGATACACACCTCGAATCGTTCAAACCATTTATGATCGCCGCGACTAACCTATTCGTCTTGTTGCTCGTCTTGGCCGGTTGCGGCGAAGACGCGGGCATAGGTAGCACCTCGGGTGGCGACTGTGCAGGCAACATCCTGCCGGGCGACCGCATCGTGCGCTCGCGCGAAGACGCGGATGCGCTGGAGAGGGAAGGAAAGTGCAATTACACCATTGCTGGCGACCTCGAAATTACGCGCCTGGACCTCACCCTTTTTGAAGGATTGAATCAACTCAGCGCCATAGATGGCAACCTCACCATCCACGACAACGACGAGCTCAAAAACTTCGAGGGGCTAAATAACCTCGCCTCTGTGGGTGGAGACGTCACCATCCGCGACAACGACGAGCTCGTCGATATCGAGGGGCTGTCCTTCCTCCACACAGTCGGCGGCCACTTCAGCATCTCCCACAACGACAAGCTGACCGCCGTGGACGGCCTAATCAAACTCAACGCGGTCGGCGGAAACGCGCGCATCGACAACAACAACCAATTGGCCAATATCGATGGCCTGTTCGGCCTCACCACGATCAGCGGCAGCTTCACCATCGCCTTCAATCCCTTTCTTGAACTCATAGAGGACCTTTCGCATCTCAGCAGCGTCGGCGGCGATTTCGTCATCGAAGACAACTTGGCCCTCACCGCGCTAGAAGATGTATCGTCTCTAAAGGAAATCGGCGGCAGCTTGCGCATTGGACGCAATGCCGCGTTAGACATGGTCGAGGACGTATCCAGCCTAACGGACGTCGGCCAAGACCTGAGCATTTACAGCAACTCGCGACTGACGAGCATCGCTGGGCTGGCGAGTCTCAGCAGCGTCGGCGGCAGCCTCAACATCTACAACAACGAAAAACTGACCACATTGGCGGGATTAGAAAGCCTTGCGCAAGTCGCCCAAGACCTCAACATCTACGAAAACGAAAAACTGACCAGCCTCGCAGGGCTAGCCAATCTCGTCGTCATTGGGGGCAACGTACTCATCGTCGAAAACGGCAACTTACCTACGAGCGAGGCCCAAGCCTTGGCTGATCGGGCCGCAGCGGGCGAGGTCTCCATCGCCAACAACGCGGATTAACCGCGAGGTTAGCCCCTACCCATCCCCGTAATAACCTGCTCCACCTCGGCCACAGTTGTATCCTTGGGATCGATGTCGTCGGCGACGACGCGGCCTTGGCGCAGCACCACAATGCGATCCACAACTTGAAAGACATGGTGGATGTTGTGGGCGATGAAAATGCAGGAGTGGCCCGAGTCGCGAGCGTTGCGGACAAAGCGCAAGACGCCTTGCGTCTCGGCGACGCCCAAATTGTTGGTCGGTTCGTCGAGAATGATTAGCTCGCTGTCGAAGTGCATGGCCCGCGCAATGGCCACGGACTGACGCTCGCCGCCCGACAACGCACCGATGGGCGTCGTCGCGGGAATGTCCTTTTCAATGCCCACCTGTTTGAGCAAAGTGCGGGCCACATTCGCCATGGCCTCTTGGTCCATGCGCCCGAAAAACGCTGGGCCTTTCAGGAGTTCGCGGCCCAAGAAAAAATTCCGCGCAATGGACAACTCCGCTACGAGAGCCGAGTCCTGATAGATGGTTTCAATGCCATAGCCAATGGCGTCGGCTGTGCTCTTGATGTCGGCTCTTTCGCCGTGTATGAAGATATCGCCTCCACTGGCGGGGACGGCTCCGGAGAGAATTTTGATCAGCGTAGATTTACCAGCCCCATTATCGCCGAGCAAACCGACGATCTCGCGCTCGTTGACCGTCAGATGGACATCTTCGAGGGCGCGCACCCTGCCGTAGGACTTGCTGATGTTTTTCATCTGGACTAGTGCCGCTGTCATCGTCTAGTCCTGTTTTTTAGGTAGGTTCTCAAAGGTACTGTAAATCATCCAAATCTTTATGCCTTCCACTCGCTTGCTTGTTCTGCTTCAAGTGATTCAGATTAATAATGTGAACTTCGACATTATCTATCACATCAACAATTCGCTCTGAATAACAAGAGTCAAAATCAACACCTGATATTGTTGTCAAAAGCTCTATTCTCATGGGTGGAACTCCCATGCGAATAATTTGATCCTCTTGCAAAAAGATATCAGTTGATAACTGAGGCGAAGTAAGCCCAAATTCTTTCAAGACCACAACCAACTTCTCGGCGTTATTTTGACGAATTGCCACCCACAAATCCATGTCGCCGGTTGCACGCGGATAGCCATGATAACCAACGGCGTAGCCACCGATGAGCAGATATTCAACTCTATGTGAGTTGAGTAACTTCAAGAACTCTTTGAACTCGGCTGGTAGCTGGATCGTAGCCATAGTTAATCTGCCGCATCAATTCAATGGATTCCAAGCGTTCATAAGGCGTCTTTGAGTGCCAGTATTCCCTTTCGTCTGATTCTTCAGAAAGGGATATAACTGAAAGGACACTCTTATCCATTTTGAAGGTATCTATTGCCTTCATGCGTTTCTCCCCGCGTATTCTGTATTTTAATGAATAAATCGAACCATACCAGTGCCACAACCATCGCCTAGTACCTTTCCTGTCGCCGGCGGTCAACCCACGAATGCAGGGCCATCATGCCCAAGATGATCGCGCCGATGAAAATGTTGTACGCCAGTCCGGGCACGCCAATGAGCACAATGCCATTGCGCATCAGGCGCAAGATGAACACGCCGAGCACCGTGCCGATGATGGTGCCGCGCCCGCCCGTCAGGGCCGTCCCCCCAATCACGACCATGGCGATGACCTCCAACTCGTAGCCCGTGCCGCTGTTGGGATTGGCCGCAGCCGTGCGAATGGAACTGATGATGCCAGCGAAACCCGCCATGACGGCCGAGAGCACAAACAGCTTGACCTTGGTGCGCTCCACGGCCACGCCACGAGCGCGTGCAGCTTCGGCATTACCGCCCGCCGCTTGCAACCAATTCCCCATCTTGGTCTGCGTCAACAAATAGCCGAGCAACAGCGCAGCCGCCACAAACCAAAACAGCGACATGTACACGCGTAGGCCACCCACGTTGAAATCCCCAACCAGCACCTCGGCGAGCAAGAGATCTGCGGCGTCCCAAGTCCGCTGCGGAAATCCACTCGTCACCACCAGCGCACTGCCCCGCACGACCAACAACATGCCGAGCGTCACTAAGAACGAGGGAATCCGCAAGCGCGTGACAAATAGACCGCTGCACAGGCCAATAACCGCAGCCGTGCCCAAGGCGAGGACAAAGCCGACCTCAATAGACGTGACCCCAGTGTTGTACAGGGTCCACATAAGCACCGGACAAAACCCGAACAACGAGCCGACCGAAAGGTCGAATTCACCGGACGTCATCAGCAAGGTCATGGCCAGCGCGATCAGCCCCAGTTCCACCGTGAAAGCCAGCATGTTGCCGATGTTGCGCGTCGATAGAAACGCCGGATTGATCTGCCAGAAGACAAAAACCATGACGACCAGCAGAACGAACGGGCCGAATTCTGGCCGCGAAAGGATACGCTGTACGACTGAGTTCATCTACTCGCCCGACAGGATATCGTCGTATATCTGGGCCTTGTCGGCCTCGTAGAGCGCGCCAGTAATGACGTCGAAACCGGGCGGAATACCACTGGCGGCCATAGACGCCAACGACAGCGCCATGTAACTGATCGCCAGCGGATCTTGCCACATGGCCGCGTTGACGTAGCCGCTGAGGACTTCTTGGGTAGTATCGAGCGAGTTGCCCCAGCCGACGACGGGAATGTCGCCGGGGGCGAAACCAGCTTGGTCAAAAACGCGCTTGATGCTGCCGGTGACCAAATCACCGAGACCGATTATCGCGTCGATCTTGTCGCCGTTGGCCGTCATGTAGTCAACCATGCGGGAGATGACTTCGGCCTGATCGAGGGTCGCGTCGGTAACTTCCCACGTGATGCCCAACGGCTCAAAGACGCTGGCGACGCCCTGTTCCTCTTGAACGCCATAGGTCGCGCCGGGCACTTCCACCGGCATCCACACGAAGTCGCCGGATTTGACGTGGCCTTTATCGACCAGATACTGCGCCCACTGCCGACCAGTCGTCACCAAGTCGCCCCCGACATACGCGTCAAAACTGGCAGTGGGGTCGGGTGTATTCATGTTGATGATGGGAATGTTGGCTTCGTTGGCCTCTTTAGCGACCTGCACCAAACTACCCGGATCGGGGCTGCTGGTGACAATGCCGTCGGCCCCAGCGGCAATGGCAGCGCGCACGGCCTCCTGATGGGAAGCCACGTCGCCGTTGTGGAAGGACGTGTTGACCTCGTGGCCGGTATCCTGTTGCCACTGACGTGCGCCGGCCAGAAAGTAAGTCCACACCGGATCGGCGGGCGAACCGTGCGAAATCCAGTAAAAGGTCTTGGCCTCGGCCAACGGCGCATTCAGGGCCAGCAGCGCGCTGGCGAACAAAGCAATTCTTCGCTTAAACATCGAATATCCTTTTCTCATAATGTTTTGTGTTATATCCACCTGAGGCTCGAAGCGGCCCGACTCGGCTGTCAAAAGCCCTCCAATCCCAATGCCTCCACCTGCGCCAACACCGTCTCGCGTTCCTCGGAACGCACGGGTCGTAACGGTCGCCGAGGATCCCCGCACTCCATCCCTATGCGCTGACTGACCACGGCCAAGATGCTGCCGAAATAGCCGAACTGCGCCACTGTGCGATGAAAGGCGCTAGCCCGTTCCTGAGCTTGTTTTGCAGCAGCCAAATCGCCCGCCTGGTGCGCATTCCAAACGTCCATCCACAGTTCCGGGGCCGCGCACAAAGGACCATCAACCGACCCGACGGCCCCGACGGTCATGGCCGGCAACATCAGCTTGCCGCTGCCGATAAAGGCGTCTAGCCCCATGCCGACGAATTCGAGTAGGTTGGCAAATACCGGCGACGAGTGTTTCAAGCCGGTAGTCTGCGGTACTTCATCCACTAGGCGCTGCATCAGGGCTGGACTGACATCCAGACCGGTGCAGCCAGGCAAGTTGTAGATAAACAGCGGCCGATCAGCCGCAGCCCCCACGGCCCGATAGTATTCTACCACGCCATCGTCGTCGCCTTGATAGAAAAAGGGCGGCACCGCGCAGATAGATTCCACGCCTGCTTGAGCTGCGTGAGCCGCCAATTTTTCGGCCCGCGCCGTAGTATTGGCCCCCACGTGCATGATGACCTGAGTGCGTCCCGCATTCTGGTCGGCAGAGATCTCGGCGATGCGCTGGTTCTCTTCGTCGTCAAGCAAGACGCTCTCGCCGGTGCCGCCAGCAACCCAAAAGCCGTGGACGCCGGCCTGTATATTGAACTCCATGGTGGCGCGGAAGGCCTCTTCGTTTAGAGTGCCATCCTCATTTTTCGGGCTGATGATCGCCGGTACCACCCCTTGGAACTGTCCCATGTTTTCCTCCTTAGCACCACTATTGTTATAATACCTCACCTCAGCAGCTTTTCAATATAGGCGTCGATTTCTCCACTTCCAACACTCAGACCCCTAGGAGGATAGTATGAAGACCTATCGCGTAGCCATACTAGGTTGCCGGGGCCGCGGCACGGCCGCAGCACGCGCATACCACGCCCACCCCCGCACAGAAATCGTCGCTCTCTGCGACCTCGTGCAAGACCTGCTCGACACCCTAGGCGACGAACTCGGGGTCGCAGCCCGCTACACCGATCTAGACGAGATGATCGGCCAGCACCAACCCGACATCGTCGCCATTCCCACGGGCACGGAATTCCACCACTCACTGGCCCTGCGCGTCCTCGAATACGGCACCCACATCGACATTGAAAAACCCCTGTGCGTCGATTGCCAGCAGGCCGACGAGGTGCTAGCCAAGGCCCGCAAAAAAAACGCGCACATCGCCGTGCATCACCAAGGACGCGTCGGCGTCTATATGAAAGCCGTGGCCAGAGCCTTAGCCGAGGGACGCATCGGCCAGTTGTGCCACATCCACGGCCACGGCAAGACCTACTACGGCGGCTACAACCTAATGAACATCGGCACCCACATGATCAACAACATGCTCAAAGTCGCTGGCCCGTGCCACAGCGTCGTAGCCACCGCCACCACCGACGGCCACCCCATCACCCCGACGGACGTGGTGCCCTCCCCTCAAGGCATGGGCACCATCGCTGGCGAACACATCACCGCGACGCTCAGCTTCGCCGACGGCATCACCGCAACCCTCCTGCAACACCGCTTCCCCACCTCAGTCAATCCAGTGATAGAATTCTGCGGCACCGAAGGCCGCTTAGTCCTCTCGCAGCTCGTCTGGAAAAGGGACCTCGGCGCGTTCCTGCTGCCTCAGCCGCACTACGCCCTCAACGACCAAAGGGAGCCTTGGGAAGTGCTTCCGCCCATCTACTGCGAGAACTACGATCCGCAGAGCTCCGCCCACCCAGACGACTACGCCTATGTCGAGGAGTACGTCGCAGCACTCGACGAGGGCCGCGAACACGAATGCAGCGGCCAAGCCGGCCATCACATCGTGGAAATCATGATGGGCATCTTCGAGTCTGCCGCGTACGGCAAACGAGTGGAATTACCCCAGCAGGACCGCGCCCATCCCCTCCTGCGCTGGCGGCGCGAAAACGGCCTGCCCCCACCCGATTCCATGCCGCGTCCCTACGCCGAGTGGCTGGCGGCAGAGGACGTGCGCTTGGGGCGGAGTGAATGATTTAACGACTAACGGAAGGTCAAAATCGACGTGAACGACACTGAAAAATTTCTTTTCGACTTGCAGGGCTTCATCGTCGTCCGCGAGTTCCTCTCGCAGCGCGAAGTCAAAGCCCTCAACGACGCTTTTGACGCCAACTGGGACCAGCGCCGCGAAGACCCAATCGGCGACCCCAGCGGCAACATGGCTGGGCTGCATAAGCGCAGCGTTTTAACTGGCATGCTGACCTATGAGCAGCCTTATTGTCAGCCCTTCCGCGACCTGCTCGCGCACCGCAAGCTCCTGCCCTACCTCGACACCCTGCACGGACGCGGCTGGAAGCTCGACCACGAGCCGTTCATGATCACCGGTTCCAAGGGGATCGAAGGTCTGCGCATCCACGGCACCACCAACGTCCTCTTCAATGGCTCTCGCTTCTACGCGTACACCAACGGCCAGATGCGCTGCGGCCTGCTCGTCGTCCAGTACACTTTGCACGACCAAAACCCCGGCGACGGCGGCCTCTGCGTCATCCCAGGCAGCCACAAAGCGAACTTTTCCTGTCCTCAGAAAATCACCACTTGGGAGGAGCACCAAGAGGTCGTGTACCAAGTGCCTCTAAAGGCCGGCGACATGGTCATCTTCAGCGAGAACACCTTGCACGGTGCCCTGCCGTGGCAGGCCAACCACGACCGCCGCGCCCTGCTCTACCGGTACACGCCGAAATACCTGCACTACGACGGCGGCACGTACGAGGTCACGCAGCCAGCATGGGTGTCGGAATTGACCGAGGCGCAGCAGGCGGTACTCGAGCCGCCCTACATCTACCACCATCCCCTCATCGAACCGGACGGCGAAACTGTGGTCCGTCCGCGCCGCGAGGATTAGTCCCCGGTCAGTTTACTACAGAGGGTACGGAGGTCATGAGGACGGATCTTGCCGCCGACCTTATGGTCGCGGTATTCGACGCGCTCAGAGTGCGGAGCTTTGGTTCGGTGAGTGCGCTTTCGGCAAGTCTTGGTCTCCCGTCGAAAAGGGCTTTGAAAAGGCTTCTTAGGAGATTGGCTAATGATCCGGGTTAGTCGCTGTCGTCAAGCCCCATACGACGCATCGCGTATCTGGTCAAAATGACCTCCAAATCCTCTGCAAATACAAACTTTACCTCGTGTTGGTCGCCAATCTCCACGAGGCCATAATTATCTTCTCTCTTGGCTCGAGTGAAGATAACCACCTTTTCGATCAGCTTTTCCCCATCCTTGTTCCAGTAGCTTGCCCTGTTTATCTGCTCTATGACACTCTCGCCAACTCCTCCCACGTAATCTTTCACTTGAACGGCGATGACGTAACCCTCAGTACCCGATAATCCTAGAATCGTGATTTTGATATCGGTACCATGCTCACTCTCATTACGACCCCCGACCCTCTCGACATAGGCACCTGGATACAAATTTTTCAGAACTCCCTCAAGCACACTTTCCCAGTGCTCCGCATTGAATTGGGTATTGAGTTTATCGTAAACCGACTTCCCGAAATTCCTACGACTGAATACTTCACCAAAGGCAGAATTGATGGCATACATCAACCTATCTTCGTTCGACAGGTCTTGGTCAAGCTCTTCCAATCTAGCATCATCTATCTCTATAATCTTGTCGATGTCGTCCCCGTAGTGATCGATATTCCAGAAGCGACCTTGGTATTTTAGCGTTGACCGGATATTGCCAGTGACGTGTTTGCTCTGTCTGCTGAATTTCTTGAGAAATTTTGCCGGGAAAATATGTCCATAGTCCTTGTACTTCTCTGAGATTTCAAACCGGTAGCCTTTGTCCCAATCTTCCGTTGCTTCGACTACGGATACCGAGTCCCAATCTGGCAGTCTGGGGACCAACAAGACGTGGCCTTTCTTGACCTCGAACATCCTCCGGTTTTTAGCTACTTCTGGATCGGTAATTGTCTTTCGAAGATCATGCGCCGGATCATGTCCCCATCCTTGGCGCAATCGGCCATTTAGTAGCTCCTCTTGGAAGAAGTCTCTATGACTGATATTGATTCGGTAACCCCAGTAGCGAGTTTTCATGGTTTTTCTCCAGCAAAAGGTGATTTATAAAACCATCCTGTTGACCAACTTGTTAGGTGTTTTGCGACGCTGATCAATGAATTCTCAGTCGGCGATCAAGGCCTGTATCCGGGAGAGCAAAGTTAGGATCCGTTCCATCAAGGCGATGCGTTCGAGGATATTCGATTGCCTTGTTTATCCAGCAATGTCCACAACAAGGGAACGGCCACTTCCTTACAAGTGACCCTTTAATGGATAGCCTTGATCTGGAACATAAAATGTTGATAGCTCAGAGCCTTCAGCAGAATAGTGTTATCCAGTATAGCGTTCCTTCCTTTCCCAGAGATTGCAGGATTCAGAACCGACCTAATCTGCCAATATGGTGCAATGATTTTCATAAAATCGCTATGAGTTACTCAATGGATCGGCATTTATCAAGAGTTTCTTCTATTCTATCTGAGGCACCTAACAACGAAATCTCTGCATACCCATAACCTTGATTATACCAATCAAACTCAGCTAGAAGTGAGGATGACTCTCTAACCTTGTTGATCGATAGATTAGGATTTACAAAGTAAAGCGCATCTCTATCATAATCAATACTGAATGAAAGGCTGTCAATTTCGGACGATTCTCCACTATACCATCTAATACGTAGACTTACGTATGTTCTACCATCGTTATGATCATAGTCAGTTCCATTAAGCAACATACCATCAGAGAACTCAAATAAGAGAAAATGATAATCCTTATTGCAAACGTAAATTAGCCTAGCCTTATTATCCTCATAAGGAAACTCTAGTCCCAGATTATCACTCCACTCAGAGTACGCATAATAACTTTTCTCATCGGTCATTCTATCCACTTGACTACCAGTTTTCCATTCTCTAAGGTTTTTAAGTCCTTCTTCAACCTCTTCTATAACAGACTGTGGTATAACTACTGGACCAGTTGGACCCGTATCAGAACATCCAACGAGAGTACAGCTAATAAAGAGAACTACGAGGAGGTGTTTCACGATATTATCTCCTACAAAATGGACTTTCCAACCCACACCTGAAGACAGCGACAAAATTCAGGTCAAATAACTCTAAGCTGAGGTTATTTAAATTAATCTCATGACGGTGATAGGATAGCTCCACTAACACATCCTTGGAGCAACCAAAGACAGTTCTATGGAAAAAGACGTCTAGCTATGTTGGGGATAACTTTTGGTCAGACTCTCCATGCTTCCCTCTACAAGAATAAGGCATAAGAAGCCGCTGACCTCGCAAGGGGCCGGGCCATGTCTCCATCTCGCGTAGTGAAGCGGGAAGTCCTACCTATTTGCCGGGCATCAGGGAGCTACCCTATGCCGAAAAAAGGCTATTGTATTCAGCAAGTGACCCGACAAGGCGGGCACTACGCTTAATGGAGACATTGAGAAAAAAAGGACATATTCGGCCCTTGTCAATCAAAGATTGCTCCGTCTTAAAAAATCTCCCAACACAAACAGATGAGAAGCAGCGAAAAGGAGAAGAAAGTAAAAAGGCCCCGACGGTAGAAATACCGCCGAGGCCTTCGCTATGGCCGCTGTGTGCATGGTATACTTTTGGCTTACTTGCGGAATTGCCCCTAGCCCTGCCACTCCAAATTGATGCTCGTGTACCCGTCCGTATAGCGGCGCAAGTGATCGGGTAAGTTGGCCAAAAACCACTGGCCTTCCTCGGGGATTTCCCAGGGGATGTCGATGCGGTGGTTGCGGTCGCGGAAGCCGATGGCGCAAGAGAGGCGCGTTTCTTCGATCCGGTTGGGGAACGCGCCGTGATACGTGCGATGGGCGAAGACGATCATATCTCCGCCATTGGTGAAGAGGGGAACGAGTCCGGGAATGTCGAAGCCATTGTATGCGCGTTCCTCCGTGCCCTCTGGGTAGAAGGAGCGCCGGTCGGCCGTCATGTTAAATCCCTCCGGCCCCTCCCAATTTTCGACGTGGGAATCCTCAATGACGCACAGGCCGCCGTGCTCGGGCCGCGAGCCGGTCAGGTAGAACCACTTGCCCGACGGCCACAACCCGCGATTGAGCACATCGCCCGAATTTTTGATCTCGGTCGAATAGCCGCACCAATCGGTATGCCACGTTACCGGGGCGGAACCGGTCCGGCGGATGATGGCAGCCGAGCGGTGGAGCGTTAGTTCATCCGTGCCGATCAGGTGCCGGTGAATCTCCATGAAGGGCTCGTAGTCGAGCACCTCCCAAGCGCCGGGACCGGACTCGATCCAAGCGTGCCGCGTGCGGCTCTCGCTTGGCTGCAACGTGCGCTCTGGGTCCGTGCCGTCCCACACCGCCT
The DNA here is from genome assembly GCA_022819745.1 of Candidatus Latescibacterota bacterium. Next base: position 66,283 of record JAJEGS010000014.1, on the reverse strand, counting down.
GCTTGAGCTTGGCGACGATCTCCGGCGGCAGCACATCTTTGATTATCGCGAAGCCATGCGCCGCCAAGCACTCGTCCATCGCGTCGAGCTCGTCGGTGGCGAACTCATAGCGGTAGCCCAAATCCGGCTTCTGAATGTGCGAATAGTCTAACATGATTTTCTTCCTTTATCGGCATATTAAAAATTGGTAGGGGACGGTTTGTAAACCGTCCCCTACATGGCACCGTTTGCCAACGCCAGTTCATAACAGGCGGCTTCGCTGTCCGTGCGCACCAACAGATAGGGGGTGGCAAGGGCCGGGGGATTCCAAGTTTTGCCAGCAAAGGCCGTCATGCGCGCTAGTTCGACGTGGCGGTCGGGGCGGGCCTCAACCAGTACCACGTCGCCCGATTCGCTCATTATCAGCAGGACATCGTCTATCAGAATGAGCTGGCCGTGGCCGTAGCGCCCGCGCTTCCAGCGCCGCTTGCCGTCTTGCGGGTCGAGGCAGACCAGCACCCCATCGTCGAGGCCATAGACAAAACCATCGCGATAGACCATGTTGGCAAATTTGGCCTTGAGCCGGGGGCTTTTCCAGACCATATCGGTCGTCAAGCCGCCGTCGGGCGCGGCGTTCACTTGATACAGTTTGGCACCAATACCGTAGCCACTGGAGACCAAAACCCGGTCCCCAGGCAAGGGCAGGGGGTTGGCAACGCATTCGACCTGATCCCAAGGCTGGCGCCAGAGGGGCGCTCCGCTGTGCGGATCGTGCGCGACGACGCTGTAGCTGTTGAAAATCAGGATCTGCTCGCGTCCAGCCAACGTGACCAGACGCGGCGAACTGAAGCCGGCCTTGTCCGTGCCCCCGCCCCAGACAAACGCGCCGGTTTGGCGGTGATAGGCCACTAGCGAGCGCTCATCCGGGCCTCCGGCACTGACCACGACCAAGCTATCGAGGACCAGCGGCGAACAGCTAATGCCCCACATATGGACCTTCGCCTCGTTGCTGGCGATAATGTCCCGCGACCAAACCAACCTCCCACTGTCCAACTCCAAGCAATTGAGGATGCCAGTAGCGCCCAGCGTGAAAACCCGGTCTCCAGCAATGGTGGGCGTAGCGCGCGGGCCGACGCCGGCTACGGCGGTCTCGTAGCGAGTCGAGTCGGCGTGTTGCCAGAGCTTGCGGCCCGTTGCCAAGTCGTAGCAGACGACCTGCTCCTCGGGGCCGTGTTGCTCCTGGGTCACGGCCCGGCCATCCACAATGGCAAAGGAGGACCAAGCGGCCCCGACGGGACGACGCCAGATTTCGCGCGGCGGGTGCTTGGTCCAGTCGCGCTCGAGGTGAACGCCGCGCAGGCGGTTGTTGCGCTCGGGACCGAGAAATTGCGGCCAAGCGCGGGCATCGAGCGCGGTGGCGTCCCCTCCTTCGACCGCAGTGGCTTCGTCCTCAGTGCTCCACCGCCATTCGAGGACCGGTACGAAGTCGCCGCTCATACCCTTAATGCGAAAAAGCCCAACACCAAGCGCAATGACGAGGACGGCCCCGCCGAAATAGCGCAGACGCCGCCCCCAAGCTAGCCGCGACGCAAAGAGCAACCAGAGCAACGCGAAGAAGATGGCGAGCATGAAGGTGGCCATAGTGCTCATCATCTGTCGCTGGCGATGGAGGGATTCGGGCAACCAGATCCACAGAAGCGCCAAGACGACAACGCCGCCGAGCAGATAGAGGGGCCATAAACGAGGGTTAGCTGAGGACATATATCATCAATCCTGAATGACTTGAACGATTCGAGCTGCGGATCGTCTTGTTTCTACTATTCTGCGTCCATCTGCGGATTGCTACAAGTACTATACGCCGCCGGTGACGGTCTCCAAGCGGACCCAATCGCCGCTGGCGACCGAGCGGGCAATGGCGGCCATGGCCCGCATCGTTTGGGTTCCATCCTCCACATCGGCCCCCATCTGAGGCGCGCCGTGCAGGACGACGTCGGCAAAACCTTCGAGTTGCAGCCGGTAGAAGTGCGCGTCCGCCCCTAGCGGCCGGCGATATTGGCTATCGCGCGTGGAGAAGCACTCGACATCGCTGGATTTCAAAAACCACGGCAGGTAGGTTTTGCCGACGACGCTGCCGTGCTCTCCGTAGATGTGAAAGCCCTCGTGGTAGTCCATGCGCACGGCGACCGTCAAGTCGAGATGTCCCTGTCCACCGCTGGCGAACTCCACTTCGACAAACCAAGAATGCGCCCCGAACATCTCTTTGCACCGGCCGCGCACGGCCGCGAGCGGGCCGCCCAAAAAGCGGGCTAGGTCGATGAGATGCGAGCCGTGGGTCAGCATGAAGTAGCGCTGCTTGTCGGCCTTGGGATCGCCCGCTGGTTTGTGCGCCGCCGCACTGTGCAAGGGCAGAGGCTGAAGGTTGTCGGTCATAGTGTAGCGATAGGTCGAATCGCAATACCAAGCCTTCAGGGCCAACAGCGACCCCATCTCCTCGCAGATGAACTGCCGGGCAAAAGCAATGCCGGGATCAAAGCGCTTCATGTGGCCGACCTGGAGCGTACAGCCCGAGTCAGCGACGGCCCGGCGCAATTCCTCACACTCCTCCACGCTTGTTCCCATCGGCTTTTCCACAAAGACGTGTTTGCCCGCGGCCAGCGCCTGCAAGCTGAGCGGGACGTGGAACTGATCGGCCGTGGCGATGATGACCGCTTCCACCTGCGGATCCGCGAGCATGTCGGCAAAGTTGGCGTAGGTTTTCTCCGGCTGGTGAACGACCGCCATCCGTTCAACCAAGTCCGGCGCTTGGTCGCAGAGCGCGTACAGCCGCGTATTGCGAGCCTTGATGCAAGACTCAAAGTGGGCGAATTGAGCAATGGGGCCACAGCCCAACACGCCAATAGAAAGGAGCTGACTATCCTTGTTCACGCGCTGGGCAAAATGGCGTACGCTTCGATCTCGACGACCAGATGCGGCTTTAGCAGCGCGGCTATGACGATCAAAGCCGAGGCCGGCAAAATCTCGCCAAACACCTCGCGGTGAGCGCGAGTGACGCCATCAGCATGGTCCACATCCGTGATGTACACGACCGTCCGCACCACATCTTCGAGGCTGGCACCGGTCTCGTCGAGCGCCTTGGCGATGATCCCCAACGCGCCCTTGGCCTGTTCGTAGGCATCTCCTTGGTCATGCGGCGGCTGGGCGCAGGTACCAGCCACGTGAATGTGACGGTCCACGCGCACGGCGCGCGAATAGCCAAACTCCGCGCCAAACAGGCTGCTGGTCGGTATGTTTCTGCGTTTCATGAGTCCTCCATGGTTTCCTCGACCTCCGCCCACTCCTCCAACAGGGCCGCCAACTCGCGCTCGATATCCGCGTGTTCGCATTCGAGAGCCTTGATCTGGTCGGGCGGGGTCTTTGCGTAATACGTTGGCTCGCAGCGCAGGGCGTCGATTTCCGCCAGCCGGGCTTCTGCTTTTTCGATGCGCGATAGGCGCTTTTCTTGCTGAGCCGCAGTGCGGCGCTGCTTGTTTTTTCCCTTGCGGTTGGAGCGCGGGGCTGGCGATGAATTGGTCTCCTCTTTTTTCTTTTTCGCCTGTCTCGCCTTGAGAATGACTTGATCCGCGTCTAGGTGGTCGTCGCCGCAGAAGTGGACGTACTCCTCGTACGTGCCGCGAAAGTCGAGGATCTCTTCCGGTTTGATCTCGACAATGCGCGTGGCTAGCTGGCTGATGAACCAGCGGTCGTGCGAGACGATGAGCAGCGTGCCTGGGTAATTCTTAAGCGCCTCGACTAATGCCTCGATCGATTCGAGGTCGAGGTGGTTGGTCGGCTCGTCTAAAACCAGCACATTGGGTTGGGCAATGGCCAGCCGGCAGAAGACGAGCCGCGCCGCTTCGCCACCCGAAAGCGCACCCAAGCGCTTCTTGCCGTCGTCGCCAGTAAAAAGCATCCGCCCCATCTGACTGCGCACAAAGCCGAGGCCCTGGTCCTGACAGCACTCCCACACCCAATCCTCAGCCGTTTGGTTGGCAGGGCTGAGCTGTTCGCGATGGTCCTGAGCAAAGTATCCAGGATGGGCTTCGTACCCCCACTCGGCTTCCCCAACATCAGCGGCCAACTCACCTATCGCGATCTTGAGCAGCGTTGATTTGCCGATGCCATTCGGCCCCATAATCGCCACGCGATCCCCCTTCTGCACGAGCAAATCAACCCCGTGCAGCACTTCGTTGTCGCCGAATGCCTTTTTGACGCCTTTGAGTGTTAGCACATCGCGCCCACTAGCGCGCCGCTGCTCAAAACGAAAAACCGGATACCGGCGCGAGCTGCGCGGAAGCTCGACCATCTCCTCTTCCCGCTTCTCGATCAGCCGCAGCTTGCTCTGGGCTTGCCGGGCCTTGGTCGCCTTGGCGCGGAAGCGATCCACGAACTGCTGGTGATGGGCGATTTCGCGTTCGCGGTTGGCAATTTCCTTTTCTCGCCGCGTGCGCTCGGCCTGCTTGGCTGCTAGGAAGGCCGTGTAGTCGCCGCGATAGAGCTGGACCGTCTCGTAGTCAATGTCGAGGATAGAGGTACTAATGTTGTCGAGGAAGCGGTGATCGTGCGAGATGATCACCACCGGCCCGGCAAAGTCGCACAGGAAGGTCTCTAGCCAGCGGATCGAGAGGATGTCGAGGTGATTGGTCGGCTCGTCGAGCAGCAGCACATCCGGGGCACTGGCCAACACCTGCGCGAGCAAGACCCGTAGCTTGAAGCCGCCGGACAGCGTTGAGAGCGGATCGTCGTGGATGTGGGCCGGTAGCCCGAGGCCCTCCAAAATCGTGCCGGCGCGGGCTTGCGCGGTGTACCCATCGCAGTGGAGAAAGGTCTCTTCGAGCTGGGCAAACTTGTCGGCGTCAAATTCCTCCTCGGACGCGGCGAGGAGCCGCTCTTTGGCGACCGTCGCCTCCCACAGCGCCTCATTGCCCATCAGCGCGACATTGAGAATTGACTCGTCCTCGTAGAGGAACTGATCCTGTTGCAAGACCCCCAAGCGCAGGCGCTGCGGGACCGTGATCGCGCCTTCGCTGGCCTCGATGTCGCCGGACAGCATGTTGAGGAGCGTGGTCTTGCCGGACCCGTTGGCCCCCACCAAGCCGTAGCGCTCGCCAGCGTTGAGCTGGAGCGAGACCTTGGCGAAGAGCGTCTGCTCGCCGTAGAACTTGCCGATATTGGATAGCGTAATCATGAGCAATAAATTACGGAAAATTAGCAACAATGGGCTACTCTGCCGCCCGCTAATTTACCATCTTCTCGGCCTACCTTTCTCCAAAGGAGCCCCCATGAACGCTGACGACAAATACCTCTTTGACCTGACGGGCTATTTGGTCCTCAAAGACGTGCTGACCGCCGAAGAAGTAGCCGCACTCAACGCCGGCATCGACCGCCACCGCGACCTTATGAGCGAGATCGACCGCCCGCTGTCCGGCGACTCAAAGACGATGCAAGGCACCTCGCGGCGCAAGGACTTAGGCGGTATGCTCGCCTGGGAGCGGCCCTATTGCGAGCCGTTCCGCAAGTTGCTGGTACACCCACGTATCAAGCCCTATCTCGAAAAAATTTTGGGGCGCGGATACCGCCTTGACCACGGGCCGGGGCTGATTGCCATGGACACAGGCTGCGAGGGCGGGCTTTTGCACGGCGGCGGAGTGGAGCGCAAGGATATATCGGAAGTGTACTTCTTTAAAAACGACCGCATCTTCACCGGACTAACCGTGGTCGAGTATCTACTGGCCGACGAGGGGCCGGGCGACGGGGGCGTAGCCGTGATACCGGGCAGCCACAAGGCCAACCTCGCCTGTCCTAAGAGCATGATTAAGTGGGAAAAGCACCAAGAGCACGTGCTCGAAGTAAACGGCAAGGCCGGCGACGCGATCATCTTCACCGAGACCTTAACGCACGGCACGCTGCCGTGGACGGCCGCACACGAGCGGCGAGCGCTGCTATACAAATTCAGCCCAGGCACCCTGTCCTACGGCTCGGGCGCGCACCAGACGGCGTATTCCGAGTACATCGAGGACATGACCGAAGAGGAGCGGGCCGTGATGGAAGCGCCGCACATTAGGAGGTAAAAATAGTCCGCTGAAACGGTGAATACTTGTTAACTTTCTCGTGCTTTTAGCGGGTACATTGCATGGAATTCGACATCAGAGTACAGCCCAAGGCCGGGCGCAACAGCGTCGAAGTCAACGGCGACAAAGTAACAGCGCGGGTAACAGCGGCCCCGGAAGGCGGCAAGGCCAACGACGCGGTGGTGGCACTGCTGGCGAAGCGGCTCAAGGTTGCCAAGGGCAGGGTGCATATTGTCTGGGGGCACAAGGCGCGGAACAAGCGGCTGCGCATTGAGGACATGACAGCAGACGAAGTCTTCGCCCGCCTAGCGGAATCGAAGTGACAAAGGCAAAAAACGGAAAGGAGCAGCAGATGCGCGTAGCCATCGGAGGCATTTCCCACGAGAGCAGCACCTTCACGAACGTAGCCACCACATTGGACAGTTTCCGGGAGCGCAGTTATCTCCACGGAGCGGCAATCGTCGAGCGCTTTACCGGGGTCAATACGCCCATCGGCGGTTTCATCGAAGGAGCCGAGGCGCACGGCTTTGAAGCAGTGCCGACGATGTTAGCCGAGGCCCATCCCAGCGCCCCAACGCCCCGTCCCATTTTCGACAGGCTCGTAGGCGAACTCCTCGACGGCATCGAGGCAGCAGGTGCTATCGACGGGGTTTTATTGGAATTGCACGGAGCCATGGTGGCCGAGGGCATTGACGACGCCGAAGGGCATATCCTAGCCGCAGTGCGCCGTTTGGTCGGCCCGGACATGCCCGTCGTCGGGCAACTGGACATCCACTCCAATGTCTCCCACGCCATGATCGAGGCCGCCGATGTCCTGATCGGGCGGGAGACCTATCCAGAGGTCGATATGGCACCGAGGGGCCGCGAGTGCGCCGATGTGCTGGTGCGCATGGTGCGCGAAGGCGTGCGGCCGACCATGGCCTTGCACCAACTGCCTTTAGTCTGGGGCATGAACCAAGTGACGGCCCATCCACCCATGCGCCAAGCCATCGAATACCTGCACCGAATCGAGGCCCGGCCCGGCGTGATCTGCGGCTCCATCGCCACTTGTTTTCCCCTAGCCGACATTCCCGATATGGGCGCTTCCGTGTACGTAGCCACCGACAACGATCCCGCCCTAGCCCAATCCTGCGCCGACGAATTAGCTGCTTGGATCTGGGAGCGCCGGGCCGATTGGCAGGCACCCATGCCTTCTACCGCAGAGGCACTGCAAGAGGCCGACAAGACGGGGCATTACCCCGTGGTCTTGGCCGACCGCAACGACAATACCGGCGGCGGTTCGCCCGGCGACAGTACCGGGCTGTTGCAGACTTTTTTAGCAGCCGATCTGCAAGACGCCTGCGTGCTGTACATCGTCGATCCCGCAGCCGTGGCCGCTTGCCACCAAGCAGGCGTCGGTGCGGTGCTCGATTTAGAGGTGGGCGGTAAGGCGTCCTCATTGCAAGGCGAGCCTTGCTCTATGCAGGCCGAAGTAGTGGCCTTGAGCGACGGGTCTTTTCGCTACGACGGACCGATGTACGCCGGCCTAGACGGCACCATGGGATCCTCGGCCCACATCCGCCAAGGCGGGGTACACGTGCTGTTGGTAAACAAGCGCGAGCAACCCTTCTGCACGGCGTTTTCCCGCACCTTGGGTTTGGACCCAAAGCAGATGCGCTATGTCGGCGTCAAGTCCGCGGCCCACTTTCGCGCTGGTTTTGAGCCGTGGGCCGGCCAGATCCAAGTGATCTCCGAACCATCGGTACACGCTCCGGCCGATGCCAACTTGGCCTTTAAGCGGCTGGGCCGCAAACTGTATCCCTTTGACGACATTTAGCGATTGGAAGCGGTCGTGGATCTAGGCGCTTGGGCTGCGGTGCAGGTGGGGCTCGCCCAGCACCAGCCTCACTTGGTCGGCCCTACGGACAAGACGCGAGCCGCGGTGGCCGTGGTCTTGGGGCCGACGCCAGAGGGCTTGCAGTTGCTCTTTATCGAACGCGCCCAGCACCCAGACGATCCTTGGTCGGGGCACATCGCCTTTCCCGGCGGGCGCGTTGAGGCGGACGACCCATCGCCGCGATTTGCGGCCGAGCGCGAGACTCTGGAAGAGGTCGGGCTCGATCTGTCCACGGCTGAGTATTGGGGCCGAGTCGATGATCTGACCGGGCATATGTTGCCGGTGGTGGTATCTGGTTTCGTCTATCGCTTGGCGACGCCAGCGGCCCTGACCCTCAACCACGAGATCGAGTCGGCCTTTTGGGCGGGAGCCGACCAATTGCGCGATCCCGATAAGCGGGCTCAGTACCGAATGCAACGCCGCGGCGAAGAGCAGGTATTTCCAGCGCTCGACCTGTTGGGGCCGAACCGCCCGCTGTTGTGGGGGCTGACCTTTCGCATTGTGCGTCAATTGATCGCCTGGATGGAGCCTGACAACGTATGACGGCCACGCATAAATCGCGCCGCATCTGGTTTTGCCAGACAGAATACGTGGCCCAGCATCCCGAGTCCCTGCAAAAGCTCAAGGACGCCGTCGGCCTAACGACGATTATGCCCGAAAGTCCAGTGTGCCATACCTCGGGTTTCAGCACCTCGGCGGAGTTGGCCCAGCGCGGGCCTTTTGAGGACTGGCGCGAGCGTCTCGATGCTTGGCCGCGCGGCGCGGAAGGCATCTACCCACCAGTGGCGGGGATTATCAGCGGCTTTGACGATGCGCCTTTGCAGCGCGTCATCGAGGCGTGCAAAAGCACGGGGATTGAGGTGTGGGGGCACATTGGCTTGTGGAGCTACGGCGGCGAAGTCTATCCCGAATTTGCCCTGCGCGATCTGGAGGGGCGGCCATTGGACCGGCGCTATGAGGAGTGGGGCATTGGTCTGTGTCCGAGCAGCAAGGCGGTCAACGAGTGGACGCGCGACTGCTTGGTCGAAGCGATTCAGCGCTATGCTATTGACGGCTTTGACGTGGATCACGCCCGCTATCCAGCCCCGGCCAATGTGCACAGTCTGATGGCCTGCGGCTGTGCTAGCTGTGAGGAAGAAGCCGTCCGCTTGGGCTACGATTTTGCGGCTATGCGGCGCGGCGTATTGGCTCTGCGCCAGCGCTTACAGCAATTAACTATAGCCGACGTGCGGGCTTTGGCTGCTGGACGTCCGGGTCTGATGGACTTTTTTGGGTTGTTGGCCCAAGATAGAGCCGTGCTCGATTGGGTGCAGTTCCGCGCCCATATACTAGCCGAGCGCATGGGGGAATTTCGCGGCGCTGTACAGGAGACAGGAGGCCGCGATAAGGTCTTTGGCAGCGATGTATTTCCCGCCTCCACAGGGCTATTGGGCGGCCATTGGTACGGCAAGTGGGAAGAGGCGACGGATTTTCTCACGGGGGGGAGTTCGCACGGAGGCGTGGTGGGTTGGGCGACTGGGGTGACCAACTTGGCGCGGGAGTGGACTGCGGCTTTGTGCCGGCACGCTCAAGGGCTGGACGAGAGGGAGGTGTTGGCGCTGGTGTGGCGGATGTTTGGGATGGAGGATCTGGATTTGCCGGAGACTGCGGCGGAGGTGACGGAAGGACCTTTGCCCATCGTCGCCCTGTACGAGCGGGAAGTGGCTCGCTTAAAAGCGCAGACCAGTGGAGCGGTGCCGCTGTATCCGCCTATTTCAGCGGGAGCAGCTCCTGAATTGGTACGAGCTTTGGGGGAGGCGGTGGCCGGGCACGGGTGCGACGGGTGTTTGTTTACGGTCAATGTCGAGGACGAAGGGCAAGTGCGGGTATTGGGGGAGGCTTTGGCGGGGGGGGGGTAAGTTGGACATGCCGATGTCTCTTGTCGTCTCTCCGCCGTCAATATAGAAGAACGGAAACTAAGCGTCCAGCCTTTCTGCGAAGCCCCCTGAACCCGCGCACTACGCGATTACCCCAAGACTCACGAGACTCGGCCAAGAACGGATACGGCGGCCGCCCCAATTCACCGAGACCGAGTCTCGTGTGCGTGAACTCACAAGTAGCAACGCACCTGTCTGGATGTTTGAATGCCTCGGTTTCTGCTTCCACGAATCGGTGTTCGAAAGACCACCGGCCAGATGTGGGGGAATTGTCATGCCACCAATCCTCTCCAACGAGGTAGCGGACAAGGAGCCGCATCTCTTCCGCAGCCACGACATTGCAGAACGCGAAAGTATTCTGACCCGGTTCCGGACCGGCCGGAAGTGGATCGTTGATATACCGACCATTCCGCCTAAGCCCTTGTCGCTCGTCGCTCGCTTCGTTGCTGGTGTACCGGCCCCGGCACCGCAGACAACGCATATCCGGGCCCACCAAATGAACGTCCCATTTTGCGGATAGGAGGCGATCCCTAGTTTCAACAAGAACCCCTCCATCCATCAGCGGCAAACAGTTGCTGTACGCAAGGTAATTCAACACCTCACGCCCCTCCGCGTTGTCGACGCAGCATATGACCACATCCGCATCAGCGGCTAGCCTGTACGCCCGCTCTGTACGGATAGAGAGAGGCACGACCCGGACCACAGGTTTCCGGGCCGTCGTGACTCTGCGAACATGAGCCGCCGCAACATCGACCTTGCGCAGACCCAAGCAATGACGGTCGGCGTAGACCAGTCGATCAAGGTTGTGCTCTTCCACGATGTCAGGATCAATGATTGTTATCTGCTCGAAACCTGTACGCGCAAGAGCTTCGAGTACCATTGAACCGACACTCCCAGCGCCAACCACGCAGACATGGGTCCGGGCAAGCCGGCTTTGCGCTTCGATCCCCCAGCTGTCGAGCGTCCGACGAAGGTTCGGACGGCGAGCGTAGGGCAGGTATGCAAACGGAGGCGAATCAGCCTGTGAGTGTCGCGTCCCTACGCGACGGACATCGGTACAATGAGCAAGCTCAATGCACCCAAGCCGTGACTCCTGCCAGAACCGCGCACTCCAATGCTCATCTTCGGCTAACGTAAGTCCCAAGAGAGGAAGTTGCGTCTCTCTGATGAATGGGACAATGATATTGCGTTCGGAATTGTCGTCAATCGGGCTAAGATCTTGCCAACCCCGTGACGGATGACTGTGAAGGATGGCTACGCCAGCCTTCGCCGCGATTGCGCGGTCGAGGACACGGTTTAAATATGATTCACGTACGGTGACGGTGCCGTGGAGGTCTCGTTCTCCGTCCTCCGGCAGGACAACTTCGCCAAGAATCCCTGTATAACGGTTCGCGCCGTCACCACGATACCAAAGCGCGAGGCACGCCTCCTCTTGGGACTCACCACTTTGAAACCCACTCAGTAGGTGATCGGCAAGTTCACGGTGCAGAGTCTCCCGAATCAGAACTCGGTGATTCACCGGGCACTCCAGATCCGCCGGATGTGTCGTTCGAGGTAAGTCTTCATGTTCTTCCCGCCGGGCGTGTCGATCCCGTCCCAGAAGTCACTCGGCGGAGCGCTGATAGCCATCCATGCAACTCCATCCTCCTCATACTCCCTAACGACACCCGGTGACGGGGCTCCTCTGACCTGCTCTGCGAGCACCTCATCCGGTGGCGACACGTAAACCCAATGCGGTGCCAGTTCGGGCCAAGCCCCTTCTTTGTCCGGCAATGCTAAGCCCAACAGCACCGTCTGCTCCTTACGGCTACCGTCCTCGATTCGATACTCGAACATCACGCCATCGCCGACCCCATGTTCCTCTGGGGGAGCAAACGGCTCCGGTGCGAAACCGAGCCCACGAAGGTCTTCCGCAAGAAGCTCCGCGTTCTTGCTCATGCGAACGGCGCACCCTTATCCGGAGCTGCTCTAAAGACAGAGTCCTTTTCGAGATCCACCTGATCTCCAACGACGAAGGTTTTGTCGGAGTCAGGAACCCTTAACACGTATCCCGTCTTGTCGGGATCCTCGCCGATGGCTCGCCCTTCGTACGCCGTCCGCAATATGTACGCCACATCGACGATCTGCTCCTTAGAGAAGAACGTCTCACCGTTCACCTTGAACTCAAACTGTTCCATATCGGTATCCTCCTGCTGTTGGGTGCTTCCCGACGGATAAGTAAAATGCGGCTTGTTATCCGCATAGCTACTCTGAAGTGAATAGTTCTCCCTATCCTTCTCGGTTGGATTTGGGAGAAACCGCTGAAAGGGATCCGGCCCTTCAGCGGCCTGCCGGACTTTCCGACAAAATCTTTGGTCCATATAGACAGATCAACAACGGTCCATAATGGATCATCGATGCACCATTGAGAAAAATCTTGACTATACTAGGACCAGCGTATAACTTCAAACACTAACGGCTACAACTACAAAAATGGCCGTAAATCTCCTTTCCTCTTTCCCGTTGAGGTTTGGCGATTAATTCTCATATCAGTACTGGGGCGAGCGATTAGGCAGATCGTTCGCCCCTTCTATTTTGTAGAACCTACAGAGTACTTGTTGTTTGCGCAAGGGGGAAATTTTTATATAAAATAAGCTCAAAGAGGGAGTGCTAATTAGTTCAGTATCACCCTCCTCTATATTGTATCATGACTTCTCTATTAACACAATATCTTGTGTTTTTCAGTAGAATGAGTCAAAGCCTATATTAGTGCCTAGGGCACCGCGCACCCGCTATTGACAAATCATAATTACAACATTATTGTTGTGATTATGATTCCCGCATTAGTCACGATTCCTAGGTCGCCTTGGCCTATCTTGCCTCAAGGTTCACACCCCGCTGACCTTGGTGCGGTCGCAGACAGATTTGCGACCAACCCATGGCGACGCTCGTTGTTCGATGGTCTCATAGACGGTGCCCGTAGTCTGCTCACAGCCGGCTGCGCACGGATTTTTCTCAATGGCAGCTATGTGACGGGCAAACCAAAGCCTCAAGACTTTGATGCCTGTTGGGATCCCACGGGTGTCGATTCCAGAAAGCTCGATCCGATTTTTCGCGACTTTAGTAATCAGCGGGCCGCTCAGAAAGCGCGGTTCAAGGGTGAATTCTTCCCGTCATCGATGATCTGTACCGATGTCGGACAGAGTTTTGTCGATTTCTTCCAAGTGGATCGATACAGCGGCCACAGGAAAGGGATTGTGGTCGTCGAACTGCCTACCGATCCGATGCTCCAACCACAGGTGACGCCATGATCTATAGCGACAAGCAATATCGCATCTCAAACGGCGAGCTTACTAAACTGAAGGATGCCCTCAGTGTCGCCCAAATGCGAGAAACCGATCAGGAATGGCTGAAGACCGCGGAGATCGATGCGCTCAAGAGCCAAATCGAGGAGATTGAAGCCGAGCTTGCCCATTATGATTTGCTTAAGGCGGGGCAAATTACCTTCGCTAAATCATTCGCGCTGGAGAACTTGCCCTCGATCCTGATTCAGGCGCGTATCGCCTCCGGCATGAGCCAGACCGATCTCGCGAAGGCGCTCGGTCTCAAACCGCAACAGATTCAACGCGATGAGGCCTCCAACTATATGGGTGCCAGCCTCGCGAAGTTGATCGAAATCTCGCGCCTACTCGGCGTCCACATCGAAGAGCTATTCGAAACCGATCAAGAAATGCGCGGTTCTTTGTTCTCTTGGAAAACTGTCGAAGACGTTGTCTGGCGGCAGTTTCCCTTCAAAGACATGATCAAACGGAAATGGTTTACGGTGCCACGTGGCGGCGATCCGATCGAGAAAGTGCGCGAATATTTCCTCACTGCAGCTGGACCGCAATTTGCGACAGCATTCCACAGGAAAAAGATGCATAGTGGCACCGTCCCCAACGAATACGCCCTCCTCGCCTGGCAAGCACGAGTACTGGATCGGGCGCGCGAGGCCATCAGCCGACACGGGATCCCCGCATTCGACCTCGACGATCGCTGGATCAAGAAGCTGGTGGCCCTGACTCGTCGCAAGGACGGACCTCGTCGCGCTCGTCATCTCCTTGCGGAAAAGGGCATCGTACTAATCACGGAGGAGCATCTACCAGGAACCTATCTCGACGGGGCCGCTATGATGGGCGATACTGGACGGCCCATTATTGGGCTCACGCTTCGCTATGATCGGCTGGATAATTTCTGGTTTGTGCTGTTCCACGAACTCGGCCATGTGTTCCTGCATCTTATGGACGGCCTGCACTACGATTTCTTCGACGAAGAGGGCACTCGGGAGAGCGACAAGGTCGAGACCGATGCCGACCGATTCGCCCTCGATTCGCTGGTACCCCCTGATGATTGGGATAAGTGCTTATCGCGGTTTGCGCTCTCGGAAGAAGCGGTGCAAATCGACGCCGGGACGCTAGGGATCGATCCGAGTATCATAGCCGGCCGGATCAGAAAAGAGCAAGCCGACTACACCATTCTCAATAGTCTGGTCGGTCAAGGTGCCGTGCGTCCCCAATTGGTAGAGGTCGATAATGCTGTTGAGTGAAGACGCCTATGTCCCGGCACTACGCTGGCGGCAGAGTGAGTACCAAGCCTTGTTACGGCTTCGCAAAACAGTCAAAGACCAGATCGTGCCGTTGATTACGATCCCTGATGTCGAATTTGACTTCGAACTCTGGCGGGATAAGAAGACCGTCCATGAGCATGTGCTTCCCTTTGTCGGGAGATACCACGATAAGTGGGGCCAGCGCCCCGCTTGGATCACGCTCGATGAGGCGATCGCCAAGAGGCGCATGGATGACCGCAGCCATGTTCTCGACTATGTCTTCAACGGCCTCAGGCAGCGTAACGCGAAGGCTGTTCCCGGCCTGCCCTTAGACGCCGACCCTGAGACGATAGCCGCGGCTGCGCGAGTAGTCGCACGTGATGGACAGGGCTCCGCCATCATCGTACGCCTCGAAGATCTGATGATCGATAGCTCGAAAACAAAGGTCGTCACGCTGGCAAAGGACTTGCAGATTAAACTCACCGAAATCGATCTGATCATTGACCTAAAGGCCCCAAATTTCGAGCCTTACGACGCATTCGCCACTTTACTGACTGCTGTCATGCCGCGGCTCGGCGACCTCACGGTATTTCGCAACTTCGTCCTTGTCGGCACCGCGATCCCCGAGACTTTTGCCGGTATCTCCGCGGGCACGGATGAGATTCCGCGCCATGATTGGCTCTTCTACCAAACACTGCTCATGAATTTGTCCGACGGCATGCGACGACCGGCCTATGGCGACTACACTATTGTCCATCCGAATTTCGAGGCCAAAGACATGCGTCTCGTCAAACCGGCAGGTAAAATAATCTACACGACCGAGAGAACGTGGGCGACGCGCAAAGGCGGTTCATTTCGCGACGATCAGAACCAGATGTTTACTCACTGTCAAGAGGTCGTGCGCGATCCGAGATTCAACTTTCGCGGCGAAGGCTTTTCGAGTGGCGACGCCTACATCAACGATTGCGCCGCTGAAAGGGAGGGGCCTAGCACTCTAGGACGTTGGAAAGAAGTTGCCATCAACCACCACATTACGCTGGTGGTGGAAGAGCTCGCCAACCTTGCCGCTGCCGCATAGCGCGTTTGATCAGTGCCGTCAGATCGGCCGTGCTCAAGGATTCAACCAGATCGGCATAGAGTTCCTTGCGCGTGGCACGACGAGGGCCGCGCGGCGCACCCAAGGCCTGCAGCGCTTCTTCTGCTTCACCACGCCAGAGTAGATGAACGAACATAAATGGATCGAAGTCCGGGTTCGCCCGAGCCGGGCGAATGTGATCGAATGAGATCCCGCCACGAGGGCCGATTTTGACCTCCACAAGACCGGCCCAGCTTGGCAGCATTGTTGTAACCGTCTCAAGGTGCCGCGCACCAACAACCAAAGTCAACTTCTGCAACGTCATCGCATAGAATTCGAGTTGCTGTGGTAGCCGCATGAGCGTGTCGAGATCGCTCTTTATCTCGTAGCCATGAATGCTGCAGTTGATCACAGCTATATCGATACGGCACCGGGCATGAGCGAGTCCTAGCTCGTCGACTACAATGGTGTCCGAATGCCTATGGTGATGCCGGAGGCATTTGCCATGGAGCGCTCGGCGGATGGCGCTCTCGTCCGGGATTGCTTTTCTATAATCGTACATCGCCGCTCTCATCATCGGGACCTTCATAGTGGTCTAAGGGGTATACACTGCCGTGCTACACGATATCCACCCATCGCAATCATTTCTACCTTTCTCGTTCGACGCTGAGGTTGATCTCAGAAGACCGATCCGAGCCCCATTTCCCAAGCGCGCCCTATCTACCAATTAGGCTCCTTATTGAGGTTATCGTCAATGCGCTGAATACGCGCAAGGGGGAAGGCAAGCCCCCTCAAGGTAGTTTGCAGGTCCTTCTGCAGGATGCCCAGTACGGTTAGCCTTTCAGCGAGAGCGGCCCCCGAACTAGTGCGGGCTTTGGGCGAGGCGGGGGTGGGGTGATTTGGACAGGCCTCTGTAGGCTTTGAATTCGTCGAAATAGCGCAGGTGCCCAACAGGGCTAAGGAGCGCAGCGACGTAGCGCAAACCGTGCTATTAGGCGGAGTGCGATTCTCCACAAAGAGCTATTGACTCATCTGTCCAAGCCACAATCTCTAAATATCGCTGCCGTGGTCGATACCACTTCTTGCCACAGTCTGCGTCCCAACTCGGCACTCGCTTGAGTCGCGTCGCCTATGACACCGGTGTCTGAGTATTTCGTGAAATCGAGATGCGGATCGTCCCAGTCCACCTCCCTTGAGCTAGTTGACGGAATCCTGTCAAGTCGGACTGTGTCTGGACGCCGATGCAGGGCGATTGAGGTCGTGAAGCTGTCGGCGTGTCCACCTAAGACACTTGGATCAGCTACACGGCACCAAATGTCATGGTACGGCAAAGGGGGAAGATAGGCCACGCATGAAGAGCGAAATTTCGCGTTGAACCTGTCCATTGCCTCCTTTAGTCGATGCTCGCCGCAGCCGCGCCAGACAACGATGGTATCGAAGCCTTGCTCTGCAAGTGATTCAAGGACGAAATAGACACACTGTTCGTGAACCGAGTGCGGGATGTTGACGTAGCCTGAGCCGAAGCCCCGATGTTCGGGCGTGGGTCCAAATGGCATAGCCGGCAAAACCAAAGCACGGACGTTGTAACAGCGCGCCATATACTCTGCAGCTTCCAAGGCAACCGTCTCCGCAAACCAAGTGTCGAAATCCACCGCCAAATGTGGCCCTTGCTGCTCTGTGCATCCAGTGGGTACGATCGCCGAACATCCAGCGTCAATAAGAGACTTAATCTCCAGATATGTATAGTCAATGAATTTATGCGACTTCATGTTGGCTCGTCTGCATTCGTCCCTTGGTCATTCCTTTTCTATGGACAATGGCATTTTCTTACGCTGCAACATCAATTCCACGTTAAGCTCTTCGAGTAACCCAAGCAACTCCAACGCCTCACCCAACACGATGCGCTCGCACAAGACCGTCGCTTGTACTAATTACTAATTTTGGCTAAATTAGTAGTTAGTTAGTATTTAGTCATCTTGAAGTAGCAACTCACGCCATTTCGCCGCCGATCCCCATCAGATGGATATATAGAATGAGCGACAATTTCGAAGATCAACTCAAGCGGGTCGTCGCGCCCTGACGAGTCATACCCTTGCCGCCTCTGCCAGCGTCCTACCTGAGAAGCTCGCGCAGGCGGACTGCATAGCGCGCACGGTCGCGGTCGTCGGCCCGCACGGGTACTCCCATATACATTCCATCACCAGTGTACCGCGGGATCACGTGCGTGTGCAGATGCCAGACGTCTTGGCCGCCGGCCGGCTCGTTGTTTTGCCGCACTGTCACGCCGTCGCAGGGATACCCGGTGCGGATGGCGACCGCCACGCGACGAACCATATGGGCGATGCGGCCGGCCAACTCGTCGGGCAGCGTGTAGACGTTCTCAATGTGCGCCAGCGGGATCACCAGCGCCTTGCCGGGGTTGGCCGGACTCCAGTGCAGTGCAATCTGCACCAGAACATGCTCGTCCCGCCAAGCCGTGAACTCGGATTCCGCGCCGCCTGCGATGGCGCAAAACGGGCAGCGATACTCGGTCGGCTCGTGCGAGAGTAGATCAGCCATAACGAGCGGAGAGCCAACCAAACCCCCTCACCATACAAATACCGTCCCCAACAATTCATCGGGTGCATCCCGCAATGTGTCATAAATGCGCTTGGCCGCGCTCACCGGGACGACATCGCGGATTAAGGGCGCAATCTTCACCAACCCTCGATCGACCAGACGACACAGATTCTGCAGGTCATCGCGATCAAAATGACTGTTTTGCTTTAGCTCAATCTCGCGTCCCTGACCGAGGTTAAAGGTATAGGTCACTTTGTCTCGTCCAGCGATGAATACAACCCGGCCGCGCTGGCGCACAGCACTGATAAGCTGATCCTCCATGCCCGGTACGCCGGCAAAGTCAATCACCGCATCGAACGTCCCGTCGGCGATTTCTTTTCCCCATCCGTCCCCTGCAACATTCAGCACGGTCTCAGCCGCACCAATCTGCTCGGCAATCTCCAGACGGTTGGCATTGATGTCGCAAAGCGCGACGCACGCTCCCATGCCAGTAGCAATCTGTGCGGCGACCTGACCGATGATGCCAGCCCCCACGATCAACACCCGTTCCCCCATCTGCAACTCGGCATTGCAGCAGGTGCGCATGGCGACACTAGTCATCCCAAAAAGCGTCGCCTCCTTGCGGTCGATCGAGTCGGGCAGCTTGATGAGCAAGCCATCTTCTGGCATCACGACGTACTCTGCGTGGACGGCACTCATATACAACACATCCCCAATCTGTAGTTCGCTAACATCGGGCCCCACCTCGATCACCCGTCCCACATTTTGGTAGCCGTTGCCACCGGTGGGCAGTTGTTCATCTTTGGGAGCGTAATTGCCGCCAATCAGTTGATTGCGTTCCGTGCCGTTTGTTATCCCGGAGTAGATCGTCTCGGTTTTGACTTCATTGCCGGTTGGTCCCTCCGGCTCAGGCCAATCGTGGACGAGGACTTTCTGCCTTCTCTTGTCAGGTAGACCTTGAATACTCAACGACCGCATTCCGCCCCTAAGTCTTCCCCGCCCCTCTCTCTAGGCGCGGCCGCACCTCTCGCTCCAAGCGGTCCGCTAGTTCGTCTTCTGCTACATCAAGTGCATAGTCCATCTGAATGCCCATCCAGAATTGGGGGGACATGTTGAAGTAGCGAGCGAGTCTCAGAGCGGTATCAGCAGTAATGCCTCTTTTCCCTAACACGATCTCATTGATACGTCGGGGTGGTACGCCGATGGAAAGCGCGAGGTGGTTCTGACTGAGATTCATCGGCTTGAGGAACTCTTCCAACAAGACTTCCCCCGGATGAACAGGAGCCAATTTCTGTTCCGCACTTAGAACGAAAAACTCGCCCCCAGCCACAAATTGACGGGATTCCCTGGGGTGAAGTGGATCTCCGAAACAGGTTCCTCTTCGTTCCGCAGCCGCGATTCAGTGTCGAATTGCGCCTCGTTCCACGTTGTATTCAGCACGTTCTCTACGCCCAGATTAAACCGCCAAGCCCCGAGGCGATAGGCTCCGTTGAGATCGACGACAGTGTAGCCATCGGCCGTGATACTGCCGTCCTCGTTGGCGGGCCGGTCGCCGATGTGGCGGTAGCGGAAGCCGCCTTCCAAGCCATTGGGATGGTACCAAGTCAAGCCTCCGGTAGAGGTCCGTTGGGGGGCCAGCGGGATCTCATTGGCGTCGTCGGGTTCGTCCACGGCCTCACCACGGGCGAGATTGAGGTCCACATCGGCCCACAGCCACTGATGCAGTTGCAGACGGGCTTCCAGATCCAGCCCCACTCGCCGGGTTCTTCCGCTAGCCTCGGTAGTGCCAGCATCGCCGACAAAAACAAATTCGCTCTCCAGATCCAGCCACCACAGGGCCGCCCCCACGTTCAACCGCTCAAACAACCGAGTCCGCAGGCCGGTTTCGGCTCCCACCGCCCGCGGCAAGGTCCCTTCTTCAAGGTGGCCCGGATCGATGTAGCGTCCCGCTAACTCAACGGCAACGTCGGCCTCGCTGTGCCCATCGCGCCGCATGACCCGACGAATTTGCGAGGCCCGGGCGTCGATGACGTTGTTGCGGGCGTCGTTGGAATGGAAGCCGGTGCCGACATTGGCAAAAAGATCCACGACGCGGCTAGGGCTATACACCAAGGTTGCTTTCGGGCTGAGTATGGAGGCTTGGGCAAAGCCCGAAGCGTGGGGCAACTCGCTGGGGTACCCCTCGCGGTGGTCGTCAACATTGAAGGTGAAATAATCGCCGCGCAGCCCCAAGATCATTTTCAAGCGCGGGGTGAGGGCAAGTTCCTCTTGGACCCACAGGAACAGGTTGCGCTCCACCACATCGGCATTGACCAGCGACGCTAGGCGTTGGCGGTCGGGGCTTTTCCACAAACCCACGGCCGCATTATCAGCGCGCAGGCCGCCCCCTATCGAGGTATGAGCCAAGTACGGGCCCCACTTGTGGAAGAAGGAATACCGGCTGTTGATCCCGGTAACTTGGCGATCATCGGTCTGTTCGATGGTGTCGCCGCGCTCGGGGTCGTCGAGGAAGAAGGTGAAGTTGGAAAACAGCTTAAACTGATAGCTAACCAAGTAGGCCTGCAGATCAAAGGTGCTCGTGCCGGCCTCTTCAACGTGGAAATTGACGTGGAAATCTTGGCGGCCGGTGGTGCCTCCTTCCAGATCATCAATAGCACCCCAGCGGTCAATGAGGCCCTGTTCTACGGCCCGTTGTGGAATCTGCCCAGAGGCGTCCCAAGCCGAACTAAACCCGCTGGTGGTCAAGGTAAGGGTGGAGCGGTCGGAGAGGTGGTTGTGGTACTTGCCGAAGAGATTGAGGCGTTGCAGGCCCTGAGGCCGCTTGACCGGGCCATTGGTGCGGTAGTACTTGCCCGCGAAATAGGCACTTTGCTCGGTATCGGCCAGCGGAATCTGATAGAGCATGGTGTACTCGGCCGTATTGAACCCACCCCCTTCGAGTTGAATAACGTTGCCGTCGAGGTGGTCGCGGGTGCGATAGGCGACGGCCCCGGCCGTAGCCAGATTGCCGAATTCGGCGAAGTACGGACCTTTCTTGACGTCCAGTTGCTCGACGACTTCGGGAATGAGAAAGTGCAGGTCGGCGTAGCCTTGCCCGTGGCCGTGGGAGACCATATTCACGGGCACCCCATCCACCGAGATGGCCACATCCGTGCCGTGGTCAGCGTCAAAACCGCGCAGAAAAATCTGTTCGGCTTTGCCGCCGCCAGCGTGTTGGGCGATGATGAGGCCGGGGGCCAATTGCAGCATCTGATGAGCTGTGCGATTGGGCCGGGTTTGTAGATCAAATTGGCGCACCGCCCGCGAGGAGGCCGCAGAAAAGGCCCGGTCGGCTTGGATCAGCATTTCGCCCATGTGTACGGGGCTGGGAGTCAGGGCGGCGGTCAAGTGGGCTTGCTCGCCCGAGACCACCTGCAAAGTCTCGGTGCGAGCGGCATAACCAATCATACTAATTTCCACTTGGTGGGTGCCCGCAGGCACGGCCGGCAATACGAACTGACCTTCCAAATCCGTGACCGCCCCCAGCAGGGTATCGACGAGGCGAATGTTGGCCCCGGGCAGTGGTTCGCCGGAGACCGCGTCGGTTATCTTGCCACTTAGCTGAGCTGCTGGCTGGGCTGTTACAGGATAGACGACTAGCAAAGTCGCTAGCATCGACAGATAGACCATAATGCGCATTATCTATTTCTCCTTATCGGATTTATCGGGAGATAACGACCATCAGGCCGCTCATATTTCTGTGGATAGCCTAACGGGACCGCCTTAAACGCAAAAATCGTCATTACCAGAACAAAAATCAAACGGACGAGCGGCGTTGCACCGAATGGAGTCCAACTTAGTTTGACGCCTGGCGTCGGCGTCGAAAAGCAGTTGCCGCAGCCTTGAGGGTTATCTATCGCGCAGCAGGAACACGCGGTCGGTATTGAAGTAATCGCCGACCCGCTCGTCGCGGTACGCACCACCGGCGATCAGCAGGCGACCGTTGACAACAGCAGCCGCAGCCCAGCTAACCGGCGAGGGCAAGTCGGGACCGCGATGCCACTGGCCGGTAGCCGGTGTGTAGGCAAAACTCGCCGTCTGGCCGCTTTTGGCCCCTCGTCCTCCCATGACCCAGACGCTGCCGTTGAAGGCCGTACACAGGGGAGCGCCGGGAGGCCGCGACGGATGCTCAATTTGGCTCCAACTATCTTGCTCGGGGTCATAGACAAACAGGCCCGGGCATTGGGACGCGGGTCCTGCGGCAATGTAGATTTTGCCGTCCAGAACGCAGCCGCTCGCCTGAAACACCGGGCCGGGCGCAGGGGCATCAACCCGCCAACTCGTCTCCCCAACTCCAATGCTCAGTACTTCTGTCGTCGGACTTTCGTCGTCGGCACCGCCCACGGCGTACAACCGGTCGTTGACAGTAAGGGCCACCACTTGCCCTGCTTTGCGCGGTAGCGGCGGGCCGAGGCGATAACTCCGCGTACTAGGATCAAAAATTTCGACGGTCTCCGTCGCCCGCGTCCCACCGCCAGCGCGGAAGAGACCTCCCAAGAGCCATAACTCGTCGTCGAGAGCGGCGATGCCGGAATAAGCCTTGCCCGGTTCCAGCATGGGCGGCTCCACGCGCCACGTGCCCGAGGGGATGTGGTAGGACCACACGTGGTCGAGGTTTACCCACTCCGACGCGGGCCAGCCGAAGAAGGTCTTGCCCCCGGCGGTGTACAGACGGTCCCCAATGCGGGCAAAGATGTGGTCGTGGTTGCCCGCCGGCATCTTCGGCTGCTCGTCCCAGTGCTCGTGCCAAGGCTGCTCAAGGTCGGCGAGACGCTGGACTTTCCCCGCCCTCAACACCCAAAGACTGCCAGAGCGAGCGTGCAGCAGCGCCTGCACCGGACCATCTCCTCCTGCCTGAACCTCCCGCCAAGTCGGCGGATCATCGACATTCACAGTCAGTTCGCGCAAGCTGCCATCGGCAAAGCCGACTACGACCTGAGCGCCGCCGCGCGCAATCGCGGTGATGCGGGAATCAACGGGGTTGGCAAAGGAGCGATGAGGTCCAGGCGAGCGGGGATCGACGCGCAGGACAGATGCCTCCAAGGCCACCCAGACAAAGCCAGCGTCGTCGGTGACAGCACCCTGCCAAGAGCCAGCAAGTTGATTCGCGGGCAGGTCGAGGCGCTGCCAGCCGTGGGGACGTTGGTCCGTCAAGACGGCTATATCTCGCCGGTGACCATCGTCAGCAATAGCCCACACATTGCCGAAAGGATCGTCGCACACCGGCGTGATCTTCCATCCGGTTGGGGCGACCGGCGCGGCCTCGAACATGGCATCACCCCGACGCACAGCACCGCACCCGGCACACCAAACATCGCCCCACCGCGTCGCCAGCAATGGTCCCGGCGACCCTTGGACAAGGAAGGAAGGCGTCCGAGAAACCGGCTCGCCACCTTGGCGCGGGTAGCGCAGTACCTCGTCGTCGCGGGCTATCCACAAATCCCCGTCGGGAGCAATTTGCAGACCTTGGACGCGCCCTTCGGCAACAACCTCCCAAGTGTCGGCGTCATCAGAGGCGTTGCGGGCGACAATCCCCTCGGAGCCGAGGACGGCGACATAGGCTCGTCCGTCGCGGTCTTCGAGGAGCAGGCCCGGCCCGTCGGGCAAGGTGTCGGCCGCAGCAAGTCCAGCGGAAACAACCATGAGGCAACCTATTCGATAGAGGGATCGGAGTGAAATGCAATTAAGCAGCATAGGAACCGCCTTCCTTTGTTGGCGTCTTCGCTTTCGCATAAAAAAATACACCTGCTCATACCCGGTCAATTGCCGCCAATTGCATGAGTTTGAGTAGATTGGCTCGCGGCCCCACTAAATCACCTAGGTTCAAGACGATCAATGCGCCCTTCCTGAAAGTCCACTTCCAGCCAAGGGTCAGCCGTGTCGCGGCGGAACTGGTAGAGTTGGGCGCGCATTTGGGCGGCTACCTCCTGCAAATCAGGGTCGGCGATCCGATTGACGCTTTCGGTAGGATCGGCCTCTATATCGTATAACTCCTCGGGCTCCCGCGTGATCACGTGGCGGGTGGGACGCTGGCCCATAGAGGGAATCGCGTCGCGCCGCACCGCCGTCCACGTGGTCGAGCGGAATAGATCCGTGGGCAGCATGGTGGTGAGACCAGCGGCCAAGTTGCGCACGAATTTGTAGCGCCGTCCGCGCAATACCCGATAGGGATTGTAATCGACTACCTCGTGAAAGCAGTGCGAAAAGAACGTGTACTCCCAGTCGGGGACGGACGGATCGGCTAGGCCCGGCAGGAGGGAACGACCGGGCAAATCCTCTGGGGCAGGTACTTCGCACCAGTCGTGCAACGTGGGGCGGATATCGGTCCAATTGATGAGCGACTGACTACGGGTACCAGGGGTAGTGATACCCGGTACCCGCAGGATGAAGGGGCAGTGGTGGCCGCTGTCGAAGAAAGATGCCTTGGCCCCGGGGAAGGGCATGGCGTGGTCGGTAGTAACGATGACCAAGGTCTCGTCGGCCCGGCCCGATTCCTCCAGTGCGTCGAGCAGACAGCCCACGCCAAAGTCAAAGCGGGAGACCGCCTGATAGTACTCGGCAAGGTCGGCGCGCACATCCGGCACATCAGGCAGATAGGGCGGCACCACCACGTCGTCGGGGCTGTACTGGGTTTCCGGTACATTGGAGTAGGGACGCTCATTGCCAAAACCCCGACCCGCGCGGTGGGGATCGGTAAACCCCACGTGCATGTAGAACGGCTGATTGGGATGAGCGGCCCAAAAGTCGCGTGCGGCGCGGGCCAATTCGACGCCGTTTCTGGCATTGACTTCAGGCTCAAAGTCAAACGGATACACGCTAGGTGGTTCTACGTGCTTTTTGCCGATGCAAGCCGTGGCGTAGCCGTGCGCCTTCAGGCCAGAGAGCGTCGAGGTAATGTGGGGGTGTGTGGAGAAGCCGTGGATGCCGTGGCAGTGGCCGTACTGGCCGTGGGTGTGGCTGTGGTATCCAGTGAGGATGCAGGCGCGGCTGACCGCGCACGAAGGGCTGGTGCAGAAGGCTTGCTCGAAGACCGCGCCCTCGCGGGCGAACGCGTCAATGCGGGGCGTGCGGACGACGCTATTGCCGTAGCAATCGGCAATGCGGCTCCAGTCGTCGGCAATGAGGAATAGGACGTTGCGCTGAGTAGTCATAGAGCAATCAGGCCGAGGTGCCCTTGTGCCGCTCGCCGTACGGAATTTCGCACGCCTCATCAACGCATTCGACCCTGCCAAACCGATGCCGATTGCGCGCTATAAGATCGTAGCCAGCGCGAAATAGCTGCTTCAGTCCCGGAATGCGGTACACCCCGGTGAACAGATTCCAAGGAGGAAGCCGACGATAAATCTGGTACACGGCGTCCGCTCCGACATCGACCTGACCGCCAGCGTGAATAAGGCGCAGGCCGGTGTTAAAGTCAGAACTGGAAAGGATGGGAAACCGCTCTTCAATGCCGGTCGTTTGACGCGGCAAGTACTCGAAGCGGCCATTGCGGTCAAAGCGGCGAATGCGGCCGACGCTCCACAGACAGAAGCGGCATTCGCCGTCGTACACGATTACGGGACGAGATTTGTTCATATTTTTAGGTTCCCTCTGTATTGCAAGTACTATGAGTATACAACAGAAGTGCTAACGCCAACAGACGCATTATGTGGAGGCTGAGTTAAGCGGTTAGAGGCATCTGGCCAATGCAAAGATCTTGCGTACTATACGTCAATGGCGCATACTAGGTATATCGCAAGAGCCGGCAGGAAGATCTTACCTCTCGACAATGCAAGCTGCTTAGTAAATGCTTAGTAAACTAGTAAAGGAACATCTGGCATGAATGAGCGCGACTTTGACCAACTTGTAGACAGCGTCAAGCAAGCCGGGACGATCAAGCGTGGCAAGATGAAGCCAGGGCGCAGAATCCAGATGGATCCCGCCGATATCAGGATGATCCGCAAGAAACTGAATAAATCGCAATCCGAATTCGCCCTGATGATTGGTGTCAGTGTCTCTACTTTGCAGAATTGGGAGCAGGGACGTCGTCGACCCGAAGGCCCTGCTCGGGCCCTGCTGAAAATCGCTGCGGAGAATCCCGAAACAGTGGCGCAGTCGTTGAGCGCTTAAGCGACCACAAAGGTGTTGTGTGGAATTCGCAAATTATGACGCTTTGGACGATTCAATCTATGGCTGCCTGGAAGATCTTGCAGCGGAGGCAAGTGCTTTTCGCCGATCAGAGGTATTCAGAGGATCTGTTTCTCGATGCTTACAGGTGGATGGCAGAGCGAATGGAGCACCGAATAGAACCTAGGTCTGAGAATACGTCTTTGCCTTTATGGGCCTGGTATCAATGGGATAATGCCAAAAGACGTAAACCCGATCTACGTAGCAGTGCTCATTTACCCAAAGGCCAACGCGGTGTACGGATCGAATTCGAGCAATCAGACAAAGGAGTGTTATTATCCGATTTTGATCTATGGCATTATGTCCTCAATTACTGGTATCTTCCCCAAACCGTGGCCGATGGAGAAGCATTTGAGGCCGAGTTATCTGAGTACAATCTGTCTTTTTTCGACATGAAGCCTCTACCAGTTCGCGCATACCATCAACGCATAGAGGATAGTTGGGATCGTATATTTGACCTTGATTGGGCTGAAGAAGAGATTTCAGACCCTTTCAGTAAAAAGTCAATTCAAGCTACATTCTGGAAGTTGCATTTTGATCAGATAAGAGATGTCCAGTTTTTCACTGCACGGTAGTAATATTCGGCACCCGCTTCGCGGGTCCACAAACCAGCAGACAGGTCAAAGTCAGAAAAAAATTGCTGAGGAGGATTCAGAATGGAGCTGATTCGCTCGTCGGACATTCAGGTGTTCTGTAATTCTGGAATAGAATCTCGGCAACTGCTATTTCCCGAGAACTCTTCTTCGGAAAGGATCACGATTACACACGTCACCGTCCCACCTAGAGGTAAAAACCCTGTGCATCGACATAAAACATCAGAACAGATTTGGATAGCCTTACAAGGTTCCGGAAATTTGATTCTGGAGAACGAGACGATAGAGGAATTCGCCGCCGGTGACGTCGTTCGATTCGAGGACGGTGACCTTCATGGGTTCATCAACTCAGGTACCCAGCCCTTTATCTATATGTCAGTCACATCGCCGCCTTTGAATTTTCGTGCGGCCTATGACAGTGATTGGTCAAGTACGATAGGCAACTCACAATGATTGATGATTCCTACAGTTCGGGAGCAAAGCATTACGACGCGGCATATAGCGTCAAGGAAGACTTGGTGGACAGGGATTTCTATCTCGATCTAGCCAATGAGTACGGTGGCCCGGTCCTCGAATTTGGCTGCGGCACTGGGAGAATTACCTTGCCGCTGGCGCGACAAGGCATCGACGTCACGGGGATGGATGCTTCTCATTCCATGCTGGAGATCTTGCGCGCCAAGCTCGCCAAAGAGCCTGCAGGCGTACGACGGCGGACACGAATCGTAGAGGGAGATTTTCGTACCCATTATTTAGGCGATCAATTTTCCTTGGTAGTAATTCCATTCAGACCCATGCAGCACATGTACACCACGGAAGATCAACTAGCGGCTCTGCAAAACGCTAGAAGACACTTGGCAGATGATGGCGTCCTCGCGTTTGACGTATTCAACCCCAGTTTCGCCAAAATTCTATCGGGCGTCGGCGAAGAATACTTGGATTTGGAGTGGTCTGCACAAGATGGGACAGATCGGATGATCCGACGGTACTTTGTAAAGGACGAGATTGACCTGATCAATCTGAATTTCTCGGGCAGGTTCATCTTCCGATTGTGTGAGGGTGATAAAGTTCTGTCTGAGGAAGCGCAGCCGTTGAAGATGAGTTTCTATACGTATCCTCACCTCAAAGTACTTTTCTACGCTGCCGGACTTGAGAGCGTAGGAGAATTCGGATCATTTGATCGGAAACCAATAGGGCCCGAAGCACCCGAAATGATATTCCTACTAAAGCGTCGGCAATAGGTTCACACTGAGACATAGAGAGAACTAGCCATGAAAACAAGCACTCCACTCGACCATTTCGTCTCTATGCTAAAAGCTAACCAGTGTCTGAAGTCTGCAAGACTAGAGCACGCGGTGCGAGCTGCCCCGCGCCAGTGGTTCGTCGCCCGGATGCACACACGCTCGAAGTACCTCCGTTTCATCAACGTAAATGCATCTCGTCCCACAAAGCACCAGCTCGAGCGCATCTACTCAGATGAGCCACTGCTCAGCCGCCGCGATCCACCGAGTTCCACGTCACAGCCGTCACTGGTGATGAACATGCTTGAGGCGCTAGATATTCGTCCTGGAGCGCGAGTGCTCGAAATCGGTGCAGGCACCGGATGGAACGCCGCGTTGATGGCTCATCTGGTGGACTCATCTGGGTCCGTCGTCAGCATCGACAACCAGCCCGATGTAGCGCGAAGTGCACGGCAGCACATCAAGCGCACTGGACTAAAGAACGTCCACATAGTTACCGGCGATGGTGCCAACGGGTATCCAAAGGCAGCGCCGTACGACCGCCTGATCACCACCGTTAGCTGTCCGGATGTCTTCCCGGCCTGGCTACAACAACTCAAGCCCGGCGGCATCGCCGTAATCACATTGAGCGAGCTTCCCGGTGAGAGTTGGTGCCTGATGCTCAAGCTGCGCAAAACAAAAACTCACCTGACAGGAGAGGTGGTTAGCCTGCCCGGATTCATGCTGTTTACGGGCAAGCATGGTACCCCACCGACCGCGAGCCAGGCCCAGCAGCGCCTTGATGAGTACGCTGGGGCCAAGGTTCGGAAACACCGCGCCGTGTGGACGATTTTGCCTGATCAGGGTGACTTCGCGATGCGGCGCGACTTGGCTTTTTTCGCCCATCTGGAGGGATTGCGCGTAGAGTCACTAGGGAACCAATTCGTCCTATCTGCACCTGACACTAGGGGACTCTGCGTTCTGGATAACGCACATATCGATGTGATTGATAGCACCGAGTGCTACAGTCTATATGAGAAAATCCAAGATAAGTGGCTGCACCTAGGTGCCCCAAAGCGCCTGCAATACCGCGTGGAAGTGTGGCCGCTGGCCGTGAAGAAACGCCAGCCTCGCAATGGCTGGCTAACGCGCAGATCGCACTGCCAGTTAATACTCCGACTCAAGTAAGGGAAATCGTCATACCGTGCAACGCTTGACCGACGATATGAGACACAACTGGGTGGAAAAGGGCTATCTCCTGCTCAAGAGTGCCCTCACTCGCGACCAAGTCGCAGGCTATCTATCCGCTACCGACGAGGTGATCGCCAAATACCGCGAGACCCATCCCGAGGCCCGCGAGCAGGACGCCCTCAACATCATCCAGACAGTCGAGCGGTCCCCGAATTTCGATTCGCTGATCGACCATCCTAGCACCTTCGGAGTCATCGTCGATTTGATGGGCCCCTATCTCCAGATCATGGGCACGGTGATCTACGTCCGCTATCCCAGTGGGGACATGCCCTTCGGCTGGCACACCGACGGAGGTGCCTCGTTGCGCGAGTTCCGCGTCGCGCCGGACAGCCGCCCGCTCAACTTCAAGATCCAGTATTTCCTGACCGACATCCTCGCAGATAACCGGGCCAACTTTTGCTTCGTGCCCGGCAGCCATCGCCGATATTTTCCCGAGGAGGGTTTTGCCAAGGGAGCATGGCCGGAGGGCGGCGTCCAGCTAGTCGCCGAAGCCGGCGACGCCGTCATCTTCACCTACGGCCTGTGGCACGGCGTGGCCCCGAATGAGGGCGAAAACATCCGGCGCAGCGTTACCTTTCGCTACGGGCAGCTATGGTCGCGGCCGTGGGACTACGAGAAAGCACCGCCCGAAGTGCTGGAACGCATGACGCCGCGCCAGCGACGCCTGATGGGCGACATCGGCTCTAATAGCGCACCCGGCGCGTACTACGCACCCCAAGACCAGCTCGACATCATCCTCGACGGCATCGAACAGCCGCCGACGGGAGCACCTCGTTAGATCTGGCCGCTCGTTGCGATGGCGACTATCGCCTCGATAGTATCGAATCGGCTTCAGGAAGGTCGCTGACACTCGCCATCTACCGTGTTTTGAAACCAAAACGTTACGTAATCTCCGAGTCCACATGGACAATCGCTGGAACGACATCGCCACTGCCGCCTACGGTCTCTCTGATCTGCGGTTGACTGAATCGCGAGCGCATTTCAGTACTCACTTCTTCATAGAATCGTCTCAGGGACAATTCGTCCTGTCCTGCTCTCCGTTCCAAGCAGACAGAATGGTAAAGAGCTATCAGTTCCAGCTAATGAACGTCCTCAAGTACAACGGCTTTAGACAAGTTTCATTGCCGATTCAGACACTAGATGGAAGGTACTGCTACTGGGGAGGGGAAGACTGGTGGGTGTTGAACCCCTACATGCCATCCGACGAGCATCCTCAGTGGGACTCTCGTGATCTGATTGCTGAGGCAGCCCAGACGCTAGCGGCGCTTCATTCAGCAGGTCGCAACTACGAAGATGAACTCCGAACCGAATCAGCAAGAAAGGACTTGGGCTGGTACTACGTACCTTCGACCAGATGGGCTGAATTGTCGCCAAAAATAGCTGGAGCTTTCCATTGGAACGAGCTAAGCGAGGGTGACGCAGCATTCCTTCGATCTCAACTCCACTTCATACAATCCAACGCCCCCGCAGTAAAGTCACTATGCGACGAGTGGGGAATGCTGTCGATCACGCACCAAGATTACCGTCCCGCTAACTTGCGGATATGGGAGTCAAAGATCGCCACAGTGTGGGACTTCGACATGGCCGTCATTGACTACTCGCTCTACGATGTGGCATTCGCGTCGCTCCAATTCGGAGGTCGGGAATGCCTCTTCCCTGAAGTATCGATGGACCTCGCCAAGCAATTTGTCGAGGCATATATCGCGGCAACAGACAAGCCCGAACCCATTGGGGAAGATGGAATCCTCCGGTGGTTTCTAACAGTAGCTGTGCTACGACGACTGCTATTGAACTATCACATCCCAGAGCGGATGGAGTTGCTGCGGAAAATTGCGGATTGGGATTGGCTAAATCGCATTGCTCCGTCACTGTAGTTCTATAGCTTAATACCTGCTATACTGCATCAAACCTATCTTCCGCAAACCGGAGCCGCCCATGACATCCAACCCCGCTACCGTCCGACGCGAACACGCGCGCTACGGGGCCGCAACCCAGCAGGAATTCGACGGACCGCTGCCCCAGCCCTTTCCTCGCGAGATCGGCCCGCGAGCCATGGAATACCTAGCCGAGGTCGTCGATTCCGGTCTCACCTGCGACATGGTTGGCCGGTTTGAGCAAGCCTTCGCCGAGGCCCACGGCGTCGCACACTGCATCGCCACGCCGGGCTGCACGCCAGCCCTCGCCGTACTAGCCGCAGCCTTCGGCTTCGAGTCCGGCGACGAAATCGTAGTCAGCTCGATCAGCGACTACGGCACCGTGCAGGGCCTGATCAGCGCTGGCTACATTCCCGTGTTCGCCGACGCCGCACCCGGCACAATCAACGTCAATGCCGAGACCATTGAGGCGTGCATCTCCGAGCGCACGCGGGCGATCCTAGTCGTGCATCTGACCGGCCTAATCTGCGACATGGACGCCATCAACGAAGTCGCCGCGCGCCACGGCCTAGTCGTCTATGAGGACGCCTGCCAAGCGGTCTTCGGGCGCTACAAGGGCCGCTACGCCGGAACTCTATCGACGGCGGGGGCCTTTTCCTTCGACTCGGAGAAAACCATGGGCTCCGACGTGGGCGGCTGTATCCTCACCAACGACGACGAGCTAGCCGAGCGTGCGCGCTTCGTCGGCCAGAGTCGCGGCGGGGAAATGGTCGAACACTTCGGGCGCGTACACACAGTCAACGGCTTCGCCCACCGCATGACCCAATCGACCGCGGCGATCTGCTTGGCCCAGCTAGAAATCATCCAGCCGCAGGTGGAGAAGCGCGATCGCATGATCCGTCTGTTGAGCGCGCTCCTCAATGAAATCCCAGGCGTCTCGGCATTGCCGATCCCACCGGAAACCGAAGTGTACTCCTGCTGGATGGCGGGATTCACCATCGACCTCGATCAGTTCCGATGCGACGCCGAGGAGTTCGGATCACAAGTAGCAGCCGCCGGCATCCCAGGAGCAGGCCAAGCGCGCTACTATCTGCTGCCAGCGGCCCTACCCTACCTCGCGGAAGCGGCCGAGCGACAGCGCTTCCCGTACTCGCAACCACCGGCGTCGCGCACCTACCGCTACGACGCAACGTGCTGTCCGAACGCGCACGAGCTGCTAGAGCGCTTCATCCGCTGGAGCACCTTCTGCGATAAGTACGAGCCCCACCACTGCGAGCAGGCGGCCGCGACCGTGCGCCGCGTCGCCGACGAGTACCGGCGATGACAGAGAACGCACTGCAACTCGCCGCCCGTTACTACCGGGCCTTGCCGATTGACCGCCCGGGCTACGAACAGGTCACCCTATCTTTGCCAGTGGACAAGACGGCCCTAGTGGGCATGCACTGCTGGAACATCGGCTGCCCCGACGGGCCACCCGTGGACGTCAACTACTGCGTCGGCATGGGCTGGCCCCAGTCAACGCAGGAGGCCGGGCGCATCATGGCCGAGGTCATCCGCCCGGCCATGGACGCGGCTCGCGCAATTGGGATGCCGGTCTGCCACGTCGAGACGGACTGGATGGACCACCAGTATCCCCATATCGAATCGCGGCGCTCGGGAGAGTCGGGAGCCGTGCACCCACACCAACAGGAGATGCTCGAACGAGCCCACGGCGTCGGCTACATGGAGCGCTCGCCGCTAGCGCAGATGCGACGCGCCGAAATCGTCTCCCCGGTCGGAGACGAACCTCTCTTTTTCTACTCCGACGTGCTGGACGAATACCTGCGCAGCCGAGGCGTGGATACACTCATCTACATGGGGTTCGCAGCCGACATGTGCCTGCTCGGTGCCGAAGGAGGCGCACGTCCCATGCTAGCGCGCGGCTATCGCTGCGTAGTGATCCGCGATGCGACCGTCGGAGTAGAGACGCCAGCGTCGTTCCCGCAGCGGTTATCGACCAACTACGCCCTCCACATCTTCGAATGGAGCTTGGGTTTCGGCTGCACCTTCGCACAATTCCAACAGGCCATCGATCAGATGAAAGGTGAGCAGTCATGAGCTTGAGCATCTGTCCGTGGAAGTACGGCAAGCGCTGGGTTTACTCCATCACCTACGACGAGGCCCTAGCCGACCTGCACCGCTTCGCCATCCCCATGCACGAAGAGTACGCCATCCCCGGCCACGTAGAATTGCTCGTCGGCCAGATGGGCGAGATCCGCAAAGCCGGCAACTCCAGCTACAACGGCTACCGCCACATGAACGCAGGCGAGTTACGCGACCTGCTCGCCCGCGGCTGGGGCGTGGGCAACCACTCGTGGACCCACGAAATCATCACGCCGGAAATGGTGGACCAGGAAATCGGCCACGCCAAGCAAGTGCTGGAAGAAGCCCTCGGCGAACCGATAATCCTCTACTGCTCGCCCGGCAACAACACGAACATGGCCGACCACATCCTCGAAGCCTGCCGCCGCTACGGCTACCTAGGTGCCATGAGCCTGACGGACGCGCTCAATCGGCCCGAAGACGAGCTGTTCTGGATCAACCGCACAGCGCTGCACGACCACTACTACGAGCCGTTCTACAGCGCATACGACCCGTACCGCAACATCCGCCAAGCCCAGGCCGTACAGGGCTGGCTTATCGACTACTGCCACTGTCCGCTAGAAACGGCTGTGCATCCCAACAAGGACTGCTCCGAGGCCCAGCTAAGGCAGCGCTTTGAGACGGTGCTGTCCGAGGGGGGCGATGCGGTCTGGTGCGCGGTGCCCGAAGAGGCACTCAGCTACCATCTAATGCGGCGTCACGCCCGGATCGAAACCATGGACGGCGGCGACGAAGCACAGCGCTTTCGCATCGGCCTGCCGGAACTTCCCAAGCAGGTGCCATACCGCAGCCTGACGCTAGAGGCCAGCGTGCCAGCGGCTTGGTGCCGCGACCCGCACGTAGTAGTGGACGGTCGAGAACTGGCGGCAGAACTCGTGCGGCCCGGCGTGCTGCGAGTGACGACGCCGGTGCGCGACGGGACCCTGATCGAGGTTCGGGCCACGCCGCGCCCTTGACCGATTTCTCTACCCACCTATAACCCCCTAACGGCAAAGTATCCGCAGATTAAAGCAGAGGCGGAATAATGGTTACTTGGGCGCACTCGGATTTTACCGTTGAAGATCTCAGCGCGGATGCAGAATGGCACCACCCCGCCGGGATACGTCAAAGGAAAGCTCCCGATCACCAGCACGCAGCCAGAACCGATCGCCTTCCTGAGCGACCCGAGCCTTTGCCGAACGGCTGCAAAAGGCGAGGACGAGGACGTCGTCATCCGTGCCCGCCACTATACGCGTTGACGCCTCAGCAGCACCCGGCAGGAAACTGACGAGGCTACCGGCAGCCAATCCGGAAGGCGCAAAGGGCACCTCCTCCGTCCGCAGTCGAAGATTCTTTCCAAATGCCGTCATCACCTCCACCACGCGCGGCCCAGCACCAAGACGGGCGCGACTCCTGCTCAGGCCGCGCAGATCCACCGGATTCAGCTTATAAGCCAACTCACCACCCCCCATCTCCGGTCCCCAGCCGTTAGCCGAATCCACGGTCAGCCGCCGACGCCCCGGACAGCGAAGGTCAATAAGAGCTATATCGCAGTCCGCAGAGACGCCGGGCGTCTGCACGGCACCGCCGAAGGCGAGAGTGGAGTGAGGCCACACGTAGAAGGTGCGCGGTTCCTCCCGCGAGTCGAGTCCCTGCGAGTCGCGGCCCACCTCGCCGAAGGTAGCCGGATCGTCGATACGCCGAGCCTCACCATCGACAGCAATCTCCATCCACGGCTTGCCCGCGCGCCGGTTAAAGCCACCCCACCCAATCTCGACCTCGTGCCAAACTCCAACGTCCACTCTGCCCGGAGCCCACACCTCTACCTCGTGGCCGTTCTGACTCTGCACGCTGAAGCGCATCCTACCGTCCGCTTCGACGACGAGGGCAAAGGTATTAACTCTCGTCCCACCGATCCCGCCGCCGCCATTCCCCGTATTGAACAACACCAGAGGACCGTCCTTGTCCCCCCGCAATCGGAAGCGCAGACGCAGGCGTCCGCCGTTGGAACAGAACCAAGGCCGGGCCTCGTACTGCAAGGCATCGCCCCCGCTCAACCGGACGATGTCATCGACGAACCGAAGACCGCGAGGCCGACGTCGCAACGCCACGAGACCAACCGGCTGTTCCCCGGTCAACAGCCAATATTCCTGCTCGGTGCGCCGAGCAGAGACGCGCAACCGCTGCCAATCCTGCGTGCTCTCCAAACCGCCCGGCACGGCGACGATCTCGTTCTGGCCGCCCACGCAGGGCAGACTGCCGCAACTCACCGGCTGGGCCTCGGCAGCACTGATCGCGCGCAGCACAGGATGCCCCGCCCACTGCACGTGCAAGTTCATAAAGCCGTGGGCCACATCGCCATCGTACCCGCTGACCCAGAGAATCGCCGCATCGGGTCCGTGACCGCTGCGCATCACGGCAGAGCGACCGCCGCGCGCCGCAAAACGACGTGCCAGTGGAGCCAGCCGGCGTTGCTTGGCCGCCCGGAAGTCGGGATCGTAAAAGCAGTAGGCGTAAGGCCCGTAGGAGATCATGCACTCCGCGGTCGAGCCTTTGACGCCACCACCGAAGCGGTAGATCCGGCCTAGCCGCGGGTCGGCGAGGGCGGCGTCGCGCAGCATCTCGTCGCCGGCCTCCTGGGCCAGCCGCAGGAGAGCGGGGGAGCAGGCGTTGAGTTGGGTGCCGAGCACGTTGGCGTTGGCGGGATAGTAGAGCAGGTCGGGGATCTTGCGCGGCGCTGCCCAATGAGCGCGGAACCAAGTCAGCGGCCGCCGCAGCCGAGTCGGCACCTCGCGGCCGAGATCAATCCCAGTGACATTGCACAGCGCGTCGGCAAACTGCAGGAGCCAGAGGTTCTCCCAGGGCCAGAAGGAAGGCCCATCCACCGGCTCGCCAGCGGGCCCGCAGCCGTGGGGTAGGATGGCGGCGCGGAATCGATCAATGACCGCCTGTACCCATACCTCCGCCTTGGGGTGTTCGCCCAGCAGGTGCAGAGCAGCCACGCCAAAGTGCCCGTTGTCCACGACTGCGTGGTGCCCACCTTCCTCCCCGTGGCGTTGCTCCTCCACATCCAGCCACCAGCGCTCCAACTGCCGCACGAGACAGGCGCGGACCTGACGCTTCTCGTTGGCCGATAACTCTCCGTCCAGCAGGTCGAGGGCCAAGGCAAAGGCCTGCATGTAGCGATTGGCCGTGTAGAAATGTTCCTCCACCCGGTCGTCGTGGTCCCAACCAGCCGCCGCCCGCAACCAAGCGCGGGTCCGGTCGAGCCAGCGCCGATCTCCGGTCAACCGCCAAGCAAAGGCGTAGTTCTCGATCAAGGCCGTGGCCTGCATGGCAGTGTAGAAAGTCAAATAAAGCTGATGGTAGGGATGAGGACTGTCCGGCCGTCGCGGAATCCGCGTCCACGGCCGCTGTCCAGCATACAGTTCACAGTCGTCTAGGAGGTTGACGAGGATGCGCCGACGCACGGGATCGGTCGGCGGCTCAAAGCGGAAGTCGGGATCGTCGAAGGGCCGCAGCAGCCGGGGCCGCTCTTGGCGGATGACCCGGATCGGAGCCTGCTTCGGAGAGTTGGCCGGACGCGCGGGCATCAGAAGTGGTCGGGCTCCCAGAAGATGACCTCGCGGCGCGGGAACCACTCCTCAAGTCGCCGAACCTCCCCGGCCTCCAGCGAGATCCCACGAGCGCGGAGGACAGGTTCCAAGTCGCGGCCAGAAGACTCGCCAAACAGAAGCCGACACATCAGATCGACCGGCAGCCTACGTGCCAACCCCGCCGCTTCGGGCACGGCCTTGGCAATCAGCGCGCCGAGGTCGAAAGGGAGGGCCATCATCGAGCTGTCGCCCGTGAGTCCCAGATCGGCGTCAGCAGTAGCGACTAGAGCATCGACAAAAGGGTGAGTGTAGGGGATCTCACCGTGGATCTGCGTCACCTCAGCCGCCGCGCACTCGTCAAGCAGATGCTGCACGAGGGCATCAAGAGCCGGGCCGCTCTCGTAAGCAACTTCATACACCTCGGCACCGTCATCATCACTTTCCCAGTTTATATACCCGCTGAGTCCCGCCGGGCCACGAACGACGGCAGTGGGCAACACGCCCCGCACGCGGGAGGGAGCGTAGTCCCAGTACGGACGCGGACGCAACAGGCTGCCGCTGCGACCAGCATTGTATCGCTGATAGAGCGCTACCGTCTCCTCCAAGTCGCGGCTCTCGTCAAACGGCAGCACCTCAAGCGCGGACCGCCCTCGCTGCGGAGGACGACTTAGCCTAGCGTGAAATCCCATGAGTGGCACACAACTCCAGCCGAGACGCCGGTAGAAGCCCGCCGGAATCATCGTGAACAGCAAACCCAGATCGTAGCCATCGTCGCGCATGTACTCAGCCGCATGTTCCATGAGCCGCGTCGCTATGCCGCGTTGCCGGTAGTCGGAATGCGTGGTGACGCCGCCGATGCCACCCATGCGGACGGGCGTGGCACCGAGGTGGACCCAGCGGTCCCAGATGCGCAACGTCGATACAATGCGGCCTTCGACGACGATGACCGGCGTCTGCGACGGGTTCCAAGTCGGATCGCCTTCCATGTACCCTCGGTAGCGCTCGTGGCCCTCGGGGTTGTGCGCTGCGCAGAGCAGGTCAATGAGTTCGTCGAATTCCGACTCGCGGATGGGGCGAATGGTATCCATAGTATCCCTGACAAACTAACCAATCAGTTCAGCCGCCGCAGCCGGATCATCCGCAACACCCAATAGGCTCCCAAGGCAGCGAACAAATGCTTGCAAGTATGACCGCTGATGACTCCCCCGACCGCGTACAGGGCTTGGTCAAACACCTCGGCGGCTTTCGCGAGTAGATAAAACAGACCAGCGATGTAGAGGTCAGACCCGCGCGTGTATGGCGACGGCAGCAGACGAACCATGAGGGGCACGAACAGAATCGGATAGGCTTGGGCGACGATGTAATAACGGAGATCGCCGACTCCCGCCTGCTCAGTATAGTGCCAGTACAACACGCTAAAAACGCCGAAGGCGATCAGCGGCAGCAAGGTGATAATGCCAGCGCGCCGGTCCAAGCGCTCGGTGATCGCCGTAGCGAGAAACGCCATAAAGGCAATGCTCATCGGCAGGCGATCCCACAAGAGCGTTTCGTTACTGGGAGCCAAGTGATAGTAGGTAGAGCCGAGGCCAACCAGCGCCACCGCGAGGAAGAGAATCTGATACGCCAGCGAATCAGCCGGCCGTACAAACGCCTGCTGTGCGGGATCCATGGCGAGGCGGAACACGACGCTGAATCCCCACAGCCCTACCAACAGAAAGGGCAGGTTGGAGATCACGTTCAAGCAATGGGGGATGCCCAACAGAGTGCGCTGATCAGCGAACTGGTGATAGGCGGGGTCTTGCGGAATAGGTCCCTGCAAGAAAATGACCGCCCAGAAGGTGATCGTCAGATAGGCAATTATCCGGAGGCGGTGGTCGCGTTTCATTTATATATCGCCTTGACAAGATTTTCACGACATGTACTCTAAAACGTTATGCAAAACTAGCGCAAAAACAGATTTGGACAAAAGAGTCCAGTGCCAGAGCATCCCAATAAGCATATTAGTGCAGCCATTGCGTACGCATTAGATCATGGCTGGACGGTTCGGAGAGCCGGACCACGAGCCCATATTTGGGGGCGCTTGTACTGTGCGCTGAGGGATCGAACGGGCTGTGCGAGAGCTATATACTCAACGCCAAAGAATCCTGAAGACCATGCCAAAGACATCCGTCGAGCTGTTGATCGTTGCCCTCATCACCTGTTGTAGGCTATAAATCGGAAGGGTAAGCCCAATGGCCAAATATGAGTTTGCTTTGATTCTCAAAGGACAATACGAGCTGACCGAAGAAATTGCGGACGAATTGTTTGAGGCTGGTTGCGACGATGGAACACCAGGCGTCTGCAATGGCGTCTTCTCGATTGACTTCCACCGAGACGGCGACTCCCTTGAAGCAGCTATTCGTTCAGCCATCGCAGACGTGAAATCGGCAGGGTACGAAATAGAGCGAGCGGAGATTGAAGCGCAAGCTATGCCAGAGCTTGCATAAGCCTCACTCCATCCCTAGTTCATTTCTATTACTTTCCCATTCACGCCTCAAGATAGCCATTATATAGAAGCTCCAATATCCATCGTCGGCCTTTCGGCATTCTCTGAGGTGTCCTTCCTTCACAAACCCCACCTTCTCGTAGCAGCGAATAGCACTTGTGTTGAAGTCGAACACGGCCAGTTCAATGCGATAGAGACCAAGCTGACAAAAGCCGATCTCAATGATCTTCTCCATCATAACCGTTCCTATGCCCTTCCCTCTGTAAGAAGAGTCGCCAACGAGCACCCGACACACGCGGGCACTTCCGTTGTGACGATCAATCGCCGCTAGCTCAATGTGCCCAATCGCCGTCCCATTCTCACTGTCCACGACCTTGTAGATCAGCTTGCTTGGCAAATCGCCCTGAGTACCCGTCAGATATTCGCTTAGCTGCTCGCGATTAAGCGGATATTCAAAATCCGGTCCAGCCCATTGCAAGAGAAAATCACTGGATGGAATCCAACCAATCAACCTGTCGAAGTCTGCTTCAGTGAATGGCTCTAGGACTACCATATTCTTGTTGTGTCTTGAGTACTGAGTGCGATTCATACGATTCCATTTCGCGCAGCCATTCGCTCAAAAACGCTAGGAGATTGACGGGATTCCCAAGCATCGACTAGCGTGTTCGCATTGGTCTGGCACGGCTGCATCGAGTCAATTTCCAGATCGTATTCAGCGAAACCGTGCACCACTTGATAGTCCGTCCGAGCCTCCCCAACTCGCCGATCCCCTCTTTCGCGCTCTCTGCGCTCCAGCTCGGGCAGCGGACAATGCACCCCGACAAAGAATACGTCCAAGCCAGTGAGTAATTTCACCAGATCCGACATCCACATCTCGTTCTCAATAATGTGATCGACGATGAGATTGTTGCCCGTCTCAGCTAAAACTGGCAAACACCCATGAAATCCATCGAAGACAGCAGGCCTCATAGCCGACCAATCAAATTCACCGCTGCGAACGCGTGCCATCGGCAGGGCGTTGGAATCGCGGAGGTGGTCAAACGAAAAGTGCCAGAATGGGATTAGTAGCGTCTGCTGTAGCTGGCGTGCAAGCGTTGACTTCCCGGAACTCGACGCGCCGTTGATGAGGATGATTTTCCCTAGTTCGCGATTGGTGTCCATTAGACTATCTTGTCCCAACTTCTCTGCTAAACTACCTTAAATCGCCGTAAACGCCAGACCGTGCGGCGCTTTCTCGCCGGCGAGCTCCTCAACAAAGACAAGAGGTACTGAGAGGATGCGTATTCAGCTCGATATCTCGATACCCATGCGCGACGGAGTGCGGCTCTACGGAGCCCTGTACCGGCCGGACGCGGGAGAGCGCTTCCCCGTGCTGCTGATCCGCTCGCCCTACAGCACCCAGCATCCCCGCTACGTGGAGTGGGCCCGGCGCTTTGTGGCCGGAGGGTACGCCGTGCTCATGCAGGACAGCCGGGGCCGGTACGAGTCGGAGGATGAATGGCGCCCCTACGTCGACGAGCGAGACGATGGGTACGATACGCAGCAGTGGATCGGCCAGCAGCCTTGGTGCGACGGCACCATCGGCACCTTTGGGGTGTCCTATCCGGGTTTCACCCAGATACTGCCAGCGCCGCTGCGCAGCCCTTTTGTCAAAGCCCTCGTGCCCATCGCCAACCAAGAGGACAACTACGGCCACATGCGCTACAACGGCGTTTTGCAACTGCAGAACGCCATGAATTTCATCTGGCTGGGCCAGCGCACCAACCAGAACGCCCCGAGGGATCTGATCGATTGGGATCAGGTGTACCGCCGCCTGCCGCTGTTGACAGCGCTCGACGACCTCGGCGAACGGCCCTTCTACCGGGAGATCATTCGCCACCCCTGCTTCGACGAGTTCTGGGCTTCGTACAGCATGAAGGGCCAGTACGGCGAGGTAGAAACGCCGGCCTATTTCATCACGGGCTGGTACGACAATTTGCTGCACGAAGGTTTTAAGTGCTTCAAGGGCTGGCGGCAACAGGCTAGGGGGCGGGAAGCCCGCGAGCAGTCGCGCCTCATGGTGGGGCCGTGGACCCATACGCTGATCGGCAGCGACGATCCCTTTGGCGATGTGGACTTTGGCCCCGCGGCCCGAGTGGATATGCCGCAGGCGCATTTGCGCTGGTACGATCAGCGACTCAAGGGCATAGACAGCGGCATCGACCGGGAGGCACCGGTGCAGTTATTCGTCATGGGGGAAAATGTTTGGCGCGGCGAAGAGGCGTGGCCCCTAAAGCGGACCCAGTACACCCGCTTCTTTTTGCACAGCGGAGGGCGGGCCAACTCAATGCACGGCGATGGACGGCTGAGCCGCCAGGAGTCTAGAGACGAGCCGTGCGACAGCTATGCCTACGATCCAGACGACCCCGTGCCCACCCTCGGGGGACAGAGCATGTTCATCGACAACACCGGACCCAAGGACCGCCGGCCGGTGGAGCAGCGCGACGACGTGCTGGTTTACACCACCGAGCCGCTAGCTGCGGACGTGGAAGTTACCGGGCCGGTGGAATTGGTGCTGCACGCAGCCTCCAGCGCAGTAGAGACCGATTTTACCGCCACCCTAGTCGACGTACACCCCGGGGGCAAGGCCATCCACTTGTGCGAGGGCATTGTGCGGACCTGCTTCCGCGACTCCTACCGTGACCCCAGTCCCATCGAACCAGATCAAGTGTACGTCTATCGGATCGAGCTGTGGGAGACCAGCAATCTCTTCCGGGCCGGGCACTGCATCCGGCTGGAGGTCTCCAGCAGCAATTTCCCGCGCTTTGACCGCAACCTCAACACCGGCCACCCGCACGGTTTGGACGACGAGATGCAAGTAGCCCAGCAGCGGATCTACCACGACCGAGCCCATCCCTCCCACCTGATCCTGCCGGTGATACCGCGCCCATGATCCGCATTGGCGCCGATGTGGGAGGCACTTTCACCGACGTGGTGGCCCTCGATGACCGGGGCGGCATCTGGACCCACAAAGTGCCGTCAACCCCGCCTCATTTCGAGCGCGCCGT
The DNA here is from genome assembly GCA_022819745.1 of Candidatus Latescibacterota bacterium. The sequence continues at coordinate 23,818 of JAJEGS010000014.1, read as the reverse complement.
GCTATCTGCCCTCGACCAGCTCATACCCCGCTTCAGTGCTGCGGACCGGACTGTGTCCGAGGTCGCGCACGGCACCACAGTGGCCACCAACGCGGTGCTCGAACACCGGGGCGCGCGCACGGCCCTGATCACCACCCGGGGTTTCCGCGATGTGCTGGAGCTGCGCCGCGTCCGGGCCCCCCAGCTCTACGATTTGTTCTTCGACAAACCCCGCCCTCTAGTCGAGCGCCGCCTGCGCCTCGAAGTAGAAGAGCGGGTGGCGGCCGACGGCGAGGTCCTGGTCTCCCTCGAAGAACGAGAACTCAAGCGGCTCGGTGAGCGGCTCGAAGCCGAAGGGGTAGAAGCAGTAGCCGTATGCCTGCTACACGCGTACGCCTTTCCGCAGCACGAACTCCGCCTCGGACAGTATTTGCGCGAGCGACTGCCCGAGGTACCAGTGTCGCTGTCGTCGGAAGTGTTGCCCGAGCGCCGCGAGTACGAGCGCAGCGCCACCACCGCGGTCAACGCCTATGTCCAGCCCGTGGTGCAGCGCTATCTGGGTGCCCTGAGCCACGGGCTGGAGCAGCGCGGCGTGGATGCGCCGCTGCTGATCATGCAATCGACCGGCGGGCTAGCCCCAGACTGGGAGGCGGCCCGCCGACCGGTCTTTGCTCTCGAATCGGGTCCCGCGGCCGGGGTCCTCGGTGCCAGTTTCGCCGCTGGCCAACTGGGATTGGACCAGGTCATCACCCTCGATATGGGCGGCACCACGGCCAAGGCGGCCATGATCGAAGAGGGCCGCATCGCCCACAGCCCCGAGTACGAGGTGGGGGCCTCGCTTTCCGCGGGCAATCGGCTCATCGGCGGCGGGGGCGAGTTGATCCGAGCACCCAGCATCGACATCGCCGAAGTGGGGGCGGGAGGTGGTAGCATCGCCTTTTTGGACCAGGCCGGCGGTTTGCGGGTGGGGCCGCGCAGCGCTGGAGCCGTGCCGGGGCCAGCCTGCTACCAGCGGGGGGGACTCGAACCGACGCTCACCGACGCCAATGTAGTGCTGGGCTATATCCGCCCCGGGGACTTGGCCGACGGCGAGGTATCGATCGACGTGGAGGCTGCGCAGCGGGCAGTGCATGACCGCATTGCCGCGCCCCTCGGACTGGATTTGCTGGAGGCAGCCGAGGGCATCCACCGCATTGCCAATGCCCGCACCATGCGGGCTCTGCGGGCCGTATCTACCGAGCGGGGGCGGGATCCGCGCGACTTCGCGCTGATGGCTTTTGGCGGGTCCGGCCCCATCCACGCCGCGGGCCTAGCTCAGGACCTAGCCATTGGCCAAGTCGTGGTGCCGCCGCTGCCGGGTCTGTTCAGCGCCCTCGGGCTTTTGTGTTCCGGGGTGGAGCACCACGATGTGCGCAGTTGCCTGCTGGGTGGAGAGGATCTTCAGGCCCCGGCCCTGGAGCAGATCCGGGCTCAGATGCAGGAGCAACAGTTAGCCCAGTTCGCCGCCGAGGGGTTTCGGGCCGACCAAGTCGGGTTGCGCTGCAGCGCCGACGTGCGCTTTAGAGGGCAGACCTCGGAGATCGGCATCGACCTAGCCGACGGGCCTATAACCCCGGAGGGAGTGGCCCGCTTGCGCGCCGACTTTGTGCGCGAACACGAGCGCCTGTACGGGCATCGCTCCGACCCGGACAACCCCGTGGAAGTGGTAGCCGTGCGCCTAGTCGGCCAAGCCGGAGTGCGAGGTCTGGGCCACGGCTTGGAAACAGCAGTCCAGCCAGTCGCGGGCGAGGGCAGTCGGACAGCCTATTTCGCTGGTGAAACCTTGGCCGTCCCCCTAGTCAACCGCCGGGATCTTGACCAAGCAACCGAGGGGCCCCTGCTCATCGACGAGCGCGATTCCACCATTGTAGTACCGCCGAATATGCGCGCCCGGCGGCACCATCTGGGCCACCTCCTCATCGAAGTGCGCTCCAGCTAGCGAGGAGTGAAGCAATGGCGGCCATAGATCCGATCACCCGCGAAATCGTGCGCAACGCCCTGGCCTCCGCGGCCGACGAAATGGCCATGGCGCTCTACCGCACGGCCTATTCGACCATTGTGCGGGACTGTCTGGACTACTCGACTTCCCTGTGCGATGCCAAGGGCCAGATGATCGCCCAAGGCGTCACCATTCCGCTGCATTTGGGGTCGGTGCCCTTTGCCATGGAGACCCTGCTGGCCAAGTACGGCAACGATATAGAAGAGGGCGATGTCTTCATCCTCAACGATCCCTTTGAAGGGGGCATGCACATCCCGGACATCTTCATAGTCCAGCCCGTCTTCTCGGAGGGCCGGCGCGTGGCCTTTGCCGTGAGCACGGCCCACCACCTCGATCTCGGCGGTCGCTTGCCAGGGAGTTCGGCCTGCGACAATACGGAGATTTTTCAGGAAGGTTTGCGCATCCCCTGGCTCAAGCTCTATCGCCAGGGCGAGGCCGACGAGGCCCTGTTCGCCCTGATCCGCGCCAATGTGCGGGTGCCGCAGATGACCATCGGCGACTTGCGGGCCCAACTGGCGGCCTGCCACATCGGTGCCAAGGCCATAGGCGAGTTGATCGGCCGCTACGGCCCCGACACCTTTGCGCGCTGCACCGCGGATCTGATCGACTATACCGAGCGGCTGGTGCGGGCCGAGATCGCCTCCTGGCCCGACGGCAGCCACAACTTTGTCGACTATATGGACAGCGACGGGGTGGGAGGGCCGCGGGTGCGCTTGCAGGTGGAGATCACCGTGGCGGGAGACGAGTTGCGGGCCGACTTCACCGGCACGGATCCACAGGTGAGCGGAGCCATCAACAACACGCTCTCCTTCACGTCTTCGGTGGTGGCCCTGTGCGTGCGCTCCGTGCTGCGCGAGGATATCCCCAACACCGCGGGCATGTTCCGCCCCCTCGAAATTGTCGCCCCGCCCGGCACCGTGGTCAACGGAGTCATGCCCGCGGCTTCGTCCATGCGCGGCATCACCGGCTTCCGCCTAGCCGATACGATTTTCGGGGCGCTGGCCGGACTGCTGCCCGACCGGGTTCTGGCCGCCGGCGAAGGGGGCAATACCCTCGTGATTATCGGGGGGCAGCGAGCCGACCGCCAGCCCTACGTGTACTACGAGTTGCTGTCGGGGACTTGGGGCGGGCGGCCGGACCGCGACGGCAACGACGGGCTGTGCAATCCGGCCAATGTCGCCAGCAATATCCCCGTGGAGCAGGCCGAATCCGAGTACCCAGTGCGGGTGGAGCGCTATGGGCTGGTGGGCGACAGCGGTGGGCCGGGCCGTTTCCGCGGTGGTCTAGCCATCGAGCGGTCGTGGCGTCTGCTCGATGGCCAAGCACATCTGGCCATCCGCTCGGACCGGCGCGATCACCTGCCCTACGGCCTGCACGGGGGCGGACCCGGCACGGCTTCGATCAATACGCTGTACCGCGACGGCGAGGCCGAGACCCTGCCGACGATGATATCCACCACCATGGCCGCTGGCGAAGTGATCTACCACCGCCAAGCTGGCGGCGGCGGTTGGGGCGACCCGCTGGAGCGCGACCCCGAAGCCGTGGCCCGGGATGTGGGCAACGACAAGGTTTCGCGCGCCGCAGCCCGGGACCAGTACGGGGTGGTGCTCGACGAGTCCCTAGCCGTAGACCACGAGGCCACGGCCGCTCTGCGGGCGCAGCGGGCAGTCGAGAGCACATGAGCCCAGCGCCAGCGGATTTGCTCATCAGGGGCGGCACCGTAATCGACGGCACGGGCAAGGCACCCCTGAGCGCGGATGTGGCGATCAAAGACGGCCGCATTGCGCACGTGGGACCTCGCTGGCCCGGGACCGCAGATCGGGTGCTGGAGGCCGCGGGTCTGTGGGTCGCGCCGGGTTTTATCGACATCCACAGTCATTCCGATTTTACTCTGCTGGCCGACCCTCGGGCGATGAGTTCGATTGCCCAAAGGGTGACCCTCGAAGTGGTGGGCAACTGCGGCCACGGCTGCGCTCCCCTAGCCGACCCAACCACCGCCCAGATGAATATGTACGGGTACGCGGCCGACTATCCCATTGACTGGCGCAGCGTAGGCCAGTACCTCGAACGGCTGCAGGAGCGCCAGCCGGCGGTCAACGTGCTGACCCTGGTACCCAACGGCCGGCTGCGCTTGGCCGTGACCGGTCTGGTGGACCGACCCTCCACACCGGATGAGTTGAAGCGCATGAAGAAGCTGCTGCAGGCGAGCCTAGAGGAGGGTGCCTTTGGCTTTTCCACGGGTCTGGAGTACGGGCCGGAGCGGGCCTGCTCCGAGGAGGAGATCGCCGAGTTGTGCGGCGTAGTAGCCGAGTGCGGGGGCTTATACGCCACCCATACGCGCAATCGGGCGGGTGAGGATCAAGAGGCCATCGCCGAAGCCATCCGCACGGCACAAATCGCGGGCGTGGCCCTACAGATTTCCCACATTTCAGTAGTGGCGCGGCTGGCCGCAGACGGCGTCCGCGCCGTGGACGGGGCTCTGGAGCAGGTGGACCGGGCGCGGCGAGCCGGGCTAGACGTGGACTTCGATATGCACACGCGGTTGTTCGGCACGACCAATCTGAGCGCGGCACTGCCGCCCGAGGTGCTGGAGGGCGACCAAGCCACAGTAGCGGCGCGGCTGCGCGACCCCGAGGTGCGGCGGCGAGTAGGTGCGTACCACAGTATTGTCGCGGGGCTGGCCCAGGGCGATTGGCAGCGGATTCTCCTGTCGCAGTACAGACCCCGTCCCGAGCTGGCCGGACAGAGTCTGGCCGATATTGGCCGAGATATGGGACTGGAGCCCATCGACCTTATCTGCGAGTTGTTGCTGGCAGCGCAGGACCGGGTCCACGAGCCGATGATCCTCGCCTTTTGCTACCGTGAAGACGAGGCGCGCCGGGTGTTCGCCCACCCGCGCTGCATGGTCGGCTCAGACGCCACGGCCCTGTGCCCCGACGGTCCGCTACAGGAGGCTGTCTTCCACGGGGCCTATACTTGGGCGGGCTGGTTTTTCCGACATTTTGTGCGCGATACGGGTCTTTTGTCCCCAGAGGCAGCCGTCCACCGTCTCACCGGGCTGCCGGCCGGCCGCTTGGGGCTGAAAGACCGGGGGACGATCCGCCTAGGCGCTTGGGCCGACCTAGCCGTGTTCGACGGCCAGATCTTCCGCGAACGGGGCACAATCGCCGCGCCCAATCTCACTGCCCAAGGCATGGTCCACGTGCTGGTCAACGGCGTACCCACACTCGAAGACGGGGAGTGGACCGGGGCGCGGGGCGGGCAGGTTCTGCGCCGGGGATAGTGCAGCCTACGCGTTACTCCGTCTCCTCCCTTAATATCTCCAAATACCGCTCCCCATATCCCTCATAATCCAACCCCTCACTAAACGCCTCCCCCGTTTCGCTGCCATCCAACCGAGTCACTTCCCCCTTTGCAACCGGCTCAATCTGCGTATCCTCATGCCACTCATTCCACGAAGTAACCATCAGCATTCGCCCCGTTGATTCATCCGCATACTTTACAGCCTGCGCCAGCATCGCCCGAAATAGCGAGCCAAATTCGGCTTCCTCACTCAACTTCCGCGAGACCGCTTCATGTCCACTACGCACACCTTTGTCGTTAAACCCCGGCGTCGCAGCAGGTATAAACGCGACCCCCTCAGCATGAGCCAGTTCTCGCCAACCCGCCTGCGCCGCATAATACCGATCCACTGCCGCCTGTCCTGCATAACCCTTCGCTCCCATGCTACCGTACACATCGTAATTCGTCACGGCATCCAGCAGCCCAATAGCCTCATGAGACGACGGCGGTTGTCCAAAAACCTCATCGCCGACGAGATATATATCGTGTCCTGCCTCTCTAGCCGTTGCGCGCATCGCCTCCACCACCTCGGCCAGCGTCCCATGGCGCGAGAGTACCCGCGTTAAATAGACAAAAAGCACCGGACGTCCATCGATCCGCAAATAGTTAGAATGGTCGAAATAACGTTCGGCAATATGTGCGATGTCCGGTGCGACATTGTCGAACGCTGAAAACTCCCTTGTGCGCCCTGTCGTCTCATAAAACAGCGCAATCTGCATATCGCCTAATTCATCGTGCGACAGAATGTGCTGCAGCAAAGTCCGATCTTCGCGCGAATCGGGGCCCCACCAACTCGCCACCCACAGCGAGATATTGGCCTGTCGGCTCCACTTGAGATGATGGGCGATCACCGAGGGATCGCGATCGTCGTACTCGCCCAGCATCGGCAACTGCGGCGGTATCAGCTCTTTGCGCATATAGCGACCACCGTGAAAATCACCGCTGTACCAGGGGTAATAATAGACGCCTACGGTATAAGGTGAATCCACTTGGTCCTTATCTGGACTACTCATAGGATCTTCGCCGTTACATGCGCTGGGAAACACGAGGAAGATGCTGTATAAAACAACCAGAGGAAGTAGCCTACTAGAAAACATGGGTACGCTCAATCCATTTGTCCCGATACAAGAGAGTCAGCTTCTCCATTGAGGTTGGCTTCTTCTACTCTGTTAGAGGTGTAGATTTTCTTTCATTCCTGATAATCGCTTTAATCTCGCGAATAATATCCTCTTGGTGACGCTCCAATAATGCTTTCTGCTCAGGCCATAAAAAGTCGGGCAGCCGATCAATCGGGAACCATTTCATCTCATGGTGATAGACTGTATCGGTTGGTGTAGCTTCAATCTGTTCGGTGTGAAACAAGTAGAGATGGATCACGGCCCAAAAGTCTTTGTCATAGGTTAAGCGTTCGACGACTTCGAGTTTGTTGACGAGGGTCAAGTCCGTCAGACCCGTTTCCTCTTTTATTTCACGGTACGCGGCTTTTAGCAGGCCCTCACCCGCTTCGACACCGCCTTTGGGTAAGACATACTCTTCCATATCGCCCTCACGTGTCAGAGCAACAAAAATTTGCTCATCGTGAAGTCGAACGACTACACCGCCGCTGGCTACACGCTCTGGGATATCGGTTGGCCGTTGATACCAGGATGCATCTATTCCTGTCATGTTATTCCAAATGGATCGCGTGGGCTAGTTCCCGCAGCACATCGACCGCCATAAGCATGTCTTCCCTTCTACAGTCGAACTGTCCGACCTGGAAGCGGATGACGAACTGGCCCTCGTGGATTGTCTGCGTCAGGTAGATCCGGCCGTCGTCGTTGACTGCGCGCAGCAGGCGCTCGGTGGCGTCGTTGGCATCCTCGCCGTCGGGGGCATACTGGAACGTGAAGAGCGAAAGGTGGCAGTCCGTCGTCAGGCGAAAGCCGTCCAGCAATGCGATCGCCGCAGCGGCCTCCTCAGCCCAAGCAATGTGGTTCCGGATGCGCTGACGAAGGTCTTCGAGACCGTGCGCGCGCAGCAGGAACCAGAGCTTGAGAGCGCGGAACCGACGCCCCAAGGGGATCGTCCACTCACTGTAATTGGTGATCTCAGTTTGGCCGAGAGTTTGCAAGTAATCCGGACGGACGCCGAGGGTGCGAACCTGCGGTTCCGGGTCCGCGAGAAACTGGATCGAGCAGTCGAACTGCGCCCCGAGCCACTTGTGGGGATTGAAGGCAATGCTGTCGGCTCCCTCGACGCCCTCCCACAACGCCCGCAGCTCAGGACAAATCATCGCGGAACCAGCCCACGCGGCATCGACGTGAACGTAGAGATCGTGCTCTCGCGCAACTTCAATAGCCTGGCGCACGCGGTCGGACGCGCCGATCGACGTGCCCCCAACACAAAGGACGACACCGGTCGGGAGGAAACCCGCCACGCGATCAGCGTCGATCGCCCTGCGAAGCGCCTCCGGATCGAGCGCCCAAGAACCATCGGTCGGGACTTTGACGAGATGCTGTTGGCCGATACCAGCGATTCGGATTGCCTTGTCAACCGACGAGTGGGTCTCCGGTGAGGCATAGACCCGGACCTGTTGCTCCCCTACCATGCCAGAATCGATCCCGCGCCAGCCTAGCGCGCGCTCACGCATCGTCAGTACAGCGCAGACATTGGCCGACGTTCCCGAGTCTTGGATAATCCCCTGGAACCCCTCCGGTAGCCCGAGCGCCTGGCGCATCCAATCGACCATCCGGGTCTCAATCTCCGTAGCGGCAGGTGAGGTCTGCCAGAGCATGCACTGGGCCGCCATGACCGCCGTTAAATTCTCGGCGATCATCGAAACCGGCGCGGCGTTGGCGCTAAAGTACGCAAAGAAACGCCGGTGTTGCCAGTGCGTCATGCCGTCGGGTACGATGCGCTCAAAGTCGGCGAAGATCGTCTCCATATCTACCGGCTCTTCCGGCGGCGCTAACGGCAACATCGCAGCGATCTCACCCGGTGCGGTCTGTGCCCGAACGGGCCGCTCATCGAGCGTGTCCAGGTATTCGGCACCCCACCGGGCAGCCCGCTCAGACCAGCGAAAGTAGTCTTCTCGTTTCATAAGACGGTCTGAGGTAAGATTGATAGTATCTCCCCTAAAGACCTTCAATCCGCCCAAATTCTTTTAACGCTTTTAGTATCTCAACGGTCAAACAACTCTTCCAGTGCTGTTCGGCTTGCTCCCAAGCTTCTGAATACTGGCCATACCAAGTCCAGGTAGGAGACCAAGAGCCATCTGAATTTTGATGCTCAATATCAAAATCCAAATTCATATCTACTTCGCTCTTCAGCGTCTCTGCCAGCAACGAGGTGGGCGTATGAGCTAACCAGAGCGGTCTGGCAGAGGGTTGCGTCAATTCTTCCGGCGTATGAACGACGACGGAGGGCGCTCTCTGAATTAGTATTTCCGCCAGCGTATCTTTCGCGGCTTGGGGCAATGCAGCCGTCTCAACCAGATGAACACAGCAGATAAAATCGTACATGTTCATCTCATCTGGTAACGTTTTTATATGCCCTATGACCTCTACCGTGAGTTGTTTAGTCAGGTCTGTAGGTGCCAACTCGTGATACTCATGTAGATAGCCCACGACCTCTGCACGAGGATTGGCCAAGAAATTGCCAAAAGTCTCCGCCGTATTCTCAAAATTCCACCACGGCGCATGGGGGTATTCATCCACCGCTTGCGGGACGATAGGCCATGTGCTTTGGGTCGAATCGTATTCGGCCAGCAAATACGGGATTGCCTTCTGGACGATCTCATCATCACTAGTCGCTTTGACCTCTCTGAGAATTCGCAGCGCAATGGTCGTCGTGATAACGGATGAATCGGGCAATTGGATATCGGGTTCAAGGCCATTGCCGAAACCTCCGTCCTGATTTTGATAGTTAGCAAGTTCGTCCAGGACCGCGGCTGGAGTTCCACCATCGAAATAGAAAGATAGAAGCCGTCTTTCTAATTCCCGGCCCTGCTCCATCACGAAAGTCCTTGCCTTCTCGAATGAGTCACTAGTCAACAGCTTCATATTTTTAACTCCTACAGATGGATAGTCTTGTGCATTGCTTATTTGAAGTCCACCGCGTGATTTCAGGCTCTTCTGGGGAGCCGACTTCTACAGAAAAGCCGGTGCCATGTTTGATAACGTATTCCATGCCTTATGCCAATTTGCATAACGTTTTTTGGCTTTACGACGTGGACCTACCTCGTATAGGGTTGGCATAGTGCGGTCAAACAGTTTTGTTGCAACGCCCTGCCTTGGGCTTTTGATAGAGCGAGCTGCACTTTCGCGTAACGTTTTGCCGGTTGCCGAATTCGCCGAAGGACAAGGCGACAACGGGCTGTCAGCAGAAGTTGATTAACTTCGGTTCCGGACCTCACTTACTTCCATCTTACCATCATTGGGACCTCGCTCGGTCCAATATCTGCGGTAGAACTCTTCCTTCGAGAGACCAGACTGTACGAAAAACTCGAAGATCTCCTTGCGCGACCACGTCGCCTCAAACGGCCAGACGACACCTTGCATACGAGCAACGCTTCCGCCAAAGCCCATGACCGCATCATACACTCGCTGCTCATGCCACCACAGAAAGGGCTCTGGTAGATCATCGGGATCGAAGAAACCTACGTCTTTGACTTCTGACTCCTGCCGTCTTAGCTCACCACCGGTTCTTGCGGCTGCAAAGACTACCGTGTGATCGCCACCATTGCCCCACTGCGGAGACGAATAAACACCGACCATCCGCGTGAGTTCCGCTTTCACACCCGTTTCTTCTGCAACCTCCCGTACGGCAGCCTGAGCAACTGTCTCTTCCGGATCCACGAAGCCACCTGGAAGGCTCCACGCTTCGAGGTCTTTGCGCTGTATTAGCAAAATCTTCCGTGAGTCAAAAACAACTGCTGAAGCACCGAGATTTGGCATGTTCGATTCCTGCTAACTGTTTGTATCCGAATACCCGAACAATTGGTTCGGGTATTCGCCGTTAGATACTAGTTATCTGACCCGAAGGTACGTATTCGTGTAAACAGTCGCCCTTCTCCAGCGCCAACCCCTCGGCCACAACATCGGCCTCCCGCGTAAAAGGCAACTCGTCCAGGACAGTGTGGCGTTGGGCAGCATCGCCTGTTTTTCTGCAAAAACGAAGTTAAAGCCATTCGGCAATTTCGAGGATTTTATTTTATCCTACTCGTTACGTACTCCCGCGGCCTATTCATCTATATGCTCCATTGGGTATTCAATGTCGTGTAACTGATTGTACCCGAACTATTTCTCCATGGACAGACAATCTCAGGCGACGCATTAGGTATTGAGAGCAGAGCCCCAATACTTCCAGAGGTTCCGCGGCACATCGTATCGCTTAAGCCTCCGGCCTGGATGCCCCGGCGGCAGAAAGCCTGTCGGGGTGTTGCCAACATTCGGTGACGGCTTCGGGGGCGACCATGGCGTGCCATCCTTGTCGGGAAACATGACCATGGGTGCCTGCTCGCGCATTTCCCTATGGGAGTACCGTGCAAACTGCGCCACCCTCGGTTGCTTTGATCCCGCCGCGTTAGCCGAACCAACGTGCGTAGTGAGGCCGTGGAGCAGCATTGCGTCGCCAGCTCGCCCCGTCATACATACTACCTCGCCCACACTGGGATCCCCCTCCAGGATCGCCCGATGCCCGCCGCTCTTCACGGGCTCTGTGAAGAGGTACGAGCCGTCTATTTGCTCGGGATGCTCAAGAAAGTATCGGTGGTTCGCCAAGTGCGACCTTGGCCAATAGGCCGTGCCTCCGCCCGTAGGGCTACTGACGTCCCAAAACAGCACGACAAAGAACGCCATGAACCCACCGCCCCAGCCTGTCGCATACCCATCGAGGTGACCGTCGGCAGGGGGTGCCCACTCCGTGTCCGGAGCGCTCGGTAGGATCACCCGGGTCATTGGAATCTGCGGCGTCCACGGCTGCCCCGCCGGGTGGGTGGGAGCCAAAGCACCGCCACCGATCTGCTCCACGATGGACTGTAGGCTCGGTAAATCGTACAGGTTAGGGCTGAGTTTGGGCCAACCATCCTCGGGTGTGTACCGCCCGGCAGGCCAAGTGCTGGGGTCGTCCAAGTCCACGCCGCCAGAGCAAGCGGCGCGCATCTGGTCCTGCCACCTGTCAAGCACATCAGGGGGTACCAATCCCGGAATCGGGAGCACTCCCTCTGCTTTGAACTCGTCTAGCTGCGCCGGTGACAGCAGCATACTCGGTTTGGGGTCGGGCTTGTAACTTTCTGATTTATTCATTATCAACACTCTTCTATGGGAGCACCAGGTCCCATTTCTCCATGTCAGGTAACGTTTTGCCGTGCCCGAAGCCGGGCATGGATGTGTTAGGCGCTATGGCTCAGTCATTCCTGCGGGCCCAGTGGCCAAGTATGGATCACTTCCCAAGTCCCATCTTTTTCTCCACCAGTACGACCCATCAAGTTCACATCCCGTAGCTGGACTGACTGAAGTCGCTCAAGGGGTTCCAGCAAATCAACAGCGTACTTTCTCTCTTCAGGGCTCAGGCCGTAGAATATGGTAAGATGTGGTCGATACTGGTCATTGGGCCTATCACCATACACGTCTTTAACAAGGGGCTCTAAGGCGTAAAACAGGCCATTGTGCAAAGTCATGAGTTCAGCAGTAGGAAGTAGCGAAAGGCCTATAGATCTGTCGCCCGCAAATAATCTCTGTACCTGTAGCTCGATAGATCCCGTTCGCACGGTCTCACGCTCTATGCAGGTCTGAATTTCGGGTATTGAGACCGGCTCAACAAAGGAATCCTTGACTGTCACATGGGCCGGCATTACGGCGACGCGAGGTGGGATTTCCCTGCGAAGTCCCTCCACGAGACGGTTTACCTTTTGGTCCACAAAACAAACAACAGAGAAGCGCTCATGCATTACTTGAGTCTCCGATCTATTCAACCCATCAGAATCAAAAAGTCAATGAAAAATCGTACCGTTGCGCCCGACGTTCCCGCAGTGCACGAACCTGCACAGTAGTTTGGGTCGAAGTCCACCGCGCACGTCGTGTTAGATGTCGTGCTACCTCTATCCATCGCCGAATGTGCCAATTGCGATCTTGTAGTCGTGCTTGTCGGCAAACCCCACCTTTTCTGCCACTCTGACTGATGGTGTGTTACTTACCCAGCAGTCCCAGTGGGGATTCATCCCTGAAGCGAGGGCGTGCCTGACAAACTCTCCAGCCACCGCAGTAGCAATGCCCTTTCCTTGGTATGCCTCAATCGTCTCGATACCTATGCCGCACTTGCCTTCGCTCACGTATTCTGCTGTACACCAACAGACAACTGAAGTCCCATCGAGCATCGTGAAGCCGAATCCCTGGTCGAGGAATGCTTCAAAGGATGGCCAGCCTCCGAGGATCTCATCTTTGACCAAGCCAATGTGCGCAAAGTCACCTTGGAGCAATTGGGCGTCGATCTGCCTGAGCTCTAGCGGGGGCGATGGAACGGCAATTCTCGCTGAACTGTCCCGAACAGAGCAGTAAATCCGTCTTTCCACGTCATGGTCCAAGAGCGAGCCGAAAATCTCCTCCAACCGAAGGCTCCAAGCATCTGGTGAATAGTAGAGCTTGAAGAACCCGAGTTCTCTCGACTGACCCTCTGGCTGGATTTCAGTCGAGAAGACCTCTCGCAGCCCCTTGTTGACTTCGGTGTCTTCAAAGTCTCCTACGAGATAGATACACCGGCCTTCCCAAGCTAACACGGTCCTCGGCGCAGCTAGATCGTCTGCCCAGACTCTAGCGGGGGTTTTGCCATCAATAATGCTATCTACGACGAGGCAGAGGCTAGGAGTGTCAAAATGAGGCCGAATCGACAACGTCTCTTCACTGTAAAGTCGGTGCATGGTGTCTTATTCTCGAACAATTGGTTCGGGTAATCGCCCTTATCTGACCCGAAGGTACGTATCCGTGTAAACAGTCGCAAACTAATATCGCGAAGCTGTGATATTACACATAACATGTTGTAATATAATGAGATAGAACGACTCTAAAATTCCGATATACGGCGGTGCGAAGACCATAATGCCTATGAACAGCCTACCTCAAGCGACGCGATAGCGCTCCACCACCTCCATATCCACCTTAATCCCCAACCCCGATCCCGTGGGCACAGTAAAGTGCCCTTTCTCCAGCGCCAACCCCTCGGCCACAACATCGGCCTCCCGCGTAAAAGGCAACTCATCGCAGGGCAACGTGGCGTTGGGCAGCGTCGCCTGCAAATGCACCGAGTAAGCCGCCAGCACCCCAGTACACAACCCACCCATCTGAATCCAACAGGGCACATCCGCAGCCTCCGCCAGCGCCGCCGCCTTCCGCACTTGCAGCGCCGAGCCGCCCAAGTTCACGTAGTCAATGCACTCGGCCTTGAGCGCCGCCAGCACGCCCGATGGCGCCCCCAAGTGCAGGGCGATGGGGATGTGGGTCTTCTCGCGCAGGATGCGATACCATTCGAGATTGTTTTTGAGGAGCGGATCTTCAAAGACCGACACCGTGCCAAAAGGCTCCAATTCGCTCGCCAAGCGCGCACCAGTGGGCAGCAGGGCAAATTCAGTATTCGGATCAACGCCGACCGTGTAATCGGCTCCCGCCGCTTCTTTCATCAGCCGCACCGTCTCGACGATATTCCACGAACGCGCCTTGAGCTTGTGGTTGCTAAAGCCCAGCCCAGCCCCTATTTCCGCCTCGGCCGCAGTCTCTTCTGGCGTCATGGGGCACGACCAGTACGACACCGGCACCTTGTCGCGCACCTGCGCCCCAAAGAAGCGGTGCAGCGGAATGCCGTAGGCTTGGCCCGCAATGTCGAGCAGCGCACAGGTGAAAGCGTCTGGACGATTGTACGGGTCCAAAGCCAGTGGGTCCTGGCCCACGAGCGCGTCGGCTTGCTCCTGACCAGCAGACTTTTTGCTGAGGAACTCGCCCCAGCCCTCTAAGCCCTCGTCCGTCTGCACGCGGCAGAGGGTGATGTCGTAGATCTTGGGAAAGTAGCGGGCGATCACCGGGATCGGCGGGATTTCGACTTCGTATAGCTCTACTTGGGAGATTTTCACAGGGGGCCTCCTCTGCGATAAGGTTTCCGTTGCGCGTCGTTTGTCGAAGGGCTACAGTCAACCACCGCCCCCTTAAGGAGGCGGCTTGTCCCTAGCCGTTACCCCGCCGCAGCGGAGTAGGCTGAAACTATAGGCGCGTTGACAAGCGCCCTTGCTCGGATATTCCGAGCCGCATTGCTATCGGCATGGGCTTGATGCCCGCACCGTTTGCAACGAAACCGAGATTGAGAAGAGCGATTAGCCCGATCGACATGTTCACATTCAGAACACATCTGACTGGTGTAGGCTGGATCGACCACCTTGAGCATCACCCCGGCCTGTTGAGCCTTGTAGGTGATAAACTGCCGAAGTTGATCAAATCCCCAGTTACCCATGCGGGCGCGTTGAGGCTTGCGAAACCGGGTTCTCTGGCGGAGGTCCTTGAGGTCTTCAAGAGCGATACCGCGCCGAGTGTCTTTAGCCTTCTCAACGAGTCGCTTAGAAAGGACGTGGTTGGTATCACGACGAAAGCGAGACTCCTGCTCTGCCTTGCGTTTGAGTTTCTTGCGGATGCGCTTACGCCGTCGAGCATGAGCGGCTTTATCGGCCGCCGATTGGAGTTGCTGCTTGTGCGTCTGGCACTTGATCCGAACCCGCTCTACTGCTTCACCCGAATGCATCTCACCGTCCGAGTCCGTGGCAAGGTTCGCAACGCCCAAGTCTACGCCGAGGAAGTCCACCGGAGCCACAGGTGGCTCATCGTCGAATTCGACCGTGGCCATGAGGAACCACTTGCCGTCTTTTCGGCGCACCAACTCGGCAAACGGTTTGATGTTGCCGAATTGCTCGGCTTGGTAGGTGCCCATGACCATCGGCATTTTCACGCGGCCTTGCAAGGTCGCCATCGACACGGTGCCCACATCCCCAAACCGCAGCAGGTGGCGGTCGTAGGGCATCGACGCCAACGGACGAAACGAAATCCGTGTGGACTTGTCGCGCTTGTAGTTAGCCGCCACCTGAGCACAGACTAAGCACGCCATCTGTGCCGGCAGCCTGAAGCGCGCACGGAGTTTGTGGTAGTATAGCTTGTGCAACGCAAAGCGGTTGGCCAACTGCCGATCAAAGGCTCGCTCGGCCAGCCAAGTACACGCCTGATTGAATCGACGCATCGTCTGTTCGAGCAAGCCTGCTTGTTCGGCCGTAGGGCGCACCTGTATTTGAATCACCCGCTTCATAAGTATAAATTGAACCATCGTAATCAACCGGGTCAACCTCAATCGGTCTTCACTCAGGCGGTCTGCGCGCCCGTCGTGCAGATCGCTTTTTCGGCTGAGCGTTCGACTGAGCAACTCGACTGAGCGTGCCGAAATTCGCATCGTGCGCGGGGCTGGGTTCCCGCTTTCGCGGGAATGACGACGGTCGGAGCAACAAGCCGCAGACAATGCATAAGGTTGTGTAACATCAGATACCAAATTGCCGGATAATCACAAAGGGATCCGTCGATTCCACTGCAACCACGAGGAGAACCTCATGGACGACAAGACGATGACCAATGAAGAAAATTACCGCTTCGACGTGGCGGGGTACATGATCGTCCCCGGCGTCCTGACGGCAGCCGAACTGAACGCCTGCAATCAGGCACTGGACCAGCTAGCGTCTAACAACGGGCCGCTGCGCTGGACGTCGCCCGTTTGCAATCCCCTGCGCGCCCTGCGCGAGCATCCAGTGCTAATGCAGTATCTGGAGCAGATTTGCGGCGAGGGGGTCCGGCTCGACGAATCGCCGCGACTCGTCGAGTCCTGTACCGAGGCGACGGATCTGTCGGGAGGCGACGAGTGGGTGGATTGGTCGCGGGCGTATCGTCAGTACAACGGGCATCGCTTCTGCCAGGGAGTGCGGGCCTTCTGGGCACTGGCGGACGTGGGCGCAGAGGACGAAGGTTTGGTCGTAGTACCAGCCAGTCACAACAGCACAGTACCAGCCCCGCAAGACCTAGTGGACGGAACCGACCCGATGGGACTCGTCGAACAGCCGGTCTTGCAGGCGGGCGACCTCCTGCTCTGCACCGACTCGCTGATGCGGGGCGTGCGGCCTTGGCAGGGCGCGGGGCCGCAACGCCTGCTCGAATGCGGGTACATCAGCACGGGCGTGCGGCCGGGGGCAGCGTCCGAAATCCACGGCGAGGACAGCGCGCTGCCCGAGTGGGCCGACGATCTGACCGATATCGAACGCGCCGTCTTGCACAATCCCAACCGCCCGTACCCACCGCCCGTGGTGCATTCGGACGGAGAAAAGGTCTGGATGTCAGAGGAGCCGGGAGTTTTCCACCCCTCGATCTACATCCGCGACCCAGATTCCGAGATTGACGAGCAGGAGTTTTTCCACTGGGATCTGTGCGGCCACCTCGTTTTGCGGGGCGTGATGGACGAGGAATGGTTGGCCGCGGCCAACGAAGCCATCGACAATAATCCCGACCGGATCAGCCACGGCGGCTCGGCTGCCGGCGATTCAACGCCGCTGGCCGGCACTGGGGTCGGCCGCTCGTCCATGGGCAACCCGTGGGCATTGCCTGCGCCGTATGGCGAACCATTCCAGCGCATGATCGCCAATCCGGCGCTCGTCCAGCGCCTGAACTGGATCATGGGTAGCGGCTTCGAGTGCATGATGTGCAACGGCTTCCTGTCCGGGAAGGGGTCGTCCGGGCACTTTCTGCACTCGCCAGCCACGCCAGCCAAAATAGCCAACCACTACCGCCAGCAGAATGGCCGCGTGTACGCCGAATACCTCAACGTAGCTTGGCAACTGCGCGATGTGACGCGGGCCGACGGGGGCTTTGTCTGCGTACCCGGCTCGCACAAAACCGCCTATCCCATGCCCGACGGCATTCGCACCTGCGAGAATGAAATGGGCCTAGTTAAACACATAGAGATGAAGGCGGGCGACGTCCTGCTGTTCCTCGCGTCGGCGCAGGCGCACGGGGCGTATCCGTGGACGGGTGAACAAAATCGGCGGATGATCTTTTTCCAGTACCGGTCGCACAATATGTACGCGCCTTGACGAAGAATGGAGGATTCATGCAACTCAAACTAGCGTGCGCTGATTTTACCTTTCCCATCCTGCCGCACGAGCAAGTATTGGCGCTCATATCCATGCTGGAGCTAAAGGGCGTGGACATCGGGCTTTTCGAGGACCGCTCGCACTTGCAGCCTTCCACTGAGTTCGAAAACGTCCAGCGCTCCGGGCGCGCCCTCGGGCAGAAACTAGCGGACAACGGCCTAGTCGCCGCCGACCTATTCCTACAACTAGCCCTCGACTACGAATCCCGCGCGGTCAACCACCCCCAGCCCGAGATCCGCGACCACGCGCGCGACGCCTTCCTCAAGGTCCTCGACTACGCGGCCGAGTGCAACGGCAAACACGTCACCGGCCTGCCCGGAGCCTTCTTCGATCACGAGCCAAAGTCCGACTCCACGGCCCGCGCCGCCGAGGAGCTAGCGTGGCGGGTGGAGCAGGCGCAAGCGCACGACGTCGTCTTCGCCATAGAGCCCCACATCGGCTCACTCGCCAACACCCCCGAGCGCGCCGCCGCGCTGGTACAAGCCGTCCCAGGGCTAACCCTGACGCTCGACTACGGCCACTTCGTCCCGCGCGGCTTCGCCGCCGCCGAGGTCGATCCACTGCTCCAGCACGCCACGCACTTCCACGTGCGCGGCGTCAACAGCCAGAGCGGCGGAACCTCCTTGGCAGAAAACGAACTCGACTGGCCGCACATTTTGAACATCATGGATCAAACGGGATACGACGGCTGGCTCGAATTGGAATTCGGCGGCAACAACCTCACCGACACCGTCGAATTCCGCGACTACTTGCGCACGCTCGTTGCCTAGCCACAGTTGAATGCAATCGAGAATTACCCTAAGATCGAGGAACCCCTTGGCAAGTCAGGGCGTCTTTCGACGGACTGCCTTAGACCCAACCACACCACAACTTCTTAAATAGGGAGCAAATCATGCTGAAATACGTCCTCACCCTCACCGCCTTAGCCCTCTTACTCGCCCCGGCCCCCACCCTCGCCGGCACTGTCCCAGTAGAAGGCGAAGGCGACCCGGCCTTGTACGTGGTCAAAGTCCACGCCGATTGGTGCGGCTCCTGCACGGCCCTCGTGCCCATTCTCGAAGAAGTCCAAGCCGGAGTGGCCGATCAGCCCGTCCTCTTCGTCCAATTGGACGTCACCGACTCAACGCTGACATCCCAAGCCCGCCTACTTGCCGCGGCCCTCAACGTAGAAGACCACTTCAAGGCCAACAACCAAACCGGCCTCGTCCTGCTCATCAACGCCCAAGACCACACCCTGTTAGAAACAGTGACCAAGCAAAACTCCGCCGCTGAGATCGTCGGCAAAATCGAAACCCACCTTGCCGCCCAAGCCGAGCAGGACGAGTCTGCCGAGTAGGCTAACCGTTCAACTCGTACTCTTCTACCAAGGCGCGCACCCGCGCTAAAAACGGGGCGATATCCTGCGGTTGATTGGCCGCGTTGTGGAGAACTATATCCTCACCTGTCTCCGCGTGGAATACGGTCGCGGCCGACGACAGGCTCACCTTTTTGACCTCGGCCCACGCCAGCGTCTGCCGGCCAAACAGGCCCTCCTCGACAGTCACGCCTTCCGGTCCCAGCCAGACCAAGCGCCGATGGAGGCGGTGGACGAAGAACGCCGCCGCACAGAACGCCGCGATCCCGCCGCCGAGCACCGCGAGTCCATACGCGAAGCCGCCGCGCTGGAAGGCGATGGTGCTCAATATCAACTGGCCAGCACCCAATAGAGCAAAAATTAGGCGCTGGCTGGTGCCGGGGCTGGTGGATAAATCGAACGGTTCAGCCATGCCTCAGCGCGGTACGATCCACTCGTCTGCTATTTCCATGCCAAAACCCGGCGCGTCCGAAGGGACCAAGCGCCCATCTTGAGGCACGGCCATGCCCGGTATGGTGGGAACTTCCTCTAGGGGAATGCCCGGGGCCGAGCCGAGCCAGAACTCGGCCATCGGCGACTCGGGAAAGGCAAAGGCGAAGTGCTGGCCGTAGGCACTGTTGGCACCGCCGTGGGGAATGGTAACAAGGCCAGCAGCTTCGGCAATGTAGTAGATCTTGACGGCTTCGGAGAAACCGCCGCACCACTTAATATCCGGTTGCAGCACATCGACGCAGCGGTGTTCCACTAGCTGGCGGAAGGCCTGACGGCCGTGGTGGTCCTCGCCGGTGGCAATGGGCACGTACGGAGCAGCCCGCTTGAGCGCGATGTGGCCTTCGAGATCCGTGGGAATCAGCGGCTCCTCAATCCAGCGCATCTGATAGGGCCTGAGCCGCTCGGCGACTTGGACGGCGTATTCGACGTTGTAGGACATGACCGCGTTGAGCATCAGCTCGCAGTCCGGGCCGATGGTCTCGCGCACTTGGGCGATTTTGTCTTCAAGGCGGTTGAGCCCTTCCTGGCCCTCGCGGTAGTGAACCGGATTGGTAACCTTGAAGGCGCTAAAACCCAGTTCGAGACCCCAGTCGAGGTCGTCGCCCGTGGCGTAGAGTTCGAGATGGTCTCGGCAGGGACCACCAAGTAGGCGGTACACGGGCAGACCCAGCAGCTTGCCCTTGAGATCCCAGAGCGCCAGATCGATCCCACTTTGGGCAACGGCTGCGGTCCCAGCATGACCGAGGCGCTGAGAAGCGCGCCACATCAGGTCGTTGAGAAATTCCGTAGCCAGACAATCGCGGCCCGTCAGCAGGGGCGCGAAAACCTGCTCGACGATGGCGGCTACCGGCGTGCCAAAGGAGCAGTTGCCCAAACCCCAAGTACCGTCTTCAGCCGTGATCTGCACCCAGACGGGACCGCCGCCCATGCCCGGCATCTGGCCGGGTAGGCGCGAGAATTCTGGATACTTGTTGATCGGCAACGAACGCGGTGAACTCTGGTTCCAAGAGGGGCGGCGGGGCGCGGTTTTGGGCGGGCTGTGTGAAATTTTGAGGTCAACTACGCGGATGGATTGTATTTGCACGTCTAAACCTTTTCAAATCTACATCGGGCGTTTTTCGCTACGTAGGGGGGGATACATTATATCGCCGGGCGTTGGTAGCAGCAAGGTCGGCAGCGCGATCAGGCATTAAAAGGAGTATTG
The DNA here is from genome assembly GCA_022819745.1 of Candidatus Latescibacterota bacterium. The sequence continues at coordinate 3,216 of JAJEGS010000014.1, read as the reverse complement.
TAGTTGCATCGAGTAGATGTTGTCGGTGTAGCTCTGGGTGGGGTCGTTCGAGTCGTTGGTCGCAAACGCGTATTCCAGCCGCGCCGCAAAATTGTCGCGGAGATTCTGCTTAAAGCCGAAGCGCAACAGAGTGAGGTTGTCGCGCCGTTTGGTGCCCGTCTCGGGCACGATCCAATCTTGGTACAACTTGAAATGATGGCGCGCAGCAAGGCTCGCATTGGAACGCGGCGCGAGTCGCCAGATGAAAAAAGACCCTATGCGGTGGTTGGCGAAGTTGAAATCGACATCGTCCTCATCGCCGTCGTGATGGCCGAATTCACTCCTTTGCTCAGGCTCGCGAGAAAGGGGTTCGTGGCGCGGGAGTTCGCCGGTGGCTAGATCGATTTCGAACTGATATTTCAAATTCAGCAACACCTGCCCCAAGGCCATGCCCTCAAACCCGAAGCTGGCCGTCTGGCGGATCCCGCCCACGTTCTCGTTGAGTTCGGATATGATGATTCTCGGATCGATGACGCCCCGGTACGCGCGCACCTGATAGCCGGCGGAAACATGTGCAATCGCGCTGAGCTGCCGTCTGAGCCCGCCTTGGACCATGACACTGCTATACCTGCTGTGTTTGCTGTTTGGAAAGTACTTGTTCCGCAGCTCGGCCCCGAACCGGGACGACCACGACGGATTCCACCGCATCTGGAGTTGACCGCTGATATCTTGCTTGAAGTATTCGTTGATGCGGTCGTTGGGTTGGTGCCGCAGGCCGAGGTTGGCGATGGTCAGGAGCGTGACATCGCGGGAAAGCCTGCGGTGCCAAAGACCTGACAGCAGGTGATCGTAGCGATTCTTCTCGGTTACGTCGGCAAAGCGACGCGGGGCCATCTCATAGCGTACGGCAATGCGCGTACGAGGATCAAGCGCGGCCCTGACATTGACCCCTGCCCATATATACGCGGCAAAATCCCGTTGTTCGCCCAAGTCCTTCGGCACCTGCAAGACATTGTCTTCGTACTGGTAGCGGAAGTCAAAAAAGGGCTTGATCCGCAGCGACGAATCGGCGAAAACTAGGCACGGGGTGCTCAGTGCGAGCAACCATATCACAGCTACAATTCTCAATGACACGTGGGAATACCGTCACTTTCCTTGGAGCATATTCTCGAGTGCTTGGGCGAGATGTACCGCTTTCTCACCGTGTATTTTTTCTTTGGCGTACCAGCTCTCCCGTTTGGCCCGCCAAATCTCCAGCGCCGATTCCGCATCTGCAATTTTTCCTTCCAACTCGGCGATATCGAGACTGCGGTCGAGATCAAACTCGTCTTCTTCACCGCGGCGAATGTCGCGGAGCAACTCTAGCATGTTGCGCCGCAAATCGAGTGCTCTACTGGTTTCGCGGATCTGCCGGTCAAGCTCTTCGATTTTGCTCTGTATAATATCCTGTTGGTCTTGCAGCACAGCCAATTTCTGCTGGATCTCATCGGGGCCGTCGGTTGGCGCTGGGGCGACATCCAACGACAACAGCAACTCGCTGGACTCTCTGGCCATTTGCTCCCGGTAGGTTTCTGCTTCTTCCTGAAGTTTTAGCACCTCGGCAAGGAGCCGGGTCTTGGTCTTGGCGTCTTTGGCGACGCTGGCTTCCCCAGCAAGCCGCTCGATCTCGTCATTCAGCATGCCTACGAGCAGGCGTTGCTTGGCGACCGATTCCTCGGTGAGCGCATAGATCCGGTCGTCGAGCGCCTGGATCTGGTCCGATAATTCCCGGGACGCCTGTAGGTCGTCCTGCAACTGTCGCTCAAGCAGTCGGTCGCTGCCTTGTTGCAGGTCTTGTTTGGCCATGCGGATCCTATCGGTCAACTGCTTGTTTTCGCGCAGCAGCTTGTTGCTCTCCGCCGAAATGCCTGCGACCTGTTCGGCGAGTTGTTCAATCTGTATTCTCAAGTTTTGTAGGGTTGGTTCCTGCGCCAACGCCGCTGGCACCATCCCGATTGAGAGGGCGCAAAATAGCAGGAGACACCGCCAGCTAAAAAGCATGGTCCTGAACGCTCGCCGAGAGACTAGAGTTCGTATTTTTCAAATTTGTAGCGGAAAGTGGTTCGTTCGATACCGAGCAATTTCGCGGCGTCGGCTTTGACCTTGTTTGCCTTTAGATAGGCATCCCACAAGAGCTGCTTTTCAAAAGCCTCGACCCGCTCCGTCAAGGTGCCGCTTGCTAGGTGGTGTTCAGGCGATTGGGCGTTTAGCGAGAGGTCCTCGGGCGCAATCTCGTTGCCCTGCGCCAACACCACGGCGCGTTCAATGGCGTTTTCGAGTTCCCTGACATTGCCGGCCCAAGCGTGCGTCGTCAGCAATTCCATTGCGCTGGGATGCACGGACGACACCTTCTTGCCGATCTCGGCGTTGTACTTGAGCAGGAAATGGGCCACCAGCAGCGGAATGTCTGCGCGACGTTCGCGCAAGGGCGGGACCTCAATGGGCACCACGTTGAGGCGATAGTACAGATCTTCGCGGAATGCCCCTTCCCTGATGCGGTCGGGCAAGTTTCGGTTGGTCGCGGCGACGAGCCGGACATCGACTGCGATTGAGCGGGTTCCCCCGACCCGCTCGAATTCCCGTTCCTGCAGGACGCGCAGCAGTTTGACCTGCATCGCCGGCGTACTCTCGCCGATCTCATCGAGGAACAACGTACCGCCATCGGCGATCTCGAAACGTCCGGGTTTCATCTTCACCGCTTGGGTAAATGCGCCTTTCTCATGGCCGAAGAGTTCGCTTTCCAGCACGCCCTCTGCCAGCGCCGCGCAATTGACTTTGACGAAGGGTTTTTCTCGGCGCGTACTGTGCTGGTGGATCGCCCGGGCAATTAGTTCTTTCCCCGTGCCGCTTTCCCCGCCGATCAGCACGGTCGAATGGGTTGGCGCGGCGGTTTGTATCCTGCGAAAGACCGCTTGCATCTGCTGGCTCTCACCCATGATCTCGTCAAAGCTGTAGCGCAGCTCGTCCTCTCGGCGCAGGTAGGCGTTTTCTTGACTAAGACGGCGTCCGGCAAGTGCCTGTTCAATTTTTACTTCGATCTGTTCGAGCGTGTACGGCTTAGTTACTGATGTTACGCAGTTTCTCATTTAGTGGTATTTTCAAGGTATGGACAAACACCTGTTAGAATTATATAGCGATTACCTGCTCAGTTCGTTTGGCGCGACCACCGCGACGGGCTTGTCGGCGTTGGTGGACGGG
>JAJEGS010000044.1 GCA_022819745.1 Candidatus Latescibacterota bacterium | reverse complement strand
TTTGATACTCGGTCAACTGGTGATACGTTCCCATAAGCGCCTCCGTCGGGAGCTGCGTTTGAAATGGCCACGGGAAATATACCAGTTGGCCGTTTCTATGCCAGCTACCCAAAAGATTGCACTTACGAGTTGAATTCAAGGAACGATTATCTAGCGAATAGGCGCGATTATCGCCGCCTATTTGCCACGTGCCACGGAACAATGAGCGGCGCTTGGGCGGCATGGCCTCAATGGTCTCGTGGCTGAGGTTGAGCCGGTGCCATTGCGCCCACAGAGAATTGTAGCAATTGAAGACAGCACAGCGCGGATTGTCTGAGTTGCGCCAATCGTTGGCTGCGTGTAGCAGGCTTTCAGTGAAGACAATCGCCGAGCCGGGCGGGCAGCTATATTGGGCCATGGCCGCGCGCATGCGTTCCTCCCAAGGCGATTCGCCGATATTGGGCCGATTGGGGTCGGGGCCGCCGTAATTGAAATGGGCCTTGTGCGAACCGGAGAGAAACGTGGTGCCTCCTTGGCCAGCTTTCACTTCTTCAAGCTCCCACACTACCCGCGTCAGCCCAGAAAATATCTTGTTGCCCGCCACTTGATAGCGCATGGCATTGGCCTGTTGCGGCGGTCGCACCACATGCGGCAGGCCGGTGCCGTTGTTGGTGCTTTTCCAGCCAGCGTGCCGCACCGTGATAAAGGAATTTTCACAGCGGAAGCTGTAGTACTCGTCCCCGAGGTACGGCTCTTCGGCGAGGATTTCGGTGAGAATGCCGACCACCGCCGGATGATCCAACAGTTCCTGCAAGGCCCCTTGGTAGCCCTGTTTGGCACCGTCGTACACCTCGGCCTTCATCGCTTCGATTTCCGCCTCAGATAGCACCGAGGGCAATAGAATCCAGCCTTGCAGATCGAAAAAAAACTTCTGCTCGTCGGTCATGGACACGGGCGCGGCACTATGCTCGCTCATAGCGTTCTCCTATAGATTGCTGGTCAATTCTGCAAACGAACGGTTTAGATCAACTCGGCGTCGCAGCGGGGGCAGTGTTCCCACGCGGGCGATTCCACTGGCTTGTCGCAATCTGGGCACAAGCCGAGGGGATGTTCGTCCTCGCGGCAGCGACGGCCGTCTTTGTAGGTAATGCGGCGCCAGACCGTCTCGCCGTCTGTGGCGTAAAAAGTCCACGTGCCCTTCTTGCGCCCGTCCGTGCTCTTGCCGCGGTATTCATTGAATTGCCCAGTTTGTTTCCGGTTGCCGTTTTCATAGTAGGCTACGTGATCGCCGGTAAGCTGATTTTCTCGATAGTGATTGATACTAGCGGGCCGACCGTTTCTGTGGTACTCGACCCATTTGCCCGTCTTCTTGCCCATGTCAAAGGCCCCTTCGCGTCGCTTGCCTCCATCGGCGTAGTACAGCACCCAAGGGCCGTGTTTTTTGCCGTCTTTGTACTCGACGTCTTCGAGATGGCTGGCCATGATTTCCTCCGTATTAATTGGCTGACGTGTTTACTAGTTGGCCTTCAGCGCCCCCAACTGGTGTGGATCACGGCGGTAGTATAAGATAGCTGTACCGCGCAACATGACAGGTTTCCTCTTAGGTAGGAAATGATTATAGGTACAATCTACATCCTCGACCTTTCAGATCAAAAAGTTTCCATTGCCGACGTCGGTCCTCTCAAGTAACGCCGCATTCATAAGGCCCCAAGTCCGGGTCGGTGTTGTGTACGCCGCGATAGGTGCTCTTGCCGCGCAGGTAGCGCACCTCCAGTTCCACGTCCCGCACATAGATGAGCGGCGTAGCCTCCGGGTCGCGGTCGTGTAAGGTGACCTCTACGACGTTGTTGCCCTTCACCGGCCAGTGGGCCTCGTCCAGCCAAAAGACGAACCAGTAACTCGAATGCGAGCGGTAGCGCGGCGCAGTCATCTGATAGATGTGGTCGATCTTGCGCATAATATGCGCTGGTAATTCGTCCCCGTTCAGCTTGAAGCTGAGGCGGTCTCGGTCGGTAGCGCGCATCAGCCGTATCCGCAAAATCACCTCGTGGACCCGTCCCGCCGCTCCCCAACGCGACAGATCGTCGCTGATCGGCAGTTCTAGTGCTACGGGCTGCTCTAGCGACAGCGAGGCCGGTAGCTGCATGACGAGTCCCGGCTCGGTCTTCGGCTGTGCGGTTGAACGCCCGGTAGGCGTGGGGATCGCGTAGATTTTGTCCTTGACCGCCATCACGTCCGGGTGCGGCAACTCGCGGAGCTGTTCGTAGAAAGACGGGCCGTACGGCCAGTTGCCGGCCCAATGAATCAAATTCAGCCCATCGACGCCCTGTGCCCAGTAGTTGGTCGCCGCGGCGCGCACCATGGCAATGGGGGCCGCGCCCAGCCGGTCCGAATCCACATTGTTGCGGATGACACCGTGAACCCGGCACTCCGCGTCTTGGGCCGCTGCGATCAGGGGTCGAAAATCCGCGGTCGCGTCAATCAGCGACATGGACGCGAAGTTTTCCGCCACCAACACATCGGCAATCCCCTCGCGGATCCACGTCTCTGGGTCCAGTCCGATAGACCGGCAACCGGCGATACTAGTGGGGATGCGCAGAGCCAGCTCGCGGTCCGGGCCGCTTTGCTTGACGGCCTCGCGGACGCGCTGAAGCCAATCGGTGAATATACTCCGGCCGCGTTCCATATCGTCCGGGTGAAAGAAGGCTCCGCCAGCGTAGTGATTGAGGTTGAGCTCAAAGCCATCCACCGGGTAGTTTTGCAAGGTTTCCTCAATCAAGGCCAAGCGCATCTCGCGGACTTCTGGTCGCGCAAAGTCGGCCAACTGGGTATCGCCGATCCGCAAGTCCTCGCCTAAGTCGGCCTGCACCTGGAGCGAGGGATAGATCTGCAGCCCCTTGGCCCGTGCGCGGTCGCAGACAATATGCAGCAGATCGCGGCCCTCGGCGATGAGTTGCTGGGCATTGCGATAGGCACGCTGAAAGACGAGGTGATCCCAGTAGTGGTCGTCCTCCGGCCGGAACTGAGCGGTAGCCGCCGTCTCTGGCCCCCAGTGGTCGGCCACTTGGGTGTCGTGCAAAAAGGCATTGCCGAAGCCGAGGTTGAAAACCAATGCCTCTATCGGTGTTCCCAATAGCTCATCAACCGCAGCCTCGCATCCCTCTTGTGCGACCGGTGGCTCGCACATGTAGAGCAAGGTGTGGCGCGAGTCGTTTTCAAACATCAAGCGGGGTTTGGGCATGAGTGTGTCCTCCGCGTATTAAAATTGCGAAGAACCTAAAACCGTATTATTCCCCCGGTCAATCACCCCCCCTAGGACCCCATGATCGATTTGTGCCGCGCTACATCTTGGAAGAAGGGTTTCTCGTCTCAGAGGGGATTTATCAGCCCAATGGCATCCAAGACGGCACCGATTTTCTCCACCTCCTCGTCCGTGGCCGTGACCATAGGCGGACGCAACCAGCGCGAGGCAATGCCATTGAGTTCCAGTGCGGTGCGCCACACAGCCTGACCACCGCCTACCACATCTGTGGCCACTCCCCAGAAGGGTTCTTCGATTTGGGTAATGATGGTCTGGGCCGTTTTGGCGTCGCCAGCTTGGAAGGCCCGCCAGTAGCTTTGTGCTATGTGGGGGGCAAAAGAAGACGGATAGCAAAAGAAGGCGCGAATGCCGCAGGGCCATTGCGCGAAATTGCGCCATAGACCGCCGCCGGTCATGAACTTCCACCGATCGCCATAGCGGTGCACGGTCGCCTTTGCGTACTCGAGTGTGCCGTCTTCTTTGAAGGTGCAGATGTTGGGCGCGTCGAGTAGCTCGTCGAGGATTTCATAGGGAGGACACCCTACCAACATCAGGGGCATGACTTGGGCTACTTTGCGATATTGGATGATCTTGCCCTGCGGCTGGGCTTGTTCCGGCGGCAGCACCATCAGCACATCAGCTCCCCAACTACGGCAATACTCGGCGAACTGAACCGCTCGGTCGTCTGGCCAGCGCCGAGTAGCTGCCACTGTCAATGCCCGTCCGGCGACCCGATCAACCAAGAAGCGGGTGAGCTGGGCGACTTCTTCATCGCTGAGGAACTCGAACTGGCTGTCCCCGTAGGTCAGCAAGCTGACCTTGCTGCCGCTGGCGATGCCGATGTCGATTATGCGACCGATGCCCTCCCAATCTAGTTGGCCGTTGGGCAAAAATGTAGTGGGGATGGAATTGACTGGACCTTCGAGTAAATTTCTGATCTCGTCCGGCTTCTTGACTGATGGCATTGACGCATTCCTTTCGCGAATAAATGTATAGGAAAACACCAACACCCTCCAGCCTAAGACCTCATAATCAGGCATTGCTCAGAGCACCGCGAGATACCAGATTATGCATGGCCTCGTGCCGCTCGCATCATGTCACCCAACGTTTAGCTAAACATGAACACTGATTCGCTCGAAATACAACCTCTGCAAAAACCTCTCGACGCCGAAGTCTCCGTTCCCGGGTCCAAAAGCTATACCAACCGGGCACTACTGGTCGCGGCACTAGCCAACGGAGAATCGCACCTTACCGGCGCACTCTTTAGCGACGACACTGACTACATGGTCCAGGCGCTGCACAAACTCGGCGTCTCTATAGAGGCCGATCCAAAGGCGGCCAGCTTTGTGGTCGCAGGCAATGGAGGACGGATTCCCATCGATGGTGCCGAGCTGTACATCGGCAATTCGGGCACTACTTCTCGGTCAATCACAAGCTATGTCGCGCTCGGCAATGGAACCTTCATCATCGACGGCGACGCACCCATGCGCCAGAGCCGCCCGATGGCCGACCTACTCGACGCACTCGGCCAACTCGGTATCGACGCTCGCTCGCGCAATGGATGCCTGCCCATAGAGGTGCAAGCCAAGGGGTTCAGAGGTGGAAAAACCCGGCTCGACGCCAGCAAGAGTAGCCAGTTCCTCACTTCGCTGCTGCTCGTCGCTCCCTATACCGACAACGGCTTGGAAATCGAAATGGTCAGCGAGTTCAAGACTGAATATATCGACATCACTATGGCGGTAATGCAGGCATTTGGAGTCGAGGTCGAGCACGACGAGTACCGACGCTTTCGCATCGCTGGCGGCCAATGCTATACGTCCCGGACCTACTCCATTGAGCCGGATGCTTCCAACGCCTCGTACTTCTTTGCCGCCGCTGCGCTCACCGGTGGTCGGGTACGCGTAGCCGACATTGCCGCCGACTCAGCCCAAGGCGATATCCACTTCGTCGATGTGCTCGAGAAAATGGGCTGCACAGTCAACCGTTACACTCGCGGAGTTGAGGTGATCGGGCCGGACCAACTCAGGGGAATCGACGTCGATATGAAGGCCATATCAGATACCTCGCTGACGCTAGCTGCAATCGCTCCCTTTGCCAAGAATCCTGTGCGGATCCGCAACATCGAGCACACGCGCTGGCAGGAAACCGATCGGATTGCCGCTATGGTTGCCCAACTGCGTCGGCTCGGTGTAGCGGTAAAAGAACACAGAGATGGCGTTACTATCATGCCTTCCAAACCTAAAAGTAGCAGCATCGAGACCTATAAGGATCACCGAGTAGCTATGAGTTTTGCTCTAGTCGGATTGCGAGTGCCCGGAATCTACATCAACGACCCCGGATGCGTCGGCAAAACTTTTCCGACATACTTCGACGTCTGGGATCATATAAGAAAATCGACGTGAGCGGAAGGGAATGGTCGAAACAATGATGCCCTACCGGTAGCTTACCGATAGGGCATCCGAGCTTCTTGCTGCTTGAAAGTGTTTATTGAGTAAACTGGGTCACATTAGCGATGCCGCCCGGCTGAGTCAACGCATAGACGATTAGGTTGACCCCGAACTGCAACCCGCGCTCTCGTGCATCGGCCAGCGGGTCTCCCCAGTACCAACTAATATTTAGGTCGCTGAAGACCACCGCAACCCGACCGCGCAGTTCCAACATCTCCAAATCAAACACATTGCCAGCCGGTGCGCCGCCCATAGGCGGACCATCGGGAAAATCCCAGAAGCTATAGTAGAGCGGGTGGCTCTTGGGCACTTTCTGCCACTTGGAGCCGTCACTACCCAGCACCAGCGGATCTTTCATCAGGGCCTTGAACTGGCGGTCAAACGGCGTACCCGAAACCCCAGCTTCTTTGCCGTCAAGTCCGTTCTCAGAGTCGCTTTGGCGGATTTCCTCGGCATAGAGAAAACCACCATTCTTGAGATAGTCGCCTAGGTTGGTTTTCTCTGTATCGCTGATTTGCAAGACAGCATCGTTGCCCGTCACATAAATCATGGGGGCGTCCATGATGCGCGGATCCGAAAATTCCAAGGTCGTGCCCTCGATGCGGGCATTAATTTGGGTATGGTCGCGCATATAGCGCATCAACTCCTCTACCGCAGTTGGGAATCGATCGCGATTCTTGTCTGCGATATCGTAGTCAATGACTGTCATGTTAAAAAAGCCGCGGATATTGCGTTTATTGTCGGGATCATGAATCAAGATCGCTTGATAGCGGCCGATGTCTAAATCGCCGACATTGAGTAATTCGTGCCTCAGGCTCAGAGCCTCTTGTACTGGTGCCGACGTTTCCGCCAATTCGATCATCGCGACCTCGTCGAAGGCCAACTCTTCGGCCTTGGCACCTGAAAAGGCACCCAAGACCTGCGTACCGGGTAAGACCGAACTCAGCAGGTCGCTACCTACCGCGCTAACATCAGCTATCGCCGATATATCCTGCGGTAAATCCGGTGGGGCCATCGACTGTAGCATCTCCATCTGCACTTCGGATATCTCAGGTCGCTTGGCTAAGTCGAAGTTCTTTTCGAGAATGGGCGGAGGAGCACGAAAAATAATAAGCGCCTCCTTTTCCTGTGCTTCGCCAATGCCAAAGAGATAATCGTAAACGAAGACGCCAGTGTGGATGGCTACCGAGAGCACAAAGGCCACGCTCATGCTCAGCCGGCGGCCAGTGGTAGCCGTATATAGGGCGTATATCAGCACCCCAGCACCCGCCAAACCGGCGGCGATTACCACCCACTTGGATAAGATGAAAAGTACGTGAATGAGAAAGGCCGCACCGACAGCCATATAGGCCGTTTTTTGGCGCTGGGCCTGTACTGCTTTTTTATACTCGTCTACCACAGTCTTTCCCCCTCTTGGAAGGGCCTAGAAACCTCATTCAATTACGCTGCGGTTCCGTGGCGATGACCTGATCGATGACACCTACTTGGCGAGCAATGTCCATGATTTGGACGATTTGCCCGTGCGTGGAGCGCTCGTCTCCTTGGATGATAATCATCGTGGTGTTGTCCAACAGCTGTCTCTTCGCTTGCAATTCCTCTTTGAGAGTTGCAAAGGTCACCGACTTGTGGTTCAGCTTCATGTTGCCATCCTGATCCACGACAATAAAAAGGTTCTCCTTTTCCGGAGCCTGAGCCTCTTCGGCTTCGGGCAATTTAATATCCAAACCCGGAGTAATGGCGAACACAGCCGTCACCATGAAGAAGATGAGTAGCTGAAAGACCACGTCAATCATCGGAGTCAGATCGGGCATGGTCAGTTCTTTTTTTTCTACTCTATCAGCCATCTATTTAATGCCTCCTAAGAAGAGCCGCCTTAGGCAGCTTGCGTACCTTGCCAACGACGTAACAGAGCGTCCACAAAACCGTGGCCATATGCTTCAAACTCCACAGACTTGCCCGTGGCGCGGTTGCTAAAGTACGTGAAGATAGCAATTGAAGGCACGGCGATCACCAGACCGGTAACTGTAGTGATCAGCGCTTCGGAAATACCTGCGGCGACGATCGTCGGCTCACCAAGCCCCTTTTCCGCAATACCTTCAAACGCATTGATCATACCGTTGACCGTGCCCAGCAGGCCGAGCAACACCACGGACTTAGACACGAAGTCGATAACGGCCAGATACCGTTCGAGATATCCCAAGGCAGCGCGTTCAACCGAGCCGTTCATTTCCTCGCGCATCTCCTCCATCGTGCGTTGTTCACGCGACAAGTGTTCGAAGCGCTCAATCCCCTCACCGTACACCTCGCCTTCTAGCTTGCCAACTTCGGCACAGTATTCCTTGAGTTGGTCAATGGAAGCACCCGAGTCTATACGTGCGTTGATGTCATTGGTGATTTCGGCCAATTCGTCCTCGGAGCGCAGCCTTGCATACGTCCAAATGCGCTCGAGAAAGAACGCAATGGAAAGCATAGACCAGAGTCCCAAAGGATACATGAAAGGTCCGCCTTCGCGAAAAAGTTCAATCATTTTCTTTTTCCTTCCTTAAGAGTTAGGACGCAAAAAGCAGAAGTTAGAGGACGCGAGCTTCCTGCATTACCTGTAGCTGCTCTCTGGCATAGTCCACCTGCGTCACGTATTTGGGGTTGTCGCCATAGTTGTCGACGACCTCCTGAAAGACGGCACCAGCCTGACGGAATTCCTCTTGGGCCATATAGGCGGCACCGATGTTGACTAGTGAATTGACAGCCTGATCGCTCTTGGGATACTTCTGCTGCACTTCCTTGAAGACCGCCATTGCCTCGTCGTAATTTTTCTCAGCCAAAAGCTGTTCACCCGTTGCATAAAGATTATAGGCATCGATCTCAGCCAAATGTCCGAGCAGAGTCCTTGCCTTGTTCGGCAGCGCTCGATCTTGGGCAGTCAACTTGTCAGCGGGAAAGCGATCTAAGAAAGTCTGATAGCTTGCGGTGGCCTTCTCGTAATCCTTGAGGCCGTAATAGTAATCTCCGAGCGTAAATTGGCTGCGTGCCCCATACGTACCGTTGGGATGTTCAGCGACTATTCTCTCGAAAATTGGCACCGCTTCTTCCTTGCGGTCGAGGTTGATCAGGCACCAAGCCTTGTTGTAGAGGGCATCGTCCATATGGCTCGACTGAGGATAGCGCCTAATAATTCGGTCGTAGTAAACCATAGCATCTATGTAGTGCTGGTTTTTGTTCTCCACGCCGCTTCTATTGGTCATGTTAAACAGGGCATCGCCAGCGCGAAAAAGCGCCTCAGATGCATAGCGGGACTGCGGATACTTATCTGCTAGGCTAGCAAAAATATCGCTGGCGTCGCGCCATTTACCCATCCGATAGTGCGCCCAAGCATCGTAGTAATAGGCATGCACAGCGCGCTCGTCGTCAGGATATTGGATGTAGTAGGTATTGAACGCTTGGGACATCGCTGGCAGCACGTCAATATTGCCATTAGCCGATAGCCTGTTATAAGCTACGCCGATCTGGAACTGGGCATTTTTGGCCCAAGCAATCTGCGGGTAGTTTTCGATGATGGTGTTATACGTGGCAATCGCTTGGACGAACTGCTCCGACCTGTAGAAACAGTTACCTTGGACGAAGAGCGCGTTGGCAATGCTCTCGACATTGACGGCCAAGTCGATGAGTTCCTGAGCTGCTTCAATGCTCTGTTGGAACTTATCTAGTTTGAAGTAGGCATTGGCCAAGCGAATTAGTAAACGCTCCCGGTCTTCACTGGAGGTAGTAGTAGCCAACATCTCTTCATAGATGCGCACTGCTTCCTCTGGATTGCCCTTCTTCTCGGCCATTGAGATTAGCTGCAGCCGCGCCGAACGTACCAAGCTCTCGTCTCCAGAAGCAATAACTTCGTTTAGCAGCTTCTCTGCATCGGCATCATTGCCTTCCGCAGAGTACGACAGTGCCATCGAGAAGGAAACCTTTAGCTGCATTGCCTTGGGGATTTTGGTGTCCAATAACCACTTGTAGTCGAGCAACGCTCGGTCGTAACGGCCCGAATAGTGATAGGCCAATGCACGTCCGTAGCGGGTGTCGCGAATGACATCGCTTTCTGGGTACTCTTCAAGCACCATGGTATAGCGATCGACTGCATCGACGTAATTTTTATTATTGAGGTCGAGTTGAGCCATCTGGAAATGGGCCCTAGCCTCCAAATCGCGGTCGCCGGTCACGCCTTCCAACAATTGATTGAGCAGCGCACGCCCCTCGGCAATGCGATCTTGAGAAATGTAGAGGTTAGCCGCCTCAATCAGCGCGGCGATGTACGTTTCGCGGGCATCGCGGTCAACCTTGGAAAAAGCAGCGATGGCTTCGTCTTTCCGATCTTCGTCTCGGTAAAGAATACCAAGGCCATAGTAAGCATCAGCCGTATGCCGAGTATCCTGATAGCTTTCCGTTATAGCCTTGTAGGCTTCAATGGCCGCCTCAACTTTCTGCTGCTCGTAGTTTAGCCGAGCGATGCGCAACAAGCACAACGGCGCTTGGTCGGAGCGGGGAAAGTTGTCCACTGCCTGCGTGTAGCTTGCGATAGCCTGATCGGTCGCGCCGAGTTTCTCCGCAGACCAGCCTGCACTATAGAGCGCTGCGGAGCGCAAACCCGTCTCACTATCCGGGTAGTCCACCAACAGTTGTAGGTAGTCTTCGCGGGCAGCAGCGTAGTCTCCAGCGAAGTACTTGGCTTCGCCTTTCTGATACTGAGCATTCGGCGGATAAGGAGTATCCCCGTAGAGTTCAATCACTTGGTTGTAGGCAGTCCACGCCTCGTCGAACTTTTCCCACTCCATGTAGTTGTCACCGATTCTCATCTGCACCTTGGCTTTATAAAAACGTTCCTCGGCAGTTTCTTGGGCGGCGATCAACTCTTGGTAGGCTTCCTCAAATTGGTCTGTTTTGCGGAAAATCTCAGCGACGCGCAATGAGGAAGTCTCAAAAAGCTGTCGATAGTTTTCAAAATCGACATTTTTACCCTCGCGAAACGAACCGCGCAAGAGTTCAAACATCCGGTCGTAGAGATTACGCACATCGCGGTAGGCTTTAATTGCCTCCTCGTCGCGCCCCATCTGGTCGTAGGCATTGGCCTCCAGATAAAGGGCTTGGGCAATGACGGGACTATTGGGATACTTATCAAGGACTGTCTGGGCCATCTCAACGGCTTTAGCATACTCGCCCTTCTCGTAAAAGGAACTGGCGATACGAAACTGCGAATCCGGCGCATAGCGATCTTGCGGATAAGCCGCCAACATGCCGTTGAGTGTTTCGATGGATTGGTCGTACTCTTTTGTATTAAACTCGCTCCAGCCCGCGTAAAAATACGCCTTGCCAGCTTCCGGCGTCTCAGGGAATAACTCGACGTAGCGCTTGTATTCCTTTGCTGCCTCGCCATACTCTTTGGCGAGGAAGCGAGTCTCGGCAACTTGGAACTGCACCAGTGACTTGAAATCCTCGGCTACGCTGCCTACGTCGAGAACTTGGCGATAGGCTTCCACTGCTTCTTCGTGTTGCCCGCTCTTTTTGTAGGCGTTGCCTAGCTGATACCAAGCTGCCGCGACTACGGGCAATTCCAAGTCGTTGCCAAACACTACCCGCACACTGTCAGTACGCACAGCCTTGCTGTCAAACTTGACGATCTTTGAGTACTCGATGATCGCCCCTTCAAACTCGCCAAGGGCGTAGAGAGATTGTCCGGCGTCAAAACTGGTCTTCAGATTTTGCGGCACCGGTAGAAAAAGGCTAGCTCCTAGCCCCAATCCCAGCGCGATAAGTCCGGCCCAGACCGTCATTTGTGTATCTCCTTGTTACCCTATGTTTATAGTTTTAGTTGGAGTTTATTCAGGGTTTATCAGGGATTTTATTTTATTTAGAATTCGTATGCGAATGAGAACCGATGAGCGCCATTGGTCTCGGTCAAATCCAACCCAATGTCATACGCATAGTCGAACACCAACTGGTTCCACTGATACCCCAATCCCGCATTCAAACCACCGCCGGCATCCTCCT
>JAJEGS010000012.1 GCA_022819745.1 Candidatus Latescibacterota bacterium | reverse complement strand
GTATGCCGCCGGGCGCTTGGAGGGCTTGCGCAGCAAGCACCGACTCAAGCACTTCGCGCTGCGAGCAAGACTCTATCTCAAGGCGATTCGATCCGCCTTTGAGGAGCTACAAACCCTCAAAACTGCGTAACATCAGTTATTAAAATAAAAGTCGATTTCTGAACCAATCGCCACCACCTCACTCGGAATCAACCAAACACTCAACGTACTTGGCACCTCGACCTCAGTGCGATTACCGTACCACCAACCCCCCCTTGCATGACTAAGCCCAAACAACGTTCCAATTTCAGCCTTTACACTTGCCGAGGAGGACGAGGGCAAGTTGGGTATCTCCTTAGACACATTGGCAATCTCATTCATCGTGAAGACGAGCACGTTTCCATCTCGCGTCTGTATCTTTAGCGATTCGCCCGGAATCTGCTCAATAATAGTTCCGCGAACGAACCCTCCATTCTTCAAGTAAACGACATCTTCCATTGGTTGCTGTGCAAAAACTTGAGAAGTCGCTGCAAAAGCTATCAGGCATGTGAGCAAAGTAAAACGTAGCATGTACATCTCCTCTTGTGGATGAGGGCAGCACCTCAAGCCCTCGAAATTAAAGAAACGGATCGGCTCGTAGGTTTTAGCTACGATATCGATCCATATAGTACGGATACTTGTGGATAGGATTCATAGAGAAAACGAGAATCCTAAGCCCGGCGCGAGACCTGAGTTACTGCGAATCATGAATCGTATCCGTTTCAAGGAGCGGTCAAGGTCGCGCTTGTTTCTATAAGCTGCTGTGCGGCCAGCCCCGAGTATATTGGCATAGTGGAAAATCCCGGCCACCACGGCGCTGAGGCCGGTGACGAGGTGGCTCTGTTCGTTTAATGAGCCGAGTCGAAAGCTAGCGTACGTCATATAAGCGAAGCTGTTGACCAGTACAAAAGCCTGTGCCGCATCGTAGTAATGGCGGGCATATAGTTGACCGAGGCCTGGACACAACGCGGAGAGTAATGACGCAGTGCGGGCACTCCGACGCGAGGCTTGGTAGTTCGCGATCTCTTGCAAAATTTCCTGTGAACTGGCCGCAATCTCTTCTCCTGAATGATCTTTTATGATTGACCTGAGTATGTCAGATGCCGCATCGAATTTCCCCTGCTGAACCGTGCCATAAGCCGCCCATATCAACCCCGCCCCATCATTCTTCATCCCCTCAGCCCGAGAAAAATTCGCTAACGCTTCATGGTAGCGGCTGAGTTGCAGATAGTTCGAGCCGAGATACATATAGGCCCTATAGCGGAGTGTATCCTCCGCCGTGCCATCAAGGTAGCGCTCCAGATACTCCACCGAAGATTTGTATTTCCGACTCTTCTGGTATGCCTCGCCGATTTTGAAGACACACACGGCCTTTGTCTGCTGATCTTCGGCAAAATAGGCGACGTACTTGAGTACGGAAATGCCCCGATAATAGTCCCGCTGTTCTACGAGACTATTGGCATAACCAAGCAACTTTTCGGAGGATGATGTGTTGTATCCTAGCAGCGCATGGGGCATGAATAACAGCACCGCGTATGCGACGATCAGCTTACTCTGCAATTTCGCCTCGCTTGTCAGCTAAATAGAACGAATCGTCTAGCTTCAGCGTA
Source organism: Candidatus Latescibacterota bacterium (assembly GCA_022819745.1). The sequence goes on along the minus strand of JAJEGS010000012.1, from coordinate 26,456 downwards.
ATGCGGTTATTCACCACAGCCTCGCGCAGCGAATAGTATTGCCGGGCACCTACGTGTTCACGGAAGAAGTGTCGGTCAATGAACAGCGCGATACCGCGGACAAAGCCAAACCGCTGAACGGCCTTTTCGGCGAAGCGCGAACACGAAATGTGGAATGGGCAGCGATCGGTTGATTCAATCGCTATGCGCCGTCGGTAGAATTGAATAGCCGATTGAGCGAGGGGTTTGAGTAAAGCTGGTTCTTGGGGAGGTTCGGTCCAGCTAACCGATTCAGCTACTGGCAGATCCTCGGGCTCCCACGGCTCATCGAGCGTGGAGCTATGTTCACTGGATAAACAGGTGCGAGGCAGAAAGACTAGGAGCAGAATGACGATGCCTAACATCTGCTCACTAGGACGCCGCGAAGTATTCATCCTGCGAGCAGAGGTTGAAAGAAGCAGGGGCTTGCGTTGCATAGCTCTCTTTTGGTTACTGATCTTCTGCTTGGGCAAGAGCACCAGCAATTACGCCAAGTGCCATTGCACGATCATCGACGAATTCAATCGACCTTGCCGTGACAAGGGCCTGCTTGATCTGCCCGGCTTCCGCCTGCGCCCTTGCTATCGCACGGAGCACCACAGCACGGTCTTCGAGCCTACTAATCGACTCTGCCGTGACAAGAGCTTGAGCGACCCACCCGGCTTCCGCCTGAGACACTGCTATCACGCTGAGTGCCGACTCATAATCTCCAATCTTGCTAAACGGGTACGGCCAATCATAGGCTTGCTTCCAAGTCTGCCGGGCTTGCTCGATCTGCCCGGCTTCCGCCTGAGACACTGCTATCGCGCTGAATACCGACGCACGATCTTCGATCTTGCTAAACGACTTCGCCCGATATTTGGCTTGCTTCCAAGTCTGCCGGGCTTGCTCGATCTGCCCGGCTTCTGCCTGCGCTACTGCTATCGCGCTGAGTGCCACAGCATGATCTTCGATCATGCTAATCGACTTTACTGTGCCAAGAGCTTGCTCGATCTGCCCGGCTTCCGCCTGAGACACTGCTATCGCATGGAGCACTAGCGCAGAACGAACAGCATTGCCTATCGACTCTGCCGAAGCTTTGGCTTGCTTCCAAGTCTGCTGAGCTTGATCGACCTGCTTGGCTTTCGCCTGCGCTGCTGCTATCGCACTGAGTGCCGATGCACGGAAACTGGCATATTTAATCGAATCTGCCGTGACTAGAGCTAATGATATGACACATACGTACGTCGGGGACTCCGAACATGTCTCCCATTTCGGCACCTCGACCGCCTCTTTCGGCACCTCAACCACCTCTTTTTTCGCCGCCTCAACCGCCTCGACGACACCCGCCAGCGAAAGATCTCCGATCTGCTGCCCCGTAATCAGCCTGACGGCCAGATCGGTAGAGGGATGTTCGTCCATAATTGTCTGGAGATTGCCGTGCGCCTGCTTCAGCAGGTCGAGTTTTTTTTGCGCCGCCGTCTCGTCTTCAGCGGCCTGAATGAGCTGAACAGCTTCTACCAACAGACTGTTGGCGCGAGCATTGTCGTCCGCCAGTGCTGGTGGGACTATCAGGCAAAAAAAGATAGTAGCGAGTTTTTTATAGATACTCATCCTATGAAATAGACTCCTATTGAAACCTAATCCAAAATTTTAAGATTTCCCCCGACAGTCGCTATAATCCCCCCTAACTGTGGCTCATCAAACGTATGTTCGTATCGAACATCAAGCATAATCGTAATGTTTGAATTTGATATAATATCCGCCCCAAAGCGTAATGCCACCGCTGGTTGAGAGGACGGTCCATCTTCTAATGAAGCGTAATATCCCACACCAACACCTAAAAAAATTGGAGATATGCGAACATCCAAACGTGTCATGATTGGAATAATCGCTATGGTCTCTTCAACATACTCTACATCCCACCCGATAACATCATCATTCCAGTAAGTGTCAGTCTTATATCCAAACCTATAGCGCCAGATAAGACCTACAGTACCTCCGATCCTCAAGTTGGGTTTCTCATAGTAGATTGTCATTTCGGGATAGAGATCTGTTCTAGTGCCAAAGAAGACATTCTCATCTGATTGAACTATACCACCTAAGTTCAAACCGATTCCAGTACTTGATTTAGAATCTGCACTTGCCGAGGAGGGTACAGAGGGGACGTCGACTCCAAAAATCCCCATCACTGGTTCCTTGGGCACCTTGGGTGCTTCCTTGGACAATTTGGCAATCTCATCCATCGTGAAGACGAGCACGTTTCCATCTCGCGTTTGTATCTTTAGCGATTCGTCCGGAATCTGCTCAACGATAGTTCCGCGAACGACTCCTCCATTCTTCAAGTAAACGACATCTTCCATTTGCTGGGCGAAAACTTGCGAAGCCGCCACAGAAGCAGTTAGACACACAATCAAGATAAGGCGTAGCATGGTAGTAGTCTTTCCTTGTTTCGAGCGGCGAAGCATGGATCGTGCCTTTCTGTCTTCTGCATACCTCCTGTAGGCAAGCAAAGACACCGAGCGCGTCTTTGCTTGCCTGTAAGGGTTTTAATTAGCTAGAGGCGTCATCTCAACAGCGGTTGTAGATTGCTTGCCGTCCTCGTCGACAATAGTCAAGAAGGCATAGAGAACCTCACCGTCTCCACTCGTGGCGGCGACTTTCTGCAGCGATACGTTGATCGTATTCGGTTCAAGTTTGAACAACGAACCGGTTGCGTAGTCGATGACCCAACCTGCCATATTGAACCCATTGCAGAATGCCGCCGTTTCCACGCTACCCTTTGCAACTAAGCGCGTAACGGTCTGATAGCCTTCAAGACTGATGGTAACGGCGTATTCCTTGCCTTTGGCCAGCTTGACACTCATCGGGGTTAAGCCTGCCTGTACGACAGGCATACTAGCTCTATTGACATTGGTAAGGTCAACTATGCGGCCACCTGTTACTCTGATCTCGACGTTAGCTCCTCCCGGAACTGAATTTACGCTTACCGGGGCAGAATTTCCTTTGAAAAGGGTCGCGCATCCGGCCATTCCCAAAAGGGCAATAGCCGAGAACGAAGTTAGGACAACACGAAGCATGATTCTTCCTCCTTATATTGAGTGGAAGCTAGCCGTCTTCAAACGGCTAGACCTACGACGCGAGGATAGGTCAGAGCCGCACAACCTGCGGCTAGCCCAACACCGAACAAATCGCGGAGCGTCATTCCAGCGATCATCCGGCTCTTGGTGAGTACGGGACTTAGACTTTAAAGATCGAGACAACTCTGACTGGGGATACAATGTTGTTTTTTAACGATTTAACGTGAGTTCGGGTTAAGCGGACTTCTAATTAAAGTCGTGCATCTGCTCAGTAACACATGGGTGTAAAAATAGTACGGCCATTCCCTCTGTCAACCAAACAAATGTCGATTTTGAGCTTGGTGATCAACTGGAGATTAAAGCACGCGCTTAATTTGATTCCCAAAAACTAGCCTGTCGAGCTTTTGCCCTACTGCTCATCCCGAGCTCATGTTGACTACCTCGGCTCCCGATAGACATCCGACCCGGAGCCGCCGACCAAGATATCCAAGTCAGCGCCCTTGTCGGCTTGGAGCACGTGCCTGACATACAGGCCGGCATAACCCCGCGTGACGACCGGCATGGACGGCGTCCACGCTTGCCGCCTGCTTTGTAGCTCCTCGTCGGGCACGGCCATATTCAACGACCGCTTCTCCACGTCCAACTCGATCAGATCGCCGTCCTGCACCAAGGCCAGCGGGCCGCCCACCGCGGATTCGGGCGCGACGTGTAGGATCACCGTGCCGTAGGCCGTGCCGCTCATCCGTCCGTCCGAGATGCAAACCATGTCGCGCACGCCCTGCTGCAACAGCTTCTTGGGCAATCCGAACTTCCCGGCTTCGGGCATACCGGGGAAACCTTTTGGGCCGATGCCCTTCAAAACTAGCACGCTGTCTTTGTCCACGTCGAGATTGGGATCGTCAATCCGCGCCCTATAGTCTTCTATGCTTTCGAACACCACGGCTCGTCCGCAATGCTGCATTAGCTCGGGCGAGGCGGCCGACGGTTTGACAATCGCCCCATCCGGGCAGAGGTTGCCCCGGAGCACGGCGATCCCGGCCGCCTCCTTGAGCGGCTTGTCAATCGCGGCTATGACCGCTCGGTCGTAGCATTGGGCACCCGAGGTATTTTCGCCGAGCGTCTTGCCCGTCACCGTCAAGGTATCCATGTGCAGATGTTCCTTTAGTTCCTGGATCACGGCGGGTAGGCCACCAGCGTAGAAGAAGTCCTCCATCAGATATTCGCCCGAGGGCATTAGATTGACCAAGTGTGGCATGCGGCTGCCCAAGCGGTCGAAGTCGTCCAGTTCCAATTCGACGTCGAGCCGTCCGGCGATGGCCAACAGATGCACCACGAAGTTGGTCGAGCCGCCCAGTGCTGCGTTGACCTTGATGGCGTTTTCTATGGCTGGCCGCGTCAAAATGTGCGACATGCGCAAGTCTTCGAGGACCATCTCGACGATGCGATTGCCCGCCAAATGTCCCAAGCGCTTGCGCCGCGCATCCGGCCCGGGGATCGCCGCGCCGCTCGGCAGCGTCAGCCCGACAGTCTCGACCATGCAGGCCATTGTCGAGGCTGTGCCCATGGTCATGCAGTGGCCGTCCGAGCGCGAAATCCCGGCCTCGGCCTCTAGGTAATCCAAGCGCGAGATGCTCCCGGCTCGCAGCTCGGTCGTAAAGCGATAGACATCCGTGCCAGAGCCGATATTCTCATTGCGGAACTTGCCGTTGAGCATTGGCCCGCCCGTCACCGCAATGGTCGGCAAGTCCACGCTTGCCGCTCCCATCAGACAGGCTGGCGTCGTTTTGTCGCAGCTAGTTAGCAGCACCACCCCGTCGAGTGGATTGGCGCGGATGCTTTCCTCCACGTCCATGCTCGCCAAGTTGCGGTAGAGCATGGTCGTCGGCTTCATCAGCGTCTCGCCGAGCGAGGTAACCGGAAATTCGAGCGGAAAGCCCCCGGCCTCGTACACCCCGCGCTTGACCTGCTCGGCCAAGATCCGCAGATGGGCGTTGCAAGGATTCAAGTCCGACCACGTGTTGCAGATCCCAATTACGGGTCGGCCATCGAACATCTGCTCGGGATGGCCTTGGTTTTTGGTCCAGCCTCGGGACACAAACCCTTGGTGCCATTCGTCGCCAAACCACCCCGCACTGCGCAACGTTTTTTTATTCCCGCTCATGGTAATATTCCAATGTACATTTGCATATCCTTGGAATCTGTCTCGCAAAATTGACAAGGGGCGAACGCAACCGTTCACCCCTTGTCGGCAGGTTGGATTGGATGGCTGCGCTACACCGGCATCTCTCGCTGAGTGTGCGCTCGTCCCACTCGGGCTGTTTCTTCATTCCCCCCAGAGAACACCCGCCCCCCAGCGTCAATTTTCTCAGCGACCGTTTCGGGTGCGGCCCCGTCCAAAAAGGCCACGCCGTTTTGCCGACACGCCGCCTTGACCTGCTCGTGCGTCTCCTGCATCTCTGCGGGCCACGGCTGCGGCATCGTCCGATACCCCAGCGAAATGCTCAAATCGCCTGGGCCCATTTCGGCAAAGCCGATCCCGGGTACGGACAGGATTTCCTCGATGTGGGGCAGGGCGGCCACCGACTCGATCTTCAGCCCTAACAGCAGTTCGCCCTCCGGGTTGAGCGGCCAAGGATCGGCTTTGGCCAGATACTCGTCGCGGCTCGCGCCCCACACGCCTGCACACACCCCCTCTGAACCGACACCGCGCGTGCCTTGGCCCAAATCGGAACCGACGCCGATGGTGTTGATTGGATAGCGGCACGACTCGACAAAGGCTCGGACAGCCCCGGCCGATTCGGCTTGGCACAGCAGAATTCCGTGCGCGCCCCGACCCAAGATTTGCCGAAACTGCCACGCGTTGTAGCGCACGATCTCCTCGGACCGGCCCTCGACCGGGGCCTCGACGATGATCGCCGGAGTCCGGTGCCCGCTGCGGGTCGGCCCACCGGTGATCAAGCCGCGCAGGTATTCATCTAGTCCGGTCATGTCGAACGAACCGTGCTCCATGCCGACGTTGATGTAGTCGGCCCAAGTTGCGGCGTCCTGTTTGCCCTGCTCGTAGGTCAGCACGTGTCCGGCGTGGGCACCTGTGTAGTAGATTGGCTGATCCTCGGCGAGGAGTTCAACGGCGCGGTTGATTTTCTTACTCATTGAATAGCTCCTTAAAAAGTTTTAACTCCACGAATCCACCCCCAAGAGCTTCCGCCCTAGGGAGGTCAATTCAGCCGGCTGCTGATGCTGGTGTTCCCAATCTCGCGCATCGCCGGGCCAGCGCGGCGTTGGTCGCCGCTCCTGCCAAGCCGTGATCCGCTCCTGGCGCGCGGCCTCTCCGTTCGCGGGTGCCGGCGACATGGTGATATACTGCGCCAAGCGCGGCCGAGCGGCCCGATTGTGGCCGTTGCCGTGGGCCAACAATCGATGCCAGATCAGTAAGTCTCCTGCTTGGCCCGCAATCGACTTGACCGTCAGCCCCGCCAGAGCGGGTTTGCGCGTATTGCGATCCGCTGGCTGGGTCTTAACCCATTCGTCGAACATCCGGTGAAAGCCGGGTACGCACTGGAAGCCGCCTTGGTCCTCCGCCGTATCCGTCAAATACAGCACCCCTTGCACCCCAAAGGCCACCGGCTGCTGTGTCGTATCGACATCCCAGTGAATCATCCCCTTGTTGCACCGCTCGGGCTGATCCTCGCGCGCCGGCGGTTTCATATTGGCCCGGTCCAGCGAGACCCACAACTTCTCGTCGCCCCAGATCTCGGCAAAAGCCTGATGCACCTTGGGGTACTGCCGATTGTCCCACAGGGCTTGGTGCTGGTAGATCTCGACCATCCCCGCCGCTGATATGGGCGAGCACAGATTGTCGCGGGTATAGGGCCGGTACTTGTACCAATCCTCTTCGCATTCTGGGTCCATCTCTAGAAATTCCCAGATCGCCGCCACCATCGCGTCCAAATTTTTCTGAGGCACGGCGTTGTGGACGATCACATAGCCGTTCTCTTCCCAAAAGGCCCGATCTTCTTTGCTCAATACTCGCATAGTCTCTCCTCCAAGTCAGCTTATCCGTACACCATCTGGATCAATGCCCGAATATACCCAATCGCATACGCCTTCCCATACAACGACCCGTACCTATGTGGAAAAGACGGCGTATGATCCATCATATACGGCCCATTAAAACCATTATCGCGATACACCTCCATCGCTCGCCGCATATCCACCTCCCCTTCGTCCAAAAACACCTCGGTAAATCGCGGCAACTGCCCGCGCACATTACGGAAATGCACCCAAGCGATCTTGTCTTTTGCAGCCATCTCGGCGATTGCGTCGTAGATCTTCTCTGGCCCTAGCAACTCGGTCATGCACCCCTGGCAAAAGAGCATGCAATTGCTGTCGCTCGGCGCGACCTCGAAGAAGATCTTGCGGAACTGTTCCAAGGTCGAACAAATCTGCGCCACGCCCCCTAGCGGCTCGGGAATCGGCGGGTCGTCCGGGTGCAGGGCCATCCGCACGCCCGCCTTTTCGGCCGCGGGGATCGCCGCTGCTAAAAATCGCTCCATCCGCGCCCACATCTGCGCCTCATCTACCGGAGGCTCGTGCGGCGCGGGCCGGTTTTTAGCAAAAACTTCGTAGTCGAACGTACTGTATTGCACGCCGCCCCTACCCGTATCCGCAGGGGTGCGAAAATTGCCCATGGGTTTGAAGTTCCAGCCCACGCAGGGAATGCCGGCTCGGCCCACGCTCTCCAGCATCTTGCACCAGTGGCCGATCTTCTCGTCCATGTCCGCCTCGGCCAAGGTTATCTCCTCCCAAGCGGGCATGAAAATATTGTTCAGCTTCATACCGTGCGCCTCGACCTTTTCCCGCTCCTGCGCCAACGCGTCGGTGCAGTCCTTGCCAGCCTTTAAATCCTGCGCCAGCGACGTATTCGCCGAACCGGTACCGCCCCGACGCCCAGCGACGGGTGCTCCCCCGCGCAACTCCAGATGGATCAAGTCCACCCCAATCGCGCGAAAGAAGCCCAGATGCTCGTCGTCGAGTTCGCCGATGGAAATTTGGTCTTGGATATACATCCGTCGCTTTCCTTTTAAATCGCAACCCTTTGCGTCAACACCTCGCCTAGCGCGAGTTCATCATCCGGCGACCGGCCGATCCCGCTGATTCTGTCCGCCGTAGCGGAAGCCCGGCACGTTGTCGGCGCAGTACGTTCCGCGAAAGAGGGTCTGCCGCATTGGAGGCATCTGCTCAACGAGTTCGGCCGGTGGCGACCACGAACTCCAACGCGAGCCAACGCTATTGTAGAGGTTGAAGATACCCACCCGCTCGTTGTCGGCATTGGTCCACGGAGAGGTGCTGTGCGCCAGCGCCTCGGTAAAAAACAACACCGACCCAGCCGGGCACTCGTATGTTTCCCACACCGCTGAATGCGGATCCTGAATCGATTCGGGCGAGGGATATGCGGCCTTGTGGCTACCCGTAGCTAAGAGCGTGCCGCCCTGCCGCATTTTGACCGGTGCCAGCTCCCACACCACCCGCGTCAATCCGCTAAAGGACTTGCCGGGAATGCTCTGGTAGTGGTGCGAATCCACCGCAAAGCGAAAGAAGCCACTGCCGTTGTGCGGGTTGAAAACGCCCTCCCGCTCGGGGGTCGCCGCTGGGTTGCGCAAGCCGCTGCCCTCCATCCGAAACCCGTAGCACTCGGCGCTCGACAGCCCTGGGAACGCCAAGAACTCGTTGAGGAAACCCACTACGACTGGATGGTCGGTCAGCTTCTCCAGCGGCCCGGCCACAAAGGAACGCTCGTGTTCCGGCAGCGACTCTGGGTGGTGCTGCACGCGCAAGGCGTACTCGCGCATGGCCTCAATTTCGTCGTCGGCCAATACCCCGGGTACCAAGAGCCACCCGCGCACGTCGAAGAGGTATTTCTGCTCGTCGGTCAGCGCGACGACCGGCTCGCCATCGGCGTTTTTTTGCGGCAGGTCGCCTTCCTCTAAAAGCAACGGCTGCCCCAGATTCTTATCCACTACGTATGCTTCGCTCATCTGCTGCATCCCCTTTTGGTTTTATAGCATCCCTGAAAGACTTGAACGCTTCAAGCTGCGGATCGTCTGCGTTCATCTGCGGATTATCTTGTTAGTCGGCTCGCGGAAATGGTTCGATCGGCGACTTGTCTTCTCCATCTACTTCGTATTCGTCCGGCGGGAAATTCCGGCACAATGCGCCCTTTCGCATCACCCAATGGAAATTGCCCCAAGTGCGCGGCGAGCGGTCGGCCAGCGTCGGCGTAGTATAGACGCCAGCGATGCCAATCCGGCTCTGTGGACTCTCGTTGATCGGGCTATAGTGCCACATACTGCTGTGCCAACAGACGACATCGCCTGGTGCCAGTTCAATGTGCTCGACGCCGCGCTCGGCCTTCAAAGCCGCGACTCGCTCCCTCGGCAGTTCGCCGTGGATGCTGTCGGCGTAGAGCACGTGCTCTACGATTTCGGTCTTGTGGCTTCCCGGAATGAATTGCAGGCAGCCGTTTTCTCGTTTGGCCGGGTCGAGGGCCATCCAGAAGTTGAACGGCTCGGTCTCGCCATCGCGCCACAGGCCGTTGTCTTGGTGCCAAGGCGTGGCGGCACCAGTCTTGGCCGGCTTGACGAAGACGCTGCTGAACTTGAGTAGGATGTCATCGCCCAAGTAATACCGCGCTAGCGGTGCCATCGCCCCAGCGTGTACCGTGTGCCAGACTAGCGGCGCGGTGTGGCACCAGCGGTTGAACTTGCGAAAGCGCTGCGCCCGCGCCTCGGGCGTATCGCCCATTGGGTCCATGGGGTCGGCGTCCGTGCGTACGTTCTCTGGCTCAGGCGTGTACAGGACGTTCTTGATCACCCCACGCATCTCTGCCGCTTGGTCGGTGGTCGCGACCCCAGGTACTGTGAAATAGCCCTTTTCATCCCATGCTTGAGCTTGGTCTTGGGTGGGTTGCCAGCTTTTCACGCGTCCTCCATATAGCAATGCGGCATAATTTGCACGATTCGAGCGATGGATCGTCTTGTACATCCTATTCTGCGTCTATCTGCGTCCATCTGCGGATTACCTTGTAAATGATGTAGGATTGCTATATCAGTGCTCTTCAACTACTAGCGAACCGAACTTCTCCTCGTCCCATTTCGCACCCCAACCCGGCCCATCCGGGGGCGCGATGTGCCCTTCTTCAATCAAGGGCGCGTTGAGCAAACCCCATTGCGCCCCGGTCTGCCGCAGGCTGTCGGCCGTGGCCCCGAAAAACTCGTAGAAATCCGTGTTGTCGATACAGCAGCCCAAGTGCGCGTGTACCAGCCCATCCAATGCCCCACCGGCATTCAGTTCGATATTCGCTCCGTGTAGCTCGGCCAGATGCGCCAGTTTCAGCACCTGCGTCGTCCCGTGCCGGGCATTGCCTCGCAGGCGATCAGTCGCCCCTTGGATCAGCCATTGCGCCGTCAAGTCGATGTCGTGCATCAGCATCTCGGTGCCCATCACCGGAATGGTCAACGCACGGCATAGCTCCTGATATTGGTTCATCTTCTGCTCGTGCATTGGCTCTTCCAACCACACGAAGTCCAACTCTTCCAGTACGCGTCCCACTTCAATGGCCTCGCGCAAGTCATAGGAGCACACTGGATCGGTGATCAACTCATAATCCGGTCCCACGGCGTCGCGCACAGCCCTGTAAATGGGTATATCGGCCTTTCCTCCTTTATACGTGTGAAACTTGTACGCCCCAATACCCATTTCCTTGCCGAGTTCTATGGCCTTGAGATACCCCTCGATATCCGTATCGCCGCCGGTCAAATACGCGGGCAGTCGGGGCCGCACGCGTCCCACTAACGCATAGACCGGTAGTCCCGCAGCCTTGCCCAAAATGTCCCACAGACAGTTGTCAAACGCCCCAAACCACCCCGGAGGCTGGTACACCCACCGAGTTCCCTTCCAAAACTGCTGAAACAACCCCTCGCGCTCCCACAGGCTGCGCCCCACCGCGTGATACCGCACGATGTCGGCCTGATAGGGAGTCATCGACGTGTCGCTGCGCCCGACGATTCCCTCGTCCGTGTGGACTTCCAAAAAGCTCTGCCGCACCGGACGCAATTCCGGGTCGGGCCTGCCCTTATGCGTGTATTGTATTCTCCTCAGCCCCTCTACCTGCGCGATACTGTGACCGCCGCGCCCCTTGCGGCTTGGGTCTTCCAACACCAGCAATTTCACTGCGGTGATTTTCATGTGCGCCTCCTTTATCCACAAACTTGCATACCCTATATTCACCCCCCACAACTGTCAACCTCAGAGACCTACAGCAACGCGGAATGATTTGCACGATTCGAGCAGTAGATCGTCTTGTGCATCCGATTCTACCTCTATCTGCGCCATCTGCGGATCATATAGGACTGCTATATTATGAAAATCGCCGCCATCGAAACCTTCGACCTCACCTGTCCCCTTGAGCGCCCCTTTGGCTGGTCCCAAGGCTGGCTCGACCAGCGCAGCACCACGCTCATCAAAGTCACCACGGACGACGGCCTCGTCGGCTGGGGCGAAGGCGCGGCCGCCGGTCTCATCGACGGCTTGATCGCCCCGCTGCTCATCGGCCAAGACCCCATGGACCGCACAGGGCTGTGGGAGCGCATGTTCCACGCGCTCTACAACGGCAACAACGCGGTCGGCCTAGCCGGCAGCGCCCTTTCCGCGCTCGATATCGCCCTCTGGGATCTCGCGGGCAAAGCGACCGGCCTTCCGGTCTGCGCCCTCCTCGGCGGCAAGGTCCGCGACAAAGTCGCCGTCTATGCCACCGGCCTCTACTATACCGAAGGCGAGTTTCCCGACCGCCTGCTCGACGAGGCACGGGGCTATGTGGCCGCAGGTTTCAAGGGGATGAAGACCAAGGTCGGAGGGCTGTCCATCGCCGAGGATGTCGCACGCGTCAAGGCACTGCGCGATGCCATCGGCCTAGACATTCACCTGATGGTCGATGCCAACGAAGCCTACAACGCCACCACGGCAATTCGCATTGGCCAGCAGCTGGCCGATCTGGACTTGGTTTGGTTTGAAGAGCCGGTCAACGCCCAAGACTTGGACGCCTATTTGGAAGTCAAAGCCGCGCTGCCCATGGCCATTGCCGGCGGCGAAAACCTGCGCACTCGCTACGAATTCAAGCCCTACCTGACGCGCCGCGCGTACGACATCGTCCAGCCCGACATCATGCACTGCGGCGGCATCACTGAAATGCAGCGCATCTGCGCTATGGCCAACGCCTGCGGCATTCAGGTCAACCCCCACGTCTGGGGATCGCCCGTTATGATCGCCGCCACGTTGCACCTTGCCGCCACGTTGCCGCCCTGCCCACCAGCGCGCAACGCTCAGCCTTATATGCAGGAGCCGGTGATGGAATTCGACCGCACGCCGAGCGCCATCCGCCAAGAGCTATGCGCGGTGCCGTTTGATCAAGAGGACAGCTTTGTGCGCGTGCCAACCGGGCCGGGGTTGGGAATTGAGGTGGATGAAGAGGTGGTCGAGAGGCTGAGGCAAGGTTAGATTGAATAAAGGTTGGCCAAACTGGTGGAATTGGGAGCTAGGTTTTACAGCACACCTAGAAGTCCGCATGGAGGAGCGGAGATTCTCTGAGATCGAACTGCGGACGATGCTTGACGATGCCTCAAAATTGGTTCCTGCTCGCCGCCCGGGTCGTTGGCTCATTCATACTCGTCATGCGGGACATCCTTGGCTTGTGGTTGTTGAGCCAGACCTAGACGACAAAATTCTTATGGTTGTAACCGCATATCCTGCAGAGGTGCACCGATGAAAACCGTTTCTTTGCAAATCACCTATCGAAAAGGCAAGCCGTTTGCCGCCTATATTTACCTATCTCATCAACACAGCCAGAAAAGCGTACGCACTGAAGCTGTAACAGAAGATCTCCTCATTGACTATGCTCAAGATGGCACGCCTCTTGGAATTGAGGTCGTCTCACCCGGAATGGTAAGTATCGACGAAATACAGCGCGTCTTTGATCGTCTGGGGCTCGGCAGACTAGAACCCGCAGAACTGGAGCCGCTCAAAGCAGCGTAACGATTCTAGCCTAGGGTTGGGAATGGCATCTTCAAGAGCATTTTGGCGACCGTGAGCGACCAGACGGAGCGTCGATCACTAGGCCTAACTCTTGCCTTTACTACCCTGCTGTTGTGGGGTGCCCTGCCCGTGGTGCTCAAGCTGTTGTTGCAATCGTTGGACCCCTTTACGGTTACCTGGTACCGCTTCTTGCTCGCGGGGGCCATGCTAGTCCCTGTCATCCACTTTCGCTACGGCCTTGGTTCTCCTTTTCGGATTCGCGGCGCAGTTTCGGTTCTAGCGGTGGTTTGCGTCCTCGGCCTCGGCGGCAATTACCTGACGTATCTGATGGGTCTGAGCCGCATCTCGCCTGGCTCGGCTCAGATCGTGATGCAGTTTTCGCCCATAATTGTGCTCTTGGGTGGACTAGTCTTCTTCAAAGAAGCCTTTAGCCGTCTGCAGTGGATCGGCCTCGGCGTGCTGATCGTCGGGATGGGGCTCTTTTTCAACCAGCGCTTCGCCGAACTGCTCTTCGTGCTGGAAAACTACGGCATCGGCGTTTGGCTCGTCTTTGCCTCGGCCATTCTCTGGGGAGTTTTCATGCTGGCGCAAAAGCCCCTGCTGCGGCACCTACCCTCGACCTCGATTATGGCCTTGGTCTATTGGTTTGGCACGATGCTCTTCCTGCCTTTGGCCCAGCCGAGCCGCATACTCGACCTGCCGGCCATCCCCTGCTTGCTCTTGGCCTGCTCGGTCGTCTTCACCCTCGTCTCCTACCTCAGCTTCGCCGAATCGCTCAAGCGGATGGAGGCTTCGCGCATGGGCGCGCTGGTCTCGCTGACGCCTCTGGTCACGATGGCCGTGATGGGTTTACTCGCCCTCTTCGACCCCAACCTAGTCCCCATGGAACCCCTCAACAAACCCGCCATCGGAGGAACCATACTGGTGGTCGTCGGGTCGATGTGTAGTACCTTGGGCAAGAGCGCGTCTTAATGGTGAGGAACGCCAATGGACTTTCGCATCGAAGAACAAAGCATCGACGTCCTATTCGAATACGGCCAAGTGCCCATCGCCCTTGAAGTAAAAAGCCGCTTTCGCGTCGAACTCATCGACAACGGTTTGGGAGGGATTCGGCTAGTCGAAGAACCCGTCGATCCGTCCTACAGCAAAGACTACGACCACTCCGGCGGCCCCGAACGCTGGACCCGGAGATCGTGGGACCTCTCGCGGTGGATTGTCCTCGCTGCATACAGGGAACAAGAGCGCATCGGCGGGGCTATTGTCGCCTTTCACGGCGAGGGCTTAGACTACTGCGAAGGGCGCGAAGATCTAGCGGGCCTCTGGGACATCCGCGTGCGGCCCGAATATCAAGGACGAGGTGTGGGCAGGGCGCTCTTCCAACGCGCCGAAACCTGCGCCAAGCAGCGGGGCTGCATCCAACTCAAGATCGAGACCCAAAACATCAACGTCCCCGCTTGCCGCTTCTACGCCCGCATGGGTGCCAAACTCGGTCATGTCCATCTCTACGCCTACCGTACCGAGGGCCTAGACGAAGTGCAACTGACTTGGTACAAGGATCTGTAGCTGTCGCAGACGCTGGCGGTTAAAAAGTGCGCGACGATTTGTTTCCAGTCGCGTTGGGTCTTTTTCGGCAACTTGCTTTCACCGACCCAAGTCGCGAGCGAAGAATCACTTGAGTACAATTCAGGTTTTATACGAGGAGAGCTAGGTATGACAGATCTTTTCGAGAGAGTACGCGAAGACTTCCCGCGAGCGCGGACCATGGCGTACTTCGACAACGCCTCGTCGCATCCGATCAGCGTGCACTCGGCGGCGGCCCTGCACCGGTACGTCGATTGGGTCGCACACGAGGTGGGGGAGCCGTGGTGGCCGGCTTGGGCACCGCCGCACGACCAAGCCAAGGCCCTATTTGCCCAACTCATCAACGCCGACCCCGGCGAAATCGCCTTTGCGCGCAGCACGGTGGAATCGGAGAGCAATATCCTCAACGGCTTGCGAGACCATCTGGCGGGCGGCAATGTGGTGATGTCGGACCTGAATTTCAGTCCCTGCATATCCAACTACAAGTTTCGCGAGCAGCAAGGTCTCGACGTGCGGATCGTCAAGAATCGCAACTGGCAAATCGACATGGCCGCCATGGCAGACGCGGTCGATGGCAACACCCGGCTGATTTCGGTGGCATTGGTGTCAAACGTCAATGGGTATGTCGCAGATGTCGCGGCGCTGAGCAAGCTGGCTCACGACAACGGCGCGTATCTGTATGCCGATATCATGCAGGCCGCAGGCGGCGTTCCGATCAACGTCAAGGCGATGGGCATCGACTTTGCGGCTTGTTCGACGTTCAAGTGGCTGATGGGAGTCAAGGGGTTCGGGTTTCTGTACGTTCGCTCTGATCTGCAGCACGACGTACTCAAACCGTCTCAACCCACGGGTGGTGTGAGACTAAACTATCCCCCTTGGGTGGAAGAGCCCGATTCTGCTGATGAGGAGATATCGTTTTCATCCCCGACCGGAGTCGGCGCTTACGAGGTCAGTTACCCCTCGTACGAAGGAGTCGTATGCGCCCAGGAGAGCCTGCAGTACATCCTGCGCCTCGGCGTCAACAGCATCCGCAACCACGCGAGAGACCTGACCGATCGCCTGCAGGAAGAGCTGCCGCAGCGGGGGTACAAATCGATCACGCCGCAGGGAAACGAAAGCCCCATACTCGCCTTCGTAGCGCCACACCCCGAAGCCGCCTTGGCTAGTTGCAGGAGTGCCAATGTTCATATAGCGATGCGTTTCGGCAACAAGATGCGCCTCTCACCCTCGGTGTACAACAACCACGAGGACATCGATCGCCTCCTAGAAGCCCTGCCTTAGAAGCAGTTACCTCACACCGAATCGGCCACCTCGGCGAGTCCTGCGTAGCCGTTGCTCGGCTTGGGTCTGCGGGAATGGTGTGAGGGCAAGAGCAGGGCTGCCTGCTGGGGAGCGGTGAGCTCGTCCCAGTAGGACGGACGCCGGCCGCGCACTCCGCCTCCGCCCCATGCCATGTGCCCGGTGTTGTACTTGTAGAGGATGGCCCGGCGCTGGTGGTCGGCATTCCACGGGAGGGTGCCGTGGGTACACGCCTCGCTGAAGATGATGGCGTCGCCTGCTTTGGCGTTGATCTCGGTCACGTATTCCTGGTACTGTTCCCATCGGAGCATCTTGGCCGGGCAGGTCACGTTAGCCTTGTGGCTGCCGGCAATGACGCTGATGCCGCCGTCGCCAGGCCCTTCGTCGGCGAGCAGGTATTCGATGACGCAAAGGCCGGTGAAGATCTTACCCTCGCGGTAGAAATAGGGCGCGTTGTCAAAGTTGCCGTGCAGCATGCCGCCGGAACATCCCTTGTCCATCGCGATCAGACCCGGACCGTGGTCGAGCCGCCAGCCTTCCCCGAGGATCGTGTTGAGGTGAGGAATGGTTTTGGGATGCGCCAGCATTTCTCTGAAAGGCTCGCAGAACGGCCGCGGCAATTCCAACAGGCCCTCGCTGTTGCCGAGGCGCGTCGAGGTGTTCTCACCCTTCAAAGCAACGGAGTCGCCAAAATACTCCGGACTTGGTGTGAGTTCCATTGAGTCGATGGCTTCGTTGGCCAGCTTCAGGTGTTCCTCGCTGAGCACGTCCCGCACGATCAAAAATCCGAGCAGGTCGAAGAGGTACTTCTCATCGGCGGACATTTCCACCGTTTCTGCGGTGATTGAGCGCGAGGTGTTGGCGTGTTCAATCATGGCTGCTCTCCCTATGATGGATGGTTTGGAAGATTGGTTACAAGAGCCTTTATCGACAAAATGCCCTGAGCGGGTACGGTGTGCAAGGCTAATTTCCAACTTGGCGCGGGGCGAGGCGGTGTATATGTTGAGCAAGATGCACTGCAAACCGCATTGAGGACTGACTATGGCCAATATCACCCGCGCTCTTTTCATTGGCAACAACTTCAGCGGCGGCGGCACGGGATAGCGCTATGCACCCTTGGACCTGTCCCTTAGTGCTAGATTCATCGCGCAAGATCGTCGCTGGCAGCCAAGATGCCTTAGTCCGTGCCATCCGCCGTGGCGCGGACTTGCGCATCTACACCGAATTTCGCCACAACGAGCACATCGACGTGCGCTCCTCCAGCGACGAGAAGGTGCGCGAGGTGGCCGGGTTCGCCGTGACGTATCTCGTCGAAGACCGCTGGGCCGCCGGCTTGATGAGCCTGCGTCAGCCCGTGTCCTTGCCCGACGGATTTGGGCCGCGGCCCTCGATGTCGTTCTTCCTCTACAATCAAGACGGCCACCAAGCCCTCAGCCGTCCCCACCTCGACGGGCAAGAGACTGTGCCCGCCCCCGAGGAAGGACCGCACCCCATGCCGAAGTACCACTTGCTCGACAGCCATGACTCAGCGACCAACGCCCCGAGCCACAACTTCATTTACGACTTTGACATTTATAAGTTTTACGTCGCCGACACGTGGGAGGAAGTATTGCACCACGACGCCCACGGTCGCGTCCTCTCCGGCTCCATCGACGCCCTCGCCACTGCCTTTGGCGACGGCGCGGCCATCAAGGTCGGCATTGGCGGTTTGTGCGCGGACCTGGCCGGAGAAGGGGATGATCTAGCCCACGAGGTATTCGTCGAAACCGGCTCGGGCTATTACTATGTCGAGCAGCAGCTCTTCATCGCCGGGTCGCATCCAGTCATTCGCATCCGGCCGAGTATCCCCATGCGCTATCAGAGCAAGGGCTGGGACTTTGGCTGGCTGGTACTGCGCACCGACGGAGCGGTCGTCTATCGGCAGTGCGACCCCTATTCGCTCGCCTTTGCCGATGGAACGCGACGCCACCCGATTCGCTGGTTCGCGCGCTGATCCGCCGGTTGGCTCTGGCGCGACCATCCCGACCCAGAAGTCTGCGCCTTCTACTCAGTGCTCAATCCCAAGTCGCGGGCTTTTGCCGCAGCCTTCGGCGCTTCTGCACCTGAGTAACGACGCTAGGCTTCGTACATCACCGGGCAAATCTGGGGATCGTCCAAATGCGCGGTGTAGTAGCCTTGGTCGCCGGGCACCGGCACGGCTCGTTCGTCGCGCAAATGCACGGCCAAGCTCCAGCGCGCCGCATCCGAGACATTGGCGTTGGAGCCGTGGTAGGTCAGGCAGTGGTGGACGCTAAGCCCGCCTAAGGGCATCAGCGCCGACACTTCCTCCCAAGTCTCGCCCGCTGGCACTGCGATGTCCTCCCGCAGCTTGTGTTGGTCCTTGTCGAAGAAGTTGCCTTGGTCCAAGAAGCCCCAACGGTGCGACCCGCGCACAAAGCGCATCGGTCCCAACTCCTCCCCCACATCGCACAGCGCGATCCACGCCGTAAAAAGCCCTTCGTCTTGCTGCCACATGCCCCAGTACTGTCGGTCTTGATGCCAGCCGACGTGCCCTGCGGTCGCGGACCCCGGCGGCTTGATCAGCAACTGACTCGCCCACACCTGCACTCGCTGTGCGCCCGTTATCTCGGCGACCCTGCGTCCCACTTGTGGACAGGTCACCAATCCGTAGAGTCCCGTATCCGACCGATGCGGATTGTTGATCTTGCACAACACGTCTGGATCGTACCCGGGATGCTCGGTCGGCGGCATCCCCATATCAAACTTCCCATCGCGCACGGCCACCATTCCCTGTAATGCCTTTGCCAACACATCGTCCGGCGGGATCTGTTCATCCGCGATACAATACCCGTCTCGTTCGTACTGATCGACAGTTTGTCCCATCTGAAGTTCTCCAATCGTTAGATTGCACAAAAATCGCCGACATCGAGGTCCTGCACGCCGAATACCAGACCGTTGGGACGGCAACTTGGCGCGAGGCAAAGCGGTGTTTATGTTGAGCAGGAACCCATTAACTCAAACAGAAGACGGACCATGGCCAATATCACCCGCGTCCTTTTCATAGGCAACAGCTTCACCGCGCGCAACGATCTGCCCGGCCTCCTCGCCCAACTCGTCCACTCCGGCGGCAAGGGCGAGTTGGAATGCGAACTCATCAGCGCTGGCGGGGCCTCGCTCAGGATGCACTTGAACAAAGGCGAGGCACACGAGCGCTTGCAGGCGTCCGACTGGGACTACGTCGTATTGCAGGAGCAAAGCACCCTGCCGGTCAAAAATCCCAAACGCACCGGAGAAAACATCCGCGAGTTCGACGCCGTAATTAAAGCGGCACAGACGCAGACGATACTCTACATGACTTGGGCGCGGCAAAACGCGCCCGAGACCCAAGCCGCCTTGAGCGAGACCTACGCCGAAGTAGGGCGCGAGATCGGCGCGACCGTCGTGCCCGTGGGCCTAGCTTGGCAGCACTGTCTAGCGGCGCATCCCGATATCGTCCTGCACGACAAGGACCAAAGCCACCCGAACCTCGCCGGGTCCTACCTAGCGGCTTGCACATTTTATGCGACGCTCTTTATCGGTCGCTCCAAGTCCATTCCCAACATCGACATTGACCTAGACGCCGAAACAGTCAACGCCCTCCACGAAGCGGCGCTGGCAGCGACGAGCACCTAGCGCGTCTCCGCGTAGAGGAGTCCTCCCTATGAGTGCATTTGCAAGCGAGTACTACCTGTGGCTCAAAGCTATCCACGTCATCTTCGTCATCGCCTGGATGGTCGGCATGTTCTACCTGCCGCGCCTCTATGTCTATCACTGCCAAGTTACCCTTGGCTCCGAAGCCGACGAGACCTTCAAGGTCATGGAGCACAAGTTGCTGCGGATCATTATGAATCCGGCGATGATCATTTCTTTTATCACCGGCATCCTGCTCATCCTCGCCACGGGTGCCGGTGCGCCCGGCACCGGCTACTGGATACACATCAAGTTGGTGCTAGTGCTCGCGATGGCGGCCCTCCACGGTATGCTCTCCTCCTACCGCAAAGCGTTTGAACGCGGCGAAAACCAAAAGAGCGAGCGGTTCTTCCGCATTCTCAACGAAGTGCCCACCGTGCTGGTGATCGTCATCGTGCTGTTGGTGGTAGTCAAGTTCGTCTGAGCTTGATTCAGGGCCGCAATTTCCTTATACCATCGCGGTGCATTTCCGCGACCCATTTACCAAGGAGAAACTCATGAAATCGCTCACCTCGGCGATCCTCGTGCTCGCCTTGTCCCTGCCGTGCTTTTCCCAGACCCGCGAACAAGGGCCGTGGTGGCCCTCGCCGTGGGGAGCCGACGACCAAGCCGGCGCATCCAACCGCATTACCGCCGAAACCATCCTCAAGGCCGTGCAGCTAGTCAAGACCGGCAAGATGTATGAGCTGGGCCAGATATACGAGCGCGGCATGCCGCTGTTTGGCGAGCGCACGTATGCGATGATCATTCCCGGCGCGCCCACTGGCGGCCCCTTCGGCGAGAACAACATGCTCATGTATTTCGACGAGTTCCTCTGCGCCGAGATCGGCCAAGTCGGCACCCAGTTCGACGGGCTAGCCCATATTGGCACGCGCATGGAGATGGCCGACGGCTCGATCCAAGACGTATTCTACAATGGCGTTACCGCCGACGAGATGGCCACTCCTTATGGGGTGACCAAACTGGGCATCGAACACGTGCGCCCCTTCATCACCCGCGGCGTGCTCATCGACATTGCCGGCTACAAGGGCGTCGAACACCTCGGCCACAGCTACGAGGTCACCGTCGCCGATATCCGCGGTGCGCTCGCAAGGCAGGGGATCGCCGAAAGCAGCATCGAGGAGGGCGATGCCCTGCTCTTCAACTACGGCTGGTCCAAGCTGTGGACGGATCCTGATACCTACAACACCAACCCGCCCGGCATCGGCATGGAAGCGAGCGAGTGGATCATCTCCATGAAACCTTCGATGATCGGCTCGGACCAGTGGACCACCGAAGTCGTGCCCGGTCCCGACCCCAAATTGGTCTTCCCGGTCCACCAGGAACTCATCACCAAGAACGGCATCTTCAACCTGGAGAACATGGTCTTTGAAGAAGTGTTGGCCGACGAGGTGTACGAGTTTCTCTTTATATTCACGCCGACCCGCTTCAAAGGCGGCACGGGATCGCCGGGGCGGCCACTCGCCATCCGCTGAACTGGAATGGAGAACCCCGCGTCGAAACGGCGCGGGGTTCTCAACTGCCCAAAACCCCCTATGAACGCATCGAAAGACTCCACTCCAGCCGGTCGCCTGCACGACCTCTTGCGCCCCGAAGTCCTAGCCGCTTTCGACCGTGACTTTTTTGAACGGGAAGGGTACTGGGTCTGGGAAGGCATTCTAACCGACGCCGGGCAACAGCGCTGGACGGCCAGCCTGCAAAAGCTCCAACGGATGAACGACGCCGTTGTAGTAGGTACTGATTGGGGTGCCATTGACTATGCGAGCCGTGGGCTGCCCGAACCGACACCGGGGCAGACGACTCCTGAGTTCCTAGCATCCTGTTGCGGCGGTTCGGAGCAAATGCGCTTTATGTCGCCGGAACTCCGCGCCTATATGTACGAACACGGGCTTTTCGGCCCTAGTCCCGCGCCGGTCGCTACGGAATTCGAGTGGCAGGGGATGATGCCCGAATACTTTCCGCTCGCGTACGACGATTTTATCCTCGACGTCACCACCAGCCACCCGCAGATGATGGAACTCTTCGGTCAGCTCCTCGGCGAGCGCTTCCTGCTCGACCACTGTCTGATGCTCAACCGGCCGGCCGGATCGAGGGGGCGGCGCTGGCACGCGCACCCGTATCGCCAAGGGCAGTACGAAGTCGAAAGCGAAATCGGCGACGGCCACGCGCTAACTACTCAATTTCTAGCGCAGCAATGCGTCCGCACCCTGTGCTATCCCGAAGGGATGGGAATCGGCGATGGGGGCGGCGAGTTGGCCGTTATCCCCGGTTCCCACCTCTACCGCATTCCCTATCGGTGGAATTCTACAAGGACCGAGTACGACGACGAAATGCAGACCAACTGGATAGCGGGCAAAATCCACGCCTTTACCGGCGAACCGTTGCGGATTGAGCGCTTGTCGCTGCCGCCCGGCAGCATGGTCTCCTTCGTCCACCACATGCCGCATCACGTCGGCCACCGCGACTTGGACGCCCCCACGCGCTGGGGTCTGCTGATGGCCTACCGGACGCCCGACCCCAAAGCCAGCCCGGCCAAGTGGAACGAAGGAACGCCCACCCACTGGGCCGAGCGCGTAGAGGCGGAGGACAGGCTCACCACTGCAATGCGCCGGATATTCGAGGGAGACGATCCCTTGGCTTAGAAGGAGAACCTCCACCTTCTATCTAAGAAGCGGTCTGCTTCACCGCGCCTTTAGGCGTGACAAACCTCTGGCGGCCCTCGCCTATAAAGTCCTATACTATCGCTATACCGCATCCACGAGGAGATACGCCATGACTCTGCTCCTTGCCCTCGCGCTGTTCGCTTCGCCGTTGCTGGCCGATTCCACCGGCGAGTGGCGCTCGTACGGCGCGACCGCGGCCAGCACCAAATACGCCCCGTTTGACCAAATCGACGCCACCAATTTCGCCCAGCTAGAAATCGCCTGGACTTGGGCCTCGGCCGACCAGCCCATTCTCGACGCCCATCCAGAAATCTGGACCATGGTCTTTGAGGGCACGCCGCTCCAAGTCGGCGACAACCTCTACGTCAGCACTTCGCTCAACCTAGTCGTCGCACTCGACGCCACAAGCGGCAAGACAATCTGGACCTACGACCCAGGCACCTGGAGGTCAGGCACACCAGCCAACGTCGGCCTAGTCCACCGAGGCGTCTCCTATTGGGAGGACGGCGGCGACCGTCGCATCCTCTTTGGCACTGGCGACGCCTATCTCATCGCCCTCAACGCCGACAACGGCCAACCCATCCAGAGCTTTGGCGACAACGGCCGCGTCGATTTGACCAAGGGCTTGCGCCGGCCAGTCGCACGCGAACTCTACGCAGTCACTTCACCGCCGGTCATCTGCGGCGACATCGCCATCGTCGGCGCGGTGGTCCTCGATGCCTTTGCCGTTGGTCGCCCACCCGACGAAACCATGCCCCCGGGCGATGTGCGCGGCTTCGACGTGCGCACCGGTGCCCAAAAGTGGGTCTTTGAAACTATCCCCCAAGAAGGGGCCTTCGGCAACGAGACTTGGGAAGACGGCTCGTGGGAAAACACCGGCAACACCAACGTCTGGACCTTGATGAGCGCCGATCCCGAATTGGGCTACGTCTATTTGCCGGTGAGCACCCCGACTAACGATTACTACGGCGGGCACCGTCCCGGAGACAACCTCTTCGCCGAGAGCCTCGTCTGCCTGAATGCCGCTACGGGCGAGCGCGTCTGGCACTTCCAGATCGCCCACCACGGGATGTGGGACTACGATCTGCCGGCCGCGCCCAACCTCGTCGATATCAACGTCGGAGGCCGGGAAATCAAGGCCGTGGCCCAAGTCACCAAACAAGGCTTCTGCTTCGTCTTCGACCGCCAAACGGGCGAGCCAATCTGGCCCATCGAAGAAAAACCCGTACCGCAATCCGACATCCCCGGCGAAAATTCCTCGCCCACCCAACCCATTCCCAGCAAGCCAGCCGCCTTCGAGCGCCAAGGTCTGACTGAGGACGATCTGATCGACTTTACCCCAACCCTACACCAGATGGCCAAGACCATCGCCGACGATTACAGCTACGGCCCGCTCTACATAGCGCAGACCGTGGAGAGCATGGATAAGAAGGGGACGATCCTCGTTCCCGGCATTATCGGCGGAGCTAGCTGGGCTGGTGCTGCCGTCGATCCCCACCAAGGCATAATCTACATCCCCTCTTATACGTTCCCGGCCGTGCTAACCCTGACCAAAGCCACCGACCCCAACGCTCCCTTCCGCTATACCGGCGGAGTAGAATTCGGTCCCGACGGCCCGCGCGGCCTGCCCTTGCTCAAGCCGCCCTACGGCCGGATCACGGCCATTGATCTCAACACGGGCGAACACCGCTGGCAGGTCCCCGTGGGTGAGGGGCCGCGCGACCACCCCAGCCTTGCCCATCTCGATTTGCCGCCCTTGGGCTGGGCACAGCGCAACTTCCCCATCATCACCGAGAGCTTGCTCTTCGCCGCGACTCAGGCGCAGTGGGACGTGGTCAACAACTCGCCCCGAGGCAATGCCGTCGAGGTCAAAATCAATCCCAATGCTCCCTATCTCTGGGCCTTTGACCCAGACGACGGCGCGCTGATAGGCAAAGTTGAGCTACCGCGCAACGCCTCGGGCCAGCCCATCACCTATATGGCCGGCGGCAAGCAATACATCGCCATTCCCACCGGCGGGGCCGACCAGCCAGCCGAGTTGGTGGTGCTGAGTCTGCCCTGATAACGGAAGGACCGCGCGCATGAATTTGCTATTCCGCCTTGATGCTTCTCTCCGGCCGACCTAGAATCCTTCCGCCAAGACGGATGCGCCGCCATGCCCTAGGTTTTCGCTTGATAAGCAGCGACCACCTCCGTCGCCGCTTTAGTTCCCACCGGCCATCTCAATGAACTTTTTCCGCGGCTTTTCGCTCAACACAACCTGCTCCTTTCTGGTCTTTTCTTTGGGCTTTGTGAACTCGGTCCTGCTGGCCGATCAGCTAGGGCCGGAGCACTATGGCACCCTAAAGCTATGGACTGCGCTCGTCATGTTGGGCGTTCTGTTCTTAGGAGAGTGGCTCAGCAAGGGGAACATTTACGTGGTGGGGCGAGAGCGAGAGCGGGAGGCCGCGATCAATCACACCTTGTTGTATTGCCTCGTCTTGGGTGCCCTCCTGTTGCTGACGGCCCCTTTTAGCTTGGCACTCGCAAAGGTCTTCGTGCCCAGTATTACCCTGGTCCAATGGATTTTGGGCGTTTGCGTAATTGCGTTCACCGTGCTACAAAGGGCGGGTTTGTCCGTCTTTTTAGGCGAAGATCGGCTCAAGCCCTACGCACTGCTGCCCGTAGTCTTCATCGCCATCTATCTCGGCGGCAATCTAGTCCTTTCCCAGCTAGGGTATCTCGAATTGGAACGGGTGATGGGAGTGTGGGTAGGAGCAGTAGGAATAACGGGCTTGGCTATTTTTGCCCTATTCTTGTACCGGGGATTCCGCTTTCGGTGGGGAGGGCGACGCGCGCTCGGGCAAATGCTGCGCATTGGTTCGCGTGGCGAGGTCTGCTTGGTGCTCATGTTTTTGCTGCTCAAGAGCGACCTCTTTTTTATCGAGCGCTTTTTGGGCGCGAAGGAGGTCGGCGTGTATGGAGTGGCGACAAACTTTACGGACATGGTGCAGCGCGTCGCCAACATTGCCTCGGTCATCCTGCTCGCCAAAATAGTGCGCGGACAAGACGACACGCGGCTCTCCTTGGGCGTGGGCCAAGGCATCTTTGTCTTTTCCTTGCTTTCGGCGGTTGTCTTGATCTTCGGCGGACGCCTACTGCTGAGCGTCTTCTTTCCCTTATATCCAGATGCGTACGAGCCCCTTGTTTGGCTGTTGCCCGGCATGTTGTTTTTGGGCTTCGGGGCCGTGTTCAACGCCAAGCTAATGGGCGAGGGCTATCCCTCCATGACCCTGTGGGCACCCAGTATCGCTTTGGCGGTCAATGTGGCCCTGAATCTATGGTTGATCCCCAAGCTCGGGCTGCGCGGGGCCGCCTTATCTACTTCGCTCGCGTATGCGTTGTGGGGCGTCCTGACGGCCTCTTATTACTTGCGTCTAAACCGGCTGAGCTGGCGGGCCGTCTTTGCGTTGCCCTCTTTTGGGCAAGCGGAAAAGCCGACGACGAAGCAGCCACCATCCGTATGAAGGAGATACAGTCTATATTTTCGAAGCAACCCGTTACGGGCTTTTCACAAAAATTCCTGAGACTCAACGCCTGAATCCCAAGAAAGTTTTTGTGCAATACTGGCAAGTTTATTGCTGATCTGTTGGAGGACTTAGAGGACATTCAGATTCCAATTTCTGTATGAGCCTTGCAATATTGCAAACAACGCCATTTACAAGTCTATCCGATCTACTTATCAATTCTTCATTCCAGACTGAAAAGGGATTCCTTTCCTCCATCATATTCGACCTGTGATAAATAGGCTTCAATTTCTCCATGTCTGAGTGAGCGTGAAAACCATCTCTAAGTGCTATTATTGACTTGTGTATATTCATATACTCTTTAGGGATTAACCTAAGTACACGACAGTAACATGGGTTGATATTGTCGGGCTTGTTTAGGTTGGTCTCGTGTTTGGTGTATGATTTGTGTGAGTTGGTCTAATCCTTTTCGAAAGAGGCTTATGGCTTTTCGTCCATGTTTTTTTATCGGG
>JAJEGS010000039.1 GCA_022819745.1 Candidatus Latescibacterota bacterium | reverse complement strand
GTATGCCGCCGGGCGCTTGGAGGGCTTGCGCAGCAAGCACCGACTCAAGCACTTCGCGCTGCGAGCAAGACTCTATCTCAAGGCGATTCGATCCGCCTTTGAGGAGCTACAAACCCTCAAAACTGCGTAACATCAGTTATTTATAGTAAGATATAGTACAAGCTATGTGGATTTGAGCAGATCGCGCTGGCTGGCCGGTTGCGGCAGGCGAGTAGGTGGTAGTGCAGAAAGAGAATTAGGCGGCTAGTTCTTTCATTGCTGCGACGAACATATCCAACTCATAGGGTATTGTGTATATGTTCGGGCAGATGCGGACTGCTCCGGGATAACCCGGCGGCACGGTGAAGATCTTGTATTTGTCGTACAGAGCATTGGTAACGTCCGCGGGATCTTGTCCCTTGATGCCAACGGTGGAAATGGCGCACGAGCGGTGGGCCTCGCGGGGCGTGTGGACGACGATGTTGGGCACGTCAATCAGGCGATCGACCCAGTAGTTTTTGATGTAGCGCAAGCGCGCTTCTTTGCGCTCTAAGCCGATGGTTTGGTTAAAGCGGATGGCCTCGGCCAAGGCCAGTTGCAAGTAAGCTGGATACGTGCCGATGTGGGCGAACTTGTGGATCGAGTCCGAGGCGTATCCCGCGTCGCCGAACAACGGCCAGACCTTGTCGATGTTTTCCTTTTTGATGTACAGGATGCCCGTGCCCAGCGGTGCTAACATCCACTTGTGCAGACTTGCTCCGTAGTAATCGCAGTGTAGGTCGGGGATTTTGTCGGCTAGATGGGCAAAGGCATGAGCGCCATCGACGATGACTTCCACTCCCTGTTCGTGGGCCATGTCGCAGATTTCGCGCACGGGCATCACTTGGCCGGTTAAATAGACGATGTGGGAGACGAGGATCACTTTGGTGCGCGGCGTAATGGCCTTTTTGTAGGCCTCGACGATCTCGTCGTTGTCCATGGAGGTGATGGGCAGGTCGAGCACCTTGTTGACTATGCCTTCGCGGGCGGCGCGCTGCTCAAACGCGACCTTCATGCTGCCGTATTCGTAGGTTCCCCACAGAGCCTCGTCTCCGGGTTGCAGCTTCAGCCCCATGATGACGATGTTGAGCGATTCGGTCGTGTTGCGCGTCAGGAGGATTTCTTCGTCCGAGCAACCGGCAAAGC
This sequence comes from Candidatus Latescibacterota bacterium, assembly GCA_022819745.1. The sequence goes on along the minus strand of JAJEGS010000039.1, from coordinate 561,872 downwards.
TCGCTAGCAATTGATGCATCTCGCGGGTGTCGTCCACCAGCTTGCGCCGCATGTAAAACGAGGGGATTTCGTTGATGGTGCGGGCGTTTTTGCACACCTCATCGATCCCGGCTTCGGGTTGCGGACTGAAATATCCGTTCTCGAAATTGATAAACTGGGGCGACAAATTGAATGCCCCGCGCACGCTGTACCAGAATTGTTCGTCTAATGCACTGGCCTCTGGAGAGGCTGGGCCGAGGCGTTCAGTGGCCGCGTGGACCTTTTGCAGGCTGTCGGAGGCCCATATAGATGCAGCCGCCGCGCCGAGCGTGAGGTTGCCCGCCTTTCTAAAAAAGTCCCTTCTCGAATCTGCCATTTTCCGTGCTCCGCATGTTGTGATTAGTCATGGGTAGAAGCTAGGGGGACAAAAGCCGCGTGGCGGCGTCTTCAGGGCTGAGGTGGGGGATGGAGCGGTTGAGGAAGGTTTCGAGGAGTTGGGCCGGCGTTAGGTCGGTGGTGTCGATGGCGAATTTGCGGTGGATCCAAGAGGCCCGCACCTCTTGCTCGAAGCGATCTAGTATTTCTGGAACGTCTTCGGCGGGGACCAATGAGTGCGGATGTGGGGCTGCGGCCATGCGGGTGCGGATTGTTTCGGGTGCGGCGTACAGGTGGACGAGTATGGTGTCGTCGGGCATGTCTGGCTCGTATTCGCGGATATCGATGTCGATGCCTGGGTAGTAGTATTTGGGGCCGTACACTTTTTCCTCGATGTGGAAGCCGCCCAACAAGATGTCTCGATAGCGGTGTAGCAAGCGCACGTGATAGACGATTTGGAACCGCTGGAAGCGCTCTTTGATGGCCGGCAACATGGCCAGCATGGCTAGCTGCTCCTCGTCGCTGAGGTGATAGGCGTCGGGGATGGTAAAATGATCGTCGAAATGGTGGCTAATTCCGCGACTCAGCCCCCATTGATGCACCTGATTGATGAGGGTGCTGACGCCTGAGTATTCGCAGCCGACGGCAATGACGCGCATGAGCATATCCTTTGGAATGTCGTGAACCGAGATGCAACACTATACTGGCCCCACAATCCTCTGTCAAATTTGTCGACGAAGAACGAGCATAGGAGGACGCAGCACTGTATATTGACGATTGTTTTTTAGCTTTGGTACTCAACCCTTTGGAAAGGAAATCCCATGGCAGATCTGAAAGTAGCGGTCATCGGCTGCGGCGGCCACGCCCAGTCGCACTTCCGCATGATTGCCGACGAGCCGCGCCTGCGCTTGGTGGGTATTGCCGAGCTGGACGAAGAGCGGCTGCGCAAAAATCAGTCCGAATGGGGGCCAGAACGCGCCTTTGCCGACTATCGGGAGATGCTCGATGTCTGCCAGCCGGATGTGGTGCACGTGGTCACCATGCCCGGCCACTTGCTGCCCATCGTGCTCGATTGCTTGGAGCGCGGGCTGCATACCTCGGTGGAGAAAGCGCCGGGCATGACCGCGGACGAGACCGCGCAAATGGCGCAAGCGGCTCAGCAGAGCGAGGGCAAGGCGCTGGTGTCTTTTAACCGGCGTTACTTTCCCCAAGTGCTAGCTGTGCGGCAGCGCATCCAAGCGGCTGGCGGCGCAGTGCATTGCGCCGCCACGTACAATAAGCCGGTGACTCTGTTGGGGCCGGTGGCACCCGATCCGGTGATATGCGACGCCATTCACCACGTTGATTTGCTGCGCTGGCTGGCTGGCCGCAGCGCTGAGGAAGCGGCCATTCCGGTGGAGGTGCAGGGGATGGTGCAAGACGGCGAGCGGCCTGGGTGCCACCGCCACAATGCCGTGGTGCGTTTCGATACGGGCACCTTCGGCATAATGATGAGCCACTACGGGGTGGGCTACCGCATTCAGCGGGCCGAAGTTCACGGCGAGGATTTGTCGGTCTATTTGGATATGACGCGAGGGCCGCAGGTGGAGGGCTATGACAAGGGGCGAGCCTTTACCGTAGAGGACGAGGAGATCGAAGCAATGGGTGGGGTCGGCTTCAACGAGGTCGTCCACTTTGTCGATTGCATTTTAGAGGACAGCACGCCGTGGTCGCACTTGGACGACGCCGTGCATACCATGCGCTTGTGCGAGGCTATTCGCCGGGGGCATCGAGGGGCGTTGTAGAGGTATTTAGAGAAAGATATCTCGCACCGGCAGGGACCAGCCTAGCACTACTTCGCCGCCATCGAGTACGTCGTCAGTGGTCAGGATACGGACGTCGCTCCGCGAGTAATGCAGGGCGACCGTTCGGGTGCTTGGATTGACGACCACGACTAAACGGGTGCCAGCGTCGAGCCAGTCGGCGATCTTGTCCTGGACCTCGGCGTAGGTATCGCCCGGTGAGATGACCTCGGCCGCTAGGTCGGGGGCACCGGGCCAAAAGCCTGTGGTCAGGCCCACCGCCTCAACCCGCTCGCGTCGGATGAAGGCCGCGTCTGGGGCTCGCACCACATCGGGATCCTCGGCCAGTTTGAAACCGGTTTCGGCCGCATAAACAGCACCTAGATTATGCGTCTTTACGTGTTGGAAAAGTGGCCCTGTCAAATTGAGCGCGATTCTGCCGTGTTGGTGGCCGGCTGGACTCATTTTTATCAATTCTCCTCGGACCAGTTCATAGCGGAAGCCATCGTCCTTCATCTGCAACAGCTCGTCGGCGGTAATCAAATCGGTGGTCGTCATGGGAATCTCCACAAGGGCAGATAGGGGAAGGAACCTCTATATATAGGCCCCTACTCGTCGGCGTCTAACAGGCGTCTGAAGTCTTCAAGGCTGGGTGCCTGTATAGCCGACCGAAACAACTGCTTGAGGCGTTGCAAATCCTCGATGCTCCGTATGCGAGCGGCCAATGGGTCGGCCGCGCCCACAGCAAAGCGAATCTCCAGCACATCAAGCAGATCTTCAACGGCGCGTTCTCGGCTCCCCTGCTCAATGCCCTTTTCTGTGAAATACTGTACTATCGACGATTCGTACATAGTCTCCTCCGCAATGATGGTCCTAATCGTTTCTGATTTATACACTAATCCGCTCAGAATCGCAAGATCGACCAGATAACTCGCCTTGAGCGCCTCGTCCATCGGCACTGCCTGCGCCCGGTTGACGCACTGGCGCAACCACGCCTCGTCATCCACCCCGGCTGGCGGCTGCATCAACGGCGCAAACGGCAGCAAGCCCGCAGGCCCCGCGTCAAGAATGCGTTGGCCGTCTATCTCAATCAGCCGAATCACCTTGTACTGCACCAAGATGCGGAAGCCGTGTTGCTCTTGGAGATAGTGCCCCGGATCGGTGCGGCCGGCGTCGGGACGCAGGTAGATGACGATGGAAAGGATCGGTAGGCGGTGCTGCTGGATGCCGCGCCCGATATAGCCGACCATGCGGTAGGGCATCGGCGAGTCGCTGTCCGTAGTTTGAAACTCGTGATGGACCAACGCTTCGTCGCCAGCGACGCGCACGCGGATCAGGCTATCGGTGCGGTGGGCTTCGACCGTGGGTTGCTCGGTGTCGATTACGTCGAGCACCTCAAGGTCGTCGTGCTGAAGTGCAAAGCGGGCGAAGTCGTGGGGATAGGTGTGGATGAGATGCTTGGAGACGACATCAAATTCGGCCATAAGCAATGCCTTGCACGGTTGCGAGGACGGGCGGTTGCATGGGAGCCGACCGCGTAACGTCCCAAAAAGACGAAAAAAGCGGATGGCTTCATCATGTGTAAGGCAATATCTATGCCAGCGTCGCTGGTCTGGTAGAGGGGGCTTGTGGGAGGCGCACCGTGTGTCAGCAAGCACACACCGATGGGTTGTTTATGCGCCGTGGCTGCTTGTCGGCTCCCTTGGTGATGATAGAAGCGAAGGGTGAATTACACCAAAATGTCCGCGTTTGTCTCTCTCGTACCGTGACAGGGCCCCGGTGGCATCTCAAGAAGCGTAAAGAGGACATTTTTGAGGGATAAACGGACAATTCAGTTAAATATATCCATTTTTATAATTTATTTTTGTTCAATATATCTGATTATATCTCTTTTCAAATTAAAAAAATAAGCTATATTGGTGTCTCAAAGAAAGGAGCCTTACTATGAAAATCAATCCTGAACGTCTTAGCAGTTTACGCCAAAAAAACCATATGACGCGCAAAGAGCTTGCTGAACGGTCTGGAATCGCCGAAAGAACGATACAACGTTTGGAAAACGAACCGGAGAAGAGTCAAAAAACCCGAGAGGACACCCTGAACCGCTTAGCCAAGGCACTCAGCGTCGAACTGGGTGTGCTTATCGGCGAGTTGCCGCTTCCTAAGTTCGATAAGGTACCCGACCCCAAGCCTGTCCAGATCGGTGCACAGGTCGCGCCAAAGGTGCGACTAGCCTACGACCTCATCAAACGCCGATATGGCGTCAGCACCGCCGAAGTGATCAGCATGGCCCCGCTTTTCTTTGCGCTTCTGGCTGAGGGAAGTTTCGCTTGGCGGCGCGAGAAATCGAAAGAGGCGTACGAAGCGATTGATCGTTTGGAGCAAATTGACGGGTTCTGGCGTGGAGGCCTATCTGGTGCTGAGTCATACATGAACGAAGGAATCGCGGCAGAAGAAAATTCCATCGATAAGGCCGATCTGTTCGGAGAGCATCTGTTCAGCGATACTTCCATTTTGATGGATGACTTCTTCGATCTCTCCACAGATAACCCATTCGCCAGCTATTTGCGCAAGTTGCAAGTTGAACTGGACATCCCCGGCGTCGTCCATGTAGACAGTGATAGGCTCATGTTCGGTTCGCCATTAAAGTTCCCCGACTACAACATTTGCAGGGACGAACTTGACGGCATAGCCGGTTCTCACGACGCCAAGCTGGCTCTTGAAACCGGAGATGCACGGCTCTCCGAGATCCCCGAGGAACTGATGGCGGAAGACGCTGGTGAGGAGCGTGCGAAGTGGCTTGAAGATAAACTGTCGGACGCCTTCAAGTATCTGGAGAAGGAGATAAAGGATCTGGAGAAGAGGATGAAGGATCTGGAAAAAGAGATAAAGAAGAAAGACGATAGAATAGATAGAATAGAAGAAATGCCAGAAAGCGTTTCCGAGAAGGACATAAGAAAGGAGCTCGGGAAGTGGGTGAAGCTCCGGGAGGAGCGGGATAAGCTCTGGGAGGAACTGGTCCACTTAAAGGAGAAGCGCAGGGAGGGACAGAGCCGCTTAGAAATGCTCATCATAGAGGAGAAGGACCGCAGTACTTCCTTAAGCGGCAATGACCCAGAAGATGCCTCAAAGGACATAGAGGAGGCGAACTCTCAAGAGACCAATTCCAACACTGAAAAAGGAGGCGACGACCAATGATCGACATTAGCTATACTCGCCACGCCGAGACACGTATGCAGCAGCGGACCATTCGCGAAAGGGATATTCCACTCGTTATCGAGTTGGGGACGCAAGTGGACGACGAGACGTGGATTTTGCTCAAACGGGATGTCGCCCGCGAGATCGACATCCGCAAGCGGGAGATCCAAAAGCTGGAACGCCTAGCGAATTGCAAGGTCGTGATGCTCGGCGAGCATGTCATTACCGCCTATCCCTCACGGCCAGCGGATCAAAAACGAACACTACGCCGCGGACGCCAGAAGGGATTGGCGAAATGACGACGGAACTTCGGAGCAGCCCGCGCAGATGTATGAAGTATGATGAACGAGACATGGTGTTCGCGCAGGTAGAGCAGCCACGGGCCGCGGACGTTTCACTGCGTCCCTACCAGCGGGACCTGCTACAGCAGGTTCAGACCGCTCTGGCCGCCGACGCCAAAGCGAGGGTGATGACGCAGTTGCCTACCGGTGGCGGCAAAACCATCATCGCCGGAGCGCTACTGGCCGACTGGCTCACAGGCGGGCGCAAGGCGGTTTGGCTGACGCACCGCAGGGAACTTGCCGAGCAGACTTGTCGGATGCTGACCGATGCCCACATCTCGGCTATGACGGACGTGAAATGGACGCCGGGAACCGATGCGCCAGCGATGAGCAGCGGTGCCGTCATTTTGATGGCGCAAACCGTGGATCGGCGCACCGCTGAAAGGGAAATTTGGAATGAGTATAACGCCGATGACCTAATGGTGATTGACGAAGCTCACCACGCTGCTGCTGAGGGTTGGGAACGGGCGATGAGGCAGTGGCCCGGTCGCATTGTAGGCATGACCGCCACTCCTTGGCGGCTGTCGAAAAAAGAGGGATTCGACCACCTGTTTGACGAGTTACTCTGTGGGCCGCAGGTCGCTGATTTGCAGGCTGCTGATTGGCTATGCGACGCCCGAACCCTACTGCCGCCCCCGGAACAGCGCATAATCGGCGGTGAGGTTGACCGCACCGGAGATTACACTGACCGGGGCATTGAACGGGCCAACCACCCGGACGTAATGACGGCGGGAGTACTGGAGTTCTGGCAAAGGGACTACGACGACCGGCCAACCATCGCCTATGCCGTTTCAGTGGATCACGCTCGTAACTTAGCCAGCGTTTTCAACGACGCCGACATACCGGCTGCGGTTATCTTGGGCGATACCAGTAACGAAGAGCGCAGTAAAGCGATAGCCGGTTTCAGAGAAGGCACCCTCAAAGTGCTGGTCAACGTGGTCGTTGCGACGGAGGGGTTTGACCTGCCCGACGCATCCTGTATCGTAATTGCCCGGCCTACCATGAGCTTGGCCCTGTACTTGCAGATGGTCGGACGCGGCTTGCGCCCGAAAGACGGCGGCGACTGCCTAATTCTGGATTTGACCGCCAATTCAGAAAAACACGGCTTACCCGAGGAACAGCGGGAATGGTCTCTGGAGCCGCGCGGCATAGAATCGCCGGGTGAGGCATCGGTTGTCTGGTGTCCGAAGTGCGAAACTGTATCTCCCGCGACCAGCCATCATTGCCGGGGATGCGGCGAGCCCTTTGGCAAAGACTGCAATCGTTGCGGCAAATGGCGAGCTTGGAAACGCTGGGAGTTTGAAAATCACTGCGGCGACGCTCATGAGTTGGTGTGCGATCTGTGCCACATTGATGCTCACATACAAGCGCATTTGCCTGTTACCAAACCACTGGACGAGTTGATTGACTCTTATTCCCCGGAGGACGAAATGTTATCTCACGATTACCCTGAATTGAATGGCGAACTGGCTAATCGCTTGGCTGACTTGTTCAAAGAGCTGCTTGAGCGAGAACGGCGGAATGTTACTGGTGCCAGCGACGATCGTCAACGCGAACTGCTTGAAAAAATTGAGCGGCGGGAAACGGAATTGAACGATGATGAGGAATTGGATGCACTGTTTGAAAGCCATATCGCCGCCTTGCCAGAAACGGAGCAACCGAAGACCCGAGTGCAGGAAAGGCGTATGTTTAACGATTGGGAAGGCCGTCTCAAGTCGGCATTGGACGAGTGGAAAGACGAGTTAGGCGAACTGAAGAACCAGCCTATAGACAAACCGTTGATATTCAACAGTGCAAAAAATAAAGCAATGTCCCTGTTGCAACGTGAGGCGCGAGGTGCTGATCTATTGCCTGAACCAATGGAGTCGCCAGACGATGAGGGTAAGGATCGGGGAGAACCGGAGGAAAGGAGAACGAGAACGGAGGACGTGAGTAAAAAAAGTATGAGAAAAAGTATGAGCTAGTGAAAGATTATCTAATCCCTGTTGTCCGACTTATGAGAGTGAATGGTAAAACGCATGCGGAGGCTTTTCAGATCATAGATAACAACCTGGGTTTTAAGGACACTTCTTCTGAGGGTACTACTAGGTCCATCTGTATAAGAGGCTTACGATTTTTCCAGAAAGAAAATTTTCGCACGCAAGAATTTATTGAGGCGGTCTCAAACGGCGAGATAGTTCAAAGAGTAAAGAAAAAACGTCCTCAACAGATTGAATTGATCGAACGTGAATTAGAGCCTTTGTACTCTTGAACTCACAGACGTTCCTTTTAGATAACTAGCGTTAGACAGCGCTTCTACTCGTCGGCGTCTAACAGGTGCCTAAAGGCTTCGAGGCTGGGGACCTGTATGGCCGCTCGATGTAATTGCTTGAGGCGCTGAACATCGTCGATGGCCTCAATGCGGCTGGCCAACCGTTGCACATCCTCCGGCTGAAAGCGAAGGGCCAACACATCGAGGAGAAATTCTCGGCCCACCTCCTCGCGCCCCTGCTCGGCAAAATGCTGAATAACCGACGATTCGTACATGATCTCCTCCGGTATGATGCGTTGAATGGTTTGATAATCATACACTAAACCGCTCAGAATGACCAAATCTGTCAAAAAATTGGCCTTGATCTCCGCCGCCATCGGCAGGGCCTCGGCTCGCTGTACGCACTGCCGCAACCACGGCGCGGCAGCCAGCCCTTCCGGCGGCTGCATCAGCGGCGCGAAGGGCAACAAGCCTGTATAGCCACCGTCGAGAATGGCTTGCCCGGCCAACTCACTCAGCCGAATCACCTTGTATTGGATAACCACGCGATAGCCCAAACGATCTTGCACGTACTCGCCGCGATCATGGCGTCCGGCGTTTGGCCGCAGGTAGATGACATGGGAATAGACCGGCCGGCCGTACTGTTCCAGCATCCGACCTATGTAGCCAGCCATTCGCAACGGCATGGCCGAAGGGGTGCTATCTGTCGTTTGAAACTCGTGATGCACCAGCGCTTCGGTGCCGTCGATACGCACGCGCATAAGGCTGTCCATCCGGTGCGTCTCTACAGTGGGTTGCTCCGTATCGAGCACTTCGAGCACCTCGACGTCGTCTTGGGCTAGCGCGAAGCGGGCGAAGTCTTGTGGATAGGTCTGAATGAGGGCCTTGGAAATCACGTCAAATTCTGCCATAGAAGCCGTAGATCCTTGGGTCAATTAGGAATTAGGGCGTACCAAGCCGTCCGAACCGGAGGGGACGGTTGGGGCCATTCGTAATTCTTGCATTGCAATATCCATGCCAAGGCGGCAGCACAGTGGGGAAGACGGGATGTGCGGGGTTAGACTGTATCGGGCACAACCCATGAATGAGACCTTTAGGGACTAGACCGACCCGGAGGTACAAAACGTGAGTCGAGTGCAGACGACAGACACTTCAATCTACTTGAAACCGGCCATGCGGAATCGGCGGGTTGGGTGCCGAAGTGGACACGGAGACGGCGAAGAGACATACTTAAACGCAATTAATAGCTAAAATTAAATAATCCTCCACCCTCAATATGCCCCTACTCTGCTACCTGTCGATCCTAGCACTCGTCGCCTGTCAGGACCCTCCCAACGACCGCCAACCGCGCCCAACCGATGCGGCACCTGTAAGTCGCCTGCACCAAGGCCCCTATGCCGCCGCCATAGAAGCCGCGAAACGCGCGGTAGAACGCGATGCCAATTCTGCGGTAGCTCACCGCAACCTAGCTGACGCCTATGCACGCGACAACAAGCTGACCGAGGCCCTAGGAGCCTACAAACAGGCCATCGTGCTGCAACCCGATTACGCCAAGGCGCAAACCGAACTGGCCATTGTGCTGACCCGTCTCAATCGCCACGCCGAGGCCCTCGCCCTGTTAGAGGAGGTCACGCGCGCGACCCCGGATTACGCTTGGGCGCAGATGGCGCTCGGGTTGCTGTACTTTCGCCAAGCCCAGTACGAGCAGGCCGTTGCCGCGTATGGCCGCGCCGTTGCCTTGCAAGACGACTACAGCGAGGCATGGTACAACCTCGGCGAGGCCCATCTCAAGCTCAACGACTACGCTGCGGCCGAAGCGGCGTATGCCCGTGCCCTAGCCGCCGATTCGACTGTGGCCAAGTACCACCACGGCCTCGGCACGGCCTTGTACAAGCGCCGTGAGTACGCTGCGGCCATCGTTGAATTGCAACGCGCCGTGGCGCTCGATTCGCTCTTTGCGCGGGCTCGCTTCAACCTCGGCAATGCCCTGTTGCGCAGTGGTCAGCAGGAAGAAGGACGACGCCAATTGGCCCTGTACAACGAACTGGAAAAGCAGGAAAAGCTCCTCATCGGCCTGCGCACTACTCTAGCTCGGACGCCCGACAAGGCCGAGTTGTACCACAAGATAGGCGCGCTATACGGACAGCGCGGACAGTACGAAGAAGCGCGTTTGTACTATTTGCAAGCCCTGGACCGCAACCCCAATTTCGCACCCTCGTACCACAACTTGGGTAACCTCTATTTGCGCCGCCGCCAAGTGGTCGAGGCCATGTCCCTGTTCCGCCAAGCCCTGCGCGCTGACTCCACGTATGTGCTCGCGCATCTCGCGCTTGGCAATGCGCTGATGATGCAAGAAGCATTTGCCCAAGCGCTGGCAAGCTATGAGCGGGGTTTGCGCTTTGAGCCGGACAATGCCCGCTTACAGCGCGGCGCAGCCCTCGCCCGCAAGTTCAACGCCGCAAGCCAAACGCAGGATTAACCGTGGTCTTGCTACTCATCGCATTGGTGGCTGCCAGCGTCAGCGCCCAATCCGCTCCCCACTTCGTCGAGGTGACACGCGCCGCGGGCATTGACTTCCGCTATGTAAACGGCGCGAGCGGCCGGAAGTACATGCCCGAAGCCATCGGCTCGGGTGCGGCGTTCTTCGACTCCGATGGCGATGGCTTCCTCGACCTGTACATCGTCAATGGCACAGCCCTGCCGGGCTATGACGGTCCGCCCGGTAGCAATGCCCACTACCGCAACGAGGGCGACGGTACCTTCGCGGATGTCACGGAGGCGACGCGCACCGGCGATTCAGGGTACGGTATGGGAGCTGCGGTCGGCGACGTGGATAACGACGGTAGCCCCGACCTGTACGTGACCAACTACGGACCCAACGTCTTCTATCACAACGAGGGTCATGGCGGTACCTTTGCCGATATGACGGACCGGACCGGCCTCGGCGATCCGGGTTGGGGAGCGCATGCGGCCTTTGCCGACTACGACCGCGATGGCGACTTGGATCTCTACGTGGCCAATTACATGGAGTTCGATTTGGATGCGAACAAGGAGTGCTTTACAGGCGCGGCACGCTCGATCTGCGGCCCTCTCGCGTACCCCGGCCAGGCTGGTGTGCTCTATCGCAATGACGGCGACCTTGCGTTTGCCAATGCGACGCGCGCGGCGGGCTTGTTCAGCAATGAGGGGCGACAACTGGCCGCGGTGTTTGGCGATTGCGACGACGATGGCGACCCGGACCTATTCATTGCCAACGACCGGCAGCCCAATTTCCTCTTCCTCAACAACGGCGACGGCACCTTTACAGAGCACGGCATCATCGCCGGGGTGGCGTACAACGAGGAGGGGTACGCTGAGTCCGCTATGGGCGCGGACTTCGGCGATTACGATAACGACGGCCGGCTCGACATTATCTTGGCCACCTTTCAGTGGCTGCCCAATACGCTATACCACAACGATGGCGGAAGTTTTTTCAGCGACCTGACGTTTGTCGCTCATCTCGGCGCGCCGAGCGTGCCCTACTTGGGCATGGCTGCGGTCTTTTTCGACAGCGACAACGACGGTTTCCTCGATGTTTTTGTTACCAACGGTCATCTCGATGAAAACGTGCGCGAGTTCGACCCGGACACGACTTATCCGCAGCAAAACCAGTTATTCCGCAATCAGGGCGATGGCACCTTTGCCGACGTGAGCAACACTAGCGGCCCGGGGATGCTCGTCGAGCGCGTCAGCCACGGTGCTGCTTTGGGCGATTACGACAACGACGGCGATGTCGATATCTTTGTGTCGGATTCGGACGCGCCCCACTGCACGTTGTTGCGCAACGACCACAGCGGTCATAATTACCTGACGGTCAAAGCTGTAGGCACCCAAAGCAATCGCGACGGGCTCGGCACCAAAATCCGGGCCGTGGCGGGCGACCTCGTGCAAAAGCGCGAAATTCGCCGCAGCTACGGATACATGGGCAGCAGCGACGTGCGCTTAACGCTGGGTTTGAGCCGCCATACTCAAGTAGATTCACTGCAAGTTTTTTGGCCCAGCGGCGCAGTGCAGACCCTCTTAAACGTGGCGGCCAATCAACACATTGTCATTGAGGAAACTACAAAAAAATAACGGAGAAATTTGTCGTATGAAGTTGAGAGCAATCGTTCGCGTCTCCTTGCTCGCGCTCGTGGCTTGTGGGACAGAACCTGAGCCTACTTACGTCGCTCGCATCGGCGAAACCACCCTATCAAAGGAAGAGTTTAGGGAGCGAGCGCAAAAGCTGATGCAAACGGGCTACAAGCACATTGAAGAGATGAATGCGGATGCTAAGCTAACGCTGCTCAACGGCGTGATCGCCCGCGAACTGTTGGTGCGCGAAGGGCTGCGCCGCGGCCTCGATCTCGAGCCGAGCATTGCCCGCGAAGTCGAGCGCACCGAGCAAAGGGCCGTGATGAACAAACTGTACGAGGAAGAGGCCCTGCACGGCGATTACACATCAACCGAAGAGGAATTGCGGGCTTTCGCCAAAGAGCGCGAATACGATGTCGAAGTCTTGAGCCAGCAGATCGTCTGCGCCACCGAAGAAGAGGCTCTGGAAGTACTAACGGCCCTGCAAGAGGACACTCTGTTTGAGTCGCTGGTGCCCATCTATTCAACGGAGACCATCCAGCGGCGCTTTGGCCCGGCTGGCCAGTTGGGGTGGTTCAAGATGGGCCACATGCTGCCCGAGTTGATGGAACCACTGCGGACCATGGACGAGGGCCAACTCTATCCGCATCCGGTGAAGACCCAAATAGGCTATCACGTCTTCCGACTCGACAAAAGGCGGCACGTGGATTTTGCGGCCCAGCGCGAGTGGTTGCAAGAAAAAGCGCGCGTGCAAAAGCGGGCCGACGATATGGAACAATACGTCCATCGCCTGCGCCGCGAATACGAGCTAGAGTCCCACGACGAAGGTTTAAAAACCTTGACCGCGCCCGATGGGGAAGAGCAAGTGCTCTTTAGCTGGCGCGGTGGCCAACTGACCACGGCCGCGTACTGGGCGAATCTAGAAGCGAGCCACAGTCGGCTCGACAGTGCCGCCCGATACAAGGCGGCCGAGAACTTGGCGGGGGTGCAGATTATGATGGCGGAGGGCCGCAAGCTGCAATACGACTGCGACCCCAAGGTGCGCGAGCCGGTGGAGCAAAAGCGCGATGCGCTCATCGTCGAGTGGCTCTATCGCACCGAGGGCAGGGAAGTGGCGCGCCAACAGCCCATCACCGAAGAGGACATTCGCGCGTACTACGATGCCAACGTCGAGATGTTTACCCGCACTGATGGCAAAGTTGCGGATCTAGCCTTGGTCTATAACAGCGTCAAAACCCTGTTGAGGCAGCAGGCGGCAACTAAGGCCATGGACGCCTTTATCGCGCGGCTGCGCGAGCAATACAGTGAGGATATCGAGATAAATACTGAAGTACTCGCCGAAGTTAGCTTACAGGTCCTTGCCCAGCCCGGCGAAGACGCTGATAAAGGTGAATAGCTTGGCCGAGGCAGGAGCTGAGTCGAGGTCTTCGCGGGTCCAGCGCAGCCCGACGTTGGTAGTAAGCGCATACCCCTGATAGGCCGATTGGTTGGCGATCTGGCCGGCCAGCACTAGCGTAGTGCCGTCTTCTAGAAACCCCTCGGGCTGCTCGCCCAGATTGTTGGCGATCTCGTATTCGACGCCTGCGGTAAAGCTCATGTTGCGGTTGATCTCGCGGCCGGCCAGCAGCGAGAAAATCTCCGTTATATCGGACGTTTGCAACGCGCCTTTGTCCGCCGGCACCCGATTGCTGTAGAGCTGTTTCCAGTTCAAGGTCACATCCCAAGAGCGCAGGTGGAGCGGGTACTGGGCCTTGTTGATCACGCCGAGGAAGCGCTGGTTGTTTAGCTCTTCAGTAGCCGCCCCCAATTGCGTGTATTGTTCGTGCTTGAACTTGGTGGTAAACGAGATGTAGCGGTCGTAGCGCACGTCTAAATACGTGGTGTTGACGAACGCATCGCGCGCCACGAGCTGGTCGCGGATAAAGCGCGATTCCCCGAATGTGCCGGGCGTATCGACCCACAAAAAGACATCTTCGGGAATGTCGTCTGCGACCTTGCGCGGATTGACGATCAGCCGCAATTGCAGGTTGTAGCGCGGGAACTTTTCGCTCGCGGTCAAGAGCAGGTACGTGGTCGCGTTTTCGCGGGCGGTTTTCAGTAGGCGCTCGTCGAGGCGGCCGGCCATGAGGTTTATGTCCGGTGCGATTTCAACGCCTAGGTATGTGTTGTATCCCCGGTGTCCGCGCTTGTAGGGATAGTCCGCTTCGGAGTCGTCTTCAAAGCGGTCGATGACCCCGTTGTTGTTCATGTCCATGCCAAAGAGAAAATCGGGGGGATCGATCTCGAAGCGCAGGAAAGGCTCGGCGTAGTCGGGTAGGCGGTTGAAGTTGCGATTGAAATCCGAGAGATCGTCGTTGTTTTCGTCGATCCCGGGGAAAACCGCGCTGTCGGTCAATAGTCCCGTCCCTTGGCGGGTGTTGACGCGCGGGCCGTAGTAGCGCCGGGTCCAGTCGGGTAACTCGTCTTGATCGTCGTTGTCATCGACGAATTCGTACACACTTTGTTGCTCGTTGCCGTAGTACACTTCGCCCTCGGAGTTAGGGATAAAGGCTTGGGTCGAGTATTCCGCGTCCATGCTGAAGGCCTCGGCGAAAACCGTCCACGGGTAATGCCGCTTCTGCGCTGTCAGGTAAAAGGCTTCGGCGGTGTTGGTAGCGAGAGCTTGTTCGCGGATGAAGTTTTCGTTGGGGAAGCGGCGGTATTGGAAGTTCCGCACGTATTCTCCCCTCAAGTCAAAACCGGCAACGTCGTTGATCGACAGGTCAAAGCCGAGTAGCCGGTTGCCGGTGGGCAGGCCGTAGCTAAAGGTGTGAAAGGCTTGGTTGGCCCCGTCCTTGACATTGCCCGGTGCGCGAAGGACAGTTAGGAACACAGGGGCGCCGAGTTGGTTGGTCTGTTTGTTGGAAGCGACCTCCACTTTGTAGTCGTTGGCCAGTACTAGGCCGATCTCCACGTGCTCAATTTCGCGGAAGTCGTCGATTTCGTCATCGACGGTGGGTGAGAAGTCCTCGATGTTGAACGTGAGGGTTATTACGTCGGTGCCGCTTGCTTCAATCACGCCGCGACGGCGGAAGCCACCTTCCACCACGGGCGCGATATCGTCGGTGTGTTCGACGCCATTGGCAAAGATGCGCCAGCGCGACAGCAAGGCACCGCCTTCGCCGTCTTCGGGCGAGTCGTCGGAAATGCGCACGATGATCGAGCGCACGAAGTCGTTGTTCATCGGCCCGCTGAGTTGGCCTTTGAGCGAATTGTCGCCAAAGGGAATGTTGGAGTTCATGTGGGCGGCGTTGACAAATGTTAGGCCGACATTGGAAAAGTCGCCGATGCTGACTTGACCTTTGGCGGCCCACATGTTGGTGAACGTGCTGAACTTCACGCCAGCCTCTCCGGCGACGCCAGCGACGACGCCGGTGTTGTTGATGCGCGAGGTAAGCAGAGTCAGAGCGTATTTGTCCGACATCATGTCCCACTGCACGCCGTCGAAACGCGGCTTGGAAAAAGTAAGTGGCGTCAGGGTCGTGCGGATGCCGTCGCCCACCATCAGCGAAGAGTGAAACTGGCCGGAGTGGCTGGAGGAAATGAGGACGTTGCTGAACCACGAGCTGAAGCGCGGGCTTTTGAAGATGCTGCTGCCGCTGGCCGTGGGATAGTCCTCGGTCCAGTTGTACACCCGCCAACCTTGGCTGATGTACGAGCCGTAGATGTCGTAAAAGGGCGATCCCTCTAAGAAGACGTCATTGTAGCGTTGATAGGGGTTGCGCGCATAGTTGGAGTACTGGTCTTGCCGCCAGTCGTAGAGTTCGTACAGGCGCTGCGGCTGGTACCACTTGCGCACTGAAGGGACGAGAGTTGAGGGCGCGACTTCAGTGGCTGAAGTGTAATAGGGATTGTCAAATCCGGTGGCGCGCTGGGCCGCAGACGGCTGCGGCGTCCCGAGGAGCAAACCGCAATACAGAAATATTATCGTTAGACGTGTCACGTCCTCTCTCCCACAGGGTTGTTTAGTGTTTAGTTTCCCCACCGCTCCCGGGGGCGGGTTGGGACTGGTCACTGGCCACTGGCCACTGACTACTATCACTCGGTTGATTTTCTTGACGCTCGAAGGTGAAGTCTAAGATGTTGGCGCTCGTCTTGGCGTGCTCAATTTTCATGGCAACGAGGTTTCCTTGCTCGTCGAGGTCTATGTAGATGTCCTCGCACAACTCGCGGGTTTCGGCGACGCGTTTAGAAGTGAACTCGATAAATGCGGTGTCCGTATCTTCAAAGTAGTTGATCTTCATGTTCTTCCATTCGTTTGCTACCTTCGATGTATCGCTAATATACGATATGAAGGTACTGCTGGACGATCTCGTCTTTAGGATCGGTTTGCAACTCGACATGCACTATGTAGATGCCCGGCGGCACGATCTGGCCGTCGCGCTGGCCGTCCCAAGCATACGTCGCCCGGGCACCGCGCGGAGTGGCGTTTTTCAATTCGGCGATTAGGCGGCCATCGAGGGAAAAGACGCGCACGTACGGCTGCTTGTCGGTCTTGACGACGGTGAAACTCAGCTCGTATAGGTCGTTGACTGCGTCGCCATTGGGCGTGAACAGTCCGGAGTGACGCAAGTTGCGGATTAGGGATGCGCCCTGTACCACCTCGGGCACAAACACTTGATCGGCTCCCAATTCTGCTGGCACGACGCCCTGTGCGTTGTCTTCTTGACTGGAGTTAAAGACAAAGGTTTCAAAGACCGTCGGGCTGGCGAAAACTCGCGTTGCAAACGCTATGTTGACGGAGTCGCGCTTTACCACTGGCGGCGGCAACTGCACCCACAGCGAATCGCCGCGCAACGAGCTGTGCGCCTCTACCTGCTGGCCTCCCACCCAGGCTGCGAGCAACTTGGCGTCCGCGCTGCCCGGAGGCAGTGCGATCAGCACTTGGTCGAACCCGGGGTCGCGGCTGTTGAACGCCTGCGGCTTGATGGTATAGCGAAATTCAGTCAGCGAATCGAGCCCGGCTTCGCGCGGCCACACCGAGCCGCTCAGGCCAGCAACAATGACTGGATCGTTGGCCACAACCCGCAGCGAGCGCAGCACCGGCGACGCGTTGAGGTCGTCGCTGTACAGGCGAATGCGCGTGCGCAAGTAGCGCCGCGGCGAAGGCGACTGAAAGCTCTGCCCGGAAAAGCGATGCGGCTGGCTCCAAGTGCTCCAAGTTGCATCGCGCACATTTTCTTGCACAATGTCGCCGCGGTAGCGCTTGCGCGCCGCTTCATAGGCTTCCTTGGTGACTTCATTGCCATTGGCGAGAAAGTAGCGCGTAACTTCGGTAAAGCCGTTGCCCGTCTGGGTCTGCACTTCTAAGCGCGTACCCGGCGGCAGGTCGGCGTCCCACTCGATGCGCCGGATGCTGCGCGCCGCACCCAAGTCGAGGTCGGAGGACTCCAACTCGACGCGCTTGGGATAGCCTTCGCGGTGAAAGGCAAAAAGCTGCAAGGCATTGGCGTCGCGCCCGTAGAAGCCGATCACGCGCCAGAGGATGAGGCGCGTGTCGCGCGTGGGGAATTGGAAATCGTTAAAGGGATAGCTGGTGCGCACTTCGGACAGCAACTCGTAGTCAAACGGTCCTTCGGCCGTCGGGTCGGCCGTGTTGCTCGGACTGCCGTCGGATGTGAGGATATCGAACATGGGAAAGCCGCCTACCGCGCCCTGCTGGTAGCCGTAGAGCCACGGGCTGCGGCCGCCGATGAGCGGCACAAAGATGATCCGGTCGATGCGGAACACGTTGCCAAAGTCGATCACCGACCAGACGCCATCGTCGCGCCAATCGCGATCCCCAGAAGAGGCTTGGATGCTCCACAGCCGTCGGCCCAAGTCCGCATCCACGAGAAATTCCGCGCCGCTGGCCTTGCCGCAGCCGTCGCAATCGCGTGCTCTTGAGGTCCACGTTCTGCCGCCCCATGACTTCTCGCCCTTTTCCGCGCGTACTTCGGTAAACACCCGGGTCGAGAGGTTGAAGCCAATGCCATCTACCTCGATTTCGGCGAGAGCTGCGCCAGGGGTTTGGCCGGCCGCTTCAAAGCGCACAAAGCGGAGGATAGAAAAATCCAAGCTGTCGCTCTTTGCCAAGTACTGTCCCTTGGGCGTTCCACTGAGAGGGGGCTTGTTGACGGTTCTGAGATCGAACTCTACAACCTGCTTGGTGTTGTTGTTGACCGGGCGACCGACGCGCTCAAACGCGATTTGCTTACCCGGTGCGCCCGCGACTTGGATGCCCGGGCTGATGTGGAGCGAAAAGAACTCAAAGGGACGGGCGTCCTCAGTTTGGGGAAAGATTACGCGGATCTTGCGGGCGACGACCGCGCGCTCCAAATCGACCTCTAGCCACCACTTCTGGAGCGGATCGTCTAAGTCGGGCTGCCAATAGGTGTTGTGGTCTTGGTCGGCCACTAGTCCGGCCTGAGCCTGATTGGAGGGCGCGCGCACTGGCAAGCGGCCGTAGTCGCCGATGGTAACGGATGAAAATTCGTTGGCATTGGCGACCGAGTTAAACGTCGTGCCAAAACGCTTGACAACAACTCCGTCAGAGCCGATTTGGACGAGCCCGGCCGGATGATTCCACGCCGCAAAGTCCGTCCCTGCAAAAACAATGTCCTGAGCGTATAGGGCGGAGTGAAAGACGAAGAAAAGCAGTAAAGGCAGTTTTTTAGCTGCGATCGCACTCCACTGCTGTCGGGAGGGCGCGTTTTTGAGGTTGATATGGATGAAATCGCGTCTAAGCATCGGCTTTTCTCCGCAGGGTGCGCCAGTCAATAGGCGACGGCGACCGCGTACGTCTGCGTCTCCACGCCCAAATCGATCTCGACCTCTATCTGCACCAAGTAGAGGCCGGGAGGCACCAACTTTCCATCTGCGTCCCTGCCGTCCCAAGTCGGCGCGTGAGAGCCAGCTTGGCCCGTGGTGCTGAGCAGAGTGGCGACGCGGCGTCCGGCGAGATCGCGCACTTCCATGGTGGTTGGTGCTCCGTTGACGCCAAATAAATCAAAGGCCGCAACGACGATGTCGTTGGCTCCGTCGCCGTTGGGCGTTACGACTGGTGAAGACAGCCGCAGCGCGCCCAAGACACTCAGCTCTTCCTCGCTGGCTACTACTTGGATGCTGTTACTGGCGACGTCCGCGCGTGCATCACCCGCTTCAATTGACTGGGGCAGGAGGGTGGCCTGTGGGTCTCGGTTGATCAATTGCCCCTCTAAAAAGAGCGATGCTTGGTAGATCGCACTGCGGTAGCGCACGCGGAACGACGTGTCCTCGACAAAAACTCGCGGAAAAGTGAAGCTGAATTTATTAGGCGTGGCGACGAAGGAAAAATCCGCGCCTTCCTGCGCGGGCACTTCGTCAATCTCTAAGCCGAGAAAACGCGCGCCCGGAGGCACGTCTAATTCGATTGCGTCAAACCCCACGCGGCCGCTGGTGGCGAAAACTGTGCGAATGTCATAGACAAACGTAGTATCCACGCCCAGCGGTACCTTGGGGTCGGGTAGTGGCCCGGCGAGCGAGACCTCGGCCAGCACGCTGTCGGCCAACAGAGGCGACACCTCAAAGGCCACGCTATCTAGCACGCCAAAGGCAAAGGGGTGCTCCGTGGCGATCTCGAAGCGAAACTGGAAGAACGCCCCACCATCGGCCGAGCGCACCTCGTCGCCCGACTCTACATAGGCAATGGACCAAGGCGTCCAATTCTCAATATCCTCCCCTCGACGCGCTTGGAACCCAGGCGCGCTTTGGTAGGCGGCGTGCACGACCGCCGGCGCGTCTTCGTAGGTCGGGCGGTCCACTTTGAGGAGGCGGCTGAGTTCGTCAAAAATAAAGTGATCTATTGGATCGTCGTCCGTGCCGGAGCGCGTCTGGATGATGAGCTGCACTGGGGCCGCTGGGTCTTCGACGATGCGGCCGGAACTCGTCTGCCGATAGCGAGTGAAGTGCCAAGTAATCCGGCCGAGGCTCACTGGCTCGCCAAAGGACTTGACTTGCGACAAGTAGCGCGCTACTTGGGGATAGCCGCGGCCAAAGGCCTGTATCTCAGCGAGGAGGCCCAGCGACGTGACGCCGCCGAACTTGAAGCGCAAAAAGCGCGTAAAGCGCAGGGGCGGCCGCAGCGACACAATGCTCTGGTTGTTGGAAAAGGTGCTGCCGACTAGCTCGTCGAGCGGGTGGTAGCCGGGCGACCCGAGCGCGACCTCCTCTTCCTCGAAAATGAGCCAGTCTGCGGGCGTGTTGGTGCGCGTTACTTCGTAGCCCACGGGGAAGACGTTGCGCTGGCGTCTGTTGTCGTCGGTAAAGCCGCTTTGGGGTGGAAAGAAGACGAGGCTGTCGAGGGCGATGGGCACTCCCAAATCGAACGTATAGAACACCGCAGCATTAGGCCGTCCGTCGATGCGCGGTGGATGGACGAAAGAGGCGGTCAGTTCGTCGCCATCTATGAGGCCGCGCATCACCGCTGCGTTGCCTCCCCACATGCGCGGATTCCAGCCCACGAGTTGGTTGTTGATCTCCATCCGATCCGGGTCTTTAGCAAAGGCCCAGGAGTAGTCAAAGATGTTGACCTGAGCGGCAACACCTGTTGCGCGCACCAACCCGCGCAGCACGTTGTGTCCCGGGGGCACGGAGCGAGGCTGGACGGCTCCGAGACGCACAGAGTCATCGAGGGCGATCCAGCGCTCGGCCACATCGGCCCAAGGGTCACCACTTGAGCCGACGACCCATGACGACGCCTGACCCCAAGCCGTTCCAGCGAGCAACAGCGGCACTAGCAAGAAAGCGGTCAATACGCCACTCCTATGAGTTGGGTCGCGGTGGTCGAGGCGATGTCCGAGCGCACCCCGATCCGACATAGGTATAGACCGGGCACGACCCTGGTGCCGCTCCCATTTCGTCCGTCCCACGTTTCGCGATAGACCCCCGCAGCCCGAGGCGCGGCAATTAGCTCTCGCACTCGATGGCCGGAAAGATCAAAAATTTCGATGGCTAGCGGCACCTCGTCGGCAAATTGCGTCAGCACCGCGGCGACTTCGACCTCGTCGTTGACCCCATCGCCGTTGGGCGTGAGCACGGAAGTCGAGAAGAGGGCTTCGACCAAGGGCGTGGCGCTTGTGGCGAAAATATGGATGGACCCCGTACCCACCTCGGCACTGGCATTGCCGGCCACAATCGGATGCGGCGGCACATTGCCATCGCCGAGCAAGAAGGCGTTCAGCGGCGTATGGTACTCCAGCAGCCGTAGCCTAAAGGTCAGTCGCATGGGTTGGTTATTTTGGCGCGTCACTGGGGGAAAAAAGACGTGGAAGCCTTCGGCAATAGGCTCGACCTCGACGTCCGAGACCTCGACGAGGGGATCTCCCATTTGCAGCCGTTCAAAGACGGGTGGCGGGAAGGCGGTGAGCTTGAGGCCGCGAAAGCCCGCTAGATCGTCTTCGTCGAATTGGGTGAGGATGTCGCAGACAAAGGAAGTATCGACCCCGCTCGGAACGGCCAAGACGCCGCCGACGGGATTGGGGTCGGAGGCCAGCGCGACCTCGCCGACAGCCGTGCTGACCAGTCCGGGAGAAAATTCTACCACCAAGCTATCGAGGCGCATGGTGCTCGCGGCATGTCCGTTGAAAAAGATGCGGAACTGCAAGAATTCGCGCGGGCTTGGCAGATCCAACGGCATAATTACCGTCGCCGACGAATCGAGTTGCAGTGGTGGGGTCCAAGAACTCCAGTTCTCCACGTCTTCGCGGATGTCGGCCTGCACAAAGTCGCGCGCTGGCCCGACCTCGGCCAACGGCAGCGAGAGATACTCGGTCCGAGTTACTTCTCCTAGCACGGCTCCGGTGGTTGGATCGCGGCGGTACAGGGCGCGTCTGGGCAGATTGTTGTACTCGGACAGAGACACTTCTTCGCGGACGCCCGTGTCGCGGTCGCGGCGAAAGTAGGCTATGGGGGTGTCGTCCATGCCGCTGCGTAGCTGCAAGCGCACGGTTGCGGTGTCGCCTGTTGCGGCACGGCTCAGCCGCTCGGCCCGCACCACGAGCCGCCCGAAATTCACGGGCCGCCCAAAGGAATGGAGCTGCGAGACATAGCTGGACACGGGCACGAATCCCTCGCCGTACACCTCGAATTCCGCGAGGTTGAAGGGATTGCGCGAGAGTACCTTGAGCTGGAGAAAGCGCCCCTGCACTCCGTTGAAGGAAAGCTCGACCACTGGGTCCTTGTTGTCCTCGACGCGGCTCAGCAGGTGATAGACGGGTCGCCTGACCTCGTCGAACTGCTCGCCGTCGCTCACCCGCAGTTCAAATGCCTTGATGAACCAATCTAGCTCGCCGGGTGCTGGCGTAAACCGCACGCGTTCTATGGGGAAAGGAGCGCCGAGATCCCAGAAAAACGTGGCCCCCGCTTGGTTGCGCGCCGTTCTGAATGCGCCTTCTGATGAACTGGAAGGGTCGCCATCAACAAGCTGCAGGGGGCCGTTTACCTGATTGAAGGGGCCGTCGTTGGACCACGTGCGCGGTTGGCCTGGCTTGGTGAAGTCGCTGGGGCTGCCGTTGAGCCAAGTCTGGCCTGCGGCTCGCAGCAACTCCATTAGGTTCTGGCCGCTGCGCAGTTCCAAAGGTTGTAGTGCGCCTTCTACCCCAACGGTTCCGTTTTGGATGTCCGCTTGAGAAGCCCACGACAAGCCGCCGCGGCCGATGTGGTATGTTTCCACTTCGGCTAGCCCCAGCCGCGCTCCCAGCCCTATCATCATGCAGACGGCGGCGACACGGCCAAGTGGAAGAGAAGTCACGCACGGGCACCTAGGTATTAGATGCTTCGACTCCGCTTCGCTCTGCTCAGCATGACAGCAGCGGGTGCGTTTCTTCATTGTCATGCTGAGCGAAGCGAAGCATCCCATACCTAACGACCTTTGCGTAAA
Organism: Candidatus Latescibacterota bacterium; assembly: GCA_022819745.1. Next base: position 538,901 of record JAJEGS010000039.1, on the reverse strand, counting down.
TCAATTAGTTCAATGGAACTGCGCTGTGGGGCGCGTTCCCCTTGAGTACCTCGCGCTCGAAAGAAACGCTGAGGTCAATGGTCTCCACGGGTTTGTCCTCGAAATTGAAGCGGATGGCGATGTCGGCGATTTCCACTTGGATGCGCTGTATTTCGTCGTCCAAACGGGGAAAGACGATGTACCCTTCTTCGTCGCGGCCACTGAAGATGAAGGCATCAGTGAACATGGTTTGCTTGAGAATGTCGGTGCGCGCTCTGAATTCGATTCGGCCTTGGCCGGAGTTGGCCTGCCAATACGCTTGATAGTATTCATACAGCTCGGCGTAGCTCAAGGCGCGGTAGATTTGATTGTTGGCCGCTTTGATCGTGGCTTTGAGAGGGTCGATGACGACCTTGGGGAACTGGTAATTGGCGACGCCGAGCTTCATCACCAAAAAGCGGGAAGGCGTCCAGTCGTCGCCGGGCGCGACCCAATCGCCGAAGGTATAGGGATTGACTGCGGCAGCACCGCCGGTCGAGGCTTGGGGAAATTGTCGGTTGAGTTCGGCGTCGGTCATGGGCCTTAGGGTGATGGCCAGCCGCTCAAGCGCGTAAGTGACGGAACCGTCGTCATTGACGGTCATGCCCTCGGCCTGTTGGAGCGTAGGCTGCAGGGGTTGAGGGAAATAGCGCCCACAACCGCTGACGAGGAAGATGAGCACCGCGATCCATAAGCATCCGCGCATTGTACGTTCTCTATATCTAGACAGTTTAGCTCTTGGCGACGCTGGTAAAGATGCAAAAGTGGGCGGGCACCTGATAACGCGCACCCGCCCTAAAGGAAATTCTCGATGTGAAGTGGAACGGCTCCACGACAGTTTTTTGCCGTGGAGTCGTTCCGAGGGGTTTAGTTTAGCGGCGGAAGGAGTCCTTGATCTGCGCCCAAGTTGACTCTTCCACGGACGTTGCAGCGGCGTACTCGCCCATGCGCAGCAGCAGGGCGTGAGCGTAGTACTGCCGCGCCGAGCCTTCGGGGCCGCGCGTGGTCATGTCGTTGACCACTGAAGAGGCGCGGTCACCGTCGTCTCCTGTTGGCTCGCTGTCTTCAGCCCACAGGTTGAAGGCTAGGCCCGCGCCGTCTTCCCCGGCGACGGCATCCAACTGGAAGGTCTCGCTGGCCGAGGGCCCGCCGTCTTCCATGAACCGCTTGACTTCGTAGTTCCACTCGTAATACGTGGTCCCACCGGCGTCCCATACTTCAGCGGCCCAGGCTTCGGGCGGATCGACGCGGACGGCGAACTCGATGACTTCGTTGTTCTCCAGCCACCCTTCTGGGCCGGTCCAGCGATAGCGCACGTTCTGCGGCGGCACCATGTCGCCCGGGCGGGCGATGTATTCCATGACCCAACCGGTGCCGAATTCGCGGCCGTGATCCGTTGGATCAAGGGCAAACTCGATCATGTCGGCGTGCCATTGCTCGACGTTGGTGCCCCAGTGGCAGAGGATGTCGTCGACAATTTCCATGTGTACGTACCAGCGATTGACATCGCCGCCCTTCCAGCCCATGAGGGTGGTGACGTTGTAGTCGTCGCGCTCGGGCAGGGGACGATCCGCTTCGTCGCGCCACTCATCCATGGTGAGGGTGTACTCGGGATCGAACCAGCCCCAGTCGCTGGCGTCGCCATCGGCGGTCATGGAACTGGGATCGGGGACTTCGAGCATGTAGAACTCAAAGCCGAGCCGGCCGTTGCGATTTTCAAGGGCCGGTGGGTCGTTGAACTGGGCGTTTGCAGCTCCTATTAAGGCTAGGCCAAAGCCGCAGGCGATCAGTAACCTCATTCTTGCTCTCCTTGTGGTGGTTTGAGCGAACTTGCAACCTTTGCAAGCTAATGGATAGTAGAAAATATATAATTGCCAACTATGCAGCACAATTGAAGCCGGTTTCGGCCGCATAGACCGCACCCGCTGCTCGGTCCATTCAATTATATACTGACGTTACGCGGTGCCCCTACTCGGTTGTGTCTAACAGGCGTCTAAACTCTTCAAGGCTGGGCACCTGTATGGCCGCTCGATGCAACTGCTTGAGGCGCTGCACATCGTCGATGGCCGCAATGCGGGTGGCCAACGGATCTGACGCGGCCAGCCCAAAGCGAATCTCCAGCACATCGAGCAAAGCTTCAACGGTGCGTTCTCGGCCGCCTTGCTCAATGCCTTGCTTGATGCCCTTCTCCGTAAAATACTGCACTATCGACGATTCGTACATGGTCTCCTCCGCAATGATAGTCTTAATCGTCTCTGATTTATACACCAATCCGCTTAAAATGGCAAGATCGGCCAGATAACTCGCCTTGAGCGGCTCGTCCATCGGCACCTGCTGCGCCCGATTTACGCACTGGCGCAACCATGCCTCAGCATCCACCCTCGCAGGCCGCTGCATCAATGGTGCAAACGGAAACAAGCCCGAATGCCCCGCGTCGAGAATCCCTTGGCCGTCTATCTCAATCAGCCGAATTACTTGGTATTGCACCAATACGCGGAAGCCGTGCCGCTCTTGGAGATAGTACCCCGGATCGGTGCGGCCGGCATCGGGACGCAGATAGATGACGGTGGAATAGAAAGGCAGGTCGTACTGCTCAATGCCGCGGCCGATATAAGCGGCCATGCGCAGCGGCATGGGTGGGTCGCTGTCGGTGGTTTGAAACTCGTGATGGACTAACGCCTTCTCGCCGCCGATGCACACGCGGATGAGGCTATCGGTGCGGTGGGCTTCGACGGTGGGTTGTTCGGTATCGACGACGCCGAGGACCTTGAAGTCGTCGTGTTGGAGGGCGAAGCGGGCGAAGTCGCGGGGGTAGGTGTGGATGAGGTGTTTGGCGACCGTATCGAATTCAGCCATGAGCCACGCCTTGTTGCGGGTGGGGTGGTATCCGCAATAAGCAAAAATCGTGCTAGGGGCGGCTCAGAGGGGCGGCAGAGGATCGGAGGTGCTGGAGTGTAGCGGAAAGGATACAGGGATGGGACGTTGGGGACATAAGGCTGTGCAACATCGATGTCCACTCATTATTGAGTTGGGGACACAGGTTGACGACGAGACTTGGTTTATGTGCAACCGAGATGTTAGCCGTGAGATCGAGAGCCTCAAGAGAGAGATACACAGGTTGGAACGTCTCGCTAATTGCAAAGTCGTGATGCGGGGAGGGCGGGTCATAACTGCCTTGACCATCTGTTTGACGAGTTGCTCTGTGGGTTTGACCTTCCCGACGCATCCTGTATCGTAATTGCCCGGCCTACCATGAGCTTGGCCCTGTACTAGAGCTCTTCAACTCACAGATGTTCCTTGGCCAACTCGGCGGCGTAACACACCGCCGCTTGGACGGATTCGCGGGTGATCGACGGATAGCGAAAAGAGCAGGAACAGATTGGGGCTAAAGTGGACACGGCGACGGCCAAGAGGCATACTTAAACGACAGTCAGAATTCGAAAATTTGACGAGGAAATTTGGCAGATGAAAGCTATTCGCTTGGGTTTGGTCGGGTCGGGTGGTATGGCCCAACGCCGGGCCGCTGCTTTTGCGACCATGGAGGGCTGTCAGCTAACGGCACTAGCGGCCCGTAACGAGCGCACCGGGGTCGAACTAGCCCAGCGGCACGAGGTGGAGTTGTTGAGCCATTGGCAGGCGCTGATCGAACGAATCGATATAGACGCGGTGGCGATTTGCACCAACAACGACAGCCACGCCCCCATTGCCGCAGCCGCCCTAAAAGCGGGCAAACACGTATTCTTGGAATACCCCTTGGCACGCCACCTCGACGAAGGAGAAGCCTTGGTGGACTTGGCGCGGGCGACCGGCAAAGTGCTGCGGGTAGCTCATCCCGAAGTGGTATCGGCTGAGCATCGGCAGCTCAAAAAGGCGGTGGCTTTCCTCGGCTGCTTATTGGTCGCCTTGTTTACGCGCCTGACCCCAGGACGAGGAGCGCGTCCCGAGGTGTTGTTCAACCTGCGCGTTTCCGGGCCGCCTAGCTTGTTTTTTGTCTATCACGTCTATCCGCTGATCGATTTGTTCGGCCCGGCCGCTTGGGTTGAGGGCTATGCTCACTACGACGGCCTGAATGCCGACGGCGCGTACGATCGCTTTGTCAACCGCGTGGTGGTGGGATTTGCAGGGGGTGGTACGGCGCAGTGGACTTGGGCCGGGGGCATTGCCATCAACCGCGCCGAGCAGTACGAGCACTTGGTGCTGGAAGGGGGGACGCTGGCGTACGAAGCTGGCGGTTGGTGCCGCTCGACAGCGGCTGGTGCGGAATTGCTGCCTCCGCCTGGAGACGACGAGCACTCGCTGGAGAGCTTGTTTCTAAAGGAAGTGCGCGGTGGGGACGGTTGGCGCGCCGACTTGGATGTGGCCCTTGAAGCCATCCGCATCGGCTTGGGTGCTGAGGTGGCTGCGGCAGAGGGGCGGCGGGTCGCGCTAAGTTGAGCGAACCACGCGCTATGGACGATTCGAGGAAATCCGCGGACCGCGCCGGAATCAGCGTGCGCGCCATGCTCGTGGGGGCCGTGCTGTGCGGCGCGATTGCCGTGGGTCTGCCGTACGGGGAATTTGTCCTCAACGGCACGCAACTCGGGCTGAATTCCTCGACGCCAGCCGCTTTTTTCCTGCTCTTTTTGCTCGTGGCCCTCGTGCAGCCGCTGCTCGGCCTTGTGCGGCGGGACTGGCTTTTTAGCCGCGCCGAGCTGTTGAGCATTGCGGTGATGATGATGATTACCACCGCCATTGCTGCACGGGGATTTATCAGCATTGCGGTGCCGATTCTGACCGGCATCTTCTACTTCGCCAGCCCGGAAAACAACTGGGAGGAACTGCTCCTCCCGCACGTCCCCACTTGGCTTATTCCCTACGATGCCCAAGCCATTCAAGGTTTTTACGAGGGCCTGCCGGAAGGTGCGGCGATCCCTTGGGGCGTTTGGCTGGAGCCACTTTTGTGGTGGCTGTTGTTTATGGCTGCGTTCTACGTGGTAGTAGTATGTTCGATGGTCATCTTGCGGCGGCAGTGGATGGACCACGAGCGGCTGCTCTATCCGCTAACGCAGGTGCCGCTGGGCATGGTCGAGGACGCGGCGACGCCCTCGCGAGTCAAACCCTTCCTGAAGAATCCCGCGATGTGGCTGGGGCTGGCCGTGCCGTTTGTTCTGCACGGGGTTAATGCCTTGAGCCACTACTACGAGTTCATCGGCCGCCTCAACTTTGCTTATTCGATACCGCTGGCCCATGACGCGGTGCGGTTTTACTTGCGCTTCGACTGCATGTGGATGGGACTGGCCTATCTGGTCAACGCCAACATCACCTTCAGCTTGTGGTTCTTCTACTTGTTGGTCAAAGCCGAGGAGGTGCTCTTCACCCGCATCGGCATCTTGAGCACCGAGAATCTAGACATTTTCAGCCACACCTTTGAGGGGCCGACTATGGGCCTGCTGAGCCATCAGACCATGGGCGCGATGATCGTCATGGTGATTTTGGGACTGTGGACGGCGCGCGTCCATATATGGCGCGTTGTGCAGCACCTGTGGCGGCGGGAGGGGCGGTCCGATGGCGAGGAACTGATGTCGTACCGCACGGCGACCCTCGGGGTTGCGCTGGGCCTCGCGGTTATGTCGCTGTGGCTATGGCGTTCTGGCCTGCCGCTGTGGGCGGTCTTCGTCTATCTGTTCGGGGCGTTTGTCATTTTTTTGGCCCTGACACGGATGATCGTCGAAGCCGGTTTGGCCGCGGCCGTCCAGGGCATGTCGGGTTGCGGCTTTCTCATCTCCAGCGTCGGCTCCTCGTCCCTTGGAGTGGCCGGGGTGCTGGCCACGGGCATGACGCTCGCTTGGGCCGGCGATCTGCTGGTGTTTATGATGGCCCCCTGCGCCAACGGCATTCGCATGTTGCACGGTCTGAGCCGCTACAAGCGCCGCATCCTCGCGATGATCGGGATGGCCATGGCCATTGGCCTCGTGGGCGGGGTTTGTACGATTCTCGTGCTGAGTTACCACTACGGCGCGAACAACTATCACGGCTCGTGGGCGTGGTTTGCCAAGGAGCCGTTTCGCGTGGCGCAAAACTTTGCGCTCAATCCGACTGGCCCCAATTGGGATGGCTGGCTGTGGAACGGCGTCGGCGCGGCGATTATGGCGCTGTTGATCTGGGCGCGGCACCACCTTTTATGGTGGCCCTTCCATCCGCTGGGCTATTTGGCTAGCGGCACTTGGATTCTCAACAGCGTTTGGTTCAGCATTTTTCTCGCATGGCTGGTCAAGGCACTCGTGTTGAAGTACACTGGGCCGAATGGGTACAAGGCGACGCGGTGGTTTTTTCTCGGCATGGTGTTGGGGCAGTTCGTCGCCGGGGGATTCTGGATGGTAGTAGATGGGTTTACGGGCATGACTGGGAATAGGATTCGGATGTTTTGAAAACTACGCGTTGGATTTTTGCGCTGTTGTTTGTAGGACTTCCCCAAGTCCTTGCGGAACCTTTTGACGACCAGCATGTAGCCGTCTTGGTTTTTACTAAAACCGCTGGTTTCCGCCACGATTCCATTCCCGACGGCATTGCCGCCGTCCAGACCTTGGGACGAGAAAACGGTTTTGCCGTCGAAGCCACTGAGGATGCGGGGCGTTTTACCGACGAGGGATTGGCACCGTATCGGGCGGTGATTTTTCTCAATACGACCGGCGATGTACTGGCCGCGGACCAAGAGCGGGCTTTCGAGCGCTACATTCGCGGCGGCGGTGGTTTTGTGGGTATCCACTCTGCGGCTGATACCGAGTATGACTGGGCTTGGTACGGCGATTTGGTGGGGGCTTATTTCGACAGCCATCCGGCCATTCAACAGGGCCAGATCCAAGTGGCTGACCGGGTTCATCCGGCCACGGAACACTTGTCCGCGCGCTGGGAGCGGCGCGATGAGTGGTACAATTACCGCCGCAATCCCCGTGGGCGAGTCCACATCTTGGCCACCTTGGACGAGGGCAGCTACAACGGCGGCAACCACGGCTTTGACCACCCCATTGCTTGGTGTCACGACTACGACGGCGGTCGCTCTTGGTACACCGGCGGTGGCCACACTCGCGAAAGCTACGGCGAGCCTCTGTTCATGCAGCATATCCTCGGCGGGATCGAGTACGCCACAGGAGTGACTGCGGCCGATTGCGGGGTTACGATGGATACCAATTTTGCAAAGGTCGTCCTCGACAGCGAGGCTGAAAATCCCGTTGATTTGGCCGTGGCTCCCGACGGGCGCGTGTTCTTCATCGAGCGCAAAGGGGAGCTGAAGGTTTATCGACCGGACCTCGGATTGACCCGCTTGGCCGGACAGTTAGCGGTTTCGACCGACTTTGAGGACGGCTTGTTGGGCATTGCCCTAGATCCAGATTTCGTTCGCAATAATTGGCTCTACTTGTTTTACTCGCCACACGGCGAAGAGGCCAAGCAGCATGTATCCCGTTTTGAATTAGCGAGCGATGAACTGGTTTTGGATTCCGAAGTCGTATTGCTGGAAATTCCCACTCAGCGGCGCGCGTGCTGCCACTCGGGAGGGGCGCTGGCGTTTGGACCGGACGGGAATCTGTATATCGGCGTCGGCGATAATACCAATCCCTTTGATTCGGACGGGTTCAGTCCGTTGGACGAGCGGCCAGACCGGAGCGATTGGGACGCCCAGCGCACGGCGGCCAACACGGCTGATCTACGCGGCAAAATCCTGCGCATCAAACCTCAAGACGATGGTAGCTACAGCATTCCCCCGGGGAATTTGTTCGCCGAGGCCGAAGAGGGCCGCCCCGAGATTTACATCATGGGCGTGCGCAATCCCTTCCGGCTGTCGATCGACCGAAAAAGCGGCTGGCTCTACTGGGGCGATGTGGGGCCCGACGCCCGCCAAGCCGATCCGCAGCGGGGGCCGATCGGTCTGGACGAGTGGAATCAGGCGCGAGCGGCGGGCAATTTTGGCTGGCCCTACTGCATTGGCGACAACCAGCCCTACGTGGCTTACGATTTTGCCACTGAAAGATCCGGTATGCCCTTTGATTGCGGGGTACTGAGGAACCTGTCGCCCAACAACACGGGATTGCAATCGCTGCCTCCGGCGCAGGCGGCGTGGGTCTGGTATCCGTATGGCACTTCGTCTGCGTTTCCCGAAATCACTGCCGACAGCGGTCGCACGGCGCTGGCTGGCCCGGTGTACTACTACGATGCCGCGGCGGGTAGCAAGAAGCTACCGGCGTACTACGACGGCACGCTCTTTATGTACGAGTGGGCGAGCAATTGGATTAAAGAGGTCAAGTTGGACGAGGACGGGCACATCCTCAAGATCAATCCCTTTTTGGACAGCATGGAATTCATCCGACCCATCTCCATGGAGTTTGGCCCCGACGGCTCGCTGTACGTGTTGGAGTGGGGTAGCGGTTTCTGGGGCGACAACGACGACGCCCGGGTGGTGCGGATTGACTACGTGCGGGGTACGCGGGCACCGGTACCGCGCATTGAGGCTGCGCCGACCAATGGGGCTGCGCCGTTGGAAGTGCATTTCTCGGGCCACAATTCCTTTGATCCCGATCCGGGGTCGGTGCTGGACTTTGCGTGGGATTTTACTGGCGATGGCGAGATTGACGCGACGGGGTCAGAGGTGGTCTTCACCTACGAGGCAAGCGGCGACTATGTTGCTCAGCTAACGGTCTCCGACGCCGAGGGGAACCAAGGCGTGGCGCAAGTGCCTATATCGGTGGGCAATACAGTCCCCCAAGTGGAGATCGTGCGGCCCCCGGATGGCGGGTTTTTTAGCTGGGGAGAAGTCGTCGATTTTGAAGTTCGGGCCTTTGACGAGGAGGACGGAACCGCCGACTGCGCTCGGGTGGTATTGCAAGCGTTTATCGGCCACGACGAGCACAGTCATCCCCTTGAGGAATACGGCGCTTGCAGCGGTAGTTTCCAGACCGAGACAGGGCACGGCGGCGATGGCGACGATTTGTTTTATACGGTCGAGGCGCGCTATACAGACTTGGGCACGGAGTCGGTGGCTTCTTTGACTGGTAGAGCGGGTCACATTCTGCAACCCAAGCGCAAGCAAGCCGAGCACTATACGCGCCAGAGTGGAGTATTGTTAGAAACGACTGGAGACGAGGCCGGCGGCGGGCAGAATATCGGCTTTATTGCCCACGGCGATTGGATTTCCTTTGCGCCCATGAATCTGGAGGGCATTGAGTCGCTGAATTATCGGGTGGCTTCGGCTGGGTTGGGGGGACGTATCGAAGTGCGCGTTGATTCGCTGAAGGGGCCGCCGATTAGCGCGGTGCGCGTGGGGAGTACGGGGGACTGGCAGGTTTATACCGACTTGACGGCACCTATTGCAGACCTGGGTGGCACCCACGAGTTGTTTTTCGTCTTTATACGCAATCCGGGTGACGATGGATTGTTCAATATCAATTGGATTGATTTTCAAGGCCCGGGGGTGTCTCGTCCCCCAGCTACCGCAGTGGGTGCCGAGTCGAGTTCACAAGGCCCGTTGCCCGGTCAGGCTGTCCTGTATCCGCCCTATCCGAATCCCTTTAACCCGACGGTCCAGATTCGCTTTGTGCTTTCTGGGCGCATGGCCGTGCGGTTGGAGGTTTTTGATATCTTAGGGCAGCGGGTGGACGTCGTGGTCAACGAGGTGTTGGACGCCGGAAGCCACGCGGTGCGGTTTGATAGAGCCGATTTGGCGAGTGGAGTCTATATCGCGCGTTTGGCGACGCCGGGTGGAGACTTGGTACGGCGGATGGTGTTGTTGCGCTAGACCATATCTTTGCTGCGAATCGTGGGATCGCGTCTCGCAATACAAGTAATCCCTTGACAGCAAAATGTTTTTGCGTAATATGACCATAGTCATAACTGTGGTCATATTATATCAAGGAGGAAAAATGCCTTCTATTTCGAAAAGTAAATTGAAAGCCAATATGCTTCGCATCTTTCGCGATATTGAAGAAACCGGCGAAGAATGGATCGTCACAGATCACAATCGCCCTGTTTTGCGCATTCAGCCGATTGGGCAAAAAAAGACCGTGGAAGAGGTGTTCGGAGCGATTCAGGGCAAAGTCGTCTATCGCGCAGACATCAATACGCCGACCACTGACGAATGGGGAGCGCTGGCGTGATCGTCTTGGATACTTCAGCCCTCGTATTCTGGACGCTAAATCGAGACAGGCTATCTCGAACCGCAGCACAAGCGATCTCGGACGCCGACCGCATTGCTCTTAGTTCGATCTCTATCTGGGAAATTGGCATTAAAGTAAAAAAAGAACAGCTCTCCATACCGATTTCCATCCAGGAATTCACCGATAAACTGGAGCAAATTGATCGCCTCGATATTCTCCCGGTAGATGTCCAGACTTGGATCAAAAATCTCGAACTCGACTGGGATCATCGCGACCCTGCTGACCGCACCATTGTCGCTCTGGCCAGTCTGCATGCCTGCCCGCTCGTCACTTCGGATTCCGCTATCCGCGCATTTTATTCACAGGCTATTTGGTAATTCAACTTTTGACTTTGGCAGATGCAGTAATTCGCCAAGTTTTTCGCGGAGAATCTCCATGAAATACGTAGCCACCCTGTCGTCGGTCCTGTGCTGTCTAGCGATCCCGGTCTCAGCCCAGATAGTCCACGTGTGGGATCTGGCCGATACCGCTCAGACGGGCCAGTTCACAGTGTACAACCCCGACATCAATGATGCTGAATTCGGCACTCCTATTACCGCCGGTGATATCGATGGCGACGGGCGCGATGATTTGGTGATTTCGGCCATGGCCGGCGATGGCCCCGCCAATGATCGCGCCAACGCCGGCGAAGTGGCCATTTGCTTTAACACCATACTCTCGGGGGGTGGCCTAGACTTGGCTGACGACTCCGGCGATGTGGTCACTCTATATGGCGAGGCTCGGCGCGATCTTTTTGGTATAAAGACCCATGTGGCCGACCTCGTGGGCGACGGGCGCGCCGATCTTTTGGTGGGTGCTTTTTACGCCGATGCTCCCGACCGCGCCAACGCTGGCAAGCTCTATATTTTCTCGGCCGAACTTATTGCTCAGTTGCGGGCCGCAGGGAGGCGCTTGGATTTGGCGCAACTACCTTGGCCGGAGGGATTGATTACCGTTATCGGCGCTGAACGCGACGACCGCTTGGGAGTGTGGATGACCGCTGGGGATTTCGACGGCGACGGCTACCGGGATGCGGTGGTGGGGGCCGACCGGGCCTCGGGGGCGGCAGGAGCGGTTGAGGCGGGACGGGTGTATGTCCTCTACGGTCCGTTGGATTCGGGTGCTACTATTGATCTGGCGGCTGCGGAACATCCTTTGAGTATCATCTACGGCATCGATGCCCTAGACCACGCTGGTTCGACCGTGGTTGCTGGCGATGTTGACGGCGACGGGTACGACGACATCGCCATTGGCGCGGCGGCTTTCGGCACCTTGCGCAATGCGTACCATCGCACCGGCGGCGCTGGGGATGGCCCGGAAAACCAGCGCGAAAACGCCGGGGAAATGTACGTGGTGTACGGCGGTCCCCAGCGTCCCGCAGCCATTGATTTAGCTGGGGATCCGCCCGCTGATCTGACCGTCATTTACGGTGCCGATGGTGGCGGGGGTTCGCCCGACCGGCTAGGCGAGGAAATCGTCTTGGCCGATATCGACGGCGACGGCATCCAAGACCTATTCATTGGCGCGTACCGGGCCGACGGTCCGGGCAATAGCCGCACCGACGCTGGCGAGGTGTACGTGGTGTACGGCGGTTCTCAGCGGCGCGGACAGCGGCTGGATATGGCCGCGCCGCCGGCCGACATTACCGTTATCTACGGTGCCCGCCCCGATGCCATTACTGGCGACGCCTTAGCTGCCGGTGATATCCACGGCGACGGATACGACGACCTCTTTGTGGGTGTGCCTGGCGACGAGGGGCCGCTCAGGCGGCGCTTCGCTGGCGGTTTCGCGGTGCTGGCCGGTGGCCCCGATTTGCCGCACGAGATTGACTTGGCCGATCCTACAGTACCCGTCGTGTGGATTCAAGCACCCGACCCGATTGATTTTTCGGCCTATTGGGGGGCCAGTGGCGATATGGATGGCGACGGACGGGTGGACGCTATTCCCAACGGCATGGCCGGCGACGGGCCCGACAATCGACGCGAAAACGCGGGGGAAGCCCACATCATCAGCGGTGCCGCACTGGCCCGATATTTGCCCGGCGCGGTCCCCACGGCCGTGGAAGAGGTGGAACAAACCACCCCCGACAAGGCCGCATTGTTGGCCAATTACCCCAATCCGTTCAACAGCTTCACGCGAATTCCCTTCGTGCTGCCGGTTGAGGCGGATTATGACTTGGCCATTTACGGGGTCGATGGCCAATTGGTGCGCCAACTGACCAGTGGCCGGGGGGTGGGGCGCTACCTAGCCGGGTGGGATGGCCGCAACGACGGGGGGCGTCTGGTGGCCTCCGGGGTCTATTGGGCGCGTTTGCGCGTCGGCTCCCAACTGTACCGGCAGGCGCTGGTGTACATCAAATAGCCTCTTTCTTTAACCCATTCTCGCAATTGGCTTGGAGCAAGCTAAACGATGAATCTCAGGTTTTACGTTGACCCGGAAACAGGTTCCCCGCACATTCATGGACATGGCATCGAAGAGCATGAGGTTGAAGATGTTTTGATGTCGCCTAGTGAGGATAGACCTGGAAGAGAAGGATCGCGTGTTGCAATCGGACGGACTCGTGGCGGACGCTATGTCCGAGTGATCTATGTGCCGGACCCCGAGCCGGACCATGTCTTTGTCATCACTGCATACGAACTGAGGGGAAAACCGCTGACCGCATATCGGAGGCGAATGAGAAGGAGAGGAAAATGAAAAATGAGACTAGATTTCCGGATGGTTGGAACGAGGAACGTGTCCAACGTCTCCTCCAGCATTACGAATCGCAAACAGAGGAAGAGGCCGTGGCGGAAGATGAGGCCGTTTGGGAGGACACAACGCAAACGGTGATGGAAATCCCCAATGCGTTGCTCCCTTCAGTGAGAGTCCTTCTATCGCAACACGTCGAGTGAATAACGGCATCCGCAATTTTATAACTCAACAATCAGCGAGCCCCCCAAATATTTATTGGACTGTGAAAGGAGGACAATCGGACTAGTCCGCCATTGGCGTATCGGCCTCCTGTCGCGGTCCGGCTTGTCAAATGGCTAGATTTATGGCATTCAGAGTGGCTAAACTCACATCTGCCCGAAAGCGCTTTGAGTCATAAGATGCCGAGCATTTTGACCACGCTACTGTAGCCTCTGCGTAGTCTGGAAATACAGCATATCCCAGTCCTATTATCACGACTGTAAGGACGTATATCTTCACGTGTTTCTCCTCTTTTCGCGCCTAACTGGACAAGTAATCGGCAGTCACTGCTACACATCGCAATAATACCTTTCTCTAACTCACTCAAGGCTGTGCCGGTTCCAATCCCAACAGCACGATCAAGAACGAACGCACCCAATAGGCGCTGTTCATGTAGGGGTTTTCGGCCGAGGGCCAGTTTTTCCAATAGGTTTGGTTGTGGGGAATGCGGTGGAACCACTGGAGCAGGGGAATGGCCGGCAATTCGGCCAGCCAGATCTCAAGAGCTTGGCGAAAGAGCGGCACGAGTGCCGGATCGTCGGGCGCGGTCTGGCCCATCTGATCGACTAAGCGGTCGAAATCCGCGTTGCGCCAGCGCCAGAAAGACGGAGTGGCCGTGCCGGTGGGCTGGACGTAGCGGCTGTGGTAGAGTCGGAGGGTGAAGTACGGGTCGCGCACGGAGCCGCCGTTGCCCATGATAAAGGCGCGGGCCGTACCTTGGGTCATGCGGGTATAGGCGTCGGAAAACATGCGGAAGGAGGCGTCGAAACCCGCGCGGCGCAGTTGCTCGACGAGCACGGGCGTGAAGTCTTGGAAGAGGGAGGGAAAGACGACGACGGGGATTCTCAGGCGCTCGCCGTTCTGCTGCCACATACCTTCCGCATCCTTGCTCCAGCCCTTGCGCTCCATGATGGCGGCGGTCTGGGTGAGGTCGTGTTTTCCTACGGGATACTTTGCTAGCAGGTCCTGCACTTGGTCGATGTAGTGCATCAGCGGCGGGAAGTGGGGGAACGGCAAAAGGGTGTACTCGCCCGCGCCTTGCCAGCCGATGGCCACGAGTTGTTCGCGGTCGATGGCGTGGTTTACGGCCCAGCGAATGTCCGGGTCGTCGAAAGGTGGCTCTAGGTTGTTGAAGCCGAGGGCTGGCGGCCACCAGTCCCGGTAGCCGTAGGGCAGTTGGCGGCCCGACCACGTGGTGACGTTGGGGTTTTGGTCGAGGAGGGTCTTGATGTTGGAGGGCCGCAAGTCGATGCACTGATCCATCTGGTTGGCGAGGATGAGCTGAACCCATTTGTTCTCGTCGCCTTGGGGCAGGTAGATGATGCGCTCGACCCGAGGCAGGCGCTGAAAGCCGATTTGGGCGGCCCACCAGTCCTCGCGCAGATCCCAGAGCCGCTGCTGAGGCTCGGAGAGGGCGAGGCGGTAGGGGCCGCTGACGACCGGCAGGCCGCGCGCCAAGTCGAGGTTTTTGAACGAGGTCGGATCTTCGCCCTCCCAGATGTGCTTGGGCACGATGTGGATGCCGTTGCCGAAGTTGTAGGTAAAATAGGAGAATACAAAGCGGGGGTTGGGTGCCTTGAGCACGAATCGCGCCGTCAGTGAATCCGGGACTTCGACTGCGGCGACCCAAGTGTCCATGTCGGTTGAAAAGGCTAGCTCCGGGGCGTGGGCCTTGAGCATGTCAATGGTGAACTTGAGGTCGTGGGCGGTCCAAGGCTGCCCATCGCTCCACGCCACTCCCTTGCGAATGTGGATCGTCGCTTCCGTGTAGTCTGCGTTGTACTCGTGGCTTGTGGCGATCCAAGGTATGACGTGGTCTTTTTCTACGTACGCGTTGTAGAAGTAAAGTGGCTCAAACAGGTAGTCGAAGCCCGGGGATTGGGTGCCGACGATAAAGGGGTTAAAAGAGTCGTAGTCCCGCATCTGCGGCAAGCCGAGGATGAGGGTGCGGTTGCGGGGGACGTGCTTTATGCCCCCTTCGTCGGAACCACAGGTGGCGAGCGCCAAGCTGCCGAGCAAGCCGTAGGCGGCGAGTTTTGTCTTTTGGAGGAATTTTCTCATACTCTCGCTAATGCGTGCGCTTGCAAAGGGTGTGAAACTAGTGATAGAAGTCGATGCGCTATTTATCGAGTAGGCTTTGGGACTATTGGACTTTTTCACAGCCGGAGCAAGCTCCGGGCGTTCTCGCCGAGGATGAGGCGCTTGGCGTCGTCGTCAATGGCTGCGGTGATGATCTTGCCGAGCTGTGGGCGGGGGTCCATCAAGGGGGTGTCCGAGCCGAAGAGCACGCGGTCGGCCCCGGCCTTGGCCACCAGCTCTTCGATGACGCCTGGGGTGCGGAAGGTCGAACAGGTTTCGAGGAAGTAGTTGGGCAGGCGCTGGGCCGCGTCAATGGCTTGGCTGCGATACGGCTCGATGTTGCCGGAGTGGCCGGCGACGAAGCGGGCGTTGGGGAAGCGCTCGGCTGCGCGACCAAACTGGGCGGGTGCGGCCGTTGGCTCGCCGCCTGTGTGCGCAATGATCGCGAGGCCGCGCTCAGAGGCAAACTCGTAGATTGGGTCCCAAGCCGGATCGTCGAGCGGAAAGGGCGTATAGGGCGGGTAGATTTTAATCGCCCGGAACCCGAGTTCGTCGATGGCTCTTTCCAATTCGGGCCGCACGGTGTCGGGGCAGGTGGGGCACACATAGGCAAAGCCAATGAAGCGGTCGGGGTGGCGGGCGACAAAAGCCGCGGTCTGGTCGTTGCCGGGTTTGCCTTCGGGATGGAAGATGTTGAAGACGCAGCTTTTGTCGATCCCCACCGCATCCATGGCGTGCAGCATCGCGGCCGGGTCATCGACCATGTCGAGGGAGTCCCAGCGGCCTACGTGGCCGTGAAAGTCGATGATCATGTGCTCCCTCCGAGAATGCGCTCTAGGTTGCCCGCGGTCAAAGCTGCGAGCGCGTCGTCGTCAATGGCCAAATGGTGCAGGTAAAAGAGCATCGGCCCCATGGCGTAGCGCGGATAGTAGGACCCGTAGAGGAAGCGCTCCACGCCAAATTCGCCGATCAGGGACTCGATGCCGCCCAGATTCTCAAAGCGGCTTAGCTCCATTGTCGCTTGGGGCAGTGCGCTGAGCAGGGGGCGCAAGGCGAGGGAATGCACGTAGTGTGCGCCGAGGAGCACTACTTGTAAATCTGGGAAGCGTTGCAAGGTCTCCATGACTTCGGCGACTGGGGTGTCGGCCAGCGAAATCCACAGGGGGATGCGCTCGGCTGCCAGCCAAGCGAGCAATTCGCCGTAGATCCAGTCGGCAAAGGGGACGCGGCTCGCCTCGGTGTTGTGCAGGCGGACGCTGGAGACTTCGCCTGCGGCGCGGAGCGTGCGCAGTTGGGCCAACGAGTCCGCGCTCGGCCCGGCGACCCATTGGAAGACGAGTCCGTCGCTCTGCCAAGCGCGCAGGGCCTCGTTGCCCTCAATTGCGCTGATGGTTTCGCCTTGGAGGTGGTAGATCAGGCCGCGCTCTACGCCGTGGCGCTGCATCTCCGCTCGCAGCTCGGCCACGTCGGCAAATGGCGAGGGCCGGTCGTGGCAGTGGCCGACGCCGATGTTGGCGTCGAAGACGGGGACGCGGGCGCGGAAGCTCAACTGTCTGCTGTTTTGCTGTGATGCCATGGGAGTTAGTCGATGTTTTCGCGCTTTTTGACGATGTCTTTGTATTCGTAGTACGGAGCCAATTCGATCAGGTCAATGGTCTCGGGGTCGAGCCGCTGGCGAATGGCGTCTGGAACGGGCCGGCGCTGACGGGTGATCATGTGCTGGACGGTGTGGCGCATGATCAGGAAGCGGCGGTCGCGGTCGCGGGGCTTCCAAGTGAGCGCGCCGTGCGTGAGGTGCTCGGGCATGATGACCACATCGCCGGCGCGGGCGCAGACATTGTGGACGCCCGGGGACACGGTGTGCGCGACGTAGTCCCTGTCCTCGTCGTCTTCGGCGTCTAGATAAAACATCCCTCGGGGCCGGTCGAAATGGGCCTTGTGCGAGCCGGGCAAGACGATGAGGCCGCCATCGCCGGGGAAGACATCGCTCAAGTAAAAAAAGAAAATAAAGTCCGTACAGCGTACCTGGCCGTCTTCGAGGTAATAGCGCCGCACATCGGGTCGTTTGGACGGCTGCCATCCGGCGTGCAGGTAGTGGAAGCCGTGGCCGTGGCGGTTGTAGCCGAGGGTGCCGCCGGTGAAGCGTGGCCGGCGGTCGGTGAGTTCCATGAGGATCGGCCAAGTAGCAGGATGGCGGGTGAGCACTTCGAGGCTTTTGTCAAAGGCAAAGCCGTGCTGATAGCCGGTGATGTCGCGGCGCTCGAGATCCGCACCGAATTCGGGCGGCCACTCTTCGGGCGGCATGTTGATGTAGCGGTCGGCTGCCGCTTGCGCGGGTGCGAGCTCTTCCGGGCTGAGCACGTCGCGCAGGTGGAGGTAGCCGGTCAGATCGAAGAAGTAGCGTTGGTCGGGCGTCATCATGGTGTTTGGCCTTTGTTTGGGCGGATAAGATAGCCGTTTCAACAGCGCCGTTCAAGCGCACTTCACTGGAATACGATTCCGCCCAGATAATTGTTTTGCATGCCGGTTATATAGTCGATGAGCACCCAAGTCCCCGCTGCGACGGCCTCGCCTAGAACCAGTCCTAAGAAGAAGGGCTTGAGGCGATTGAAGAGCGTCAGCCCTCCGTATTTGAGCACTGTGCTCTTGATGAGCCAGGCGATGAAGACGCTGAACCACATCTTGCCGAAGACGCAACTGACCGGAAACCCCAGCGAGTGGAAAGGCCACCACAGAAACCGGTACTGGACCGCCATCAGTCCGCCCATGATAGCTGCGCCGGTGCCGATGTGCATCCACGTACTCGGCCGCGGCTCGAACGGATTGAGAATGCTCTTCTCCATAAAGCGATAGGGGTACTGCGCGACGTTGTTGAAGTAAAACCGCGACAGATTGATGGCCCCGTACTCGTAGCCCAGATAGAGGGTCAGGATGACGACACAGCCGAGCGTTAGGACGATCACCGCGACTATGGCACCAAAGAGGCGGCGGCGATGGGGCAGGCTGATTTCAGTGACGAGTTTCAGGCCGTTGGCGCAGGCGCTCATCATTAGGATCAAGGTGTCCACGCTCCAGGCATAGCTCAGGGCCATGCCAGCCATGCCCTTAGTGCCCAACACGGTGCCCCCGACATTGGCGACGACAAAGTCCGGCCCGTTGGTCGGCGGAAACATGGACGCGACCCCACCTTGCGCGACGACGCGGGCAATGGTCATAAATCCGACAAAGGCACCAAAAAGCAACAGGGGAACAAAGAGCAGCGGAATGCCCGATTGCCAGAGCCAGACGCCCATCGTCAGGAAGCTGATGATAGCTCCCCACACGGCGACGCGGTAGGACATGATTTCATCCGCGTCAGTTACGTCTGGTGCGCCGAGAAAAGCCTTGCGCAGCACGTCCTTAACGTGCCCTCTGCCCACCCAAAGCGATCCCAGCACCAAGACGATCATGCCGCCCATGGCTTGGTGGATGATGATCGGGTCGGTGTACTGGCTGTACGCACCCATCGTCTCATCCTTACCTCCCCAAGCCAACACCCCGAGCAGGCCCCGCTGCACCACGTTTACGAGGTGAAAAAAACTCAGGCCCAAGGCGATGTTTTGCGGCACGAAGTAGGAAAAGCCCACCATCGACAAGCTCAGGTACATCCTCAGGGACGCCATGCCGCGAAAGACTGGGACGCTGTCGAGTGAGAGGCTGACTGAAGGGACGACCACAAAGTAGTTGTGCAAGGCGTTGATCGAGGCGAGGACAAAGGGGAGAGAAAAGCCAAGCCACATAAACCCGCTGCGAAACAGGGGTTTGATGGTCCGTCCGCGACCGTCGTCGGCGATCATGGCTAGGGGAAGCTGGACCATGGGATAGGCTAGACGCTCGCGCTCCACCCATTGCCGCCGCACGATCACCATTAGGCAGACCATCGCCAGGAAGAGGGCCAAGCCAAAGACGGCCCAGTACAACAGGGGGGCCGCCCAGATCGCCCACGGCACGGAACCCGTGGGGTCGCCTTCGTAAAAGCCCCAGATGGCGTCGCGGCTTTGGGGCACCGGCCAATCGGGCATGTAGGGCTGGACGATCTCGGCCCAACCGTTTTCCGGCGTGGCGTAATAATAGGCCCCCGTGATGACCGGCAGGAGTTGCGCGGGTAGGCCGCGGCTCGACAGGGTGTTGGCTAGCAGGATGAGGAAGAAGGCCACGGCCAGTTCGCCGCGCTGCAAGGGTAGGCGCGGATGCAGCAGCCGTAAGAGCGGGTTTAAGAGGACGACGAGGAGAAAAAAGAGAAAGATCGCTGCGGGGGTTAGGTTCCACACGGCCAGCCCGGAGCCTTTGACGATCATGTCGTTGTAGGTCGAGCCGAGGCCCATGCAAACGGCACCGAGCAGCCCGACGATCAGCGCCTTGGGCGTGCATCCCTTTATCGTCGATGGAGAACGTTTTAGCAAAATGTTTCTTCCGAGTTTTGCCTTCCCCTTGACAATGCCCGTAGTCGCGCACGACTTTCCGCACACACAACAGGAGACTCTATTATGGAAAAAGTACCGCTTTGCGTCGTCGGCTGCGGCGGCATGGGCCATCGCCACATCTTGGCCTATAAGGTGTTAGAAGACAGCGGCATCGGCAATGTCGAATTGATGGCCGTCTGCGACGTGAACCGAGCAAACGCCGAGTTTGCCGCCCGCGAAGTGCAGCGGCTGTTCGGACGCGAGCCGCTGATCTTTACGGATATGGATTCGATGCTCAAGCGCGATGATATCCTAGCCGTCGATGTGGTTACCGACGTTTCCGTGCATCACCAAGTGGCCGTGCCAGCCCTGTTGGCCGGCAAGCACGCGCTGGTGGAAAAGCCCCTCGGCATTACCATGCGCGCCTGCCAAGCCATGATTGACGCAGCCGACACCGGCAATGCCGTGCTGGCCACGGCCGAAAACTACCGCCGCGACCCGCCCAATCGCTTGGCTCGGGCGATCGTCGAGTCTGGCCTGCTCGGGGATCCCTTTTTGATGATCCAGGCGTCGGCCGGCGGCAGCGACCGCATAACCATTACGCCTTGGCGCCATCTCAAGGAGAAAGGGGCCATTGGTTTGGACATGGGCGTCCACTACGGCGACATCATCCAGTACTACATGGGGGACTACGCGCACGTATTTGGCGGCGGCTTCATCGTCGAGCCGGTGCGGCGCAGGCCAGACGGCTACGACGATCACCCCCTCGAATCCTACCGCGAGCGGGCCAAGACCTATCCCGAGAGTGTAGAGGCCACGGGCGAGGATTCTGTCGTCGCGCTATACAGGATGCGGTCTGGTGCACTGGCGCAACTCGTGTTGGTGGCGGGCCGCGGTGGTCGGGGATGGGAGCGCAGCGTCCACGGCCGCTTGGGAGCACTCTATGCTCCCGGCGACCGCAATGGTCGGCCCGCGGTGCTGCGCTTGGAAGGCAAGGAGCTAAAAGGCCGCGAAATCCTCTCGCTCCTGCCGGATTTTCACCTCGACGAGATCACCGAGCGCCTCTTTGGTGCCGACGGCGTAGAATACGATCCTTCCGCAACATCCTTCTACGAAATCGACTCCCGGCACTTGGCCATTGAGTACCACGACTTTGCCCAAGCCATACTCACCGGCGGCCAACCCGAAGTGGATGGTTTTGGCGGGATGCAGGCCGTCGCGGCGATTGTGGGGGCCTATGAGTCGGCGCACGCCGGGCGTTCGCTGTCCATGGAGGAGATTATGAGCGGAGCCGTGCGGGCCTATCAGCAGGACATCGACGAAGCGCTTGGGTTGGGCTAAGACGATCCGCAGATGAACGCAGATGAGCGCAGATACACGGCCTCTAAAGCGTTGTCACCATGACCCAAAACGGCTGACTGCCCACTTCGTAATCCGCGATGGGCTGTAGGGCACCGCTGGTTGCATCGATCTGATAACAGGTCATGCGGTCGGCGGCTTCTCCAGCGCCGTACAGGTACGTGCCAGTCGGGTCGATATTGAACGAGCGCGGGCTGGCCGGTATTGGGTAGTGTCCGAACGGGCTGAGCGCGCCGTCGGCGTCGATGTTATAGCCGACAATACTGTCGTGGCCGCGATTGGATGCGTAGCACCACTGGCCATTGGGATGGACTTCGACGTGGGCGGTGTGCCCGCCTTCGGTATAGTCCGCGGGCAGGGTCGAGATGTCCTGGAAAATGGAGAGGGTGCCGCGCTCGGGGTCGAAGCGGTGGGCGGTGACTGTGTTGCCCTGTTCGTTGACGATGTACGCGATGTCGCCGAGCGGGCGGAAGCAGATGTGCCGAGGGCCAGGCTCACCTTCCGGTGGAGCCAGCACGGGCGGGTCGTTGGGCGAGAGTTGGCCGGTGCTGGCGTCGAAGCGGAACTGGCTGGTCTTGTTGTTGGGATAGACGTGGGGCACAAAGACAAAGCGCTCGTCCTCGGTCAGCAGGATGGCGTGTGCCTTGGGGCCGGTGTCGATGCGCTGGACGAGATCGCCGATGGCTCCGTCGTCGTCTAAGCGGTGGACTGTGACGCCGCCGCCGGTGTAATAAGCGGTGAGGAGGAAACGACCGGCGGGGTCGGTAATGAGGTGAGCGGGGGTGTCGAGGCTGGTGTCCACCTTGTTGATCAGGGTCAATTCCCCCGACGCGGTATCGAGATGGAAGCTAGCGAGGGTTGAGTCCCCGACATGGCCGTCGTAGAGCACGGGGCGCGACGGATGCAAAAAGAGCGCGCCCGACGGGCCGTGTGCCGGACTGGTGGCGCGCAGGTCCAGCGCGCCCGATTGGGGGTCGAGGTCGTAGAGCTTAATGGCTTCGTCGCCGGTGAGCGAGACGAAGACGACGGGTTGGTCTTGTGCGGTCATTGAGGTTTACTCCTTTGAGGTTTTGCGCCGAAACATAGCCCCTTGTCCTAGGTGCGACAAGGGCTATACTACTTTTCATGGCCGCTGCGAATCGCCAGACGACGATCATCGTGCTTTTCAGTGCGTTGACGGTCCTCGCCAGCATGGGGATCCGCCAGTCGTTTGGCCTCTTTCTACAGCCGATTAGCGACAGCTTGGATTTGGGGCGCGAAGTGTTCAGCTTAGCCATAGCGCTGCAAAACGTGGTCTTCGGCCTACCCTTGTTCGGGATGATCGCCGATCGCTACGGGGCGCGGTGGGTCGTGCTGGGGGGTGCGCTGCTCTACGCGGCCGGGTGTCTGCTGGTGCCGGCTAGTAGCGGCCCGCTCGGTTTGCATCTGACGTTGGGACTCATCATCGGCTTGGGGCTCGGCAGCACGACGTATGTGGTCGTGCTGGGGGCCGTCGCCCGCGTCGTCCATCCGGCAAATCGCAGCACGGCGTTTGGCATCGTCACCGCGGCCGGTTCGTTTGGGACTTTTGCCTTAGTGCCTGGGATACAGTGGGTGATTGTCCACGCGGGTTGGCAGGCGTCCTTTGCGGTCAGCGCGGCCCTAATCGGCTGGGTTGTGCTGTTGGCCTTTGGCTTTCCGCAGCGTCCTAGCGCGCACGCGGCCCGGCCGCACGGCGAGGGCACGCTGCTGCAAGCGCTGGTCAGGGCGCGGGGCCATTCGGGCTATTGGCTGCTCAACGCGGGGTTCTTCGTCTGCGGCTTCCACGTTGCCTTTATTGCCACGCACTTGCCTTCGTTCCTCACCGACGGTGGCCTGTCGCGCATGATTGGGGCCACGGCCTTGTCGCTGATTGGCCTGTGCAACATCTTTGGCTCGTCGTTGTTCGGCTGGCTGGGCGACCGCTACCGCAAGAAATATTTGTTGAGCGCGCTCTACTTCAGCCGCGCCGTGGTCATCGGCTTGTTTCTCTTCGTCCCCCTGACCAGCTTTTCCGCCTTGCTCTTCGGCGGCCTGATCGGCTTCTTGTGGCTGGCGACTGTGCCGTTGACTAGTGGGACCGTGGCGCAGATATTCGGGGCGCGCTATTTGTCAACGCTGTACGGGATTGTCTTTTTCAGTCATCAGGCCGGCAGTTTCTTGGGAGTCTGGCTGGCTGGCCTGCTCTACGATTCGACTGGGTCGTACAATCCCGTCTGGTGGTTGGCGATTGCCCTCGGCGTGGTAGCTGCGCTGCTCCACCTGCCGATTGCCGACCGGCCGATCCAATCCTCAAACGCATAGGACGACGCTATGACTGCCAGTTTTAAAGAAATGACTGCATTTTTCAGGGAGATTGGCGCTGCCGATGTTGGGCACACCAATAAGACGTACTTGGCTCACTGCATCGGCGTGCACGGCGATATGAAGAAGTGGGGCGGCGACGATGTGATGTGCCACGCCGCGCTCTTTCACTCCATATACGGCACCGAGATTTTCCAAGATTTTACCCTGCCCGTCGAGCGCCGCGCTGAAGTGCAGGCGCTTATCGGCGAGCGGGCCGAATACTTGGCGTACGTCAATTGCGTTATGGTGCGCGACACGTTTGACGCCGCAGTGGAGCAGCACGGTGCTCCCTACGTGCTCCAAGACCGCCTGACTGGCGATTCCATTGAGCTGAATGAGCAGGACTTCAACGATCTAGTGACGATTCACCTGTGCGATTGGCTGGAGCAGGTGGCGCGGTGGGGCCAATGGGATTACCGCCGCGACGCCTTCGAGCGCATGGCGCAGCGCTTGGGCGGCATCGCCGAGGAGCGGTTCGCCGAGGTGTTCGCGGGCCGTCTCAAATAGATACTCTCACGCCTGCTCCACGTCAAACGCCGCGACATTGCGCTCATCCTTGCTGAACTCCACGGCGATCAGGTGAATCGGCTGCCCTAAGGCGCGGTACTTATCCGCGTAGCGCCGCTCCTGCAACTGCGCCATCGCCGCACCCGCGGACGCCAACTCGACCACCTTAAACTCAAACAGATAGACATGGCCGTTGAACAAAACCGCCATGTCCAAGCGGCCGTGGCTGCTGCTGTCCTCCACGGTGATGTCCAATCCCAGTGCGGCGAAATAGGAGTAGAACACGCTGGCGTAATAGCCCTCGTAGCCGGCGATGTCGTTGTTAGTGTACCACTCATAGGGAATGCTGGCGAAGAAGGCGTGGAACAGCGTCTTCAAACCAGCGAAGTCGTTGGCTTCCAACAGCCGGTAGAGCCGGATACTGTTGGCCATCTGCCGCGTCGAGTCCTGCACCAAGTGGCCCAGCAAGCTCTCGTTGAGGCTTTGTCGCACCTCCCGGTTGGGATAGCCCAACTGATAGAGCCGCTTGCCGCCCAGTTCCTCGGCGTCGGTTATCGTCAGGTAGCCGGTCTGGAACAGCAGCGCCTCGGTGGCGATATGATCGACGTCAAAGGTCGATAGCAACTCGTCGCTGCCGACCATCTCGCCTAACTCCAACGAACTGACGTGGCGTTTGCCCAGCGTTTCGACTAGGAACGTCGGCGTCCCGGTCTCAAACCAATAGGCTTTGAACTCGCGGCTGTCGAACAGTAGGAGGATGTCGAATGGGTTGTACACCCTCTCGTCGCCGAGCCAACGGTAGCCGTTGTACCAGTCGCGGATCTGATCCCGATCCAAGCCCGGCAGTTCCGGCGCGAACACGGTATCCAAGTCCGCCTCAGTGTATCCGCAGAGGGCCGAATAGCGCGGGTCCAAGGTGATGTCCTTTAGATTGTTGAGGCCAGAAAACAGGCTGACCTTGGAGAATTTGCTCACCCCGGTGATGAACGTGAAGCGCACATGCGCGTCGCTGTCCTTGATGACCGCGTAGAGGCCGCGCAAAAAGTCGCGGTTGGCGCGGGCGACCTCCGGCACTTCCAAGGCATCCAAAATCGGCTTGTCGTATTCGTCGATCAGCACCGCCACCGGCTGCCCGGCTTGGTTGTGCAGAGCCTCCAGCAGAGCGGCAAAACGTCCAGGGGCCGTGGCGAACTCGGAGGCGACCTCTGACCGACGTTCGGCGGCGGCGAGTTGCTCCATGAGCATAGCCTCGACGTAGCCGGGCTCCTTGAAGTTGCCCCTGCCGAAGCTGAGCCGCAGCACTGGATAACGCACCGACCAGTCCCAGTGGTCGTGGATGGCCAGTCTTTCAAACAGCGGCTCGTTGCCCTCGAACAGCTCCTTGAGTGTGTCCAAGAACAGGCTCTTGCCGAAGCGTCGGGGACGCGACAGGAAGTAGTGCTTGCCCTCGTTGAGCAGCCGACGAATGTAGGCGGTCTTGTCAACGTAGTAGCACTCGCGCTCGCAAATCTCGCGGAAGGTCTGAATGCCGATGGGGAGTAAGCGTTTGCTCATGGCCATTTCTCCTTGGGCCGGTCTATCAGGCCGCTTGGATGGGGCCGGGATAGCAGGAGACGGTGATGTTTTTCACGTTCATCTCCTTGCAGATGCCGTGCTTTACAGCGTATGGATAGGGCGATGCCGAGGTGTTCGCCGGTCACCTCAAATAGATACTGAAAACAGCTTGGCTTTGTACAGGTGAAAGCGGAGACCGACGTTTTCGCCTGAGAGGGCCGATAAGTCGGTTTGGCCCTGCCAGCGCACAGCCTCGGCGATGGAATCTCCCGTGAGGGGTGCGGCCTCGGCGAGCGAAAAGCCGGGGTGAGCTTCTACGGGCTGGGGTGGCGTGTGAATGGTCTGGACGATTTCGGCTTTGATCCAGCCGTCTGGAGCCGTGCGAAAGTTGAGCAGTAACTCGCGGCCACAGCAGGGCCGCTCGATGAGCGTGACCCTCCCCTCGTCTTTGGCCTCTATTCCCGCGAGCCGGTCCGGCTCCCAACAGGCCCAGCGAAATTCCCCATCCTCGGGGTACGTAGCGCCACGGCGGAGAAAGTCGTGGCGGCGTTGGTAGCCTCTAAAAGGTAGCCGCCAAGTGCCGTTGGCAGCGATGAGATTCGGGCTGGCGTAGAGCTGGCCGTACGTTCCCCCTTCATAGGTGCGGTCGATGATGGGCTGGCGAAAGGGCCGGATCCATTGGTGGTTATCGCGGCTGACCGCGAGTTGGACATCGACCGTAGAGGCGATTCGATGGTATATCGACGGGAACATCAGGTAGCGCGGCTGCGTGCCGGGATACGGCGTGTAGCAAGGGTTGTAGATGTCGTCGTCGAGCGCGTCTAGGGGGTCGGGCAGGAGGCAGGGGTGCGGGTCGGCCAGGGATGTGAACTGTGTGCCCGAGGCGCGGCGCACCAAGCGCCGGCGGTCGATATGGCCGCGCAGGTACGCCACGTATTGATCTTGGTGGGGATCGTACACGCAGAGGTTGTGGGTGTCTAGCTGGGTTGCACCGGCGTCGAAGACAGGTGTGCTGAGGTTGTGCCAGTGGATGCCGTCGGGGGAGGTCGCGCCGTGGAGCTGCTGCCGGATTTCAATCCCTTGGGCCTTTTCCCCGGCCGATACATCGCCCAAGTCGCGGGCTGCGAGCAGGGCCTTGAAGCGCGTGGAGTCCATTTCTGGGTCTGGCTGGCCGTCGCGGAAGTAGTTCGCCCCTGGGCCGACGGCTTTGTAGCGCTCGGCCGCCGGAGCACTGGGGTCGATGAATACCCAGCCGAGGGGATGGTCGCGGCCCGCGCAGATGATGTTGTTGCGGGTAGAGCCTTCGTACTCGCACAAGCCCAACTCTGGCCGCTGCCAGGTAAAGCCGTCGTCGCTTTCGGCGTAGCAGACGTACGAGCGCGTGATGTCGTCCAAGCGTTGCACGCCATACCAGAGGCGGTAGCGCCCTCCGTCGTGCAGCATGGCGTTGGTGTGGAGATTGGCTCCTTGTTCCCAAGGGCGCTCCTTGTGGAAGAAGACCTCGGATTTGCGCGCCAGTTCGGGCGCGAGTTCAATGCCTTGGGGCGGGTCTTGGGACCAGACGGTGCCGTCGTCTTCGAGCTTGCGGTGGGAGGGCCAGATGCCGTACCAGTCGAGAAAGGGCGTGAGTTGGGGTTGCATGGTGATCTAACCTTGGGCGAGGTCGCTGAGGAGGACCAATTCGCCGCCGCTTTCGGCCGAGGCATTGGCTCCTAAAACGGCGGCGAGGCTGTTGAGGGAAGGGACGTAGGGGCTGCGCGGCATGGAAGGGTCGCCGGCTTGGACGGCGGCGATAAAGGCGCGAGCCTGGGAGAAGAAAGCACCGCGAGATTGCGGCTCTTCTTTCGCTTCCCACACTACCTCGCCATTTTCCGTCACTTTTTGTGGATTCCACTCGATGATCGAGTCGTCGCTGATGACGAGGATTTCGCGCTTGGAGTAATTGACATTGCTCATTACCCGCGAGACGCTGGCGTTGGCGGTTATACGTCCCTCAAAGCGGTAGTTGACGTTGTACACGTGGGGCAGGTTCATCGGCTCGATGCGTTCGTCGGGCAGGGATTCGACGTAGAAGGCCGAGACTGCTTCAATGTCGCCGAGCAAGTAGCGCAACAGATCGACGCTGTGGATGGTATTTTCGACGAAGGAGCCGCCGCAGAGTTCGTAGCGGCTGGTCCAGTAGCGGATGGGCTGGCCGCTATAGAAGTTTTGGATTTGGGCGTGGCGCGGCGTGCGCTGCTGCAATAGCTCCAAGGTCGGCGCAGAAGAAGGCTCGTAGCGAGAGACGAAGCCGACTTGGGATACGATGCCGGCTTTTTCGATTGCGGCGTTGAATTCGACGACTTGCGCTAGGTCGAGGGTCTGCGGCTTTTCGACGAACAGGGCGACGCCTTGGTCCGCGGCGATGAGCACTTCGTCGGTGTGTGCAGTCGGCGGAATGGACAGGTACACGGCGTCGAGTTCCTGCTCTGCAAACATCTGGTGGTGGTCCGTATAGGTCGAATGAGGCTTATAGACGGCTGCTTGTTCCTGAAGGGTTTCGTCGCTTTTGTCGCAGAATGCTTGGAAGACGACTTGGCCTTCCTCGGCGAGGGCAGCTAACGCTGGGAGGTGCGCCCTTTGGGTGATCCAGCCGAGGCCGATGCAGCCGACGCGGACAGGTTTCATGTGCTATTCCTTCTCAAGGGGTGAGTGCTTCGATGCGGGCGATGAGTTCGGGTGATAGATAGCGGCCGTCGGAAACGGCCGTGGAGACTTCGAGTTCGTCTAGCGTTGCCGCGCCGGTGAGCAGCACGGAGACTTGGGGGTCTGACAGCAAGTAGCGCAGGCCGTGGTCGGGCATGTCGCCGGGTTCGTCGGCGAGCAGCGCTTCGACTTTTTCGAGTTTGGGATACAGCTCGGCAAAGCGGCCGGCTCCCTTCCAGGCGTCGCGTTTGGAGCCGAGTAGGCCGGCATGCAGCGGCGAGGCGAGGATGATGGCGACGTCGCGGGCAGCCGCGGTGGGCAGGAGGATTCCCTTGGCCGTCTGCACCAGCAGGTCGTATTTGAGAAAGGTGATCACCGAGACGAAATCGTCGCACTCGGCGAGGACATCGCGCATCAGTTCTAGGTCCGAGCCGGTGAGGCCGATGTGTTGTGCGAGTCCCTGCTCGCGGATTTCGAGCATGGCCTCTAGGGCGCGTCCTCGGCCGAAGATGCCCTCCCAACCCGCCTGTTCGGCCTCGTGGAGTTGCAACAGATCGACTGAGTCGCGCTGCAAGCGCAGGAGGCTGGCCTCAAATCCCCGCCATACGGTATCGCGGGTGTAGTCGAAGGGCGCGGGATAATAGCCGACCTTGGTCGCCAGATAATAGGGCGCGTCAACGCCTTTGAGGGCGTGGCCGAGGACCTTTTCGCTGCGGCCTTGGCCGTAGAGCGGGGCGGTGTCGAAGTAATTGATGCCCAATTCGAGGGCGCGCTCGACCATGGCGACTCCGTGCGCCACCGGCAGGAGGCCGTATTCCGGGCGTCCGTAGAACCAAGACCCGCCCATGGCGATTTCGCTGACTTGCCAGTTTGTTTTGCCGAATCGTCGGTATCGCATGCGCGCTCCGCTGTTGGGGCGAAATGGAATGGAGTAACTTAGACACGGCGGCGGTTGGCCGCCACTTTTCTACTCACTTGGAGACAGCGATGCAATACAGCTATATGGTAATCGACTTTGCGGATCTCGGGGGCGATTTCGCCGCTGGGTTGGACTTCATTCGGGACTGTGGGTACGAGGGCGTCGAGTTGAATCTGACGCCTGCGGTGCTGGGGCAATTGGACGCGATTGAGCGCTCGGTGGAGGGGTGCGGCTTGGTGGTGCCGTCGCTGTTGACCGGGGCTGCTTATGCCGAGGGGCTGTGCTTGAGTGTGGCCGATGCGGACCGACGTGCAGGTGCCGTCGCTAGGCTGCGGGATTACTTGCCGATTGCACAGCGTTTTAACGCCATTCTCGTGGTCGGGCTTTTGCAGGGGTTGCGCGCGGATGAACCCGATGCCGAGGTGGCCAACGAGCGCATTGCGGATGGCCTGCGCGAAGTGGGCTTGGCCGGGCAAGACGCTGGCGTGGACCTGGTCGTCGAGCCGATCAATCATCTGCAAGTGGGGTTTAACAATTCCGTCGGCGAGGTGCGCGCCCTGATTGAGCGCATTAGCGTGCCGGCTTTTAGGCCGATGGTTGATACGATCCACATGAACATTGAAGAAAAGTCGTTGACCCAGCCCATTTTCGACTGCGGCGACGCGCTGCGGCACGTCCACTTGTGTGAGAGCAACGGCGGCGTGCTGGGCAGCGGTCATCTTGACTTCAAGGCTGTTCTCGCGGCCTTGGACGCCATCGGCTACACGGGTTTTGCCTCGGTCAAGGTCTATCGCCAGGCGAGCTTGCGCGAAGCTGCGCCCGCGAGCTTGGCGTATTTGCGCGGGCTAGGCGGCTAGCGGGCCGCCCAATATCCGACGAATACGGCGGGAATGCCCAGCAGCAGTTGCAGCCCAATGTGGACTAAGGCGGCTGGCACCTGACCTGCGCGGAGTATTTGCGCGGTTTCGTAGGCCACGGATGAAAAAGTGGTGAAGCCGCCGAGGATGCCGACGAAGAGGAATAGACGAAGCTGGGGGCTAAGGTATTGACGCTCTTCGGCCAAGCCGCCCAAAAAACCAATGACTAGACAGCCGACTACGTTGACTGTGAGGGTGGCGTAGAGTGGGGTGCCCAACAGGCGCTGGGTTCCCAAGGAGACCAAGTAGCGCAACACGGCTCCAATGAAGCCGCCGCAGCCTACTAGTAGAATGCGATCCATGATGTGCTAGACCTTCCCTCCATCTTGACAATGTGTTTCAACCTTGCGACTCTCAAATATAGGGGTTTGCAGACGCTCCCTGAACTGATTTGGGTTAAAAGAAAAAGGCGCAAGAGCGATGAGAACCTTTAGTGATGAAGAACTGATCGACCTGTTCAACCGGCAACTCCCCGACCTGTTGGACCGCCGCCCAGACCTCGAGCCGCTGATTTACCAAGGGTTCTTGGGCGCGTTTGCCCGCCGCGAAGAGGTGGCCATGGTGCTGAAGGAACTGCGGGAGTTGCGGACTGAGATGGACCAACGCCTTGAGCAAGTGCGGACTGAGATGAATCAACGCTTTGAGCAAGTGCAGACTGAGATGAATCAACGCTTTGATGAAGTAGATCAACGCTTTGATGAAGTTTCGCAAGCCATCGATCGGCTGGGTTCGCGCTGGGGTATCCGCAACGAAAGTGTGTTCCGGCGGACCATGGCATCCCTGTTGGAGGAATCTTTTGGAGCCGCGGTCGAGGAGCGCGTCATTGCGGGCGAACAATTCGACGTGGTCATCGTCAATGCCGATCAGCACATCCTCGTCGAGATCGCCGCCAGTGTGGGAGCCACTATCCAAGAGCGGCTGGAGCGCAAGCGCCGTCTGTACACCGAGGCCACCGGGGTGGCTCCGGTGCGGGTCCTACTCGCCACGGCGGATATCTATAGCTATCGGGCGCAAGCCCTGCGCGAGGCGGGCATTGAAGTGATTGAACCGGCAGAAGCCGACTGAGCCGGGTTGACAAACCCGTTGAGTCCCGCTGCTCGGCGGGACTTTTTTGTGTACTCAAGCGAATATGAGCGCTTTCGCTGGAATTTACTACGACCGCTGGCGCGTTTTGCAAAAGGCCTAGTCCACAACCTCGCACACCACAGCTATTTCCAGCTTTTCGACGACGAAATGCGGCGCGTCGAGTGCTCGTCCCTGTGCGCTGATGCCGACCAGATTCGCGCCAGCCGCCAAGAGCGCCCCTTCGACCGGCCAGACCAACCACCCATTGTCCTCAGTCGGCTGCTCCAGCAACGCATTGTTCAGTCGTATCTGCACGGTTCGCTCCACCCCTTGTGCAACCGAGATATTGACGAGTTCTCCGTCGGGATGACCGATGGTCGCCACTTGCACCGGCGGCAGACGTTGGGCCGTGGGCAAGTCCGCTGCGCTCGGGTCGGACAGCAGGAGGCGCAACTCGGCTGCGGCGATTCGCTCGACAGTCAGATCGAGTCCCACGTGTATTTGCAGCAGGAGATCGGTGTGTTCGTCGTTGGGCACGGCCGCGGGCAGTTGGGCCAGCATGTTGGTGTTGGCGTAGTGGTGCCTCGGGGTGGCCCAATCCTCGGGGTTGGGGATCACGGTGGGGCCGTGCCCGCCCCCGCGACGCTGGACGACGAAGCACTTGTCCTTGGCGCTGAGCGTTGCGACCGCGCCTAACTCTTGGTAGGCACGGCGATGGCTGGCCCAATCCTGGTCGGCGTACGGGGCGTCGGTTGCGTAGTTGAAGTTGAAGGTGTGGATGCCGTCTGCGCCTTGATGCCACCAGTTGGCCGCCACTCCGCGCAGCACTTCGATGCCGGGATTTTGGTAGCCGTCCGTAGCGTGGTGATCGTCTATGGACGGATAGAGCTTGACCGGGGTGCCGGCGACCACGCGCCGGAAATCCGCCAGATCCACCTCAAAAGAGCGCACGCCGAGGGCCAGTAAGTCGATCAATTGCTCGCCGACCCAGCGCTCGACATCAATCCCGTCGAAGCGGCAGCCCACGAGTGTCTCGGGGATGCGGGCGGCGAGGAGAAAGGGCTGCCCGCGCCGCCCGCCCTCGGATAGTGATAATTCTCGCAACTGGGCGATGAATTCAGTTAGCCGCTCGCGGTTGGACCAGCCTTGGCCAGCGGGGAAGACGACCCCGCGGGCAAAGTCCAATTCCATCCCGTCAAAAGGCCAGCGCTCGATTACCTCGCGCAAGTTGCGCAGGACGTAGTCGTGGACTTGGGGCAGGGCGAAATTCCAATAGCCGTTGTCCGCGTGCGTACACCAAGGCGTGCGAAAGAGCCAGTCGGGATGTGCCACTTTCGCGGGGATGCGCGCAAACGGGCCGAGGTCGTTGTCCGAGCCGTTCATGCGATGCGAAAAGAAACACTCTAAGCCGCGGCGCTGGGTGGCCGCGAGGACTTGGCCGACGATATCCGTCCCTTCGTCCGCCCACTTTTGATAGAGCGGGTGGTCGTACAGCGGCAAGTGCTCGCTCGGATAGGGCGCTTGATTCCCTTCGCCCCAGTTCCACCAAATGCTGTCGATCTGCGACCTAGGCGCGTCGGCGAACTCGAACAGATGCTCCACGAGGCTTCGACCTGAGCTCAGCCGAAGGTCGGGCCGCTCCGGGTCGCGGCGATGCTGCACATTGATCGCAAAGGTCACGTCGAAATTGACTATGAGGCGGCGGCAGCGGGCGATGGCGGCGAGATGAGTGGGGGAGAGGGTAGGCATGGGAGGAGTGAGGGCCGCTATAGCCTGTTGAGACGCGACTTCAACATTAGCCGCGGTGATATCCTCCAACTAAACCGCATTGGCCTTAAAATCTCCTAATTAGCCTATGGTCGAAGTCGAATGTCACGCCTAAAGGCGCTGTGAGTCAAGGGGCTAAGCCTACGCCACATAAAAACGGCTTTTCAAGTAAAGCAGAAACTACCGGCTTGCCACGAGGAGGGTTTAGGTCAACCCAAAATGGGAAAGCCAACTCGTAATGGACGGGATAGCCCATATCCGCTAGCGCACCCAATGTTACTGTTGATAGTTTCGGGAAGGAATCGACCCAATGCCCCCATGCGTCGGCCATTAACTCTCCGCCAAGCGGTTCGCCCCAATGACCACCATCCAAAGTTAAAGGAACCTTGTGGCCTGTATAAAGCGTGCCACCCGGTTGTTCAACAATGGCTTTGGTATGCTGGTCAAACAGTCCTTTAGGTGACGTAGGATCGTGACGGACAAAGCGAGGTAGCTGGTCAAATTTTTCTATGGCGTTAGGACCGGGGAAATGCAATTGATTGTTTTCAGTCGTCACAATTGCGTCCCAATTAGGACCTATTCCTATGCCTAGGACGTGGCCTATTTCGTGAACTGTAGTATTGTAAACCCAGAATTCATGAAGGTGGCTTCCTAAGAGTTGGTGATAATTTTCATCCCATATTCGCGGTTTCATGCTAACGCAACCCACAGCGGGAAGCCCACTGTCTCGGTAGACAAGACCGCCACCTCTTCCGGCGGCTATATCATCACGCGGCAAAAAAGCAATGAAGATGGTCAGATCGTCAATTGAGTCTTCCTTTTCGTATTGTATCCTATGCTCGCTCTTATAACACCCACTCTCATGTGGCTCATCAAAAACAAACTCAGGTATATCCCCTAGACGTTCTTCCCAATAATTAGCCGCGCGCTTGATAACTTCCTCTTCAAAAGCTGGAAATTCATCTAGAAATACCAATTCGATATTGAAGCGTTGAGAGTCGCCAAGTTCCTCTACGCTAGTAGAATCTACCTGAACCGACCCTTCTGGTCCCTCTATATCATCGGTCTGAGTAGTTGCCGTTGAATCAGCCGGATCGGTTTCGGTGCTATCTTTCGTCGCGTCCTGCCCGCTCACTGTGATTCTCACAGCAGAAGAGCAATTATTATCGGTATTGCTCTCGCCACTAACGCTTTCCACACACGCGCCGTAGTATCGCTCCACCCCTACACTGGCCGTCAACTCAATCGACTGCTCACTGGTAGCCGAGGCGTCCAGTGAATCTACTGCGCCGGTCCCCACTTCCGTATCACTGGCAGTAATCGTCGAGTTGTTGGAGCGGTAGTAGTGCAGCATCGTCGCCGCGGCCTGCTGGTCGCCTTGGTTATGCACGGTGACACTCAAGGTGAACGCCTGCCCTGGCGTCAGGATGCTATCGTTGACCGCAGGCGATTGAACGATCAGGTCGGGTCCCCCCTCGCTGGAGGTACTCTCCGTTTCCTCCTCTTCCTCCTCTTCCTCCTCTTCTTCCTGCTGATCGTTGAACACGTCGAACAGGTTGCAAAGATCACAGTCACCCGCGGCCTTGCCCGCCGAATACGGTCCCTCCGACACCACTAATTCCACTGGCACCATGCCCGCTTCAACGCGAAAGGACGAATCCACATAGGGAACCAACCCACTACCCGAGACGAGCAACCCATACACTTGGGCACCCTCCTCACCACCAGACACACCCGGCATAACAGAAGCGGCTCCAGCAGCCGAGATACCGGCCTGCCCATCAACTAGCACCATCCGTCCGGTCTGGCTCTCCATTCCCACCGTCATTCGGTAGATATACACCCCTGCCCCTACCGCCCGGCCAGTCGCATCCGTAGCGTTCCACAGCGCCGAGTGCAAGCCCGCCGGCCGTACTCCATCCACCAATGTCGCAATGCGCTGCCCTAGCAGGTTGAACACCTCCAGCCGGACCTCGGACGAAGCCGCCAGTTGATAGGGAATGATCGTCGAGGGGTTGAACGGATTGGGATAATTAGGTCCCAACGCGAACCGCTCCGGCAGCACTCGCCCCGCCAGCTCAGCTAACGGCAGAGCGAAATACCCTGTATCATCAGTCAGGGCGCGGGCAATGGCCCCTCGCCGCAGGTCGGTCAAATCGAACAGCCGCACCTGCGCGTCGGCGATGGGTTCGCCAGAGTCCAGTCGTACCCGACCTTCAAGGAAAGATTCTGCGTCGATGCTGACGCTCAGCATTAGTCCGATGAAACATCCGATTGCTATCTTCATTAATGTCATTCCCTTTGGACTATGCGCCCAAGAAAAAGTCTTAAACGTGCATTCGGCAGCACTACTTGAGCCTATATGGAAATTAATGTTCTTGAATAAGACGAACAAGTGAGACACAAGTGAGTTTATCGGAAATTAAAGTGATTTTTTAGTGATTTTTTTCAAAAGGTGTAATTCGTTCCGGTTGGGCCTGTTGCGTCTCGAATCCCGTTGTAAAGGAACGTGAGTTCGGGTTAAGCGACCTAAAAATACGTAGCCCGTACTTGTTACAGATCGTCTGGTGAGGCGTCGGGGATTTGGGATTTATGGGCTAGAGCGTGTTCGTACTGTTGGGTGCAGGAGACGAGGGGGAGGTTTTCCGTTTGCGCGTGGCGCAAGAGGAGGTCGAGTTGTTGCGCGCGGCGGTCGATGCGATAGACGGACCAAGGGTGGAAGATGGGCAAGTAATAGGGCAGGTTTGCTTGTTGCACGTAGTCGATGCCCGGGGCGTAGGCGTCGTACACGCCTTGGGCGTCTTCGGGCATGTGCGCCGGATAGGGCCAAGGGAATTGCGGCGGCCACAGCACCTTGCCCGGCTGCCCGGTGAGGATGTTGTCGTGCCAGGCGTGCGAGGGCATTTCGAGGAGGCCGGGGAAGCCCTCGCGGGCGTACCAGAAGGGCCGGTTGAGCGGCGCGGGCATGGTTCCGTCCGGCCCGGCCCCGACTGTGCGCATATAGCGGTAGCCGGCCTCCCACATCACGTTCAGGATGCGCTTTTGGCCAATGAAGCCGCGCGTGTAACCGCCGGGCGCGGTCAAGCCGATCACTGGGCGGGAAAAGGTGTCTTCGATCAGTTTTTTGGAATCGACTAACTCGCGTTGTAAGGCGGCACTGTCATCGGCGTCGGCTAAACCGATTAGGTCTTTGTGGGTGAACGAATGGCACTGGATGTCAAAAAGGGGCTCGTCGAGGATGGCGCGAAATTCGGACGCGGCGCGTTGCAACAGCTCGGCGACGATGAAAAAGGAGGCCGGCGCTTGCCGCTCTAGATGCACTTGGGCCACGGCCCGGACGCCGGCAATGCACTCGTCCAGCCGCTCTCCCTCGTAGCTGATCCGGCCTTGGTAGCCCGGCCCGGCAGGCGTGTCCCACCAAGCGTACACGGCTTCGGTGTCGTAAGCAGATATGTAAGAAGGCATGGGCATTGACGACTCGACTGAGCTCGCCGAAGCCCTGAGCTCAGCCGAAGGTTAGACCGTCTTTGGCGATTGGGGGTGGGATGGGGTAAGTTAAGACCGGCGACGATGGATCGTCAATTTTTTGCTGCCAACGCAATCTTGTTTACGCGCCGAGGAGACCTACCGTGAAAATCACCGATGCTGACATCATTCCAGCGCACGTGCCGCTCGCCGCGCGCAATGCCGAGCACGCCGTGCGCTTCCGCTCCATTGACCAGCGCACCTTCTTCAAGGTGCAAACCGACAATGGCTTGGTGGGCTGGGGCGAGTACCGCTGTACGCCGCCGCCCGCACAGAGCGTGGAGGGCCTCATCGGGCGCAGTCCCTTTGACTTTTTGGGCAGCGAAGTCCACCTCGGCTTGGCCGGGGCCTTGTACGACGTGATGGGCCAGTACCTCGAAGTGCCGGCCTACAAGCTGATGGGTCCCAAAGTGCGCGACCGCGTGCCCGTGGCGGCTTGGACTCGACCCGCGGATCCCGAAGAGCTGAGCCGCGAAATCGTCCGCGCTGCCGATCAAGGCTACCGGCTGTTCAAGATGCACACTTGCCAGCACCACGACGTGTTTGAGCAGAACCGCGCGGTAGAGGATGTGGCACCGCCGGGCTTCAAGATGCAGTACGACTTCAATTCCAACCGCACCTTGGCCACGGTGCTACCCATCGTCAAACAG
Organism: Candidatus Latescibacterota bacterium; assembly: GCA_022819745.1. Next base: position 501,938 of record JAJEGS010000039.1, on the reverse strand, counting down.
CTTGAAAAGTCGCCCGTAGTGGGTTACATCGAGGATCCCTTGGTGCTGAGCGATGTAGAAGGCTGGCGGCGGCTCCGCGCCCAATGCGGGGTGCCACTGGTCATGCACGTGCCGCCGTTGGGTGGGTTGCAGGAAGTCGTGCAGGGGATGGCCGATGCGTACATCGTGGCCGAGTACTGCGGCGGGTTTGGCGACGCGTTGGTGCGCGGCTTGGCCTATGGCAAAGCCAATATGCAGGTGGTAGTGCAGCTAACTGGGGGCACCTTGGCCAAGGCGTTGGCGCTGCACTTGGCGGCTGTGTTGCCGACGGCGGCCCACTCGATCAACCTCGACGACCAGTACGAGGAGGACGCGGCCCGGCAACGCATTGAGATCGTCGAAGGCTGTTCGCCCGTGCCGGAGGAGCCGGGTCTCGGAGTGGAGGTGGACGAAGCGGTCATTGCGCGCTTGGCGCAGCGCGGGCCGGCGGAGATTCCCCGACATTTGGGTAGGCTGCGCCTGCCGGATGGGCACGTGCTCTACACGGCCAGCATCCCGCCGATCGATGCGTTGACCGGCTTTGCCGAGGGAACTATCCGGGGATTGTCTTTTGAGGTGTGGCACGACGATGGGTCTGAGGAATTTGCGCGCATGTACGGGCGGGTGGAAGAGGAGGGGTCGGTGTTGGAGTGAGGGACTGGTGTAAGCGATTTTACTCCTGTCCTTTTGCAGTCTCCCCAAACCGGACGGTCATGCTACTGTTCATTGTTTTGCTAACCTTGATGGCTTCCCCGGCCGTCCTAGCCCAGGCCCCGTACGGCCTGCAAGAACGGGTGCCGAACAATTCTTTGCTCATCGCTCCGGTCGCGGGACGAGTGCCCCAGACCGTCTCCGAGTCGGGCCTGTTTAGCAATGTGGGGTCCCAGATTCCGGCTGCGGGACTCATTCTCTACGGGGTCAATTCGGTATTGTGGTCCGACGGGACGGCCAAGACCCGCTTTATCGCGCTGCCCGGGCAAAGCCAAATTGAGTTTTCCGCCTCGGGCATCTGGAAATTTCCCCCCAACGCGGTGGTGGTGAAGAATTTCTACATAGAGTTGGAAAAGGGTAATTTGGACAGTCGGCATATTGTCGAGACGCGCTTTTTGGTCAAGCGCGGCCAAGCTGATACATGGGACGGCTTTAGCTATATGTGGGATCTGGAGGGCAGGGATGCGATATTGCTCGAAGAGGCGGCGACCCAGTCCTATCTCATCGCCGACCCAGAAGCCGAAGACGGCTTCCGCGAATACGTGCATTTCTATCCCGGACCCGAAGATTGCGCCTTGTGCCACACCGGACCGGCTGGCTATGTCTTGGGGCTCAATACGGCCCAGATGAATCGCTCGTACGACTACGGCGGCATTGTAGATAACCAATTGCGCACCCTAAACCACATTGGTTTGTTCACTGAGGATATCGGCGAGAATTACGACGGCTTCCCCCAGTGGGCCGACCCCACCGATGAAAGTCTGTCGCTGGCCGACCGCAGCCGCTCCTATCTGGCGGCTAACTGTGCTCACTGCCATCGCCCCAATGTAGTCAGCCGCTCGACCATCGACCTGCGGTACGACATCCCCTTAGAGGAAACCAATACCCTAAACTGGGTGCCATCCTTGGGTGCTCTGGGTACTGAAGAAGGGTTTATCATCACCCCAGGCGACCCCGATAACTCCACCCTGTACTTGCGCCTGCTCACCTTTTCCTCCAATCGCATGCCGCCGGTGGCCTCCACCGTAGTTGATTGGGAAGGTAGCGATCTGATCCGCCGTTGGATCGCCAGTATGGATCAACCTACTGCCGTACAAGGACTGGCGACTGTACCAGAAGAGGCTAGCTTAGCGCAGAACTTCCCCAATCCCTTCAATGCCCATACCACCATCGTCTATCGGGTTGGGGCGACCGGCCCAGTGGAACTGGCCCTATACGATGCGGTGGGCCAGAAAGTGCGCACCTTAGTACAGGCCGAGCAGGCACCGGGGTCTTATACGGTGCGCTGGGATGGTAGGACAGAAGATGGCGACTTGGCCGCCAGCGGCACGTACCTCTATCGCTTGCGAATGGGGGACTACTCGGTAGCCCGGCAGTTGATACTGGTGCGCTAGAATTCAATTCATTTCATCTGTGAGGAGCGTTCACATTGAGAAAAATTATCGGAATAATCCTAATCGGCTGGACTTTAAATGCCGTCGGTGCCGATCCCCGGCCTCTGCGCGACGATGTTCAAGTTCGCCACTTGCTCGATGTGAGCCGGCGGACCATGCGCATTGCCAAGGACCCGCGCGACAACACCCTGTACACCCTCACGGCTACGGGGACTATTTATCGCATTCAGATCAAGGGTGAGGCTGAGCGCGTCGGCGAGACCATTGCCCGAGGGGTGCGCGACGCCGAGGGAGCGTGGACTTGGACCCAGTTCCGTCCCGAGGAGGGGGTGCCCGCAGGAGTGCCCATCGACGAAATCCGCGCGGCGGCCGCGGCGGCTGCAACCCGGGCGACCGACCCGGTCGAAGATCAAATCCACGTCCTCGATACGCGCAACAACCGCATCATTACCCCACCGAACAAAGAAGTAGCCAATCTAGCCGACTATGGCATCGCTTTCCCCCAGGCTATCTACTTCGACGCCGAGGGTGTCCTGTACGTGGTGCTCGACGTGGAGGCGGCCAATGCCTCGGGCGAAGAGCGGATTGCTACTTCTGCGGACCACAAGCTCAACGATACCCAGGGCTTTGATATTGCGGCGGACGGCACGTTTTATATCGGCGGCAACAGCGGCAACACGGTCATCAATGTGGTGCGTGGGGTGCGCGACGGAGATGCCATTGAGTGGACTACAGTGGTCCGCACTGAGCGCATTCCTCCCGGCACCAAGAACCATCCCCATCCGGCCATTGTCCTCAGCCCGGACGATCGCTTTGTGTACATCAATTCGGGATCTCGTACCGACCACGGCGAGCTGTCCGAGGAAGGGGCTTTTGCCGGGGCGCGCGAGTTGCCTCTGTCGTCGGCCATTTTGCGGGTGCCGGCGGATGGCGAGGATCTTTTGATTCCGGCCGCTGAGGAGGCGCTGCAGGCTTCGGGCTACTTGTACGCCGATGGATTTCGCAATGCCTTTGACATGGCCTTTGCCGCCAACGGCGATCTGTTTGCCGCGGACAATGGCCCAGACAGCGATATGGCCGACGAAATCTGCTGGGTGCGGCAGGGGTTGCACTATGGCTTCCCTTGGCGCATGGGGGCAATGGACACAGCCCAGCGCTTCCCCGACTACGACCCGGCTGCGGACCTGCTCCTGATGACCCGCTCGGACGCTAGGGATCGCGGCTTATTTTACAACGATCCGACCTACCCGCCCCCGCCCGTGGACCGTTTTGCCGATCCGGTCCTCAATCTAGGGCCCGACGCCGACCGCTACCGCGACCCGATCACGGGCGAGGTGCGCGACGCCAGCGACGAGGGCGGAGCAGCCTATACGCTTACGCCGCATAGTTCGCCGTTGGGGTTGGTATTTGACGTAGAAGAGGCCCTAGCACCCGAGTTTCGCGGCGACGGCTTTGTGTTGCGCATCGGCGGGGACTGCTGCAACCTGATCAACCCCTTCGACGATCCGGACGAGGACCTCATCCACATGGACTTGGAGAAGGTGGGAGATAACTATCAGGCGCGCATGACCCGGATCGTCGAGGGTTTCAGCGGCCCTATTGACGCCGAGATCATCGGCAACAAAATCTACGTGATCGAGTGGAGTGGCGGTCGCGGTTTGTGGGAGATTACCCTGCCCAGTAGTTCGGTCACGACCGTGGTGGAAGAGGGCGGTAGTATTCCCGCAGGGTACGCGCTGGCGCAGAATTATCCCAACCCCTTCAACTCTAACACGACTATCGCCTATGAGGTGGGCAGTGAAGGGTTAGTGGAACTGACCGTTTACAATGCCGCCGGACAGAAGATCCGCGATTTGGTACAGGATCGGTTGGCAGCGGGACGCTACGAGGTGCAGTGGGACGGGCGCGATGATCGTGGCCGAGCCGTGGCCAGCGGCACCTATATATACCAGTTTACCGCGGGCAATTACCAAGAGAGTCGGACGCTGACGCTGTTGAAATAACTGCTGTTACGCAGCTTTATGTAGCATCTGCGACTTGTGGCCCCTTCGACAGGCTCAGGGGCCGCAGGCTGAGCTTGTCGAAGCCTGCCCGAGGTCATGCCAGCCAACGCCGACAGAGGCATATTGAAGACATTGCTCTGGCTGCTCAGCCCCGCAGGCGGTCGGCGAGGGCTTGATGAGCTTGAGCGCCAACGGCGAGCAGGAAGGTGTCGAGTGGGAGGGTCCCCATTCCGGTGGCATCGGGCTGGCGGACCATAGCTTGTGGTGAGACGAGATAGCAGTGGCCGCGGAAGTGCTCGTACCGTTCTATCAAGGCGAGGAGACCCGAACGAGAATGATGGATCGAAGTGCCGATCTCAAAGGCCAGCGGTTGGTGCGGATCCTCCAAAATTAGGTCCACCTCGCGGGTGCCGTCGCGCCAGTGGTGGAGCCGAAGGCCAGCGTGAACGCTCAAGGTGTGGAGCGACGCCGCTGCGAGGTTTTCGATGAGAGTGCCCATCTCCCCGGGATCGTCGAGCGGGGCGAGGCCGCGTTGCAGGGCGGCGTTGCGAACCGCCCCATCGACGAAGTACAGCTTGCGGCCCCGACGTTGGACACTAATCTCGTGCCCGGAGTAGTTCGACAGGGTGAAGACGAGAAAGGCCCGCTTTAGATATGAGAGATAGCGGTCGAAAGTCGGCTGAGACAGGCCGAGATCGGCCCCGATGTTCGACGGCGACAGGAGACCGGCGATCTGCCCAGCTAGCACGTACAGAATGCGCTCTAGCATCATCGGGTTATTCACCCCAAATGACTGGGGGATGTCTTTGTAAATGGCTCGCTCTACGGCGTCACTGCGGAGAACCTGTTGCGACGCTAGCAGCAGATTCGATTCGTCCGGCTGTTCGTCGCGGTACTGGCGGACGAGCAGTTCGGGGAAGCCGCCGATGAACAGGAAGGCGCGACGCCACCGGCTAAGTGCTGCATTAGCCGGCCGACCGGGGGGCAAGGTGTGCAGAGTTTGGCCGAGTGTGTGCGCGACGGCGATCTCGTGTTGCTGCTCTATCAGGTGAAGGAATTCGTCGAACAAGTAGGGCATCAGGTACTGTTCCTCCCAGCGCCCTACTCCGCTCTCGACCCGGCGCTCTCGCAGGGCGGCGGTAGCACTCGACGTTGCTGCAATCCGCACCGGCCACCGTTCATCGTAGAAGGTCTTTAGCCATAGATCCCAGTCGGCCGCGTACACGAGTTCGTCGAGCATCAGGTAAGTAGGGCGGTCGGTGGTGGCAGCACTCGCGTCCAATACCGCACGTACGAGGGTGCCGAGCGGCATCTGCAGGAGGAGAGGGTGATCCATGCGCAACCACCAGACTTGCTGCGGCTCGACGTGCTTTAGAAGGTGGCGGACGGTCTGATAGAGCACAGTAGTCTTGCCCACCCGGCGCGGTCCGAGCACGAGTTGGTAGCGCGACAGCTCGTCGCGCAGGAGCCGCTGCCACAGCAACTGAGCTAGCGGCCGTTCCACCGGAGGGGCCAGCGATGGTGGTACGGCTCCTTGGCTCTGCCACGGGTTTTGTTCGGTAAAGACGTGCTCAAAGTCGGAGAAGCGCGGGGGCCAAACAGCCAAACTAAACCTCTTTCTGTGATGTTTATTTAGTAAATAACATGCACGGAATATATGTTATTTGTCAAATAACATGCACATAGTCTCCTCCGCGAGGCTTGTTTGGCATATCGTCAGCGACTAAGGTAAGATAGTTGTGCTGGGGTAGGCTACCACCCCGCCCCCAAGAGCCGTTCCATGTTGCCGCCGAGAATCGCCGCCATTTCGGATTCGCCTATGAACGGGCAGTAGCGCCGTATGTAGTCGAGGCTCTGGCGGTAGGTCCAGTGCAGCAGCACGATAGGGATGTCCGTTCCCCAGAGGATGCGATCGGCACCGATGCGTTCGACCATTTTCTCTAGGACGGGTCGCATCTGTGGCATGGGGTAGTCCCAGCGCGACTGCAGGAACACGGCGAAGAGGATTTGGATGTGGAAGCGCGGGTGGTTGATGGGTGCTGCCTCGTACACCTCGTCGGGCACGTGGAGCCGGTCTTCGTCGGCAAACATCCGCCAGGAGAAGCCGTGGGTCATGACTACGTCGACGTCGGGGAAGCGGTCCATCCAAGTGCGCAGCGCGCGCAACTCGTCGAGGTAGGCGGCGGGCGAGTTGGCTGCGCCGAGGGTGAAGAACACAGGGATGCCCAGCTCGGCCACGGCTGCCCACAAAGGGTCGAAGTCGGGCCCGGTCCACTCGGGGGAGAGGTCGTAGAGGGGCCGGTGGAAGGGCATGAACTGCAGGCCCGACAGGCCGTGGTCGCGGATCGCCCGTTGTAGCTTAGCGACAGCGGCGTCCGTCCTGCTGGGGAACCACCATTCGGGGACGTGGGCTAGGCCCTGGATCCTCCCTGGATGGCGCTGGCAGCAGTCGGAGATGTAGTCGTCGCCGAGACCCATGTACGGGGTGCGGTGCAGGAGTGCTCGATCGATGCCGGCGTAGTTCATCTCCGCGACTAGGCTGTCGGCGGAGAAGGCGAAATCGACTGTCCACGGCGGCAGGGCCTGCTTCACGTAGTCTTCGCCATTGACCGTCCACTCGACGAGGCCGTGCTCCCCGGTGCGGAAGGCGGCGTCTCGCAGGCCATCGAAGCGCCAAGGGAGATCGGGGTCGTAGAGACCCGTGGCGTCGGCTGGGGTGCGATCGGCGCGGTGCCAGCAAGGCTGTTGCCGGGCTTGGGCCATGAACAGTTGCAGGTGCTGCCAAAACTCGGCGGGGTCGGCAAAGCCCCCGTTGCGGCCCGGCGGCGGGAAGCAATAGGCGTGTCCGTCGTAGATCATGGTGTTGTCCTCGGTGTTAGAAAGAAAGAGTACGAATCGGGCCGACCATTGACAAAGGAGAAATGAATGATGAGCCAGCGTAGCGCACTTTCGCGGTTTATCGGCATTCCGTTGCACTGGCAGATTGCCATTGCTCTCGTCCTCGCTGCATTTGTAGGGTGGCTGGGCGACGAGCGTACGACGCTGTTGGGTGCATCGCTCGTGGAAATTCTCGATTTTTTCGGCAGCTTGTTCCTCAATGCGCTGAAGATGATCGTGGTGCCGCTGATTTTGTCTTCGATCATTGTTGGCGTCCGCAACATGGCGAGCCAGAATGCCTTTGGGCGCATTGGCGGGAAGACGGTGGCCTTTTACGTGGCGACTGGATTGCTGTCGATTTGCACTGGTCTCGTTTGCGTGAATCTCATAGCGCCCGGCGAGACTGAATCGGCGCGGGCGCTGGGTGCGGCGCTGCCAGATTCTTCGCAAGTCATGGACAAGGTAGAGGGGCGCGGCGTACGCGATCTGGTCGAGGTTCTCAAACGTGCGATACCGTCCAACATCTTCGCGGCGGCGCTAGAGGTTCAACTGTTGGCGCTGGTATTTGTCGGGGTTGTGTTTGGGTATTTCATGTCGCGGCTGAACGGGCCGGCGGGCGACATTCTACAGCAGTTCTGGGTCGGTCTGCACGACCTCATGATCCTGATTACGATGTGGATCATGCGGTTTGCTCCCATTGGCGCGTTTGCGCTAGTGGGCAAGACGTTGCTCATCTCCGGCTTTGCCGCGCTCGAAGCGTTGGGTCTGTTCTTCCTGACCGTATTGCTGGCGCTGGTGGTGCATTTTGCCGTGTGGTTGCCGCTGCTGCTGCGCTTGGTCGCTGGCATCAGCCCATACGCGTACTACGCCAAGATCGCGCCCGCGCAATTAACTGCGTTTTCGACTGCGTCGTCTTCGGCGACCTTGCCGGTGACTATCAACAGCGCCGAACAGGCCGGCATCTCTAACCGCGTGACTAGCTTTGTCTTGCCGTTGGGGGCGACGGTGAACATGGACGGCACGGCGCTGTACGAGTGCGTGGTGGTGGTGTTCATCGCCCAAGTGTACGCGTTCGCGTCTGGCGTGGATTTTGGCATTGCTGAGCAGATGATCGTCGTGTTGCTCGCCTTGCTTACGTCGATTGGCGTGGCGGGTATTCCTGCGGCTAGCTTGGTCGCCATCGCGCTGATCTTGCCCGCGGTCGGCCTGCCAGTGGAAGCCATTGCCATTGTCTTGGCCGTCGATCGCTTGCTCGATATGTGCCGCACGGCCGTCAATGTGACCAGCGATCTGGTGGTTACGGGGCTGGTGGCGCGCACAGAAGGCGAAGACTTGCCGGACGTCCGGGCGTGATAGCTACAAAATGCCCACGCGCTCGCTCTCGGCGTCTTCCAACATGCCCTCGGCTGCGACGAGATTGAGCTGGCCCACTTCCTCGGGCGTCAGGTCTGGCAACCGGTCCACTAGCCCTAGGAAGCGCTCGTTCTCGGCTGGCGCTACGAGTCTCTCGGTCAATACGGCTAGCTTGTCGATGTAGTCTGGCCGGGTAAAGGGGCGGTTGCCGAGGTAGTGGGCGTTGGGGTTGTCGAGGCGTTCGGCGATCTGGGTGCCGTCGGCGAGGCGGACGACGACTTGGGCACCGAACTTTTTGTGGTCGGGGTCTGGATGGTGATAGGCTTGAGTCCACTCGGCGACTTCTTCGGTGCGGATCTTGTGCCACAGCGCGACGGTCGAGGGGCGATGGGCGCGCTCCGAGGTATAGGAATGCACGTGGTGCCAAGCGCCGTCCTCCCAGGCGACGGCGAGGATGTACATGGCGCTGTGGTCGAGGGTCTCGCGCGAGGCGTCTGGGTCCATTTTCTGTGGGTCGTTGGCCCCGGTGCCGATTACGTAGTGCGTGTGGTGGCTGGTGCGGATTACGACGTCTTCTACTTGGTTTAAATCTATACGATGGGCGTGGAGCCGGAAGCCGAGGTCGATCAGGGCTTGGGCTTGGTACTCGGCGGAGTGTTCCTTGGTGTAGGAGCGGAGGATGGCGCGCATGTTCTCGCCGGGATCGGGTAGGGGGACGCGGTATTCGGCGTCCGGCCCGGACAGCATCCAAGCGATGACGGCGTCGCGGCCTTCGTAGATGGGTGACGGTGCCCGCTCGCCGAGGCGCACCCGGCCCACGGCCTCGATGGCGATCTTGTTGGCTTGGGCTGGGGCGTAGGCCTTCCACGAGGTGATGTCCCCTTTGCGCGACTGGCGGGTGGCGCAGGCTAGGTGCAGGCTCTGGTTGATGGCTTGGTAGATTTGCTCGGCTGGCATCTGGAGCATGGTCCCTAGCCCGGCGGCCACGGCTGGGGCGAGGTGGGCGACGTGGTCGATCTTGTGCTCGTGTAGGCAGATGCCCGTTACCAGGGCCATCTGCACCTCGTAGGCTGTGAGTATGCCTAGGGTCAGCGCATGACCGTCGGCCCCTGTTTGCTGGGCGGCGGCGAGCAGACCGGGGATGTTGTCGCCGGGATGTGAGTAGTCGGCGGCGAGGTAAGTGTCGTGCATGTCGAGTTCGCGCACGGCCACGCCGTTGGCGAGGGCCGCCCACTCGCAGTGGAAGCTGCGGTCGTTGGTCACGCCAAAGAGGCGGGCACCACTGTTGTGGGGATGGGGATAGCCCAAAGCGAGGAGGCGGGCGTTGCGCACTGGCGGCCGGTTGATCGCGGCTAGGGCGACTGCGGCGTTGTCGATGACGCGATTGCCGATCATCTCGATGACGTCCGCGTCGGCCGCTTGGTTGTGGGCGGCGAGCTGGGCCAGCTTCCAAGCCAATTGCTCTTCGCGCGGGAGGACCGTACCGTCTGGGTGGGTCTTGACGATGTGGTTTTGCATGATCTGCTTCCGTGGTTGGTGAGATTGGGAAAAGACAAATAATAGGGTCTGTCGCCGAGGACGGACAATCGCAAGGGAAGGAGAGGAATATGAAAGTCTTGATGAGGATGGATTTAGCCGAGGAGTTGATTGAGGAGATTCGGCAGGTGGCTGAGGAAGTGGAAGTGGTGTGCGTAGATTCGGATGCGGCGGCCTTGGAAGTCATGCCGGAGATTGAGGTCGTCTGCGGGCATATAGGTCAGGAGATGTTCGCGCGGCGGAAAAAGCTCAAGTGGATGCAGAGTTGGGGAGCGGGGGTAGATGGAGTGCTGCATCCCGAACTGGTCGAGAGCGACGTGGTGTTGTGCAGCGCCAAGGGGTGGGTGGGAGTGCATCTGGCCGAACATGCGATGGCGTTGTTGCTCGGGCTGACGCGGGGGATCCACACGGCGGTGCGGAATCCAGACTGGGATCGGCGCTGGGCGATTCGCGCTGCGTCGTGGGAACTGGTTGAGCAGACGATGGGCATTGTGGGATTGGGGGGGACGGGGAGGGAGCTGGCGCAGCGGGCGAGCGCGTTTGGGATGCGGATTATCGCGGTGGATCCAGAAGAGGTCGAAGTGCCGGAAGCAGTGGAAGCCTGCTGGGGGATGGATCAGTTTCACGCGCTGTTGGAACAATCCGACGTGGTGGCGATTTGTGCGCCGTTGACTGCGGAGACTGAGGGGTTGTTCGACCAAGAGGCGTTTGCGCGGATGCGGAGCCACGCGCTGTTGATCAATGTCACGCGGGGACGGATCGTCGATGAGCAGGCCCTACTGGCGGCACTTGCCGAAGGGCAGATCGGCGGGGCGGGATTGGACGTGGTGCCGCAGGAGCCCTTGCCCGAGAATCACCCACTGTGGCGGATGGACAATGTGTTGATTACGCCGCATACGGCCGGGGGGTCACCCAACCGCGACCGTCGATGCGTGGCGTTGTTTTGCGATAATTTGCGGCGCTATTTGGCGGGGGAGGCGTTGGTGAGTGTGATAGACAAGCGCAAGGGGTATTGAGGCTAGGACAGCGCCGTTTCCAAGCGATGCTTTCGTTTCTTCCAGTCGGGAAGAAACTGCTCAAGCAAGTTGTAAAACTCTGGTCCGTGATTGAGATGGAATAAGTGGCATAGCTCGTGGATAGCGACGTATTCAATACATTCTCTGGGTGCTTTTATAAGTTCCAGATTCAATGTTACGCCGCGTTTAACACTGAAACTGCCCCAGAGCGTTTTCATCTTGCGGATTTTAAGGGCAGGCTTTTCTACGCCCTTTTTTTTAAAGAGCTGCCAGCATTCTGCAAATACTTGAGCAAAATAAACTTCCGCCTCGCTCCAGTACCATGCTTCAAGCAACATCGCTATGTGCTCTGGCTTATCGTCAACCGCTTGTATGTGGAAGAAGTCGCGCTTTAACAAAACCTCGTCTGTGTCAGACGGCCTTATCTTCAGCCGATACTGTTTGCCGAGGTAAAGATGGCTTTCGCCGCCGACAAACTGCCGCTCGGGGGTGCGCGGTCCAAGCTGTGCGAAATAGCGAATCTGGCGTTTTATCCAGCGCGCACGCTTGTAAATGAAATTTTCGACAGAGGTTTCATCTTCTCCGAGTGGGGCTTTTACAACTACCGAGCCGTCGGGGTGAACGGCGATCTCGAGCGTCTTTCTTTTGGAGTAACTCAGGTGGAAGGGAATGGACTCGCCGGCATACGCGAGGGTGCGGTTCGTCTCCGGCATTAAGAGCGTCTCCGGGATTTGGCTATTTTCATGGTTTGGCTGATCATTGCGTCCATCTGTGCCGACGATAAATCAATGCCATGTACGTCTTTTACCACGTCGTAAAAGAAATCATCCATCTCGTTTTTTGCGGCGTTTTGCGCGTCGCTATCGTTCCAAAAATCGACCTTCCAATTTTTTTCTAGCGCGCTTTTGACGGCGAGCGCGGTTTCTGCGGCGACATAGTCAACGCGGCTTTCACCCACCTCAGTCAGACAAGGTTTGATCGCGCCAAAATACGCGCTGGCCTCCTCGTTATCGCGGATGGAGTCGGGGACATCGTCGCGTTGGGTGTTGGCGACCTCATCGCGGATAGCACTCACCTTTTGCAGATACTCAAGGTCTGATATGCGCTGATTCTTGAAACCGTCGATTGCGTCTTGAATGAGCTTTGAGAACTTCTCGTAGAAGGCCGGGTCTTTGTCCATGTTTTCAGTGATAGTGCGCTTGGCCGAATGGGCGATAATATCGGCTCTTGCCGCCGTAGTCTTAGCTTGATAGACGCCACGCTGCTCTTTGACCATAGAGAAGGTCTTGTCGTCAAACATATTCACGGGATCGTTTAAGCGAGTGACCTCGTTGGCCTGGATATGCGTGTTCAGCAGTTTTTTAATCCGGGGTTCGTAGTCGCGGTAATCAATGGTTTCGGCGTAGCGCAGTTGGACTGCTGATCTCAGTTTCTGGAAACGCTTGAGATCGTTTTTGTAGCGATTTAGTTGCGCCTCGTCGGTCTGCATAATGAACTGCTCGGCTGAGAGGGCAATGGCGAGGGTCTTGCTGTATTCCGTGAGGCGTTCGTAAAACTCATTCCGTACTGCGTCGTCAGATAGTAGCATTTCGTAGCGTTCTTCATCGCGGGAGTTTTTGATTTCCTTGAAGATACCCCACAGGTCTGAGTAGCGCTGCGGCAGCTTGGATACTTCTTCGTGGATGGAGGTCAGGAAATCCGCGAGGTCGTCGCCGTCAAAACCCGCGAGCGCGTCGTACGTGTGCAGCGCTTTGTCTAGTTCACCCAGCACATTGGCATAGTCGATGATGTAGCCGAATTCCTTGCCTTCGTGCAGGCGATTTACGCGGGCAATCGCTTGGAGCAAGGTGTGTTCGCGCAACTTGCGGCACAGATAGAGCACGGTATTGCGGGGCGCGTCAAATCCCGTGATTAGTTTATCTACTACGATCAGAATTTCCGGTTTGTCCGAGTGCTTGAACTGGGCGATGATTTGCTTGGTGTATTGATCTTCGGAGCCGTAACGGGCCATCATTTTTTCCCAGAACTTGATCACTTCATTTGTCGTCTCCGCGCCTACTTCCTCATGCCCCTCCCGCGTATCCGGCGGGGAGATGACGACCTCTGATGAGACTGCGCCGATCTCGTTGAGCGATTCGCGATACTTGAGCGCGGTCGCCTTGCTGTCCGCTACAAGCTGCGCCTTAAATCCCGTGTTCTGCCAAGTGGTTTGGAAATGACGGCTAATATCAAACGCGCACATATAGACGACCTGATCGGTCTTACTCAACTCTCGGGCGCGTGCATATTTTCGCTTCAGGTCCGCTTTTTGTTCGTCGGCCAAGTCTTCGGTGTGGCGAGCGAACCAGAGGTCAATGGCGGCCTGATTCTGTTCCATCTCCACGTGCCGTCCTTCGTACAGCAGGGGAACCACGGCCTTGTCCGCGATTGCTCGCCGGACGGAATAATGGGGTTCAATCAAACCGCCGAATCGGGCAAAGCTGTTCTTTTCTTCCTTGAGCAGCGGCGTCCCGGTGAAGCCGATAAAGCAGGCGTTGGGCAGCATTTGTCTCATGCGCGCTGCTAGAGAGCCGAAGTTGGTGCGGTGGCTTTCGTCAACGAGGACGATGATATCGGCGGAATCATCTACATATTTCTCAGCAGAAAGTGCCTTGTCGAACTTATTGATCAGCGTGGTGATGATGCCGACTTTGTTTTTGATGTGTTTGATCAGATTGCGGCCGGATGTCGCCTGCTCCTTGTCCAGATTGCAGGCCGCGAAGGTATTGCCTAGTTGTTTGTCCAAGTCTTTGCGGTCTGTAACCAGAATCATGCGCGGGCTGGTCAGGTCTGGGTCTAAAGATAGGGCGCGGACCAGCATGACCATGGTGATGGACTTCCCTGAACCCTGCGTATGCCAGACGATACCGCCCATGCGGCGACCTTCGTTATCTTTTTGCTTGACGCGCTTTATGGCGGTACGAACCAGAAAGAACTGCTGGTAGCGGGCAATTTTTTTCTGGCCAGATTCAAAGACTATAAAACCGAAAATTAGCTCCAACAGGCGCTCGGGTCGGCACAGACTGTAAAGACAGCGGTCCTGTTCCGTGACCAGTCGGTCGCCGCTGCGCTCAAGCTCGTCAAAGTGCGACCGCGCCGAGGCGAACTCACCGGAGAACAGGGCGTCTTTGTCGTCGTTGGAAAGCGCTTTATTGATGCAGGCGTTTACGTCGCGCTCGGCATCTTCCAACTCGTCCCAGACGCTCCAGAACTCCTTTGAAGTGCCCACTGTTGCGTATTTGGCCTCGTTTTTGTTCACGGCCAGTAGAACTTGTGCGTATATGAAAAGGCGCGGGATGTATTCGTCGCCTTGGTTGCGGATCGTTTGGGATACCGCTTGCTCTACATCCGTATCGGGGGCTTTGCACTCGATCACGACTAGGGGGATGCCGTTTACGAACAGGACGATGTCGGGTCTGGCGGTCTCTGTGCTGCGAGCGCGTTCAACGGAGAATTCCGCTACGGCGTGGAATGCGTTGTTGGCGGGGTTTTTCCAGTCGATGTAGTTCAGGGTAAAACTTTTGGAATCGCCTTCGATGGTTTGTTCAAGCGCCGTGCCAAGGGTTATTAGGTCGTAGATTGCTTCGTTTGTTTTTTGCAGGCCGTCGTATTGGACGGTTTTGAGTTTCTGGATGGCGGACTGGATGTTCTCCTCGCTGAACAGGTATTCGCCGCCTTTGTAGCGGATGCGGTTTATTTTTTTGAGCTGGTCGCGCAGGATGTTTTCTAAGAGGACGTTGGAGGCGCGACTGCCGCGCTCTGTCATTGCTTGGGTGGGGGGGAGATACTGGTAGCCTAGGTTGATTAGCTGTTGTAGGGCGGGGATCTGGGAGAGGTGTTTTTCGCTGAAGGGGAAGGTGGGCATGGGTTTGTTCCTGTTTTATCTAGGTGCATTCAAGTGCTGAGATAGCTCTGACGCTTGAGTCTGATGAAGGTCATTTTGCTCAATTCTTTGAGTAATTTTACTCAGTGTATTGAGTAAATTGTCGATTAGAGCCTCTGTCTATACGCTCCAAGACGCGAGCAGATCATGCTGAGCAACTTCCCGCTGCTGGGTTGCCGGCGATCCAAAGAGAGCCGACGAGAACAGCGACGAACAGGATTTCTATGACGTAAAAAATGACCAGCGTCACCGAGAAAAATGTTGCGAGCCAGCTATGTTTCGGCTTGTCCCTATGCTGGGCTGGATTCATGGCAAAGTCGGTCTCATCCTGCTGGCGGACGCGGTCGTACTCGGCGCGAAACAGCCGCTCTTGCCACAAGAAATACGCATCCAGCAGCCAGAACCCGAGAACGGGGACGAGAAGAGTCAATACCAATAGAGGCTGGTCTGGTCTGAGTCGCACCATCAATAAGGCTCCAGCGACGAGGACGGTCATGCTCCAGCCTTTGAGTAGGAAAGCGTTGCTGCCTAGGCGGTTTACGACGCCTTGGATGAATTCCAAGTGCTTTACGACACGTTCTTGGTTGTTCATTTGACATTGCCTCCATATCTAGTATCGGTTACGAATGGCGATTGCTTCTTCAACTATCGCCGAGAGGGTCCTACCTACCCACTTGCTGAGCGGCTTCCTCTATCCAGTCGCCTAGGTTCTCATAGCCACCATCTTCCTTCCAATCATAAATTTGGTAATCATCATCTTTTAAGAGAGAGTAGCCCGCAGCAACAACGGCTGCCGGTATAGCAAGCTGTGGGAAAACAATCTTTGCAAGTCCCCATCCCACGCCTCCGTGGACTAAAGTGTCTTTAACCTTATCACCCCAATTGTTCTCGTTGTAAGTTTCTTGCTCATGCCTTTACTCCTTCCAGCTATCTGTACCTCAGAAACCGAACAGAATGAGAAGAACCAACGATAGGGTCGTGAAAATCATCAAGAAGATGGTCCACTTAAACATGCGGGACATCTTGGTTTCGATCCGGTCGAGTCCTTCTGACATATTTTTTCCAAATTCGTCAAAGGACTGTTTCATTTTGTCGAGGGACTGCTCTATATCCTCAAATTGCTCTAACAATTCATCCAGATCGGTCCCCTCCTGTCCCGTCAGCAAGCGATAGGCATGAGCACCCTTCTTAAATGCCTCTTCGGCAACCGGGTTGTCTGGGTTGCGGTCGGGGTGGTGCTTGAGGGCATAGCGGCGAAACGCCGACTTTATCGTCTCTGTGGTGGCGTCCTCACCTACACCCAAAATGAGGCGAGCTTCTCGTCGTCTCATGTTATGCAATCTTGGCTTCGTTCGAGGAAGTGTTGCGGGTTGTCTTCCCGTGGCCTGCTTTACGGCCTCATCCAGCAATATCGGACCATATCTCTGCCTGAACGAAACGAGATAGATGCCTTACGTTCGTCGTCGCCACAACCACATCCGTCCAGTTCAGCGTTGCCGCTTGCGCCGCCAATATCACATCGCCGTCAAGGGCAGGATCGGCTGCCGTTGGCCGACCCTGCTGACGAGCATTGGCCCAGTACGCTGCGGCTTGGCGCATGGCATTGGTCGTAATAGGCAAGTAATTGACCTGAGCGATAAGTGCGTCAAGCCGCCCAATGCCTCTTATTTTGCCCGCCCGAAGCAACTCGCGCCGAACCTCGTAGTCGGCGATCTCTGGCACCATTACCATCGAGTCTCCAGCTTCCACTTGCTGAAACCAGTCCCTACATTCCGCAGCCTCTCCCGAGCCGCTTGGACTGGTTACCAGACCGAGGGGGCCGCTGTCAAGCAATACGATCTGGTTCACCAACTCTTCCCCTTCAGTTCCTTTGGAAAGAGCTTGCGGTCGGCCGGTCGATTTTCATCCAGCGCCTTAATGAGATGCTCAAGCGTCTCCCGCTGTTCTTCTGCATCGCCCTCATCCGTCCACGACTGGAATAACCGATCAAGCCCACCCTCGCGGTCGATCCCCTTCAACAACTTCCCCATTGCTCCCCGCACCACGCTCAATTCCTTTTCCAACTGATCGATCTCCCTCCCCACCGCGTCAATATCAATCTCCTCCTCTTCCTCAAAGGTATCTACATAGCGCGGAATGTTCAGATTGAAGTCGTTTTCCGCGATTTCCTCAAAGGTGGCGAGGTGGGCGTATTTTTCCACATCTTCGCGTTTTTCATAAGCAGCGGTGATCTTTTTAAGGTGCTCGTCCAGCAAGGTGTTTTGATTCTTGCCCGCCTGATATTCGCGGCTTGCATCGACAAACAGAACGTCTTTGCGGCTCTCGTTCGCGCCCCCTTGCTCGCGCGAGCGATCAAAGACCAAGATGGCTACCGGTATCGAGGTCGTGGGGAACAGATTGCCGGGCAAGCCGATGACGGCGTCGAGCAAGTTTTCTTCAATCAACTGCTGGCGAATGCGCCCTTCAGCAGCGCCCCGGAACAAAACGCCGTGCGGAGCGACCACCGCGACCCGCCCCTCTTTTTCCAAGGCCGCTTCTATCATGTGGCTAATGAAAGCGTAATCGCCCTTGGATTTGGGCGGCACCCCGCGCCAAAAGCGGTTGTAAGGATCTGCGTCAGCGTCCTCTGCGCCCCACTTGTCGAGTGAGAACGGCGGATTGGCGACCACGTTGTTGAACTTTATCAGTTGGTTGTTTTCCACCAGTGTTGGGGAGGTAAGGGTGTTGCACCATTCGATGCGGGCGGAGTCGGCACCGTGCAAAAACATATTCATCCGCGCCAGTGCCCAGGTGCTACCGTTTACCTCCATGCCGTACAGGGAGTAGTCCTTGCCGCCCACTAGCCGAGCCGCCTCAATCAGCAGTCCCGCAGAACCGCAGGCGGGATCGCAGATACGGGCACCGGGCTTGGGCGCACACAGTTTTGCCACCAGTTCGGACACTTTGTGCGGCGTGTAGAACTCGCCAGCTTTTTTCCCGGCGTCGGAGGCGAAACGCTCGATTAGGTAGATGTAGGTGTTGCCAATGACATCTTCCGAGACGCGGCTGGGACTCATGTTCAATTCGGGTTTATTGAAATCCTCCAGCAGCATTTTCAGGCGGCGATTGCGATCTCTAGTTTTGCCGAGATTGGCCTCGCTGTTGAAGTCTATATTGCGGAAGACATCTTCGAGTTTCTCTTTGTTTTCCGTTTCAATCGCCTCCAGCGCGATATTGATGAGTTCGCCAACATTGGCTTCCGAGCGCCGTTCATAGAGGTCGTAAAAGCTGCTGCCCTCTGGCAGGACAAAGCGCTCGTTTTTCAGCCTGCGCCGGATGCGCTCGTCGTTGTCGCCGTATCTTTCTTGATATTCCTCGTAGTGGTCTTTCCAGACATCGGAGATGTATTTGAGGAATAGCATCACGAGGATATAGTCTTTGTATCCCGCCGCATCCATCACCCCGCGAAAGGTGTCGCAGGCCGCCCAAGCGGCGCTGTTGATATCTTTCTGTTGGATTTGATCGCTCATATCTTGCTGCTCCTATTTAGTTGCCAATCGCATCTGAATCCCGTTGACTAGTTTTTCCTTCTTCGCCGCCAGTTCCCTCATCAGCTTCTGCTCCTCATTTGACAAATAGGCAAGGGCGACGATGCGCTCCTGAGTTTCGAGAGGAGGCAAGGGCACTTGCAGATCATCGAGAGCGGCTTTGCCAATCACCGTCATCGCCGTTCCAGTAGCCCTGCTGTGCAAAAACGCCTGGGCTGACGCTTGGTTGATGAACCAGCACAGGTACTCCGGGAGGATGTGCTTGCTCGTAACCCGGATTCTCAACAGCGGAGCTGCGACAACCGCTGGACCAATTTTCGTATCAATGATTGCCGCCGTAGTGGTCTGCCTTCTAGAGCGAAAAATCAGATCTTTGCGTTTTACCAAATGGCGGTCGCTAAGTTTGTCCATTTTAATAGTGATCAGATTGCGATGGCTCAGTTTATTATCCTCGGTCAAGTCGCGCATCTGAATGACTGCAACAGTCCCATCCGCTTCCGGCTCAATGCGGGAACGAAAGGCGAGACCCATCTGGACGCGAGCGATGTCTTTAAGCGTCTTTAACAACTTGAAATCGACAGGTTGCAAATGATGTGGCGGCTATCCACCAAATAATCTCAGTCCGACGATGGTAGCCCACGTAGCCAACTGAAGGCCGATGAGCCAGCGAAAGTCTCGGCGGTGGTTAATTTCTAGACTGTCGAGGCGACGGGTTATGTTGTTGAGGCGCTCGTTAATTTGTTCGATGATACCTTCGAGGCGACCGATGCGCTCGCCGTGGTCGTGGGAGGTTAGCTCAGTCATAATTGGAATCTCCTTGATAGGGGTGATAGCGGTGAAATTCTGTGCAGCATAAAAGTAAGCGCGGACCATATCTCTGTCAATAAAAATACAATACAGTAACGTCGTTATTTCTATAAAATATAAAGGATGCTGGCCCGCATCGGCGACCCTCTCCAGTTGTCGTCTTAGGGCCTATTGAGCTTATTAACAGGCTTCAACCCGAACTAGGAGATGCCAATATGAAAAGCTGTATCCGCGCCGCGCTCGCGTGTGCGCTCGCCGTTTCGCCAGCCCTTGCCCAAGAGGCCGTGCCGCTCAAGACCCTGCCCTTCAGCGCGGCTCGCCAAGCTGGCGACCTCCTCTTCATCAGCGGCCAGATCGCCCGCACGGCTGACGGTGCCGACGTCAAGGAGTCGGTCGCGGCTGAGACTCATCAGACCATGAAAAACATCGGGCGGATACTCGAAGAGCATGGGTATGCGTTCGACGACCTCGTCAGTGTCACCGTCTGGCTCGCGGACATTGAAGATTACCACGAGATGAACAAGGCTTATGCCTCGTACTTCAAAGAGCAATTTCCGGCGCGGGCCTGCACCGGCGGAGCGCAGATCGTCTTTGACTTTCGCGTTGAGATCGCCGCCATTGCCTATAAAAACACGGATGACGATGGCGAACATAAGGACGCGGATGACGATGGCGAACATCACAATGGCGACGAGGAATAGGCCATGCCGCTGAGTCGCCGCCGCTTCATGCGCGAGACCGCGCTAGCCGCCGGCGGCCTAGCCCTTGCCGGAACGGCGCGCGCAGAAAAGGACATTCCCATGAGCACAGACCGCCCTCTCTTCGTCTCCACTTGGGCCTTTGGCAAAGACGCCAATGAACAATCGCTGCGAACTGCCGAACAGGGCGGCTCGGTCCTCGACGCGGTCGAGCGCGGCATCCACGTCGCCGAAGCCGACGCCTCTAACGCATCCGTGGGATTGGGGGGCATACCTAACGCCGAGGGCGTGGTGCAGCTCGACGCCTGCATTATGGACGGCGAGGGGCAACGCGCCGGGAGCGTCGCCGCTATCGAGGGGATCCTGCATCCGATCTCGGTGGCGCGCCGGGTGATGGACGAGACCAAGCACGTCATGCTCGTCGGCGAAGGCGCGCGGCAGTTCGCGCTGGAGCAGGGTTTTGCCAGCGTCGATTTGCTCACGGAAGAGAGGCGCAAGGCGTGGGAGGAATGGCGGGAAAAACAGGACGCGGCTGACAACCACGACACTATCGCTCTGCTTGGACTCGACGGTGAGGGGCGGATCGCTGGCGGCTGCTCGACCAGTGGTTGGGGCTATAAGCTGCCGGGCCGCGTTGGCGACTCGCCGATCATCGGTAGCGGGCTGTACGTCGATGGGGGCGTGGGTGCGGCTGGTGCTACTGGTCTGGGCGAAAATGTCATGCGCTACTGCGCCACTTTTCTCGTCGTCGAATACATGCGCCAGGGGCTGCACCCGGAGGAAGCCTGCGTCGAGACCATCCGCCGCATCGTCGCGCTCGACCCGCGTCCGGTCGAGGAATTGCACCTCAACTTCGTGGCGCTCGACAAGCAGGGGCGCTTTGGCGCAGCAGGCACCAACGAGGGATTCCAATACGCCGTTACCTATCCCGGCTACAGCGAAGTGCTCACGGGCGTTGGGGTGGGTACGGGCGAGATCGGACCCGAGGGGGGCAACCGACGCTGAGCGGCTCTGGGATCAGCCGAGGACTTGCTGCAACGCCTCGACGGCGCGGTCGATGTCAGTCTCGTCGTTGAAGATGTGCGTGGAGATGCGGATGGCGTTGTAGTTTTCCTTTGGTACGCCAGCGTCCTCCACATAGGCGTACGTGCCCTGCGCTGGTTTGAGGAAGATATCGCGCTTTTGCAGCGCGGCGACGACTTCGCTGTGGCTGCCGCTGGAGAGCGAGAAGCTGACGATGCCCGAGGATAGCTCGCGCTGGGTTGGGGTGATCGGTGTGAGTTGGGGGATTTCCGCTAGACGCTGGCGTGCGTAGGCGGAGAGTTGGCGGCAGCGTGCTTCGATGCGCGGGCGGCCGATGGTGTTGTGGAATTCCATTGCCACTCCGTGCGCGACGATTTGTGGGACGTTGCGGGTGCCGGACGAGGCGGAATAGGCGTTGTAACCGGAATACGTGAATACGGGCCGGACGCGATCTTGCACTTCCTTGCGAATGTAGAGCAGTCCCGTGCCCTTGGGAGCGAGCATCCACTTGTGGCTGCTGGAGGCATAGGTGTCCACTCCGAGTGCTTTGACATCGACGTCGATCATGCCTGGGGCTTGCGCGCCATCGCAGACTAGCAGGATGTCGCGGGGCTGAGTGAGGGCGGCGATGGCTGTTAGTGGCATTTGCAGCCCGGTGATGGTGTCGATGTGGCAGAAGCTGCACACGCGGGTGCGCGGCGTCAGGTGATCTTCTACTAGTTGCAGGATCTCGGCGGTATTCCGCACGGGATTGGGCATTTTTATGTAGCGAACCACCGCGCCGCGAGTGCGCGCCAAGTGCTGCCAGCAGACCATGCCGCCGCCGTGTTCGTGATTGGTCGTCAGCACTTCGTCGCCCGGCTGGAGGTCGAGGCCGCTGGCTACGTGATTCATGCCTTCGGTCGTGTTGCGCGTCAGCGCGATTTCGTCCAGCTCGGCCCCAATGAACTCCGCCCCTTTGGCTCGTACCGTTTCCATCTCTTTGCCGAGGCCGCCCCAGGTGTTGGCCAGCGGATTGCCCTCTAGCTCGGCGAGGTACGCGGTCAGGGCGTCGGTCACTACGCGGGGCGTTGCCCCAATACTGCCGCAGTTGAGATGGACTAGGCCGGGATGTAGGCGAAATTCTCGGCGCACTCGCTGCCACAGGGTGCGCTCGCTGCTAGCGGAGGTTACGTCTCGACCGAGGGTGCCGAGCCGCTCCGCAAGTCCTTCGGCCACGTCGGGAAGGAGTGGGGCTGCGGCTGCGGCTGCGGCGATTCCCTTGAAGAATGCTCTGCGTTCCATGGATTGTCCTCTGCGTTTGTCGGCTTAGTACACGACAGTAACGTTATACATGGACATGGTGGCCTAAGATGCTTCGACTCCGCTTCGCTCCGCTCAGCATGACACGGTGAAGCAAAGCACCCACTTGTCATGCTGAGCGAAGCGAAGCATCCCATACCGCTCTACTGTTGTGTACTAAGGTTTGTCGGCAATACTAGCTCGGTCTATACTTTTTGTATGCCTTGGTACAGATCCTCTCTGCTCTTGCTGGCGATTGTCGGCTGTGCGGAAGCACCCGACCTAGCGCACGAAGTACAGGGCGACCGCTTGATGCGCGCTGGCCGCTACGGCGAAGCCGCTGGCCACTACGAGCGCGCCGTTGACCAGAACGAAAAATCGCCGGTGCTCTACCGCAAGTTGGCCGAGGCGCACGCGAAAAACGAGGCTTTGCCCGCGGCCGTCCGCGCGTACGAGCAGGCCATTACTTTAGCGCCGAGCCACGCCAAGACGCGGACCGAGTTGGCGATCCTGTTTACGCGCCTCGACCGCTACGACGATGCCTTGGCCCTGCTCGAACAGACAGTGCAGGAGCAGCCCGACCGCGCCCAAGCGCACATGGTGCTCGGGTTGCTGCACGCCCGCGAGGGGCGCTACCCAGCCGCGATTGCCGCCTATCAGCACGCCATTGCCGCGGTGCCCAGGTATGGGGAGGCGTGGTTCAACCTCGGCGAAGCCCATATCAAGCAAAACGACTACGCGGTCGCTGAGCAAGCCTTTAGCCGCGCCGTAGCCGCAGATACGACCTCGGCCCAATTCCGCAATGGCTTAGGGCGCAGCTATTATCTCCGGCGCGACTACGCAGCGGCTGCGGCCGAATTTAGCCGCGCCGTGCGGCTGGATTCGCTGTTTGCCCAAGCCCGCTTCAACCTCGGCAACGCCTTGCTGCGCTCTGGGCAGAAGGAAGAGGGGCGACGCCAACTCGCGCTGTACAAGCAGCTCGACGACGAAGAAGAGCAGATTGCCATGCTGAAAAACACCTTGGCGACGCACCCAGACGACGCTGGCGCGTACCACGACTTGGCTGTTGTGTACGGGCAGCGCGGCCAATACCGAGAAGCGCGCATCCGCTACCTCCAGGCACTCGACCGCGACCCTGCGTTCGCGCCTGCGCACCACAACCTCGGCAACATCCACTTCCGCCGGGGGGAAATGGCCGCGGCCGAGCAGCGGTTCCGCCGTGCATTGCAGGCCGATTCCACGTACGCCCTCGCGCACTTGGGATTGGGCAATGTCCAGATGTTGCGCAAGCAGTACGAGCGCGCCATTGCCTCCTTCCGCCGAGGTCTGCGCTACCAGCCCGATCATCCAAAGCTCCGCCGCAACCTCGCGGCCGCCGAGCAAATCGCCGCGCAGATGGGCCGATGATGTCGCGCATCTTGTTGTGGGCTAGCGTTGTATTCGCTGCGTTCGCGTTCGCCGAGCCAGCCCCGCAATTTGTGGAGATTACCGAGGAAGCGGGCCTAGATTTTCGCTATGTCAACGGGGCCAGCGGCCACAAGTACATGGTGGAAGCCGTCGGCTCGGGCGCGGCTTTTTTCGATGGCGACGGCGACGGGTGGCTCGACCTGTACATTGTCAATGGCGCGCCCATGCCCGGTTATCGCGGCCCGACTAGTCCCAACGCGCACTATCGCAATCAACGAGACGGAACCTTTGCCGACGTCACAGTCACGGCTGGCACGGGCGATGCCGGCTTTGGTATGGGTGCGGCTGTCGGCGACTACGACAACGACGGCGATGCGGATTTGTATGTGACCAACTACGGGCCGAATGTGTTGTACCGGAATGAAGGTGCTGGCGTTTTCGCCGACGTTACGGCGGTGGCGGCGGTCGGGGATGTAGGGTGGGGGACGCACGCGGCTTTTGTCGATTACGACCGCGATGGCGATTTGGATTTGTACGCGGCCAATTACATGGAGTTCGACCCGGCCCACAACGAGGAGTGCTTTGCTGGCACGGTGCGAATTTACTGTGGCCCCAATACGTATCCTGGGCAGGCAGGCGTGCTCTACCGCAACGACGGGGGCAGCCGCTTTGTCGATGTGACCGCAGAAGTTGGTCTTGCCGACGATTCGGGTCGCCAACTCGCTGCGGTGTTCGGCGATTTCGACAACGACGGGGATGCCGATCTGTTCGTCGCCAACGACAAGCGACCCAACTTTCTCTTTCTCAACAACGGCGATGGAACGTTTAGCGAAAATGGCGCTGAGGTTGGGGTGGCGTACAACGAGGAAGGGTTGGCCGAGTCGGCTATGGGAGCCGATTGGGGCGACTACGACAACGATGGATTCCTCGACATTATTGTGGCGACCTTCCAGTGGTTGCCCAACACGCTCTACCACAACGACGGCGATGGGTTCTTCACGGATGTCACGTTTGCGGCCAATTTAGGTGTGTCCAGCGTGCCGTATCTCGGCATGACGTCCGCCTTTCTCGATTACGACAACGACGGGTTCCTCGACGTGTTCGTCAGCAATGGGCACCTCGACGAGAACGTGGAAGAGTACGACCCGGCCACCACGTATCCGCAGCGCAACCAACTCTTCCGCAACCGGGGCGACGGTTCGTTCGCCGAGGTGACCGAGCACAGCGGACCGGGGATGTTGGTCGAGCGCGTCAGTCACGGTGCCGTGTTCGGCGACTGCGACAACGACGGGGACGTGGATATATTCGTCTCGGACTCGGCCGCTCCGCATTGCACCCTGTTGCGCAATGATGGCGGCAATGCGAATCACTATCTGACGGTTGAGGCCGTTGGTACTGTGAGCAATCGGGATGGTTTGGGCGCGCGCGTCCGCGCCGTGGCCGGCGATTTGGTGCAGACGCGGGAGATCCGCCGCAGCTACGGTTACATGGGTTCTAACGACGTGCGTTTGATACTCGGCTTGGGCGACCACGCGCAGGTAGATACGCTGCAAGTTCATTGGCCCAGTGGTGTGGTGCAGACGCTGGTGGGCGTAGAGGCCGATCAGAGTATTGTGATTCGAGAGGAGCGTTGAGGAGCGCGGGGCGTTTTGACGATAGGGCGCTATTGGGCGATAATTTGGATTGTGGTTGGTCGGCGGTTCAACTACCCACTTGACGATGGCTACGTTAAAAAAAAGGAAAAAGGCCATGCACTTTATAGTATCGTGGGATATTAATGCCGAAGGCGAGAAGTGGGATGCGCTCAACGCTCAGCTAAAAGAGTGCATAGAAGACTATTCTTGGGCGCGTCCACTTAGCACTTTTTACGTCGTTAGGATATCCGCTCCGCAAGAATGGCAAGAAATTAAGAAAAACCTGATAGAAGTAGCCGAGGGTTCCCCAGTTAGGATACATCTCGTCATTGGCCCTTTAATGTCTGGAGGTCGATACGATGGCTATCTTCCCAAAGATTTTTGGCCAGAATTAGAAAAGAGAATAGCCTAATGAGAGACGCGAGCAAAGACACGGAACCTGCAAGGCATGTCGAGGCTGACTTCGACTCGCCTACGCCACTTGCGAGAACAACCGTAGTGGTCTCCGTGCCGCAGACCCTTGAAATAGAGTTGGTGGATTCGTCTGTCCTCAAGGATTATGAGGTTTGGTCTATTCAATCTTCTGCACTTTTCAGTATCCTCGTAGGCATCGCCGTCGCAATGATACAATCTGGCTGGTCTTCTGCACTGGGCGTTTTTGGCTTCGTATTCCTCGTTTGGTTTGGTTTCAGTTCGGCATTTGCCTATAAGAAGCGAAAACAATTGAAGCGCAATGTGACAAATATACCTTTTGTCCCAAAATAGGCGCATCAAATACATATCCCTCACTTCTATCGCCAGCACAGCAACAGTCGGCGGTGGCTGATGGAGTTGGTGTTATAAAGGAGAATGCCTTGAACCTATTCAAGCATGTTGAAAGTTCGAGAGCACTTTTTGGCTCTAAAGAAGATGCGCTGAATAGGCTCTATGAGCTAGCGGCAGGATGTGCTGAAGCGAACTGGGATGGCTACAGCGCAGAAGCCGTTAGCCAAAATGCCGTTGAGTGTAGCGCGCACTTCATTCGTCGGCTGCCGGAGGATCTGCCATTACCAGAAATCTCCGTGGAGCCGGACGGCGAGATCGCTCTTGACTGGTCCCCGACCCCGACTCAGACGTTTTCTGTAAGTATAGGTACTGCTAATCGAATGGCTTATGCGTGGGTTAATGGGACAGAGCATGGGCATGCAGTGGCGTACAGCAATAATGGTGAGATTCCTTCGCGTATTCTTCAAGAGATTCAGCGCATCACTAATAATGATTCTACCTTCAGGACTGCCTGAAGAAGCTGTCCTATTTCCGCAACCTGAAAAAGATCCCATCACATCGTGAAATATTCTCTAGTTAGCACCTGCGCACTCCTCGTCTTGTGCAGCGCGGTTTGGTGCGCGGAAGAAACGGTTCTGCGCATCGGCGACAAGAGCATATCAGTAGAGGAGTTTGCGGAAACAGCGCAAAAGCTGCGGGAGACTGGCTACAGCCACGTCAAGGAACTGGATCAGCAGGGTAAGCAGGAGTTGCTCGACGGCGTCATCGCGCGGGAATTGCTCGTTGCCGAGGCCCTTCGGCGCGGGTACGACCGCGATTCGGCTATTGCCCAGGCCGTGGCCAAGAGCGAGCGCAGGGCGCTGATGAACAAGCTCTACGAGCAGGAGGCTGTGCAGAAGTCGTATTCGTTTTCGGACGCGGATCTGCGGGCGTTTTTTGCCCAACAGCAGTACGATGTGGAAGTGCTCAGTCAGCACATCGTCTGCGCCACCGAAGAAGAGGCTCGTCTGGTCCTCGAGTTGCTTGAGGAAGGGACGCCTTTTGAGTCGCTGATCAGACCCTATTCCCTGCCGAACATTCAGCAGCGCTTTGGTCCCGGCGGTTGGGTCGGCTGGTTCAAGATCGGCGAGGTGTACAAGGGGCTGAAGGTGCCGCTCAGCACCATGCCCGTCGGCAGCGTGTATCCCGACCCCGTAAAGACGGTGAGTGGCTACCACGTCTTCAGGCTTGGGGAACGACGCCCCGTCGATTTTGCCGAGGCCCGCGAGTGGGTGGAGAAACAGGCCCTCGTGCAGAGCCGGGCCGACGATATGGAGCGCTACGTGGTTACTCTGCGCGAGCGGTATCAGTTGGCGCTGGACGCGGAGGTTTTTGCCGCGCTGCTCGCCCTTCCACCGCAAGCGACGCAGTGGGATGGAGGGGACGCGCCGCTGCTTACTTGGCGCGGCGGCCAACTCATGGCGCAGGAGTACCTCGCCTTAGTCGAGCAGGGCCGTGCACCGCACCCGGCCGAACTCGACAGTGCGCGTCTGTACAAGGCCGTGGATAACCTCGCCGGCAAGCAGATCATGGTGGCGGAAGCGCGCAAACTGGGGATCGCCGCCGACGCGGATATCCGCGCCAACGTCGAAAGGGAACGAGACGCCCTGTTGGTCAAACGGCTCTACCAAGCCGAGGCCGAGCGGGTCGGGGAAATTGGCGACGAAGCGGGGCGGGCCTTTTACGACCAGCACATTGACCAGTTTACTCGCACCGATGGCCGGGTAGTGGATTTTGCTTTTGTGCGCGAGAGCATTCGCGCGGCCCTGCGGGTACAGGCCGAAACCGAGGCCATGGATGCGCTATTGGCCGAGTTGCGCGAGGCGTATGCAGGCCAAATACAGGTGTTCCCAGCGGCGTTGGAGAAGGCGTTTGAGTAGGTACCTTCTGAGAATTCTTCGCCTAGGATTAGTAGGGGGCGGTTTGCAAACCGCCCCCTACAAAGGATTCCGGGTCGGATCAGGGAAGGCGCATCTCGAAAACGGGTGCTTCTTGCCCGGTTTGCACGATGCGCACGATCGGGGTGTCCACGCCGTTTTGGCTGGCGAAATCGAGTACGGCGAAGCCGAGGACCGCGTGGGCGAAAATCGTCCCGTCCACCGCAGTCACCGGCGACACTTTGCCGGCCGAACCCGCGCCGCTGACGATGTGCATCCGCGCAACTTCGTCGGCCGCGAAAAGCTGCAAGCTGTGATCGTGTCCGGCCGCATAGACGAGAGGACGATGCTTGGCGAGCGCGTCTTGGACCTGCTGGGCGCGGGCCATGTATTGCGGATGGCCTAGATCGAGAGGCAGCCGCGGGCGGAGCAGGTGATAGAAGTCGATGATGCGGTCGATGATGAAGCCGCGGCTAAAGCCAGCGTGAGTACCGCCCGAGCGCAGGGGAAAGTGGCTGACCACGATAGCGAAATGCTGCTTTAGGCCCGCAAAGGCCGCGTCAATCCGCGCTGCGAAATCGCCATCGGGGCAATGGCTGGTGTCGGCGACCGGTGAAAACCACGGCATCCAGTCAATGGCGACGACCGCGACCCCTCGCTTTAACCCGTCTCCGGGCCGGAACAACTCGCGCATGGCTGGGCCAGCGCAGCCGTCGCGGGGCAGGAAATCGACTGCGCCCTCCGGCCACGCCAAGACGAACTCTTGCTGCTCGACGACGCGCCCTCCGGTCCAGTCTTGGGCCGCCGAGCCCCAGTCGTGGTTGCCCGGCACGAAAATCCGCAGTGCCGCGGTGGCCGCAAGCTGCTGGCGCAAAATGGCTTCGCCGCGGGCGCGGTCATCGGCTGTAAGCCCCGACGGGTAGAGGTTGTCCCCCAGCAACACGACCGCGGCCCGCTCGGGTGGAACGGCCCACTGCCCGATGGCCGCCAGGGTGGGATCGTTCGCCAGCGGCTCCCCGGTGTCGCCGACCAAGATGACTCGATATGCGACTTGCCCGCCGACTGCGACCGCTTCTGCTGGGAGGTCCGGCCAGATGTACGGCTCTTGATCGGCCCCGTAGTTTGCCCCCCGCAGCCGTCCGGCCTGACAACCGGCGACGACCACGGCGAGTGCTATGAGCAAAATTAAACTGCGCTGGCACCTTGCTTGTTGGGGTAGATTCATGCCAACGTAACGCCCTAGGGATTGCAAAGTTCCGTCCGCGGGGTGCTAGCGGACCTGTGCAACCGGGTAAAAAGTCAGGGTGGCGCGCTTACCCGTTCCTTCGTCGGATATGACCAGCGCATGATCGGCAGTAAACGCGATGCCCTCGGCTTGTGGATGCCGCTTGGCCGCCAGCTTGGCGACGGCGAGGACCTGTCCTTGGGGGGTAATCTCGGCAACGGCACACTGGCGGGCGGCGACGACAAAGTAGTTTCCCGAGAGCGGGTGCCGCTCAATGCCCGAGGGTTGGAATTGCTTGCTGTCGATGCGGGGGGCGAGTTGGGCGGTGGGTATCAGGAGTGGCCCATCCGCGACGAGCTGTTTGGTATCGACGGACCAGCGATATATCGCTATGTGGTCGGCTTGCTGGGGATTCCTAGCGTTTTTGCTGATAAGCAACAGCACCCGTTGGTCCGGTTCGTAGGCGAGGCCCTCGATTTCGTGGTCCCGGCCAATGCCGGTTGTATATAGATTGTAGAGCACGGTCTCTTGGTCGGCCCCTTCGCCAAACTCGTATAATCGCCCGGCACTCGAGACGAGATACAGGCGGCCTTCAGCCGCGGCAATGCCTTCAAAATCGTCGGCGACCGGGGCGCGCTGATCGCTGAGGGCGAATGTCTTTACAATCGTCCCAGCGCGATAATCGATCTCAAATACTACGCCTCTTTCGTCATCGTGCGCGAGGAGTCGGTTTGCACCGATCGTGGTCAAGCCAGAAATCTCGCGCCACTGCTTGGGCAGCTTGAATCGCTGCGCTGGTTTTTCGAGGTCGTACTGAGCAAGGGTGAGGCTGTCGCCGCGGGCGGCACCGAGCTCGGATGTGCGCTTTCTTCAAGCTGCCTGATAAAGGCGGTCGGTTCCGTGGATTTCTTTAGCCGAACATCAAACTCGATGATCGTCGGGCCGTCTTCCTGCTGGACAATCCCCACCTGCTGCCACTGCTTGGCATAGGTTGCTATGGATATATCTGGAAACAACTCCCAAAGGCCGAGAAAAAAAGGAATGTAGCGACATAATGGATCACGAGACGGACGATTACGTTGTTGAGCATATCAGTTCCTTTCGCCAATCACATCGGTGTGGAAAGTCGCTTGAAGCTAGCGATCCGTGCCCAAGCCCGCGTACACCGTGATGAAGGAAAGCAGTTCGGACGAAGCGGGCGACCCGTCGAAGCTGTTGCGGATCCAGCGCGCGCCGACGTTGGTTGTCAGGGCGTAGCCTAGGTACGCGGAGTCGTTGGCGACTTGGGCGGCGAGCACCCACGTGGTGCCGTCGAGGAGGTAGCCCGAGGGCAGGGGGTCTGGGGCGGGACGGAGATTGTTGAACAGCTCGCACTCGGCTCCGGCGATGAAGCTCATGTTGCGGTTGATGCTGCGCACGGCTTGCAGCGAGAAAATTTCCGTTAGCTCGCGGATTTTGAGCGCGCTGCGCTGGGCTGGCACTCGGCTGTTGTAAAGCTGTTTCCACTTGGGCACCAAGGTCCAGCTACGGATGTGGGTGGAGTACTCGCCTTTGGTCACGATGCCCAAGAAGCGCTGGTCGCGCAACTCGCCTTCCTGATCGCCCAATTGCTGATAGAATTCGTGTTTGACCTTGGCCGTCAATGGTAGGTAGCGGTCGTAGTGTACTTCGAGGTACGTGGTGTTGATGAAGGCGTTGCGCGCGGGCAAGAGGTCGCGGGTAAAGACCGAGCGGCCGCGCGTGCCGGGCAGGTCGCGCCACAGTAGCACATCGTCGGGAATGTCGTCTTTAACCCGGCGCGGATTGGCAATCAGCCACGCGCTGAAATCCTTTGCGGGGAACTCCTTTTTCGCGGTCAGCAGCAGGTAGGCGGCTTGGTTGTCCCGGGCCGTCTCTAGCAGGCTCTGGTCGAGATAGCCGACCATGAGGTTCATGCGGGGCAAAATTTCGACCGCGGCGTAAGTGTTGAATCCTCGGCGGCCTAGCTTGTAGGGATAATCGGCTTCCCCATCGTCTTCAAAGCGGTCGATGACGCCATTGCTGTTCATGTCCATGCCGAACAAAAACTCCGGTGGATCCACGTCAAAGCGCAGAAACGGCTCCTCGTAGTCGGGCTGGGTATTGAAGTTGCGGTTGAAATCCGAGATGTCGTCGTTGTCCTCGTCAATGCCCGGGAAAACCGCGGCGTCGGTCAGCAACTGCTGCCCCTGCCGCGTGTTGACGCGGCTGCCGAACGTGCGCCGCGTCCAGTCCGGTAGCTCGTCCTGATCGTCGTTGTCATCGACGAATTCGTACAGGTGCCGTTGCTCGTTGTCGTAAAACACCTCGCCCTCGGCGTTGGGGATGAAGGCGCGGGTGGAGTAATCGGCGTCGATGCTGAAAACCTCGGCGAAAAACGTATAGGGATAGCTGCGCTTCTGCGCGGTCGCGTACAGGGCTTGGGCCTCGTTGGTCGCTAGCGTCTGGTTTGTGGCCATGTTCTCGTTGGGAAAGCGGCGGTACTGAAAGTTGCGGACGAACTCGCCGCGGAAGTCAAAGCCCTGCAGGTCGGCAACGGCGAGGTCAAAGCCCAACATGCGGGTCCCGGTCGGCAGACCGTAGCTGAACCGGTGAAATGCCTGATTTGAGCCGTCCTTGACGTTGCCGGCTGCGCGCAACACCGGCAGGAATACGGGCGTGCCGAGGTTGTTGGTTTGCTTGTTGGAGGTTACTTCGACCTTGTAGTCGTTGGCTAGGACGAGGCCGATTTCAATGCGCTCGATCTCGCGGAAATCGTCTATGGCGTCTTCTATGCTCGGGGAGAAGTCTTCGATGTTGTAGGTCAGCGTGATGACATCTGTGCCGCTGGCCACAATCGCGCCGCCGCGGCGAATGCCGCCCTCGACCACGGGGACGATGTCGCCGGTGTGCTCGACGCCATCGATGAAGATGCGCCAGCGCGACAGCAGTGCGCCGCCCTCGCCGTCTTCGGGCGAATCGTCGGAAATGCGCACGACGATGGAGCGGACAAAGTCCGCGTTCATTGGGCCGCTGAGCAGGCCGCTGAGCGAATTGTCGCCAAACGGCAGGTTGGAGTTGCGATGCGCGGCATTGACAAAGGTTGCGCCGAGGGCGGCAAAATCCCCGACTTGCACCCGTCCTCTAGCGGCCATCAGGGTGGTGAATGTATTAGCTTGGACGCCGCCGCCGACTTCACTGGAGGAAATTTCTCCAGTGTTGCTAACCCGCGACGACAGCATGGTCAGGGCGTACTTGTCGGTGGTAAGATCCCACTGAATGCCGTCGAAGCGCGGCTTGGAAAACGTCAGGGGGGTCAGGGTGGTGCGGATGCCGTCGCCCACCATCAGGGCCGAGTAGAACTGTCCGGAATGGCTCGACGATACGAGCAGGTTGTTGAACCACGAGCGAAAGCGCGGATTTTTGGTGATGATGCTGCCGTTGTCCTCTGGGTAGTCTTCGGTCCAGTCGTACACCAGCCAGCCTTGGGTGATGTAATCGCCGTACACGTCGTAGAACGGCGAGCCTTCCAAGAAAACCTCGGTGTAGCGCTCGTAGTGGTCGCGGGCGTAGTTGGAGTATTGCTCTTGCCGCCAGTCGTATAGCGAGTACAGCCGCTGCGGCAGGTACCACTTGCGCACCGAGGGCACGAGAGTCGCCGGAGAAACTTCTGTCCCCGTGGTGTAATAGGGGTTGTCGTATGCGGTGGCGCGTTGGGCGCTGGCCTCTGGTGGCGGCGTCCAGGCAAATAGGCAGATTAATAGTGTGAAGATTCGACGTCTCACAGTGTACTCCCTCTTAATAAACGACATGTACAAGCCTGTAAACGCGGTCGGCGCGGGCATCTGCTTCTATGGCAATGCGCAGGACGTAGATGCCGGGCGGCACTGCGCGGTCGGCGCTCCGTCCGTCCCAAACGTAGTGGAAGCGCCGCCCCGGCGGGCCTTGACTTGCGAGCTCGACTACGGGCCGGCCATCTAGGGTGAAGATCTGTACCTGCGGTGCTTGCTCGGTCTTGACGACGGTGAAATTCAGTTCGCATTGGTCGTTGGAGCCATCGCCGTTGGGGGTTATCGAGCGGGTGTGCTCGACGTTGCGGATCAGCGAGCCGCCGGTGACGGCCTCGGGCACAAATACTATATCGGCACCGAACTCAGCGGGCACGACGCCTTGGAGGTTATCTGCTGCGGCCGAGTTGGCGACGAACGCGTTGAAAACTGTAGGGCTATGGGACAGGCGCGCGGAAAAGGCGATGGCGACCGAATCGCGTCGGACCAGCGGCGGCGGCAGTTCCACCAAGAGCGAATCCCCCCGCAGCAAGCCAGTGGCTGCGACCTCGGCTCCGCCCACGGATGCGCTGATGAATGCGGCGTCGCGGCCACCGCCGGGCGGGAGCAA
The DNA here is from genome assembly GCA_022819745.1 of Candidatus Latescibacterota bacterium. The sequence goes on along the minus strand of JAJEGS010000039.1, from coordinate 468,430 downwards.
GATGAGTGCGCGATCGAACCCAGCGTCTCGGCTGTTGAAGCCCACCGGCGCGATGGTGTAGCGAAACGTCTGCAAGGTGTCCATGACGGCTTCGCGGGGGAAGACGCGGCCCGTCAGCCCGGCGGTGATGACCGGCGCATTGGCCACAAACGTGAGGGAGCGCAGGGTGGGGAAGACCGCTGGATCGTCGCTGATGAGCCGCACCCGCGCCCGCAGCCACTGTCGCGGCGACGGCGAGAGGAACGCCTGCCCAGAAAACCGGTGGGGTTGGCTGTACGCGCTCCAGGTGTCGTCGCGCACTTTTTCCTCGACGATGTCGCCGCGATTGCGGGATTTGGCCGACTCGTAGGCTTGTTTGGTCACTTCTTTGCCATTGGTGAGGAAGTAGCGCTTGAGGGTCTGGAAGCCATTGCCGGTTTGGGTTTCCACTTCGATGCGGGTGCCGGGCGGCAGGTCGGCGTCCCATTCGACGAAGCGCATACTGCGGGCACCGCCGAGGGAAATGTCTTCGGACTCCAGTTCGACTTGCGCGGGATAGCCCTCACTGTGGAAGACGAAGAGTTGGGCGGCGCGGTGGAACTGCTGCGGCCGCGTCACGCGCCACAACAGCAGCCGCAGCGCGCGCGGCTCGAACTGGAAGTCGAACAAGTAGCGGCCGGAGTTGGCCACGGACGACAGCAAGTCGTAGTGGAAGGGGCCTTCGACAACCGGATCGGCGCTGTTGCTGGGGGTGCCGTCGGAGGCGAAGAAATCGAAACTAGGCCAACTGCCCTGCTTGTCGCGCTGGAAGCCGTAGAGGAACGGGCCACGACCGGAGACGATCGGCAGCCAAATGATGCGATCGACGCGAAAGACGTTGCCGAAATCGACGACGGACCAGACGCCTGAATCGCGCCAGTTGCCCTTGTCGGAGCCCTCGATATTCCACCCGCGAAATCCCACGTCTTGGTCGATGAGGGCCTCGGCCCCGCTGCCTTTGCCGCAACCCGGGCAGTCGCGGTGTTTGGATGTCCACGTCCGTCCGCCCCAGTGCTCGGTGCGATCCTCGATCTGCACCATGGAGGAGAGGTTGAAGCCAATGCCTTCTACCTCTATTTCGGCGAGCGCGGCATCGGGCGTGGCACCGGCTGCTTCAAAGCGCACGAAGCGTATGATGTCGAAGTCGAGGATTTCGTCCGCGCTGAGGTGTTCGCCCGTGGCCGAGGCGAGGCCGGTTGTGGTGAGGTCGAATTCGACTAGGGATTCGGTGTTGTTGTTGATCGGCCTACCCAGTCGGCGATAGACGATGCGCTTGGCCCGGCCGCCGAAGACCGGAATGCCCGGGCTGACGTACACCGAGAAAAAGTTAAAGGGCCTAGCCCCTTCGCGGTCGGGAAAGCGGACGCGCACTTTATCGGCGACCACAGAGCGCCCCAAGTCCAGTTCTAGCCACCACGACTGCACCGGGGTGGCTGGGTCGGGTTTCCACCAAGTGTTGGGGTCTTGGTCGCCGGCTAGGTCGGCCTGCTGCTGGTTGGACGGCGTGCGCGCAAAGCGCCGTCCGTATTCGCCGATGGACTGGCCAGAAAACTCGCGGGCGTTGGCCACTGCGTTGAACCGCTGATCAAAGCGCTTCACTTTAATGCCCTGCGGCAAGACTTCCACTAGCCCCTGCGGATGGGCCCAAGAAGCGAAGTCGGATCCGGTAAAGCTCAGGTTTTGGCCGCTCGCCGCGCCGGCGAATAGGAGGAAAGCAACTGCTAGTTGTAGAGTTTTCATGTCGTCCTCATTGGTACGTGACAACCAATTCGCAATTCCTAATTCCATCAGTACGCGACTCCGACCGCGGCCATGCGGGCAAACGCGCCGCGATCGACCTCGACTGCGACGCGGATTAGGTACAGCCCTGGGGGGACGAGCTTCCCCTGTTGGTCCCGCGCATCCCATTGCAGCGCGTACGGCCCGGCGGCAGCTTGCGCGTCCAAAATCGCAGCGCAGCGGCGACCACTCAGGTCGCGCACTTCCACCCGCAGCGTACCCCCAGCAACGCCGAACAAGTCAAAGCCAATGGCGACCTGCTCGTTGGCTCCATCGCCATTGGGCGTGACCACGGGCGCAGAAAGCCCAATCGCCCCGAGAATGCCCAAGGCTTCATCGCTGGATACTACTTGGATGCTGTTGCTGGCCACGTCGGCGTGGGCGTCTCCGGCTTCGATGGACTGCGGCAAGCTAGCTGCCGAGGTGTTAAAAAGGCGGCTGGCCAAAAAGACCGATGGCTGAAAGACCGCGCCTTGGAAGCGCACGCGAAACGCCTTGTCCTCTTGAAACGCCGCGGGAAAGGTGAAGCGCAACTGCTCGTCGCTGGCGGCGAGGGAAAAATCCTCGCCCTCAGCCGCTGGCTGGTCGTCGATGGTCAGGTCGAGGAAGTGGGAGGCTGGAGGGACTTCTAACTCGATACCGTCGAACCCCGCGCGGTCGGTTGTGCCGGCCTCCGTGCGAATGTGATAGGCAAAGCGCTGGGCAACTCCGAGGGGCACCTCGACGGCCCCGTCCGCACTGGCGCGCCCGTCGAGGGCAATTTCCGCCAGTGCGCGGTCGGCCAACAGCGGCGAGACCTCAAAAGCCAAGCTGTCGAGTACGCCAAAGGTTAGTGGGTCTGCGGTGGTAATGGTAAAGCGAAACTGGAGGAACTCGGCCCCGTCTGAGGAGCGGATCTCGTCGCCCGACGCTTGGTAATTGACCGACCAATTGTTCCAGTTTTCGATGTCGTCGTCGCGCTTGGCGCGGAAGCCGGCGATGCCCTCGGAAAATCGCTCTACTATGCGCGGCGAGTTGAAATAGGTGTCCTCATCTACTTCGAGCAGGCGGCCGAGGTCGTCGAAGATGAAGTACGTCTTGGGATTGTCGTCGAAGCCGGCGCGGGTCTGCAAGTTTAGTTGCACAGGTGCGCTGGGATCGGCGGTGATCGCGCCAGAAGGCAACAGGCGATAGCGGGTGAATTTCCACGTGACCCGTCCCAAGCTCACGGCTTGGCCGAAAGAATGGGGTGCGGAGATGTAGCGGGCCTCTTGGGGGTAGCCGCGGCCAAAGACTTCGATTTCGGCCAACAAGGTAGTGGTAGAGACCTCCCCGAACTTGAAGCGGAGAAAGCGAGTAAAGCGCAGGTCCGTTGCGAGGGAGACGACGCTGGTGTTGTTGGCAAAGGTGCTGGCGAGAATCTCGTCGAGGGGGTGGTACCCCGCCGATCCGGTTGAGGTGGTCTCGTCTTCAAAGATCAGCCATTCGACCGGCACGTTGGTCCGGCTGACTTCGTAGGCGCGGGCGAACAGCTCGCGCTGCCGCTGGTTGTCGCTGGTCAGCCCGGTCTGCGGCGGAAAGAACACGATGCTGTCAACGGGCACGGGCACGCCCAAGTCGAGCGTGATGAACCGCACGCTGTTGGGGCGGCCATCGGCCCGCGCCCTGTGGGTAAAGCTCGCAGTTAGTTCGTCGCCATCGACTAGCCCTCGCATGACTTCATCGGCGCGGGCGTTGGACCCGCCCCCCAGCCACAGGCGCGGGTGCCACCCAACCTCCAAGGTATCGGCCTCGATTTGGCGCGGCCCCTTGTGCAAGCTCCAGCGATAGCCAAAGAGGTTGCGCTGAGTCGTGGCAATGCCGGTGCGCACGAGTTGGCGAGTAACTGTGTGGCCTAGAGGAATCGCCCGCGGCTGAATTGCCCCGATGCGCACAGAGTCGTCGAGGGCTATCCAGCGCTCCGCGGCCGCAGCCCACGGCTCGCCGCTTGTGCCCCCTACGGCCCAAGCCGAGGGCGTCTGCGCCGCTATCGGGCTGCTGATGAGGAGCAGCACCAGCCATCGCATGTTGCTCAGCGCGGTCAATAGACCACCCCTATCGGCTCTACGGCGGCAAACACGTCGAAGTCGGCTTCCACGCCGACGCGGCAGAGGTACAGGCCTGGAGCTACCAGCGCGCCGTGGTCGTCGCGTCCGTCCCAGGTTTCGGAGTAAAAGCCGGCTGGTCGCGGCTGGGAGACTAGCTGCCGCACCCGGCGTCCGCTGAGGTCGAAGATCTCGACTGCCACGGCTGTATCTGCGGCGAACTGGGACAACACGAGGTCAATGGCAACGGCATCGTTGCGGCCATCCCCGTTGGGCGAGATGATGGCTGTTGAAAGTGCTACTTGTAACTCGGGCTGCGCCTGAGTCACAAAGGCGTTGGTCGCATTGGTGCCCACTAATTCGCTGGCATTGCCCGGGGCGATGGGATGCGGTGGGACGCTTCCCTCTCCGAGGAGATAGGCATTGATCGGGGTGTTGTGTACCAGCGGCCGCAGGCGGAAGGTGATCCGCAGGGGCTGATTGTTGTCGGCGGCGACGGGGTCAAAGAAAAGGTCGAAGCCGCGGTCGGTTGCCGCCCATTCAAAGTCTTCCAGCGCTACGAGGGGATCGCCCATTTGCAGGCTCTCGAATACCGGCGGTGGAAACGCCTCGATGCGGACGCCGTGATACCCGGCTACGTCATCTGCGAACTCGGTGCGGATGTCGTAGGTAAAGGTCGTGTCAATGCCCCCTGCGACTTCGAGCAGGCCGCTGGCGGGAAATGGATCGGTGGCGAGAGCCACCTCGCCGACGGCCTCGCTGACCAGCCCAGGCGAAAACTCCACCTGAAAGGTGTCGATGCGCACGGCGTTTTCAGCGTCGCCGTCGAAGAAGATGCGAAACTGCATGAATTCCCTCGGGCTGGGCAGCCCTATGGGCACTTCGATTGTGCCCGTGCCGGTGATGTGCGTACTCGGCGACCACGCGCTCCAGTTGTTCACGTCGTCGCGGATGTCGCCCTTGACGAAATCGCTCACCGGCCCTTGCTCCTCGATCGGCAGATTGAGGTATTCGGCTCGGTCCAGTTCCTCTAACAGCTCGCCGGTGTCTGGGTCTTGGCGGTACAGGGCGCGGCGCGGCAGGTCGGTGTTGTATTCGGTCGCGGGCACTTCCTCCTGACGACCGGTGTCGCGGTCGCGGCGAAAGTACGCCAGCGGGCTGTCGTCGGCCCCAGTCCGCATCTGGATGGCCGCGCTGGCGGCCCCGGTTCCAAGTTGCGTGGCGTGTACGCGCAAGCGACCGTAGTTGACCGGGCCGCCAAAGGAGTGCAGCGCCGACTCGTAGCTGGCGACCGGCACAAAACCCTGTCCGTAGATTTCAAACTCCGCGATGTTGAACACTGTTTTCGACAGCACGAGTAGCTGGAGGAAGCGGCCTTGCAAGGGAGCAAATTCGATATCGACGGTGGATTCGCGGTTGACTTCCACCCGCCGCAAAACCTCGTATTGCGGCCGGTTGATGTCGTTGAAGTTTTCGCCGTCGTTGACCCGCAGTTCAAAGGCTTTGACAAAGGCGTCGTCGTTGGGAGCGGGAAAGAAGCGGATGCGGTTGACTGGGAAGGGCGCGCCCAAATCCCAAAAGAACGTCGCCCCGGCTTGGCTCTGGGCGGTCTTGAACACGCCCGACGAGGAGGTCGAGGGATCGCCGTCGATCAGGTCGAGGGGGCCGGAGATTTGGTTGAAGAAGCCGTCGTTGGACCACGCTCGCGGCTGGCCGCCGAGGGTGAAGTCGCGGGGCTGGCCGTTGAGAAAGCGCTGGCCCGAAGCGCGGAGCAGTTCGATGAGGTTTTCGCCGGCTTGGAGCTTTAGGGGCTGTAGGGCACCATCGACGTCCAGCGCGCCGATCTGGGTCTCGGCCTGTGAAACCCACGTAAGCCCCCCCTTGCCGATGTGCCACACCTCAACTTGCGCGTCGCTTGGCGCTAGCCCCCCAAGCACCGCTAGGAAGGCGCCGACGAGGGATCTGGGCGCGGGAGCGGTCATCAGTTGATCCGCGCCGCGGCCGAGGGGTCATACCCTTGCAGGGTGTCGCGCTGGAAGGAGAAGCTCAGATCAATCGCCTCTAAGGGGGCGTCTGTATAGTCGAAGCGCAAGACGATGTTCTCAATGTGTACTTGGATCGCGCGGACATCGTCGTCGAGGACGGGAAAGACCAAAAACCCCTGTTCTTCGCTGCCGCTGAAGACCATAGCTCCGCTGTACAGCGTCCGTTTGAGCGCGTCTGTACGAGCTTGAAAGGTCTTGCGCCCTTGGCCGGTGCGGCCCAGCCAAAACGAGCGAAAATACTGGTATAATTGGGCGTAGCTCAGCGCCGCGTACTGCCGGGTGTTGGCCGCGGTAATACGCACGTTGAGCGGGTCGATTTTGACCTTGGGAAATTGATAGTTGTTGACCTTGAGCCGAAAGACGGTAAATCGCGGCGGCGTCCACTCGTCGCCCGGGGCCGTCCACTCGCCAAAGGTATAGGGGTTGTTGGACAGGTCTGGCCCGGGGGCGAGGCGGTTTAATTCCGCGTCCGTCATGGGCTTGAGCTCAATCGACAGGCGGTCGAGGGCGTAGGTGATGGAGCCGTCGTCGTTGACGGTCATGCCCTCGGCTTGGTGGCTGGCGGGCTGGAGCGGCGTGTGAAAGTAGCGGCCGCAAGCCCCCAGCAGCAGGGTCAGCAGTAAGGACCAAGCCCATAGCCGTTTGTCCACGATGCAATCCCCTAAAAATAATGTAGGGGCGACCGGCTGGTCGCCCCTACTATTAACGACCGGTCGGTCGCCTTGTGTTTAGAACGAGTCTTTGATCTTACCCCAAGTCGAGGACTCGACTGACGTGGGGCTGGAGTACTCGCCAATGCGCAGCAGCTTGGCAATGGAGTAGTACTGCCGCGACGAGGCTTCGGGCCCGCGGGTGGTCCAGTCGTTGCGACCGCCTGGGGTGCCGTCTTCGTTGGGCGAGAAGCTCGAATCCGGGCCTTCGCCGTCTTCGTACCACATGGCGAAAGGCAGGCCCGAACCATCTTCACCGGCCACTGCGTCTAGCTGCCATACCTCGCTCGCCGACGGACCAGCGTCCTCTTGGAAGGCGAGGACCTTGACGCTCCACTCGTAGTACGTGGTGCCGCCCTCGGCCCACAGGTCGGCGGCCCAGGCTTCGGGTGGATCGACGCGCACGGCCATTTCGATCCACGGCGATTCGCCGTACTCGGCCCACGCTTCTTGCTCGGTGTAGCGGAAAGCGACGTTGGTCGGCGGGCTGAGGTCACCCGGTGCCATCAGCCACTCCATGGTGTAGCCGGAGGCCGGACTGCGCTCGCGCCCGTGATCCTGCGGGTCGAGGCCGACTTGCAGCATGTCGCCGTCCCAGCGGGCGACATTCGTGCCGGCGTGTGCCAACACGTCGTCAACTGCTTCCAAGAAGCAATACCAACGGTTGTCGTCGCCGCCCTTCCAACCCATGAAGGTGGTGATGAACAGGTCGTCGCGGTCGGGGGCCGGGCGGTCGCCTTCGTCGCGCCACTCGTCCATGGTCAGGGTGTACTCCGGGTCAAACCAACCCCAGTCGTCGCCATGGGCGTCGATGGTGATAGCACCGGGATCGGGGACTTCGAGCATGTAAAACCAAAATCCCTGACTGCCGTTGCGATCCGCCAGATCGGGCGGATCGAAAAACTGAGCACTCGCCGTACCCACGAGGGCAAGGCTGAGAACGCCTGCGATTGTAAGTCGCCGCATACTTGATACTCCTTACGTTTGAAGTGAACGCCTGAGTAGAAAGCTCCGACGCGTTGATGAACTTTCCATAATAATAAACGCAGGCGATAAAATCAACACGCCCAACCCTTGTGTTAGTGGGCCGAATAGACGGTGGATTGGTTATATGGGATGATCAGCGGCTCGACTCCATCGAGCGCAGCCGCCCATTCTTGGGGATCGTAGTTGCGGGCGACAAAGCAGGCGTAATGGGCTGGCACCGCGGCCTTGAGGCCAAGCGCCGAGGCCATCTTAGCCGAGCCAGCAAAGAAGGGGAATTCCCCTTCGCTGGGGTGATTGGTCAGTAGCCCGATGTCGGGCGCGAGGGCGCGGATGGGCGCGAGTAGTGCTTCGTGCTCGGCAAACGTGTTGACCGGGTCGCCGGAGAGGTACACGCGCACGTCGCCGGTTTCCACCACGTAGCCGAGGTGGGTCACATCGGGCGGGGCGATGTCGTCGCTGGGCAGGCCCGCTGGGGGCTTGGCATACACTGCGTGGGCCGTCATGGTGCCCAGCTTGGCGGCCTCACCGGCGGCAATTGTTGTTGCTGTGGCCGTAATGCCAGCGTCGCGGATGCGTTCGATGCTCTCTGCCGGACCGACGATTTGCACGGCTGGATAGGCCGCGGCAATGCGCGCAATGGACTCGGTGCAGGTGTGGTCGCCGTGGTCGTGGGTCAGGAGTACGAAATCCGTGTGCAGCGACGCTTCGTGGAGTGGGGGACGGGCGTGGATGAAGCGGTCGGCTGGCCGCTCGTGAGGGTAGTAAGGATCGACTTGGACGATGGTTCCCTGCGCGTCCTTGAGGCCAAACGTGCTCTGGCCAAACCAGTGGATGCCGACTGCGCCTTCGCGTACTACTAGTGATTCAAATGGGTGCATGGTTTCTCCCTGTAAGCGTGAGGCCGGGTTGCAACCCGGCGTGCGTTCCATAAGTTTCGTTAAAATTATGCGGAGGCAGAATGGGGAGCAACAGATGAACAATTCCACGCTGTTTGACACTGCGTATCAACGCCGCAAGTGGGAGCTGTTAGAGCGGCTGTTAGAGCAATTGGTGCCGATCTACACCGCAGAGGAGGTCGCCGCGCTGCGCATCGACGCGGTTGACCGGGACATTCTCTCGCAGCGCTCCGGGCGCGGATTTGTCAATCGCGATCTGCTGGAAACGGTTTTGGGCAACTTGCTCGAATGCGTCGCTCCTGGCTCGCATAATGCCCTCGGGCCGGGGCACCAAAAGCCATCGCTCGACGAGGCCATCGGCGAGATTGCCGACCAGCTCTACGCGATGATCGCGCAGTCGTTCTTGGCGGCGGGCGAAAGCGAAGGCGCTGAAGAGAAGGCCCTGATGAACACCATTTGCTTGTTGTGGGAATTGCCCGCCTACAAGGTGCGCGCTCACTGGAACCGCTTTGCCGCGCTTAGGGATCCGGCCGTTTGGGACGCCTATTTGCTCGACAACTGCGGGTTGACGCAGGAGCAGCTACTCAAGATCGACTTCCGGGCCGCCTTGGAAGAGACCATTCGCCGCCGCGACTTCGATCACTATCGCGACTTCCTCGGCGCGCTGGAGTGCGACTTCATTTTCGACTATCAGATGCAGCTCGTGATGAGCACTTATCCGGGCTGGCGGGTGCTGTTCTACCACGACATTGCCCACGCCCTAACGCGCTCCGGCTCGGTGGCCGGCGAATCCGGGCTGACGCGGCGGCCGGTGCCCTTGCTGCCACGGGCCATTGCCGAGTTGGGGGGGCGCTACTACCAGGCGGATATCCATCCCGAAACGCAGATGGGCGATGCCAACTTTCTCGACCATCCCCATCGCGGCATCACCACTGGACAGACGGGTATTATCGGCAGCGGGTGCCACATTTATCCGTGTACTTTGGGCGGTCTCAGCGGCAAGGTGCAGCAGCGCCATCCCATCATTGGCGACTACGTGTTCATTGGCACGGATGCCGGGATTTTCGGCCCTGTGCAGGTGGGCGATCGCACGGCGATTGGAGCCAACACTGAAATCAACGGCATCGTCGCGATTGGCCCGGATTGCCGGGTTGGCGTGTCGGTATCTATCGGCACGATCATAACGAGGGCTGTGCGGCCTGGCGCGATTAAATTGGGGGCTGGGGTGCGCGTGGGGGCTGGCACTGTCATTGAAAATGATTCGCCGCTCGAATTAGTCATTCCCGACCAAACGGCGATTCCAGTGCGCAGCCACGTGGTCAACGATGGCTGCGGCGGGCCGAAGTTCGTGTAGGAGTGGTGAATTCAATAGGGATTTTATGTGATTGACAATCCATAAGTTGAGTAAGTATAATAGGTTGGACTAACAAAAAGGTTCTTTCAACACGTTGGACTAAATGCGACAAGGCGTCAAGGTTCAATAGGTCTCGCCGAATGCAAATACCTATCGCATATCAGCTTGGGTACGAAAAGGCCCGTGCGTCCGACCCCGAGCTTGCCGATAAGTACATTGAGCACACGCTTATCGGCGATCCTGAAGCCGATGCCCTAGTCAATGTAATAGCTGCCGCTGACCAAGATCAGCAGGCCGAGTTCATCAGGGCTGGGATGGATGAGGATGAGGAGGCATTGCGCGCTGCACCGCAGGAAGTGAGGGAGTTCTTCGATCGGATTGGGACGCCGCCGGAGTGGTTCGACTCACAGGTAGTGTATGCTGGATGCCGCAAATTTCACGCCTACTCAGACCTATTTCTCACCGCGTTTGTCACGGATATCATCGTCCGGGGTTTCACGACGCTAATCAGCCAATCGTTCTTCATCACGGGGCGGCTGACCGATCGGGGTGTGCGGCGGCTGCGGCAGAATATCCGGCACCTCTTAGAAATTATGTTGCCAGGCGGCCTAGAGCGGCACGGCGAGGGCTGGAAACTGTCCGTCCGCCTCCGGCTGGTACACGCGCGGGTCAGGCAACAGTTGCTCGTTTCTGAAGACTGGGACCAAGAAGCGCACGGAATGCCGCTGAGTGCTGCCCACATTGCGCTCGCGTCCTGTAACTTCTCTGGAATGATGCTGTGGGCAGCCGGGAGGATTGGAGCGCGGCTGAACGACGAAGAGCGCGACAGTTTTATGCAAATCTGGCGCTACGCCGCTTGGCTGATGGGAGTGCCCGACGCGCTCTTATTCCGCAATGAAGCCGAAGCCCGCGAAACATTCCGCGTGGGCTACATGTGCGAGCCGCCCTTCGGCGTGGAAGCCATTGCGATGGCAAACTCGGTGATTAACTCGGCCCCCTTAGTGATCGGCATTGAAGACAAAGACGAGCGCAAGGCCCTGCTTAGCTATGGATACCGCCTTTCGCGCGCACTGCTCGGAGACGAGCTCGCCGATCAACTCATGTTCCCGAAAAGTCGGACGACTGGGGCGTTGGTGTATTTGCGGATGCGGCGCAGAGTCCAAGAGATTATTGATGCCCTTAGAGGACCTGGGCAGCGTGCCAAAGGTCTGCGCACGCAAAATTTTATGACCATGCTCGACATATCTGTGCTCGAAGAAGAGGGGATCAGTTACCGATTGCCCGACGAGCTACACGGAGACCCATCGCGTTGGTGAGACCGGGTTCTATAGCAGCCCTACATCATTTACAAGGTGATCCGCAGATGGACGCAGATAGACGCAGAATAGGATGCACAAGACGCTCCACCGCTCGAATCTTTCAAATCATTCCGGCTTGCTATATTATCCGCAACACGTCGCGTTCAACGCTTTAGAAAACACCTATGCAATTGGAACGCTACATCGCCGCTGTTCTTCGCCGTCGCTGGCTGGTCGTCGTGCTGGCAACGCTGGTCATGCTCGCCATCACGGCTGGTGCTCGCTTCATCACCGTTACCAATGATTATCGCGTTCTGTTCAGCGCCGACAATCCGCAACTGGCCGCGTTCGACGCCTTGGAAAACACGTATTCCGTCTCCAATGCGGCGCTGATTGCCGTTGCGCCCCGCGATGGCTCGGTGTTCACCCGCGAGGTGCTTGGCGCGATTGAGGAATTGACCGAAGCCGCGTGGCGCACGCCCTATTCTAGTCGCGTCAATTCCCTTACCAACTATACCCACAGCGAAGCATTTGAGGACGATTTGGTCGTCGCGCCGCTCGTTGAGGACGCATCTGCACTGAGCGATACCGATGTGGTGCGCATCGAAAAGATCGCGTTGGACGCGGCTGAAATTGCCGGGCGGCTGGTCGCGCATGACGGACGCACGGCCGGGGTGGCTATCAATTTTATCTTGCCTGAAAATCCAGATCAGGCCGTAGTCGAAATCACCGATTATCTCCACTCGCTCCTAGCCGAGGCCCGCACGAGCCATCCGAACATTGATTATTACATGACCGGCGATGTCGTCATGCACCGGGCGTTCTCCGATGCTACACAGGACGACATGCAGACCCTGACACCTATTGTGTTTGTCATCATCGTAGGTGCCACCATTATTCTCTTGCGCTCGATTCTCAGCACGTTGGCCGTTGTCGCCGTGCTGGTGTTTGTCGTCAATACGACCTTGGGATTCGCCGGCTGGAATGGCGTGGTGTTCAGCCCCACCAATGCTGGCGTGCCGATCATTGTCATGGTGATCGCCATCGCGGATTCGATTCACATTGTCACGAGTGTTTTACTGGGTATGCGGCGCGGTCTGGATAGAAACGCGGCGATTGTCGAATCGATTCGCATTAATGCCTATCCGGTATTTATTACATCGGTTACAACAGCGATTGGATTCCTCAGCCTGAATGCCTCGGATTCGCCGCCGTTTCACGTCTTGGGCAATTACGTGGCGTTTGGCGTATTGTGCGCTCTCATATACACGATGACGCTGCTGCCGGCATTGCTCTCGATTCTGCCGTTGCGCACGCGCCGCGTCCAGGCCGAGGAAACGGCCTTCTTCGACCGCTTCGCCGACTTTGTCATCGCTCGGAGTACATTCCTGCTCGTGGCCATGTCCTTGGTGATTGTTGTGCTGATAATCGGCATTCCCCGCATTGAGCTGAGCGACAACATGGCGCAGTATTTTGATGATCGCTACGAGTTCCGGCGCGATACGGATTATGTCATTGATAACCTAACTGGGTTAGACAAGCTGGAATACTCGCTGAGTGCAGGGCGCGAAGGCGGCATCACTGATCCCGACTATTTGCGCAAGGTTGATGCGTTCGCCGAGTGGTACCGACAGCAACCCGAAGTGACTCATGTTCAGGCGTTTTCGGACATTATGAAGCGTCTCAACAAAAACATGCACGGCGACGATCCTGCCTTTTACCGCTTGCCCGAAGACTCGGACCTTGCGGCGCAGTACCTGTTGCTCTACGAGCTTTCGCTGCCGTTTGGCAGTGACCTCAACGACCGCATTGATGTCGCCAAATCCGCTACGCGTCTAGTCGTGACAACCAAAAATGCGTGGTCGCGCGATATACGCGAACTCGATAAACGCGCCCAAGTCTGGCTGCGCGCCAATGCCCCCGCTTTTGCCCAAGAAGCATCGGGCCTGAGTGTCGTGTTTGCCCATCTGTCGCTGCGCAACATTAACAGCATGTTGCGCGGTACGATCACGGCTATGGTGCTCATTTCGTTCATTCTGATTTGGATTTTCAAGAGCGTGCGGGTCGGGCTTCTCAGTCTGCTGCCCAATTTTATTCCCGCCATTATGAGCTTCGGCCTGTGGGGTTATCTCGTCGGTCATGTGGGCATTGCGTCCTCAGTGGTCATCGCCGTTGTCTTCGGGATTGTCGTGGACGATACGGTTCATTTTCTGAGCAAATATCTGAAGGCCCGGCGCGAGGGCCTTGCCGCACCCGAGGCCGTGCGCTCTGCCTTCCACATGGTGGGGCACGCTTTATGGACGACGACCGCGGTCTTGTCGGCCGGCTTTCTGGTGTTTGCCACATCGGGATTTGAGGTGAGCTGGGCACTTGGGCTTTTGGTCACCATCACGATTGTCTTCGCGCTTGTCGCCGATTTCCTACTCCTGCCAACGCTGCTGATTGCCATCGACCGGAGAAATTCATGATTTCCACGCGACTCATGCTGCCGTTTTTCGCGCTTTGTTTTATCGTTTTCTGTCTCGGCGCGGCACCTGTTCACTCCGAAAGTCCTACTCCCGAGGAAACTGGACTGAAAATCGCCGAGGATTCCCGCACGCGTGAGGAAGGCTTTGGCAACTTTACGGCCCAACAAACCATGGTGCTGCGCAACAAACACGGGCAGGAGAGCCGACGCCAGCTCCGGGTGAAGGTTCTCGAAGTCCCCGACGATGGCGACAAGAGCTTGTTTGTGTTCGACGAGCCGCGCGATGTCCAAGGAACGGCGCTGCTGATTCACGCGCATCGGGAAAGCGCGGACGATCAATGGCTCTACCTACCCGCTCTGAAGCGAGTCAAGCGCATTAGTTCGTCGAACCGCTCCGGCTCCTTCATGGGGAGCGAATTTGCCTATGAGGATCTGACCGCCGAGGCCGTGGAGAAATACACCTACCGCTACCTGCGCGACGAGCCTTGTGGCGAGTTGACCTGCACGGTCTCCGAACGCGTTCCCGTCGATAAGAAATCGGGCTATAGTCGCCAGGTGGTCTGGCGCGACAAGGATGAGTTGCGCGTGTGGAAGGTGGAGTACTACGACCGCAAGGATGCTCATTTGAAGACGCTCACACTGGGGAATTACCAGCAGTACCTGGAGCGTTACTGGCGCGCTGGCGAGATGACGATGGAAAATCATTTGACCGGGAAAAGCACTGTTTTGACTTGGACGGATTTTCAATTCCAAACAGACCTAGACGACCGCGATTTTACGCGCACCGGGCTAAAACGGGCGCGTTGATGCTGTTCCGTGCCAACATTCCCGCCGCATGAGGTTCCTTAAAGCAGTAGAATCAGGAGCCTCTTTTTATGATCTAGACGCGCTATGCGCCTTTAAGTGCTTCCGCCGATCAGTCAATGGAAAAAGACTTCGTACAACTTCCGGCAAAACAGGTGATGCTGGCGATGTTGGGCGTGATGCTGGCGATGTTTATGGCTGCGCTGGGTCAGACCGTCGTCGCCACTGCGATGCCCGTCATCATCGCGGACCTCGGCGGTTTCGATCGCTACACATGGGCTGCGACTGCATACTTGGTTGCGGCCACGGTATCGATCCCGATTGTGGGACGGCTAACCGATTTGTACGGGCGCAAGGTTTTCTTAGTCCTTGGCACAGCGGTCTTGATCGTCGGCTCTATACCGGCAGGCATGAGCCAGACCATGAACCAGCTCATCGCCTTCCGCGCCGTACAGGGCATCGGCGGTGGGACCATCATGGCGTACGGATTTCTGGTAACTGCCGATCTGTTCCCACCCGAAGTTCGAGGTAGGTATCAAGGATTAATAAGTCTCGTGTACGGGGTGGCTTCGGTTATCGGACCGACGCTGGGCGGCATCCTCACTGATGTGCTTTCATGGCACTGGATATTCTTCATCAATATTCCAATCGGGATTCCGATTCTACTGCTGATCATTCGGACTTTTCCGCCGATCCGGCCCGAGGTACAAAACCGCAGTCTGGACTATCTTGGTATGGTAACTTTGGTACTCTCCGTCGTACCCATACTGCTCGCGTTGTCCATAGTAGGGGTCCATTATGCGTGGGATACACTGCAGGTTATCGGCTTACTGGCCTTCGGTCTAGTTATGACGGCGATATTCGCAACCGTAGAATCGAAGGCGGTTGCTCCCATTATGCCTTTCGAGATATACAGATTCAGAGTGGTTGCCATCGCGGCAGCAGTTGCATTTCTCGCCGGCTTTGGACTGTATGGAACTATTGTTTTTTTACCGCTTTTCTTCCAGGGCGTTCTGGGTGTCTCGCCTACCAGCAGCGGCGGTTTCCTGACTCCCTTGATACTTGGAATTGTCGTTGGTGCGATAGTGTCGGGGCGAATGCTCGCTAGGAGGGACGGACGCTTTCGACGACAGGCGTTGATTAGTACGGGCTTAATGGCCCTCGGTATGTACTTCATCTCTACCATGAATGTGAATACCAGTTCCTTCATGGCCGTGGGATGCGTTGTGATCATGGCACTTGGGATTGGCGGCGTACTGGCCACGTTCAACCTCGCCGTTCAGAACACGGTGCCGTTTAGGCTCGTGGGTGCTGCTACTTCGGCGCTTCTATTCTACCGGCTGATCGGCGGTACGCTGGGACTCGCCGTGCTAGGCGTTGTGATGACGCATAGATTTTCTGCAAGAGTGGAAGAGACTGTCGCCGATGCGGTCAGGGCGGCGCTCGGCCCGGGTCGGTTGGACGCCATAAAGGACAACCCGAGGGTGCTAGTCGATCCGGCCGCCTTGGATGTGCTGAGAGCCGAATTCACGGAAGCTCAGATGGCGGACGCATTGCTGGGTACACTCCACTCGGCGCTGGCTGAGGCCGTGGGAGATGTGTTTGTGATCGGCGTAGTGGTCACAGCGCTGTCGGTGGTTTTGTCGCTGTTTTTGAGGGTGTCTAAAGAGGATTCGGAGGGAAGAGATTCTCAAACGCTTGAAAATGATGAAGAAGTGAGATCGAATGAGTAATTTCATTGCCGAGACCCAGATAAACGATCGCGATTACAAGCAAACCGGGCTGAAATGAGCGTGTTGATGCTACTTCGGGCGGCTCTCGGTGCTATCTGGATCTTGGTTTTTGCCGTCGAGGCATGGGCTGAGATTGAGCACGAGTTCTCCGGGCGCTTGAACGGCGAAAGCCGGTGGTTCCCCCAAGCCGGTGCTCACCCCGGCCAACGCTCACTCGCGAGCGGCTTTGTTGCGGTGCCCGAACTCTACTTGGAAGACTCCGGAGGTAGAAGCCTCACGTTAGCTCCTTTCTTCCGCTACGACAACTCAGATTCACGCCGCACCCACGCCGATCTGCGCGAAGCCTATCTGCTGCTATTCGGCGAAATCGGCGACGGCGAATGGGAACTGCGCGTGGGCGTCGATCAGGTGTTCTGGGGCGTCACCGAATCGCAGCATTTGGTCGATATTGTCAACCAAGTCGATTTCGTCGAACATCCGGCCGGAGAGGCCAAGCTGGGGCAACCCATGGTGTATTTCACCTGGTCTAGCGATTGGGGTGTGATGGAAATACTAGGTCTGCCCTATCACCGCGCCCGCACCTTTCCGGGCCAAGCCGGTCGTCTGCGTCTGCCGCTCGTGGTAGAAGCTGAGCATGTCGAGTACGAGAGCGAGGCCAAGGAGCGGCATGTGGATTTTGCCGCCCGCTACAGTCACAGCTTTGGACTTCTCGATCTGGGGGTGAGTGCATTCAACGGCACTAGCCGGGAGCCTGCTCTGAAGATACTCTTGGATTCTGGCGGCGCACCGGCCTTAGGTCAGTACTACGCGCAAATTCGCCAATTTGGGCTGGACGCTCAGCTAACGGTCGGCTCTTGGTTGTTCAAGCTGGAGGCTATTCAGCGCGCCGGCGCTCGCAACCTGTCTGGCCGGGAAGAGGATTACGTTGCTTCTGTTTTTGGCGGCGAATACACGTTCTATTCTGTCTTTGGCTCGGCTGCCGATCTCAGTCTGCTCGGCGAATGGAATTACGACGGGCGCGGCCGCAATGCAACCCCAAGCCGCTCGCCCAACACGCTCGAAAACGATCTCTTCTGCGCCGCTCGCCTTGTGCTCAACGACGTTCAGAGCAGTGAAATTGTCGTTAGTATGCTGGGGGATGTGGACCGGACTACGCGCGCACTGGCCGTCGCGTTGGAGCGGCGCATCGCTGACCAGTGGTCTGTGAATTTGGAGTCGATCTATCTCCTCAATATCGACCAAGCGGATATCCACTACGAGACCCGCCGCGACAGCTTCGTTGAGCTGAGCTTGATGTATAATTTCTAGCGCGTCAGACTCGCGTCCGACCCACGAAAGAACAACTAGCCGGAATTGAAGATGCTGGCGGGATTTGTCCCGACGGCTCCTTTTTGCGGATACCTTTGTCGCCTAAGAAGCAACTATAAGGGTGATCATGGAACGGAGTGGAGAAAATTGCGTGCAGAAGGCGGCTGCTGGCGACTCCGCGGCGTTTGGTTCGCTCGTTGAGGAACACACGCCGTGGCTGCTGGTGCGGCTCACTCGCAGGCTGGGTTCGCAAGAGGCGGCAGAGGACGTCCTACAGGAGGCGTTCATTGCCGCGTACCAGCAGCTAGCGGAGCTGCGCGCTCCCGAGCGATTCGGCGCTTGGCTGTGCTCGATTGCGGACAACAAAGCGCGCATGTGGCAGCGGCGTCGTATCACGCAACTCAATCTGCTAGATCAGTTCGACTTGGCAGCACCGCCCGAGCAGGAGAAGCAGGAGATCAGGGCACTGGTGCGGAAGGCGATCGGGCGATTGAGTGATCCCCACCGAGACGTGATCGTCCACCACTACCTCAAGGGCTATTCATATCAGCAGACAGCAAAATTGTTGCACCTCCAAACTGGAGTGGTAAAGAGCCGTCTGCAAAAGGCCCGGAAACGCTTGCAAAAGGAGATCACGGCGATGGCGGAATCCAACACGGCACAGACATTCAAACTCGGCCCGGACGATCTGGCCGGACTGCGTCACGTAGCTCGCTTCACGAGCGACGATCCCAAGCGGCCCATTATGCACTGCGTCTGTCTCGACGCTGGCGGCAGAGTTGTCGCAACGGACGGTTCGCGGCTGCTCAACTGGTCGAGTAAGGGGCTAGCGTCGCTGCCAGCCCCGATGATCTTAGATTCGCTGCGCCCTGAAATGATCCCGGAGACTGACTCGGCGACGTTGATTCTCGAAGAGGAGTCGGCCACGTTGCAGACTGCGGACGGTCGCAGGATGACGTTCCCTGCAACTCCCGGACCGTACCTCAAGTATCAAGAGGCCGTTGGCATTCCCGGTCCGATCTCAGCGGTCGTGCGCAGCGAGAGTCTGATGGCCTGCTTGGAGGAGATTGAGCCGTTCCTCAGAGAGCGTCACGAACTGGGGAAAAGCGGCTGGGAGTACATGCCCCGCGTACAGATGCGGGTGTCGAGTACGGAGGGGAGACTGGCGTTGCGAACGACGCGGGATCAGGGGTTTAGTCGGACCGAGGAAAATGCGGACGATTTGCACGGCGACGACTTCCCGGACTGGGAGCATTCCGTGAGTTGCCCTGCTGATGTGACGAATATCGAGGATGGAGGATCATTCCGCGTCGATCTCAATCGCGATTCTCTTAAGACGATTGTGGAGGCACTGAAAGACGCGGCAGAGGAGATACGGATGTATTTTAACCATAGTGAAGCACCCCTTCATTTTGAGTCGAGGGAGGAACGCCACGCTGCCGTGCTCATGCCGCTGCGGATGGTTTCCTGACTTCCTTCTTGAATATCTTGCCGAACCTGCTTTACCATTTTGTCCAACCAAGCATGAGATCTTTTTGATCCCACTAGGACGTCCCATTCGGCTTCGTCCTTATCGTCCTCTGGACCCCAAGTATCATCTACTACCGCTAGGAGAGCTTCCGCGATAGCGTCCTGCTCTTTTTCGCTCAGAGTTGAGATTTTGTCGAAAGCATTTTTGAGTTTGTTGGTCATATCAGCTCTCGTTAAGAATCATTCTATAAAAGCATACCTGAATAGCTTTTCTTCGTCAATCTCGACACCTCAAGAATATCATCTTCCCTTCCATTGGGGCTTGCGTTTTTCGGCGAATGCCTGCGGCCCTTCGGCGTAGTCTTCCGACAGCCGTAGGCGGCGCACGGCCGTCAGGTCTTCTAGTTGGCACTGCGCTTGGGAGATGGGGGTCTCGATGGTGTGGAGTGCCACCTGCTTGGCGGCTTGGACGGCGAGGGGGCCGCACGCTAGGATTTCGGCGGCCCAGCGTTCGGCCGTGTCCATCACGGGTTCGTCGTCGGCTACTTCATTGACCAAGCCCATGGCTAGGGCTTCCTGTGCCGAGAATAGCTTGCCGGTCAGCAGCATGCCCATAGCCAAATGGTAGGGGATGCGGCGCGGTAGTTTGAGCACGCCGCCGGCATCGGCTAGCAGGCCGCGCCGGGCCTCGGGGAAACCAAAGCGGGCGCTTGGGGCTGCCACGATCAGATCGCAGTGCAGCGCCAGTTCTAGGCCGCCGCCGATGGCATAACCGTTGACTGCGGCGATGATCGGCTTGTAGCAGCGGTCGAGGATGTGGACCGGGGAGTGGACTGGGTTGCGGAGCTGATCGTCGTCTGTTTGTTCGACGCGGTATTTCAGGTCCGTGCCAGACGAGAAAGCGCGCTCGCCAGCACCGGTGAGAATGGCGACCCAGACTTGATCGTCGGCGATGAAGTCATCCCAGGCCCTAGTCAGTTCGGCGTGGGCCGGGGGATGCAGGGCGTTCATCACTTGCGGGCGATTCACTGTCACATAGGCGATGTGGCCCTTTTTTTCGTAAAGGATGTGTTCGAATGGTGGTGGGGTCATGTGATCTCCTTACTGGATGTCCCTCAAGAGAAGATACAGATCGGCCAGCCCTTCTGGTGGGCTAGACGCGCTAACCGGATGTCTGGATTGACAACGACTGGATGGGCGACCTCCGCCAGTAAGAAGCGGTCGTCGAAGGCGTTTCCGTAGGCCGTGGATTCACGCAGGTCGAATTTGTATGCGTGCGCTACTTCGTCCGCTTGGCAAACCTTTTCACGCCCAGATACGCGCGGGCCGTCCAAGTCGCCCGTCAAGCGTCCCTGCTCGCAGGCTAGCTTGGTGCCGACGACAAAATCCAGATCGAGAAGGTCCTTCAGGGGTGCGATCAGGAGTTGCGGCGCTCCCGACACGATGCCGAGACAATCTCCAGCGGCGCGATGGGTGGCGATCAGACGTTGGGCCTGAGCTGGGATGCGGCGAGTTAGTTGCTGTTGACAGAAGGTTTCTGCCGTTTCTGCGAGTAAGTTCATCTCGCCGCCGCCGAAGTAGGTCTTGTTGGATTGGATGCCGCGAGTAGGGATGCGGACGGCCCAAGACAGGAACGCGCGAATCGCCTCTGGGGCGGTCTGCTGGCCGGTCTTCAGCGCGAAGCGGATGAACTCCCTTTCGGCGCTGGTACCGGGCAGCAGCGTCCCGTCTAGATCGAATATCGCGGCGGTCACGGGAGTGGTTAATCGCGCAGCAGGCCGGGAAACATCTTGCGAAATAGCACGTCTTGGCTGTCCCATATTACCGGGACGCCCCGCACTAGGCACATCACCACCGTCAGCCAGACGATTGCCTGCCCGATTAGCAGCAGCAACTCCGTGGATACGCCGATTGACCAACCGTACTCGGCTTGGCCGGACTGGATCAGCAACACAGCGCCCAGATAGACAAACACGACCGCCTTGGTGAAGCCGTAGAGCGCCCGACTGAAGCGGGAGCTCACGAGTGCCTTTGCCCACCGGCTCTGCATCATCGTCTTACTGCCGAATGCGGTTTGGCCCGCTTCTACAAAGGCGAGCGTCCGCAGCCAGTCGATGAGAAAACTACGGGCGACGACGATGGCCGCAGCCCAGAAGCTGGCCATGCCGATCGACGCAAAATAGACCCAGAAGACGTTCTCGACGATGCGGTCCCCAGCGATGTCGAACATCGCGCCTAGATCGGATTCGATGCCGAGGCGGCGGGCAATGATACCGTCGAGTGCGTCCATGTAGAGGGTGACGATGGTCAGTAAAACCGCTACGCCGCAGGCGATGGTGTTGACTTTGTACAGCCCAATCACCAAAAACACCAAGAAAATTCGGATTAACGTTACAAGATTCGCTTGCATGTTCACCTCCCTCGAAATGCAAGAATATCGACTAGCGATAGGATCTCCTTATAATATGGGACAAAAAGTAGCAGGTGCCGATGAAAAACTACAGTGTCAGAATGATCCGCGAGCATATGGAAGATATTCCGCAATTCCCGATCCCCAAAGGGTTTGTCATGCGGAACTTCCGGCCGGATGAAGGGGCTATCTGGACGCGGATTCAGCGAGCGGCGGAACCGTACTTCGACGTTGACGACCAGCTTTTTGCGCGCGAATTCAAACGCGATTTTGGGGCACTGGAGGACCGAAGTTTTTATTTGACCACCGATGCTGGCGAAGAGATTGGGACTATCACAGCGTGGTGGCAGCCCGATTTAAACGGCGAGGATTGGGGCCAGATTCACTGGGTTGCGATTCATCCGGGCTATCAGGGACGCGGGCTTGCCAAGCCGATGATGTCCGTGGCGATGGCGTATCTCAAACGATTCCACGAGCGCAGTTTTCTCGGCACCTCAAGCGGGCGGATTCCCGCCATCAAAGTGTATCTCGATTTCGGATTTTACCCAGACCTTGAGCGAGAGAATAGCCAACAGGCTTGGGCGGAAGTCGCGTCTGTTTTGGAACATCCGGTTTTAAGGGCCTGCGGTTTTTAGTAGGGTCAGGGGGAGACCACCGGCCCGTCAATTCAACCTTAGGTCCGCGGCGATCACCTGCCACGCGTTGTAACCCGGTAGCCCGGTGATGTTCCCGGACGGGTGGCAACACGAACCGCACAGGTATAAACCCTCTAGATAGCCCCGGTAGTGGCCAGCGCCTGGGAAGGGCCGGTTATAGCCGACCTGACCGTGGCCGAGGGAGCCTACTAGTAGGTCGCCGTCGCGCATGTTTGGCAGCCGCTTGGGGATGTGGTGGACCGGGCGGATCATGTAGTCGCGCGCGACATCTCGCAGGTTCGGTGCGTAATCGGCCCAGGCGTCGAGCATGCGGCGACCGTGGGCTGTGGCCTCTGCGTCCCAGTTATCGGCGTGGCCGCGCAGGCGGAAGGGCACTTTTTCCCACATGAAGGCGGTATGTGCATTGTCGGGGGCTTGGGTGGCGTCGAAGTGGCTGGGACAGGATCCCCACATCACCGTCGGCGGCAATTGGGCCTGCTCGTGCGCTCGTACTATGTCGTCGAAGTCGGTCACTGACTGTAGGCCGAGGAGGACCATGAAGGCGTCGTCTAGCTCAGGGTAGGTCTCGGCTGCCGAGTAGAGTGGGGCTTCGTCGAGGTTGAGGTAGAGGCCGAACAGGGGTGCCAGCAGGTTGTAGCGGAACGCGGCGGCTTGGTCGCGCCAGGAAGCTGGCAAGTGCGCGGGGTCAATTAGGTCGAGGAAGGTCTGCTGCGGGTTGAGGCCCGAGGCGATGAAGTGGCGGGCGTCGATCCGCTCTCCCTCGGCTGTGACGACTCCGGCGGCTCGACCTGGTCCGCTGGCAACGGGTTGCACCGCGATCTGCGCGAGTTCGACGTCGGTGCGCACTTCGCCTCCGGCCTCGGTGACGGCGGCGACGAGGGCTTCGGCCAGCCGAGCCGAGCCGCCGACGCACATTTGCGCCTTGCCGCGGGCGGCCAATAGCGCTGGGATGTGGTGGCCGAAGTCGGGCGCGCGCGGGTCGACTTCGCGCAGGCCGTTGAAGAACAGGAGGCCGGCTTGTACCGCTGGGTTCTCGAATTCGCGCAGTACGAACTCGCGTGGCGAATAGGCGCTCGTTTTTAGGAGCAGGCGGCCTTCGGCTGTGGCTGCCAAGAGGCGCTGGCGCTCTGGGGGAGACAGCGGGGGAGTCTGCGCTTCGGGTTCCAGAATCTGCGTCACGATCGGGAGGAATGCCTCGCGCCAGCGGCGCAAGGTATCGGCGTCTCGGCGGCTGAACTGAGCGAAGGAATCGGCGGTGCGTTCGAAGTCCGTCCACCAAGTCAGGGATCGTCCGTCCGGGAGCAGCATGGCCACGTTCAGATCGGGTTCGAGGTAGCGGGCACCGTGCCGCTCGAGTTCGAGTTCGGCGTACCACGGCATCCGGGTCACGCCTCGGTGGTAGAACGAATGGGTGTTGTGCAGGAAGCCGGAGCCGACTGGCCACTCTTCGGTGCGCAGTCCGCCGCCAGCGACGATGTCTCGCTCTAGGCTGAGGACGTGTAGGCCGGCCCGGCACAGGTAGGCCTGCAAAATCAGGCTGTTGTGGCCGGTTCCGAGGATGATGCCGTCGTACGTGGAGTCCGCCATGACGAGCAATCTAACATCCGGTAATAAAAGGGCAATTGCTATGTTTATGGATATATCACATGCTTTTGTCAGCCACTGACACCTAAAGGGATCAGCTTGTCCCTGCCTTTTCCCAGCCCCTCTAACGCGAGCACCGCGCTATGGCGGAGGCTTTCGGATGCAGCAAGACATCGCAGGATGCGACATCGTGCTACTGGGCGAGACTTTCAGCCTGCTGACACTCAGCCACCACCGAGGGGTAAGACCCGAGGCATACGGAACGATCCATGCTACCAGTGGACCTACAAGATCGAACTCGACTCCCTGCGTTCAGTGCTATCGGCAGGATATGTGGGTCGCTATCGTTGGGTACATCGGAAACCGTTTTATCCCTCTTGGAGGGTGCCTTTTCTCCTAAGCGACTCACTCGGCAA
Organism: Candidatus Latescibacterota bacterium; assembly: GCA_022819745.1. The sequence continues at coordinate 444,432 of JAJEGS010000039.1, read as the reverse complement.
ACCTTGTGTTTGACCGAAGAGTAAAGGGAAAATACCGACGATGTTAGGCCACATAAAATTGATTCTACCTATACACAAAATCCGTGCTATAGGAAATTTCTATAGTAGGGTTGAATCGACTCAGGGACAACCAACGCCTCGTGCGTTGCCTACCCGTCACCGATTCAATCGCTATCCCTCCCCCGCCTAAAGACGAGGGGCTCATGCGAGCTTTTTTATGAAAACGACGATACAGTTGGATGATCAGTTGCTGTTAGAGGCCAAAAAGCACGCTGATCAGACAGGTCGCACTCTCAACACGGTGATTGAGGATGCGTTGCGCGAAGCTTTGGCGCGCACGGAGGTCACTCGGCCACAGACCCGCGTCCCTTTGAAAACCTTCAAAGGGCGAGGTGTACAACCGGGCGTCGATTTGGACGATACTTCGTCCCTCCTCGACCCGATGGAGCGGGATGGTGGTCCTGCTTGACGTCAATGTCCTGCTCTACGCCCACCGCGAGGAAATCCCCGGCCACCCAGCTTACCGGGATTGGCTGGAAGAACTGACCCACAATGGATCGGCTCACCTTGTTGCTACTTTGGACCGCGCTGGCGGGTGCCTGCATTCCCATCGGAGCACTGCTGGCCCGCATTGAGCACATCCGTCCGCAGTGGTTTGAAGAGGAACTGCGTCACTTCATAATCGCGTTTGGCGGCGGCATTCTCGTCGGTGCCGTAGCGCTGGTGCTGGTTCCGAAGGGCATTGAGCGAGTGCCGCATCCGCTCGCCGCGATAGCAGTGTTGATCGCTGGTGGCGTCGCATTCATGGCGTTTGATCGGTATCAGGCGCAACGGCAGCGGCCGGCACCGCAGTTTAGCGCTATGGCGGCAGATTTTATCCCGGAATCGATTGCCCTTGGGGGCATGTTTGCTGGCAACGAGGAAGGCACTGTTTTGTTGGCAGTGCTCATTGGTCTGCAGAATCTGCCCGAAGGGTTCAACGCTTGGCGCGAGGTGGCGGGCCACGGACGCGACGGACGTGCGCTGGTCTGGATGATTCTGCTCGGGCTGGTAGGCCCTGTCTGCGGACTTATTGGCTGGTTCTGGCTCGCCGATTACGACGCGATACTCGGGGCTATCATGCTGTTTGCCGCAGGCGGCATCCTCTATCTCACGTTTGAGGACATCGCACCCCAAGCCCGCCTTGAGCGCCACTGGGCACCACCTATCGGTGCTGTGTGCGGCTTTGCGCTGGCTTTGCTGGGCGACATGCTTTTTTGAAGCGCTGGAAGCCGCTGCAGTCTCCCTTGACTACAGTATCATTAGTGATATTATTGTGATGAGAAACTGGAGGGCACGAGATGAGCGACCATTACACCTACCGCATCACGTGGTCGGCTGAAGACAACGAACATGTGGGTCTCTGTGCTGAATTCCCATCGCTGAGTTGGCTGGCTCCTACGCCTGTCGCGGCGTTGTCTGGCATCCAGCGCCTTGTGCGCGAGTGTCTCGCAGATATGCACACCACCGGAGAAGCCGTGCCGGAGCCAATAGCGGACCGTAGCTACAGTGGGAAGTTCATGGTGCGCTTGCCGCCAGAATCGCACCGCGCCCTCGCCATCCAAGCGGCCGAGCAAGGGGTGAGCCTGAACCGGCTTGTGAGTGCGCGGCTTGCAAGCACTTCCTAATTGGTTGCGGCGTCCTCTCCTGCCCGCCCCTCGGTCAAATCCCTTCGGCACTCGCGTTCCCATCGCGGCGGTAGCTGACGTGGATCTCCACGTTCCGCACCACGACCGGCGGTCGCAGACGCGGGTCGCGTTCGCGCAGGTCGATGCCGACGACGTGAATACCCTTGCCGACCTGTGCCGGAGCCAGCGGCCAGACGAGCCACGTGTTCTCGGACACGTCCGCCGGATTCGCCTCCTCCTCGGCCGCAGGGCTGCGTCGCACCGGGTCCCCCAGCCGCTGCCCGTCGAGCTCCACGGCGATCCGGTCCCGGGGCGACAGGTGGTCGAGATCGACCTGTAGCTCCAGCGTCGCGTCCTCCGATACGTCCTCGTACACGCCGATATGGAACCGCGGACCGCCCCCGACTAGCGTGCGCAGCAGATCGACGGGCACCTCGCCGCGCAGCCGGTCGTCTCGCTCGGCGCCGTAGCGCAGCTCGCTCCGGTCGCGGATGTGGCGCTTGACCGCGGCGTACACCTTGGCCGTGCGCCGCAGGCTGTCGGGTGCGCCGAGGTTCTGCAGCAGCGGTCGGGCCGCGTGTACGTGGTTGTGCCAGTTGAACAGATGCACGCCCGTGGCACCGCGCTCGTAGAAGGCGGTGGCCAAGCCGCGGAACCAGGCCTCTCTCCATTGCGCGGCGGGCAGCAGGTGCCCGTGCCCCCACTCGCCGTGGCTGTCGAATCCGGGGTACAGCCGCACCTGGGTGCCGCGCATCATCTCCACGTAGGCCTCCACCTCCACGTCCGGATCGGTCCCCGAGTTCGCGCCCGTGACGACGATGTCGCACAGGTCCTCCTCGATCCAGGTCTCTAGGTCGTAGCCGACGCGCCGGTTCGTCTCCTGGGAGGCACCGACGCGCACGATCACGTGGAAGGGCCGTCCGCGCCGCTGGGCAATCGCGTCGGTGAGGCGGCGCACGGCGCGCTGTAGATCGGTGAGGGTGTAGCGCAGGCGGTAGGCGTCCTCTTCGGGCAGGTGGAAGGCATGGCGCTGCCAGTCGAGCTCGACGCCGTCCCAGTCCGCTAGCTCGCAGGCTTCGGTGATGCGTTGCAGGGTGTACTCGCGAACTTCTGGTACTGCCATGTTCCAAGATGTGGCCGCCCAAGCCGGTGCCCCCTCGCCGAGCACCCACTCGGGATGGCGCTTGCGGAACGCCGTGAGATGGGGTCGCTCCGTCGCGGCCATCTCCTCTGGCCGCAGCGGCTTGGCCCGGCGCTCGGCATCGGACCAGAAGTGGTTGTCGTTCATGCGCACCGAGGCGTACACACCGAGCCCCATCTGGTGGCCGCGGCGTACGAGCTGGCCGTACAGGTCGACGTTGGCATCGAACATCGCTCGCAGGCTCTCGGCCCGGCGCATGTCGCGGACCGAGAGGTAGCGGCGACCCTCTGCTTCGCCGATCATCGGCAGCCGGTCCGAGGGCCAGTGTGCCTCTTCGACCCCCACACACCACGCTAGGGCGCCGACTTGGGTTCCCACTAAGGGCCCGTAGATCCGCTCCAGCAGATCCTCGACGGACATTGGGAACTCGGCGTGCTTCAGGTAGCCGCCGTCGTTGTTGAGGATGATCCCGTAGTCGGGCGCTGGCGGGCGCTGGCCAGCGCCCTCGGTGCTCATCGCACCGGCTCCGTGTCGATGGTCCCCAGGGGCACTTCGAGTAGGTCCTGCCCGAGGATCACCTGCCCGTTGAATACCTCTCCTACCTCGTGTAGCACGCGCTCCTGCACGCCGGGCGTCTCTAGCTGTTCGGTCAGATGAACGAGCACCAGCGTCTTCACGCCGGCGCCCCGCGCCGTGGCCGCTGCATCGAGGTGGCCGGAGCAGCTACTGGTCAGGCGTTCGTCGGTGACTGCGCCGTTGATGAAGTGGCACATGTGCAGCAGCACGTCCGCGCCTCTCGCCAGCTCGGTGAGGCGGTCCACTGGTGCCGTGTCGCCGCCGAACACGATGGTGCCGTCGGGTGTGGTCAGGCGGTAGGCTAGGCAGGTGAGTTGCGGCTGCACGTGTACCACCTCGGCCACATCGACCTGCCAGCCTCGGGTCTCGATCCAGTCTCCGTGTCCGACCTCGCGCACCTCGGGGTTGGGTCTCTCCCGTGGCATCACGCCGCCGCGCGCTTCGTACACGAAATGGCTGCCCGGGTGCTCGGTACGAGCCGTCAGATCTGGCCCGAAGGCGCCATCGGCGGAGAACAACTGGTGCGACATGTGCGCCGTCGGTGCCGGGCCGTACACCCGCAGTTCCGGGATCTGGCCGACGCCTTGGTCCCAACGCGTCAACACTAGGTAGGCGAAGTCAACGCAGTGGTCGTAGTGCAGGTGAGTGAGGAATAGGTGGTCAATTGAGGGTAAGGAGAGGCCGGCTTCGAGCATGCGCCGCACTGATCCCGGGCCGCAGTCGAAGACCAAGGTCTCGTCTCCCGTCTGGACGAGATAGCTGGAGCCGCCTCGGTGGGCTAGTGGGGCGGGCGTGCCGGTGCAGAGGAGTTGGAGGTGCGTCATGTTTCCTCAGTCGCCCGTCCTCGGCGGCCAGGTGACAAAGTAATCGGGTGCCCAGCGCCTGGCGAGGTGGTAGTTGCGTTTGTGATAGGACCCGGCGGGTGGTGCCTTCTCGGCTTCGATATAGGCTTCGGCACCGGCTAGCTGGGGGAACTCTAAGATCCCGAGGAACTCGCCTTCGGTGTTGGTCCCGAGGAGGCGGAAGACCTCCCCGTGGATGAGGTCGTGCTCTCGGGCCACCTCCTGCAGTCGCTGCTGGCGCTCCTCGTCGCCGCGCGTCTGGGGGTCAACTTGGTCGGAGCCGCGACGCCAGCCGCCGAAGGCGAGCACGACGATTGAGGAGGGATCGACGGCTAGGGGTGGGATCACGTGCGGATCTGCGTCGGGGGCCACGGGGGGTTCGGGCTTGCGGGGTAGCCAAGCTAGGCTCTCTGGTTGCCAGCGGCGGGCGAGGGAGTAGTCGTAGAAGCCGTAGCTTCCGTACGGAGGTTCTGTCTCAGCCGCCATCCAGGCCTCGGCACCGGCTAGGTCTGGGAATTCGATGGTCCAGAATCGCTCCCAACTGTTTTGGGGTGCCAGCAGGCGGTAGCCGTGTATGCCGATCAGGCCGTGGTGTTCGGAGACGGACAGCATCAGGTCCACGTGTTGGCGCTCGTAGTCGCGCCGCTGCGACTCGTCGAGTTGATGCCACTGAGGCAAGCGTCCGCCCCGGAACAGAATGACGACGCTGTCGCCCTGGGCTGAATCAGTCATGCGTACTCCTTGTTGGATTGCCTAACGTATTACTACAACTCGTCAATCAGCTTGCGGATGTTGGCGTAGTTCGTCTGCATGGCTTCGAGCCGCGAGCCACTTGCCGGTAGGAAGTGGGTGGCGATCGACAGGACGACGTCGCAGCGGTTGTCGCGCAGGTTTCGCAGGATCGTCGGGTAATCGACGTGACCCTCGCCGATGGGTGTGTATTCGAATTCGAGCGTGGAACCGTTTATGGTGCGCAGGTCCTTGGCGTGGACGCCGTGTAGGTAGGGGCGCAGGTTTTCGAAGCCCGCGGTGGCATTGTCAACTTCGCCGCAGTTGTAGTTGTCCGCTGGACACCAGAGCACCTTGAAGCGCCGCGAGCCTACAGTTTCGACGATGCGGCGGAAGTTGCGGCTGGTGTTGCCGTAGTTCCACTGCATCATTAGGAAGGCGATATCGACGTCGTATTTCTCGGCGAGGTCGGCGAACATGGAGAATGCTTCGACGAGTTTTTCTATGTCGCCGTCGGAGATGATGCCGCCGCGCGTTGCCCAGCGCATCGGCCAAGTGGGTTTGCCGCCGGTGTACTCGGCCGGCCAAGCGAAGCTGCTGCAGCCGACTGCGCCGATCCCCAAGCGGGCTGAAACTTCCATCGCTCGTTCCAGCTTGGTGAAATGTTCCTTGAACTGGGCGTGTTCGAGCATCTTGCCCGGCTCAAGCTCGGCGAGATGCACTGTCTTGAACAATCCCGCGCCGTCGAGCAGGAAAAATTCGAGACCGTGCGCGGCCACCTGTTCGGCGGCTTGGTCTATCTCGGCGTCGGCAAGCTCGTAGAGGCTGCGATTGTTGGAGTGGGTGCCGCACCAGACGTAGTGCGCGCCGAGGTCGCGCGCTGTGGCCAGCGATTGCTCGAAGGGCTGCTGCAGCTCGCCGAGGTACATCCCCATTTTGAATTCGTAGTGGTTGCTCATGATTTTCCTATCCCCGCGAAGGTTCGGGCATGTCGGCCCGCGCCTTCGCCGCTAGTTCTTTGAGGTGGCCGTCATTAGCCATGCGCTGTTCGAGATGTACCATGCGGCGTTTGCTTGCGGTGGCGAGCATGGTCTCGCCGTACGCGCGCTCGGCCCAGAAGCGGGCCAGCCCGGCGATGTCTTGTTTGACGAGGTCGATCTGATCGTCGGGCACGCGCACCATGCAGTTGATGGTGAACATGCGGCGGCGGCCACTGCCCCCGAAGGCCGCGTGTTTGAGGTTGTGCTGGAAGACGACGACGTCTCCTGGGACGATTTCCAGCGCGACGGCTGGGACTTGGTCGCCGGAGATGCCCCACTGGTCCTGCGATTGCCGTGCGTTCGCTTCGAGCGTCTCGGCGTACTGGTCGCCGTGGCGATGGCTGCCTGGGATCACGCGCAGGCAGCCGGTGTCGCGGGTCAGATGGTCGAGGTAGAAGGCGATCTTGACGTGGCGCACTTCCTTCTGATAACCGTCGGAGTGCCACTGGGTGTCGCCGGCGTAGTAGTTGCCGTCGGAACTGCTGTAGTTGAAGTCGTCGCCGAGCAGGCTGGCGAGCAAGCCCTCGATGCGCGGATCGTCGAGCAGCGCACACAGGCGCTCGTGTTGATCGATGAAGGGCACGATGCAGGAGCGGCGTTCGCCGTCGTGCGGTTGGCCGTAGTGGCCCCCGCCGCGCTCGGCCCAGACCTGCTCGAAGGCGTCGATGATCTCGTCGATGCAGTCGGCCATCAGCCCCGGCAGCGCGAGGTAGCCGAAAGTGTCGAAAAAGTTGAGTTGCTGTTGGTTGAGTCGGATCATGTGGTTTCTCCTGGAGAGCTTGACGGAGGGTGAGTTAAAGACGCAAAAAAAGAGATTGGCTCTCGCTATCTATAGATAGTACTGCGATGACCAACCTTCACGACATAGACGACTAGGGCATCGTCCTCAATTAAATAAATGATTCTATAGGCTCCTTGTCGCACTCGATAGCGATCCGATCCAGAGAGTTTTTCAACCCCTCGTGGACGAGGATTGTCCGTCAGGGCGCGAATTCGAGCAATGATGCGCTGGCGTTGTTTCTTCTGCGGAATCGCCTCGATTTCCCGTACGGCAGAGGGCTTAATCTGAATTTTATAGTTTGCCACTGCGCTTGAGATCTTTGACGACATCCTCAAACGGCAAATTGGGTTCGGCGGCCCGCTCGTCGAAGGCACCCAAATCCTCGGCATCCTCGGTTAGGGTGCGCCTCACCGCATCATTGACCAAGGCGGAGATCGACCGGTTCGCTTCGGCGGCCTGTCGCTGAAGGGCACGGTGAATCGCAGGATCAAAGTCGATGGCGATTCGTTTGGTTGCATTAGTCATAAAGGCGATAACCTCATAGCGTTAAAACGTCAAAGCATCGGGAGCGGCGTCAGTTCTCCCGGAGAGCTTGACGAGGGGTGGGGGAGGCGATACATTGGCGGCGTTTTTGGAGTCATGTTCAATTTAATAAGGCATCTGTCCTTACTCAATGGCTGTATAAATGCCTCTCGCTGATTGAGGATACTGACAGACGCACGTATATACGCGGAGGTAGCGATGAAAATTGTTGACGTGGGTGCTGTGCTGTTGCAACCCATGCCGTGGGTGCTGGTGAAGGTGCGCACCGACGAGGGAATTACCGGCATTGGCGAGGCATATCACGGGGCCGGCGTCCACCACATCGCGGTCGATGAACGCCTTACCCAACGCGCCCTCATTGGCCAAGACCCGCGCAACGTCGATAAGCTCTTCCGCGATATGAAAAGCTCGATGTCGGCGTCGGGGTACTACCAAGGCGCGGTGATGAGCGCGATTAGCGGCATTGAGATGGCGCTGTGGGATATTACCGGACAGGCGATTGGCGTGCCGATCTGGCAGTTGCTGGGTGGCGCGTATCGGGACTCGATTCGCGTGTACAACGACTGCCATGCTGGCGACGAGGACGACAATCCCGAATCTTGGGTGGCCAAGGCTAAGGAAGTGGAAGCTCGGGGCTTTGACGCCATCAAGTTCGACATCGACCCGCGTCCCGACCGGCGCGACCACTACAACCGCACCATGAGCAACAGCGACATCGCCTTCCACATTGAAGTGGTTACGGCGCTCCGCGAGGCGCTGCATCCCAACACGGATTTGCTCATTGACGCCCACTGGGCGTACGCGCCGCACGACATCCTCAAGGTTGCCTATACTTTGGAAGCGCTGGATTTGATGTGGTTGGAAGACCCGATTCCGGCTGAAAACGTCGCCGCGCTCAAGGAAGTGAAGAACGCGACGCGCACGCCGATTTGCACCGGCGAAAACCTGTACACGCGCCACGGGTTCCGCGAGTTGGTCGAGACGCAGGCGACGGATATTATCTCGCCCGATCTGGCCAAGGCCGGCGGCCTGTCCGAGGGACGGCGCATCGCCGATTTGGCCGACATTTACTACATCCCGATTTCACCGCACAACATTTGTAGCCCGATTGGCACTGTGGCCATGTGCCACACGTGCGCTGCTTCGCCCAACTTTCAGGTGTTGGAGTTCCACCATCTCGACAACGAGCTGTGGAATAGTCTCACGGTGGAACGCGATCTTATCGTCAATGGGCGGATCCCATTGCCGCAAGCGCCCGGTCTCGGAGTCACACTCGACGAGGAAGTGGCGCGCAGCGCGGCGCGCGAGGACCTCGGCTTCTTCGACGCGGAGTGAGTTGACTTGTCGCTTAACTACGTCTTTCGACGCTTCGGGGTGTTTCTGCTGATCGTGTGGGCGGGGGCTACCATCAACTTCTTGATGCCTCGGATGGCCCCGGTGAATCCCATCCGCGAGCGCCTGTTGCAGGCGGTGTCCTTCGGCGGCGCGGGTAAGACTGATATGGAGGCTGTGGTGGCCACGTACGAGGCTCGCTTCGGTCTCGATCAGCCGCTGTGGAAGCAGTACTTGCGCTATTTAGGGGATGTGGCGCGCCTCGACTTTGGAGTCTCCATTGCCAACTTTCCGAGCCGTGCTTCTGACATTATCATGCGCGCCTTGCCGTGGACGCTTGGGCTGCTGACGACGGCGACGCTGATTGCCTTTGCTCTCGGCACGGTGCTCGGCGCGTTGCTGGCTTGGCCGCGATCACCCGGTGCCCTACACTACTTTGCCGCGCCGTTCTTGGCGCTGTCGGCGATTCCTTATTACTTGCTCGGACTAGTTCTCGTCTTTCTTCTAGGTTTCACTCTGCGCGCCTTTCCGCTCGGCGGTGGTTTTACTTTGGGGACGCTGCCGGGGCCGACGTTGGCCTTTGCTATTGACGTGATCTATCACTCCATTGTCCCCGCCTTGTCGATTGTGCTGTCGTCAGTGGGGTTTTGGGCTTTGTCGATGCGCGGTATGATGGTGACTGTCCAAGGCGAGGACTACGTCAACTACGCCGAGGCGCGGGGTCTGAAGAGCCGCGAGATTTTCTTCCGCTACGCCTTGCGCAACGCGCTGTTGCCGCAGACTACGGCTTTGGCGCTGGCCATGGGCTACGTGGTGTCTGGGGCCGTGCTGGTGGAGGTGGTGTTCGCATATCCGGGTGTCGGCACGGTGCTGTACCGGGCCGTGCAGACTTTTGACTACTTTGTCATTTACGGCGTCGTACTCATGGTTATCCTCGCCATCGCCGTGGTGACCTTGATTCTCGATTTGGTGTATCCGCTTCTCGATCCGCGCATTGCCTACCGCCGATGACGCTCTCGCCGATCTTCGCGGCGGCGCGCCGCCACCCCCAGCTTGCGGCCGGCTTAATCGTCGTCTTTGTGGTACTCGCCTTTGGTCCGGTGGGGACCCTGTTCGTCGATACGGATCTGGCCCGCGTCGGCTCGGCGGAACCCAACTTGTCGCCGTCGCTGGAGCATCTTCTCGGCACGGACGCGGCGGGGCGGGATTTGCTTGCGGTGATGGTGGCGGGTACGCCGCTTACGCTTAGGGTTGGCTTTCTCGCCGGTGCTGTGGGACTTGGTATCGGTATTATCCTTGGCTTCCTCGCTGGGTACTTTGGTGGCTTGGTGGACACCCTGATCCGGGGTGCTGCCGACGTGCTGCTGACTGTGCCTGGCCTGCTGTTCCTCGTGGTGCTGGCCACTTCGCTGCGTACGGCTGTTACGGTCGATATGATGGCCCTCGTGGTGGCCTCGCTGGCGTGGATGCTGCCGACGCGCACGATTCGCTCGCAGGTGCTGTCGATGCGCGAGCGCGCGTACGTGCAGGTGGCGCGGCTTTCTGGCATGAAGGACTTGGAAATTATCGCTCGAGAGTTGCTGCCGAATTTGCTGCCCTATCTGGCGGCTAGCTTTGTCAGTGCCGTGGGGGCGGCGGTGTTGGCCTCGATCGGGCTAGAAGCGCTGGGTTTGGGGCCGCAGAACGAGCCTACGCTTGGGATGACCATTTACTGGGCTTTGTACTACACTTCGCTGCTGCGGGGAATGTGGTGGTGGTGGGCACCGCCGATTGCGATGATCGTGCTGATTTTCATTGGCTTGTTCCTCGTCTCTATGGGGTTGGACCGCATCGCCAATCCGCGCATATGGAAGGTCTCGTCGTGAGCCGCGTCGTGTTGCGGGTGCAGGACCTGCGCGTTCACTACCACACTCCGAGGGGGCCGGTGCGCGCCGTGGAGGGCGTCGGCTTTGAGTTGCGGTCGGGGGAGCGGCTGGGCTTGGTGGGCGAGTCGGGATCGGGCAAATCGACGACGGCGATGGCTTTGATGCAACTGATTCGGCCGCCCGGACGGATTGAGGGGGGGCGGGTTGATCTCGACGAATTGGAGTTGTTGTCGCTGGCTGAGGAAGAGATGCGGAGCGTGCGCTTTTCGCGGATTTCCCTAATTCCCCAAGGTGTGATGAACTCGCTTAATCCGGTGATGCGCGTGGGTGCGCAGATCGCCGACACGATTGAGGCGCACGAGGAGCGGCCGGACCGCGAGGCTCTGCAGGAGCGGGTTAGAAGTCTGCTGGCACTGGTTGAATTGGACCCGGCGACGGCGCGCATGTACCCCCACGAACTCAGCGGCGGCATGAAGCAGCGCGTGGGCATGGCCATTGCCGTGGCTTTGCGTCCCCAGGTGATCATCGCTGACGAGCCAACTAGCGCCTTGGACGTGGTCGTGCAGAAGCGGGTGATGGACACTTTGTTCCGCGTGCAACAGGAACTCGACGCTGCGGTGATTTTGGTGGGGCACGATATGGGGCTGATGGCTCAATGCGTGGACCGCATCGGCGTGATGTACGCTGGCCGATTGGCCGAACTTGGGCCGGTGCAGAGTCTGCTCGAAGAGCCGCTGCATCCGTACACGCGCATGTTGGTAGAAAGCCTGCCGTCGCTGGAGCGCAAGGGCGTGTTTCGCGGCATTCCCGGACTGCCGCCTTCCTTGCTGGAGCCGCCGCCGGGGTGTCCCTTCTATCCGCGTTGTCCGCAGGTGATGGATAGCTGCTCGGACAGCGTGCCGGAGTTGGAAGAGGTGGCTGCTGAGCGCCAGGCGGCTTGTCATCTGCACGCCGGGGGCTTCGACAAGCTCAGCCGAGGCATCTCGTGAGTACGCCACTGTTAGAAGCGCGGGGTGCTAGCCGGGCTTTTGGCGGCGGTGTGTTCGACCGGCAGCAGACCGTCGCGGTCGCCGACGCCTCGCTGGTGATCCCGGAGGACGATCCTGTGGTGGTGGCTATTGCTGGTGAAAGTGGTAGCGGCAAGACTACTTTGGCGCGCCTGCTACTGGGCATTTTGCCGCCGACCAGTGGATCGGTGCGCTACCAAGGCACGGAACTGCGCGATCTCGACTCCAAGGCGCGGCAGACGTTTCGGCGGCAGGTGCAGGCTGTGTTTCAGGATCCCTTTGAGGTGTTCAATCCGTTCTACCGGGTGGATCATTCCCTGACGGTGCCGATTGCCAAGTTCTTCCCGGAGTTGTCGCGCGCTGAGCGGCGGCAGCGGATCGAGGAAGGGCTGCAAGCGGTCGGGCTGCGTCCGGAGGAGACCCTCGGGCGTTATCCCCATCAGCTAAGCGGCGGTCAGCGGCAGCGCATCATGGTGGCGCGGGCGTTGTTGCTCGACCCGCGCGTGATTGTGGCTGACGAGCCGGTGTCGATGGTAGATGCCTCGTTGCGCGCTACCATCTTGGAGACCTTGTCTCGCATTCATCGGGAGCGTGGCATTAGTCTTGTGTACATCACGCATGATCTGACTACGGCGTACCAACTGAGTCATACTATTCTCGTCATGTATCAAGGTGCGGTGGTCGAGGTGGGTGATGTGGAGCAGGTTATCAAGGCCCCGAAACATCCCTACACGCAGCTACTGGTGAGTTCGATTCCACTGCCGGATGCAAAACGCCGCTGGGGCGAAGGCTCGGTTGAGGTCACGCCTAGCGGGCCGACAGTGGAAGAGGATGCAGAGATTCCGAGTGCCACTGGCGGCTGTGCTTTTGTCGAGCGCTGTCCCCACGTCATGCCGCGCTGTCGGCAAGAGCGTCCGCCGCTGGTGCAGATTGATGCTGGCCGCGCTGCGGCTTGCTATCTCTACGAGGACGGGGCCGTGCTGTCGGAAAAGCAGGTCGCTGGTTTATCCTACGGAGGTAGGTGAACGATGGGGCGAGCGGATTGGACGCATCTGTACCAACGTATTTCGTCCGTAGGGGCGACCGGCCGGTCGCCCCTCAATCAGTTCGGGCGTAGGAAGGAGTCTGATGGACGTCTTTGCGTTCCGTAAGGAGCTTATTTCAGAATACGAACGCTTCTCGCGAAGCTTCGTCAGTATCCGGGCGGCAGACATTCGTCAAGTTGTTGATGAGGCTTACGACAGTGGCCGTTTCTGGCCCGCTCCCCTCATCCAGTTGAACCCAAATTTCGTGCCGGGTGGGTCTATTGAAGAGTTTGTGGCAAACGGCACCCTTGATGCGGAATGTGCGAAGATATTTCGCATCAAGAACCCAACCGACTCCCTAGACCAACCGCTCGTGTTGCACAAACACCAAGCCGAAGCCATCGCTATCGCTAGACGGGACGAAAGCTATGTCCTGACGACGGGTACAGGATCCGGCAAATCTCTCAGTTACTTCATCCCCATTGTCGATGACGTATTGCGGCGGAAGAAGTCCGGTGACCCCTGCAAGGGCATCTGTGCCATCGTTGTCTATCCGATGAATGCCCTGTGTAACAGCCAGTGCGAGGAGTTGGAGAAGTTTTTGAAGCGCGGCTACGAAGAGGGCAATCAACCGGTGACTTTTGCCCGCTATACCGGCCAAGAAACTAACGAGGAGCGGGAGTACATTGCGAAGAATCCTCCCGACATCCTTCTGACGAACTACGTCATGCTCGAGCTGCTCATGACGCGGTTCTTAGAGACTGATAAAGCAGTGCGGCAACACGCCGCCGGGCTGCGGTTTCTGGTTTTGGACGAGTTGCACACCTACCGGGGGAGACAAGGGGCTGATGTGGCCATGCTGATCCGGCGCGTGCGAGAACGGTTCAACGAACATCTCCGCTGTATCGGTACCTCTGCCACCATGGCTTCAGAGGGATCGGCCAAGGAGCGGAATGCGATTGTTGCCAACATTGCCAGTCGGCTATTTGGCGTCCCGGTCAGCGCGGACAACATCATCACCGAAACCCTTGAGCCCGTTACTAACAACGACACCCCTATTGACTCCTCCAGCCTGCGACAAGCCATTGAGACCGGGGTGGCGGCCAGCGCGACTCACGCTGAATTGTCAAGCCATCCGGTGGCGGCTTGGGTAGAGCGCAAGCTCGGTCTAGAAGAGCAGGACGGCAAGCTCGTCCGCATCGCCCGGCCTCGAACGGTCATTGAAGCCGCAACATTACTCGCCAAAGACAGCGGCTTGCAGGAGCAATTTTGCCAAGAATACCTCGTGAAGTTCCTAATTGCGGCCTATCAGAGCCAGAGCGATAGCGGCCGCAATTTCTTCTCCTTCCGACTCCATCAGTTCATCAGCAGCCCCTCGAATGCGTACGCCACCCTAGAATCACCTAGAGATCGTTTTATCACTCTAGAGGGACAACAATTCAAACCGGGCGACCGCAACCGCCTCTTGTTCAACCTTTCTTTTTGCCGACAGTGTGGTCAGGAGTATTTCCCCGTCTGGGCGACGATGGAGGCCAAGTCGTCCAAGGCCTTCAGCCCACGCGAGCTTTCCGAACGCTCCAACGAAGAAGAGGAGACCCTATACGGCTATCTCATGCCGGACAGCGGGGGGACATTTGATCCGACTGATATAGAAGGCCATTACCCCGAAGATTGGCTAGAATTTCACCATGGGGAGCCGCGCCTCAAGTCCTACTACAAACGCTATTGTCCCATTCCCGTTTGCGTGGGTACGCTCGGCAAGATCGCCGACAATGGGCTGCTGGCATGGTTCATACCTGGATCGTTTCGCTTCTGTCTCAACGCGGACTGCGATGCGTACTACGACGGCAGCAAGCGCAGCGATCTGAGCAAGCTCGCCGGCCTATCCAGCGAAGGCCGCAGTTCGGCCACAACCATGCTGGCCCTGTCCGCGCTAAGACACCTGATCGGTACCAGCCTCGATGAGAACACCAAGAAGCTGCTCGCCTTTACCGACAATCGGCAAGACGCCAGCCTCCAAGCCGGACACTTCAACGATTTCATTCAAACGCTTTTGCTGCGGGGTGCATTGCTGGCAGCCATACAAAAGGATGGGCAGCTTACCGATGACATCTTGACCCAACGGGTGCTCGATCATCTGCACTTGGACCCGACTGACTACGCTGCCAATCCCGAAACCAAGGGTATCCGGGCGCAGAACACCCTTAAAACGCTACGCGACGTTCTGGGTTATCGCCTCTATTTTGACCTAAAGCGGGGTTGGCGCATCAACAACCCCAACTTGGATCAGCTCGGGCTTCTAGATATTCGATACCGGGACTTGGAAACTTGTTGCGAAGATGAGGAAGAATGGCGGCAAGGGCATCCCCTGCTCGGGGCGATAGAGCCCCAGCGTCGCTTCGAGATCGTCCACAAGCTCCTCGACCAGATGCGCAAGGCACTCTGTATCAAGACCATCTATCTCGACCCCAATTTCCAAGAGCAGACCCGCAACCGGAGCTTCAACGAGTTGAAAGAACCTTGGGGACTGTCCGAAGACGAAAGACTTTCCTCGCACGCCTTCATGGTTCCGCGACCAAGCTCCAGATCCCGCCGGCAGGACTACCTATTATCGCATATGTCCCATCGCTCCGCCTTCGGACGGTGGCTCAAGTCTCCAGCGGTGTGGGGCCAAGACAATCCTCATTATCCGGTTAAGTTCGATGAAGATGTTTACAACAGTGTCATTGACGACATTTTGCGTGTCTTGACTATCTATGGCTACGTGGAGTCCACCGAGTTGGACGACCGCCGCGTTGGGTATCGGATTGATAGCTCGGTGCTCGAATGGTGTCTATCCGCGGATAAGGGCGAGCCCGCCAACCCGTTCTTTCGCGCTCTTTATAAAAATATCGCCCGTTTGTTAGAAGACGAGGACTGTTTTCTGCACCAACTCGAAGCCCGCGAGCACACCGCCCAAGTGGATTCCGATATTCGCGCCGAACGGGAGACTCGCTTCCGCCGGGGGCTCGAGACCGAACGCATTGTCGAAGGCACCGTACAGCCGGCCGGCTTGCCAATTTTGTTCTGCTCGCCAACTATGGAACTGGGCGTGGATATTTCGGCACTCAACGCGGTCTATATGCGGAACGTGCCGCCCACGCCGGCGAATTACGCGCAGCGCAGTGGACGTGCTGGGCGCAGCGGCCAACCGGCATTGGTTATCACCTACTGCGCGGCTAAGTCGCCCCACGACCAGTACTTTTTTTCTGAGCCAACGCGCATGGTCTCCGGTGTAGTCAATCCGCCGACCATTGATCTGGCCAATGAAGACCTCATCCGCAGCCATCTGCACTCAGTCTGGCTGGCCGAGACCGGCGTTAAGCTAGGCACATCCGTGTGCGACGTCCTCAACCGAGAACAACCAGCGGAGCTCCCCTTGCACGAACACCTCGCCGAGCCCCTCAGTAGCGCAAGAGCGTTGGGCCAAGCTCAAAGGCGAGCGCAGCGCATTCTCGCCATGCTCGCCAATGACCTTTCTAAGGGAGCCGCCCCTTGGTACACGGAAACGTGGTTGGGCAGTGCGATGAACTCGGCGGTTCGCCGTTTTGACGAAGCTTTTCGTCGCTGGCGCTCTCTTTATCACGCTACCGCCAGCCAGCTAAAATCTGCCAACGACATTCTCAACAGCGCCGCGGCGACCGAACAGGACCGCCGCGAGGCTAAGATGCGATACGACGAAGCCTATACCCAGCAGAATCTGCTCCTCGACAGCAGGCCGACGATGAACTCAGATTTTGCTACCTATCGCTACCTTGCAGCCGAGGGTTTTTTGCCTGGATATAACTTTCCGCGCTTGCCGCTTATGGCCTTCATCCCCGGGCGTCGCGAGAAAGTAGTGCGGGACTCGTTCTTGAGCCGACCCCGGTTTTTGGGGCTTTCCGAGTTTGGTCCCCAATCCATTATCTACCACGAAGGCAGTACCTATCGCGTACGGCGCATTATTCTCATCGTGCGCGACGAGGCTTCCGCCATCCCCTCAGCCAAGCTGCCGGTGCAAGCTGCACGCATCTGCCCGGCCTGTGGCTATGGACATTTTGGCGAGCAGAAGGATTCCGCACGCTGTGCCAACTGCGATGAGCTCCTCACAGGCGGGCGTAGCGTCTCCAATCTCTACCGTATCGAGCAGGTCGCCACGCGACGCGCCACGCGCATCACCTCGGATGAGGAAGAAAGGCAAAGGCAAGGGTACGAGATGATTACGACGCTGCGCTTTGCCGCAGAAAACGGCAAGCCGTGCTTTGAGGGCGTCGTGTTGAAGGAGCAAGATGAGCAACTCTTGGAACTCAAATATGGCCCGGCCGCGACGATTTGGCGCATTAATTTGGGCTGGCGTCGGCGCGAGCAGAAGTCTATTTACGGTTTTAGCGTCGATGCCAATACCGGCGAGTGGACCAAAGATGCACAGGCCCCTACGGATGCAGAAGACGATGGAGTGCAAGACGGCAAAACTATTGAACGCATCACGCCCTTTGTTGAGGATACCCGCAACGTCCTCGTGGTCCAACCGCCGACCGACCTGCCAACCGCGGCTATCACCTCGTTGCAATACGCGCTCAAACGCGGAATCGAACAGGAGTTTCAATTGGAAGAGGTCGAGCAGGCGGCCGAGCCTCTGCCCGACCAGAACAATCGCGCTGCCATCCTTTTTTACGAGGCCGCTGAAGGCGGTGCCGGCGTCCTTACCCGTCTTACCAATGATCCCGATGCGCTAGCCCGGGTCGCCCGCCAAGCCTTACACATCTGCCATTTCACGTCAAAGTCTGGCGACTGGACCGATTCTAGGGACTTGGAGGATCAGGATCCCGACTGTGAGGCTGGTTGTTACCGCTGCCTACTGAGCTATTACAATCAGCCAGACCACTCCAACATTGATCGGCGCAACGAAGATATGCTCAATCTACTCTGTCGCCTGACTCGGGGAGAGCACGAGGCGTCCGCATCTGTATCAGAGGCCGACGACAGTTTTGATGCCCTGATGAACGCATCGACTTCAAGCCTAGAGCAGGCGTGGCTCAACTACCTTAAAACGAATGGGTACCACTTGCCCAATCGGGCACAGCCATACTTAGAGGAGTTCAATACCCGCCCCGATTTTGCCTACGCCGACCAGCAGACGCTAATCTATATCGACGGCCCGCACCACGATGGGAAGCACCAGACTACACAGCATCTTGGGGAACCGATCGCCAGTGAGGCTGGCCAACATTACTACACAAGCCGAGATGCCAAAATAACGCAGCGCCTCGAAGATGCGGGATTCACTGTCGTGCGTTTCCCCGCAAACCAAGCGTTGTGGGACCGCATCGTGAACGAGTACACTTGGGTTTTCGGGTCGGGGAAGTGCGAAGAATAGGGATTGAGCTGCGGATCGTTCCGATAGGCTCAACGAGCGCAGGTGATGAGTGGCCCTGAGCTTGTCGAAAGGCAACCGAGTTTTCAAACAGGATCTATTAATGATAGGTAATGTCGCGATGGAATCAGTAGTTGAATTCAAACCGGGAGACTTGGTTAGAGCACGGGGACGCGAATGGGTCGTTCTGCCCGAGTTGGACACCGACCGTTTGAAACTTCGGCCACTTGGCGGCGCGGAAGAAGATGCTACGCTCATCTATTTGCCCATAGAGCCTGAGCCACCGACCGCAGCGACCTTCGCCCTGCCCGATCCCAACAAGTCAGGGTCGCAGGAAGCAGCTCTTCTCTTGCGGGATGCCCTTCGCCTGAAACTGCGGGCCGGGGCCGGTCCCTTTCGCAGTTTCGGCAATATTAATGTCGAACCTCGCGCCTATCAGCTCGTACCGTTGCTCATGGCGCTCAAGCTGGACACCACCCGCCTTCTAATCGCCGACGATGTCGGTATTGGCAAGACCATTGAGGCTGGTCTGATAGCACGAGAACTCATCGATCGCGGCGAGATCAAACAGCTTGCCGTACTATGTCCGCCACATCTGTGCGAGCAGTGGCAGCAGGAACTGGCGGAGAAATTCAGCATCGAGGCTGAAGTCGTCCGCACTGGTACAGCGGCCCGCCTTGAACGCGGCCTGCGACCGGACGAGTCCATCTTTGAGGTTTATCCTTATACAGTTGTCTCCCTCGACTACATCAAATCAGATCGGCGGCGTAGTGATTTCCTACGCGCCTGCCCAGAGTTGGTCATAGTTGATGAGGCCCACACCTGCGTTCAGTCCAATACCGCCGCCCGCCATCAGCGCTATCAGCTTCTCAAGGGCCTCGCCGAGAGCGAACCCAAACGCAGTATGGTACTTCTCACAGCTACTCCGCATTCGGGCGACGATGAGGCTTTTCACAACCTCTTGGGCCTGTTGGATCCGAGATTTGCACAGTTGGCCGAGATGTCCGAAGGCGAGGAGCGTAGCTTGCTGCGCCAGGAACTGGCTGGCCATTTTGTCCAGCGGCGGCGCGGTGATATTGCCGAGTGGAAAGATACGACCGGCTTTCCCGTCCGCGAGAGCCGGGAAGCTACATACCGGTTGATCGGCGACTGGGGTCAGCTCTTCGACGACGTGCTTTCCTATGCGCGGACCATGGTCGAGCAGACCAAGGACGGCACCAAGCTACAGCAACGCATGTCATGGTGGGCGGCCTTGGCCCTGCTGCGGTGCATTTCTTCTAGCCCGGCGGCAGCAGTACTGGCCCTTCGGACGCGACTTCAAGCTGCTGAGAGCGAGACTGAATTGGACCAAGCCGCAAGCGAAACAGTCCTCGATGCAGGGGCCGACGATGCCCTAACACTCGACGAGAGCGTACCCGCTGGCACCCTTGAAGCACCCGAGGATGCTGCGGCCCTGCGTCGGCTCATTGGGCGGGCTGATGCGCTCCGCGGTCCCAAGCAAGACCCCAAGCTGAAGGCCCTGATCGCTGAAGTGCAACAGCTTATTGCGTCTGGCTTCAAGCCGGTGGTGTTTTGTCGCTACATCGCCACAGCTCACTACATCGGCGAGAACCTAAAACGCGCTCTACCGGTGGAGAAAACCTGCGTTGCCGCGATTACTGGAGAGCTGACATCTGATCAGCGCGAAGAGCAAGTGGAGGCGCTTGGAGCAGTCGGCGAAGATATCGTACCAGTCCTCGTGGCCACGGACTGCCTCTCCGAAGGCGTCAACCTGCAACGGCACTTCAATGCAGTAGTCCACTACGATCTCACTTGGAATCCGACCCGCCACGAGCAGCGCGAAGGCCGTGCCGATCGCTTTGGGCAGGCATCGCCAACTGTGCGCACCTTGATGCTCTACGGCGAAGACAATCCGGTTGACGGTGCTGTGCTCCGCGTGATTCTGCGCAAGGCCGAGAAAATTCGCACTGAGCTCGGCGTGGCCGTGCCTTTGCCAACCGACAATAACAAGGTCGTTGATGCCATCATGCAGGCCGTTCTCCTGCAAGGCGTCGGCAGCTCCCGAATCGCGCAGATGAGACTCGATTTTGGAGAAACCGAGGCTGAAGTGGACCAAGCTTGGGAAACGGCCCAAGAGCAAATCACCCGTACGGTGTTTGCCCAGCGGCGACTGAGGCCCGACGACGTCCTACCGGAATGGCGGAAGGCGGTTTCCGTACTCGGTGGGCAGGATGACGTAGAGCGTTTCATCCGCTTGGCCACCGAACGCTTGGGAGCACCGCTTGACCAACGGAACGGTTACAGTCGCTTGCCGGTCGCCTATCTACCAAAACCGCTCCAAGACCGCCTTGATGCCACGGGCTTCAAACCGGCCGCAAGACTCGCCTTTGCCCAACCTGCGCCAACTGGGGCAACCTACATCCACCGGGCCCATCCGCTGGTTGCGGCACTTGCAGATTACGTGGCCGAACAGGCCCTCGACGCTGGGCAGCCCGACCTCGGTGCCCGGGCAAGTGCCATGTTCGCGCACAAGATCCGCACCCGCACCGTGCTCTACCTGCTGCGTCTGCGCAGTCAGCTTCAAGTAGAGCAGCGCGGTGTCGACGGCCGGTACGCGCCGCTGAAGTCGCTTTTAACCGAGGAATGTCTTGGGGTCGCGGTTCAAGGGGGCAACGACCCTGAACTGTTACCCGAGGAAGATGCGCTGTCGCTACTATCCTTAGAGCCGGGCCGCAACATGGAAGACGGCCAGAAAACCCGCCTCATTGGGCAAGCTCTCGACGCGACCTCCGCCCTAGAAGACACATTTACTCGCCTCGCACACGAGCGGGCGCGGGAGTTATTGGAAGACCATCGGCGCATCCGCGAGGCCAGCGATGCTAGGGGCCTGCGATACGACGTGACCCCGGCGCTGCCCGTTGATAAGATCGGGGTCTATGTTTTTATGCCTATGGCGAGTTTGTGAAAGGGTACAGTACACGACAGTAGGGCCTCACTTGGGATCGAGAGCGTCCCGCCCTCGTCGCGCACCCAGCGGAGAGCCCAGTTAGAGAACTGACGGTACGCCCCAACTGAGGGCACCCTGCTTGGTGTACCTGTCGCAACGAGCTAATAATTGTGGAGATGCCATGACGCCTGACCAAATCAAAGTACTGGCCGCAACTGGCGAATCCGAGGTGTTGGAGTTTAAGAGCACGACCGGGACGCGCCGAGAAGCCCTCAGATCTGTGTGTGCTATGCTCAATCAACACGGCGGGCACGTTCTGTTTGGTGTTGCGCCGACGGGAAAAGTGGTTGGCCAGCAGGTGAGCGAGCGGACGATTGAGGAGGTGAGTGCCGAGATTCAAGAGATTGATCCGCCGGTCTTCCCACTCGTCGAACGAGTTCCCATAGCGGGAGATCGCGAGGTGATTGTGATCAGCGCAACTCAGGGGCCTGCGAGGCCGTACGTTTACCGGGGTGTGGCCTATTGCCGGATTGGCAACACCACCGTGGCAATGTCGGCCGATGAGTACAATCGGATGCTCTTTGAGCGCATGCACAGCGAGCAACGTTGGGAGAATCAGCCGGCCATTGGGTGGTCAGTCGAAGACCTCGATGTGGGAGAGATTCGACGCACGGTAGCCGAGGCGATCCGGCGCGGCCGATTAGAAGATCCAGGGACTAGGGATCCGACCGAGTTATTGCGCGGCTTGGGGCTTTTTCGGCACGGGGTCTTGTTGCGTGCGGCGGCAGTACTATTCGGTAGTGTCGAGTGCCTCGAATTTGAAATGCCGCAGTGTTTACTCCGCGTCGCTCGCTTCCGGGGCCTCGACCGCACGGAGTTTCTCGACAATCGACAGTTCCACGGCAATGCCTTCGTGCTCTTGGCGAGTGCGGAACGCTTTCTGCGCGATACTTTGCCCATCGCCGGACGCTTTGAAGCGGATCGCTTTGAGCGAATCGACGAACCACTCTATCCGCCCCTCGCAGTGCGCGAGTCGCTGGCGAACGCTCTGTGCCATCGCGATTACGCGATCGGCGGTGGTTCTGTAGGCGTGGCCGTGTACGACGATCGCTTGGAGGTGACTTCTTCTGGTACGCTGCATTTTGGGTTGACCCCAGAGAAGCTGCTCGCGCCGCACGAATCGCTGCCTTGGAACCCGTTGATTGCTCGCACTTTTTATCGCCGAGGTATTATTGAAGAATGGGGGCGCGGGACGCTCAAGATGGCGGAACTGACGACTGCCGCCGGGCTGCCGCGTCCCGAAATCGAGGATGCCGGTGGGTGTGTGACCATACGCTTCCGACACGGCCACTACGTACCATCCGAGAAAGACGAAAGAGGCCTGACCAGACAGCAACAAGCAATTCTTGCCCTGCTGGATCACGCAAACGACGGTCTGGCGCTGCGCGAGATTCGCGCTCGGTTGGAACCGGAAGCCAGTGAACGGCAGGTACGATGGGCTTTGGCGGTATTGAAGAAACGGGGACTGGTCGTATCCATGGGCCGCGGTCAGGTGGCGCGATGGAACAGGGTGCGAAGCCGATAGGATTGTTTGCCGAGTTCGACGCATAAAAGTTTAACGTCTTATGCGCGTCTTATGCGCGTCTTATTAGGGGGCTATTAAGGGTCTATTGAGGTCTTATTTAACCCAATGCTGAACCCCGTCGAAACGAGTGCGGAAAAACAAACGACAAGAGATAAACATGGCGCGGACGCGAAAAGATCACGGATTTACCGCACTCAGAATCGAAGGCGGCATTTTGCCTCCTGAGTTCCTCCAGAGCATCGCTGCACTGGAGGCACCCAGACAGACCGTCACTGCCTATAGCCTCTCTAAATCCCTCGTGCTCAAGGAGGAACTGGCCCGCTACTGGCGCATCGCCAACGATCTGTACACCAGTTATTCCGAACGCCGTCCTCGTCGCGAACTCAGCGCAAATCAGGTCGGCGTGGGCGAATGGCTTGTGCCTTTGTTGCGCGACATCCTCGGCTATGACGATCTGACCGCGTCTAAGAGTGTCGCGCTGGGCGAGCGCCGTTTTGAGCTAACCCACCGCGCTTGTAGTGAGCAGGTGCCATTTCTGTTGACCACGCGCGACTTTGAACTCGACAAGGCCGAGCCGCGTTTTGGGGACGAGGGACGTCGGCAAACGCCGCACGGATTGATGCAAGAGTACCTCAACGCCGAGGACGCTTCTTTGTGGGGGATCATTGCCAACGGCTCGAAACTGCGCCTCCTGCGCGACAACTCCAGCCTGACGCGGCCCGCCTGCATTGAGGCCGACTTGGACCTCATGTTCGCGGAGGCACTCTATGCGGATTTTGCAGCCCTCTGGCTCACTATCCATGCCAGCCGTTTGCAGCCAACCAATGGCCAGCCGTCTAGTTGCATCATCGAAAGCTGGCGCGCCCAAGCTCATCAGACTGGTGAACGCGCCTTAGAGAATCTCCGCGATGGCGTCACCGAAGCCCTGCGGCAGCTTGGCAATGGTTTTCTACAGCACCCGGACAACGCTGCGTTGCGCGCCGCCCTCGACGAGGGCAAGCTCTCGCCCGAGGGCTATTTCCAGCAGTTACTCAGGTTCATTTACCGCCTGCTCTTTCTCTTTAGGGCCGAAGAGCGCGATCTGCTGCATACACCGGGAACCACCGACCAACAGCGCGCCCTGTTTGCCGAGGGGTATTCCCTTGCTCAGTTGCGCGAACGCGCCCTGCGCCGACGCCATTACGACGACCACCACGATCTCTATGAGGGCCTGCGGATTACCTTCGGTGTGCTCGCCCAAGGAGGGCTGCCTGCTTTGGGCTTGTCGGCTTTAGGGGGCTTGTTCCGCTCGGATCAGTGCCCGGATTTGGAAGGGGCCACCATTGCCAATGAGCGGCTTTTGGAGGCGGTGCGAAATCTAGCTTTCTTCCGCACCGACGAGGCCCTCGCTCGCGTCAACTACCGGGATATGGGCACTGAAGAGCTAGGTTCGGTTTACGAAAGTCTCTTGGAGCTTCAGCCCGTGGTGGACGTGAGCGCGGCACCTTGGGGTTTTGGCTTTGTTGACGATGGCCTCAGCAGCGAAAAGAGCAGAGGCTCCGAGCGCAAGCTGACGGGCTCGTACTACACGCCCGCGGCCCTCGTGAACGAGTTGATTAAATCGACGCTGGAGCCTGTCCTCGCCCAGGCGGTTGCCGATCATCCCGAAAACCCGCGTGAAGCGATCCTCGCCTTGCGGGTCATCGATCCGGCGTGCGGCTCGGGGCATTTCCTCTTGGCTGCGGCGCGGCGCATGGCTGCCGAAATTGCTCGCTACGAATCTTCTAGCGGCGAAGCTAGCGGCGAGGCCGCCCATCAACATGCCCTGCGGGCCGTGGTGCAGCACTGCATCTACGGCGTAGATCGCAATCCGCTGGCGGTCGAGTTGTGCAAGACCGCCCTGTGGATCGAAACCGTGGAACCGGGCAGGCCGCTGACCTTTCTCGATGCGCACATCCTGCACGGCGACAGCCTCGTCGGCGTGCTCGACCCGGAGAGCATGGCAAACGGCATTCCGGCCGAGGCGTACAAGCCCTTAACCGGCGATGACAAGGCCGTCTGCACCGAGCTCAAAAAGCGCAATCGCCAAGCGGGCGATGCGGTACAGGGCGATCTGTTTGACAAAGACAGTCTATTGGAAGTGGCGGTGGCTACTGCCAACCTCGATGACATGCCCGAGGAAACGATTGAGGATGTAGAGCGCAAGCGCACCGCGTATGAAGCCATAGATCGCACGCAAGAGGAACTGCGGGCGAATTTGTTTGTCGGGGCGTATTTTGCGAAAAAGACGGAGAGCAGCACGGACACGGTGCCGCTCATCGAGGATTTCAATCGCCTCGACTCTGGTTTGGTCATGCGGTCCGGCGTCTGTGATGCGGTTGGCAAGCTAGCCCGTCAGCACTGCTTCTTTCACTGGCATCTTGCCTTTGCCGAAATCATGCAGGATGGGGGGTTTGACGTGGTGCTGGGGAATCCGCCGTGGGAACGCATCAAGTTGCAGGAGCAGGAGTTTTTTGCATCGCGGTCGCCGGACATCGCCAATGCTCCGAACAAGGCCGCCCGTAATCGGCTCATCAAGCAACTAGTCCGCGAAGATGCCCTGCCTGCGGAAAAGGCCCTTTTTGCCGAGTTCCAAATCGCACAACGGCAAGCCGAGGCCACAAGTCAGTTTGTCCGAACTGGGGATAGATTCCCGCTTGCCGGTGTCGGAGATGTCAACACGTATGCGGTATTTGCCGAGTTGGTCTTCGAGTTGATCGGCCCGCGAGGGAGAGCGGGCCTGATTGTGCCAACCGGTATTGCTACGGACAATTCGACCAAAGCATTTTTCGACGAAATTGTCTCCAGCGAGCGGCTCGTCAGCCTTTACGACTTCGAGAACCGGGAAAAGGTTTTCCCAAGCATAGACAGCCGCATCAAATTCTGCCTGCTCACCCTCAGCGGCGCGGACCACCCCACTCCACAGGGCGAGTTCGCCTTCTTCCTATACCAAGCCGAGCAGCTCCGCGACCCGGCGCGGCGATTCACCCTGTCGGCGGAGGATTTTGCCCTGTTCAATCCCAACACTCGCACCTGCCCCATCTTCCGCACTCGGCGCGACATGGAAATAGCCCGCAAGATGTACCGCCGTGCCGGTGTGCTGTGGAAAGAGGCCAACGGTACAGAGCCGGAGGTAAACCCTTGGGGCGTGAGGTTCCAGCGCATGTTTGACATGTCCAATGACTCCGGCCTCTTCCGTACCCGCGAGGAGTTGGAAGAAGCGGGCTGGCAGCTTGTGGGCAATGTGTTCGCGTGTGGGGATGCTGAACCTGAGTGCTACCTTCCCCTGTATGAGGCCAAGCTGTTCCACCAGTACGACCATCGCTTCGCCACGTTTGACGGGGTTTCCGCCAAAGATCTCAAAGGGGGCAAGGCCGAGCCCATGACAGCGGCGGAAAAAGCCGACGCCCAAGCCGTCGTCCTCCCTCGGTATTGGGTGCCGGAAGAAGAAGTGCAAAAAAGACTTGACAAAACCGAAACAGCCCCATTTTTGACGACCGAGCCGAGCCGAGCGCTCTCTACGCTTACCGAACTGGCTCGCAACTCGCTCTCAGGAAAATTGTCAGAGCAACCGACGAGCGGACGGGGATTTTTGCCATGATGCCGTCCTTTGGTCTGAGCGATTCGGGAACGACAATCATCGTTGGTTGCTTGTCTTCCGCGACATTGCACGAGCTACCGATTGGCGAACAGCCATCTTTGCCGTCATACAAGGAATTGCCGTGAGCAACAAGGCCCCTCTTCTTGATATAGACTACGCCAATTGGCTTCAGGCATTTCGAGGTATTACTAGAGCCACAGACGAACGGACTGTTCTGACGGGAAGCCTTCCTTTGAGCGGGGTCGGAAATAGCGCCCCAGTGATAGACTACGAAAAGGCGCGAGGGGTCGCTTCCGCCCTTGTTTTGGCCAACATGAACAGCCTCCCCCTCGACTGGATTGCCCGCTTCTCGGTTGGGGGTGTCAACATGAACTTCTTCATCGTCAAACAACTTCCCGTTTTGCCACCTGAAGCCTATCTCGAAGAGGCACTCCCCGGCCTCAGATACGTCGAACTCATCGTCCCCCGCGTCTTGGAGCTAACGTACACCGCCCACGACCTCGAAGGTTTTGCCCGCGATTTAGGCTACGACGGCCCGCCCTTTTCCTACGACGACGACCGCCGCCATCATCTCAAGTGTGAACTAGACTCCATCTTCGCGCACCTATACCAGCTAGACCGCGCTGACCTCGAATGGATTCTCGACGCGCCCGAGCCGAGCGCTTCCTTCCCAGCCCTCAAACGCAACGAGATGCAGGAATTCGGCGAATATCGCACCCAACGCTACGTCCTCCAGGCCTACGACCAACTGGCCCGCGGCGAGCTCCCAGACCTGACCAAAGACGACGAGATTGATAGATGAACTGGAGAGTGTACCTTGATAACTGTTGTTTGAGCCGTCCCTTTGACGATCAGACGCAAGATCGAATTCGCCTTGAAACCGAAGCTATTATGCTGATCATGGTGCGCTTTTACACTAGGCAATGGCAATGGATCGCCAGCGAAGTTTCTAGGTTTGAAGCCGATCAAAACCTTGACTTGAGACAACGCTTTCGAGTAAAATTCCTGCTAACGTACGCTCATCAGACCGTTCCCGTTGATGCAACCGAGGCTGCGAGAGGCAAGCATTTTGAATCGTTGGGGTTTAAGCCGTTCGATGCTCTACATCTTGCCTGCGCCGAAAGTGGCCGTGCGGATTGCCTGCTAACAACGGATGACCGGATGCTTAACAAGGCGAAAAGCATCAGTTCGCAACTTGGCATCCGCGTCGAAAACCCGCTTACATGGTTACAGGAGATAACTGAAAATGAACGCCTTAAAGATGACAGCGAATCAGATCCATGAACTCGGTATTGAGGCACTTTTGCAGAAACTCGGCCCGGTTGGAACGATTCGTTTTCTCCATCAGTACGAAACGGGCAAGGGCAATTATTCGGTTGATCGGCAGCAATGGCTTACTGTGCCAGATGTCGAGACGCTCGCCAACCAGATACAGCGGTCTCGCGAAGACGATTCTTCTGGTAGAGAATAGCAATCCTCGCATTGACCGTCTGGGCGGCCTGAGTAGGGGCGACCGGCCAGTCACCCCTATATGCTGCATCCAATCCTACTCCTTTGAAAAACAGTAACTTCACCATGCAAAGGGTACTCCTACTACCGCTTGCGGTATGCGCGGTACTGGCTAGCTGCGGGCCGGCTGTGGTGCTGGACGATGTCCCTCGGGACCGCACCATGATCTTGATGAATGGCGGGCCGAACCAGTATTCCCTGTTCGACAATCAGAATCCCTACATCCCCGGCTCCGATCAGGGATTTCACATGGGCACACTGCCAGCGGTGTTCGAGCCGCTGATTATGTACAATGTGCTCACCGGGGAATACGAGAACTGGCTGGCTGAGAGTTGGGAGTACAATGACAGCTTTACCGTGCTCACTGTGAAGATTCGCGAGGGCATTGAATGGGCGGACGGCGTCCCGTTCACGGCGCGCGACGTGGCCTTCACCTTCGACATGTTGCGCGATCACGCCGAGGCCATGGTGCATCTGGCCGATCTACCCGAGTTTTTTGACTCCACTGAAGTCGTTGACGATCACACCGTGCGACTGGTGCTCAAAAAGGCGGGGCCAGCGTTTTGGGCGACTACGCTGAGCAGCAACCACGGCATCTTCGTCTTGCCCGAGCATATATGGAAAGATCGAGACCCGCTAGAGTTTACCTTCCATAACATTGACGGCGGCTTGCCTTTAGGCACGGGCCCCTACCGACTTGTGTACGCTTCTCCATATCAGAAAATCTACGACCTGCGCCAAGACTGGTGGGCGGCTAAGAAGGGGTTTAAGCGGCTGCCGAGAATTCAGCGAATTATCTACGTGCCGCAGCAGGAGGAAAGTCAGGCCGCGCAACTGCTGCTGACTGATCAACTCGACATGGCGCCCATCATGCAGGTGCTCACCCTCGAAAGCGTGTTAGAGCGCAATGCGCGGGTCGTGACCTTCTCCGACCGGCAGCCGCCCTATGGCTACTTGGACTGGTGTCCCATTGACCTCAACATGAACTGCTCGGAGCCGCCGTTTGACGATCCGCAGATTCGTCGGGCAATCAGCATGGCCATCGACCGGGAGAAGCTCGTCCAGCTAGCTGAGTCGGGTGCGGGCGTGGTCGCGCTGCATCCCTTCACGCCCTATGAATGGTTTGCGCCTTTTGACGAGGCCCTGCAGGAGATTCTCGCGCGGCACGGGTACGATTCCAAGCCGCACTTGGAAGAGGTGGATCGGATCATGGAAGGGAAAGGCTATCGCAAGGACGAGGAGGGCTTGTGGGTCAACGCGGAGGGCGAGCGCGTCGAGATCGCCATGTACGTGCCGCAGTGGCTGCGGGCCTATGGTCCGCCGCTGACACAGCAGCTACGCGACGCTGGTTTTGATGCGAACTTTGACACCTCGCCTGGTTTGACTTCTCTCGTGCAGACGGGAGAGCAGAAGGTTTCCCTCGGTTGCAAGGGACCGAGTGGGGTGCGCGGCATGGACCCCTACCTGATGTTGTCTTACTACACCTCGCAGTACTTCCGGCCCACCGGGCAGCCAGCGCCGCTGTGGTCAACCATTTCGCGCTGGCGCAACGAGGAGTTCGACCGCATTGTCGAGCGCATCGCGCCGCTACAGGTCGGCGACGAGGAACTGTTGGAATTATTCGTCGAGGCGATGGAAATTTGGGTGGGGGAGTTGCCCGACATCTTCTTGGCGCAGCTAATTATCCGCTATCCTTGCAACACTACTCGCTGGACTGGTTGGCCGAGTCAGCGAGACCCTTACGGCTTCCCGCACTCTTGGCAGTGGGAATTGTTGAAGACTTTTATCCGGTTAGAGCCTGTGGATAATGGGGCAATAGCCCAAGGCGAGGGGTAAGTTATGGACGCTTCGGGTACTGCGACTGAGCTGTTGGGAATGAGCGGTGATGTCCGCTTGCTGCTGAACGGCGAGTGGGAGTTTGCCGAGGGGCTTGACGGCGACCCGCCGACCGATGGTTGGGAGCGCGTGCGCGTGCCGCATCGCTCGCGCGAGTTTGAAGACGATCCGCCCGAGTCTGGTTGGTACCGCACAGGGCTGCGCCTGCCCGACGGCTGGGATGCAGATGGGCGCATTGTGCTCGACTTAGGGAGGGTCCGTCACTTTGGGCGCGCTTATCTCGACGGTGAAGTGATTGGTGAGCACTACGGTATGCGCTTGCCTTGGCGCATTGACTTGACTGCTAGCATCCGTTCGGGACGCGATCACCGGCTTGACGTGTTTACTCACAACTGTAGCGGCCGCTATGCGCATCCCGACGCCCCACAGTTGAGCGAAGAGGCGGAAAAAGCCCTCGATACTCGCTTCTGGTACACGAGCGCCGCCACCGTGGGTATGGAGTCGGATTTGTGGCTGAGTTGGGAGTCGCGGGTCCGGGTCGAAGATGTGCAGATCGTCACGTCGGTACGGGAGGGCGAAATCCGCGTTGGGTTGACGGTCCGCAATGACGCCGAGGAAGGGTTTCACGGCGACGTTCGCCTGCGGGTGCGCCGTGCGGGTGAAACGGAACTGGAACTTGTAGGCTGCGATCTCGATCTGGCACCGGGGGAGAGCCGTCGCTTGGAGATCGCAGCGCCTTGGCGCGATGCCGTGCTTTGGGGTCGTCCGCCGTACGGCGAGCCGGTTCTGTACTTCCTCGAAAGTTCGCTGCAATCGGCAGGTCGCGCCGTGCATACTACCGTGACTCGCTTCGGCTTCCGCGAGATCTGGACCGAGGAGGATCGGCTGTTGCTCAACGGCATTCAACTCATGCCTTGGGGCGACCACACGGTGCCGTACGTGTACGAGCGCCAGTGGCTGACGCGGAAGTTCGTCGATCTGGCCGACGCCAACGTCAGCATTGTCGAGCATCACCGCTACGACCCGCCGCCGGTGTTTTACGACGTGGCTGATGAGCTTGGCGTGTTCGTGGTGGGGGCCAACTTCTGCGTCGGCACGGGACAGGTGTACACGCCGGAGATGGACGTGCGGGAGAAGGCGCTGGTAAGGGATTACCAGCTAGCGGTGGCCGACTACTGGATCCGCTCGGTCCGCAACCACCCGTCGATCCTGTTCTGGGACATTACGGACGCGAGAGAGCCCGAGTACTGCGTGCCCCTGCTGCGCAAGGTGAAGGAACTCGACGACAGCCGCATTGCCGAAGTCACCTTTGACCCGTCTGTGGCTACGGACGAGTTGATTGAGTTGATTGATTGCTACCGGCTGTTCAGTGGGCTAGAAAACATTGAGGCGAGCATTGACGAGATCCGCAGCGGCCTCCCAGTGAAACCGATCCGAGTCGGTGAGGCGGGCATCTTCGACGGTGGCTCTTGGGGAGAGCAGGAGGAGCCGCCGCTGGGGGAAGGTTGGTGGGAATTCTTGACCTCAATGCCGGAGCGCAACGTCCACGGGTTACAGACGTTTTTCCTCGCCGACATGGACTATCGAGGCTTCACCGACCACGTGCCGGGGATGTTGGCTGGACCGCTCGACGTGAAGGTCACGTGGCCGTCGCAGTCGGGAGCGGACGCTCGCATTGATCCTTTCGGCGCGGGGACGCCAGCGGCGTGGGGCAAGCACCGGCTGTGTCTCAACTGGTGCGATCCGCAGCAACCGGTCTCGCGTCCGACGGCGACGACGGCTTGGTCGCAGGAGTTGTTCCGCCGGCTCGCCGGGCGGGATGTGGGGCCGCTGGCGCACGAGCGATTGCCGGAGGTGCTGGTGCGGGTGATGCGCGACGGGCAACCGGTCGCCCGAGCCGGCGTTTTGGTGACTCCGCTGGCTGGGCAAGCGGTTCTGCCCTATGCCGTGCGGGCCGATCTGGCGGGTACGGCGTGGTTTGTGTTGCCCGAAGCGGGTGCGTATCGCTTTACTTGTCAGGGTGCAAGTGTGGATGTCGAAGGCCAGCGGCAGCCGATCCGCGCACCGGGGGGATACGACCACGTTCAGTCGGTGACGCTGCATTTGCCTTAGATAATCCGCAGATAGACGCAGATAGACGCAGAATAGTAGAAACGAGACGATCCGCAGCGCGAATCGTTCAATCATTCAGGATTGCTATATGCCAGACACTCGTCCCAATATCCTGCTCATAATGACCGACCAGCAGCGCGGCGACTGCATGAGGCTCGATCCCCACAGTCCCTCGTGTCTGCAAACGCCCAACTTGGACTGGCTGGCGCGCACGGGCACGCACTTTCACCACGGCTACTCCGAATGTCCCAGTTGCATTCCC
Organism: Candidatus Latescibacterota bacterium; assembly: GCA_022819745.1. The sequence goes on along the minus strand of JAJEGS010000039.1, from coordinate 412,622 downwards.
GCGCGCCGCAGCTTGATGACCGGCACGGCACCTGCGGCCAATGGGGCCGTTGGTTTCAAGAGCGCTCCGTGGGACCCGCCGCACACCTTAGCCGGCGAGCTGTCCAAGGCAGGTTACCAGACGGAGATGATCGGCAAGCTTCACTTAACCCCCCATCGCAAGCGCTACGGCTTTGACCACATGCAACTAGCCGATGCCACTCGGGGCGCGGACAACGACTACGTCGAATGGCTGCGGCAATACCACGGTCGCAATGAAGTCGATCCCGGCATGGCCCACGGCATTTCCGCCAACGGCTGGGTTGGCCGCCCGCACCATTTGCCCGAAGAACAGATGCATACTTTTTGGTGCGTTGATCGGGCTATGGACTTTCTGCGCAAACGCGATCCTTCGGCTCCGTTTTTTCTCAATGTTTCCTTTATCGACCCACACCCTCCGCTCACGCCCCCAGCCCCGTATTACGATCGCTACATTAACCGCAACCTGCCCGATCCCTTTGTCGGCGATTGGGCACCCGCATTCGATGGCCCTGAAAAAGGTCTCAATCCCAATGGGTGGGAAATTCGTCTCAGCGAACACGACATGCGCTGTAGTCGCGCCGCTTATTACGGCATGATCAACTTCATAGACGACCAGATCGGCCGCCTCATCCAGTTTACCGGTGGTCTCGACAACTGCTTAGTCATCTTCACCTCCGACCACGGCGAAATGCTGGGCGACCACAACCTCTTTCGCAAAACCTGGCCCTACGAGGCGTCGGCGCGAGTTCCGTTTTTCATGCGCGCGCCAAAAAATTGGGACTATCCCGAAGAAGTCATCAGCAACAGTCCCGTCGGCATCCAAGACATCATGCCGACCATCCTCAATGCGGCCGGCATCGATATTCCCGCTACCTGCACGGGTAAAAGCCTCCTGCCCGTCATGCAGGGTGACGCCGTCGGCGTCCGGGAATTTTTGCACGGAGAGCACGCTGGCTGTTACGCCCGCGACCACGGCAACCACTTTCTCACCGATGGGCACTGCAAGTACATCTGGTATTCGCAGACAGGCCAAGAACATCTTTTCGACTTGGACGAAGATTCCCAGGAAATGCGCGACTTGTCTCGCGATTCCGACGCTGAGACTAGAATGCAACCTTGGCGAGATCGCCTCAGCGAATTCCTCAAAGATCGACCGGAAGGTTTTGTGGATGGCACGCGCTTGATCCCCGGCCAACCCCATGACGCGCTGCTGCCAGACTACGATCCAGAAGCGACTTATCCCTATCTATGAGCTAAGTACGCGACAGTAAAATCCCACTTCTAGACAAATTGTCGCAGGACGGTAATCTTTTGCGTTTATGGACGCTGTCAGACATGCATCTCTCCCATCCGGAAAATCGCGAAGTACTGGAGAGTTTTCCGGCCTTTTCCGAGGACTGGCTGATCCTAGCGGGAGACGTTACCGACGGTCCGCGGCGGCTTGACTGGTGCTTTCGGCAACTGACTCCGAAGTTCCGCCAGATCGTCTGGGTTCCCGGAAACCACGAACTCTGGACAACTCCCAACGCGACTCACGGACTTCGCGGCGTCGCGCTCTACGAGCAGCTCGTCCAGATTGCTCGCGTCCACGGAGTTCTCACCCCGGAGGATCCCTACCCGGTGGTTGAACATCGGGCCGGGACGGTTCTGATCGCGCCGCTGTTCCTGCTCTACGACTACAGCTTCCGGCCCCGGCACGTCCGGCGTGACGAGGTAGTTGGATGGGCCCGGGAAACCGGCGCTGCCTGCGCCGACGAAATGATGCTGCATCCCGACCCGTTTCCGGATCGGGAATCGTGGTGCGCCGCACGCTGCAAGGATACCGCCACTCGGCTCGCGTCGTATCCTGCGGATCTTCCCAAGGTCCTAATCAATCACTTTCCGCTCGAAGAACAACACGCCGTGCTGCCACGGGTTCCCCGATTCACTCCGTGGTGCGGGACCCGCCGGACCCGGGGTTGGCACCGCCGCTTCAATGCGTGCGCAGTGGTGTACGGCCACCTCCACATTCGGGACACCCATTGGCTTGACGGCGTGCCTTTCCGAGAGGTGTCCTTGGGGTACCCGCAGCAGTGGGACCGCCAGCGTGGTATCGGTGCCTATCTGCGGGAAGTGACCTTGGCACCCCGGGGAGCGACCTTCTGATCGATAGTAAAATTCCACTTCTATCAAAACGCCGGAGGAGACCATGACTACGTATCGCGCCGCCGTTATCGGCTTGGGCCGCATGGGCAGCACGTTCGACGATGAAATGACCGAGGGAGGCTCCATTTTTCTGCCCTATTGCCACGCCCCCTCGTACTGCGCTTCGCCCCATACGGAACTGGTGGCTGGAGCCGACCCGCACGATGAACAACGCGCCATTTTTGGCGACCGCTGGGGCTTGGAGGAAGACCATCTCTACAGCGACTACCGCCAAATGCTGGAACGAGAAAACCTCGACTTGGTCAGCGTCTGCACCACCGCCCGCATTCGCTCGCAGATCGTCGAGGACTGCGCCCGCGCTGGCGTCAAGGCCGTTTGGGCTGAAAAGCCCATTGCCCTGACTTTGGCGGAAGCCGATGCCATGGTCGAAGCCTGCCGCCAACACGGCACGGCCCTAGCCATCAACTGCGCCCGCCGCTGGAATCCGTTCTTCAGCCAGGCCCGCAACCTCATTGACAAAGGCGAGCTAGGGCAAATCCTCCAAGTGACCGGCTATGCCCAGTGCGGCTTGTCGCACAATGGCAGCCACCTCATCGACGTTGTGCGCTACATGGCCGGGGGGCAGGTCGAGTGGGTTTTTGGCGAAATGGAATCGGACGCCGCGGCCGAAGGTGAAACCGACCCGCAGGGCAACGGCTACCTCGTCTTTGACAATGGCGTGCGCGCCTTTATCCGCGCTACTCCTACTGGGGTTGCGGCTTGGGAAATCGACGTCATTGGCACGGAGGGCCGCATCCGATCCATAGCCAATTGCACGCAAATGGAGTACATCCGCACGGCTCCGGGTGGCAACCGGGGACGCGGCGTACCCGCGTACGTGCCCTTTCCCTATCCGACGCACATACAGGGTATGGGGCTGACCATTGTAGAGGATTTGATTCAGGCCATTGAGACGGGGTCGGAGCCGCGCTGCTCGGGCGACGACGGCCGGGCCGCCCTTGAAGTGGCTATTGCCCTGCGCCAATCGCATCGCGACGGTTTTGCCCGCGTGGACTTGCCGCTAGCGGACCGCTCGTTGGGTATTCTCTCCTCGGAGATCTCCCAGGACCACACCCCGGCGAGAGTGCGGCGGTTGCAGGCTTCTTGAATGGGCGGATTCCCCGGCACCTGCGGCCAGGACCTATAGGGTCAACACTATTCGATCAAGCGAGGTTCCGAGATGAATCAACTCCGCACGGCCGTTGTCGGCGTCAAAGGCGTCGGTCGCAGCCATCTGCAATCCATCCGCGAACATGCGCGGACTGACCTAGTCGCGGTCGCCGATCTCGACTCAGCCTCAGCACGCGCTGCGGTGGATGGCACGAGTGCCCGCGCCTATGCCGATTTCGACGCGTTGCTCACCAGCGAGACCGATCTCGACGCGGTAGTATTGGCTACGCCCCATCACCTGCACGCCCCCATGGCATTGGCCGCTCTTGAGCGCGGTCTGCACGTGTACGTGGAGAAACCGATTGCGACTAGGATTTCCGACGCGGATCGCCTCGTGGCCACGGCGGCTCAGGCCGGTCGCATTCTCGCCGTCGGGCATCAGTACCGCACCTATCGCGGCAACCTGCGGCTGAAGCAACTCGTGGATTCGGGAGCGATCGGTGAGGTGCAGCGCGTCGTTTGGCAGTGGCTGGAGCTGCGGCCAGAAGCCTACTATGCTCGCGACCGCTGGCGCTGCACTTGGGAACACGCTGGCGGCGGCGTCCTGCTGAACCAAACGAGCCATGATATCGACCTAATCTGCTGGCTGTTTGGCCCGCCCGCCGAGGTTACTGCCGTCGTTGGCAATCGCGGGCACCAGCACGAGGTGGAAGACACGGCCATTGCCACGGTGCGCTTCCACTCGGGGGCAATCGCCAGCTTGCAGTTTAGCACGTGGGACCGCTGCCTCAACTACCGGCAGATCGCTGGAGAGCGCGGCAGCATCCTGTTCCAAGACGAGCGCGATGCCAACGTGCCCGGCGCGCCCGAGCTGTTCCGCCTCGTCCGCTACGAGCATCCCCTCGCGGACCAGGTTGCCGACAGTACCCGGTCCGTGGGACGGCCCAAGCTGACTTGGGAAGACGTCGATTGTACCGACGTCAATTCGCCGACTCTGTTCGACAGCTTTGCGACGGCGGCCCTCGATGGCGGCACGCCGATCACGGACGGTGCCAGTGCCTGCGTGACGACGGAGCTGATTTGCGGGATCCTGCTGGCTGGGTTGCGGCAGCAGGTGGTTTCCTTCCCGGTGGACCGCGCTGCCTTCGACGAGTTGATGGACGAACTGATTGCAGGGAAAGTGCAGGTGCCGAGGCTGGGTTGACATATCACCTTGCCGAGACACAACAAGCTGTCGCCGGGTTAGTGTCCATTCCCCTGATCCGTCTGTCGGGTCGTAGCGTGCGAGCCCATTTGAACCTCGACGAAGAGGTAGCCGCCTTCATCGATTCCGAGGCGCGAAGGCGTAAAATGACCCGTACGGCCTATATCTCTTGGATGGCGCGAAGGATCGCGCAAATGGGCGGCTAAAGGCTGGGCGGGTCCAAGATGTTCGTTTACTTACCCCTCGCGCACAGGCAGCACGAGGCGCGAAGGATGCTCCGTCGAGTGATACACGGCGTTGGTCGCCACGACTAGCTCGGCGTCGGCTAGGTCGTTCTTGCCGGTGTTGTGATTGCGGTCGTGGTTGGGGAAGTCGCTCGACGTAATTTCTAGGCGGATGCGGTGGCCCGGCTCAAAGCGGCAGGCCGTCGGCCCCATGCGGATGCGGAGTTCTACCACGTCTCCGGGTGTCAGCAGTTCTTCGATGTCGAGGGAGTTGCGGTGGCGGGCGCGCACCATGCCGTAGCACATCTCCGGCGCTGAGCCGCCGGGTGGGTACTCGTCCACTAGCCGCGCGAAAAAGTCCGTGTCCGGTGCCGACGAGCTGACGAAGAGCACGACTTCTGGATAACCGGCGATCTCCACGGCGTCAGTCAACGGTTCCGAGCGGTAGCAGAGGATGTCGTCGCGTCCTTCTAGTCGGCGGCGGTCTGCCGGACCTGTGAACCACTCCCGCGTCCACAGCGTTGGCACGGGATTGTGGGGATCGTAGTCGAAGCGGTCGGCCTCGGCACTGGTGTGTCCGGCGTCGATTGACAGCCGGCCGGAACCGCCGAATTTGGCGTTGCCGTCGCTGCTCAACAGGTACTCACAGGGCGTCGCGTCCGTTGGCGGCCACGTGTCGGCCGAGCGCCATTGTCCCTGCTGTCCAGCCATCACAAAGTAGCGCACTGCTGGCTCGCGGTTGACGCCATTGTCAATCCCCTTGAGCCAGTGGTCGAACCAGCGGATGATCAGGTCCGGCAGGTTGAGACCGGCCTGTGGCCCGAAGTCGAATCCGGCTACGATGCGGCTGCCGAGGCTTGGGTGATTCCACGGGCCGGCGATCAGCTTCGTCTGCGACCGCGCCCGCTCGGTGCGACCGTGGCGCTGCATGAGTTGTAGGTGCTGCATGGAGCCGTTGCAGTGGTCATACCAGCCGCTGAAGTCGAGGTTTGGTACGGCTACTTCCTTGTGTACCTCGTCGAACTTCCAGGCTCGCCGGTTGGGGTGCTCAAGCCAGTCCTTGGCGTACTCCGCCAGTCCCGGTGGCAGGTGGCGGGTGAAGTCGAGCCACGGCAGGTAGCCGATCCAGTGACCCTCGCCGGCGATCTTGTCCCACTCCTGCCGCGCTTGCTCTGGCGTGTGCGGCGGCGGCAGTCCGTGGCGACGGCGCAGGTCGGGTGCCATGGAGGTGAGCCACCACTTGATGCGCCGTCCCGGCCGGAAGCCGCCCGGCCAATCGACTTCGGTCAATTCCAGTGGGATGGTGTACGCGCACATGGCGACCAAGTGCGGGGGGCGCAGCTTGGCTAGCTGCCACTGCATCCAGGCGTTGTACGAAGCTCCGAGGGTGCCGACGTTGCCGTCGCACCAGGGCTGTGCCGCCAGCCACTCCACGGAGTCGTAGCCGTCCTCAGCGTCGCCCGTGTGTTCTTCGGTGAACGGCACCCAGTCACCCTCGGAGCCGTAGCGGCCGCGCGAGTCCATGGAGACGACGGCGTACCCGGCGCGCACGTACCGCTCGAATCCAGACTTTGGGCGGTCGTACGGAGTGCGCAGCAGGATGCCGGGGAACCGGCCAGCGGCGTCGGGGCGAAACACGTGCGCCGCCATGCGCGCGCCGTCGCGCATGGGGATTTGGACGTCGGGCTGAGTAACAATTCCTAGCGCACCACTCATCGCACTGGCTCCACATTAATAGTTCCGGTCGGCACTTCGAGTAGGTCCTCGCCGAAAATTACCTGACCGTCGAAGACCTCTCCCACCTCGTGCAGCACTCGCTCTCGTACGCCAGGCGTCTCCAACTGCTCGGTCAGGTGAACGAGGACCAACGTCTTCACGCCAGCGTCCCGCGCCGTGGCCGCGGCATCGAGGTGACCGGAACAGCAATGGGTCAGGCGCTCGTCGGTGACGGCACCGTTAATAAAGTGGCACATGTGCAGCAGCACGTCCGCGCCGTTCGCCAGCTCGGTGAGGCGGTCCACTGGAGCTGTGTCGCCGCCGAACGCGATGGTGCTGTCGGGCGTGGTCAGGCGGTAGGCTAGGCAGGTGAGCTGAGGCTGCACGTGTACCACCTCGGCCACATCGACTTGCCAGCCGCTAGTCTCGATACGGTTTCCGTGCTCGACCTCGCGCACCTGCGGGTCGGGCTGCTTCCTCGGCATTGCGCCGCCGCGCGCCTCGTACACGAAGTGGCTGCCTGGGTGCAAGGTCCGGGCCGCCAAATCCGGGCCAAAGGCGCCGTTAGCGGCGAACAATTGGTGCGACATGTGCGCCGTCGGTGCCGGGCCGTACACCTGTAGTTCCGGGATCTGGCCGACGCCTTGGTCCCAGCGCGTCAGCACCAAGTAGGCGTAGTCAACGCAGTGGTCGTAGTGGAGGTGGGTGAGGAACAGGTGGTCGATTGAAGGCAGAGCGAGACCCGCTTCGAGCATGCGTCGCACCGACCCTGGGCCGCAGTCGAAGACCAAGGTCTCGCCCTCCGTCTGGACGAGGTAGCTAGAGCCGCCGCGATGCGCTAGTGGGGCGGGGGTGCCGGTGCAGAGGAGTTGGAGTCGCGTCATCGCTGTTGTCTCATTTTCTCAAGTGCCTTGGATGACTTCCGAGAGCCTTGGGACAACCTACTGACGAATGGGGGCATTACAGGCATATCTGCCTCCTAATGATAATAGACGATTTCTAAATAACGCAGCGCGTTATTTATGTCAAACTCGTCTCTACTCTCTCGTATTTGAGGACGGCCCTTGGGATTTTCTTATCTTTGATTCCCACGACAATCTCCTTTTCTAAGTGAACCATGTCTCCTCCACGCTCAGGGTACACCTTTAGAGCCTTCTTCTTGGGCGCGCTTTTCGCCGCTGTTCTCGCCGCAGGTGCTCCCTATTGCAACATGGTCCTGCGCGGCTCGTATATGACCCAGGATTTTTCCACTCCTGGGGCGCTCTTTCTGTTTTTCTTTTTGGTCGGCGTATTCAACGCGCTGTACAAATGCGTTTTCCCCGGCGGCGGCCTCGCTCGCGCCGAGCTGCTACTGATCTACAGCATGATGCTCATCGCCTCGGCGATTACTACCTGCGGCCTCTCTGAATACCTCTTGCCGATCATGGGGTCTTGGCTCTACTTCTCCACCCCGGAAAACCGCTGGGACGACCTGTTCCATCCCTATATACGCGACTTCTTGGTGCCCGATGACGCGCGCGCCATCAAGCACTTCTACGAGGGGCTGCCCACGGGTGCGTCCATTCCTTGGGACGTTTGGCTGCTTCCCTTGCTCGGGTGGAGCGCTCTCATTGTCGCCGTCTATTTCGCCATGATCTGCGTGGCCGTCGTTCTCCGCCGCCAGTGGATCGAGCGCGAAAAGCTCATCTATCCGCTCGCACAATTGCCGCTCGACATGGTGCGCCAAAGCGACGAGAGTCGGCTGCCGCCGTTTTTTAAAAGCGCGAGTTTGTGGATTGGTTTTGCCATTCCCTGCCTCATCTCTTCGACCAATGCCTTCCACAACTACTTCCACGTCTTTCCGCAGATTCAGCTCTCCTCGGGCATTGGCCTTTTTCGCGACACTGTTCATCTGCCGGTGGTGCTCAGCTTTCCGGTCCTCGGCTTTGCTTATCTGATCAACCTCGAGATCGCCTTCAGCCTGTGGTTTTGCAATGTGCTGGTCAATGTGCAAAAGGGACTCTACGGCGTGCTCGGCGTCACCTCTGGCGAGGCGTTAGACACCTTTAGCGTCAATCCACCGGCGATTGCCCATCAGGAAATGGGAGCGCTGATCGCGCTAGTCGCTCTTACGCTGTGGGTGGGGCGCGGGCACCTCAAGGACGTGTGCCGCAAGGCGTTTTTCAATGCCGCAGATGTTGATGATTCCGACGAGATTCTCTCCTACCGCGTCGCGGTCTGTGGCGCGCTGGCGAGCTTGGGTTTTGCCGGGGTTTGGCTCTATCTGAGCGGCATGCCGCCGCTGGTTGCCCTGCTCTTCCTGCTCAGCGCCTTTGCTATCTTCGTGGCTTTGACCCGCATCGTCGCCGAAAGCGGGGTACCCGAAGCGCGCACGCCGATGATGCCGCAGAGCTTTGTCGCCACGGGAATTGGCACGACCGCAGTCGGCGAAACTGGCATTACCGCTCTTGGATTCTCTTTTACTTGGGCCACTGAACTGCGCGTTGTGGTAATGGCCTCGGCCGCCCACGCCCTCAAGCTGCTCGACGGTCAACAGGGACGCCACCGTCTCTTCTTCTGGGCGCTGATGCTGGCGGTGCTGGTCAGCATGGTTAGCTCGATGTGGGCGATCCTCGATTTGTCCTACCGCTACGGCGGCATCAATCTCAACCGCTGGTTTTTTGGCGGCGGTGCTCGCGCTCCCTTTGAGAGCTTTGTCGCCCGCCTCTTGCTCAACCCCACCGGGCCTAGCTGGGAGGGTTGGTTTTCCACGGGGGTCGGCGCTGCGATTATGAGCGGGCTGATGCTAGCCCGGCACTATCTGACGTGGTGGCCCGTACACCCCATCGGCTTCCCCATCGCTGGCCTCTGGCTGATGAGTCACTCTTGGTTTTCGATCTTTTTGGCGTGGCTGTGCAAGGCCATCGTCCTCAAATACTGGGGGCCGCGCGGCTTCCGCGCCGTGCGCCCATTCTTCATGGGGGCGATCCTCGGCCAGTTTGCTAGCGCGGGAGTCTGGCTGGTCATTGACGCCTGTACCGGCATGACCGATAACCGCATCTTTAGTTGGTGATTGTCAGGGGCGTTACCAGCGATAGAGCAAGGCGAAATTTGGAATGGGGCGGATGGCAAAGCCATCGTCGGACACGAGGAAGATGGCGATGGGAACGTCCATGGAAACGGCGATGTTTTTGGTGCCGATCTCTAACCCCACGCCCGGTCCCGCTACGACATCTAGCTTCTCGTCGATCCCTTTGTCGCCTTCGACATGGAGCCCTACCTCTACATCTGGTTTCACCTTGACGTCTAGCCTGCCGCTAACAAAGTTCCATTGTTCGCTCCGCCGGTAAAACGCAGCCACGCCCCCAGACAAAAACGCCCGCGCCCACTCGCCTTGGTGCAAGGTCTTGAACAAGGTAAGCCCCCCAAAGAGATAGCGTTCCTCTTGGGACCAATACGGAAATCCCGAGACCTGCCAGCCGTTGCCGGTAGTGGGATTTTGGCGGCCGTAACTGAGTCCTAGACCGTAGGTTGGTCCGGCCACGAACCCAACGCTGTGGCCCGCGCCGTCTGCGGCCAGCATGGCCGGTGCTAGCAAAGTCGCCAGTGCGATACTGCGCAAAATGAGCATGGTACTTACTGTCCTACGTTTGCAGCCTGAAGATGGAGCTCCTGTATGTCAGACAAGATAGGCACTTGATAATACCAGCTAAAAGGGAGCTAGGCATCAATGCCAAAAATTAAAACAGGGATGTCAGTATCAGCGACTCCCCGTGTCTGCAAGTCCCATACAAACTGCTCGAAATACGAGACACCTGTTGACATCTCGTTTGCGAAGGACTTCACGGGAACAATTTCTACTCCAGCGTCAATGAAGTCTAGCTTGTGAAAGATAGTCATTTTTGCACAAACGTTATAAACCATGAATGCGTATTTACCGAACTGCACTTCTATACCAAGGCGTTCCTTTAGAAAATCCATTTCTCGAAAAGCTCTTTGGCGTAATGGCTTTGGTGAGTATGCAGAGCGATAGTAGTTCGTAGGGTACTCGCAGAGCACCCGCTTCTTACGCCAGCCTCTAGAGTTAAACTCTCGGGTAAGAGCGCTGTTGAGACCAGGAGGGCTATAAAGCATTCTGCCCTGCATGGTTTTTTCATTACTCTTTTTGGTCTTGTAGTGGTGTGCATCTACAGAATTGATAATTCCTTCCAACTCCTTTATCGCGTAGGGCCATTTTTCCTGAACTGATGCTAGGCCTCTGTTGAACGAGTATTCGGCAGCAATAATCATAGGTCGATTTCTTTCGCTGAAGCTCCCCATTCTAAAGGCTGTTGTACAACCTTCTCTCTACCTGTTGGAGTGTGAACGGGCTTACCTAATGGACGAATAGGCAAAGTTCCGTCTATGAATTTCTGAATCCTATCATGTGCAACATCCACATATTGCTTATCTTGTTCTGCGGCGATAGCCTTACGATTATGTCTCAAGGCCGTAATTATGGTGGTACCAACACCACAGTATGGATCTAGCACAACTCCATCGTCATTCGTCAGTGCCAAAGTGCATCGTTCCACTAACTCAACAGGAAATTGGCATGGATGAATGGTCTTCTCTGGGTGATTTGCCTTCACATTCGGGATATCCCATACCTCATTTTCCCAGTCCTGTACGACTATATCCCAGATATCCGACGGGTTTTTACCAAGAGGATTACCTGATGGTTTGCCCCGATTGGGGCCCTTGTAGTGCCTTTTTCCCGGATATTTTGAAGGTACTCTAACGCTATCAAGATTAAACACATAATCTTCACTTTTTGTAAACCAAAGAATTACCTCATAACGCCCTGAAAATCGCTTTGAAGCGTGAAGCCCGTGACTGAATCGCCAGATAATTCGGTTACGAAGCTGCATGCCAAGATTTTTGAATAAGTCATAAAAATAAATATCGAGAGGAAACACTTCACCTTTTTGAATGTAATTTCCGATTTCCCAGCATATACTGCCTGTTCTTGATAAGACACGATACAGCTCAGCGATCACAGGCTCCTGATGCATGAGATAGTCTCCCAAGGAAGTTCTTCGCTCGTATATCTTACCAATGTTGTAGGGAGGTGAAGTGATCACCAAATCTATCGAATTCGATGGTATCTCTTCCAATAATTCTTTACAATCGCCTTCAAATAGAACGACATCGGCATCGCTGTGATATCGCTCGGCGATTTCAATGTCTCTCTTCACATCAAATAATGTTCTCATTCGCTATCTCCTTGATAATGGGATAATTCAGAGTTTTCTACAAATTGTCTCATAAAGGATTTTGGATAGATTTTTGGTTCCGAATCGAGTCATCGCTGTATTCGTTAGCTAGGGAATAAAGCACCCACAAAGGACGCCACTACGAGGGACAGGCATGTATGAGATAGCTTCTACCCAAAACCCCTAAAAATATCGTTAAGCCCTACATGTCGCGCAATAGCACGATAAACAACCCCATGTCCTCCCGTTCGTCACCCTGCAAATCCACACTGACTCCTGCGTTCAGTACCATGCCATCGCCGATGCCGATGTCGAAATTCGGCTCTAAGCGGATGCTGAGGCCACCCTCCAAGTCGGAGGTGTTGGAGGTGATGAGCAAGTCGAGGTACGCGCTTAGTTTTTCGCTGAATACTTGGGCTGGTTCGAGCAAGAGATCGACGACGACCCCCTCCTCAGCGTAGCCTTCGAGTGCGGCGACCTGCAATCGAGTGTTGAAGCGGAAGGTGGGTCCAATGCGCATGGTCTGCATGAGACCGACGGCCAAGCCGGGATTGTCGATGTCTCCGGCGGGTAGCACAATGTTAGCGGTCGCCGCGCGGTTGGTGCCGAGTTGGTACTTGCTGCCGACGACGAGCGACGAAAAGTTGGAATTTCCGTCTTTGAAAAAGCCAAAGGTGAGATGCGTGCCCACTTCAACGCGAGCGTGGGGATTGAATTTGGCCATGGCGATGATATTGCTCACGTCCTTGAGCTCTTTGAACGTGGAGGGAGCGGAGCGGACGCCAATATCGACGCTAGTGTAGCCTGGGCCGCCCGGCAGGACGTAGTAGGGGTCGTAGCTGAGGGGGGCATGAATGGGCGCAGGGACGGCAGGGGCCTCGGCCGCAAGCGCGACCGTTTCCTCGGCTGGAGCGTCGTCTTCGGGTTGAGCATGGACGGCAGTGTTTACTAGCGCAAGTATGCCAATCAGTACGCAAAGCAGGTGCATAAGGTCTCCTAAAATTGTGAGGGAATGTTCAAAAGCCGCAGCGCTTGCAGGCGCGGAAGAAAGGCTCGGCCATGGCGTAGGCCCCGCGAAAGACCATGTCGCTGGTGAGAGGGTGCACGCAGATCAGGCGCGCGCCGTTGTCGATGGCCTCGACCATACCGTCTTCGATGTCTTGGGGGTCTTCCATTGCGCCGTGACCGACGACGCGGCCGGTGTGGACGCCGCGTTCGGCCGCGGCGCGGAAGAGGGCGTTGACCGCGTCGTTGACTTCGGGGAGGTCGCCCTCGCGCAGGATGGCGTCGAAGGGGCCGACGAAACCGCAGGCCTTGTTGCGCCCTTGGGTGGCCATCAGGTCGAGGACGCGGTCGCGGATCTCGATGTCGATGATGTATTCCTTGGTCTCGAACTGGATCCAGCCTTGGGTCTCGGTCTCAGTGCCGCGCAGTTCGTCGGGTGTGAACATCATGGTCCGCTCGCCGTCGCGCACCGGATACCCGCCCCGGTCGTCTGGAGTGGCTTGGCCGGGAACGGGGAAGTTGATGGCGCGGAAGTAGCGCTCGGCTTCCTCGTACGTGGTGCCATAGGGGCGCATCGTCGCCCGCGCCCCGAGTTGGAAGGCGTCGCCGTGTTCGGAGCGGGCCTCGCGGGCTAGGCGCTGGACCGGCAAGATGCCGTGGCGGGCGACGACGGCGTTTTGCTCGCGGCCATACCAGCCTTCCCACTGGCTGTGTTCGGCGTCGTTGACTATCCACGACCAGCCGGCCTTGGCCCAGGCGTGGACCTCGGCGTCGCGCAGCTTGTGCCAAGGAACATCGTTGAAGCCGCCCAAAAGGGGTGGGGTTTTGGCCACGGACTCGCACTGATCGAGGGTTTCCTTGAGCGGGTTGCGGGCGGGATTGAGGGCATGATTGTAAGCGCGGCGGGCGAATTCCTCTGCTTTGAGGGGCCGGCTGCCGCCGATGGCTGCGATGGCGTCCACTTAGGTGCCTCCTTGTTTCTCGTTTAGTGTTGTAGTTGCGTTAATAGAATATAAAGAGCCGCGATGTCCATTGTGGGGATTGCGAATGGAATGGAGCAGTTTAAAAAGCTGCAATGTCCGTTGTTGCTAGCCAGTCGGGAGCATACTAGACAACAGCGTCGCTAGGCCCAAAAACGAAAGGAAGCCCACGATGTCGGTCGCGGTCGTGAGAATGATTGAGGACGCCGTCGCAGGGTCGTGGCCCAGCTTGACCAGCACGACTGGGATGGCTGCGCCGGCTATGGACGCGAGTATCATGGACGCCAGCATGGCGAACAGCATAATGAGGGCTAGCCCGAAGCTCTGGCTCCAGATGAAAACGCCGATCGCGGTTACCACGGCGATGGCCAACCCGTTGCAAAAGCCGATTGCTAGCTCCTTGCCAAGGACGCGGGCCGCGTGCGAGGTGCGGATTTCGCGCAGCGCGAGTCCGCGCATGGTCACGGCGAGGGCCTGTGCGCCGGTGTTGCCCGACTGACCCGCGACTACGGGCAGCAGGACCGCGAGTGCGGTAAACTTGGCAATCGTGTCCTCGAAGAGGCCGACGACCGCAGCCGCGAGAAAGGCGGTTACGAGGTTGATGTGGAGCCAGGGCAGCCGGCTGCGAATGCCCACCCACGGCTTGGACAGGGCGCGCTCTTCCGCGGATACACCGACCATCTCTTGGACATCTGTCGCTAGGTCTTGCTGCGCCGCGCTCACGAGGCCGTCGTGGCGAATGACGCCTACTACTTGTCCGGCAAAATCGACCACCGGCAGGCTCGTGAGACGGTAGGTGTTCAGGAGTTCGACGACCTCCTCGTGCGGCGTCATGGGAAGCACTTGCACTGCCGTGCCGTCGCGAAGATCGCCGAGCGACAACTCCGGATCTGCGGCGACTACGTCTGGCAGCCGCACCACGCCTGCGTAGTGATCGTTTTCGTCTCGCAGTATGAGATCCGTAGCGCGGCGATTGCCTAGCTGGCGGACTCGCTCTAGTGCAGTGGCTGCCGTGCAGTCCAGCGCAAAGGTGCTGATCTGAGCGTCCATCAGGGAACCGGCCGTCCCCGGCGGATAGGAGAGAATTTCTTGGATTTCCCGCCCGCGATCTGTCCCCGCTAGCGCGAGGATCCGAGCGCGCTCTGATTCGTCGAGATGCGCAACTAGCCTTGCAGTAATGGCCGGATCGAGTTGGGTGAGAAGGCGACCCAAGTAAGCGTCATCCAAACTCGCCAAAATGCGCGCGCCGCGGTCCAGCTCCATCCGCTGTAAGACGTTTGCCGCGACCGCGTCGGCGGCGCGCTGCAGCACATCGACGGCCTCGTCTGTGCTGGCATCTCCCATCTGGCGCGCCACTTCCTCAGGATGGAGTTCGATGAATCGCTGGATGAGGACATGATGCGGAGTAAGTTGTTCCATTACGACTCTCGCTCGCTTGAACCACCGGTGGTCCCGGAGGTCGGCCAGTGAAATACGCCGCGCAGGCCGAGGCCAAATACTTCGCCGAGGGCCGAGGCCGTTTGCAGGCTGCTGTCTGCCAAGGTGCCGCTAGTTTGACCTCGCTCTAAAGCCCGCACGATTTCGTAGCGGAGGACACCGACGAACTGGCCGGCCTTGTCCACTACGGGCAGCGCGTGGACTCTTCCCCACGCTGGGTGCCCCACCACGGTTTGCCAAGTGGCGCTGGCGGCAATGGATGCGACATTGCGCGTGCAGACCGATGCGAGCAACGCATCGGGCCGAGCGCCCATTAGTTCCCGCATGTTGACGACGCCGACGAGCCGCTGATCGTCGGCTACCACGTAGAGATAGTAGAGGGCGTGCTCGGGATTGCGCTGGAGCCGTTCGAGTACTTGGCAAACCGGCTCCTGCTCGAATGCGGTGAGCACTTCCGGGTCCATGAGCGCCCCGGCCGTATCCTCGGCGTAGATGAGTAGGCTCGAAATCGTGGCTTGAAGGCGCGGGGGAAAGCCAGCGATGACGGCGGCTCGACGCTCGCTCGGAGTCGCCCGCAAGATGGACGCGGCGATATCCGGGCGCACGGCAACGAGTAAGGCGGCCGCATCTTCGGCGGCTAGCTGCTCTAGGGCGAGGGCCGCAGAAAGCGATGGCAGGTAGTGCAAGAGGCCTGCGGCAACTGCTGGCGCGAGGTCGCCGAGTACCAGTGCTGCTTCTCGGTGCGACATGGCCGCTAGGGCGGAAGCGACTTCCGCCGGATGATCGGTTGCAAATTGCGCGAGGAGCTGTTGTTCAAGGTTCACTGGACACTCCTTTGCTGATGCGGAGGCAGCGCTCTTCGAAGAACTGATGGCCGGGGATGCCCAACTCGCCCTCGTCGTGCTCGATAAAAACGGCGGTGGAGGTCATTCGCACGATGCGCCCGTTGCCGTCGCCAAGGCGAATCCGCTGACCCACGTCGTAGGACTTGTTGACGTAGTGCATGGCGAGGATGTTGGCGATAATGCTGCGGGCACCTAGCCCAAATGCAAAGGCCGCACCGGCGAGGAGCGCGGCGAGCACGATCAAGAAGATGTTTGTCAGCAGCGATACATCTACGCCGAGTTGCTTGGTTGCCACGAGAATGGCCGCGCCGATGATGATTCCCCGGACGAGGCGGGCCAATTGCCGCCCCTGATGCGGCAGCAAGCGAAAGGCCGTAGTCATGGCCGCATCGCTAATGAGGCGACCTCCGATGACGCCGGCGAACAGGACCGCGATCGCCGCGATTACCCTAGGCAGGTATTGTGCTAAAGCGGCCAGATAGGTGGTTAAAACCGGGAGCCCGACAGCCTCACTGGCCACCATGACCGCGACCAACAAGACGAGCCAATAGACGCTGCTTGAGAAAACGCGCCCAGCCCCTTGGTCGGCTAGGGCCTGTTGCCAAGCGGCTGTGGTCGTTCCCGCGGAAATCCGCTTGGAAAAACGCTCGACCACTCGGCGCACGAGCGCGCGGAGCGACCACGCCACGAGCCACCCGACGAACAGGACGACTAGGGCGACGACCAACTTGGGCAGCACGTGGAAGAAGCTCTCTTTAATGGAACCTAGGACGGCGAGCATCTCAGCGGATGGGCTGGGCTCCATAAGACCCCTCCAGTTACTTTTTTTGTTTAATTACCATTAAGACGATGGCCAGCCAATAGAGGTTCTGCACAATGGCGAAATAATAGACGACCCCCATGAGGTGGTCAAACACCGCGCCTAGGGCGAAAACCATCAAATAGACGTCGATGCCGCTGCGCAGATAGTTGCGCAATTTCAGCGGCGGAACGCGCAACAAGTCGGCCAAGCGGCCAAGCAGGCCGCGGCTCGCGGATTCGGCTAGCTGCCCCTTGCCAAAGGCCGTGGCATTCATCAGGGTGGCGATGTGGGTCATGGCCAGCGAAGCGAAGACGACAAACGAGTAGAGGTAGGCGTGTGGATCGCCGCTTTGGTGCTCCAATGCTCGTCCCAACGCGAGGCAAAGCATCAGTTCGGCGATGCGGTCGAACAGACCGTCGAGCCAAGCGCCAAATGGCGAACTGAGGCCGCGCAAACGAGCGATTTCGCCGTCGCAGCAATCGAGCGTAAAGGATAGTTGGATGAGCAGGCCGGCCCCGATGAGGGCCATGCGCTCGCCCGTGGAGAGCAGGTACACACCGGGCAGGATGACAAGAAAGGAAAGGACCGTTACTTGGTTGGGGGTGAGGGGGGTGCGGACCAACAAGCGGGTGAGCAGGGTGGAGAGGCGGCGGTTGAACAGGACTTCGACTAGTCCCATGACCTCGGGTTTGCTGGCCTTGAAGTCCGCAGACGTGTACGGGGATTTGCGCACAGGTACTCCTATAGGGTCTGATTTTTTTGGCCCAAAGATAGCCGCACTCGACCTTCAGTCAACCGGCGATCCCATTGCCCGCGATGGGTCCTATTTTTACTTTTTTCGACTTCTAATTCGAAGTTATTCCCAATTATTGAGGTCTATGCAATACGAAATCAAGCGTTATTGGTCGGAGGTCTACAACCACTTCCACACAATCGTTCCCTCATCTTTTGCCACCGCTAGGGCCAGCGGCTATTTTGCGGCCATGCAAACGGAGGAATTGGCTTGGAGGTGACGCGGCGCGCCCTCGTATTGGGCGCGGGGGCGGCGCTCTTCTTGAACTTAGCTTGTCCCTACTCAGTACTCGTCCTGCAAAACGCCGGTCTGACCTCGGATTACATTGCGGCTGGCGCGATGATGGTCTTTTTGGTTCTCGTCGGGCTGGTCAACCCCCTGTTGAAAGTAACCATCAAGTCTTGGGCGCTGCGCACGAGCGAGCTGGTGGTCGTGTACGCGATGATGGTCGTGGCGTCGGCGATTCCCACTTGGGGATTGGTGACCAACCTGTGCCACATCCTCACCCGCCCCTTTTACTACGCCACGCCAGAAAACCGCTGGACCGAGCTGATTCAACCGCTGATCCCCTCTTGGCTTGCGCCGCACGAAGCCGAGGCTGCGCGCTTCTTTTACGAAGGGCTGCCCGCGGGGATGGGCATTCCGTGGGGTGCTTGGCTGGTGCCGCTGGCAGCTTGGGGCAGCGCGATGCTGGCGGTCTATCTGCTGATGATCGCCACGATGGTCGTCTTCCGGCGGCCTTGGGTCGAACAGGAGCGGTTGGTCTTTCCCTTGGCGCAGGTACCCTTGGAGATGCTGCGCGGCAACGACGAGGGCATTTTCCCGCAGTTGTTTCGCAATCCGCTGATGTGGGTCGGGTTTGCGTTGCCTTTTGCCATTCAAGTGCTGGACGGGCTGAACCACTACTTTTTTTACGTGCCCGAGGTGCGGCTGGTGTTCGAGCCGCTGATGCTGTTCCGCGACAGCGTGCGGCTGCACATCTTCGTCAATTTCGCCATCATTGGCGTGGCGTATTTTCTCAATCTCAACGTGGCCTTCTCGGTGTGGTTTTTCCACTTGTTGAGCCGCTGCCAGACCGGGATTTTCAACGTCATCGGCTTTGAGGTCAAAGGGCACAATGAGGCGCTGACGGGTTCTTCGATAGCCCTGTCGCACCAAGGGATGGGGGCGATGCTGGTGCTGGTGGCGGCGATTTTGTGGACGGCGCGGGGCCACTTGCGCCAAGTGTTTAACGCGGCGTTTAAGCGCGGCGTGCAGGCCGACGATGGCGACGAGATTCTCTCGTACCGGGCGGCTGTGTGGCTGTGGATTGTATGCGCGGCTTACTTTTTTGGCTGGCTGCTTTTGAGTGGGGTGCCGGTGGTGGCGGCGGTGGTGTTTTTCTGCGGGGCATTTGCCATTTTCCTGGCCATTGCGCGGGTTATTGCCCAAGGCGGCGTAGGTTTTACCTCTTCGACTATGCTGCCGCAGCCCTTTGCAGTCTATACCTTGGGCACGGATGTCATCGGCTGGAAGGGGCTGGCGTCGATCAGCCTGAGCTATTCGTGGGCCGCTGAAATGCGCACTACGGTCATGGCTTCCACGGCCAACGCACTCAAGCTGGCGCACGGGCATGGAGCCAATCACCGCCGCCTGTTTTGGGGGTTGGTCATCGCGGTCGTCGTCGGCATGATGGGGGCCTTCTGGATCACCCTCTATTTGAACTACACGCACGGCGGGATCAACTTGCGCCAATTCGGGGTGCCGACGCTGGCCTATCGCTTTTTGGAGGACAAGATTCACAATCCCGTTGGCTGGGATCACATCCGTCCGCGGCTGCTGTTTACGGGCGTGGGTGCGGCCTTGATGGGCGGACTGATTTACATGCAGCACCACTTTCCGTGGTGGCCGCTGCACTACATCGGCCTGCCGGTGAGCGATAGTTGGGTCATGGGCGTGGCGTGGTTTTCGGTGTTTTTGGGCTGGTTGTGCAAGGCCGTGATCTTCAAATTCACGGGTACGCGCGGCTACCTCACGTACAAGCCGCTCTTCGTCGGGCTGATCGCCGGGCAGCTCCTAGGCGCGGCCATGTGGATGGTGATCGACTTTTGTCTCGGAGAGATGGGGAATGTGGTGTACGTGGGGGTGCGTTAGGAGCAGGATCTTCACACTAGGCGTCCACACGCGACGCCGACACAAGGAGGACTAGACATGAGCGACAAGATGTATCGAGCAGCGGCTATAGGCCGGACCGGGCGGGGCAATTGGGGACACGGGTTGCACTTGGGTTTGAAGAACCATCCGCGCATTGAGGTGGTGGCGGTCGCCGATGAGGACGCCGAGGAGCGGCAGGCTAAGCAGGAGGAATTGGCTGCTCCCCGCGCGTACGCCGGCTGGCGCGAGATGCTAGAGGCCGAGCAACCGGAAGTAGTGACGGTTGGGCCGCGTTGGACCGATTGCCACTTGGAGATGGTGTTGGCCTGTTTGGAGGTGGGGGCGCACGTGTACTGCGAAAAGCCCATGACGTGGAACTTGGCTGAGGGCGACCAGATTGTGTCTAAAGCCGAGGCGACCGGGCGCAAGGTGGCGGTGGCGCATCAGGGGGCGTATATGCCGCGCATCCAGCACGTAAAGGAGGTGTTGGCACAGGGGCGGATCGGTGCGGTGCAGGCCATTCGCGCCCACGGCAAACAGGATCGGCGCGGCGGCGGCGAGGACATGATCGTGTTGGGGACGCACTTGTTCAACATGATGCGCCTGTTTGTCGGCGACGTGGCGTGGATGACGGCGCACGTTGTGCACGAAGGCCGTGCGTTACAGGTCGAAGATGTGCGGGAGGCGACCGAGCCGGTGGGGCCGATCGCCGGCGATTGCATCAATAGCTACTTCGCCTTTAAGAGCGGGGTGGCCGGCTTTTTTGATTCGCGGAAACACGTCGATGGTGGGGGTGCGCGAATGGGTATGGAGATTGAGGGCAGCGAGGGCGTGATTGCGCTGCGCGGCGGCGGCAGTGGCCCGGCCATGCTCTATCCGCATCCGGTATTTGATCCAGCCGATGCGAGCCAGCAGTGGGTTCCCTTAGACGAGGTGGTGGACGAAGCGCTGAGCACGGGCAACGACTTGGCGGTTGCCGATTTGATCGACGCGGCCGAGGCTGACCGCGAGCCGCTGTCGAGTGCGCGCGACGCAGTGGCGGCTTTGGAGATGATTTTGGGGGCTTATGAGGCGGAGATTACTGGGGGAAGGGTGGAGTTTCCCATGCAGCGGCGAGAGCATCCGTTGGTCGCTTGGCGGGAGGGGCGATAAGTAGGCAGCGAGGCCGATTATTATTGTAGCACGAGCTTTAAACGTTGGGCGCAAATGTCGCCTATATTGCAAACGTTTTAAATATTAATCCGTATCGCATTTTTTAAATAGTCCACTACCTGATTTTTGTGCCTATTGACGGCGTGGCCTGAAATTCTTGTATTTATTGTTTCTCTGGCGCGTTTCCGCAAAATTTGCGGCCAGTGCGCTAGATTCTGCTTTACCTCACCTCTAGTATAGCACGTCACAGGAGGACACTCATGCACATTGAGAGGAGGAAGTGGCCGGTGGCACTAGGCGCGGCGCTGTTTTGCGCCTTGTTCGCCCTGCCGGCATTCGCTGGCAACGGCAAGATCGCCGGCGTAGTACAAGACGATTCCGGGCAGGCATTGCCCGGGGCCAATGTGGTCGCCGAAGTGGGCGGCGAGCGAGTCGGCACTACAGCCGACGACATGGGCCGCTATTTTCTGCTCAATATTCCACCCGGCACGTACTCGGTCGAAGCTAGTTATATAGGGCACCAAACAGTGCGCCAAACCCAGATCGAGGTCCGCTTGGACCTGACGACGACGGTCGATTTCGAGCTGGAGACCGAGGCGATCGAAGGGGAGACGATAACAGTGGTTGCCGAGGCACCGCTGGTCGAGCGCTCACTGACGACCAGCCGGGCGACAGTCGGCCGCGCCGAGCTCAACAACACCATGCCGGTGGCCGACTTGCAGGACCTGATTAACACGACGCCGAGCGTGTTCCGCGGCTATATTCGCGGCGGGCGCAAGGCCGAGGCCAAGGTGCTCGTCGATGGGATCGATGTGTCGGATACGTATTTCCGCGCCGGCGAAGGCCTGGTCACTTGGAACCCCTATGTAGATGTAAATCGCACCTCGGACGGCGAGTTCACTGCGGTCGGCGTCAACGCCAGCAACGTGCAGTCGCTGGACATTATCGCCGGTACCTTCAACGCCGAGTACGACGCGGCTAGCGCTGGCATCGTCAATGTAGTAACGCGCGAAGGCGGCGACGAGTTCGAGGGACGGCTGTTTGTCCGTCGCGGCGTCAGCGGTTACAAAAACGCCGGGCCGGATGTCTATGCGAGCTTGGCCGACACCGTCAATAAGACGACGTACTTCGACAGTTACCTGCAGGCGCGCGACGACTTGCTGGCCTCCGAGGACGAAGCCGATAAGGCCAAGGCCGAGAAGTACTACATTTTCGATCCCGAGCAAGTTACCTACGGCGATAATCCTTCGACGGAAATGGAGCTTTCGCTGGGCGGCAAAGTGTTGCCGCGCACCCATTTCTACTTGACCACGCGCTATCTCAACGACGAGGGACTTTTCCCTAACCAGCTCAACCGCTCGCAACGCTATTCGCTCAAGCTGACGAATCGGCTCAGCCAGAATGTCAAGCTGACCGGCAACGTCATGATCGACGACGGCGGTGAGTTGGGAGGTTGGGTCAATCGCAACTTCAGCGGCCGCTACGCCTATTTCCCCGAGGGGGCTTTGGGCAACAAGAAGTTAGGGACGATGGCCTATCTGGGGATGAGCCACTCGCTTTCTAATAATACTTTCTACGAGATCAAGCTCTCGCAGGTTACGCGCACGAGCAAGTTCGGCTATTCCGACGACAACGCCGACGGCATCGTCGAGGCGGACGAGAGCGGCGACTTCGTCTTCATCGACAGCGCCGAAGAGTCGGAAAAGTACCTAGGCGTTGACGGCTCTGGGGCCGATGCCGACGGCAACTTTACCTTTTTTACCACCAACCCCGGCAATTCGCGCAACTTCGACCTGCCCTTTGGCGACAATCAGTACCGCTTGGCGCAGGCGGGCTTCTACTTTGAAGAGCTCAACCGCGACGTGATGCAGCTCAAGGCCGACATCACCCATCAGTACAACTACCACCACCAGCTCAAGGCCGGCCTACTGTTCCGCAGCCACACAGTCTCGAAGCTCATGCAGCGGACGCAGATTACGGTGGGCTATTCCAACCTGCCATACGAGATTTCCGACTACGAGCGCAGCCCGAGCGAACTGGCCTTATATGTACAGGACAAAATTGAGTACGAGGGCATCATCCTAAACGCCGGCTTGCGGCTCGACAGCTTCAATGCGGACGCCGAGCAACTCACCGACTTTTTCCGCCCGTCCGAAGAGGGCGAATACACCTATGAAGGCGGCCAGACCCACACCTACCGCACCCCGATTCGCAGTGGGGAGGTTGAAACGCGCTGGTACTTGCAGCCGAGGCTGGGAATCTCGCATCCGATCAGCGAGCAGGCCGCCATGCACTACTCGTGGGGCAAGTTCTACTCGCCGCCGTCGTTTTCGTACCTCTATGAGGACTACGACAGCTTCACCAACCCAGCGTGGCCGAACGTGCCCGATGTCGGGGCGGATCCGACGACGGCCACTGCGTACGAGATGGGCTTGCAGTACAGCTTCGCGCCCGAGTACTTGTTCGACGTCACGGCCTATTACCGAGACATTGAAAACTACGGGCGGCTCGGCTTTACCATCAGCCCAGCCGACGCTGGCTTTGCCACCTACAGTATCAATACCAGCGGCGGGTACGCCGACAGCCGCGGCATTGAGTTTGGAGTGGAGCGCCGGTCGCAGAGCAAGATCAATGGCCGCGTCAACTACGCGTACAGCTATATCAAAGCATCGCGCAACGGCAATAACTCGACGCCTTTCCCGGATAAAAACTCGTTTTCGGTCAACGCTGCAACCGATGTCCAAGCCTTGGAGACGGCGTTGGCCAACAAGGAGCGTTTCAACACGTACGAGGCCAATGTCAACGGCGGTGGCAATCCATTGGTCACCGGCTACGACCGTGCCCACCGCATCGCCGTTACACTGTTGGCCGAGTTGCCAGCAGAGGTTGGGTTGACCTTGATCTCGACGGCTGATAGCGGCTTCAACTACAATGTGACGGCCACCACGGACGATCCGCGTGCGCGCGAGACCCGGCAGGCTCCGTGGAATATGCGCACAGACCTGCGGCTCCACCGCGGCCTTGCGTTGGGCGGCTTGTCGCTAGGGGCCTTCTTTGAGGTGCGCAATCTGTTTGATCGCGAGAATATCCTGACGTGGGACAATCGCAACATCGCCTCTACCACCAAGTGGGAGGACGATGGAGACCCGACGGGCAACCTCAACCGGGCCTTCACTGGCCAGAGTCAGGCGATTTACGACATCCCGCGCATGGCCAATTTCGGCGTCACCGTGGATTTCTAGGAGGAATACTAAGATGATTAAACGCATGAAAATTGCGTCTCGGCTGGCGACCGTGTTGGTGATCGTCACGGCCGGGACGATCGCCGCGCAAGAGGGCGGCGTGTTCACGGCTGGCGATCTATGGGATTCCTTCTTCCCCAGCAACGCCGGTTCTTGGTATCGCGAAACCGATGACGATCCGACCGCCCGCTTTAACCTCTTCCGCGTCGGCAATTGGGATCGCCAGTGGACGACGCCGACCCAGACCTATCCGGGCGGCGAGAATCTGCACCTGCCTTGGGGCCAAGATTTGCAGATGTCGGAATACAGCCCCGAAGAGATCAATATCACCACGGCCAGTAATGCGCCCCGGGCCAAGCAGTACTTGCACGGCTTCTACACCAGCAATTTGGCTGGTGCTGGCGATGCGGCGCGCAACTTTACCAGTCCGGGTGCCTACTGGGTTGATGACGACCGCAATGAAATGCGCTACGAGGGCGCGATGCCGACCAACTTAGGCGTTGATGTGCGCTGGCGGATGCGGCAGTTTGCCGCCAATCACGCCAACCTCAACGACTTCATCGTCATCGAACTGGAATTGACCAACACCGGCGTGCTCGACGCCGATGGCGATGGCACAGCCGAAAAGACCGACAACCGCATCCATGCGCTCACGCTGCATCTGCAAAACGAGCCGATCAATTCGATGAGCAATGCCGTTCATGGCCGACGCGGTGCTTCGGGGTGGTTTACCGGGCCGACCTCGGGCTACGACGCCACGCCCGACGCCGACGGTGCGCCTTGGGATGTGCCGGTGGTTTTTAGCGGTCCGTCGCCGAGTGCGCTCGGCGAGCCACATCCGGTTTTTGGCACGTCAACCGGCTGGGCCGCCGACGGGGCGCGCCTGTTGGGCAATACCATGAATCGACGCAGATACTACTACGACATCTACAATGGAATGCAGTGGATCGCCGCCAAACAGGGCGCGTTGCCAGAAAGCGGCAGCAGTGCCAGCGCCGAGGACAAGCGCACCATCTACGACAGCCATCCGGTCGGCGTGGATGGTGAGCGCGGTTGGTTCACTTCGGTGCTCAAGGACGACGGCGGCTACGCCAATCCACGCGAGAATCACATCTACGCGATGGCTACGTTTTTCGACGGCGAACAAAACGGCAGCCGTCTTTGGGACAAAGGCGCGGCCATCCAGAACGAGAGCAGCTTGGTGCCCGACCCCAACTGGTTTGATCCCAATCACGCAGACATCGTCCCTGGCGATCCGCTGTCGTTCATCAATGCCGTGCGGCCAGAAGGCGAGCGCGGCCAGCCATTGGGCGATATGAAGTACAACAACGCGTTCATCCAAAACTGGGAGGTCGATCCGAGTCGTTCATTGGACGACCAGCCCGATTGGGCGTGGACGCAGGGCTATGCGATTGACCACGGCTTCGACGGCATGTTGCAGGTAGGCATCGGCCCGTTCTCCTTGGAAGTAGGCGAGACCATCAACTTGGTGCTCATAGAGTACGCGGGGTTCCGCTTGCAAGGGGCTCGCGCTGCGCGCAGCACGGCGCAGTGGGTCTATGACAACAACTTTGAGGTGCCCTCGCCGCCGCCGACGCCCCACATCGAAGTCGCGCCCAACACGGATGTCAAAGTCGATGTCAAGTGGGACGATAGCGCCGAAGCGGCCTCTGACTTTGCGGGTTACAAGGTCTATCGCTCGACGCTGTTCCCCCGGGTCAATTCGCTCGATGTCGGTCTGCGCCTCATCGACCGCTATCACCATCAGACCGAGGTCAATCCCACGGACGCGCAACTGGCTGCCTTTGGTGCCGACAACAACCCCAACATCAGCTCTGGAGGCTACAGGCCTCAGGAGCCAGCGGCGTGGGGGCCTTATCGGCTGATTGCCCACGTGCCCGCAAGCGAGTTGGGCAACTACCTCAACGACGGGTCCGACAGCGACGTGTTCAAGTACAAGTTTGCCGATAACAGCGACTTGGTGACCTTTGGGTTTACCTATTACTACTATGTCGCGGCGTACGACAACGAGTCGGGCGAGATCAACGGCCAGCCCTTCAACTCGCTGGAGACGCATCGGCACAACTTCAACGGCCGCGATGGGTTGTGGAAGGGCACGTACCACTACGCGACCGCTAGTTCGTTCTTCCCCGGTACCTTGGAGGGGCAAAAGTCCATTGGCGCGCCGTTTATTCTCAAAGCGCCGCTGGCCGATGCCAACGAACTCGTAAGCGGCGATCTCGCCATCCGCGTGGTACCTAATCCCTATAAGAAGGGTGCGCTACACGACACGGGCACCGAGCACAAGATGCTCTTCTTCAACCTGCCGAACGACACTAAGATCACCATCTTCGATGTGGCTGGGCAGGTTATCGACGTGCTCCACTTCAACAGTAATACCCCCAACCCGTTCGACGGTACGCTGTTTTGGGATATGTTTTCCAAGGATGGCATTGAGGTAACTAGCGGGCTGTACATCTACGTGGCCGAGTACCCGGGTGGGACGCAGACCGGGCACTTTGCCATTTTGCGCTGAACCGAACAGGGGAGACTTGAAAATGAAAGTGTTAAAACTCATTGCAGTGCTAGGGTTGGCCTGCTTACTGGCGCAACCTACGGTTGCCGATGTGCGCAAGTCTGGCCTGACCGGTGCCGCCTTTCTCAAGATCGGCGTAGGTGCTAGGCCGGTCTCGCTCGGCTCGGCCTATACGACCATGGCCGGCGACGTCCACCAGCTATTCTGGAACCCAGCCGGTGCGGCTCTGAGCGGTGGCGAAAGCCAAGTGCTGCTGTCGCACAACTCGTGGATTGCGGATTTGTCGCACGATGCCATTGGGTTCGCGCGCGATATGGGCGACATGGGCACCTTGGGCATTGGCGTGGTGACGCTCGGGTTGAGCGACATTGCGGCCGACCGCGACGTGGTGCCGCAGTTCGTGCTCGACGCGGGAACGTTCGATCCCAACGACACCGAGACCTCGGACACCTACAGTTACCGAGATTTGGCCTTGGGCGCGACGTGGGCGCGCAACATCACCGATAGACTCAACTTAGGGGTGACCGGCAAGATCGTCAGCCAGACTATCGATGGCGTCAGCGCCACCGCGTATGCGGCTGATTTCGGCGCGCTCTACCGCATCAATCCCACGTACACCATCGGCGCTCGGATCAACAATCTGGGCAGCGATCTGACGTTTTACGACATTGGTGCGCCGCTGCCGCTGATATTCAGCATTGGCGCGGCCGCCGCCATCCTCGACGACCCAGACAGCGGCATGAAGGTGACCCTGCTCGCCGATGCCACCAAGCCGCAAGACGCCGAGCAGCTCGTGTACGCGGCGGCCGAGGTGGAGCTTTTCGACATGCTCAGCCTCCGCTCCGGCTACAAATACAACTATCAGGGCGTAGAGGACGAGAAAGTCAATGAGGTCAACGGTGAGGTTATCCCGGCTGGTCGCAGCGAAGAGGGCCTGACGGCTGGGCTGGGCCTCGATTTGAACATGGCCACGGTCGATTACGCCTTTACCTCGTTTGGCATCCTCGACAGCGTGCATCAGTTTTCCTTGCAGTTCCGCTTCTGAGGCTGCGCTGCGATTTGCTGAGAAAATAAGCCTCCGGGGCCTCTGGGCTTTGGGGGCTTTTTTCTTGCCATGGCCACATGGAGGACGATATGACAACTAAGCCCGTGCCGCATGAGGTGATCCCCTGTGATCGGCTGCCGGCAGGGCAATACCGCGACCTACCCGAGCCGCCCCACTGGCGCAAGCTGGTCGGGCCGAGCATCCTGCTGTTGGGGCTTTCGCTGGGCAGTGGGGAGTTCGTGCTCTGGCCCTACATAACGTACAAGTTCGGCTTTGTCGTGTTCTGGGCCTGCATGGTGGGGGTGCTGACCCAGTATTTCATCAACATGGAAATCGAGCGCTGGACCTTGGCTACTGGCGAGACTGCGGTGACTGGATTTTGTCGCCAGTGGTCGGGCTGGGCTGGGGTTTTTCTGGTGTGCAACGTGGTCCCGTGGATGTGGCCGGGCTGGGCGTCGGGGGCGGCGACTATCCTGACGTGGGAGTTCGGCGGCGACGAGAGTACGCGGGTCGGCTATTCGATTGCGAGCCTGTTGGTGGTCGGGTTGGCGCTGAGTTTGGGGCCGGTGGTGTACCGCACGGTAGAGCGCATCCAGACAGTGCTGATCGCCGTGGTGCTGGTCTTTCTGTTGGTCATTTTCTTTTTAGTCGTAGAGCCAATTCACGTGTGGGACATGTGCAAGGGCATCGTCAATATCGGCTATATCCCAGAGGAGATGGAGTTGCCGCTCTTTTTGGGAGCCTTGGCCTTTGCAGGTGCTGGCGGGACGATGAACTTGGCGCAGAGCGATTTCGTCCGCGATAAAGGCTATGCCA
This sequence comes from Candidatus Latescibacterota bacterium, assembly GCA_022819745.1. The sequence continues at coordinate 384,144 of JAJEGS010000039.1, read as the reverse complement.
TGGGTGCGTACGTGGGGCGGCTGACTAGCCCGCTGACCGGGCGGGAAGAGGCCGTGGGCGATATTGGCTACCACTTTGAGCAGACGCCGGAGAACATGCAGCGCTGGCGCGGCTGGTGGCAGGCGGCCAACCGCGAGCATTTGATTACCTTCTATGCGCTCTCGGTTCTGTCGCTGATACTGTTGTCGCTTATCGCCTATGCCACTACGAGACAAGCTCCTGGGTTGGAACAGGGGTTGGGGTTTGTCGGGACTGAGGGCGACTTTATCGCGCGCGAGCACGGCAGCTTTTTCAAGCATCTTTTCAACTGGATGGGCATTGCCATTTTGCTGACGACCGAGTTGGGGCTGTTGGACGCCTGCTCTCGCATTTCCACTGACATTATCAAGACGAACTGGCTGCGCGAAAACGCCAAGTGGACGCGGAATCGGCTCTACTTTCTCCTGCTGTGGGCGCAGATTCTCTTCGGCGTGCTGATTATGCTTTCGGACTACAACAAGCCGGTGCAGTTGCTGGTCTTGAGCGCCTCGCTCAACGCGGGAGTCATGCTGCTGTATTCGGTATTGCTCTTGTGGCAGAATAACCGCGTGCTCAAAGGGGCGCTGGCTATGCACCCGGTGCGCTTTGTGGCCTTGATTTGGGCCTGCGCCTTCTTTGGCTATTTCTCGTTTGTCACACTGCGGGAGCAGTTGCCCAAGCTGTGGGGGTGAGGGGGTTTGGCAGCGCCTACCGTTCCGTAATTTTTATATCGCAGTACAGATATGGAGGGAGCTAGAGCATGAAAAAATTAACACGGATTACTCTCGACCCTGCTGTCATGGGCGGCAAGGCATGTATTCGTGGGCTACGAGTGACGGTTGGAACCGTCGTGGGACTTTTGGCAGCCGGTCGGTCGCCCGAGGAGATTCTGAAAGCGTACCCTTACCTTGAACCGGAAGATATAGATCAGGCTCTAGCCTATGCAGCGTGGCGAGTTGAAGAACGAGAAGTTGCCTTAGACGCCCTATGAGTGTGAAACTGAACACGCGAATTCGCCTTTGAGTGTCAACCAAGAGTAGATGTATAGAAGATGCCCAATGGAATCCTCAAAGTAAGCCTCCGGGCGTTGTGCTTGGGGGCTTTCCTTTTTCCGTTATTGGCGGTGCTGCTCGTTCCATCGCTGGCCATTGGTGACGAGGAGGCGCGTCTGCGCCGCACGGTGGAGACACTCTCCGCACCCTCCTCGCGGATGACGGGCTATCCGGGGGCTGCGGTAGCCCGCGAATGGCTGGTCGCCGAGCTAGAGGGTTTGGGGATAGCAGAGATTTACCGGCACGAGTTTCCGGTGTTGGTGCCGATCGACGAGGGATTTTGGCTCGAATGCGCCGGTGAGCGGCTCGAATTGTTCGGCGTCTGGCCCAATTTGGTGCGGACGCCGACTTTGCCGGTCGAGGGGATTGAGGGTCTGTTGGTGTATGGCGGGGATGGCAGCCGACTCGAAGGGCAGCCGGTGGCCGGGCGGATCGTCCTGCTCGACTATGTCTCGGGCACAGCTTGGGTAGATGCGTTTCACTTGGGGGCCGCGGCCGTGGTGTTCTTGGAATCGGCTGGGGCGCATCGCAAGGAAGCGGAGCAGAAGTTCCTCGATGTGCCGGCCGACTTGCCGAGGCTCTATGCGCGCAAAGATGTGGCGGAGCGGTTGCAGGTGTTGGAAGAGTCGCAGGCGCAGGTGCGCTTGCGGGGGCGGATGGCGTGGCGAGAGGTGACGGCGCAGAACTTGGTCGCCGTGATTCCTGGGCGAGATGCGACGCTGAAGGAGGAGGTCGTCTTCCTCGCCGCGCATTACGACGCGGTGTCGCCGGTGCCCGCGTTAGCACCGGGGGCCGAGCAAGCGGTGAGTGCGGCGGCGCTGTTGGAACTGGCTCGGGGATTTGCCGAGCAGCCGCCCAAGCGCACGGTTGCGTTGCTGTGGACGGCTGGGCACTTCCAGAACATGGCGGGTATGCGCCATTTTGCGCCGTTGTTGCTGGCGGCTGCGGGACAGCGGGAGGGCGAGGTGGAGGAGACTGCGCTTTTGCGGCGGCTCAGTGCGCTGGAGACGCGCTTTTTGGTGGGGTTGGATCTGTCGTCGCACAGTCCGCGGCTCGGGGCGTTTAGGCCGCGAGAGCCGTATCGCGTCTCCTTGCTCGCGCCGCCGATTACCGAGCGATTGCTAAGGCTGGTAACGGCGTACGAGGATTCCGCACTGGGGGGCGAGCGGGTGCTGGTCAATGGCCTGAAGCAGGACTTTGCCCGCCAAGGTTTGGGGGGGATGGGGCTGACGGTGCCGTTAGATGCGTCGGTAGCGGCCCTCACCGGATGCCCGGCGTTGGCTTTTTGCACGGTCAACGACAGCCGCGCTCGCTTTGACGCGCCCGACGACTATTCTGGGGCGGTGCGCTTTGACTGGTTGGGCGATCAAGTTGCGCTGCTGCAGGGCGTGCTGCCTGTGCTCATCGACGACCCGGACCTGGAGCCGTGGGCTTGGGGTAATGATGCGTTTGGCACCATTGGTGGGGAGGTGGTCCACTATGGGCCGCGCAGCTATCTGCCGGATCAGCCTACGGCTGGGGCGTTGGTGCGGCTGCGGTTGCGCCATCCGACGTTGGCTGGGGTGCGGCCGGATTTTTGGGCGGCGGCGGATGATTCGGGGCGATTTGCCATTCCCGGGGTTGAGTCTGGCATTATCTACACGAAGCCGGTGCGGTTGGAGGCGTATGGGCTCGATGCGGAGACTGGGATGGTGACGGATGCGCCGGACTGGGGGATCAATGGGGAGCGCAAGTTGCCGGGGCGTGCGCTGACAGTGACGATGGATAGTGCCGAGGACGAGGTGCAAATTGTCACTGCACCGCTGCGGGGGACGGCGCTGTTTGGGATTTTTGATCCGCGCAATTTGTTGACCTTGGAGCGCGTGCAAGCCATTGACGCGGTGCTGGAAGCCGAGCCGGTGGTGTACGGGGCCTGCCTGCCGCTGACAGCTCCAGAAATGGAGCTATTCAGCTATGTGAATCGGGTGGGGTCGTGGACGGAGCCGGTCGGCGTGATTTTTACTCAGCCTAGTGAGCGGTTCAAGGCCGTGATGGCGACGGGACGCTATGGGTTGGGGCGACGCCTGTTGTTGCTCAATGGCACGGAGGACACGCCGAGCGGGGTGGGCTATGCGGTTGATGAGAAGGGACGCATTGTGGAGACGGTGTATCGGGTGGCTGCCGATATGCACGTGCTCAATGGCGAGCGGATTGACCGGCTGGAGCGACACGGCGTGCGCAATGGGCGGCTGGCGGCCTTTTACGAGCGGTCGGCTGGGTTGCTCGCAGAAGCCGAGGCGGCGCGCGCCGAGCATCGGCACCAAGATTTCTTCGATCGGGCGCGGCGCGCTTGGGCACTGGCCGCGGCAGCTTATCGGGACGTGGAGCGGACGCAAGCGGGGGTGGTGCAGGGCGCGCTCTTTTTGTTGGCCGTGCTGATTCCCTTTGCCCACTTTGCCGAGCGATTGGCGTTTGGGTTTGCCGATTTGCGGCGGCAGGTATTTGGGTATTTCGCGCTCTTTCTCGTGGGCTTTGTCGCCCTGCGCTACGTGCATCCGGCCTTTGAGTTGTCGATCTCGCCGGCGATCATCCTGCTCGGCTTCGTCATCTTGGCGTTGGGGATTTTGGTCACGTTTCTGGGGATGTCGCGGTTGAACCGGGAGTTGCAGGAACTGAGCAATCGGCGCGGGCAGATTGCGGTGCAGCGGTCGGGTGCGGTGCTGACGTCGGTTGCCGTGGGGTTGGCGCATTTGCGGCGGCGACCGTGGCGCACGGGGCTGACCTGCGCGACGCTGGTGCTGTTGACCTTTTCCGTGCTGTCCTTCACTTCGGTCCGCGCTGCGCTACACACGAATTGGATTGCGATTGGCGCGGACGCGGCGTACGAAGGTGCGTTGGTGCGGATGCCGGGCTGGCAGGCCATGGAGTTGGCAGGCTACGATCTGTTGCGCGATTGGTTTGGCGACGAGCAGGTCGCGCCGCGTGCGTGGATGTCGGTATCATCGCTGGCGTCGTCTTACCGAGTTGAGCGGGATGGCGCGGAAGAGCGAGCGGTCGGGGTCTGGGGGTTTGTTGGGCTAGCGGCGCAGGAAGAGAATTTGCTCGGGCCGGAGGTGGTGGCCGGCCGGTGGCTGCGGCCCGGGGAAGAGGACGCCTGTTTGTTGCCGGTGGGATTGGCGGATTCTTTGGGGGTCAGCGCCGAGGGATTGGAGCGGGTACGGGTTTTTGGGGAGGTGTTTCGGGTGGTTGGGTTGCTCGCGGATGACGCGCTGGACCGGCTCGATCTGAACGGCGAGCCGCTGACTCCGTTGGATCCAGAGGCGCAACAGCCTTCGGAAGCAGAAGTGGGACGTGGGCAGGGGGGGAAGTTGCAGCCGTTTGCCCATTTGCCCGCGTCGGCGACGCCAGTCTTGCCGTTTGCCGCGCTGATGCGGTGGGATGGGGTGCGGCTGGCGTCGGTGGGGATTCGGTTGGATGGGACTACGGAGGAGATTCGCAGTGCGCTGGTAGAGTTGGCGGAGACCTTGGATTTGAACCTGTTCGCCGGCCTCGGGGGACAACGCTTGCTCGTCAATTCGGTGGGGGTGGCGTCGGTGTCTGGATGGGGATCGCTGATCGTGCCGCTGCTGATCGCCGGGTTGATCGTGTTCAACACCATGCTCGGGGCGGTGTACGAGCGGACGCAGGAAATCGGCACCTTTAACGCGGTCGGCTTAGCGCCTGGACACGTTAGCGGGTTGTTTATGGCGGAAGCGGTGGCGTTGGGCGTGGTCGGCACGGTCGCTGGCTATTTGCTAGGGCAAGGAGCGGCGCAACTTTTGGCCCAGGGGGGATTTTTGCCTGGCTTGGAACTGAATTACTCGTCGCTAGGGGCGGTGCTCACCGTTGGCGCAATCGCGCTGTTGGTGGTGGCGTCGGCGCTCTATCCGGCGCGCATGGCCGGGCGGATTTGCACGCCGGGTATTGAACGGCGGTGGAAGCTGCCGGTCGTCAAGGGCGAGCATTTGCGCGTGCAACTGCCCTTCTCGCTGGCGCGGCGCGAAGCGCTCGGCATGGCGGCGTTTCAAGCGGAATCGTGGGCGGCCAATCAGGAGCAGTCAATTGGGGCGGGATTTTACGTCGAAGCCTTAGAGGTGGAGCAGGTGGGGGAGCAGGTGCGGGTGGCGGCGCGGGTGTGGTTGGCGCCGTTTGACCAAGGCGTGGTGCAAGAGACCGCGATGGAGATAGAGCCGGGGGCGGACCCGAACTATTGCGACATTCACGTTGATTTGACGTTGGTAGCCGGGGATCTGGCGACGTGGCAGCGGGTGGTGCGCACCTTTTTGGACGATGTGCGCAAGCAGTTTTTGATCTGGCGCACCTTGGACGCGGAGAGTCGCCGCTACTACGCCGAGCAGTTGCCGCAGTGGGAGCGGGGATGAACGTTATGCGGGAACTGGAAAATTGGGCTTGCCATAAACCATGTTGTGAAATACCTGCCAGAAGGAGTCGCCTTTGCAGCGAATCGTAAGGTCATCCACGCGCTCAACCCCTTCTGGCACGGAAAGACGATCGGGGTCGGGGTGCGTTACTTCCACCATCACCGGACGTTTTGCAATGAGCGGTTCGATGTTTTGGGCGACCGCGATGGCTTCTTGGACGCGTGTCTTAATCAGGGCGCGGGCGTCTGTTGGTGCCATGTGCAAGGCGCATAATTCTCCCAGCCCTTCTTTTACAGGTGCTGTGACAATGTCGCGGACCCAGCGCTCGGATTCGGTGCAGGCGTGCAGATCGCCCGCGGTAAAGACCCAGGGAATGCTTAGATGACCACACAAATACGCCGCCATTTCCATCTCGCCGACTTCGACACCATTGACGCGATAGACCATATCTTGGCTCATCGAATGGGCGAGGCAGCCGTTGGGCGTGCCGGTCATTGCGTGCATGCCCACTTGGATCAAGGCGTCGAATCTGGGTGATAAGCCCGGCAACCAACACGGCCGCTTGACCCCTTGGACCAGTCTTACGCCTGAGATCAATTCTTCGGACAAAATCGTGCGTCCCGCCCCATGCGCGTCATTGATGATGATTTTTTCGACACCTGCTGCAAATAAGCCTTCGGCCGCGGCGTTGACTTCGCCGGTCAACAAGCGCTGCATCTCGGCGCGGTCGTACACGCCTTTTGCCGTTGTCGCATCGTCCCGGTGCCTTGGGTCCCAATCATCGACGCCGGCCACGCCTTCCAAATCGGTCATCATATAAACGGATTTCACGCCCATGGGATTCTCCTATTGTTGGGATACTTTGCGTCCTGCGAATTCAACCTCGTTAGCATCAGCCAGATCGCCCAATACGAAATGGCCTCTCTCCGCAACGGTCAAGGCCGATCTTGAGGACAGCCGCTAAAGCTCTGGTGAGGCTTTCTGGCGCGGGTTCTTTAGTCTAATGTATGTAGGTTTCAATATGGGTTGGTCTAAAATGGCGACTAGGACAACGCAAGGAATGGTAGAAAGATTTACGAGATGGCCGCGCTGCGCTTAGCCGCGCTCATCACCGGCATCACGGTTGCAAGCGGGTGGTTGCTTCAGCGCGTCGAGTTGCTGTACAACGGCCCGTATTTGGCCGGGGCCGGGGGTGCGCCGGGGGCGCAGGTCTTTTTCGCCGTGCCAATAGGGGCTTTGGCCGCCGTTACCTTAATGCGGCGCTGGCTTGGCCCGGGGGATCGGGCGGTGCTTTACGCCGCGCTGGTAATTGGGGTGTCGGCGACCGCTTCCGGCTTGATGCACCGCTTTCTGCCGGGTTTGGTGACGGGTTTCTACGGAGGGTTTGCTCAGTCAACGGGACCCTATTACCGATTTTTGCAAGTCGTCCCGGACTGGTTGGTGCCAGGTGGGCCGAATGAGGCACCGGCCATCGGGGCGTTTGAAGGTGGCGCGGCCGTGCCTTGGGGGGCGTGGCTGTGGCCGCTGGCGATGTGGAGTGTGTTTTTCGGCGCGTTCTTTTTGACCTGCTTTTGCTTGGTGTGGCTGTTGCGGCAGCGCTGGTTAGAGACTGAGCGGTTGGGATTTCCGCTGCTGGAAGTGCCCCGCGCTCTGATTGCTGGAGATCTGTTTGGCCAGCGGCTGTTTTGGTGGGGCGCGTTGGTGCCGGTCGTGCTGTTGGGGATCAATGGGTGGCATCACTACATGCCGAGCGTGCCCGAGATCACCACGAGATTGGCAATGGAGCATTTCCTGCTCGACGACCCGTGGAAAGCCATGGCCCCTTTTGAGTCGCCGTTCCACTTTGAGTTTGTCCCGCTGTTGGTGGGCGCGGCGTTTCTCGCTCCCGTGGAGGTGTCGTTCAGCACGTGGTTTTTCTATCTGCTCACTCGCGTGCAATTGCTGGTGGCTCATTTCCTCGGGCGCTCGGAATATCGCGGCGACTTCATTCCTGGGCACGGATCGCCGTGGCTAGATTGGCCGAGTCACTTCCCTTTCTTTATGACGCAGGCGCGTGGTGGCTTGCTGTTTTTGGGGCTGTTCAGCCTGTGGTCGGCGCGGCGGGCCTTGGCGGAGGCGATCTCTTGGCGCAGTCCGGCGACGTGGGGGTTGGTGGTTGGGGTGCTAGTGCTGTGGGCGTGGACTACGGCTTTGGGGGTGCCGCCGCTGATGGGCATTGCGGCGTTATTGCTGGTGTTGCTGTTGGCGTTGACGTTTGCGCGGCTACGGATCGACGGAGGGTTGCCCATTGTGGGGATGCCGCAGATTGTGGGCTATCTGTTCTTCGTGGTGTTGGGGACTGGCGCTGGGCATTTTGCCGATGAGACCTACATGGGCTTTGGCTTTTTGGCGGTGTTTGGCTTTACGATGATTGGGATCTGGCCCGCTCTGCAATTTGAGGGACTGAAGTTGGCCGATATGCACGGGGTGTCGCCGCGCCGCTTGATTTGGGGAATGGCCTTGGGGTTGGCCGTTGGGTTGGGGGCCGGCTATGTGTTTTCGCTGGAGACGATCTACGAGCACGGGTTGTTTGCCTTGCAGGAACAGGGCGGTGCGCGATCTGAGGCGCGCATTGGCCGCTACTACAACTATTTGTTCAAAGACGCGGGCACGGTGGATGGAGGCACGGACTGGGTGCGCTTGGGATTTCACGCGGTCGGGGCGGGCTGTACCTATTTCTTGGCATTGATGCGCCAGCACTTTCTGCGCTGGCCCTTGCATCCGATGGGCTTTGTGTTTGGCACGGGCTTCGGCTGGTTGGTGTGGGGGTCGGTGTTGTGCGGCTGGTTATGCAAGTGGCTGGCGGTGCGCTACGGCGGGGCACAAACCTATAGGCGGGTCATGCCGTTTTTCCTGGGGATGATTTGCGGCGAGGTCGCAATGCGGCTGGTGTGGGCCGCGGTCGCGCTATTACAAGGTGAAATGGGAGGTGGATACCGACCGTGACGGCTAACGATCTAACTAGCTATCGCGACCTGATGCAGCCCCCGACGCGCTTCCGCGAGGGCTTTACCATGCGGACTGTGGCTGGGGCGTTCTTCGTCGGCTTTATCATGATGCCCGGTGCCATTTACATGGGCCTTATTGCCGGTGCATCGCTCGGCGCGGCTGCCGAGTGGGTGACTATCATCCTGTTTTCCGAGTTGGCGCGGCGGTCCTTTTCCGCGCTGACGCGCCAAGAAATTTACCTGATCTACTACATTGCCGGTGGTTTGGCTGGCGTCATTGGCGGCACCATGCTGGCCGGGGGGCCGTTTGGGCAACTGGTGTGGAACCAGTACCTCGTGCAGTCGCAGGCTGCGGCTGGTTTTGGCATTGCCGAGCACATCCCGGAATGGGTCGCGCCGCCGATTGGTTCCGATGCGCTGATGGGGCGCAGCTTTTTGCACCGGGCGTGGATACCGCCAATGGTCGTGCTGGTCGCCTCGCAGTTTTTGTCGCGGGTCGAGTGGTTCACGCTTGGCTACATCCTCTTTCGGGTCACGTCCGATGTGGAGCGCTTGCCCTTTCCGTTGGCACCGGTCGCCGCGCAGGGAGCGACAGCGCTGGCCGAGAGCGACGAGGGGCGGGATAGCTGGCGCTGGCGGGTTTTCTCGGTGGGCATGGGGATTGGTTTGCTATTCGGCGCGGTGTACGTGGGTTTGCCGGCGCTGACTGGATTGATTGCCAGCGATCCCATCGTTCTGTTGCCCATTCCTTGGATCGACCTGACGCGCACTACGGAGACCATTCTGCCGGCTGCACCCTTGGGCATTGGCACGGACTTGGGCTTGGTGTTGTTGGGGATGGTGCTGCCGTTTTGGATCGTCGTTGGTACGTTTGTCGCGGCCATGGTCCACGCCTTGGGCAGCCCGATTCTCTACCACGCTGGCATGTTGACGCACTGGCGACCGGGCATGGACGCGATTCTGACGAATTTTGCCAATGACATCGACGTGTGGATGAGCGTGTACATTGGCGCGGGAGCGGCTGTGGGCGCGATTGGCTTGGTACACGCCGTGCTGTCGGTGCGGGCCTCGCGCCGTCAGGGCGGGCACCGTCCGTTGCGGGATACGCCGACTGGCCGGGGCGACTTCCCGCTGTGGATGGCGATTGGCGGATACGTCCTATCGACGTTAGCCATGATCTGGCTCTGCGTGTTGCTGCTAGAAGACGACGAGTTTCCGCTGATCTTTTTGCTGCTTTTTGGCTTCGTGGTGACGCCGGTGATTTCGTATGTCAATGCGCGCATGGCCGGGCTGACGGGACAGTTGGTCAGCTTTCCGCTGCTGCGCGAAGGCGCTTTTATCTTGAGCGGCTACAAAGGTATTGATATATGGTTTGCGCCCATACCATACTCCGATCACGGCCGGCGCGCCCAGCTCTTCCGCGAAGTGGAGCTGACCGGGACGCGCTTCTCGTCGATCCTCAAGGCCGAGCTGTTGCTGTTGCCGCTGAGTTTGGTCTGCGGCTTTGTGTTTTGGTCGCTGGTCTGGCAGATGGAACCTATCCCCTCGCCGACCTTCCAATACGCGCAGACGTATTGGCATCTCATTGCGCTACGCCAGTGCTTGTGGTACTCGGCGACGTTGGGCGGGGAGACGCTGTTTGATCAGGCGATTAAGGGGTGGTGGATCGCGGGGAGTTTTGTGATGGCTGGGGGGCTGTTTGGGGTGATGTCGTGGTTGGGGTGGCCGATTTCGCTGGTGTACGGGTTTGTGCGCGGCCTTGGGGGGCTGCCGCATTTGCTGATCCCGGAGATGGCCGGTGCCCTGCTGGCCCGCTATTGGCTGGAGCCACGCTTTGGGACGCAGCAGTGGCGGCAATACGCGCCGGTGTTGTTGGCTGGGTATGCGTGTGGGATGGGTTTGGTGGGGATGTCCGCGGTGGCGATTGCGTTGATATCCAAGTCGGTGACGCAGTTGCATTATTGAGGTCGGTCAGCCGCGCAGGGCCTGTCGGAGGCCAAAAGCGCGCTTGACCCACCCACTCTTGTATCCCTCCACCGCGTAGTACGGCACGAGGTCGCAGCCAAAGCCGCGCTTGAAAAAGGCGATGCTCGGCATGTTAGCGCCGACGAAGTCGAAGTACTGGTGGGCGGTCGTGGTGCAGTATTGCCAATACAACAGCGAGATGGCCCCCGTGTGGTTGTAAGCGGGGTCGGCTCCTGCGGCCCAGGCATAGGTGGTGTCGAAGCCTTCGACAAAGGCGACGATCGCGGCTGGTCCGTCTGGGGAGGCGATTTCGTACGCTTGGGCCAGACCAGCCGCTAAAGCTGCGGCGACAAAGCGTTCAGCTAAGGCTGCGGCGATTGGGGGGCCGTCGGCTTGGTTGGCGTAGATGGCTTCGTACTGCCGCCGAAACAGCGCGACATCGCTGGTGGGCCGCAGTTGATAGCCGAGTTTTTCAGCCTTGCGGATGGCCGTGCGCGTGCGGCGCTCGATTCGCTCCCAGAGTGCGTTGCTGTCGCCGAGTGGCAGCCGATAGGTATAGCGCAGGTGCGCGTTCCAGCCCTGCCAAGTGAAGGGGCGCACGTCGGCGATGGCCGGTGCGTGGACTAGGAAGGCGCGGTCGTAGTGCTTGGCGAGATGGTCCGTCAGGTGCATGCAAGCGCGGTGTTGGGCTGCTTCGGCTTTGGCTGGTCCTTTGCCAGCGACCGGGGCGAGGAGTAGGCCGGTGTAGGGCGTCAGCTCTGGGGTTTCGAGGCGGTAGAGACCCATGCGGCGGCGAGCCAAGCCGCTGATACCGGCGACGAGGCGGTCATTGCGGTAGCAGCCGAGGCGGTGGACTTGACCGCCGGTGGCGGCCGCAGCACAGCGCAGCCACGCGCTGGTGGAAAATACCGTGCCGCCGACGGCTTGGCGGACGAAGGCGTCCCAAGCGGTGTCGTCGGCGACGAGGCGGATTTCAAAGGTGTCGGCCACAGGAGATTTCGCAATTGGGATTCAACATGCAAGGTAAATTGGGGCAGGACGGGCGATTGCGCCATACAGCTTGACATTCCCCTTTGCGCGCCGTATATTGGAACCTTTCTAAATTGAACGCTAACTTCTTGGCTTACTTAGGTTTAATGACAATGAGCGCGCCATCCCAGTTCCCGCGTATTTTCCGCCCGACACCAGTGTGGGCGCGCCTCCGACTTCTCCTCCTCGACTTACTGCTTATTATTGGCCGGCCGGTCAAGTAGGCTTCGCTCCTCGTTCCACGTTTAACAGCCCAATTAACGGACGAAGCCGCTGCAACGAGCCGGCTATTAGCTAACTATGTCTATAAAACAATCTCAACGCCCTCAGTGAAGGAGAATTTTCATGCAGATGTACTACGACAACGACGCCAACCTCGACCTGCTCTCGGACAAGACCGTGGCCGTCATCGGCTACGGCAGCCAGGGCCACGCCCATTCGCTCAATCTGGCGGAGAGCGGTGTCAAGGTGGTGGTGGGACTGCGCACAGGCAGCCAGCGGCGCGCTGAAGCCGAGGCCGAAGGGCTGGAGGTAGCCGATGTGGCCGAGGCCAGCAAGCGGGGGGACATCGTGGTGATCCTGATCAACGACGAGGTCCAGAAGGCTGTGTACGAAGCCGATATCCGCCCCAATCTCGAAGCGGGCAATGCCCTCGCCTTTGCCCACGGGTTTAACATCCACTTTGGGCAAGTGGTGCCGCCGGACGATGTAGATGTGTTCATGGTCGCGCCCAAAGGGCCGGGGCACTTGGTGCGCCGCGTGTACCAGCAGGGGGGTGGCGTGCCGGGCCTGTTGGCTGTTTACCAAGACGCCACGGGCCGGGCGCACGAGTTCGGTTTGGCCTATGCCAAGGGGATTGGCTGCGGCCGGGCCGGAGTCATTGAAACGACCTTCCGCGAGGAGACCGAGACCGACTTGTTCGGCGAGCAGGTGGTGCTGTGCGGCGGTTTGACCGAGCTGATTCGCGCTGGGTTTGACACGCTCGTCGAGGCTGGCTACCAGCCCGAGGTCGCTTATTTCGAATGTCTGCACGAGGTCAAGCTGATCGTCGATCTGATCTACGAGGGCGGCATTGCCAACATGCGCTCGTCAATTTCGGATACCGCGGAGTTTGGCGACTTGACGCGCGGCCGCCGGGTGGTGACCGAGCAGACGCGAGCGGAAATGAAGCAGATTCTCGCCGATGTGCAGAACGGCCACTTTGCGCGGGAATGGTTGGCCGAAAACCAAGTGGGCCGCCCGGTGTACAACGCGATCAAACGCCGCGATTCCGAGCACCTGATCGAGACCGTCGGCACCCGGCTGCGCGCGATGATGAGTTGGCTGGACGACAAATAACAAATAGGAAAACCTTGAGAGGAGGTGAGCGCGATGGAACCCCTACTTAGCGAGTTGAGTTCCGACCCCGACCTTAGATCGGTAGGCGGTCTCTGCACGGCTGGAAGGGACTGTCTGCCGCTCGTACCACTTCATCCGGCCAGTCTAGGAAAAACACATCATGGCTGATGCAAATCGCGTATATATTTTCGACACCACGCTGCGGGATGCCGAGCAGACGCCCGGTGCTTCGCTGACGGCTAGAGAGAAACTGGAAATCGCCCACCAGTTGGCGCGGCTGAAGGTCGATATTATCGAGGCCGGCTTTCCGGTGTCCTCCAACGAGGACTTTGAGGCCGTGCGCCGCATTGGGCAGGAAGTCGAAGGGCCGGTAATATGTGGGTTGGCCCGCGCCGTGCCCAAGGACGTTGAGCGAGCGGGTGCGGCCCTCCAAGGCGCATCTCGGCCGCGGATCCACACCTTTATCGGCACATCGGATATTCAACTCGCGGGCCAATTGCGCAAGGACCGGGCAGAGGTGCTGAAGATGGCGGTGGAGTCAGTGGAGCAGGCCAAGTCGTACTGTGACGATGTCGAGTTCTCGCCCTTGGACGCCACTCGCACGGAGCCTAGCTACCTCTACGAGATCATCGCGGCGACGATCGCGGCCGGGGCGACGACGATCAATATCCCCGACACGGTCGGCTATGCCGTGCCCGAAGAATTCGGGGAAATGATCGCGCGGATTATCGCCGAAGTGCCCAACAGTGGAGACGCCATTATCAGCGTCCATTGCCACGACGATCTGGGCATGGCGGTACCCAATACCCTCTCCGCAATAAAAAAAGGCGCGCGCCAAGCCGAATGCACGATCAATGGCTTGGGCGAGCGAGCCGGCAATACCTCGCTGGAGGAGATCGTCATGGCGCTAAAGACGCGCCAGAATTACTTCGGCTTTGATACTGAAGTGGTTACCGAGGAAATCGTCTCCACCAGCCGGCTAGTTAGCCGCTTGATGGGCATCGCGGTCCAGCCCAACAAGGCGATTGTCGGTGCCAATGCCTTTGCTCACAGCTCGGGTATCCACCAAGACGGGGTGCTCAAGCAGCGCGACACCTTTGAGATCATGGATCCGAAAGATGTGGGGCTGGAGGCTACCGAGATCGTGCTAACGGCGCGCTCGGGACGCGCGGCGCTGCGGCACCGGCTGGAGGTCTTGGGCTACGAGTTGGATCAGGCGAAGCTGGACAAGGTCTATGAGAAGTTCTTGGAACTAGCCGACAAGAAGAAGGAGGTCTTCGACGAGGACCTGATCGAGATCTTCCACGACGACCCCGGCGAGGGGACAGTCTATTACGAGCTGAAGTATCTGCACGCAGTCAGCTGCACCGGAGACGTGCCCTCGGCGACGGTGCGTTTGAGTATCGCTGGTGGCGAGCCTGTGGAGGGAGCGGCTCAGGGCGACGGCCCGGTGGACGCTGTTTACGAGGCCATTAACCGAGCTCTCGCTAGCCATCCACAAGAAGACAACGACATCCAACTGGACGATTATGCCATTCGCGCTATCACCTCGGGCAGCCAAGCGCTGGGCGAGGTGACGGTACATCTGTCGAGAAGTGGAGAAAAGGCGCGAGGCCGGGGCGTTTCGACCGACGTTATTGACGCCAGTGCGAGGGCTTATGTGGATGCGCTGAATCGCTTGGCGGCAAAGAGCACCAAAGAGTCACTCCAGACAGTGTAGAGGAGATTTGGAGATGAGTAAGAAGACCCTGTTGCACAAGGTTTGGGATGCGCACACCGTGCGCGAGTTGCCCTCTGGGCAGACGCAATTGTTCGTCGGCCTGCATTTGGTTCACGAGGTGACCAGCCCTCAGGCCTTTGAGATGCTGCGGGAGCGCGGCCTCACGGTCCGCTTCCCAAAGCGCACTTTTGCCACTGTGGATCACATTGTGCCCACGGACTTGGTGCAGCGGCCTTTTGTCGATGACTTGGCTGAGGAGATGATGGACGCGATCGAACAGAATGCGGCCGAGTTCGAGATCCCGCTGTTCAACATTGACGATCAGCGCCAGGGGGTGGTCCACGTCATCGGCCCGGAACTGGGGTTGACCCAGCCGGGCATGACCATTGCCTGCGGCGACAGTCACACTTCGACGCACGGGGCTTTTGGCGCGGTGGCCTTTGGCATTGGCACCAGCCAAGTGCGCGACGTGCTCGCTACGCAGTGCTTGGCCATGGACCCGCTCAAGGTGCGGCGGATTGAGGTTAGCGGTGCGCTGAGCGAAGGGGTGTACGCCAAGGACGTCATCTTGCACATCATCGGCCTGCTCGGGGTCAATGGCGGCGTTGGCTACGGCTATGAGTACGGCGGCTCAGTCATTGAGGCCATGTCCATTGAAGAGCGGATGACAGTGTGCAACATGTCGATTGAGGGCGGTGCTCGGGTCGGGTACGTCAATCCCGACCAGACGACGTACGACTATCTCAACGGGCGGCCTCATGCGCCGCGCAATTTTGGGTCTGCGGTCGAGTGGTGGGAGTCGATGACTTCGGACGCCGATGCCGAGTACGACGATTTAGTCCAAATCGACGGTGCCGACATTGGTCCGACCGTGACGTGGGGCATTACGCCGGGCCAATCGGTCGGCGTTGATCAGGCTTTGCCCGACCTAGACACTTTTGCCGACTCTGATCGCTCCACCGTTCAGGAAGCCTTTGATTACATGGACTTTGAGCCGGGGCAGAGGATCGCCGGGACCAAAGTAGATGTGGCGTTTATCGGCTCCTGTACCAACGGCCGGCTCTCGGATCTGCGCGAGGCAGCCCGGGTTGCTCACGGGCGCAAAGTGGCCCCCGGCGTCCGCGCCCTCGTGGTGCCTGGGTCGCAACAGGTGCGGGCCGCAGCCGAGGCTGAGGGCCTGCACGAGATCTTTGCGGAGGCTGGGTTCCAGTGGCGGGGAGCGGGCTGCTCCATGTGCTTGGCGATGAATCCCGACAAACTGCAAGGGCGCGAACTATGTGCCTCGTCGTCCAATCGCAATTTCAAGGGCCGACAGGGCAGCCCCACTGGCCGCACTCTGCTAATGAGTCCGGCGATGGTCGCCGCGGCGGCGGTGGCGGGCGAGGTGGCGGATGTGCGGGAATTGGTGGGGTAGGGATCCGTTATTAGGATTGTCAAAACTGACTAGGAAAGCAGGTTGATCTGGTCGTTGCAGGAGCTGTGAAGAATCGCTATATCGCTCGCGATATTGAGCGGACGAAGCAATTGTTGTATGCCGCGTGACGCAAGAGGAGACAAATTTTGATGAACGAATCAGCAATCCGACTGCGTATTGAGTCATTAGACGAAGGCGGCTTTCTCGCCACCAGCCCTGATGTCCCGGGCTTGGTTGCGGAAGGACGCAGCCTCACCGAGGCTGTCGAGATAGCACAAGGTCTCGTACGAAAAATTGCAGAGTCGTGCATTGAACACGGCGACCCACTTCCTCGTGCATTGGCGACTTTTCCTGAGAGTAACGCCGAGATTGATCTGCTGGTACCTGTCAGCGTGCCGTAATGGGTCGGCTCTCCGGGTTCAAGTACCGAGATGTTGCCCAGCGTCTACGACGTTTTGGTTATGTATTCGACCGTCCGGGACCGGGTAGTCACGAAGTTTGGCGTCATGCACAGACTGGTCGGAAAGTTACTGTGCCCCGGCACACTAGAGATATGGCGGAAGGAACGCTTCGCGCCATTCTTCGAGAAGCCCAAATCGGAGTCGACGACTTCCTCGGGGCGCGTTAGATACTCGGCGCGGGTTTGCTGACGAAACCTTAAGGAGACACAATGGAAAATTCGAGTGTGATTCAGACGATAACCGGCCGCGGCGTGGTAGTGCGCGGGGCTGATATTGATACAGACCGCATCATTCCGGCTCGCTTTTTGCGGACGGTGACCTTTGAGAATTTGGGTGCCCATGCCTTTGAGGATGATCGCGCCGGTGGCGACCATCCGTTTGACCAAGCGCGCTTCCAAGGAGCGTCGATCCTGTTGGCCAACGCCAATTTTGGCTGCGGGTCCTCGCGCGAACACGCGCCGCAGGCCCTGATGCGCTGGGGGATCAAGGGCTTTGTCGCCGAGTCCTTTGCCGAGATTTTCTTTGGCAACTGCATCGCCATGGGATTGCCCTGTGTGCGGGTGGCGGCCGAGGACATGCAGACGTTGATGGACGCGGTCGAGAGCGATTCGGCACAGGAGGTGGCCATTGATCTCGAAGCGCGGCAGGTGCGCTGGGCTGGCGGCCAAGTTGCAGCCGATATTGCCGACGGCCCGCGCGAGCAGTTTCTCAAGGGGAGTTGGGACTCGCTAGGTCAGCTTTTGGCTGCTGGCGACCAGATTGAGAGCACTACGCGGAAGCTGCCGTACGTGGCGGGGTTTTGAAAGAGGTGATAAGATGGGACGTTCCAACTGGACGAAAGCCGATTCGATCAAGGCAAAGCAAATTTGGGCACAATACCAACGGCAGTACAATGTTGCCGATCGAGTCGGGCAGACCGTGGGAATTGATCCTAGAAGCGGACAGATTTGGTTTGGGGAATCGATTCGAGATATTGTTTTGCAAAGAGATGCTGAAGATATGAAGTCGCCCCTTTTCTTTGAACGAGTCGGCTCTGAAACATATCTCCGCAAGGGATGTAAGTGATTCGAGGCACCGTTTCATCTATCGGTGTACCCACGGTTACACTGCCGATCATTGGTCAAAATTGGGCTGCCACTATTGACACAGGCTTCAATGGTGACTTGGAATTGCCAGAAGACATACGCGATTCGTTAAACGCCCGGTACGTTGGCCGGATGACTTCTGCTTTGGCTGGTGGTCAAATTATTGATGAAGATGCCTACTTGGTTGATTTTCCATTTGATGGTCAGATTATTCAAGCAGAAGCTACTTTCGTTTCTGGTCCCCAAATTCTCATAGGGACGCACTTGTTAAGAGAGTATTGTTTGGAGATCAATTTTGTGAGTAGAACTGTTGAACTGGTGAAATTAGAAACCATATCCAACGATGGATGAACCTTAACATGGGAGATAAATAATTGCACAAAATTGCCGTAATACCCGGAGACGGAACAGGGCCTGAAGTGGTAGTCGAGGGGCTGAAAGCACTCGACGCTGTAGCTGCTAAGCAGGGATTCAAATACGAGACTGTGGATTTTGACTTTGGCGGCGACCGCTACTTGCGCACCGGCGAGGTCTTGCCCGAGTCGGCGGCCGACGACTTTAGGCAGTTCGACGCCATTTACCTAGGGGCCATCGGCCACCCCGACGTGAAGCCGGGTATCCTCGAAAAGGGCATTCTACTGAGGCTGCGCTTTGAACTAGATCAGTACATCAACCTCCGCCCGGTCAAGCTCTATCCCAACGTGCCGACGCCGATCAAGGATAAGGGGCCGGAGGATATCGACTTTGTTGTGGTGCGGGAAAATACTGAGGGACTGTACGCGGGTTCTGGCGGCTTTCTCAAAAAGGGCACGCCCGACGAGATCGCGGTGCAGGAATCGATCAACACTCGCAAAGGCGTCGAGCGTTGCTTGCGCTACGCTTTTGAGTACACTCAGCGGCGCAACAAGGACAACACCTTGACCCTGTGCGGTAAGACCAACGTGCTGACGTATGCCTTTGATCTGTGGGAGCGGGTGTTTGAGGAAATCGGCGCGGCCGACTATCCGGCCATCAAGCGCGACTACGCCCACGTTGATGCTATCTGCATGTGGATGGTTAAAAATCCCGAGTGGTTCGACGTGGTAGTTACCGACAACATGTTCGGGGACATCATCACGGATTTGGGTGCGATGATTCAGGGTGGGATGGGCATTGCCGCCGGTGGCAATATCAACCCCGAAGGCGTGTCGATGTTTGAGCCGATCGGCGGTTCGGCTCCCAAGTACACCGGCCAGAATATCATCAATCCTATGGCCGCCGTCGGTGCCTGTCAGCTCATGCTCGATACGCTCGGCGAGCACGAGGGTGCCGACATTTTGGAGGGCGCTATCGTCTCGACGCTGACCAAGCTCGACGATATGGGCGCGGGGAGAATGGGATATTCGACGGCGGAAGTAGGCGACCTAGTAGCCCAGGCTGTTGCCGACGCCTAGGGCGATGGAGGGAAGCGACACCATGCGCATCGAAGTCTATGACTCCACCCTGCGAGACGGTGCTCAAGCCGAGGGCATTTCCTATTCGCTAGAGGACAAGTTGCTGATCGCGCGGCGGCTCGACGCGCTGGGGGTCGATTACATTGAGGGAGGTTGGCCGAATCCGACCAATCCCAAGGACTTGGCTTTTTTCCAAGAGGCGAAAAAGCTCGGGTTACAGGCGAAAGTAACCGCCTTCGGCAGCACCCGGCGGGCGACCAACGCACCGGAGGAAGACGAGACCTTGCAGACGCTGCTTAAGGCCGAGACCGAGAGCATTGCCCTCTTCGGCAAGAGCTGGACCTTGCACGCGACTGAGATCTTGCGCACCACGCTAGCGGGCAATGTGCAGTTGATCGAGGATTCAGTCGCCTATCTGGTCGCGCACGGTCGCGAAGTGATCTACGATGCCGAGCACTTTTTCGATGGCTATAAGGCCGACGCCGATTACGCGGTTGAGACGCTGTTGGCCGCCGAGCGCGGTGGGGCGCGGATTTTGGTGCTCTGCGATACTAATGGCGGTACCTTGACCAGCGAGATGAGTCAGATTGTCGAGGAGGTCAAGGCACGGATCGGCATCCCTTTTGGCATCCACACGCACAACGATGCCGGCGTCGGTGTGGCCAATACCCTCGTGGCCGTGGAGCGGGGGGCGGTGCAAGTGCAAGGGACCTTCAACGGCTATGGCGAGCGCTGTGGCAACGCCAACTTGTGCTCGATTTTGCCCAACTTAGAACTGAAAATGGGTTTCGAGACAGTGGGCCGCGACAACCTTGCGGAGCTGATGGACTTCTCCCGCTTCCTCAGCGAGATCGCCAACGTCTATCACGACCACCGCCAGCCGTATGTCGGCGAGAGCGCATTCGCCCACAAGGGCGGAGCACATGTCGATGGAGTGATGAAGGTCGCCCACTCGTTTGAGCACATCGAGCCGGAGCGGGTGGGTAACGA
Organism: Candidatus Latescibacterota bacterium; assembly: GCA_022819745.1. Next base: position 364,252 of record JAJEGS010000039.1, on the reverse strand, counting down.
GCGGCGGTTCTTGGTCTCGGATCAAGCGGGTGGTGCGACGGTCGTCAGCAAGTTGCGGCGATTTTTGCCCGACATAGAGAAGAGGGATCCGCTGGTGGGACGGGTCTTGGAGCGGGTCAAGCAGTTGGAGCACGAAGGCTATCAGTTCGAGGCGGCGGAGGGGTCGTTTGAGTTGTTGGCGCGGCGGGTTCAGGGCACGTACGAGGACTTATTTACGCTGATCAACTTCCGCACCATCAACCGCAGGATCGGGGAGCACGCCGAAGAAGCCGAGGCCATTGTCAAGGTCGTCATCGGCGATGCCGAGTACCATATGGTCGCTGGCGGCGATGGTCCGGTCAACGCGCTCGACCAAGCACTGCGCAAGGCGCTGGAGCAGGAGTTTCCCGCGCTCAAGCAGGTACACTTGGAGGACTACAAGGTGCGGGTGTTGTCGAGCAGCGACGGGACCGCGGCCAAGACGCGGGTATTGATCGAGTCCTCGGACGGCAAGGATGTGTGGGGGACGGTGGGGGTGTCAGAGAATGTGATTGAGGCGAGTTGGATCGCACTGACCGATAGTCTGCACTACAAGTTGATGAAGGACGCGCTGGCTGAGCTAGCGGTCGGCGCGACGGGAACGGATTGAGTGCCCAAAGCAAGGAGCAAGACAATGACCTCTGCAAAAGTTGCCGATTTAACAGTTGATGAGTTTAAAGCACTTGTTCAGGAGATTGTTGTACACACACTCTCAGAAATGCTGGGCGACCCTGATGAAGGAGCGGAATTACGCGAAGACTTCGCCGAGGAGCTTCGGTCTGCGCTAGCGGTCTGCGCGACGGGAACGGACTGAGTGCTATGAGAATTATCGAGGGCGGTGGGGTCACTGCGCCGAGTGGGTACCGGGCGGCTGGCATCCAGACGGGTGTTAAGGAATCGGGTGCTAAGGATTTGGCGCTGGTGTATTCGACACGCCCGGCTAATGCCGCCGCGGTGTACACCACCAACAAGGTGCAGGGCGCGCCAATTGCCATCGACCGCGAGCACCTCGCCGATGGCAGGGCGCGGGCCGTCATTCTCAACAGCGGCAACGCCAATGTCTGCAACGGCGACGTCGGTTTGGATCACGCCCGGCGGATGTGCGCCTTGACGGCGAGCGAGTTGGGTCTGCAAACGGAAGAAGTGCTGGTCTGCTCCACCGGCTTGATCGGCGTGCCGCTGCCGATTGACAAAATTGAAGCGGGCATCCCGCGGATTGTCGCGGCGTTGTCCGAGGAAGGCGGTGCAACTGCCGCTGAGGCGATCATGACTACGGACACTGTGCCGAAGAGTTGCGCCGTCGAGGTAGAGTTGGAATCGGGCCGCGCCGTAGTTGGAGCGATGGCCAAAGGAGCGGCGATGATCGCACCCAACATGGCGACGATGCTGGCGGTGGTGACTACGGACGCGGCCGTGCCCAGCGGACAATTGCAAGAGCTGCTGTCGCAGGCCATCCAGCGCACGTTTAACTGCATTACGGTTGACGGCGACATGAGCACGAGCGACACGGTGATCTTGATGGCCAATGGCGACGGCGCGGAGCTAGGCGAACGCGATTGCGCGCGCCTCTACGAGGGCATTGAGTACGCGTGCCGGCAGATGGCCCAGGCGATCGCGTGCGACGCCGAGGGCTCGTCCAAGCTGATCACCATAGCGGTGCGCGGTGCCGCGACCGAAGCGGAAGCGAGACAAGTCGGCATTGCGGTGGCCAATTCGAGCTTGGTGAAGACCGCGGCGTTTGGCAACGATCCCAACTGGGGACGCATTCTGTGCGCGATGGGGTACGCCGGCGTCGAGTTTGACCCCGAGAGGGCGTGCGTGTCGCTGTGTGGCACCGACATCTACGGCAACGGCGCGGGTCTCGATTTTGACGAGGATAAGCTGAGCGCGGCCATGCAGGCGGAGGAAATGGCCATTGACATCGACTTAGCGATGGGCAAGGCCGCGGCTGAAATTTTTACCTGCGATCTGACGTACGAGTACGTGCGCCTGAACGCCGAATACACCACCTGAGGAACTATGCCACTTTCGCACAATGTACAGCGCGTCCAGCCGTCGGTCACCATGCAGATTTCGGCGCGGGCTGCGGCTATGCAGCGCGCTGGTATCGACGTGGTTTCCCTGTCGGCGGGCGAGCCGGATTTCGATACGCCGCAAAACGTCAAAGACGCTGGCATCCGCGCCATTGTTGAGGGCTTTACCAAGTACACCACGCCGGGGTCGGGGATCATCGAGCTCAAGGAGGCGATCTGCCGCAAATTCGAGCGCGACAATGGCTTGGTTTACACCACCGACGAAGTGATCGTCAACAATGGGGCCAAGCACTCGCTCTTTTTGGCGGTGGCGGCGCTGGTCAACCCCGGCGACGAGGTCATTATCCCCACGCCGTATTGGGTGACCTACTGCGAGCAGCCGCGGATAGTGGGCGGCGAGCCGGTGATCGTCGAGACCCAGGCTGCTAATGGACTTAAGCTGACTGCGGACGAGTTCCGCGCTGCCATCACGCCCCGCACGCGGATGCTCTTTTTGTGCTCGCCGTCTAATCCCAGCGGCGCGGTGTACACCCGCGAAGAGTTGGAGAGTTTGGCGGCAGTGGCCGTCGAGCACGAGGTCTATGTGCTCAGCGATGAAATCTACGAGAAGCTGATCTACGACGGAGCTGAGCACCACTCGATTGCCGCTTGTAGTCCGGAGGCCAAGGAATTTAGCATTGTGGTCAATGGAGTATCGAAGGCCTATTCGATGACCGGCTGGCGCATCGGCTATACGGGTGCCAGCGAGGAGATTATCGCCGGAATGAACAAGGTGCAAAGCCAAGAGGTGTCGCACCCTTCGTCGATGGCGCAGAAAGCGGCTGTCGAGGCGCTCGATGGCCCGCAGGAGTCGGTCGAGGAAATGCGCCAGGCCTTTGATGAGCGGCGGCGCTACATGGTCGAGCGCCTCAACGCCATAGAGGGCGTGGAATGCACGTTGCCATCGGGGGCCTTTTACGCTTATCCCGATGTTTCCGCGTACTACGGTAGTAAGGTCCGCGATTCAGTAGCATTGTGCGAGTACTTGCTTGAAGAGGCCAAGGTGGCTTGTGTGCCCGGTGCTGGGTTTGGCACCTACGAGCACATCCGGCTTTCCTACGCCACGTCGCTGGACCTGCTTGAAAAGGCGCTGGACCGAGTTGAGGCGGCGCTAGGTGCGTTGGCGTGAATTGCGAATTTAACCTAGGAGGTTTTGTCCGGTGAATAACAGTGGATTTTACCTCGATTTTGAACGCGACCTCGTCGAGCTACAAAAGAAAATCGACGAGCTAAAAAGCCAAGCCGAAGCCGATGGCTTGAATTTGGATGAGGGCGTGCGCAAGCTCGAAGCGCAGGCTGCGAAGAAGCGCAGAGAAATCTACGCCAATCTCAGTTCTTGGCAGCGGGTGCAGATCGCGCGGCACCCGAACCGTCCGTACGCGCTCGATTACGTCGAGCGGATGCTGTCAGATTTTACCGAGTTACACGGCGACCGCCTTTTTGCCGACGACCCCTCGGTCATCGGCGGGCCGGCGCGGCTGAACGACGAATCGGTCATGGTCATCGGCATCCAGAGTGGACGCAATCTCGAAGAGCGGCAGAAGCGCAACTTCGGTATGCCGCATCCAGAAGGGTATCGCAAGGCCCGCCGCCTGATGCAGATGGCGGCCAAGTTCAAATTGCCAGTCTTGACCTTAGTCGATACCTCGGGTGCCTATCCCGGGATTGAGGCCGAAGAGCGGGGTCAAGCTGAGGCCATCGCCCGCAACCTCTACGAAATGTCGCATCTGCCGGTGCCTATCGTCGTGGCCATCATTGGTCAAGCCTTCAGCGGCGGTGCCATTGGCATTACGGTTGGTGACCGGATCCTGATGCTGGAGCACGCCTGTTATTCGGTGATTGTGCCGGAGAGTTGCTCGACGATCCTGTTCAAGGTGCGCGAGCGCCGAGAGGAGGCGGCCGAGGCCCTCAAGCTCACGGCTAAAGATCTGCAGAAGGAGGGTATCATCGACCGCATCGTGCCCGAGCCGTTGGGCGGTGCGCACCACGACTGGGATAATGCGGCCTCCGCGCTCAAGCGTTGCGTACAAGATGCGCTAGCCGAGCTTCAGCGACTCGACCCAGAAAAGCTAATCGCTCAACGGCTGGACAAGTTTGCGGCGATGGCGCGCTTTGAGGAGTAGGGTTCTCTAAGAGGCGTTGCAACTCCGCTGGGCGCAGCGGGGCACTATCAATCGACCGCGTCGGCGCGCCATCGTTCGAGCGGGTGTTCGCGCGGCGTGAGCGGCATGGACACTCGCGCCTTGCGCCGATGTGATTCCCACGTCGCCTGAATCATTTCGAGACAATCCCGACCGTCTCTGCCGCTTGCAAACGGATCCCGGTCCTCCTCAATGGCGGCGATGAGGTCGCGCAGCATGAGGCGCTGCAAGAGCAAGCGTATGGATGTCCTATCGCGTGGATTGCCTTGCTCGTCGAGATCTTCGGCGGGCAGATGCACGGGTTCCCACGCCTCGGCCGGCGTCTTGTGTTGTCCTTTGTGGATAAACATCGTCGTACCCACGCTCTCCCGCACGGCGATGCGCCCTTCGGTGCCGATGATGTCAATGCCGTAGCCATTGTCGTTGGTCTGCGGCTGGGCGAGGAACTGCACGTCTGCATGGATGCCGTTGGCAAAGCGAAACGAGGCGTGCCCGCGCTCGCCAAGCACAATTCCTGCATCGCGGTCTTTCGGATGCACCTCTTGGGTGTGTTTGATGTCGCCAACGGTTGACTCGCGTCCATCCATCTGCACGAGGTGCGCGTGCGTCCACTCGACATCGCCGCCAAACAGACGCACCCAATCGTAGAGATGGGTGCCCATCTCCATCAGCGAGTTGCCCACCTTGCGGCCCCCTTTGTCGGTTGCCTGCAGCAACACCACTTGGCCGATTGCGCCTTGGTCGATCAGCGCGAGGGCATGGCGATTGTACGGGCTGGCGCGTTTGATGTGGTTGATGGCAAACTTGACGCCGTGCTGGTCGCAGGTTGCAACCATCTCGTCGGCTTCGATGAGGTTCAGGGCAATCGGCTTTTCGCAGAACACGTGGATGCCGCGCTGGGCTGCGGCAATCGTCGGCTGGTGGTGCATGGGTGCTTGCGTTGGGACGATGACGAGGTCGGGCTGTTGCTCATCGAGCATCTTCTCGTAGTCGTCATAGAGGGCTTGGACACCAAAGCGCTCTCCCCATGCTGCCGCCCGCTCGGGGTTGATTTCCGCTCCGGCGACTAGTTCGCAGTTCGCCTCTAACTGCACGGCCTCCGCGTGATGCCCGCCCATGCCGCCGAGACCGATAATCGCAATGCGGTAGTTGTTCATAAGATGTCTCATCGTTCGCGCCTACGGGGACAATCGTAGGCGCGAACTCTATTTTGAATCAGGCGCGCCGCAAGCGGTCGAAGAGCCGCTCCAGACGGTCGAAGGCGAGGCGGATCATGTCTTCGTCCCAGTCGCCGTCGATTTTGATCTGGACCATGGACTGGAGGGTCTCTAGATAGGCTCGCTGCGTCTCAGTTAAGGGGCGTTCTTGGCGTTCTTGTCGTTCGGAGCGTTCCGAACGGTCTTGTCGCTCTTGTCGTTCTTGGCGGTCGGAACTGGTGCGCTTGGTGCGTCCGTCGCGCCCGGAGCGCTCCTTGGGGGCGGGTTCGCGGGCGCTGCGAGCCTCCTTTTTGGGTGTGGGTTCGGGAGTTTCGTCTTGGGGCTCGGGTTCGGCGGCCGCTTCCTCTTGCGGGGCGGAGGGGTCGCCGAAATCAGCCTCGGCGATGAGGTATTTGAAAAACATCTTCATCTTGTTGGCCGAATCGCGCCCCATACCGGTGCGGTTGCGGAAGTAATCGACAATGGCGTCGTCACTCATGTTGCCGTTGTTTTGCTCCCACTCCGGCAGCAGGTCTTTGTAGAGGTCGCGGACCACTTCGGCAAGGGCGAATTTGCGCGTATCCTTGGGGACTATCCGCAATAATAGCTCCGTGGGCTTTTGGTCGCGGTCGGTCAGGTTCATGGACTCGATGCCGCGCAAAAAGCGGTGAATCATCGACGGGGTGCGAATAATAGGCCGCACGTAGTCGCGGTCGATTTGGTCGGGGATCTTGGTCTCCAGCCGAGAGAGGAACCGCTCGAACTGCACCTTGGTGATGTAGGGAAACCACGCCCGGTCCTGCCGGCTGCTGTTTTCCTCCGATCCTTCTTCTGTTGCCGTCTCAGCGGCGTCTTGGCGTACTTCTTCCATTGTAAATCTCCATTCGATAAAATGATATGTCTCCGGGCGTTAGGGCTGTGGGGCAAATTCGGCCGTTACGACGGCGGAAATGCCTCCGCGCACATTGAATTCTCCCACTACGGTCATGCGCCGCGGCGCGCAGGCGGCCACCAAATCGTTGAGGATGGTGTTGGTGACCGCTTCGTAGTAAGCGCCTTCTTGGCGAAAGGACCACAGGTAGAGCTTGAGCGATTTGAGCTCAATGCACTGTTGGTCGGGCACGTAGCGGATGTGGATGGTGCCGAAATCGGGTTGCCCGGTTACGGGACATATCGAAGTGAATTCCGGACACGAGAACTCGATTGTGTAGTCGCGGTCCGGATGGGGATTGGCAAAAACCGCTAGGTCTTTGCTCGGCTCGGTAGCCATGAAAATTTCGTCTCCTAACAGCCTAAAAACACTTAAAGATAAGGCCAAATGGATGCCTTGGCTATGCCGCGCCAAAGCGTTCAAGGACATTTGCGGTAATGCGCGAGACGGTCTCGTCCACGAGGATCGAGGCTGGATAGGAGATGGAGACGACGGAAAACGCCGCTCAAGGCGCACTCGTCTGCTCGCAGGCCAACTCGAATACCCTGTCGGTCATCCAGCGCTTGAAACCCTCGTTGTCCATGAACTGTTTGAAGAGTTCGGTGTCGTCCTTCATGACGTTCGTCATGACCCGCAGCAGCGCCTTATCGTGCTCGATGCGGGAGTTGGCGGCGTCCGAGTTTTGCCGCGCATTCTTGAAGGCAGCGTCTGCAGCTACCCGGGACGGGATGGTCTTGGTGATGAGTTCCCCCACGCGGTCGGCGTCTTCCCAGGCGATATCGCCGAACAGATCGTTGAACGTCTTGAGGATGTTCGACAGCCGGTCCAGCTCCGGCTCGGTGCGGTGACCGCCGCCGGTGGTCGGCACTGGATCGACTGCGGCGTCCTCGTCCGGCAGCAGGATCTGCTGCATCGCTTGCTTTTCGACCCGGTAGCTGTCTAGGTCGATGGCGTCGAGGATGCCCTTCGACAGATCTTCTTCCTTGGGAGTGGGCAGCTTTGGAATCAGGAAGTTCAGGAAGATTGAGCGCTTCTCCCAGCCGGCGTCGTTGTAGGGAAGCACGGACGAGAGGAAGGCGTAGGTTCGCACGAAGCCCTTGGCGTTGCCTTTGAACTCCACTTGGCCGTCCTCGTCCAGATCGGTTTTGTAGGCCGCCACGCAGGCGTCGAGGATTGGGTCGAGTTGGTCGCGCTGGGCACCGCCGAGGTAGCGCTCGACAAGGTCGTCGATTTGTTCGTCGGAATAGACTTGGGCGCGGTCTAGGCTCGTCTGCAAGTCGTGCAGTTTGTTGGGGTCGGTTTCGTCAGCTAGGATGGTCGCGCGGTAATAGTCGGCGAAGGCGTCGCGGATGGTGTCGGCGTCGTTGAGGAAATCGAGTACGAACACGTCGTGCTTCTTGGGATGCGCCCGGTTGAGGCGGGAGAGGGGTTTGCACCGCCTTGATGCTGGACAGCGTCTTGTCCACGTACATGGTGTGCAGCAGGGGTTCGTCGTACCCTGTCTGGAATTTGTCGGCGCAGACTAGGAAGCGGTAGGGGTCTTCTTGGAACTGCCCGGCGATCTGGGCGGAGGGGAAGCCGTTCAGCGATGCTTCGGTGACTTTCTCGCCGCCGAACTCGTGCTCGCCGGAGAAGGCGACGATAGCCCGGTAGCGGCTCTTGCGCTCCTGCAGGTAGTCGCGGATTGCGTGGTAGTACTGGATGGCGCGCTCGATGCCGTTGGTGACCACCATGGCCCGCGCTTGGCCGCCGATTTTGTTTTGCGCCAGCACTTGGTCGTGGAAGTGATCGACCATGATCTGGGCTTTGAGTCCAATCGCGTGGTCGCTGCTCTCGACGAAGCGGCGCAGTTTCTTTTGGGCCTTGTTGACGTCGAATTCTGGGTCTTCTTCCACTGTTTTGGCGAGCTTGTAGTAGCTCTGCACCGGCATGTAGTGGGCGAGCACGTCGAGGATGAACCCCTCTTGGATCGCCTGTTTCATGGTGTAGCTGTGGAAGGCGTGGTGGCTGACCTTGCCGTCGGCCTGCGGGTTCGGGGCACCGAAGATTTCCAGCGTCTTGTTTTTGGGCGTGGCGGTGAAGGCGAAGTAGCTGGCGTTGGGGAGCAGCTTGCGCGACTCCATCAGGCGGTTGATCTGGTCCTCGAAGGTTTCTTCTTCCTCTTCTGCGCCTGCCTCGGAGAGCGCCTGCGCCATGGCGGCACCGGTGCGACCGCCTTGGCTGGAGTGGGCTTCGTCGATGATGATGGCGAAGTGCCGTCCGCGCTGCTGGTTGCCGATCTCGTCGAGGATGAAGGGGAATTTCTGGATCGTCGAGATGATGATTTTCTTGCCGCTCTCGATGAATCGGCGCAGGTCGCCCGAGCGGTCGGCGTGTCCTATCGTCGCCGATACTTGGGAATACTGCTTGATGGTGTCGCGGATCTGGCGGTCGAGGATGAGGCGGTCGGTGACGACGATGATTGAGTCGAAGACTGGAGCGCTGTCTTTCTCTAGGCCGATTAATTGGTGGGCTAGCCAGGCGATGGAGTTGCTCTTGCCGCTGCCGGCCGAGTGTTGGATTAGGTAGCGCTGTCCTACGCCGTGGATACGCGCGTCGGCGAGCAGGCGGCGCACTACGTCGAGTTGATGGTAGCGGGGCCAGATCTGGGTCTGCTTCTTCTTGCCCGTTTTCTCGTCTTTCGATTCTACTACTTGGGCGTAGTTTTCTAGGATATTGGTCAGGCTCTCACGGGGGAGTACTTCTCGCCACAGGTAGTCGATGGCCAGGCCGTTGGGATTGGGTGGGTTTCCAGCGCCGTCGTTCCAGCCTCGGTTGAAGGGGAGGAACCAGGAGGTCTTGCCGCTGAGGTGGGTGCAGAAGCGGATTTCGTTTTCGTCGAGCGCGAAGTGGGCGACGCAGCGGCCGAACTCGAACAGTTTCTCGCGCGGGTTGCGGTCGCGCTGATACTGCTGGACGGCGTCGGCTACCGTCTGTTTGGTGAGGCTGTTTTTTAGCTCGAAGGTGAAGACTGGCAGGCCGTTGATGAACAGGCCGATGTCGAGGGCGCGCTGGGTTTCGTCGCGGCTGTAGCGAAGCTGGCGGGTGACGGTGAAGCGGTTTTGTTTGAAGCGCTCTTGGGCTTCTGGGTTGTCGGCTGAAGGCGTGCCGTAGAATTAGGTCTAGGTTGTGCGCTTCGTGCTTGATGCCGTGGCGCAGCACGTCGATGGTGCCGCGTTTGGTGATTTCGCCTTGGAGCCGGGCTAGGAACCGGCGGCGTGTGGGGCTGGCCTCGGACAAGTCGAGGGATTCTGCTGCTTCGGGCTGGGTGGCGCGGAGGAAGGCGGAGAGCTGGGCTAGATCGACGCAGTATTCGCGGTCGTAGTCGTGGAAGTTGCCGCCGGCCCAACCGACTCCGGCGTAGCGGGCAGGTGGTTCGCCTACGGTGGGACCTAAAGGTGGGTCGCAGGGATGGCCGGTTAGGGCTGTGCAGATGAGGCGTTCGAGGCCGCGTTCGGAGGTGTCGGTGGGCATTATGCTAGTTAGTATCGTAGTATCGACAAAGCGCACGGCACTTATCCGCGCTTGCGGTCTTCGTCTTCGGCGTCGAGTTCGCCGAGATTTGAATTCTCCCTATCATGGATTGTACCGTCCAAGTCGTCTTCCGCAAGCGGGTCCTCTTCCGGCAGTTCAGCCGCCGCCTCGCGCACGTCGAGCTTGCCAGTGACGACATCGGCGATTAGGCGGGTCAAGTACTCGCGTGGTCGATTTCACGACGGATCACAGGGATGGTCAGCTAGGGCTGTGCAGATGGGGCGTCCAAGGCCGCGTTCGGCGGTGTTTGTAGTCATCCGTCAAGTACCCGTCAAGTAAAAAAAATTTACATAACTCATTGATAATATGATTCTTACGATTATAATACAAGATCGACTCGCTCACGTGGGTGACATATCATCAAGTACCGGTCCGGCTCATTCCTTCGCCCACCAAGGCACGTATCGCACCAGCTTTGGGGCTACCGTCGGGTCGTCGGGTACAATTGCACCTTCCTGAACAGCCTCACTGATCCGGGAACCACTCTACTAACTGATTCACGGTAGCCCCAAAGCTTTCGATTGTGTACTCTTCTGCTGATTCCTCGACATCGCTGGGGGCGTCTTCATCAGGCAGTTCAGCCGTCGCCTCGTGCGGGATAGTCAAAGATCGTAACCGATCTAGAGTGCTGCGGCCTTCTACATCACAAAACAGAAGTCATGCTCTTCGAACTGTGACACTTTCTTGCCGCGAAACGAGTTCGCCTGTGTTTTGTCGACTTCGGTCGTAACACCATCGTCAACAAGCCGCACCTCGCGACCAAGACCTCCTCTCAAGGACCGCAGCAATCCCGCTCTCAACTCCGATTTATTTAGCCGACGCCCCCCGATTCGAATGGCCATCCTCGCCCGTCCAGCCAATAGAGGCCCCAGTCCCGCCATAGACTCCTGGATGAATGTCCAGTAGTTGTCCTTGTCGCCATGTCGATCATCGCCCCGTCCGCGCGGTACCGATGGCTCGCCGTCGAGAAACCACAGACGCAGCCACTGATCCTCACGGTAGTTGGTGGTGTCGAGGTACGGCGGCGAAGTAATCACGTCAGTGACTTGGCCTGTGAGGCTCGGGAACTTGTAGGCGGCTAGGCGAGCGTCGGTCTGAATAACCGCTGCGGAGCCTTTGGGAGGAGGGGTTCGGAACCGGTATTCGAGCATCCGTTCGAGAATCTCGAAGACATCCCGCGGCGGCGGGACATATCCGAACCGCCGCCACCATCGAATCGAATAGTCAGGCTTAGTGCTAATTGTACGCGGCATACGGTTACTGAAGTAGTTGGGGGAGCGGTGGGACTCACCATGCAGCGCACCGAGGCACAGCGCTGCGACGAACCGGTCGTCCTTGCGGTTACGCCAATCTAGCACGGACCGCAGATAACGCACCTGCAGCAGGGTGTCCTGGTAAAAACAAAGGTCGAAGAACTCTCCCAAATTGCCTTGCCACCCAAAGTCGTCCGGCTCACAGCATCCTCGCCGTAACTCGTCGAGTCGCGTTTTGACTTCCGAGAATCTAGGCGAGTCACTCTTCGCTCCCGAGATGCAAGCCGCCACTGGGTTCAGATCGCAGCCGGCGGCTTCCCGTCCCTGAAGCAGCGCCTGGAACATGGTCGTGCCCCGCCCGCAGTACGGATCGAAGACGACTCCGTCGTATGGACTCGCCGAAAGGTGCTTCTCGACGAACCTCTCTGGGAACATCGCGAAGTAAGGACAGATTGAATGGAATCGATGCCTCATACAGCTACTCCCGCGCGGCCACGATAATTGGCGACCCACTGCGCGGCTTCTGCCAACCGATCGTACCCTTCAATCATCACACCGGCCTCCACGAGTTGGTCGGCCTCGGCCACACGACGGGGCACCCGTAGCCGGTGCAGCACATTCCCCATCACCCGGACGTCATCCAAGAACTGATCGTCGGGTGTCGCGAACGGCATAATCATATAGGCCATGAAATCGGTCACCGGCTGCGTCCTGAACCATCGGCTCTTGAACGCACTCAAATAACCTTTGAGCGACTTCTCCCCCGCGTTCCGACCGGTGGCAACCTGCGCAGCTGCAAGGGGGAATCCCGGCAGTCCATCGAGGTGCGGACGGGCTGCGAAGACATCGATCCGATCATCCTTCGGCTGCTTCGAGGCTCCGGTCTGCGGCTCGACACTACCGTCTTGGAGCTTCACCCAAATCTGTTCCAGTTTTTCGAGAAACCCTGACCGGTCAGGACGTGGAAAACCAAATGACCAAGCTTCCCCCTGTATTTCTGCGGCCAAAGCCGCGGTTGCAAAATACTGAAAATACTCCCGCAATCTCCGCACTTCTGCACAACCCGGATGGAGGTCCGAACTATCGAGCACTGGCGTAAAGGCTCGCAGGTTTGAGAGGACAAGGCTCAGAATATACGCTGCCTGCCCGAACGATTCTTCGTCCAGCTCGCACTTTAGCTGGTCGCCATCAGAATCGAGCCTGAACGGATAAGTCGCCTCGAGCGCACACTGTCGCGTCTCAATCCGGTTAACCGCAGTGGAGACAATCTCCTCCTCTCCCTCCTCCATCTCCTCCTGCAAATCGACATGATCCTCTGCGGGGAGCGACGCCGCGTTGGCGAGTTCCGAAGTTAGAACCATGGAGTCGCCTGCAAAGAATGCCATGAGCTCCAAAAAATCGGCTGCGCGATCAGCGTCTATCGGCGGTCCGGTTACCTCGTCTATCGGCAAATATAGGGGCATCATTCTTCCGCACGGGCGGCACGGTTTTTTCTGGCCATGCTATGGTACAGGCTATCCGCTGTTTCCCTTACGTCTTCGGCAATGCCGAGAAGCGAACTGTCGGTCCCATCGTAAGCTCGTATTGAACCGGTCGCATCACGGACCGCATCCCGAGCACGTAGCAGGGACGCAGTAAATCGCTTGTCCACGGGCTCTGTGCTGGCGTGTGCTTCATCGAGATTGCCCGTTTGCTCCAAGACATGCCGGCCCTCCGCGTTGGCGAGCACCTCTCCCAGCCGCTTGATGTCCGGATTTTGCGTTCTCACGACTGGTCGCACTGCGTCGGACTTTGATCCGTAGATCCAGACTAGCACCTTTCCAAGGTCATTGAGCTTCATCTGCGGAACTTGATCCGGTCTCGGGTCATGTCTCGACCAAGCGGATTCAAGACCCAGATAGTCCATGTATTGTGAACGCGACAGCGCCGTGTACAGGTGGGAGAAATTGAACTTTCTAGTGTTGCGATCTTCGACTTGGAACAGCTCCTCTTTTTCCGCTTGCTCCAACACGTAGATCGCCGACACCATCCGTTTTATTGTATCGTGCCGATCTCCAATGGCCGCCGCGATTTGTTCAAGGCCGACACCGTCATCCCGGCCCGTCCGGTACCAGTTCGCTGCGAACCGCGCCTTGGCATATGCGTCCCACTTCGCCGGACCGTTGATGTGCTTGAAGCCGATGAACGCCCGGGCCCGTTTCCGGTCGGCGACAAGGTAGACCGACACTTGGTCCAGGGTGCTGCGTAACTCGTCGTTGATCTCCGGCACAGTTATACGGGTATTCTCCGAGGACGCGATCTTGTCCACCAAGTCAGGCTCCCGCAGCAGACGAAGCGTGGCGAGCCTCCGGTTCCCCTCAAGTACGATGAGCTCGCCATCTTGAGACGCGCACATAACGACAAGGGGCTCGATGTCGAGGTACCCGTTGGTGGATATCGACTGAAGAAGCTCGTCGAGCTCGGCCGAACGATACAGTCGGGCGATGATCGACTCGTCGGACGCGTCCTCCGCTTGGCCAAACAATCGGGGATTTTCGCGATCCAGTCGAAGCCTTTCTACCGACACCTTAGAGGTCGTTTCAAGTTTCATTCGCTTACCGTCTTTCTCAATTTGGTGACCGTGACCCATGCTTCGCCAAATTTTTATTTTACCATCTGACGAGAAGCTTTCGCCGTTAAACCTTCCTCTCCATCACCAGTAATTCGAAGATCTTCGGCTGCAATTACCTAGCGTAAAATAGCGTTTTTTTAAAGCCGACACAGTACTCCCGGTCGTAATTGTGGAAGTTACCGCCGCTCCAACCAATCCTCATTAAATAACCGAGTCCTTCAATTCCCAGGTCTCGTGGTCGAGAACGTTTTCGATGTGCCATCTTTCAACGCTGGGGAACCATTCCATGAACTGTTCGATTGTGGCACCGGCCCTGAGATTTTCGAAGAGCGCGGCAACGGGTACTCGAGTTCCGCGAAATACCCAAGCTCCACTCACCGTGTTCGGGTCGCGCTCGACGGCAGAACAGGTATTCCAAGGCGTCACAGTGTCACCTCCTCGGCGGCGTCGAGTTCGCCGAGATTTGAATTCTCTCTATCATGGATTGTACTGTCCAAGTCATCTTCCGCAAGCGGATCCACTTCCGGCAGTTCAGCCGCCGCCTCGCGCACGTCGAGCTTGCCAGTGACGACATCGGCGATGAGGCGGGTGCGGTATTCCTGGATTAGGTCGACTTCTCGTCTTGCCCGACCAATAGCATTGTCTAGGGCATTCGTTTCCTCAGAAATTACGTTGAGTATAGCTACTTGCTCTTCCAGAACTGGAAGAAGAACCGGAAATTTGCGCAATGTACTGCTATTGGTGGATGCGAGGTTCGTCGTCTTCTTTGCTGTAAATTCGAAATATGCCCGTCCGTGTATCGACCCCATGAGTCCAACTAGAAACTCTGGGCTCAGGAGTCCTCGCTTACATCGCACCGCAAAGATGTGATTCTGGTGTAAACATCCAGGAATCTCATCTCGCCAAACACATCCACGCCCAAGTTTGTCGATATCTCCACCTTCCGTCATCAGAACATCCCCGGTCAACAAGGTGGCCCGATTCGCCTCATTCTGCGGAACATCGATAGACTTGACGTGTGTAAGATCCAAACAACCCGCCTGAACATTAGCGACACGTAAGTACGGTCGAGATGTGGTTTGCGTACCCCTGTAGTCCTTGCCCAAAGTGATGCCTGTTTGGACCTGCGCTACATCCTTGAGCCGGAGAAGCTGCCAATGTTTCGGTACGCCGCTCAACCACTCCACTCCGGACGGCTTGTAAGCCGGATAGGGCTGGCCGGTTTGGACGTCGATCTGGCCCGTAATGGCTTGGTGGATGATGGCCTGCTTCTGCTCCTCCAGCAGCGCAATCAGCTTCTGCTTGGCGCGGATGTAGCGCCGGATGCGCCGGTCGGCGTAGTCGAGGAAGCGGACGATGGCGATTTGTTCCGAGACGGAGGGGACCAAGAATGGGATTTCGCGCATTCGTGCTATTGACAAGTCCCATTGCCCGATGCGGACGCCGTCGGAAGCACGTGTGAAATATGGAACGTAGGCCTTAGATCTGATAGCCGTGTGGAAGTAATTGGAATCAACACCTTCTATGTCGAAAACAAAATACGCGGGGCTAACGATACCATGAAAATTGGAAACCCCGTACGACCCCTGCCATGCCTTCATTTTGTTCATGGCAAATTGGTGTCTTTTTACGACCTTGTAGTTCGTCAAGTCATCGGGAATAAAATTGTGGTTTTCGTCCTTGTCCGATACGTCACGAACCACTACTCCTTTCTCACGAACCACTGACAGCAACGGCAAGTCTGGGCGATTTCGTTCAGCTACCGACCGTATCGTGTTACGTAGCTTCCTCACCTCCCAATGCGCCGGCACCTCCCCTAGCCATTCTACACCGGAGTCCTTATAGGCAGGATAGGGTTTGAGATCTGTGGTCATCATATTCACCAATGTAGGGGCGACCGGTCGTCCCTACGCCGAATGGATCCTAGCCGTCCCTAACGGCAGGATTCTCTAGGTCTTCCGACCATCTGGCCGGGTTATCCGCAATGTATTGCCGAATCCGATCCAGCGCGGATTGGTTTCGGATAATGTGTTCGTAGTAATTGCGCTGCCAGAAAGGCGTACCGACCGTATTGTGCAAGGCGTTGATGCGTCTGGCCGAAAAGGTCTTGAAGGCCCTAACGATTTCGGACAGGCCGTGGTGGGTAGGGGCAGGTTTCAAACCTGCCCCTACGTTTATTTTGGATATTGCCCCTACGTCTGTTTTGGGATCTGCCCCTACCCGCATATCATCATCTGTCGCCTGTGCCTCGGTCAAAATTACAATACCGTGAATGTGATTGGGCATGATTACCCAAACGTCTATCTGAACGTGTGGGTAATGGTGTGGTAGATCTTCCCATGCGACCTGTGCCAACCGTCCAGCCTCACTAAGGTGCATTCTGCCTTCTACTATGTCGCCGAGAAGACACGCCCGGTTCCGAGTACAGATCGTGACGAAATATGCCCCCTGTCGGGTGTAATCATACCCCTGAAGCCGTATGGAACGACGCTGGCGTTTCGGTGCGTCGCCGATCCACCCGACACCGGAATCCTTCATTGTGGGATACGGCTTCAGTTTGCCGGCGTTAGGTAACTTCATCCCAAGAGAACCTCATCATGTTCTACAGGTATTCCACATGTCCCACCATCTCTTCCGCTGCCAAAACCTGATAGATCAACATCAAGCCACGAATTATCTCACCAACCGTATTTTCTTGAGACGTGTAAACAATTCCTCGGTGGTCAGAAACAGTTGCTGCAAGACGAAGGAAGTCATCATCCTGCGTGAAGATGACACGTTCTGCTTCCTTCGCCATTCTAAAAATTTCCTCATCAGACGCTCCAAGATTTCCGGCTTCGGCAACAGTCAGTACATCCACACCTCTTCGACGTAGCCCCATCACAACTGCTCTTGAGACATTCTCATCCGTGTAAAACTTAATCTTCGCCACGTTGCGTCAGGTCTTGAATCTTTTGAGGAAGCTTCGAAGAGGATTTTTGGCGTAAGGCATTTACAAATGCTCGACTCTCTTCGAGCGATTGGTCAATCTCATGCCGATGATCGAAATAGTAAGCCAAGGCCGCATACACATCCGCGAGGGTTATATCGTAATCGCTGGCGATTTCGTCGGCACTTTTGCCTAGACGCTCGTGCCAGATGACGATATTCTCCACAGTGATTCGATGACCGGCAATGCGGGGTTTGCCACTTGATATGCCTGGGGTGATCTCAATGTGTTGATTCAGGGTTTCCGTTGTCATTTCCATTTCCTCCTGAGTTCGGTGCCTGCCACGGGCCCACTTCGTCTTCTCTGACTTCAAAGATGATCTCGGTGCTGGACATCGCTCGTCCCTGCTCTATATGGCCGCTGGCCGTTGACTTTCGCCCAGTATCTCACCCAGCAACCCTTCTGTTTCTTTCTCTAACTCCAGAATGTCGGCCCGAATCTCCTCCAGCGTCCGCATCGGCTGCGGCTTGTAGAAATATCGGGTAAAGCTGATCTCGTAGCCGATCCTCACGCTGTCCGGTTGGTACCAAGCGTCAGCCGCATAGGGCAGGACCTCGCGTTGCAGGAACGCTTCGATGCCGCCTTCCTCTTGCAGCGGAATCTGCTCGGTGTCGCGCAGGTCAGTGTCCGGTTCGTACTCCACCACGACGGGCTTGCCGTTGACAGTAACCTCGAACCGGCCGCGCAGCGGGTCGGCCTCTGTGCCTCTCTTGTGGATCTTTTTGATGACGGGCGGCGCGGTCTCGCTGCGCTCGCAGTCCTCCTTCAGCTTCTTGATCTCGGCGGCTTTGTAAGCGCGGTTGGGGTCGGCCCCTTCGAGCCGCAGCGGTCGCTCGACCGTCACCTTCCAGTAGCCGAAGGCGTCGTTGTCGAAGATCTTGCTCTGTTCGCTCTCCTCAAAGGCGAGGAAGGTATCGCAGATGCGCTGGATGTCCGCCTCGCCAAGCTCGCAGTTCTTCTTGCCCAAGTTCTTGCGCAGCGGCCGGTGCCACTCGGTGGCGTCGATCAACTGCACCTTGCCCCGGCGATGCTCTGGCTTGCGGCTGGTGAGCACCCAGACGTAGGTGGCGATGCCGGTGTTGTAGAACATGTTGAGCGGCAGGGCGACGATCGCCTCCAGCCAGTCGTTCTCGATGATCCAGCGGCGAATGTTGCTCTCGCCTTGGCCAGCGTCGCCGGTGAACAGGGAACTGCCGTTGTGTACCTCGGCGATGCGGCTGCCGCCCGGCTTCATCTTGGAGAGCTTATTGGCGAGAAAGAGCATCTGGCCGTCGCTGGAGCGGGTGACCAAGGAATACTCGGGATCGTCGGCGTGCTCGATCACGAAGCGCGGGTCGCGCATGTCGCGCTTGCCGCCCATGCGCTCCAAATCGGTCTTCCAACTCTTGCCGTAGGGCGGATTGGAGAGCATGAAGTCGAACTCTTGGGAGGGGAAGGCGTCGTTGGCCAAGGTGGAGTGCTCCGGGCCGCCCACGATGTTGTCGGCGGCGTCTCCATCTCCCTTCAGCAGCAGGTCGGCCTTGCAGATGGCGTAGGTCTCGGCGTTGATCTCTTGGCCGTAGAGGTGGGTGGAGACTTCCTTGTCGTGGTCGGCGGCGAGTTGCTGAAGCACGTCCTCGGCCACGGTCAGCATACCGCCGGTGCCGCAGGCTCCGTCGTAGATAAGGTAAGTGCCGGACTTGATCTGGTCGGCGACGGGTAGGAAGACCAGCTTCGCCATCAGGGTTACGGCGTCGCGCGGGGTCCAGTGTTCGCCCGCCTCCTCGTTGTTCTCCTCGTTGAAGCGCCGGATCAGCTCCTCGAAAATCGTGCCCATGCCGTGGTTGTCGAGGCCGGGGTGCCTGACCGTGCCGTCGGCGTAGTGTACTGGGGCCGGGCTCAGGTTGATGTCGGGAGAGGTGAGCTTCTCGATAAGCGTGCCGAGGGCGTCGGCCCTAGAAAGCCGCGAGACTTGGTTGCGGAACTCGAAGTTTTCGAGAATGTCTTGGACGCTGGGCGAGAACCCGTCGAGCCAAGCCCGGAAGTCGGCTTCGAGTTGCTGACGATTGGCGCGGGCGCGTAGGTCGCTCAGGGTGAACTTGGAGGTGTTGTAGAAGGCCTGTCCCGCGATCTGTCGCAGAGTTGGATCCTGTTCGATGACGCTGGCGTTGTCGAGGGTGGTTTTCATGTCCAAGACCGCCTGCTTGCTGTCTTCCAGCACCGCGTCGAGCCGGCGCAGCACGGTCATCGGTAGAATCACGTCGCGGTACTTGCCGCGCACGTATAGGTCGCGCAGGACGTCGTCGGCGATGCCCCAGATGTAGTTGGCGATCCAGTTTAGGTCGGTGTTGTTTGTTGTCACGTTGCTGGTCGTCATCGGGATTCCCTACGGGTGGTTAAAACATCTTAGAATAAAACCAAACGGGTGCCTTGGCTATGCTGCGCCAAAGCGCTCGATGACGTTTGCGGTGATGCGCGAGACGGTCTCATCGACCAGAATTGAGGCCGGATAGGTGATGGAGCCGACGGAAAAAACCGCGCCGCCGCTGGCTGTCTCGTAGTGGACGATTTCCGCGCCGCCTTGGTCGGGGTTGAGGCCGCGAGCGACGATTTCGGTGCCGGGGGGCGAAAAGGGCGAGGTTTTGTCGGTCTCGTGGCCGGAGGCTCCGCCGGGGATCCGCTCGTGTAGGCTGGCCTCGCCGAAGGTATCGCCGTTTTTGACGCCCGTGTTGGCAAAAATCCAGTGGTCGGCGGCGAGGACTTGGTACGGTGCGGCCGTCATAATGCCCGGATGGGTAAAGACCACGCCGAGCAGGTTGGCCTCAGACTCGTTGTACTGGTGAAAGCGGCTATCGTGGCCCTCGGCTCGCTGGACGCGCCCGTCGCCGTTTTTGACTTTCATCGTCTGCTCGTCGAGTAGTTCCACCTCGCAGTTGAGGCCGTTGCCGCCCAAGTACATGAATTTGCCGCCGCGCTCGCGCACCCACGCCTTGACGTCGTAGTACATCTTGCGCGACCAGTATTCGGGATGAGTGGTGGTGATGAGGATTTTGTATTGGTCGAGGTCGAGTTGGCCAAAGTGAAATTGGGTCTCGGCGTACAGGTCGTAAGCATAACCCTCGCGCTCTAGCCAGCCGAGGAAGCGCCACTCGGCTGGGGCGACATGGCAGGCCGCGCGTCCCGCGATGGGGTCGGTGATCTCGACGTGTTCGGGAATGTGGTTGATCGGCTCGGGTCGGTCGAAGGAGAGGGGGGCGTAGTCCTCGGCGTCGTAGTTGATGTGTTCGGGGTCGGTGTAGCGCTTGAGTTCCAAGCGGGCATTGATCGTCGGCGTGGGCGGAAAGCAGTCGGGGTGGATGTAGTTGGAGCGCCCGCCGAAGTTGTTGTACGCATTCCAGTTGATGTTGGCGGCGAGGACTGCGATGTCCGCGCTGGGGGCGGCTGGGGCGACGATCCAAGGGAAAGAGAAAAACGCGCCAGACTCGCCTTTGGCGTGGAAGTAGTACAGGCCAGAGCGTTCCGGCGCGGTGACGAACTGTTTGTGAGAGGGGCTGGTGTAGCCAAACTTGTTCCACATTACTCCGGTCTGGGTGTAGTCGCCGTCCGGGGTGATCTGCATGGTGGCGCGCGGGCCGTGCTCGTCGAACCAGCCCAGCGGGCGGATGTGCTCTTTTTGCCAGCCGTAGCGCCACAAATCGAGGCGATAGGCTTCGAGCGCGTGGACGCGGAACTCGGATCGCTCGCCCGCTTGGACCCACTTGGGCCAGACGTAGCCGAGCAACTGATGCGCGAGCAAGCGGAAGTGGTGCGGCCGCTCGGGGTGGATGTTGATCTGCCCGCGCTTAGGGCCAAAGCCGTCTTTTTGCAAGGTCACGGTGTAGGGGCCGGGCGGGATGTCGGCGAAGACTTCGCCGGTGGCCCGCGAGCGGGTCTCGATGTGCAGGTTTTCGTTGGCGATTTCGAACTGCACGTCGTGCAGGGCGATGTAGCGCTCGTCGCTGACGTAGCCGATTAGCATGGGTTAGCTCCTTGGAATAGAGGCGTAGGGTAAGGGGTCGCTAGCACCGGCACGGCGGAAGCCCGCCAAGCGCATGCGGCAGCTTGTGCAGCGGCCACAGGCGAGGTCGTCGCGCTGATAGCAGGACCAGGTCAGGTGCAGAGGGGCGGCTAGCGCTAGGCCGCAACGGACGATGGCGGCTTTGTCCCAGTCTATGAGCGGGGTCTGGATGCGGATTTGGGTTTGTGGGCCGGTGCCAGTGGCGACCATGCGCTCGTAGGCGGCGAAAAACTCTCGCCGGCAGTCTGGGTAGTAGCTCTCGGCTTCGTGGGCACCGATGTAGATGTCGGTTGCGCCAATGACCTCGGCCCAAGCCACGGCCACGCCGAGTAGGTTGGCGTTGCGGAAGGGGACGTAGGTCGTGGGTAAGCTGGCTGTGGCGTCATCTTCGGGTATGGGTTGGGTCGCATCGACCAAGCTGGAGCCGCCGATTTGGCGCATGTAATCGACATCTACTACGAGGCGGGTCTCCACTTGGAAGTGATCTGCGAGGGCGGAGAAGGCCGCGAATTCGCGTTCCTCGGTGCGTTGGCGATAGTGCAAGTGGAGGAAGGCCAAGGGGCCGCGGCGGGCGGCAATGGCAGCGGTGACGCAGGAGTCGAGCCCACCGCTGACGAGGACGATTGCGAGGCTCAAGGCAAGAGGACGACTTCGTTTTGGATGGGGGTTGTAACTTCTGGTCCAGTCTCTGGATCCACGTACACATTAACTTCGAGTCGCACGCCGAACTCCAGCAGGTACGCGCCCGGCTCGACGGAAAAGCCCGTGCCCGGTAGGATTGACCGCGCATCGTGGGTCTCAAGGTCGTCGAGATTTACGCCGAGTGCGTGGATGCTCGGTCCCGGGCCAAGGCTGTGCCCCGTGCGGTGGACGAATTGCTCGCCCAAGCCGTGCGTTGTCAGGACTTGGCGCGCTACGCGGTCGAGTTGCCAGCCCTGGAGGACTTCGTCGGCGCGCCAAGCGGCGTCGAGCCGTTCCAACACTTGATCGCGCGCTTCGCGCACTGCGGCAAAGACCTCGGCGTGGGCGGCGGGGACGCGCGGGCCGGCAAAGGCGACCCAAGTCATGTCGCCGAACACGTGCTGCTCGCCGGGGTGGCGCGCCCACAGGTCGATGAGGATCCAAGCACCCGGCTCAATGGGGGCGGCCGTGTCCGCGTGCGGCTCGTAGTGGGGATTGCCGCTGTTGCCATTGACGCCGACGATCGGCGGATGTCCAATGTCGAGGCCGCGCTGCTCCAGTTCGGAGACGATGAAGGCTTGGACGTCGAATTCGGTGAGGCCGGTGTGGAGGCGGTCGCGGATGTGCTCAAAGGCCGCGTCTTTGACTTCGGCCACTTGGCGGCAGGCGTCGCGGTGCGAGGCGAGCGCGTCCGCGCTCCACGTGGCCAAGGCGACTTGGCACAGATCGGCCGAAGACACCACCTTGGGACCGAGGGAGCGCACCAGCTCTAAGGTGCCGCCATCGACCCAAGACACCGTGGGCAGCGTCCCTCCGGGCCAGTATTCCATAGCTACCTGCGGCAGACCTTCCACCGCATCGCGCAACAGGGCATGTAGCTGTTCCCAGCTAGCGTAATGGGCGATATCTATGCCCAGCCCGGCGAGAGCTTCCGGCTCGACCGCTGAGCCGAGCAGACGCGGGGCACCCACGGCTGGCACGATGAGAAAGACGCGCCGGGTAGTAAGTCGCCGCTGGCCCAAAAGCTGCCATAAGACCGGATTGCCGCCGCGGAAGTCGTACACTAACCAAGCGCCGATTCCTTCTTGCTGCATATAGGCTTGTATTTTTTGTAGATCCAATGAAAGACTCCTCAATTAGCTCAATTCTGCGCGTCAAACAACTGCTGCAAGTACGCGCCCGTGTGGGAGTCGGCCGCGCTGGCCACTTCCTCGGGGCGGCCGCAAGCGGTGATTGCTCCGCCAGCTTCGCCGCCTTCTGGCCCCAAGTCGATGACCCAGTCGGCGGCCGCGATAAATTCGATGTGGTGTTCAACTACTACTACGGTATTGCCCTCGTCAACTAAGCGCTGCAACAGCGCCAGCAGCAAGCGCACATCCTCCAAGTGCAGGCCCGAGGTCGGCTCGTCGAGGATGTAGAGCGCGTGATCTTGGCGCGAGCGCCCCAGTTCGGCAGCCAGCTTAACTCGCTGCGCCTCACCGCCGGAAAAACTGGTCGCCGGCTGGCCGAGGTGCAAATAGCCCAAGCCCACTTCCGCGAGGGTGTCTAGCCGCTGCGCGACTTGGGGCACGGCTGCAAAAAGCTCGCTCGCTGCGGCCACGCTCAGCTCCAGCACTTCGGCGATGTGGTGCTGGTGGAAGCGCACGTCCAAGACCTCGGCACGGTAGCGCCGTCCGCTGCAAGAAGGGCATACTACTTCGAGATCGTCGAATGCGCCTCGGCGCGTGCTGTACACTCCACGACCCTTGCACAGGTCGCAGGCTCCCTCTGGGGAGTTAAAGCTGAAGTGCCCGGGCCGGTAGCCCCGCAGGCGAGCTTCGGGCAGGTCGGCAAACAGGCGGCGAATCGGCGCTAGCAACCCCGTGTAGGTCGCCGCGTTTGAGCGCGCACTGCGGCCGATGGGCCGCTGATCGACCGCGACGACGCGCGTTACCTGCTCGATTCCGGTGCAAGAATCATAGGGCAGGGGACGACGCTGAGCGCCGTGGAGTTTGGCCGCCAAGAGCGGATGCAGGGTGTGGCTGACCAGCGAGCTTTTGCCCGAACCGGAAACCCCGGTCACGCAGATCAAGGTCCCCAGCGGCCATTTTACTTCGAGTTGGCGCAAGTTGTGGCCGCGGGCACCGGATAGGACCAACCACCCCTGTGGCTGGCGCGCTCGGGTGCGCGGCAATTGCAGTGCACCGCGCAGATAGCGTCCGGTCAAAGACTCGGCTGCGGCTACCTCACTCGGCGTGCCCTCGGCTACGACCTGCCCTCCGGCGGTCCCCGCACCCGGTCCCATATCAACCAGCCAGTCGGCTCCGCGCAAGAGTGCGGCGTCGTGTTCTATTAGGAACACGGAGTTTCCGGCGTCGCGCAGTGTCCTGAGCGCGTCTAGGAGTTGGGCGGCGTCGCGTGCGTGCAGACCGGCGCTGGGTTCGTCGAGCACGTAGAGCATCTGCGTGGTGCCCGACGACAGGGCGGACCCGAGGCGCAGCCGCTGAAACTCCCCGCTCGACAGGGTGTCGGCGCGGCGGTTCAGTTGCAGGTACTCTAGTCCCAACTCTTGCAATAGGTTCAGGCGGCGGCTGATCTGGGCGCGGATGGCCTCGCCGACGGGGGCTGTAGCTGCGGGAAAATCGAGGTTGTTGAGCCACTCGGTCGCCGCGACGACCGCGCACTCGCCGACTGTGGCAATCGACGCTCCGCCCAATTCCACGGCGAGGGATTCAGGTCGCAATCGTGCCCCGCCGCAGCTAGGGCACGGCGCGTCGTCGAGGCGTTCTTCCAGCCAAGCCAATTCCTCGCCTGCGGCTTTGGCACTGATGCGCTCCAGCCAGCGCGCCAGTCCGATGAATCGGCGGCCCTCGCCGTGCCACAGCCGTTCGGCTGCTTGGTCCGGCCAGTCGCCCACGGGCTGTTCGGGATCGACTTGGTGCCGCCGGCAGAAGGTTTGCAGACGGTCGCGCAAATCGCCGTGGCCAAAGTCGTGCCACAAGGGACCCAAGGCCCCTTCGAGTGTAGCCTGCCCACCAGCGAAAATCTGCTCGCTGCTCAAGCCGCTCTGCACCCCGAGGCCCCGGCACGTCGGGCAGGCTCCGGTCGCGCTATTAAAGGAAAAGAGCGCGGGTTCTAAGGGAGGGAAGGGCGCACCGCAGGTAGAACATGCCGGCCGCACGGCAAAGACCAGATCGCTGGCTGCGTCTGGGGTTGAAAGAACCACTTGGCCGTCGCCCGCTTCCAAGGCTGCTTGCAGCGATCCTTGCAGGCGGCGCGCGATGCCCTTTTTGACGATGAGGCGATCGACGACCACGGACAGGTGCTGGGCGCGGGCGACGTGTTCGGGCGCGATGTCATCCAGCAGCAGGTCTTGTCCGTCGAGGCGGACATGGCGGTAGCCGGCGCGGTCAATTGCGGCGAGAACTTGCTCGGGCGTCTCGTCCTTCCGCTGTCGGCGCGGCGCGAGAATCATCAGGCGAGTGCCCTCTGGCATACTCGCAGCCGCTTCGTTTGCTTCTTCAAAGCGGTGCGTCTGCACCCGTCCGCCGCAGTGGAGGCAGCTAGGTTGACCGACGCGGGCGAAGAGCAAGCGCAACAGGTCGTACAGGCCGGATAGGGTCGCCACTGTGGCCCTCGGACTCTGGTGGCCAGCCCCTCCGGCTAGTGCGAGGGCGGGGGCTAGGCCGTCGATGCGGCGGGCCTTGGGCACGCGCAATGCGCGCCAGCCGCCTCCTTGGTCCAGTGCCGCGAGAAAGCGCCGACGCGCCTCGGCGTAAATCGTGTCTAAGACGAGGGAGGTCTTGCCCGACCCGGACGGGCCGCTGACGGCCACGAGGGATTCGTGGGGCAGGTCTAAGGAGACGGCGCGCAGGTTGTGTTCGCAGGCTTCCCGGACGACTAAAGTCGGCTGCATGGTGGTCGCTTATTCGCTTTTCTTTGCATGGGTTGCCCTGTAGTCTATCTTGTCTATTGTAAGTCTCATCCTTGCCCCGGCCAACGTTGACGGCGGCCAGATTGTGGAGCAAGCCTCATGATACAGATGGAACCCGATTCGTCACGGACAGCCAAGCGCAAGCTACCCATCGGCATTCAGACCTTTCGCGAGATCCGCGAGGACAACTGCTACTATGTCGATAAGACCGCCTACACAGCGCGGTTGGTTGACGAGGGCAAGCACTACTTCCTGTCGCGCCCCCGTCGGTTTGGCAAGAGCCTGTTTCTCGATACCCTGAAGGAGCTATTCGAGGGCAACGAGCCGTTGTTCGAGGGGCTGGCCATCCACGAGCGGTGGGACTGGTCGGTGCGCCATCCGGTGCTGCGGTTCGACTTTAGCAGGGGCAACTTCAAGGAGCCGGGCCAGCTACAAGAGGACGTGATGGCGCAACTAGACGCCATAGAAAGGCGGGAGGGCGTCGGCTCGGACTACGCTGGTGCGCCAGCGCGCTTTAGCCATCTGATGGAAGCGTTGCACGAGCGCAGCGGGCAGCGGGTAGCGGTGCTGATCGACGAGTACGACAAACCGATTTTAGACGCGCTGGAGGTGCCGGAGGTGGCGCGAGCCAACCGCGACTATCTGCGTGGGCTGTATTCGACGATCAAGTTCGGCGACGCACACATTGCGTTTACTTTCCTCACCGGCGTGAGCAAGTTCTCCAAAGTCAGCCTGTTCTCCGGCCTCAACAATCTCAAGGACATTACCTTAGACCCGCGCTACTCGGCCATTTGCGGCTATACCGAGGAGGACTTGGACGCGGTGTTCGCCCCGGAACTGCCCGGCTTAGACCGAGAGGAAATCCGGCGCTGGTACAACGGGTACAACTGGCTAGGTGAGGAACAGGTGTACAACCCCTTCGATGTCCTTCTGCTCTTTGACCGTCGCCAGTTCGGGGCTTACTGGTTTGAGACGGGTACGCCGACGTTTCTGCTCGAGACCCTGTTGGAGCGCGGAGTCAGTTCCCTTGCCTTGGACGACATGCTCGGCAGTGAGGAGTTGCTATCGGCGTTTGACGTGGATCACATTGCGACCGAGGCCCTGCTGTTCCAGACCGGCTACCTGACCATTCGCCGCAGTGAGCCGCGCGGCGGGGAGATATACTATCGGCTGGGCTACCCAAATCGGGAGGTGCAGCAGAGCCTGAACAAGAGCCTGCTGAATCACCTGACGAGCAACCCCGCACGCCAAGTTGAGCACAACGCCCGGCTGTACGACCTGCTGCTGGTCAACGACTTCGACGGCTTAGAGACGCTGTTCGCGTCGTTTTTTGCCAGCATTCCGTATCAGTGGCATACGAATAATGAGATTGCCGACTACGAGGGGTATTACGCCAGCGTGTTCTACTCGTACTTCGCGTCGCTGGGGCTGTCGATCACAGTAGAGGACAGTAGCAGTGCTGGTCGCTTGGACATGGCGGTGGAGTTCAATGGGCAGGTGTACCTGTTCGAGTTCAAGGTGGTGGAACGGGCGGCGGAGGGGGCGGCGCTGCGGCAGTTGCAGGAGCGGGACTACGCGGCCAAGTATCGCGGTCGGGGCGCGGCGATTCACCTGATTGGGGTGGAATTCAGTCGGGAGAAGCGCAACGTGGTCGCCTTTGAGGTGGAACGGGAGTGAGGTGGTGGTCGGAGGCCGCTATTGCAAGAGGATGCGGCTTCCCGGACGACTAAAGTCGGCTGCATGGCACCTGCCTATCCGCGCATTTTAAGGAAAACATAGGTGCATAAAACATAGGGTTCGGGTGTTGTACAATCCAAGAAGCAGACGGGCGTTCACATTGACGCTAAATCGCTTAGTCTGTATATTAACTTAACTATTTTTAACAACTTATAAAAATGACGGACTCGCGCTATTACCGCGAATTCCGCCTCTTCCGACGCTGAGATTTCCCACTGGCATGCAAATTTGCGCTCCCTTATGGCTAGGGATTTGGGGCCTTGCTATATGCTTGCCCACCCTCCCGGCCCGCGCCCAAATGCCCGACAAGCGCTGGACGCTGACTGAGCTTATCGACCGCGCTTGGGAGCACGATGGCGAGGTTGCGAGCGGCCGCTGGAAGGTCGAGTCGGCTGACGCCCGTCGCCGCCAAGCTACGGCCGCCAAAATCCTCCCTCGCCTGCGCATTGACAGCGAAAGCGGCCTAGTCCCAGATGCTATGGGCAGCGTGTTCAACCCGCCCTCTGATACCACGGGGTTCCGATCCTTGGGGCCTTTTGCGCGCGCTGAGTTGCAATTTGTGCAGCCACTCTATCCCATCAGCCTCGCTCGCCACTTGGACGAGGCCGCGACCCGAGGAGTCGATGTGGAGCAATCCGATTTGTCGCAGACTCGGTTGGATGTGGCCTTTGCCGTCAAGGAGCTGTACTACGGACTGCTGTTGGCGCAAGACTTGAATTCCTTGGCGCAGCGCGTGAGCGATGAGTTGGCTAGCAGAGCCGAAGAACTGGACGACGACCCCGCGCTCTCGTCCTCCGACCGCTACAAGCTGCGGCTGGCCCAGCTCGACTTGGCCGTGCAGCAGCGCGAGGTCGCCGACCAATTGGCCTTGGCGCAGGCGGCGCTGGCTTGGCGCACGGGCCTGCCTAGAGATGCTCCGCTCCTGCTCCGGGCCGAGCGGCTCGCGCCGGTGGCCGCTTTAGTCCCGCCCTTAGACGAATTGGTCGCACAGGCTCTCGATCTGCGACCGGAATGGCGCAAGCTGCAAGCGGGTCTCGCCGCCAAACAAGCCCTCGCGCAAGCGGCCCGCGCCGCGTACCAGCCCCAAGTGTTCATTGGCGGTGGTTTGCGCTATGCCGTGGCCCCTGGGCGCACCGACCAGCGGAACCCATTTGTCAAAGACGAGTTTAACTTTTTCAACGGCGGCGTCTTCATCGGAGTGCGTCAATCCTTGGAGTGGCACTTGTTGGCAGCGGATGTGGATAGGGCACGCGCTGAATATCGCGCGCTCGAAGTGCGCGTACCGAGCGCGCAGGAAGGGATCCGCTTAGATGTCCACCGCGCCTATTTGGACTATGGCCGCGCCGACCGCGATTTACAAGACGCGCGCAAGAGCCGGCGATTGGCCCGGCAGTGGTTGCGGGAGGCCCGCGACGATTTTGAGTTTGACCCGCAGACCATTGGCGACTTGATCGCCGCCTTTGAGACTTGGGCCCGCCGCGAACAAGCCTACGGCGAAGCCCTATACGACTTCAACCTCAGCGTTGCCCGCCTCGAAAAGGCCACGGGCGGCCTCAAACTGATCCCACGCGATGACACTCCTTAGCGCAGTGGTGCTGTTGGCGTTGGCTAGCCCGGGCAGCGGCTGGGCCGACGCGGCTTGGGCGACGGCAACCGTGGCGCGGCTGAACGCGCTGCTAGAGGCTCCCAACCGCGAGCGCGCCGACGGGGCCGACCGCTTAGTGCGCGAGCACTTGGCTGTGGACGAGTTTACTGCGACGACCTTTGGCGACTATCTCGAAAAGTCGCTGGACGCATACCGGGGCTTGCTATCTAGCCCGCGTTTTATCCACCTCGTCGAGCACTATCGCAGCCGACTGGCTAGGGCCTATCAGCACCGCCTCAGCGCCGACTTGGCCGCCCAGCTTGCTGCTGCTGATTTGCGCGGCTTGCGCTTGGATAGCCTCGAAGTGAATGGGCAGCGGGGCCGTGCGCAGCTTAGCGCGTTGTCGGCCACGCACTCGCTCGGCGTGGAGGCCGATTTGATTCTCGCAGACGGAACTTGGAAAATTGCCGAGCTGAAGATCGACGGCCGGCCCGTCTCCAGCCACTATCGGCGTCGCTACCAGTCGCTGATCGACCGCGGTCATTCGCCGCCGGTGCTGGAGGCTCAGCTCGCCGAGCGCGAGTACGTCGTCCTCGAGGACTTTGCCGCTACTTGGGATGGGTCGCAGCCGATGGAGTGGGGGCCGTGGAAGAAAAAGGACCGACTCAAACCCGTGCTCTACCGCGTAGAGGGGCGTCCCCGGCGCTATATGGCGGCGCGCGATTCGAGCCATTCGGTCATCCTGGGAAAATTCGTCCACTGGAATCCTCGCCAGTACCCGATTATGACTTGGTGCTGGCGCGCTGCGGCCTTGCCGCAGGGGGGCA
This sequence comes from Candidatus Latescibacterota bacterium, assembly GCA_022819745.1. The sequence continues at coordinate 334,689 of JAJEGS010000039.1, read as the reverse complement.
ACGAATTTCTCGACGATGCCAACGACAGCGCGGCTGGTTTGTACGTTATATTCTCCAAGAATTGGCTGGGGGTTCCCAAACAGCTCAAATACGTGTGGAGCACGAGCTTGCCCGAAGGCACGGTGGGCCGGCGCGACAAGATATTCCGGCCTTGGTTCTTCGTGGTCGAAAGCGGCGCGACCAACTTAGACAAATGGACTTTTGAGGTCGTTGACTTGGAAAAGCACCATCGGGAAAAGTTAGGCGGTCGGCCGGCTAAGCGCACCATCGGCTTGGGTCTGCTCACAGACGCCAACTCGACTCGTTCGTACGCTGAGGCGTACTACGCAGATTTGCGCGTGTGGACGCGCGGGGCTTTTGACGGCGGGCGCATTGTCAACTACTGCGGTGGACTCCCCGCCCCCAACGGCGCGTACGCAGAGGAGAATTTACAATGAAAATGGACTTCGGCGAGCTCAGACTTCGGCGAGGCTTCGACGGTGAGCTCAGCCGAACCGCTCAGCCGAGTCGTCGAGCCGTATGGTGCGGTGTGTGGGCCGCCCTCTGCGCCACTGTGGTCGGCGCGACCGCAGAGGATGACGACCCCATTGCCTTTCTCAAAAGCCACGACGCTGAGGTGCAGGCCATACTCGCCGAGGCTCCGACCGACTCGCTGCCTCCGGCCGTGCGGGAAGAGATCAAGCAGCACATCAATGCGGCCTTTGACTTCCGGGAATTGAGTCGCCTCGCCTTGGGGGATCACTGGGAAGGCCGCTCCCCAGACGAGCGCGACCACTTCGCCGAGACCTTCAGCAGCATCATCCGCGAGCAGAATTTCGACAGCTTCTCCCGCTACTACCGCGAGGGCGAGATCCGCTACGAGTCGGCTGAGGTGCAAGAAGACGCGGCTGTCGTCCAAGCGCTGGCACCTGTGCAGGATGAGGAAATAGAGATCGAATACAAGCTCCATCGGGTGGAGGGTGTGTGGCGGATATACGATTTGGTCATCGACGGCGTTAGCACGGCTGAGGGCAACAGGCGACGCTATGCTCGTTACATCGAAAAAAATGGCTACGAGAAGCTGATCGTCCAGCTCGACAAGCAGTTGGCCCGTCTGCGCGAAGCGATTCTCTCGCCGCCTTCAGGCGGTGCAACCGAGGATTAATCCGCCGCCATGCCCATAAGCCACCAGCGCTTGGTTCGCTACATCTACCACCACTACATCGGCATAATTGCGCTGGCCACGGTGCTTTCGGTATTTGCCGGGTTTTTTGCCGCCAAGCTGGCCGGAAACATCAAGACCGACTTCGCCGACCTGCTGTCCGACGACTACGTCAGCGTCAGGGAACTCAACCGCATCAAGGCCCGCATCGGCGGCATCGGCCCGCTGATGGTCGTCATTACCAGCGACGACTTGGACGCGGCCGTTTCTTTCATGCAGGTCTTGGCCGATTCGCTCGAACACAGTTCGCTAATCAGCTCGGTGAGCCGCTTCGACAGCAAAAAGGATCTGCTCGAAAAAAATCGGCTGCTCTACATGGATTTAGAGGACCTGCGAGAAGTCAACCGCCGCCTCGACGAGCACATAGAGTTGCAAAAGCTCAAGCAATCGCCGCTCTACTTTGCCTTGGACGACGAGGAAGAGCAGGTGCTCGACTTTGCGGATATCGAGGCCAAGTACCAGCAGGATGGCGCGGCGGTCGAGGTCGCAGAGCAATACCGCCAGTACGTCCTCACGCGCGAGGGGAACGGTTTTATCCTCCGGCTCTATCCGGCTGGGCTTACCACGGATGTCGCCTTCTCGCAGGACCTAATCGACCATATTGACCAGACCATTGCCGCCATCGGCCCAGAGCGCTTCCATCCCAGCATCGAATGCGTGTACAAGGGCAGTTTCCAAAACAGCGCCAACCAATTCACGATTATTATACAAGACCTCAAGTCAACGGCCTTGTACAGTATCGTCGGCGTGCTGCTGCTCATCACCCTGTTCTTCCGCCAAGTAGTTGGCTCGCTCTTCATCACCTTGCCGTTGATGATGAGCCTGACTTGGACTTTTGGCGTCACCTACTTGGCCATCGGCAGCCTCAACATGATCACCGTGGGGCTGTTCGCCATTCTCTTTGGGCTGGGCATTGACTTTGGCATTCACATCTTCGCTCGCTACCGCGAGGCCCACCGCCGAGGCATGGACATCGAACAGGCCCTGACCGTGACCGTCCGGTACACGGGCAAGGCCCTAGCGACGACGGCAGTTACTACCTCGATCGCCTTCTATTCACTGCTGTTGACGGATTTTAAGGGGTTCTCGGAGTTCGGTTTTATCGTCGGCACCGGCATCCTGTTCTCGCTGGTGGCTATGGTTGCGATATGCCCGGCCTTCATCGTCCTCGCCGAGCGCCTGCGGTTGGTCATCCCGATCCGCAAGCGCAGTGTCCTCTGGCGCACCGGTCGCTATCCAAAGCCTTGGGTCACTTTGCTGATAGGCACGGTGATCACTGGGTACTCGCTGTACCACCTCGGCGATTTGGAATTTGAGTACGACTTTAGCAAGCTCAAGCCCGCGCCGCCGCCCAACATCAACAAGGGCAGCCTGCCCCAGAGCCTGAAGGAAGGCCGCTCACCGGCCATCGTCTTGACCGAAAGCTACGACGAGACCATGGAAGTAGTTCGCACGGTCGAGGCCATCAAGGCCGCCCACGGCGACTCCTCCACGGTCCTCAGCGTCAAGAGCGTGTACTCGGCGCTGCCGCAAGACCAAGACGCCAAACTGGCGCTCATCGCCGACATCCGCGCTTTGCTCGATCGGGAAGAGGGTCTGTTCAGCGAAAGCGAGCGGGCTAAACTGGACTCGCTGCGCCCGTACCTCGACGTGGAGAAGCTCACGCTGTACGACCTGCCCGCGGACTTGACCAATGAGTTCAAGGACAAGGAGGGCAACATCCTCAACTTCGTGGCGATCAACGCCGCAGTCGAGCTCAAGGACGGCAAAGACGCCATCCGCTTTGCCGAGGAAATCAGCCATATTGAAACGCCGACGGGCAAGACCTACATAGCCTCTAGCTCGCACATCATAGTCGCCGAGATGCTCAAGGTCATGCTCAATGACAGTTCCCTCGCCGTGATCCTCACGCTAGCGGTCGTGGCGGTGGTGCTGCTCATCGACCTGCGGAGTTTTGTCGATACCCTGCTGGTGCTCACGCCGCTTTTGAACGCCTTGATCTGGGTCGTGGGTTTCATGTATGTGTTTGACATCAAGCTCAACCTCTACAACATGGTCGCCTTCCCGACGATCATTGGCATGGGCGTTGATAACAGCGTGCACATCTTCCACCGCTATCAAGAAGTCGGCCGCGGCTCGCTGCGCTTAGTGTTGCGCACGACCGGGCTCGCGCTATTGGGTACGTCGCTGACGACGATGGTTGGCTTCTCGGGATTGGTGCCGGCCATCCATCCGGCGCTCACGTCGATTGGCGTGCTCTCGCTGGTGGGCTTGGGGTCCTGTTTTATCACGTCTGTCACCCTGCTGCCGGCCCTGCTGCAAATTCGCGAGCGCCGCACTGAGAAGCCCTAGCCCATGCGCGTCGGCATTGTGGGAGCCGGCATTTTCGGCTTGGCCGCGGCCACGGCTTTAAATTCGGCGGTTCCATTGGCCCGGTTATAGCCGACGCTCTGGAGGACCGCGAAAACCCACTGGGCGATTTGTTCCGGCTTGGCCAGCGCTTTGATGATCCGTTGGATCCCTCTGGAAATTGAGCGTGGACTCCTTAGAAATCGATCCGACGCAAGGCCGGGTCCGCTTTTCTCAATGGGGGTTTTAACTATATTGAAATGGAGGTTGAGGCAAAAAAATGGAGCGAGAGACGGGACTCGAACCCGCGACAACCACGTTGGCAACGTGGAGCTCTACCAACTGAGCTACTCTCGCTCGAAAATCACGCGAAATGGATCGCTATGGAAGGAAAAAATATAACCATGCCCCGAATAAGCGTCAAGGTGCGCCAAGCTCTGCTATCTCTCGTCGCGGCCCTCTTGGGAGTGGCCTGTGAACAGGGGCCGCCCGAGGAGTCGCCGGCTTGGCCTCCTAAGGCGCGTTGGCACAATAATCAGGGTGTGGTCTATATGGATCAACACAACTACACGCGCGGTCGAGAGGAGTTTGCCCGCGCCCTCGCCTTGGCTCCAGACTACGCTAGTGCGCAGGCCAATTTAGGCATTTCGTACTACGCCCTCGGCAAGTACGACAGCGCCGCCACGGCCCTGCAAACCGCCATTGCCATCGACCCCGACCTCCTCCACGCCAACTACGCGCTGGGTCTGATCTACAATGCCCAAGGTCGGGAGCACGACAAGGCCCTCGCCGCTCTGCAAAAGGTCGCCGCTGCCGACCGCGACGACCCTCACGTGCGCTACTACATGGGGCAGATGCGGGCCAAGCTAAACGAGGGCGAGGCCGCTATCGCCGACTTCAAGGAGGCCATCCGCCTCGATCCCTACAACGTGTCGGCGTACTATGGACTGGCTAATCTCTATCGGCGGCTTGGGCGCGAGGAGGAGTGGAAGAGCACCTTGGAGCATTTCAACCAGCTCAGCCAAGCCGGCCACCAAGGCGTTTCTTCGTCCTATCAGGGGCAGGGCAAATACGCCGAGGCCGTGGCCGATGCCGGTGGCGGCGATCCGAGTCAGGACGATGTGGCCGGGCCTTTTGCCTTTGCGGCGACTGGTCCGGCGACTGGTCCGGTGCGCTTTGCTGCCTTGGGCGACTTTGACGCGGATGGCCGGCCGGATGTCTTGGCCGGGGCCGAGGGCATGCACTTGTACGCTGGCGGCACAGGGGAAATGCTCACTGCTCCGACGGTGCCCGATGGCTTTGGGGCGACTGGTGCGATCTCCGGTGATCTCGACAACGATGGGACCGCCGATTTGGTTCTCAGCGGCGCGGGCGGAACTCTGCTCTATCGAGCGGCTAACGGCGAATGGGCTGACGGGGAAGACCTGTCTGTGGCTTCGACTGGTGTCGCGCTGGGCGATGCCGATCACGATGGCGACTTGGACCTGCTTGTACTCGGCCCGAGCGTCTCGCTGCTGGCCAACGATGGAGAGGCCCGCTTTGCTGCTACGGGCCAACCGGCCGGTCCGGTCGCGGCGGATCGGGCTGCATTCTCCGACCTCGACAACGACCGCGACGTGGATATAGTTCTGCTTTCGGCTGAGGGCCTGCAAGTGCAAACCAACAATCGCGACGGCACGTTCTCGGAGATCGCTGAAGCCTTGGGCTTGGGTGCCGTGCAGGGCGTGGGCTTGGCTGTCGAGGATTTTGACCAAGACGGCTATATGGACTTGGCGGTCGCGGCTAACGGTGCCGTGGAAACGCATATCAACCAAGCCGGTCGTGCCTTCGTTCGGGCCGAGGCAACGGCGGCGTCCGGTGGGCGGGTGCTGCTTCCCGCTGACCTCGACAACGACGGCGACCTCGACTTATTGGCCTGTGAGGACGAGCGGCTGCAACCGCTGGCGTACGGCGGCGGTCAGTTCCATCCGCAATCCCCGATTGACGAGCCGGGTGGGGCGGTGCTCGTGGCCGATTTCAACGGCGATGGTCGCGTGGATATTTGGGCGGGTGGCCGGGTGCTGCACAACCAAAGCGAAGGGGGGCGCTGGATCGAGATTGCCGCCCAAGGGCTTAACAGCAACCGCGACGGTGTCGGGGCCAAGGTGGAGGTGAAAACCACTCATCGCCTCCAAAAGCGCGAGATTCGCAGCGAAGGGTACGCAGGTGTGCTCCACTTTGGTTTGGCACAGAGCGATTCGGTCGAATTCATCCGCATCCTCTGGCCCGGCGGCGTGCGCCAGACCGAGTTGGCCACTGGAGCCGGACAGCGGCTGGAACTGACCGAACTCGACCGCAAGGGCACTTCGTGCCCGATTCTCTACGCTTGGGACGGCGAGCGCTATCGCTTTGTCACCGACATTTTAGGGGGAGCCATTATTGGCTATTTGACCGCTCCGGGCCAGTACTACCAGCCCGACACTGACGAGTACGTTCGGTTGGGGCCGCTGGCTCCTAAGGACGGCCATTACGTCTTGCAGCTAGCCAATCAGCTAGAGGAAATCATTTACGTCGATGCCCTCGAACTAGTGGCCGTAGATCATCCGCCCGAGTTCGACGTGTATCCCAACGAGCGCCTGCTTTCCCAGCCTCCTTACCCGGAGTTCAAACTCTATCCTCTGCGCAATCTGCGCCCACCGGTAGCAGCCAAAGACCACCGGGGACTGGACGTGTTGGCCACGCTGGAGGAGATCGACGACGAGTGGTACGACGGCTTTGATCAGCTCGACATTCACGGCTATGCCGAAGACTATGCGCTAGAGCTGAATTTGGGCGACCTGTCCGAATTTGCCCATCCGGTCTTGCTTGGCTACGGGTGGGTCGATTACGCGCATTCGACCTCGAATTGGAGCGCAGCGCAGCGCGGCTTATCGCTGTATCCGCCCCGTTTGTCCGTAGCTGATGGCGAGGGAGGATGGATCGAAGTCAGCGCGGATATGGGTTGCCCGGCGGGCCTGCCCAAACACGCGCTCTTCGACTTGGCGGGCCTGTTCCCGTCCGACGACTACCGGCTGCGGATCGAGACCAACACCGCGCTCTACTGGGATCAATTGCTGGTGGGCGACGCTGCGGATGTTCCGCTTGTGGTCCATCGCTTGCAACCGGCGCAAAGCGACCTCCACTGGCGTGGCTACCCGGCCCATACGGCGATCAAGGGCACCTTTGCCTTTCGCTACCACTACGATCAACTGGAGTTAGAAGCGCCTTGGGGCACCCACGCCGGAGCCTTCACTCGATTCGGTCCGGTAGAGGAACTGGTCGAGGGCATTGACGACCGCTTTGTCATCATGTTCCACGGCGACGAGCTGACCGTTGAATTCGCCGCCTTGCCGCCGCCCGCGGCTGGTCTCGTGCGCTCGTTTTTGCTGTATGCCGATGGCTTTGGCAAGGATATGGACCTGCACTCGGCGCACTCGCTAACGGTCGGGCCGCTGCCCTTTCACGGCATGTCCGGCTACCCGTACCCAGCAAGCGAGCACTACCCGCAGACTAGCGCGCACTTAGAGTACTTACAGGAATACAACACGCGCTGGGTCAAGGGCTACTATGAATAGAGAGCTTCTGAGCAGGGCAATAGAAGAGGCGAATCGCGCGATTCGTCTCCTACTGCTCTATTTTAATAAAGAGCGTCTAGGCGGGGTGATAGAAGGGGTAAAAGATGCGATTACGCTCTCACTGCTCAAGAGGCTGCTGCTCTACACCGCTTGCTTCCTCGCCTTGTACGCCGTTGTCGGCGTGAGTGCCTATCTGATCTTCAACGACAACTTGCCCAACATCGACGATTGGAGCTTCCGGCCCAAACGGGTCACCAACGTGTATTCGGCTGATGGTCGCCACTTGCAGGACTTCCTCGAGGAAAATCGCGAGATCCTCACTTATGAGGAAGTCCCCGAATCCGTGCGGGCCGCCCTCCTCGCGGCTGAAGACCGGCGCTTCTTCTCGCATTGGGGCATTGATATCTACCGCATCCCCGGGGCACTACTGGCCAACCTCAGGGACCGGCGTCTCGTCGGCCAAGGGGCCAGCACGCTTACCCAGCAGCTCGCCCGCAGTATATTCGCCGAAGTTGGCACTCAGCGCAGCAGTGCTTCCTTTGCCGATGCGGCGGCCACGTACGCACGCAAGATCCGCGAACAGATCACCGCTGTTTTAATTGAGCGCCTGTACACTAAGTCCGAGATAATGACTATGTACCTCAACACAGTCTATTTCGGCCACGGTGCCTACGGGATTAAGTCGGCGGCGCGCCTGTACTTTGACAGCGAAGTCGATCAGCTCGCGCTTGAAGAGAGCGCCTTGCTCATCGGGCTGCTCCCGCGGCCGAATAGTTATAGCCCTCTGCGCCATCCCGAACGCGCCCGTAAGCAACGCAATCTGGTGCTGTACAGCATGACCGACAACGGCGCGATTACTTCCGCCGAGCGCGATTCCCTGCGCAACGAACCCATCGACGCCCGCAGGGGCAGCCACGAGGAGACGTATGGCATAGCCCCGTACTTTGTCGAGCACGTCCGTCAGCAAATGCAGCGCGAGTTTGGCATGGCAACCTATCGCGAGGGCTTTGTGGTCCACACTACGCTCGACTCGCGCTTGCAGCAGATCGCCGAAAAGCACTTTGATACTGAAATAAGCAAGGTGCAGGAAAAGGTGGATAAGTACCTAAAAGACGTAGGCGCGTCCCAGAGCGCGCGCGACTCGGCCTTAGTCCAAGCGGCCTTTGTGGCTATGGATCCGGCTACCGGCCACATCTTGGCCATGATTGGGGGCCGCGACTTCAGCCACAGCAAATTCAACCGCGCCACCCAAGCCAAACGGCAGCCTGGGTCCGCGTTCAAGCCCTTCGTGTACACGGCTGCCATCGACAACAGCCGCTTTGCGGTAGATGTGCTCAACGACAATGCCTTTACGCTGTGGGACCACAGACGCGAACAGTTTTGGGACCCCGAAAACTACGACAAGAAGTTCAAGGGGCCGATGACGCTGCGCGAAGGGCTGAAACAGTCGCGCAACCTCATCTCCATTAAGCTGGCCGACGAACTCGGCCCGGCCCTGATTCGGAGTTATGCCCGCAACATGGGCATATCCACGCCCATCCAAGCCATTCCCTCCATTGGCGTCGGCACGAGCGAGGTGCTACTCCTCGACTTGGTGGCTGCGTACGCAGTCTTTCCCAATAAGGGTATATACGTCGAACCTATGGCCATCAGTCGCTTGGAGCGCAAGGATGGAGATGTCTTTTTTACGCAGGAAAGCGGTCGCAAGCAGGAGGTGCTGCGGCCGGCCGTGGCCGTAGTTGTCGCGGACATGCTGCGCTCGGCCGTCGATGAAGTCGGCGGCACTGGACTCGGCATCCGCACGAAGTACGGCTTCCGGTCGCAAGCAGCCGGTAAAACCGGCACGACCAACGACTACACGGATGCGTGGTTCATCGGTTTTACGCCCCATCTCGTAGCTGGGGTCTGGGTCGGAATAGACGACCCCAGCCTCCGTCTTTGGCCGAGGCAAGCAGGCTCTGCAGCGGCCCTGCCTTTATGGGCGAAGTTTATGAAGGAGGCGTATGAGAGCGTGGAGCCTTATCGCAGCCTGAGGAAACGCGGGTTTGAGTACCCAGAAAACCTCGTCGTGTACCGCGCGGTCTGCAACGACTCCTACAAGATCGCGACCCGCTTTTGTCCCGATCAGAAAGAGGAGATCTTCATCGCTGGCGAAGTCCTGCCGAGTACGTGCCCTCTACATGGACGGCCCCAAGAGGAGGCCCCGAGGCGCATCCAGAGGTTTTGAAGGTCACAAAACGAAGAAGATGTAGAATAGCCCGCCGAGAATGCCGGCCGATAGGCCGCGCACGATGGCTTTGTTTTCTCGTTTGAGTACCGTTTGTTCGACCATGTCGCCCCCGCCTAAGACCTCGCTCAACCCCTTAGACACCATGTCCGAGCTATAGGCTTGGACGCGGCGGTCCCAGCGCACGATGCGGTCGGCGGCTGTTTCTATTCTGAGAAAGAGGTCGCCATACGCATCGCGCCGTTGTTCGTTTCCCCAGAGAAGTAGCCGCCGGGTTGCTGGCGAGTACACCACGCGCGCCCTGACCAGCCGATAGTAAATCACGTCGGCTGGTGCGTCTTCCGGCTGGCGCACCAGCACCTGATAGCCTCGCCGCTGCAAGGTCTTGATCAGGGCGTCCTCGACGACCCAATTAGCCTCGTTCTTTTCGTCTTCAGCTTGGAGGAAAAGCCGCGTACCCGGGGATAGAGGGAGGGCATCCATTTGGTGGTCTAGGGCGCGGACAAAGGCTTGATTGATCAGTTGCAAGTCCGTAGGCGTTTGCTGTGTGCCGCCTGGGGATTGGGCCGTTCCTTGCCATACTACGCGCACTGTGTTCGCGCCACGCAGGGGAATAAAGTGCTCTCGTCCCAAGGGCTTACAGGCACTCTGCCAAGTAAAAGGCCCTGGGCGCTGCGGCACAGCTTCGAGCGTCACCCGAATCGCTGCACTCGCGTCCAAGCTATCCAAGCCGCTCACCAGCAGGCTCGGTGCGGCTTCCTCGTCGCTTTGTGCGAGTGCTGCGCCCGGCGGCCCTTCTATTAAGGAGACATCCGAGAACGCCGGCGCAACCTGCAGGCGCAGGGCCGCGAGGGCGATGGGCTCGGCGCTCTCGTTGCGCCATATACAGGTGATTGGCCCGCGCTTACCCACCTCCATAAACCCAGCTTCCACCGCCATCATAAACCCAGCTTCCAATGCCATCACGGGCAGCGGGTCCACCTGCAAGTGCTGGGCTACCAATTCTACGGGACTTTGGCCGGAGACCTGTGCAGTGACCGCCAATGGTAGGGGGCCGAGGTGGGCCGGAGCTACTTGTACTGTCCAAGAGAGCGTATCGGCCTGCCCGGGGGCCAAGCTACCCTCCCAGCCCTGTGGAGCGTCGCCCTCCGGCCAGTTCAGTTCCGGCGGCCAGTTCCAGTTCAGTTCTTCTAAGGGTGGTGCCGGTGCATCGTCAAAGCGCACAATCGCGCGCAAGTCAAAGCGCTCGCCCTGATAGACCCGCTGTGGCTCAATGGACCACGAAATGGCGGGCGGCGGGCGCACCGCTAGGTCGAATTCGATCTGGTGGGCCGGAGCACCCTGTGGGTCGAGCGAGGAGTGAATTGCTGCGGACCAGTCGATTGTTCCCAACTCAGCGGCGACTAGGTCGATGTAGAGGGTGTCGATGTGTTCTTCGGCTAAAGGCCGCGCTGCATAGTCTATACTGATTGACGCTGCTTCTAGCTGCGCCTTGCCTAGTGCCGAGCGGACTCTTTGCAACTGCGCGTTGCCGAGGCACCGTAGATCTGCGCTGACTATGGCTTCGCCATCGCCGGGGAAGTAGTGTAGATAGAGGATGGACTGCTGATCCAACGCCGGTCCGGCAATCGCCGGTTGGTCTAGGCGCGCACTGAGCGTCGAGCGGGCGCTCACCGGCACCGCGGCCGCCCACAGCGCGATGACCACCCCTAGCCCGCGCCAATAACTTCCATAATCTCTGCTTTGAAGGACGCGCCTTCCTACTGTCTTTTGGGTTGCCATTCGGTTCGCCTTTTGTCGCTATTACCGCGTATCGGCCCTTTGATCAAAAAAGCCTAACTCACTTTTTAACTGTAACTTACGTCTAATTCAAGCCTAACGTACGACGGGGGTGCTGTCAAGGCAGTTTAGCCCCTAGCCGCATCCGTAGAAAGGCTTGACTGAACCCGCGTGCGCCGCTAGGTTGTACAAATTCATGCTAGACTGGCTATTACCCGCATTGGGTGCGTTGGGTGTGCTCGGCCTCGGTGCATTGTGCGCCCCTATGACTTTTGCCTTGCGCTGTCGGCGCGAGGGACTGCCGGACTTTTGGGAATGGGGAGCGCGGCTGTCCTTTTTCTGGGGCGGGCTAGGGTTTGGGCTGCGATGGGGCCCCAAGGGCCTGCGCATCGCGCCGGTGCTCTTGGGCCAATTTCTGCCGTACCCCTACCTGCCGCTGCGGCCCCGTGTGAAGCGCAGGCAAAGAGCACGGCGGCGATCCGAGCGAGAGGTCGCGCCTAAAGCTAGTGAGCGGAACCTGCGCGCGCTTGTGCATCTGCTGATCAAGCCTAGTCTTAGGCTATTGGCGAGCCTGCCGCGCACTGTTCGGTTCAAAAAGCTGCGGGCCCAAGGTCGTTTAGGATTTGCCGACCCGGCGCAAACCGGGCGGGTTTATGGCTATTTACAGGCGATTGCCGTGCGCAAGGGAAAGATACAAATAAATGTCAGCCCGAATTTTGTGCGTGCGGGGGCCTTTGGCCGCTTGGATTTGGTCGCTCATTTGCACTTGGGCTTGTTAATTTTGCTCTTAGGGCGCTTTGGCTTGCAGGTGGCATACCGCTTGTTGGCCGCGCGCTTTCGCACCCCGAACTAAGTCGAGGAGTTTTTCATGGCATCGTCTGTAGAATCCCTAGTCGAGCGCGTCCTAGGCGAGTTGCACCGCATCGTGCAAACCGAAACCGTCATCGGGCAGCCGTTTCAGTCCGGCGACTTGACCATTATTCCGGTATCGAAAATATCGTTTGGCTTCGGGGCTGGCGGAGGGCTGGAGGGCAAGGGACAGAGCGGGACGGGCGGCGGCGCGAACATCGAACCCATCGCCTTCCTCATCGTCGATGCCGATGGCCGGGTACAGGTGGCGTCCATCGGCGATCAGGAGGCCGGTTGGAGTCAGATCATCGCGCTGGTGCCCGAGGCCGTCGCCAAGATAAAGAAGTTCGTCAGCAAGAACAAAGAGAAAGACGCCAAGGCCGAGGCCGAGAGCGACTAAGTCGCCTCAGTGATGGTCTTGGCTGGTGGGGAACACCTTGAAGCGCCCGTCTAGCAACAGGTGGGTGTACCAACCGACGATGCAGGCAATAAAGAACACCACGTGCCCTTCCAGCAGGGCGTGTACGTTGTCCCAAGTAAATTCCCCGAGAAAAGCCTGCCGCGCCCGCCAGTATTCGTAACTCGTGCCCAGCACCCCTATGGTGATGAACGGGCTGATCTTCGAGTGCGTCCAGCCCCGGTGGTGATCCAAAAGCGGTAGGATGCACAAGAGGCCCACTAGCGTCGCCAACTCGTAGTGTTCGGTCCAGCCCAGATAGAGCAAGACGCAGAAGACGCCGCGGAAAAACCACCGCTGAGCCACTGAAGCCGTGTCCAAGTCGGGAAAGAGGGAAAAGAACAGCGCAGTGCCGACGACGGCGGCTTGAGTAGCTAGGTCGTCGGGTGCGACAGCGCCGGAGGAAACCGCGCCTATCGCCACTCCGGTTCCCGCGACGACCCCTCCTAAGACATGTCCTTTGAAGTTCACGACTCCAACTCATTTTTTTGTTGGTGGTAGAGTTGGCCGCAGGCTGCGTCGATGTCCCGTCCACGGCTGTGGCGCACGGTAAACTCGACGTTGCAGCCTTTGAGCACTTGATAGAACTGCTCTAGACGCTGACGGGTTGGTCGGCGGAAGCGGAGGTCTGTTGTTTCGTTGTAGGGTATGAGGTTGATCTTGCAGGGAATGTCGCGGGTCAGTTCGGCTAGCCGCTGAGCGTCGGCGTCCGCATCGGTCAACCCGGCCATGAGTACGTACTCAAAGGTGACGCCATAGCCGCGACAGGTGAAAAATTCGCGCGCGACCGCCAAGAGGTCGGCGATTTTGTACTTGCGGTTGATGGGCATGAGCTGTTCGCGCATTTCGTCGGTCGTGGCGTTGAGCGAAATGGCCAACCCCACGTTGAGATCTTCGGCCATGAGTCGGCGGATGCCGGGAATGTAACCTGCGGTAGATACCGTGATTTTCCGTCCCCCCAACCCAATGCCTTCTTTTAGGCGCATTAGCTTTAGGGCGCGCGTGACTGCCGAGTAGTTGAGTAGCGGCTCGCCCATTCCCATCATCACCACATTGGTCACCTGCTCGCCCTGCTCGCGGGCGAACTGGTTGACCTGCAAGAGCTGATCGACGATCTGCCCGGCTTCGAGGTTGGCGATCATCCCCATCCGACCGGTGGCGCAGAATTTGCAGTCGAGCGGACAGCCTACTTGCGACGACAAGCAGGCCGTGCGCCGTGCGCCATCGACGATCAGGACGGATTCGATTCGCTGGCCAGAGGGCAGTTCAAAGAGAAATTTGACCGCTTCGCCCGTGGCCGACTCTTGACGCTTGACGAGGTTTAAACAAGTAATGCGCGTCTGCTCGGCGAGCTTTTGCCGCAAAATTTTGGAGATGTTGGTCATCTCCCGGACGTCGCGCACGCCCTTGGCGTAGAGCCAATCGAAAATCTGACGGGTGCGGTACGCCGGTTCTTTGAGCTCGCCGACGAGCCGGTCGAGTTCGTCGGGCAGCATGGCTTTTAGGTCGTAGAGCGGACTGACCACCTTAAAAATCCTTGACGATTAAATGGGAAAATATATATGTTAAAAGTTTATTGGTATTGGTCAACGGCTTCCCCTCCGTTGTCAGTTCCTTTGTTTTTCTCCCCATACATGTAGATTCTGAATATGCGATTTGGATTTGCCATCTGGTTCTGTGGCATCCTATTGGGTTGCTTTGCGCTTATGGCGCTGCGCTTGGGGATGTCCTCTCAGCATTCGGCGGGCGCAGTCGCCCACCTAGGGGAAGTAGCTTTTACTCAGGCCGCTGCGGCCGCCGTGTGGGAGTTGCCGTTTGTCGGCCCCCCGATTCCGCCCCCACCCGACGATCCCACGCGGACGATTGCCGCCGAGCTGCGTCCGGGGGATTCCATTGACCGCTTGCTCAAGCAATACCACGTCCCGAGTGGCCAATTGGAACGGCTGTACGAAGCGCTGTACGCGGTTTTTGATCCCGCACGAGTCAAGGCGGGCGACTACTGCGAGGTCGCAATCGACACCAGTGACGCCATTCGCCGCTTCTGCTACACGCCTCACCGCACCCCTGATCGCCCGATCGAGGTGAAATTGCACGATGGTCAGTTTGTTGCTCGCCAGTTGCAGCTACCGCTGGAGCGACGGGTTGAGCGGCTTGAAGTGCGCATTGAGAACAACCTCTCCAATGCCATCAGCGCAGCCGGGGAGGGCAACGCGCTTAGCGATGTGCTCGCCGATGACATATTTGGTGCAGTCATCGACTTCCAGCGGGACCCGCGGCGCGGTGATCGGCTAGGAGTTGTCTTTGAAAAGCTCTACATCGACGAGCACTTCGTCCGTTACGGCGACGTCCTGTTGGCGCGCTATGAAGGCGAACGAGTGACCGAGTTGGCGGTCCGCTATGCTGCCACCGAGGGGGAAGATGCCTATTACAACGCCAGCGGACGCTCCCTCGGCCGGATGTTCGTACTCAAGCCCCTCGGCGTCAATCGCATCACCTCGCGCTTCAACCGCCAACGCTTCCATCCCATTCTCAAAAAGCAGCGTCCCCATCTAGGTACGGACTACGGTGCGCCGACGGGCACTTTGGTGTGGACTACGGCCCGCGGACAGGTCGCGTTCGCTGGCTGGAAAGGCGATTATGGTAAATTGGTCGAGATCGTCCATGCCAATGGCTATCGCACCCGCTACGCGCACTTGAGCAAGATATTGGTTCGCGAGGGTCAGCTCGTAGAGCAAAAAGAGATCATCGGCAAGGTCGGTGCCACCGGACTCGCGACCGCCTCCCACCTGCACTACGAAATCATCAAAAATGGCCATCACATCAATCCCGAACTCATCAACGAAGGCCATGCCGTTCCAACCCTAGCTGACGATCTGTTGCCCGACTTTGTCCACCAGCGCGACGCGCTCTTGCACGTCCTCGCACTCGGCCCGCGCCCTTGGCGTTATGCCTCGACCTTGACATCCGCACCGCTCTAGTTTTATTGGCCGTATCGACCTTCTTTGATGGAACCAAAAGCGCTGCAAGAAATCGAAAATCTGGCCGAGCGCGACGGGCGCTATAAGAGCGATGCGTATCTTTTTGTGTACGATGCGCTAGGATACACGGTGCGAAAGCTCGGCAAGAACAACGATACCTTGAGCGAAGAGAAGCGACACATTTCCGGTCGGGATCTGCTCTTTGGCATCAGCGAGTACAGCGCCGATCAATTTGGGCCGCTCACCCGCTCGGTCTTTGCCCACTGGGGCATTGAGCAAACGCGCGATTTTGGCGAGATTGTCTTCAACTTGGTCGATGCGAATTTGCTGCGTAAGACAGCCGAGGATCGGATTGAAGACTTCGTCGATGTGTACGATTTTGCCGAGGAATTTGACTGGAAGAAGCGCAAGGCCGATCTCAAGCGCCTGCCCTGAGTGCGGGAGGCGAAGATGAAGATCGCCTACTTCGACTGCTTTTCTGGTATCAGCGGCGACATGATCTTGGGTGCCCTGCTCGACGCGGGTCTCCCACTAGAGGATCTCAACCGAGAAATTGCCAAGCTGGGCGTCCAAGACGTCGCCATTGAGCGCGAAGCCACCGCCCGGCACGCCATTGCTGCCACCCGCGCTAAAGTCTGCGTGGCTGGCGCGCCGTTGGCCGACGCTGAGCACCATCTCGACCTGTCAGGCGAGCCTACGCACGATCACCCTCATGCCCACCTCAAAGATATAACCAGCCGCATTGCCGACAGCCGCTTAGACGACGTCGTCAAGGAGCGCTCCATCCACGTCTTTGAGCGCCTGTGCATAGCCGAAGCCGAGGTGCACAATGCCGCGCCCACCGAGGTCGCCCTGCACGAAGTGGGAGCCCTCGACGCCCTGATAGACGTAGTGGGGGCCGTGGCCGGTCTCCAGCTCTTGGAGGTAGAAGAGGTTTGCGCTTCGCCTTTGCGCTTTGGCACGGGTTTTGTGCGCTGTGCGCACGGGCGCTACCCGGTGCCTGTGCCTGGGGTCTTGGCCCTCTGCCGCGACGTGCCGACTGAACAGACCGATATCCGAGCCGAACTCGTCACTCCGACCGGGGCGGCGATCATCACCACCTTAGCTCGTTCCTTTGGGCCGCAGCCGCCCTTTTGCCAACAGGCCGTCGGCTATGGCGCGGGCCGCCGCGACTTAGAGGCCATCCCCAATCTATTGCGTCTGCGCTTGGGCGAGCGCGTGCCGGCCAGCGAGCGCGTCCTGCTGATCGAAGCCAATATCGACGATATGAACCCAGAGGTGTACGGTTATCTCTTTGACCGGCTGCTAGCGCAGGGCGCGTGCGACGTGTACGCCACGCCGGTCCTGATGAAGAAAGGCCGTCCGGGCAACGTTCTCAGCGTCCTCGCTCCGGCGGGCCGCTTGGACGAGCTAGCTGCGATCGTGCTGCAAGAAACTACGACCATCGGCCTGCGCTACTACGGAGTGGAACGCCGCGTCTTGGAACGCCAAATCCGCGCCGTTGCCACGCCGTACGGGGAGGTCAATGTCAAGTTTAGCTATCTAGACGGCCGCCGCCGCGCCGCGCCTGAATACGAGGACTGTGCGCGGCTGGCCCAAGAGCACCAAGTGCCCTTGCTCTCCGTATATGAGGCCGCTCGGGCGGCCGCCATCAAGGAGTAATGACCATTATGTTGCGATTGATCGTATGTGCGTTATGGCTGGTTCCGCTGTCGAGCCAAGCTGCGGAATGGCCGGCTTATAGTGGAGACCTAGACGAATTTGACAATATCCAGCGCCTGCCTGCGGGCGAAGGCCCAGACCGCCTCGTGCTCGGCGACAACGATGGCCGACTCCACGTCTATGAGGAGCGCGACCACACCTATACCGAGGTGTGGGACAGCGACTATCTCGAAGGGGCGGTGGCCGGCGTATTCGTCCTCGACATCAACGACGACCAACTCGACGAGATCGTCGCCTATACCGACCACGGCCGTGTATATTACTTCGACTCTCAGGACTACACGCTGCTGTGGAGCAACTCGCCCAATGAATACGAACGCATTACCAGCCTGACCATCGGCGACATTGACGACGACCCCCAGCCTGAGCTCGTGTTCTGCGCCGATGGCCGCTTAGTCGTGTACGATGGCCGCGACCAGTACGAGCAGTGGCGCAGCGACCAGACCGATTTGACGGCTCATCAGATTCTCATCGGCGATGTCGATGGGGACGATGAAGACGAAATTGTGCTCAACGACGGGTACGTGTTCGACGCCCGCTTCTTCGACTTGGAGTGGCAGTCGTCCGAGCCTTTTGGCGAGCGCATGGGCCTGCTCGATCTCGACGAAGACCAGATTCCCGAAGTCATCGGCGAATTTCAGGGCCGCTACCTGCGCATCTTTGACATTGACCTCCGGCGGGAAAAGTCGCTCAGCCGCTAGCGGCCTACTTGACACTTCGGTGGCGACCGGCGTATATACTCCCTCTCATACCAACACCAACAAGGAGCGACTGCAATGCGACCTGTCACCCTCTTCACTGGCCAGTGGGCCGACCTGTCGATCGAGACCCTCTGCCAACAGGCCGTTGAGTTTGGCTACGACGGCTTGGAATTGGCCTGCTGGGGAGACCATTTTGAGGTTGACCAAGCCACAGATGCCTATTGTCAGGCCAAGCGCGAACTACTCGCAAAATACGATCTAGCGCTGTTTTCCATTTCCAATCACCTCGTCGGCCAAGCTGTGTGCGACGCCATCGACAGCCGCCACCAAGCCATCCTGCCCCCGCGCATCTTCGGCGATGGCGACCCAGAGGGCGTGCGTCAGCGCGCGGCCGCAGAGATGATCGCCACGGGGCAAGCAGCCGCCCGGCTCGGGGTTGACGTGGTCAACGGCTTTACCGGCTCTTCGATCTGGCACCTGCTCTATTCATTTCCGCCGGTGTCCCCCGACATGATCGAGGCTGGGTACGCGGATTTTGCTGCGCGCTGGAAACCCATACTCGACCAATACCAAGCGCTCGGCGTCAAATTCGCGCTAGAGGTTCACCCCACTGAAATCGCCTTTGATATCGCCTCGGCTGAGCGCGCCATTCAAGCACTCGACGGCCATCCGGCCTTTGGCTTCAACTACGATCCCAGCCATCTCGGCTATCAGGGCGTGGACTACGTCGAGTTCATTTACCGATTCAGCGACCGCATCTTCCACGTCCACATGAAGGACGTAGGCTGGTCCGCGACGCCGACCGATGCCGGTGTCTTCGGCGGGCACACCGAGTTCGGCGACCGCCAGCGCTATTGGGACTTCCGCTCGTTGGGCCGCGGCAATATCGACTTTGAGGAAATCATCCGCGCTCTCAATCGCATCAACTACCAAGGGCCGCTGTCGGTCGAATGGGAAGACAGCGGCATGGATCGCGTCCACGGGGCGACGGAAGCGGCCGCCTTTGTCAAACAGGTCGATTTCCCGCCTTCGGACATTGCCTTTGACGCGGCGTTTGAGGACTAGCGTTGCAGCGTTTTCAAGATGATCCGCAGATGGACGCAGATGGACGCAGAATAGTAGAAACAAGGCGATCCGCAATTCGAATTGTTCAATCATTCAGGATTGCTGTAGTTGTCGCCCTGCTCGTGGCTTGCGGCCAAGAGGAACGAGCGCAGCAGACGTTGGTTTTTGGCCGTGGCTCGGATTCGATCGGGCTAGATCCGGGGATTGAAAACGACGGCGAATCGTTCAAGGTCTGCGACAACATCTACGAGACCTTGGTGACCTACGACAGCGAGAGCACGGCCGTGGTACCGCAGCTGGCGCATTCTTGGGACATCGCGGACGATCAGCTTACGTGGACCTTCCACTTGCGCACGGGGGTCCGCTTTCACGACGGCACTCCCTTTAACGCCGAGGCCATGCTGTTTTCGCTCGGGCGGCAGTTTGACAAAGACCATCCCTTCCACAAGGTCGCCGGCGCGTTCAAATACTGGCAGGCCATGGGCATGGACGACATTGTCGCCGCGTTAGAAGCCCCGGACGACTCGACCTTTGTCATCCGCCTCAAAGAGCCTCATGCCCCCTTCTTGGCGAACTTGGCGATGAACTTCTGCGCGGCTGTCAGCCCCACCGCGGTGGCCCGTTACGGTAGCGATTACTTCAAAAATCCGGTCGGCACCGGCCCCTTCCGCTTGGTCGAATGGCGCAAGGACGAGCGCATTGTCTTGGAGCGCAATCCCGATTACTGGGGGCCACAGCCGCAGCTCGACCGCCTAATTTTTAAGCCTATTCAGGAATCCTCGGTGCGCTTCTTGGAGCTTTCGCAGGGCACGATTCATGGCTTCGACAATCTCAGCCCTGAGTACATTGAGCCGATCCGCGCCGACCCCAACCTCCAGCTCTTGACGCAGGCGGGCATGAATACCGGCTACTTGGCTATGAATATGGACAAGAAGCCTTTCGACGATGTGCGGGTGCGCCGAGCCATAAACCACGCCGTGGATAAGCAGGCACTCGTGGATAATTTCTACGAGGGCTTGGCCATGCCAGCCAAAAACCCCATCCCGCCGACCCTGTGGAGCTACAACGACACCATTGCAGGCTATGGCTATGATCTAGCCAAAGCGCGGGCCTTGCTGGCGGAAGCTGGTTATGCCGACGGCTTTGAAACCGAGCTGTGGGCCATGCCGGTGCCGCGCCCCTATATGCCACAGCCTAGCAAGATCGCCGAGGCGATTCAGGCTGACTTAGAAAAGGTGGGCATTCACGCCCGCATTGTGTCTTGGGAGTGGGGGACGTACTTGGACAAGGTGTTCGATGGCCAGCATCAGATGGCTTTGTTGGGCTGGACCGGCGACAACGGCGACCCGGACAACTTCCTCTACGTGCTCCTCGACTCAACCGCGGCCATCAAACCCGCCCAGAATATTTCGTTCTACCGCAGTGGCGAGCTGCACGACGCGCTTGTAGCGGCCCGTCGCTCCACTGATCGCGACGTGCGCACGCGGCTGTATGCCCAGGCGCAGGAAATTGTCCACCGCGACGCGCCTTGGGTTCCGCTAGTACACGCGACGCAGACGGTGGTTTTCCAGCGCCGCGTCACCGGTTTCAAGCTGCATCCCACGGGCAGCAAGTGGTTCCACAGCACCGCGCTGACGCCTTGAGCCATGCACCGCTTCGTCCTCCGGCGGCTCATCGCGCTCTTGCCGACGCTGGCGGGGATTTCGCTTTTAGTTTTTCTGATGCTCTACTTGGTGCCGGGGGATCCGGCCCAAGTCATGCTCGGAGAGCGCGCCAATGCCGAGAGTTTGGCCGAGTTGCGCGCGACCATGGGCCTCGACCAGCCCTTTCACGTGCAGTTTTACCGCTTCTTCACCGGCCTGTTGAGCGGTGACCTCGGTCGCTCGATTCGCACTCACGAGAAAATTACCACTGAACTGTTCCAGCGCTTCCCGGCCACTTGCGAGCTAACCTTGGCTAGTATGCTGCTGGCTATGACGGTCGGCATCTCGGCCGGACTGTGGGCCGCAGTGCGGCGGGGCAAGATCGCGGATCTGCTCAGCATGATCTTGGCCACGGCCGGCATTTCCATTCCCGTGTTTTGGCTGGCTCTGATGCTGGTGTTGCTATTGGCCTTTTACGTGCCGCTCTTTCCGGTGTCCGGCCGCTTGAGCACGCATATCTACTTTGAGCCGATCACCTATTTCTACATAATCGACACCCTTGCGCAGGGCGACTTCGCGGCCTGCGGTGACGTGCTGTGGCACCTTTTTCTGCCGGCCCTGACCTTGGGGACCATTCCCATGGCCGTCATCGCGCGTATGACCCGCGCTAGCTTGCTCGACGTTCTCGGCGAGGACTACATCCGCACGGCTTGGGCCAAGGGTCTGCGGGAGCGGGTGGTGATTGTGCGCCACGCCCTGAAAAACGCCTTTATACCTACGCTTACGGTTATTGCCCTCCAATTCGGCTACCTGCTCGGGGGCGCGGTTATCACCGAGACCATTTTCGCTTGGCCCGGAGTTGGACGCTGGCTCTTTTTGGCAGTACAGGCGCGCGACTTCCGCGCTGTGCAGGGCGGAGTTTTGCTGCTGGCCACAGTCTTCGTGCTGGCCAACCTCATCGCCGACATACTCTACGCTTGGCTGGATCCGCGGATACGCTACGACGAGGAATAGGGGATAACAAAAAAGTGGCGGCAACGACCTTGCTCGTTGCCGCCACTTTTCGCGTTTAACAGTGCCTATGTCGCTGGCACTGCGTCCTCTCAGCCACCAGAGGAGATGGTGATGCGCACGATGTCGGCGACGGCTGGATAGGTGAACCCATCATCGACTAAGCGCACTACGCCGCCTTCGTCCGCGCCGGTGTTGGCTCTGGCCTGACGCGGCGCTTGATTCGCACCCACGCCTGGCTCTTCGTTGACTTCCGTACCTGCGTCCCACAGCCCAATTTGAGCAGTGATGTCGCCGTTTATGGGCTGGTCATCGGTGAACAGGGCAATGCCGGTGTCGCCGGGTGCCAAGAACAGGTCGTTGGATTGCACGTACATGGTAGCGAAAGACAGCCGGTCGCCGGGACGAGCGACGAAGGTGAACTCATAGGCGCTGCCCGGCGTCAGCGGACCAGGGCCATCGGCTCCCACTGGCGTGGCAAACACGCCGCTGTTTCTCGGTAGGCTCGCGGCTAGCTCGGCGGGATTGCCATCCTCGGCGAGTGCTTCAAGTCCCGCGCCGCGATCGGCCCGGCCGTCGATGAACAGGGGCGTTCCACCGCGCTGGGCGACCCACGCGCCGGGTGCGAGGAGGGTGCCGAGGTTTTCGATCCGCACGGTGAATTGTGCTGGAGTGCGCGCTTCAGCCGAGCCAGCAGCCGGATCGGAAGAAACAATCACGGGAGAGATGATCCGTCCAGAGCTACCGTCTCCGTCGGCATCGCCGTCGCCTTCCGTGTCGCCGTCTCCGTCGGCATCACTGTCTCCGTCGGCATCGCCGTCTCCGTCGGCATCACCGTCTCCGTCGGCGTCACTGTCTCCGTTGGCGTCACCGTCGCCGTCGGTATCACCGTCGCCTGCAATTCCCTCAGCCACCGCGAGGATATCATTGATGTCGTACGGTACCCCAACGATAATGGTGCCGGTCGCAGATGGCTCAGCTGTAGATACATCAACTAGGAGGTCTAACGATACCGTGCCATCGAACGCACCGGAAGTGGTTATCACGCCAGTTATGGGAATGCTCGGGAGCTGATCTTCGCCGACGTTCAAGGTGCCGTTGAGGACTAGCGTCCCGTCGGACGAATAATCCGTTAGCACCCACTCGTTGCCCACAATGGCCAATGTGCCCCCGCCGTCTCCGCTAATCGTCACCTCATCCGAAGTCAGCGCGACCAACAGAACGTTCTGAAAGTAGCTTATCAGCTCATTGGTCAGGAACAGGATGTCGGGTGTTATCGCAGTATCGAACCCAGTTTGGCCGTCGCCCGTGTCGCCGTCGGCCACGGTACCGATATACAACCCGCCTACGGAAGTGACGGTGACGCTCACGATGTCGGACACGGCCGGATAGGTGAATCCATCATCGACTAAGCGCACTACGCCACCTTCGTCCGCGCCGGTGTTGGCTCTGGCCTGACGCGGTGCTTGATTCGCACCCACGCCCGGCTCCTCGTTGACTTCCGTACCTGCGTCCCACAGCCCAATCTGATCGGTGATGTCGCCGTTTATGGGCAGGCCATCGTCGGCGAATAGGGCAATGCCGGTGTCGCCGGGTGCCAAGAACAGGTCGTTGGATTGCACGTACATGGTGGCGAAAGACAGCCGGTCGCCGGGACGAGCGACGAAGGTGAACTCATAGGCGCTGCCCGGCGTCAGCGGACCAGGGCCATCGGCTCCCACTGGCGTGGCAAACACGCCGCTATTTGGGTGGAGGCTCGCGGCTAGCTCGGCGGGATTGCCATCTTCGGCGAGTGCTTCAAGTCCTGCGCCGCGATCGGCCCGGCCGTCGGTGAACAGGGGCGTTCCACCGCGCTGGGCGACCCACGCGCCGGGTGCGAGGAGGGTGCCGAGGTTTTCGATCCGCACGGTGAATTGCGCGGCCACGCGCGGCTCAGGCAGACCAGGGGTCGGATCGGAAGAGGCCGTCACCTTGCCTGCTATGCTAGGGGAGTCTGCGGTGGAGGATAGGGGGTCTCGGTCTGCACAGGCGGCGAATAAGACGGCCCCAATGCAGACAGCGTAAAACAGTTTCATGGAAAATTCTCCTGAAAAGGGTTTATAGAGTTCTATATAGATAGAACTCCTATAGAACCTACATAGTTTCAAAAAGCGATGCGCCGCGCTAAACCTGCGTCCACGCGCCGCTGTTGTTGGACGATTCTACGGCGGCTGCGACGAATTTCATGCCCGCGACGCCCTCTTTCACTCCTGGGTGCGGAAAGGCTGCGGGCACGTCTCGTTCGCCACGGCGCACGCGGATGCGCCGCTCAATGGTGGTGTGGAGGTTGGCGAGGGCTGGGAAGAAGTCTTCGTGGTGCCCCGAGGGGACCCGCAAGTACGAGGCGACCGACGCGGGCAGGTCGAATTCAGCGCCAGTCCAGTAGGTAATGTCGCGGCCATCGCCGTGGCGCACTAGCAGGCATTCGGCTCGCTCCTGATGCCATTCGATGGAGCCTGTGGTGCCGAAGACGCGGAAGCCGTTGTCGTTGCGGTAGCCAACCGCGATCTGCGTGGCCGTGATCAGCGCGGTGCCGCCGTTTTCCAGTTCGCCGATTACGTTGAAGTCGTCGTCGAGTACGCGGCCTTCGACAAAGGTATTGAGCCGCGCCGAGACCCGCTCGACGGCCAGCCCGGTTGCCCAAGTCGCGGCGATAAAGGCGTGCGTGCCAATGTCGCCGCCGCAATTGGAGATGCCCGTGCGCGCGGGATCGGTGCGCCAGGACGCCTGCTGCTGTCCGGTCTGTTCGAGGGCCGTGGCCAGCCAGCCCTGATTGTACCAGGAAACCACCTTGCGGACTTGGCCGATCTCGCCGCTTTGGATCATTTCCTTGGCCAGCATCATCATGGGATGGCCCGTATAGGTGTGGGCCAGTACAAAGGGCACCTGCTCGCGCTCGACGATTTGGGCCAAATTTTCGGCTTCGGCAACCGTCATGGTGATGGGCTTTTCGCAGAGTAC
Source organism: Candidatus Latescibacterota bacterium (assembly GCA_022819745.1). The sequence goes on along the minus strand of JAJEGS010000039.1, from coordinate 310,114 downwards.
TGGGATGCCAGCCTGCAAAAAGGCTTTGGCCGGCTCGTAGTGGGCGAAGTTGGGCGTGACGATGGTGACGTAATCGAGGGCTTGCTCGCCGCTTTGCACCGCCTCTAACAGCGCCTGATAGGTGGGATAACCCGCGATGCCGTAGTCGTCGGCCGCGCGCAGTGCTGCCTCTGGGTTGGAGCGCAACGCACCAGCGACTAATTCACGGCTGGCGTCGAGCGCGATGGCGCGGTTGTGGACCATGCCGAAAAAGGAATCAGGGCCGCCGCCGCCGATCATACCTACTTTGAGTTTGCTCATGGAAATCCTCCCCAAGATGTATTATTGAAATGCTCTCTTCTAAGTACGCATGAGGGCCTAAAACTGTCAAACGATTTGGTGCTATTTGAGTAGGACCATTGGTCGCGCTTGATAGAAGGGACCAGCGGCGAACCGATAGAAATAAATACCCGTTGCCACCAGGCTACCTTGGTCGTCTTGGCCATTCCAAGTCACCCAGTATGTCCCCGCCGTCTGCCTCGCATTGACCAGTTGGCGCACCGGCTGGCCGATGGCGTTGAATACGGTCAGCCGCACCCGCGCCTCCTGCGGCAAGCGGTAGGCAATTTGCGTCTCTGCGTTGAAGGGATTGGGGAAATTGTGCAACAGCGCGAAGTCCTTCGGCAACGCAGTCGGTGCATCAGCCACAACGATCGCAAAGGTATCCCACCACACTGGGACGCCGTCTTTTTCGACGTGTACTGTAAACTCCACTTCCGTTCCGGGCGTGGCCTCTTCAATCAGTATCGGGTCTGGGCCGAAGAAGAAGACGTTCTTTTCGCCTGGAGGAAAGGAAACAGTGCGCGAACGGCCAGCACCGCTGGACGGATGCAGCAGCGGATTATTCCACTCGATAAAAGCGCGCACATTGGCGAGAAAGGTGAGCGGTGAGTGATTTTCGACCTTCAAGGCTAGCGGGATTTTCACCCCTGGAGCAAAGGCGCCGCGGCCCGCAGCTTCCTCGGCTTGGGCGGCGAGAAAGCCGTGAATGACCAAATTTTCCGCCGCAGGCATTCCTTCGACCACTAGGCCGCGCACTGCGTCAACAATCTCGTAGCTGCCAATGGGAAAGGTCAGTTCGCTCGTCGGGCTTGGCTCGATAAAAATCCCGGCCCACTGCTCTCCCGGGATCGCGGCCAGAAAGCGCGTGGTATCGGGATGGACGTGCAGGGTATTGGCAATCTGCGAGATTGCGGCCGAGCGGATGACGAAGTCGCCGCGTACGTGGATCTCAGTCCGTTCTGGATCCAGCCCCATCTGCAGGCGGTCCGATCCGGCCACCTTGATTTGGGTATTGCGGAAAACCACGAGTCGGCCTTCGGGAGCAACCGTCAGATCGCCATCAATCAGCACCTCGCCCGCCCAGTGCACTTCCTCGCGCAATTCCCCACCCCAACGCGGCATCACCACATCTAGCGCCAATCCGTCGCCGTCTGGCCGCATATTTTGCAGGGCTAGGCCCGTGGTCGCTTGGCTGAGCGTCGGCGTAGCCAGCATCGAGGGATTGGTCTCGACGGCGAGACGGCGATAGCGCACTCCATCGAATAGATCGCTGGCGTCGCCGAGATTGCCACCCCGGGCACGGGCGTAAGAAGCGTCGTGCGCCCAGAAGTCGAGATTGTCGCGGCCGGCGAAGCGGTCGGCCGTCTGGCCGATGGGAAAGCCGGCGTCGGCGTATTGACCGTCGGCGGCAACTAGGTCGAGATGCTTGCGTTGTTCGTCGTCGTTGTCGAAGACTTGGGGCCGGACGTGCCAGACCAGCAGCCCAGAGGCAGGCTCGTCTCGGTGGTAGTAGTTTTTCCGACTGCGGTATTCCAGCAGCAAATATTCCGTCCACAGGGTGTTATTATTCGGCGTCTCAGCGCGCAGCAGGATCTTGTATATCGCGCCGCCGGAGTACAAATCGCGCACCCGCAGATCCCAACTGTCGCGCTCGACCAAGATCAGCCGCTCGTTTTTTGCGCCAATCCAACCCAATTGCTCTAGACTGTGGGCGCTGAAGGCCACTGGACCGCTCATGCCGTCCCAGCCATGCGCTCCCCAGCCCATTAAGCCCCAGCGGCCAATACCGGCGCTGTCCTCGGCCGGATTTTGGGTGGGGTTTTTGAGGAAGGAGGTGTCGAAAAAATCGGGTAGTCCTAGGCTGTGCCCAAACTCATGGGCCATCACCCCCACAGTCTGGGCGAAGTTGCCGGTCTCTTGAACTGCTCCCTGCGACGGCAAACCGCTGACGCGAATGGGGCTGCCGTCCGGGCCAAGCGCCCGGGATACAAAAGGTTTTTCTGCCAAGCCCAAGCCCACCACCCCGGTCGCCGAGCCAAACAAAAAACCGTTGGGCACCGACTGCATGTTGATGAAGATATAATCGACCCAGCCGTCGTCGTCGCCGGAGTTAGGAACGCCGTCGGGGCCGTCGTTGTCAAAGCGCGCCAAGTCGATTTGGGCATCGACTTGGCGCGAGGATTTCGCGCGCGAAATCTCCGTAGCGACCGCGCTGGCCCGGGGCATCGGCTAAATAGGCGGATGCTACTTGTGAGGCGGCCAACCGTTGCGGCAGGACCTCGCCGGCAATCGCGAGTTGACCGAAGGACATCGCGTGATAGAAGTGGGCAAAGCTCCCCTCGCGCTCGGCGTCAAAGAGCTGGTCAGCCCACGCGGGCACGGGTGTAGGTTCTTCATCGGCGAAACGGGCGAAGATTGTCAGGACGTAGATTGAGCCGCTAGTGGGCAGCACGGGTAGCCGCACCTCGCTGGCGATTTTGGCGGTGGGGAGCGGCTCGTCCGCCGCGTGTCCGGCGCAGAGAAATGCTTGGGCTCCGAGCGTGGAGAATGCACAGATGGCAATGCAGCAAGCGATCAGCAAATGTCTCAAGCTAGGGTTCACTTGTCTTTTGCTCCGTTTGGCTGGCTAGAAGGGGCGTAGCGTCTTATGGCACTCGCATCACCCTTTGTTGCAATTGGCTGGCGGCATTATAAGCGGATGTTGATAATCGTTTCCGGGCGTTTTTTGACAGCGCTTGGCAGGAGCGGATGTTCACGCGACAACAAAGTCAGGTGAGGTCCTCTGCTCGCGTATGAAAACTGTGGCGGTAGGGAGTAATTTTCAAGCTGAGATTTTTGATTGCTGGAGCCGAGATAGTTTTTAAGGGACGACAACCTACGCGAAAGACATCCAATCCCGCGTGCCAATACGGTCGGCGCAGCAACGCTTTACCGACGTATTCGCTACGCAACGGCGAATACCCTGCTGCTAGGATACGCCCCACCGTTTCACCATCGCAGGTGATCTCTTCATCTGAACTTGCGAAGTCCGGCGTGATGAAACAGATCAGTCTATGCGTCCACCCGGATTGTCGGAGCGTGCGTATTGCTTCGACCCCGGGATATGCGGTTTTCTGCGGGGACAGCCGCCACTGTAGCTGAAGCTCCAAGGGAGTAAGACCATACCGGCCCTCCCTGTTGACATCAAAGAAAAAATTTTCCAACACGCATTGGGCCCGCGCAGCTTCACTGGCACACGCCATTGCAAATGCTGCGCCAGTGGCAAGTAATTTTTCGCGCCATGCGTTTTTTTGGTCGGTTGGGACCAGTAGGTGATAGCCATATTCCCCAGTCCTACCTGCGCGAAACACGAGCACCTCACCCAAGGTCCGCATTCCCAAATAAGGCAGACCAAGTACGTCGGGACCGAATACCTCAGCACACAATTCCCAAGCATAAGGTCCGTCAAGAGCTAGGCTCTGATGGGACTTGCTTAGGTCAATGATTGAAAAATCGGAACTATCCGTTGCGTGGCCGGTAATCCAATCAGCAATCTCAGCAGCGCTGGGACCATAGCCGAGCAGGTAGGCATTTTCCCCCTCGCGGCATACATAGATATCGGCAAAAGGGATCCCCTCGTCATTTAGCAGCAAGGTGTGCTTCATCTGCCCGTCGCGGAGAAAAATGTCGCATGGACACACGGCATCAAGGACGTCGAAGGCTTGGGCACCCGTCAATTGCAGGCAACGCAACTCAGGCTCCTCTGCGAGTGCCACCGCGTTGCGAATGGCGTAGTAACTGATTTCAGTTTCTGTTGTCAAGTTCACCTTCTTTTTGACTTAGCACCGCATCCACGAGGGAATTGATTGTTCGCAAGGTAAACACGCTCTCATCTTCGTCTTCATCCAACCAAATTCCGAATTCCGCCTCCAAGACCACGACGATCTCAACAGCATCTACCGAGTCGAGACAAAGACCGCTACCAAAAAGCGGCGTGTCGGGGTCCAGTTCGTTGCTGGAACGATCTAGTCGCAGGCGGGAGATCAACAGTTCGATCACGCGATTGAGGACCGCTTCGCGTCGGGCAATTTTTTCTTTTAATTCGGATCGCATCTTTGACTCCGAGCTTGCAAAATGATGGCTGCCCCCGCAGTTCCGGTATCTCGGCTACTAATGAGAAAAGGTCCTTGTGCGCCTTTTTTTAAAGCCCTAATGGCCGCGATGATTGCTCGCAGCCCAGCACTAGCAGGGGCCCCTGAAACAACTATTGGCACGACTTCTGCGCGGCTGAGACATGCGTTCGCTAGGGCCTGTGCAATAGCTGTTTCGCAATCGCTTGCGAGGGCCCAGCCAGCGAGATTGACCGGAGAACCTCTTCCTGCTTGCAGGAGAATGCCGACCGCCCCGCCGTCGTAATCATCTAACTCGTCTGGTTCATCGACCGCCGCAGTCATCAGATGGTTGAGATCGTCGCGCCAAGCCAGATGGTTTGCTCCTAGGACAAGGGCAGTCAAGCCGCTGTCTGCACCTGTTGCCAGCGTCGCTGTCGGTCCTTTCAAGCCAAAGAATCTACAACAAGCACCGGTCGCGTAGTTGCAAACCATGCGCGTAAAGGCTGGTGCTGAAAGGTGCCTTGCTCCGCGTTCTCGAATACTCTTGCCAAAGGCTGCAACGCTTTCCGGGGAAACGCGGGTCTGGCCGACGAAGAGACCGATTTCCTCGCAATCCGGCGTCCGCAGCCGGTGTCCGGCATCCGTCAGGGCGCTGGCGACCGCGCTGGCGAGAAGACGCACGGATGTGTCCGTCCCACGCAACTCGGCGCGTGGGACAAACTGATGAACTTGATGGCAGTCCTGAACTATGCCCGTACCGGTGAGGCCAATGGGGCGGGGTACTTCTCTTCGGAGCTGCGGCATTCCATCTGCTGGTCCTAAAACAAAGGCTGCGTTAACCCCCCCAAACGCAGCATTGGCACATATTGCATGTCGCGTTATGTGAGATCGTGGCTTTGGCTCGGCCACGGGATCGGTGGGAGAGTTGGGACGAGGTTTAGTGAGATTGATGGTGGGCGGCACAACGTTGCGTGCCATAGCCATCAAAGTAACTACGGCCTCGAGCGCACCTGCTGCCCCTTGGGCGTGGCCGAGGAAGCTCTTGCTCGAGCTGACAGGTAGTTGGTCGGCGAAAGCGCCGAAGACGCGCTGGATCGCACGCCACTCGGCCGCATCGTTAGCGGCTGTGCCCGTGCCGTGCGCGTTGACGTAGTCAATGGTCTCAGGCGCAAGACCTGCATCCTCCAACGCAGCGGCCAATGCGCGCGCCATCCCCGAGCCGGAGGGATCGGGCGTGGTGTCGTGGAAGGCATCGGCGGACAGGCCGTATCCCATCAACTCGGCCAACGGCGCAGCAGCGCGTGCCTGTGCACAATGCGCGGATTCGAGCAGCATGAAGGCCGCTCCCTCGCCAAGAGTGGTTCCCATAGATGTGCTGAATGGGGCACAGGGGGTTTTGGCTATAAGCCCTAGACTGTGAAAGCCGGCAAAGACCCTTAAGCAGAGCGTGTCCACACCGCCAGCGAGAGCGAACTCGGCAACTCCCCGGCGCACTAGATCCGCGGCGAATCCAAGGGCATGAGCAGACGATGCACAGGCAGTTGAAAAGGTGATGGCCGGTCCTCCAAGACCTAAGGCGCGTGCGAGATCGGTGCTGACGGTGTGAACCTCTTTCCCCAGCAATCCATTGCAGGTCCCAAGCACTAAGGCAACGCGACTGCGGTCGATAACTTTCGCACGTTGGAGGGCCTCGGTGGCCGCGGCGGACCCGTAAGCGAGGAGACGTTGCGCTTCGGTATCGCAGCGGTCGCCCGCAGGCACCATGGCTCCCAGCCGCGTGTCGAACGGGGCGACGTCAAAGCGCTTAATGGGCGCGATGCCACTGTGGCCTTGTTCTATGGCATTCCAAAGGCTTTCAGTGTTTTCGCCCAAGGCGCAGCATGCCCCAAAGCCGGTGATTGCGACTTTCATGGGCCGTCGGCTATATCTATCAGGCCTCCGAGGAGGATGGTAACGAGACCTAGCAGAAAGGCGAGCGGTCCGACGGTGACTCCGGGGATCAGTCCTATTATTAGCAAACCATCACTACCGATTCCAGCGCCGAGAGCGATTATCAACCAACCGACTATGGTCGTTACGGTACCGAATCCAAGCAAACGGTTGCCTGCTCGATACCAGCTATCACTTTCTTCGCCACTTTTTTCTTCGCTGGTATCTTCTTTCTCCAGCGATTGATAGCCAATGGGAATCTCTTGGAGTTCCATTGCTTGCCAGCGCCGCGCCGCGTTTTCGGCTTCCTGACGCCGGACCTTAAAAGTTGGTTCACCCATGTGCGCTGCCATCAAGCGCTGCGTTTCGGCAGCCGAACCCGGTTGAGAGAGGATCTTTTGGCTTTTGGTGACATATTCGTCAATGAACATGTCAGAAGAATGCTGCAAGCGCCCGATGATGTGTTTGCCCATCGTGCGCAACTGCAGCCGGCGGCGAATGGGCACCCCGACCGAGCTTGCCTCAAGGTCAATGGCTTCGAGTACGCGATCTCCGAGCTTGGCGTCCTGACGGAGGGCTGACTGCATATTGGCTCTAGCAGCAGGGGACAGCGATTGCAGATGATCCATTAAGCCTAGGGTCGTTGAATCTATCTCGGAAGCAGAGTACTGGAGCCGTTGCTGGACGCCTGGATGTACTTGGCCCGCTACCGACAAATCGCCGAAATTCCCGGCGAGCAGGAGCGTGCGCATCCCCTGACGAAGAAGCCGTGCATCTTGCTCGCGGGAAGGTCGCTGTTGCAGCTCGCTTAGAAAGCGCTCGCCCGCTGGATTCTCGGTAATGCGATTCATCGCGCTGTCTAGATCCACTAGAAAACCGTCCATTTCCGCCGGCGTAACGTTGGGCCAACTCGGAGAAATGACCTGACGGATGCCCGCACAGCCGGTGGTACCTGTCGCCACAGCACCTATCCCACCAATCAAGAAATCTCTTCTTTTCACAGAACCGCCTCCTCGGGCTGGGCGAGGGCACGCAACAGTTGCGTGCCGGTCTCCAAGCCCGCTTGGAAATGAGTTTCAAACCGCGCAGCGGCGGCACCCATCCGCGCCGCGTACTCGGCGTTGCCGGTAAAAGCACAGGCCGTGCCGACCCCGCGCCAGAGCTGTGCGCGCCGATCGGGCGGCATCCTGCCGATAGAGTGGACAATAGACTCCGTGCGGCCGCTGTGAACGAACCACAGCGCCCGGCCAAGTCCAATGTCATAGGAGATGCTCAATTCGCCTTTGCCGGTGGGAAACCCCCGGCCCGCGAACCGATGCGCGTGGAAGAATCCTTGGTGAAAGCCGTACCCGTCCGCGACGGCATGCCTATAGCGAGGGTGCAGCCCAGGCGGCAACCAGTCAGCCGAGCGGCCCAAGTGCGCACTCGCCCAGCCAACGCCGATTGCGCCGAGGGTACGTTCGCCAGCCGACCGCCCACAGAGCAAAGCTTCTAACAGCCTCCGGGGAGCGGCGCTGAACTCATCCATTAAGACGAGTGCCATAGCGGCACCTTCGAGCGCAAAGCCGCGTCTTTGGCATGGCTCGTCTCGCAAAATCCGCGGCAGCATTGTCGGCGCAACACTCAGTGCTTGGCGAAATCCCTGCGCGAAGGCCGCCCGCGCATCGGACAGGCGCTGGCCGATCTTGGGATGCACATCGGCGGGCGGCGGCGACGTAACCTCGGACAGCAAGCGAGACAATCGCTTCCCAAGCCGGTCGGCGCGCGCGTTCACCGCACAAGCTCCTCTATGGTGTTACTAAAGTGCTCCAATACTTGTATGTTTTCTCCCAATTGGGCTTTGAGGCCCTCGGTATCCTCCAAGCGGTCTTTACTAGACTGATAGAGCGCCTGGATAGGCTCGACACAGGCTTGATCGATAAAGTGGCCGGAGTAAGCGCTCTGCTCGGCCTCCGATCGCTTGAAGCGATACCTCATGCGCTGTTGCAGGCTCTCCAACCGCGCATTTTCCTCCCGGATCGCTTGGTGAAACACAGGGTCGCAAAAGCGACCGTTGCAGAAGAGCAGGACGTTATAGGCGAAGTAAAATGCAGTGTCCCACGCGACCTTCTGTAGCATGACACCGGGATTGCCCATCAATGGGTAGTTGCCGTGATAGAGGCCGAAATAGTGCCGGAACATACCATTGAGCAGCTCTTCGCCAAATCTGGCGAGGATCGCTAATTGCAGCCGATCTGCGGCGCAATCGGCCGCGATCATCTGTGTTATGAGGGTATTTCCCACGGCGATGAAATCCCCGCCCGGCGAATAGAGGGCATCGACAAAAAAGGCCGATTCACCACAGAGTGCCCAACGGTCCGCCGAGAATGTGCGCTGGCTGAGATACGATCGCGCTTGCATCGCATGGAAGTCCAGAGGCGCTAGGGAAGAGGCGACTTCAGCTAGTTGAGGTTCCCTAGCACTCAGCCAAGTCAGCACCTTTTCAAAGCGATTGAGTTGGTCAAAGGAATGCTGAGCGGGATCGGCCATGATACCTACGCTCGTAGCTCCGGTCGGAAGTGGAATGAGCCAGACCCAGTAACCCGGCCCCATCAAGTGGTTCGTGCTGCGCCAACGCTGCTGGGGACGAGTCCTGCTGTGATAAGCTGAGTCCTCGGTCCAAAGATCCGGGTCGATCCTCTCGGCTAACCGAAACCACGCGGCATTGACTGCATGCCCTTGGGTCTGCCTGAGCTTCAGCCGCCGCGCCAGAAATCCCGCCCGACCGGTGGCGTCAATAACCCAGCGAGATTGCAGCTTCAAACTGTTGGCGTCGGCGGCTAGTTCGTGCGGATCGCCAAAATTCAATGCCTTGATTTTGCAGGCTTCTACGACTTCGGCCCCGGCTGCCCGACAGCGTTCCAAGAGACAGTTCTCCAAGCGGCCGCGATCGACGTGGTATGTGGGCAAATGGATTGTGGGAAAGCTCGCTGTTGGTTTAGCGGGAGTGCCTTGCGGGACATTTAGCAGGCCGTATTCTGGACGGCATCCCAAATCGCGATTATCCAAGTCACTCATAAAAAAGCGCAGACCGAACTTGAGCAGATGCGACTCGCGCAAATAATCGCCCAGTCCCAGTACTTCCCGGAGATACCAAGAAGAAACCTCGACCATGGACTCGCCGACTTTGAAGGTCGTCTCTGGTGCCGGGTGCCGGTGCCGTTCGAGCACGGTCACGCGGAGCGCCGGCAGGGTCAGCCGCAGTTGAAGGGCCAGCGTCAGGCCGGCCAAGCCGCCGCCGATAATTACTACATCGGACTGGCGAGTCATAAAATACGCTCCATTCGCATCCCCACTATGGCACACCTAGACTTCAATCAACAATTGCTCGTAGCGCAAATTTAGGTACGCATTGGGCCTGTGACTGTCAAACCGAATCGCTGCCATGCTGCTTTGGGTAAAGTCGAGCTTAGTGGTGTATTTCTTAAACACCTGTGGTGGCGCGGGTGTTACCTAGGCAGTGAATTTTTTGCTGCGGCAAAAAGTTACGAGAAACAAGCTCCCGCCCTTAGCGCACCAACGCGACCCGCCGCGCCAATTCCTCGCCCGGAATCGCCAAGCGCACAACATAGACCCCACTGGCTAAGTCGGCTCCGTCGAATATCGCGGTGTGCCTTCCGGCGTCCAGCACTTCGTTGACTACGACGGCCACTCGCTGCCCCAAGATGTCGAAAACCTCCAACCGCACTACCGTGCGCCCGGGGACTGCAAAGCGGATATGGGCCAGCGAGTTAAAGGGATTGGGATAAGGCGGATGTAGGACGGCCCGAGCGGGCAACGGTCCTTGGGTACTCGACCCAGCCGCCACAGCGACGCCTGAGTCGCTCGCGTTAGGTGTCAGTGCGATGTTTTCATCGTCCGATTGATAGAGCACGTACTGCATGGAGACGATGAGCATTTCATCGGTGGTTTTTTCACCCCAGCTCATCTCGCGGGGTGGGATGCTGGGATTGAGCGGATTATCCGCGGTGTTGTCGTAGGTGACAAAGGCGTGAATTTTCGAGCCGGCGGTTATTTTTTGAAAATGGGTGAACGTATAACTGCCCTGCCAGTTGAAATCCCAGTCTGAGACGCGCAGGAGGTTGGTGCGTCCGCCCTGTGGATCGACGGCGTACACTTCGCACGACTTGCCCAGCAAGTGCATATGCGGATAGATAGAGATGAGGCTAATGTCTTGTTGGATGGTCAGGGTGCCGCGAAATGTTTTGATCTCATTGGCCGGAATGACAAACTTGTCCTCAAACTCGCGTCTTGCTACTTGCGGGTGGGCGTCAAACAAGTCTTTCGCGCTGGCCGCGAGGTTGATGAAGTCCGCGAGGTTGGACACTTTGATACCGAGTCGTTCAAGTAGCGCGGCGACTCGGCCGAGGCTGTTCGGTATTGCGCTCAATCGGTCGTAAGAAAAAGGCAAAATAGAGATGAGCCCCACTTCTCTTTCAAGGGGTTCTTTTTGGAAAAATATGTTGACGCTGGATTGATCCGATTCCGCCAGCGGCCAAGGGGCGTAGTGTACTTGCAGCAATAAATCAGAGTTTCTGGGCAGTATCTGTCCGACGCCTTGGGGAAAGGGCACAATAAGTGCGCCCGGGGTGTAGAGCGGCAGCATAACGGCGGTGGGAGCGCCGAACCCGCCAAAAGATTCGTACCCGTATTCTGGAGTCTCGCGATCCTTTTGTCGCGCCGTGCCCGTGATGTCAGCCGCGATGAGTGCGTGGTGGACGATCTGGCGGTTGCCCGGCCGAAATTCAACTGCGGCTACGGCCCGATCTTCTGTGAGCTTGGTTGGGATGACAAAAATTTGGTACTGATCTTGGTTGTCGCCACGAATAGTAAAGGGTTCTGCCATCGTCAATACGAGGTCCGGGGTGCCAAGCGCCGAGTCTGTGGAAAAGGCCGGCAGGGGTGGTTCGAGGGCAGAATCTCCCTGTGGAAATCCATTCTCGACCCAGCGGGCGATTAAGTCAATCTCGTTTTGGGTGAGGATCCGTGCGCCAATGTGCCGACTGTAGTTGGGATCGGGTTTCCACGGCGGCATGTAGCGATTTTGCGTGACGTATTGGATCGTCTCCGCATGGGCCGCGACTTCGGCGTAATTCGTAAACGGGATCGGGCCGATTTCACCTGCTCGATGGCACGCTGTGCAGTTGTTGTAGATGATGGGGGCAATATGCTCGCTGAAGGTGACCGTTTGAGCACGCTGCGCAGAAAAGGCGAGAAGCAGTATGAGGATTGACAGAATTGGGTACACGATGATTCACTCCTATTTCGCCTTTTGCAATGGCGTTATGAAGCAGCCAATAGCTTGGGTTTGGCGAAATGATGGAGATTTTTCCTCTCCGAGGATGTTCAGGACTGCAGCGAGGTCCTGCTCGGTGATGATGCGACGCCTTTTACCTATCCGCGCAAAGGCATTGTCAATGCGGCCGCGATAGACCGCGCTGTTCGCTGGGTTGACAACCACAACTTCGGGCGTAATGGTTGCGCGCAACCGGTTTACCCAAGTATGGTCGAAATCCTGTATGCAAGGGAAGGGCAAACTGAATTTCTCTTTGAATGCTGCGATCGTGTGCGAGGTAGAGAGTGGGTTGGGAAAGACGCCGATAAATTCGAGTTTATCCGATGCGTACTTTGCGTGTAAGTCTTTTAGTGCGAGGGTGTAATACCGCGAGATGGGACAAGTTTCGCTGAGAAAGACATAGACTTTATACGGCGCACAAGTAGCTGCGCCCGCTGAAAGGAAGAGCACACTGGCTATGGCAGGGAGTTTGTAACGCCAGATCATCTCTATAGCCATTCTAGACGCAGTGACCTACTCGGCGGCATATTACACTGTCAAACGATGCGAGCTTCTCACGGTGCTCGTATCGCCGCCGTGGGCAGTCCCTGTTGCAATTGACTGGCGTCTAGCCCACTGTTGAAGGCATAGCGTTTGTAGGTCAATACCAGCGACACATCGGCTTGGCGTATTTCCACTCGGCGCGGTAGATAGAGCGCATCCTGTCGGCGGTATTCTTTTAGCTCGCGGAGCAGGACTTCGCCCTCGGGTAAGGGGATGCTCTCGCGCAACACCAAGCCCCGGCGGAGGTCCAGCCACGCCTGCCGCCCTCCCGCGAGCGCAATCACCGCGTGGTCGGCATGCGGATACTCAACTGGCTCGACGATGGAACCTGGCTCGACGAAGCCGAGCAAGGCGTAGCGCAGGTCGCAGGATCCCAAATCTAGCCCGGTCAACGTGGTTAGCAGTCGGCCATGCACTGATCCTTTTAAGGGCTGGTCCATGCCCCGGCCGTACACAGTCAGGCTGTCGCCTTCGAGGAGAGCGGTAAAGATGTGCGTAAAGAAAGGGCCGCGCACTTCGACGCGAAAGAGATCTGGATTGACTAGCTGCACGAGGGCCGTCCCCCGACCGCGCAGCTCGCCGCGCCGCAACTCAATGGCTGCTTCCGCCGTTAGGTCCTTGAACTGGGCGAGGGATGTCGAGGCAGCGAGCAAGGCGGCCGGTCCTTGGTCTGCATCCCAACCCTCTCGCACCACCAGCGGCGGGGCGCAAGCTAGCGCGAGGGCACAGAGCGCAACCCATTTGTAAGCTGTCTGGAAATTCCGGGGGTGCCCCGAGCGCGAGGTATGCATCATGGCAGCAGCTTGCGCTGGACCTCTTCGTTGTCCGGCACGAGTTCCAGCACCTTTTGCCAATGCACGCGCGCCTCGTCCATTTTACCGAGGGCACTGGCAATGTCGCCGGCGTGGTCGAAGATCACGGCCTGCTCCTCGGGATCGCCCTCGTCCATCTGCTCCAAGGCTTGTTGCAGGTATTGTTCGGCCTGCGCAAGCTCTCCGAGGCGGAAATAGGCCCAGCCGATGCTGTCGAGGAACGCGCTGTTGTCCGGTTCGAGCTCGATCGCCTTCTCCAAGAGCGCGACTGCTTCTGTCAGCCGCACGCCCTTGTCCGCGTACATGTAGCCGAGGTAGTTGAGCGCGTACGCATCGTTTGGCTCGATCTCTAACAGGCGTTGGAAGGTCTCTACGGCGCGGTCGAAGTACTCGTCGCGGCCCAGTTTGCGCGAAGCCTGTTCGTAGCAGGCTCCGAGGTAAAAGAGCACGCGGCTCTTGTCGTTGGCGAGGGCAACGGCCTGATTCAGCTTCTCAAGGGCTGCTTCCCAGTGTTCTAGTTCCTCTAGTGCGATGCCCCAGTGCAGAAAGGCTGGGCTATACGCAGGGTCGAGTGAGGCCGCTGTTTCGTATTGGGCCAGTGCGTCTTCCCACTGCTCCTGCCGCCCGAGGCTGATGCCCCACCGCACGTGCAGTGCGGCGTGGCCCGGGGATGCTGCAAGGGCTTGGCTATAGACTTCTATCGCCGCTGCCCAAGCGTCTTGTTGCTCTAACGCCAGTCCCCAGTATAGATACAGATCAGCCGCGTCGGGCAGGCGCTCAAGGCCGCGCTGGTACACGGCGATGGCCTCATCGTAGCGCTCGGTGCTTTCGAGGGCCGTCCCCCAATACAGGTAGATCTCGCTGCTGTCGGGCATGGCCTCGGCCGCTTGGCTGAAGACCGCGGTGGCCGAGTCGTAGTCTTCCAAGTAGATGTAGTAGCGCGCTAGGTCGGTCCACTGCTCGACCGTTTGGGGCTGCATCTCGACGATGCGCTTAAAGATCAACGTCGCTTGATCGTACTCGCCGGCTTCGGACAGGGCTACTCCCAAGTGGTATAGCACTTCGGCACCCTCTTCGGCGAGGATGTCTTCTAGGTCGTGCTCGGTGACCATCAGCCGCGCCAAGTGGTAGGGGATGCTGCTATCGGGCAGGTGGCCGGCGGCCTCGCGGTAGATGGCAATGGCTTCATGGCGATGTCCCTGTGACAGCTTGAGTTCAGCCAGCCCCAGCCAAGCGTCCTCGACCATAGGGTCGGCTGCGAGGACTCGGCGATAGATGCGCTCGGCCTCTTTTTGCTGGTTGATGCGCGAAAAAACGCCGGCTATATCTACCTTGACCTCCGGTGGTACGCGCTCTTGGACGAGTACTTCCTTGAAGAGCGGAGCGACGCGCTCGGGTTGGCCCGTTTCAAAGTAGAGATAGGCCAAGTGGCGGTAGAGCAGCCAATTGTCTGGCTCGTAGCGCAGCAACTCTTCAATGTGATCGATGGCACTCTCGCGCTCGCCTTCGCTCTCCAAGATGCGAATCAGTAGGCGGCGCAACCCCACTTGACTTCCGTCCAATGCCAAACCCTTGTGCGCAAAGTGGACGGCCATGTGGGGGTCGTCAATGCGCTGGTAATTGTAAGCGAGGCGGGCGTAGATGGTGGGCGAGGTCGGGTCGAGGTCGGCTGCGTTGCGCAGGGCGACTATTGCGCCGAGGTAGTTGTGTTGGGCTTCAAAGACCTTGGCCTTGACGAAGTACTGCATGGCTTGGTCGGAGGCCGGCGGTTCGGCGCGCGCGCGGTGGCTCCGCAGACCCGCACAGCCGCCCACTGACAGTGCGAGGGCGCAGAGCAGGGGGAGGAGGTGCGAGACATTATTATTCATAATCTGGCCGCGCATTATACCATCGCCTCAATGAGAGCGTCGCGGAATTTCACAAAGCTGTGAGAGCGGTTACAGTCCGGGTTGAGGTGAGCGGCAATGGTACGCGCCGCTTCTACCTTTCGCAGCCCGTTTTTGAAGTAGCCGCCATTCTGCAAGATGCGTTCAAACGCCTCCCAAGTGCCGCCTTTTATCGCATCGGAATTGCGATAGGGTGCCCGATTTGGAACGGTTGCCGACACCCTTGGATAGGCACTCTTCACGGCTTTCCAATCGCCGAAGTACCACGCTTCAAGTTCTTCAATTGCGATGCGGTTTACCACTTGCCAGAGATGCCCCCCGGATCCTGAACGAGTGCTTAACCCCGCTATGGTCGCTGCTTTTTCAAGCCGTTGTTTGAGCTTATGGCAATCGTCGTCGTCGCAATCAACCACCACGACGATACGCCCATAGTTCGACGGCCAATGGGCGTAGCCCTTTAGACGAGCCTGTAAATTATCCAACATGTCTGTCTTGCCCTGAAACGCATGGACGCGAAAGAAAGGATAGTCTTCGGGAAATAGACGCGGGAGTAATTCATGCAGGAATGCCTCCATAGAAGGCTCTTCGACTAGAAACTCCAGATGGGGCTTCTCCATCATTCTTCCCTTCTGAATGGTCCAGTGGCCCCACCTTGGTTGACCAGTGGATCACCCACGTTGAAGTAGCCCTCCATCCATAGGTGGCCGAGCCGTGCTCCTTGATCCATGAACGCTCGTACTTCCTCTATATCCGCGACGCATTGCGTTTGTGCGTAGCCTTGCTCGTCGCGCCAGAGGACGCGTACCTCTTTAGGCTGCAAGGCATTGAGGAAAAACGGCGAATGAGTGGTGACCAGTAATTGGGTACGTTCACCGGCAGCACGGCACTCCTCGGCCAGTTCCCAAAGAAGTCGGGGGTGGAGAAAGTTTTCCGGCTCCTCAATGCCTATAAAAGGCGGTGGGGCCGGATCGTGAAGGAGCACGAGATAGGCCAACATTTTGAGCGTACCGTCGGAGGCGAAACGCGCTAGCACCGGATGGCTAAACGGAGCGTCTTTGATTTGCAATAGCAGGCGGCCGTCGGGCATGGTATCGGCCAGAACTTTCTCAATGCGCGGTACGCGCCGGCGCAGCACCTCAAAGATGCGCTTGAGCCGCTCTGGGTGCTGCTCGGCCAAGTATTGGATAACATTGGCGAGGTTATCTCCCGTTTTGCTTAACTGCTCCTGCGGCCCGGCTTCGGGCTGGCCGCGTGCGCTATCTGCCGAGAGATACGAGACATGCCAGCCAGTAATGAACTGGCGCAGTGCCGCTACGCGTGGGTGATCGGCGAACTGTCCTAGCGCATTGACTGCCAGCAGGTCAGGTGCATTGAGGGGAATTTCTATTCGCTGGCCTTCTTCGTCTGGCTGGTCTCCGCTGACCGCTCGGCCTTGGCCGTACTCGTATTGGAGAAATCGAAACGGCTTTCCGTGCTGGCCCCGTCGCCATTGCAACCACTCCTCGACTACGACGGGTGCCCCCTTGTGTTCGTGGACGGCCAAGTGATAGGTGATGAGCGGCTGTTTTGGCTGCTCTCGGTACTTGATCTCGATTACTACCGGCCCCCCCTCTGCTTCCCGGGACACCAGTTCCTTGCTCCGCCCGCGCTTATCCCAGGCGCGACGCAGCCCCAACTCGAAGCATTCCGCCAGAAAAGCGAATACGTCGAATACGGTAGATTTGCCGCTGCCGTTGGGGCCGAGTAGCACTGTCAGAGGCGTCAGATTTCTAAACTCGACACTCCGCAAGGCGCGGAAGTTTTGTACTTTCAGATATTCAATACGCGCTGGAGTAGTGGGTTGTGCAGGAATTGAGTTCATCTTCAGTCTCCGTTGGTGGAGAGTCAAATTTTGGGATCTAAGGCGTCTCTAAGCCCGTCGCCAAAGAGGTTTAGTGCGAGGACGACTACGAAGATGGCCAGTCCGGGAAAGGCCATGACCCAAGGCGCTTGCAGGAGCAGTTCGCGCCCCCCGGATAGCATAGCTCCCCACTCGGGAGTTGGCGGCTGGGCTCCCAATCCCAAGAAGCTCAACCCGGCCGCGTCGAGGATGGCCGTGCCCAAGCTGAGCGTGGCTTGCACGATGAGCGGGACTGTGCAGTTGGGCAAGATGCTGTAGAACAGCAGCCGCGATTCGCTCGCTCCGAGTGCGCGCGCGGCTTCGACGTACGTGGCCTCGCGCACGGTCAACACCGAAGAGCGCATGAGGCGGGCAAATTGTGGCACCAACACGATGCTGACGGCGAGAATGGCATTGTCGATGCCCGGCCCGATGACGGCGACGATGGCAATGGCCAAGAGGATGCTAGGGAAGGCCAGCATCAGGTCCATCAGCCGCATGATGAGCATGTCGGCGGTTCCGCCGCGATACCCGGCTATGAGGCCGAGCAAGGTGCCGGCGGAAGCGGCCAGCGCGATGGCGACCAATCCGATTCGCAATGAGATGCGAGCGCCGTACACGATGCGGCTGAAGATGTCGCGGCCAAAGTCGTCCGTTCCCAGCCAATGGCTCGCCGATGGCGGCTGCAAGCGCGCGTAGAGGTTTTGCGCCAGTGGATCGTACGGGGCCAGCAGCGGTGCCAGCAGCGCGACTAGAGCCGCACTCGCCAAGACCCCGCCGCCGATCAGCGCGAGACGCTGTTTGCCGAGCTGTCGCAGTTCACTGGTGACGTGTGAAAGTATCTCAAGCATATGGGGGAGTTCTAGCCGAACTCCGGCATTGGGCGCGTTTGGCAAGCATGGCAAATTGGCATCGCTCTACTTCAGCTCTAGAACTAACACGCCCAGTGGCGGCAAGCGCAACCGCGCCGAGTGCGGCCGGCCGTGGCTGGCGACTTCTTCGGTTTGCACCCCGCCGCCGTGCCCCACGCCGCTGCCGCCGTAGATTTCAGCGTCGCTGTTGAGTACCTCGCGGTACGGTCCGGCGGTCGGCAGCCCGAGCCGGTAGTCCGCGCGGGGGACGGGGGTAAAATTGCAGACGAAGATCAGGGGTTTTTCGTCCTTGGCGCAGCGCGCAAAAGCCGCGATGCTCTGCGCGGAGTCCGAGCAGTCGATCCACTCAAAACCAGCGGGAGACGCATCGGTGCGGTGCAGGGCCGCGCAGCGGCGATAGAGTCCGTTGAGATCGCAGAGCCAGCGATAGACACCGCGGTGGCTCTCGTCGTCGAGCAGGTGCCAGTGCAGTTCGCGTTGGTGATTCCATTCTTCCCACTGTGCCAGCTCGGCCCCCATAAAGAGCAGCTTCTTGCCTGGGTGCCCGTACATAAAGCCGTAGAGCAAGCGCAAGTTGGCCAGTTGTTGCCAAGCGTCGCCGGGCATCTTGCTCAACAGCGAGCGCTTGCCGTGTACCACCTCGTCGTGCGACAGCGGCAATACGAAGTTTTCGGCATAGGCGTAGAGCATGCCAAAGGTCAGGTCGGATTGGTGGTGGCGACGGTGGATGGGATCGCGCTGCATGTAGCGCAGTACGTCGTTCATCCAGCCCATGTTCCACTTGAAGTCAAAGCCGAGGCCGCCGGTATGGACCGGTCGGGAAACATCCGGCCAAGCAGTCGATTCCTCGGCGATCATCAAGGAACCGGGATAGTGCTCGCCGACGGTCGTATTGAGCTGTCTGAGGAAGTCGATGGCTTCGAGGTTTTCGCGCCCGCCATAGGCGTTGGGCACCCATTCCCCTTCTAAGCGCGAGTAGTCGAGGTAGAGCATGGAGGCCACGGCATCGACCCGCAGGCCGTCGAGGTGAAAGCGTTCGAGCCAAAACAGGGCGTTGGAAATGAGAAAGGAGCGGACTTCGGCGCGGCCGTAGTTGAATATGCAGGTTTGCCAATCGGGATGCTGCCCTTGGCGCGGGTCGCGGTGCTCGTAGAGGCTGGTGCCGTCAAACTGGGCCAAGCCGTGGGCGTCGCTGGGAAAGTGCGCGGGCACCCAGTCGAGAATCACGCCGATCTCGTGGAGATGGCAGTAGTTGATGAAATAGGCGAAATCCTCGGGAGTGCCAAAGCGCGCGCTCGGAGCGAAATACCCCGTTCCTTGATACCCCCACGAGCCGTCGAAGGGATGCTCAGCTACCGGCATTAGCTCGATATGGGTAAAGCCCAGCTCGGCCACGTGGGGAACCAATTGGTGCGCCAACGTGCGATAGTCGAGATAGGTACTGCCGTTGCGACGCCAAGAGCCGAGATGCACTTCGTAGATGGAGAGAGGAGCTTTCACCCAGTTGCGCTCCCGTCGCGCGGCCATCCACGCGTCGTCGCTCCAGGCGAACGCATCGCCTCGGCAAACGGCGGAAGCAGTGTGGGGCGGCTGCTCGCCCGCAAAGGCAAAGGGATCGCTTTTGAGCAGGACGTCGCCGTTGCGGCTGAGGATTTCGTACTTGTAGAGCGCGCCCGCGCCCACCTCCGGGATGAACAGTTCCCAGACGCCAGACGCGCCCAGCGAGCGCATGCAGTGCCGCCGGCCGTCCCAGCCGTTGAAATCGCCGACCACGCTGACCCGGCGGGCACTCGGTGCCCACACTGCGAAATACGTGCCCTCGGTCCCGTCGATGCAGCGCGGATGCGCCCCCAGCATTTCGTAGGCGCGGTAGAGCGTTCCTTCGTTGAAGAGGTATTGGTCTTGGGGCGCGAACTGCGGCCAGAACGAGTACGGGTCGCGGCAGTAGCGCACCGCTCCCTGCGCGTCGGTCACTTCTAGATGGTAGGCAAAAGGTGTGCTGCGGCCCGTGATCCGCGCCTCGAACAGCCCGTCGGCATGGATTTTGGCCGCTGGAAAGCTCGCGTTTTGCCCATCCCGCTCGACGACCCGCACACTCGTCGCATCGGGCAAGAACGCGCGCACGACGCATCCCTCGTCTAAAGGGTGCATACCCAAGGCCGAGAACACATCGGCGCATTCGCCGTGGACAAGGGCTTCTATGGTCTGCGGCGCAAGCGTTACCTGCATGGTCGCATTTGCCGCGTTCGTCGGGGGGTGGTGGCCAAGATCATTCAGCGCGGCCCGAAAATTTCGTTCAGGTCAGCGGTGAAGCCGGCGAGCATGGGCGAAGTCATCGCCTGTCCCTCGCCGTAGATGGCTTCCACCTCGAAGGCTCCCTCTGCGAGTTGCAGCACCGTCACCGTCCGGGCGTCTGGATCGACCAGCCAGTACTCCTGCACGCCGTGCTTGGCGTACAGAACGCGTTTGAGCGTCCGGTCTCGTCCAGCGGTAGAAGGCGATAGGATTTCGACGACCAAGTCTGGTGCGCCGAGGACATTCGCGCCGCCGAGTAACAGGTGCGCTCGCTCGTGGGAGACGAACAGCAAATCCGGTTGTACCACGTCTGTGTTTGACAGCACTACGTCGCAGGGCGCGGAAAAGACCTCGCCCAAATCCCTCTGCTCCACAAATTGAGCGAGTCGCCATCCCAATTTGGTGTCAATTCGCTGGTGTCCTAAGTTGGGCGCGGGGGCCATAATCAATTCTCCGTCCAACAGTTCATAGCGCTGATCGTCTGGGGTGTGCAGGTAATCTTGATATGTGAACTTGACGGCTGGGTTGGGGCTGAGCATGGCAACCATCCTCTCTCGTCGTTTGATGCGCGTTGTACGAAATTCCCGTCGACGAATAATATAATATAATAAACCCCGTCAACAGGGCGCGGGCCAAGCGGCAGCCGCGCTGTCCTCACTTAGTTTGCAGTTAGTTATATTACTGTTACGCAACAGACAGGGCGCTGCGTACCGTCTGTTGTATTATTTTTCACTGAGAAAAATCACCCGACCTACTTCGGCTATTGGACAAAAAAATCGCCACTAGCGGCTGGGGGCTGTACCCGCTCGTCGCCGCCTCGGTTCAGCGCGCGCGCTACCTAAGCGACCTCGGTCGCGCCGCGACTCCGATTTTGCCCCAGGGCAATTGCCGCTCGTACGGGGATGCCTGCTTGTACGAGCGCGTCGTCTCCACCCTGCCGCTCAAGCACCTGCTCGACTTTGATCCGCAGCGCGGGCTGTTGCGTGCGCAAGCGGGTATTACCTTCGCGGAGATCATCCGCTTTGCCCTGCCCAAGGGTTTTTTCCCGCCCGTTACGCCGGGGACCAAGTTTCCCACACTCGGCGGCTGCATTGCCGCGGATGTGCACGGCAAAAACCACCACGCTGAAGGTTCCATCGCCGCCTTTGTCGAATCGCTGGACATGGTGTTGGCCGATGGCTCGCTGGTGCGCTGCTCGCGCAATGAGTGCGCGGATTTGTTTTGGGCCACGCTCGGCGGCATGGGCTTGACGGGGTTTATCTATGCGGCGACGCTGCGGCTGAAAAAGGTGCCGTCGGCGTACATTCGGCAGCGCGCCATCAAGACGGCGAATTGGGCCGAGACGTGCCGCGTCTGCACGGAGACTCAGCATGAGTACACCTATTCGGTCGCGTGGATTGACGGGTTGCAAACGGGTCGGCGGCTAGGGCGCGGTCACGTGCTGCTGGGGGAACACGCGGATGAACGCGAGCTCAAGGGCAAGCCGCCCTTTGCCATCCACGGCGATGGCCGCTGGGCTGTGCCGTTTTTCTTGCCCGGGGGCGTGCTCAATGCCAAGTCGCTGAAGATGTTTAATGCCCTCTACTACCATCGCCAAGTGCGCCGTGTGACCGATGCGCTCGTCCACTACGACCCGTACTTCTATCCGCTCGACTCCATCCGCGACTGGAACCGCTTGTACGGTCGTCGAGGATTCTTGCAGTACCAGATCGCCGTGCCCTATGCCGATGGCGCGGAGGTGATCGCCGACTTGCTCGGGCGTATTGCCCGCCAGCGTGTGGCTTCGCCCTTGGCCGTGCTCAAGACGTTTGGGCCGCCGAGCGAGGGCTTGCTTTCTTTTCCCATAGCGGGTTATACCCTCGCGCTGGACATTCCCTTGCGCGACGCTGGGACGATTACCTTCTTGCGCGAACTGAACAAGGCTATCGTCGAGGCCAAAGGCCGCGTCTATCTGGCCAAGGACGCCATTTTGGAAAGGGAGGATTTCGCCGCCATGTATCCGCAACTGGACCAATTCAAAGCGGTCAAGCGCAAATACGATCCCGAATGCCGCTTCCGCTCCTGTCTGTCCGACCGCTTGGGGATTACGTGAGGGCCTTGGTTTTGGGGGCGAAGTCGGCGATTGCCCAAGCCATCGTCGAGCGCCTCGACGGGTACGACTTTGCGCTGGCCGCCCGCGGGTGTAGCGAGTTGGAGCCGTTTGCTGCGGATTTGCGGCTCAGGCACTCGTGCGAGGTGGAGCTGTTCGAGTTTGACGCCTTGGACTTTGGGGCGTTGGCGCGCTTGCCGCAGCAGGTTCACGAGCGCGGCGGCCCCTTCGACTTGGTCGTCCTCGCCTTCGGCTATCTCGGCGACGAGCACGCCGCGCAGCGCGATACGGATGAGTTGGCTCTCATCCTCAACGTCAATTTCACCGGCGCGGTCATCGCGCTGGCGCATTTGGCCAATTATCTGCAGGAAAGGGACACGCCGACTGGCATCATCGCCATTTCGTCTGTGGCTGGCGACCGGGGCCGCCAGGGCAACTATGCGTATGGGTCGGCTAAGGGGGGGCTGTCGATTTTTTTGCAGGGGCTGCGCAATCGGCTGGCCGCGACATCTGTGCATGTCCTGACCGTCAAGCCTGGGTTTGTCGATACGCCTATGACGGAGGGGCTAGAGGGGTTGTTTTTGGTCGCTCCACCAGAACGGGTGGCCGCGGACATTGTGCGCGCATATCGGCAAAAGAAAGACGTGCTCTACACGCCGTTTTTTTGGCGCTGGATCATGCTCGTGATCAAGAGCATCCCCGAGTGCATTTTTAAGAGGCTGAAATCGTGACGCGCCCGCCGCTCGCCGTTGTTCAGGAACGGGATGACCGAATACCGCGGTCGGTGATGAAGTTCCGATAGCGTGCGAATGCGGCATTGACTTTCTCTGGGGTGAGGCTGTAGTCGCTCAGGTCGTAGCGGTGCTGCTTCTCCCGTCGGCGTTGCTGTGCCTGCCGCTCCTGCCAGTCTTCCATGGCGTCGATGGCTGCTTGTTCTAAGGTCCAGCCAAAGTGTTTATAGATGCTGCGAATCACACCAAACGGATCCTCGATCAGATCGACGTAGTTCACGTCCATCCAGCGGTGCTCCAATTCGGGATGGGTTTCTCGGAAATGCACGGCTCTATCCATCATGCCGCTCATTAAAGCCAACTGTTCGGCACCGAAGGTTTCTCGCGGCTGTGGTTCGTAGATAATCGAGTGCGTTCGTTCTACGAAGCTATTCCAGGACCCCATAAATTGCGTAGGTTCGCGATGGGTTTGGATGAAAAGGGCATCGGGGTAGGTTTCGACGAGGGTCTCCAACTCCATGAGGTGAAAGGGCATCTTGAACAGCCACTGCGCCTGGTGTTCAGGCTGACGCTGCCGGTGCTGCCAAGTAATATTCTGCATGGTTTGGCGGTGGTGGGCGTAGGCACGCTGCGAACCGGTGGCGGTCAGCCAACGTCCGAATTCCGGAATGCGGAATCGAACGATAAGGGTCCACGACCCGAAGGCCATACTCAGGATCGGGAAATCCTCCGACGGTTCGTCCACGTCGAAATCGTGAACCCCCTCGAAAAGCTCGAGGGCATCCGAAGAGTTGAGCAGATCCTCGACCCACGTCCGACGGGGGTCGTCCGGGGTACAACCTATGGTGGCATATTCACTCTTTGACAGGCGTGGCGCAGTGTACTCGTAGCCCTGCAATGCCCAAAACCGTTGGTCGCGGGACATGAGACGGTGCAGGTAGGTCGTGCCGGTGCGGTTGATCCCGACAATGAAGACCGGGCGGGTAATTTTCTCCCGTTCGATCTCCGGATACCGCTGCCGTTCGCGGGCAAACCCAGCGTTGATAATCAAGAGACGAGTCAGGTCGAAGACGATATCAACGATCTTATTCTCCAATAGTTTGGCATCGGACGTTTGAAAAGCCTGAACTAATTGCTGTAGGTTTTGGCGCATCCACGTGGGGTAGGTCTGTTCGAAAGAGACGTTGTATTCCTTAGCATAGTGTTCTGCCCGCGCAATCAGGCGGTCGAAGTCCAGCTGGCCGTGCGATGCGGGATACGGCCAGTGTTGCTGATTATCCTGACCCAGTTGGTAGGAGCGCTTAAGCTTGGTCAACACGCCCGCCCACTTGATCGGGTGCGGACAGTCCTCGCGGAAGGCCCGGTCGCAAATGGGCAGCTTGCCATCCGGCTTTTCTTTGCTGAACCAGTATTTCCCAAAGTGATCGAGCACCGCCCAGCGTCCGTGCAGCGGTGAGTTTGCGCCGCGAGCTTGGCAGGCGCGCTTGAATGACTCGTAGGGCATCTCGGGAAAATAAACCCCGAAATCCGCGAGCTCGAGTTCGTAGTAATCGAGCTGCGGTTTGCAGCAGTGGTAGATTGTGAAACGCCGTGCGGGATTCAGGGAAATGGCCGTACAGGCTTGACTCAATGTATCGACCGCCTCGTGGTTGTAGCGAAATGTGAATCCTTCCGGCATGGATTCACAATCGAGCACCGCCGCTAGAATTTGCATGGTAAGATCGTTCAGTTGGATATGTCCCGTAGTAGATACAGCCGTTTGCGGCAGTCGGAAAATTGCCAACGGCATGCCGGCTTGTTGGGCAAATAAAAGGACCTGTTCAGAAGTCAGTTTGCTCCATGGGTAGCCAAGCAAACCGAGCGGGAACGTTTTCTTCATGCTGGCGAGGTCCGGCTGCGTCTGGTGGTCGATGCCGCAGTGCTTGAATTCGCGGGCGAAGGCAAAAAAGTACTGCGGAAACACGGCCATGGTCGAGGCATAGAACAGGTGCTTGAAGCGCTTGCGCAAACACAATTCGAGCACGTTGTGCAGGCTGAGCGTATTGAGCTTGCGTATGGCGATATAGGAAGCAGCGAGACTTATATCGGCCGCTAGATGATAGACTGCGTCGATCCGCTGACAGAGATCGTTGAAATCCGCATCGCTCAGACCAAATCGAGCTTGGCCGATGTCGCCGACTACTATGCGGATGCGCGGCGCGAATTCCTCGTCCCAGATTTCAGCCTGCTGCAGAGTATCGCGCAGGCGCTCGAACCCGTGTTCTGCATGGTCGGCCCGAATGACGCAATGCACTATTAGGTCGGCATTCTGCTGCAAAAGGTCGCGCAGGAGGAAACGACCGATGAATCCGGTCACCCCGGTCAGCAAGACCTCCCGAAAATCAGCCGGGGACACTGGATCGGCCGGCGATCCTTGACTGATCGCTGTATGGACGAATCGGCGCAGGGTATCGACGTCTCTCTGACAATGCGGTGGCAAAGATCCAACAAGCGGGGCCACCGCGGTGTCGGCAACGGTTTTTTCGGTCATGTTTCCTTTCCTTAAAATCGTGCAAATTTGGATTTATTTGTTACATCGCCGCCAAGTGTTCTGCTTGTGCATTCACGGCGAATCGGAAGGTCGCCAAAGCATGCTCAATTCCATCTTCATTGTAGCGAAATTCATTGGGTATTGATTTGTAGCGCCTCTGAACTCGCGTGAACAACGCTTGCCGCTGGTTCTTGAATTCTTCCCCATCCTGAACTCGCGCTTGCTTGAACATCTCCAACTCGGCTGACAGAAATTCCTTAAAGCCATAGATAGCATCCTGCTGACTGGTGATTTTTTCAAAGTGGTAGCCCAAGCCAGCTAGGCGGATCGCTTTCGAGAGCATTTGAGGATGATTCTTGGCCACTTTGGCGATGAAGTTCATATAGGCAGGAACTTGATTGGCAGCAAGCCTCCCGCGCACACCCATAAGCTCTGCATAAATCGCATTCTTACTCCTCGGTTTCAGCAGATGTGGGACTGGCTTGAGGTGCTTAAACAACGTCAAACAGCGCTTGAAATAGTTCTCGAGCGTCGGATCATAGAGCGTGGTGGTCACGCGTCGATATCCCTCAATCAATATCTTGGGATCCATCTCTGGCTTGAAGTTGAGGGTCATAGCGTTACCCCCGATGGAAACCTCCAAAATCCGGTTTTCCGACTTTAGACGATTGTACATATCCGTGCCCCTCACAGCAGTCAACATATAGATTGGGGCCACGGGAATGCCCACCTCTTGGATAAACTCGATCTGGGTATCAAACACACTCTCATCATCATCATCTAGGCCCAAGATGAATCCTCCCTGAACTTGCATTCCTTGCTGCTGGATTTTGCGAACGGCATTGAAGAGATAATTCTCTTCCCGCTTGCTGATATTCTGCGGTTTCTTGGTCTTGAGCAATGCCTTGGGATTGGGGGTTTCAATGCCCAGAAACACAGTGTCGAAACCCGCTTCGACCATAGCATCCATCAATTCATCCATTCGGGCGAGATTCACACTCGCTTCGGTGGTCAATGTAAAGGGATACCTATGTGCCCTTTGCCAATCGGCGAGCACCGGCAGCAGATTCATCGCATCTCGCTTGTTGCCGATGAAGTTGTCATCAACCAGGAAAACCTGGCCTCGCCAGCCCAGTCGATACAGCAATTCAAACTCGTTCACCATCTGATCGGGGGTCTTGGTTCGGGGCACGCGACCATAGAGCTTGGTGATGTCGCAGAATTCACAGTCGAATGGACACCCGCGCGAGAACTGCACGCCCATTATGTCGTAATTCTTCATATCGATGAGGTCAAACCGTGGGACCGGCGTCTGGGTAACATCCGGTTTGCGCGGCTCCCGATAAATCGCTTTGGCCTTACCGCTTGCCAGATCGCGCAGAAACTCTGGAAAGATTTCCTCAGCCTCATCCAGCACAAAATGATCCACGCCTTCAATCTCATCGTGAAATGTGGTGGGGTGGGGTCCCCCGGCCACCACGGGAACGCCAGCCTGATTACATCGCTCGATAACCGCCTGCAGAGAGACTTGCTGAATGATCATGGTGGATGTAAACACCATATCAGCCCACTCCAAGTCCGACTCCTCTAGGGAAGTCACATTCATATCCACGACGCGGAGATCGTATTCCGGTGGAAACATCGCGGCGATAGTGAGCAGACCGAGAGGTGGAAAGGCCGCCTTTATTCCCACGATCTCCAGCGCAAAGTTTCCCCCCCAGTAGGTTGGTGGATGTTCGGGATAAACCAGAAGAGCATTAGGCATGGCAAAATTCCCTCTATCCCTCTTTTTAGGGTTGGCGCACAGGGAAGGTGCTCAATTCGACACCGGCCCCTGTGGAAAGTGGTCTGCGAGTGCGTTGGCGAAAGCCGATGGTGCGCGGCGGACGCGCTGCTGGTCGGCAAGGGAGTCGGTCTCTAGTTCGGTCGCATCCGTCTCGGCTTGGTCCTCTTCAACATCCTTCTTGCCGTGGATGATGTCCTGAGCCAACGACAGCGAGGAGGCCGTAGTCATCAACTCGAGGGCGCTAACCTGATAGTTGAACTGCATGCGGATGAACCCTCCCAGTTCGGCGACCGAGATCGACGTGAGTCCGAAGCTGGACAAGGGTTCCTCCACGCCACCTTCGTCGTGTCCGCACAGTTCGGCGACCTTGCTGGCGATCTGATCCACCACGGTGTCCAGCGTAAGTTGGCCGCCGGTATCGACCGCGAATGCGTCCGGGTTGCTGAGCATGCGTCCGGTGCGCATGTAATCGGGCGAGTCAACGGTCAATGGCGGGCGGGCGAACAGGGCGGTGATCAGGTGATCTTGGTCGTCCATGCTGCGCATGGCGTAATCGAGGTTGGTAATGGCGAAATCGGCGCTGATCGGCGGCATGCCCGACGACCGCGTTATGCGCAGCACGTGCAGATTGCGCGAGGCCATGCCAGCCTCGGCGACCGCAGCTAGGTTGTAGCACAGTGCGGGCAGTCCCTGGCGGCGGCGGAAGGCCGCTAGGCCATCCAAAAACCCATTGGCGGCGCTGTAGTTGACCTGTCCTGGGTTGCCCAATGTCGAAGCGATGGAAGAGAACAGCACGAAGTGGTCGAGGGGGCAGTCGGCCGTCGCCAGATGGAGATTGAGGGCGCCGCGCGCCTTGGGAGCGAATACCTTGGCCAGCGATTCGTTAGTCAGGTCGGTTAGCAGGCAATCGTCCAACGTGCCTGCGAGGTGGAATATGCCTTTCAGCGGTCGCTGCAACCCGTCGATACAGCGCCGGACGTCCGCCTCTGCGGCGATGTCGCCTAGGACGATGTCGATGTCGATCTCCTCCTCTTCCGCGAGGTACCACAGAGCACTGGTTTTCCGAACCCAGTCCGCACTGCGGCGGCGCTGAGGGTCGCGGTCTAGCAAGGTGAGATGACGCGCACCAGCGGACGCTAGATAGGGCAGCAATAGCTTGCCGAATCCGCCCATCCCGCCGGTGACCAAGTAGGTCGCGTCGGGGTCGAGGAATGGGCGCAGATCGACGATCGGGAGTGAGTGATCGCTCGGTTCCTCCGGTGCCTGTAGAACCAGTTTGCCGGTGTGCTGGCCGGTGGTCATCAAGCGCAGCGCTTGGGCATAGTCGCGGTAGGGGAAGGAGGTGATCGGCAATGGCGGCACAGCACCTTGCTCCAGCAGGTTCATGCACTCCTGCGAAAGCTCGTGCGCCAATACGGGGTCGTCGCTCATCATGCGGTCGATGTCGATCGCTGCAAAGCGCAAGTTTTTGCGGAAGACGCTCAGGCTGAGCGCGTTGTTGGAGTAGATATCGACCTTGCCGATCTCGCAGTGCCAGCCGCCCGGACGCAACGCCTCCAGACACAGGGTGATGTGGCGGCCAGCGAGGGAGTTCAGTACCACATCTACTCCCTCACCGCCGGTCGCTGCCATTAGTTCGTCGTACCAGTCGTAGCTGTGCGAATCGAACGCCGCGCGCACGCCCAGCGCACGCAGTTGCTCTCGCTTGCTCTCACTGCCGGCCGTGGCGTAGATCTCTGTTCCCGCGTGTCTAGCTAGGGCGATGGCCGCTTGGCCGACGCCGCCCATGGCCGAGTGGATGAGGACGCGCTGGCCTTTGCGCAGGCGAGCTAGGTGAATCAGCGAATAGTACGCGGTGACGTAAACCGACAGTACTGAAGCGGCCTCCTCCATGCTCAGGGATGCGGGTTTAGCGAACACTAGGTGCTCGTTGACTACGGCGCGATTGGTGATGCACCCGCCTTGGGTAAAGGCCACGGCATCGCCGACGCGGCATGCGCGCACGGCATGGCCGACGCGGCGGACGATTCCGCTGGCCTCCATCCCCACCGTGCGGCCCAGCGCCGAGCGTTCGTAGGACAGGGCCGGTAGCAACCCCAGCGTCACCATGACGTCGCGGAAGTTGAGCGCCGCGGCCGCCACGTCGATCTCTACGTCGTGCGGTCCTAGGGATGCAGGTTGGTAAGTCTTCATCTGCAGGCCGCCGATCTGCCCCGGATTGTCTAGGACTAGTCGGTACGGGGTCTCCTCGTCCGCCGGTACGAGCGGCGACCGCTCCCGGATACTGATCAGTCGCGGCGTCCATACTTGGTTGTGACGCACTGCCAGCTCGCGCTCTCGCAAGTCGCAGGTGCCGAGCCAGGCCAGCGTCTGTAGGTCCTCCGGGGCGTCCAGATCCACCAGCCGGAAATCGATCTGCGCCTCCGTGCCTACGTCCGCAGCGATTTCCTGGCCTATGCTGCGGAACGCTCCCCACACGGCACTCGCGCGCGGGTCCTCCACTTCTAACGCGGCGCGGCGCGTTACCACGGTCAAGCGGCAGGGGCAGCGCGCCTGCGCCACCCGGAAGGGTATCAGTGCCTTGACGAAGGCAACTAGGCGTGCTACCAGCTTTTCGCCAGTCGGGTCGTGCGGGTCAGAGCCGCAGAAGATGTCGATTGCCTGCAGGTCTGTCGCTGCGGGCCAGTCAGCAAGTGCGCCTATGCGGTCGTCTGCCAGATCCGCATAGGGAATGGCGGTCACCTCGGGCGAATCGAGGAGCGCCAGCCACTGATCCGACAGGCTGTCCGGCTCGCCGATTACCCAGCGGGGGCCGGGTAGTTGCTGAGGGGTGTCCGCGACGGTTTGTGGTGCCTGTAGCAAGGTGGTGCGCTGGCCGGTGCGCACTGTGGTCCAGTCGGCGTCTGGTTCAATCGTTTCGCCTTTGGCGTGTGCGACTAGTGCTAGGCCGCCGGGGACCGCTAGGCGGCGCAGCAAGCGCCATTGCTCCGTCCCCAACTCCGCGGCGTCTCCATGGAGCAGGAGTATCTCGGCGGCGTGCGGCCGCAGCAGGCCGGTATCTAGTTCCGGTGTCTGCTCTGTGGCGAGATCAAGACATGCAAAGCGCAGGGCGGCATCGTGGCTGTGGAAGGCGTCGTAGTGGGCGCGGGTCTGCTCCTGCGTATTGCCGACCAGCCAGAACTCAGTCTGCGCATCGGCACTTCCGAGGTAGTCGAGGCATTGATTGAGGATGGTTTGCTCAGGGGGGTGTCCGCCCGCGAACTCGACGACGTGGCAGGCGTAGCGGTCGTCGGTGCCGGGCTGCTCAAGGGCGGCGATTAACGCCGCAGGTTCGATTTCGCCATCCGGCAGGCGATGCAGGAAAGACTGCGCGTCCGCGACGAACTTGGGCTGCCAAGAGACGATGTGCTTGCTGTGCGGCAGGTCGTTCCAGCGCGGGTTGGAATTGAAGGAGACGTACGCGTCAATACACAAGACCAGATCGCCCGTGTCACCGTCGTAGAAACGGATGCTGCCGCCGGAGCGCTCGCCGCGCCGCTCCGTGAACTGCCCCAGTTCGTTCACATCCGCCCAATCGGGGTCTTTCTTCACGTGGCAGGTGAGACGCGGTCCGGTCGGCGGACGCAGAAACGTCACACTTTGGGCGCGCTGCGGGAGGGCGAAGATGTCCGTTGCGCGCAGCAAATGATAGAGGAAAATCTGCAACCCGCCGTCGAGCAACGCGGGGTTGGCGACGTACCCTTCCGCGCGACCAGTCGTCCATAACTGCTCATCCATCTCGACGTCGAACAGATAGTCTCCCGTGCTGTTGTCGGCTAGAACGCGCTGGATGTTCTGGAAATAAGGACCGTACTGGAAGGTCTCGCCGAGGCTGGCATCCACGCGCTCGTAGAAATCGCTTTCGCCCACGAAGTAGTAAGGCTCGAACGGAGTGGTGTCGATATCTGCTAGGCGCAGCGGCGCGTTTACTGGGTGGTCGCTGCTCACTAGGCGCACCTTGCCGCGAGAGTGCAATTCGCTGTGTGCCTCGGTTTCGTAGGATCGGGACGAGATGGTGAAGGTGAATTCGTCCGGTGTGTTGGCGACCGGAAACAACTCGGTATGCAGCCGCACCGGCGTCTTGGGGATCGGACACGGCTGGAGGAATTCGAGCGTTTCGACATGCAGTGGAACGCCCTCGAACGCCTGCAGGAGCAGTTCGATGTACCCAGCCGCCGGCATGATCGAGGCGTGATGCACGCGGTGTTCTGCCAGCCAGGGAAAGTCTCGCTCTGACAGCCGCGCTTCGAACAGCAGGTGTTCGCACGGCACCTGATGGCCGATCAGCGGGCCGTGGGCGTACTCGCCCAGATTGAGGAACATCTCGTCGTCGCTCATCTCGTCGCCCTCCCCCTGCTCGTCGCGCGGATAGCCGGGCAGCAGATGGGCGATCGGTTCGGGGCGCGGGTACTGCGCGGCGAAGTCCAGTTCTACGCCAGCCCTGAATAGCGCTCCGAGGGCTTCCTGGAAGCCGAGGCAGACATCGGTGTCGCGCATGAGCGTCGGAATGCAGGTCGCTTCCTGAGTATTGCCTTCCAGACATTGCGCGATGGTGGGTTGCAAAGCGCTGTGCGGCGCGATTTCGAGGACGACATCGGGCCGATAATCCCGCATGATGGTTTCCATCGCCCCGGCGAACCGCACGGGCTGGCGGATATTCGCCCACCAGTAGGCGCTGTCCAGCCGCTCCGTTTGCTCACCGGTTACCGAGGAAATGAGTGGGATGTCGGCATCGAAGTTGCAATCGTTCAGGAAGGACAAGGCCGCCAGTGCGTCGTCTTTGAGCGGGTCCATGGCGCTGGAATGGAAGGCGATATTGCCCGGAATCAGCCGATTCTGCAGGTTGCGCCGCTCCAATTCTTCTACGATGGGCTGTAAAGCGGTCTCCTTGCCGCAAATGACGGTGCTGGCCGGTGCGTTCTCGCAGGCGATCTCGACCTGCGTTGCCCGGTCGTTTTCGGGCTGAAAGGGGATCTGCAACGCGTCGAGCAGTTCCTCCAAACCCGGCCGGTCGAGGCCGATTGCCAGCATGCGACCGGAACCGGCCCTGCGCTGCTGCAATGTGGCGCGATGGAAAACTAGATGCGTCGCCTCCGCTATGGACAGTGCCCCGCAGGCATAAGCAGCGGCTACTTCGCCGGAGCTATGGCCGACGACGCAGTCTGGATAGACTCCCCAAGTCTTGAACAATTCTACTAGGGCGCACTGGATCATGAAGATGACGGGCTGGGCTAGCTGGACCTCATTGAGCGCCTCTTGGGGGGCGGAGAAACATGCCTCGCGCAACGAGATATCCGAGTGCTCCCGCCAGTGTTCCTCAATGGTATCAATAACGCGGCGAAAAACCGGATCGGCGTCGTAGAGGGAGCGGCCGCAACCGGCCCACTGCGTGCCCTGTCCGGAAAATACCATCGCGATTCGCCGCTCGCCCTCATCGGCCATGGCGACGGGAGTTGGATCTTCCGCAAAGCCCTTTAGTGCCTCAATCAGTTCCTGTTGGTTGCGTACTGCGAACGAGGTACGTGCGGCGAAGTGGGTGCGGCGGCGGCTGAGATTGCCCGCTAGCGCATAGAGGTCCAGCTCCTGCTCAGCGAGCGCTTCCCCTAGCTGTTGCGCGCTCTTTTCTAGCGCGCCAGACGTGCGTGCCGATAGGGGGATCATGAAGCCGGCCTTGGGTGCCAGCGGCACCGACCAGATCCGGGGTTGCTCGGGGCGGTATTCGCGCACCACGCAGTGCCCGTTGGACCCGCCAAAGCCGAACGAGTTGATGCCGATCACCACCGGGTGGTCGGGGAACGGTTCGCAGTCGGTCTGCACCTGCATCGGGCAACTTTCGAAGTCGATCTCTGGATTCGGCACTAGGTAATTCTTTGACACCGGTGCGAAGGTGCGCCGCTGCATCATCAGCACGACCTTGAGCAGGGCGCAACTGAACGCGGCAGCTTCCATGTGCCCCACGTTGCTCTTGACGCCCGAAACCCGTAGCGGCACGTCGCGCTCGACGCCGCCGAACGCTGCGGCGATGGCGTTGCCCTCAATGCGGTCGCCGACCACGGTGCCGGTAGCATGAGCTTCGATATAGTCGAACTCCTGCGGCGTGCGGCCCGCACGGGTACAG
Source organism: Candidatus Latescibacterota bacterium (assembly GCA_022819745.1). The sequence continues at coordinate 276,858 of JAJEGS010000039.1, read as the reverse complement.
GCGGTGCGCATCAATTCTACCTGTGCGTGACGAGTAGGTGCGGTGATGTACCGTCCCTGCGCTAGACCGGCGCTGCCATCGGCGGCACCGGCCGAATTGACCGCGGTCGCCTCTACTACGGCGTGGATGGGGTCCCCGTCCCGTTCGGCCGCAGCCAGGGGTTTGAGCGCGAAGACAAACGCCCCTTCCGAGCGCATGTACCCATTAGCTTCCGCGTCGAAGGAGTGGCACTTCCCGTCCGAACTGATCACACCCAACGCATTGAAGCCGGTGCTGAGCCGGGCCGATCCGAGGTAATTGGCCGATCCGAGGAAGGCTTGCTCGCAGTCGCCGGAGCGCAGCGCATTGATCGCCGTGTGCAACGCGGTCAAGCTAGCGGAACAAGCCGTGCAGCAGGCGAGCGACGGCCCCATCAAGTTGAAGTGGTAGGAGATGCGGTTGGCCAGCATGGCCACGCTGATGCTGGCGATGGAAAACTCAGTTGCCCCCAGCGGCCGGCGCCAGTTGGCCGTCGCTGGAACCTGGGCCCCGATGAACACGCCCGTGCGGCTGTTGCGCAACGACTGCAAATCCCAGCCGACCCGCTCGCAGGTCTCATAGGTGCAGGTCAATAGCATCCGCACGTGCGGATCGGCTGACAGCATTTCGTGGTGCGACATCCCGAAGAGACTGCGATCGAAGCTCTTTTCTCCATCCTCGCGGATCAGCCCTTCGTAGGGACTGGCGAAGCGGCCCGGACCAGAGAAGTCGCCGATTGGCCGGTAGCCTCTGCCGTAGCGGTTGGTTACGGGTTCCTGCACGATCTCGCGTTCACTGAGCAGCCGCCAGAAATCGTCGTCGGTGCTGATCCCGCCTGGCATACGGTAGCTGTATCCTACGATGGCAACGGCATCTTCGGGCTTTGGTGAATTCATTTTCTTGGAATCTCCTCGACGATATATAACGCAAAAGCCTTCTTAAAATTCCTAGTGGACTACACTCGCCTTACACGTCGCTTTTGCACCGCTTGAAGTCGGCGGATATACGCTCGCGCTCGGGGCGTACTGGGAATTTTAAAAAGGCTTCTTAGGGAAATAAACGCTGTTACTTCTTCTCTACTACTTCATTGAGCGTCACTTCCGCTAAGTTGAACATCGTTTCCAGAATTTGCTTGCGCCGCAGTCTCATTTCCTCAACCCTGTTCCACAATGCGTCCTTTATCTTCTCGACTGCTTCTGCGCGCATCTCGGGAGAGAGGGTGCTGTCGGTCCTGAACTCGTATTTCTCAACGGTGAAATCAGCAATGTCCAAGATGTTATCCCCTAAGACATTTAAATCGACCGAGCTTCTAATCTGTCCAATTTTTTCTTCGTTGTTGATGTCGCTCATCTTCGTTACTCCTCGTGTGAAGTGGTTGTTGGGATAGGGGTCTGCTTAATTGTTCTTAAATTCGCCAATTGCCGCATCCCGAGACTCATAAATCGAAATGATCTTATCAAAGCCGCTGGCGGAAATAATCTCGCTCACCGGATCGGAGAGCGAACAAATGCCAAATTGCTTGCCCGGTTCGTTGAATTGCTTAGCCATTATCAGGCCAATCCGAAGGCCGGCGCTGCTGATGTAGGAAACGCGCTCAAAGTCCAAGAGTAAGGCTTGGTCGGCGGAATTTATTTCAGCCTCCAAGACCTTTTGAAATTCATCGGCGTTGCTACCGTCGATACGACCGAGAGTTATCGCGATCAGAATACCCTGTATGCGCTCCCACTTAATGTCGAATCCCATTTGAATCTGCCTCCGTTAAAATCGCCTCATACGTTTCGGCCAATGGGCCTTACGACCAATAATTGTCGTGTTGGGCCATGACTACTGCTGCAAACGGCCCTGAAAGTTAAAGAGTTCTTCCCTGCGGTCAATCAGCTTTGCGGTCTTGACCTCGTTTTGCCTGCTCTCCGGCGTGCTCAGAAGCGTAGCCCGATTACCCGAAAATGAGAAGCAGCTTAACTGCTCTCGAATGCGTTGATTGCCTCGGCCCGAGAGTCATAAATCGGGATGACCCGGTCAAAGCCGCTGATTGCGAGAACATTGCGGATCGGATCAGCGAGGGTGCAAACGCCAAATTGCTTGCCCGATTCGTTGAATTTCCTAGAAAGTATTAGACTAATCCGCAGCCCTGCACTGCTGATGAAGAATACGCGCTCAAAGTCTAGGATCAAGGCGTGGTCTTCTGGATCAATTCCCGATTCTACGATGCGCTGGAATCTATCGGCGTTGCTACTGTCGATATGGCCAATGAGCATCGCTATCAAGATGCCGTTTTTTCGTTCCCACTTAACTTGTACGCTCATTTGAATGTATCTCCTTTTTTTAGCTAAAAGCGCAGTCCCACCTGCCCAAAGACGAGGCGGCCCACCACCGGAGCGCCGACGAACGATTGGTAGGTTTGGTCCAGTACATTGCTCGCATTGACCCGCAGCACCAAGTCCTGCGCTAGGGGCAACTGGTAGGTCAGGTTGAGATCCAGCACTGTGTAGGAATCCACAGCGCCTACGTACACCCCCGAACTCATGGGGAAGGAACCGATATAACGCACTTGACCCCCTAGCGCCAATCCCCACTCGGCAAAATTGTAGTCCATCCCTAGCTTGACCTTGTGCTGGGGCGCGTTCAGGGCTATGTCACCTCTCCCTTCGCCATGGGAAAACTTCAGATTCTCGAAGAAATTGTCATTGACAAAGGAGTAATTCCCCGTGAGCCGCCAGTGATCGACAGGGAAATAGGCCAAGCTCAGATCCAACCCGCGGATGGTCACAGCTTCAAAATTGCGATAGCTCATAATCATCGCGTAGGGATCGGATGCCTGTTCGGGTGAGACCGTGCCATAGGGGATGGCGGCCGCTCCTGCGGTGAGGATGCCGGTCAGTTCGTCCACTGGCGAGCCGTTGTTGTTGCCCTGTACCACCCCCGGCACCTGCGCCGCGTCTAGTGCCGCCAAGGCTCCGGCCAGTTGCGCGTTGTCTGGATCGGATAAGGCCGCGTCGATGCTCTCGCCTAGGGCCGCACCTAGACTCTGCGGATCGAGAAAGACATTGGGGGTCTCCACCGATACGGACCCGACGAAATCCTCGATCCTAGACTGGTACAAATCCGCGGCTACCACCACCTTATCGGCCACTACACCTTTGTAGCCAAGCTCGATGGTCTGAGTAATGGCCGAGTGAATGCGCGGCACATCATAGGCTGTAATGGGGGTGATGCCGTCCGCCTCTACAAAGAAGAAAGACGGTCGATTCGGATCGGGCTCTGCGCCGAGCGGCTCTGTCTCAATGTTCAGTCGGCCCATGACATTGCGCAGGCCGGGCAATTGCTCGGGCACGATGCCGGGCAGGGCCGCGGCCAACTGGCCGGCTGCCGCTTGGGCGTCTTCGGCTCCCATACCTTGGGCCATCAAGGCACCGGTCGCCAGCTCTTGGAAAGCAGGCCCAAACTGCGCCAGCACTGACTGGCGGCCTATTCCCCACATCACATTGGCGAACAGTGGGTCGTCCAAAGGCAGGTACTGGTCGGCTGGCAAACCGGCCATTGGGGCAAAGGGCGAGCGGAATAGGGGTCGGCCCGCCTCATCCCGCCGGAAGGTGAAGCCGTAGCCGTTGCTCCCGTAGTTGCCTTGGGTCCAGACATCGATCGGCTTGAATTCTCCTAGACCGAGCGCCGTAAAGAGGGGCGAGAAATTCGGGCTTAGTCCGAAGGCATCTCTGGTCGTTTGTAGGTCGAGGAACAGATTGTTCGCCGTGGGCGTGCTGAACGCTCGGTTGTAAGTCAGCCGCAGTGTCTGAGTCACCTGCGGCTTGAATACTAGAGCAGCCCGAGGCGATAGTTCGGGATCCGCGAGGTGGTTGTGGTAGTCGTAGCGCAGGGCCAGCACCAAGTCCAGCAGGTCGCTCAGGGCGGTCTCGCTCTGCACGTAGCCGCCGTACTCGTTGAGATCGTCGTCCAACTCGTTACTGCCCATGATGGTGCCGTCGGTATCGGGCCGCGTCAACAGGGCGTCGAAGCCGTAGGTGAAGCGCTGGCGCTGCCCTAGACGGGACGTATGCTGCGCTTGGAACACGTTGAGGGACGACCTATCGACGACGGGATCGCCCGTGCGCAACAAAAAAGTGTCGCCCGCTTCGTTCCAGTTGCGGAAGGCTTGCAAAAACCAGTCGCGGTACAGCAGCCGCAACTGGACGTAGTTGTACTGCCAGTCTATGGTTTGCGACGCGCCCACGCCGGTCCCCCCGATGATGTTCGCCTTGTTGTGTCCCGCCGATAAGATGGCCGTCAAGTCGTCCGCGGCCCGCCAGTCCAGACGCGCTTCGACACTTTGGTTCCTGTTGTTGGGATCGCGCGTTTTGAGGGGCGGTAAATCCGCTCCTGCATCTATCTCCGCCTGCCTCAGTGCTTGGGCTTTCACCTCCTCCGGGTCGGTGTATTCCCACTCCGTTCCCGCATAGTACTGGCCCGAAATTTTGTAACCCAAGCGATCCCCTACCACGCCAGCATGCCGGACCGTGGTATGGCGCAGGTCGCGCTCCCCCATCCCCACGTGCACGTTCGTGCCCTGCGAGGTAAAGGGGGAATGGGTGATGATGTGCATGACCCCATCGGCGCTGTTGGGGCCGTACAGGGCCGATCCCGGCCCTAGTACCACCTCTATGCGCTCTACATCGTCGTTGGTGAGTGGAATGAAATTCAAGGCGTTGACTCGCAGCGAGGGCACGCGGGCGATGCGGTTGTCCGTCAGCGTGAGTAGGGTGCCGGAGAATATATTGTTGAAGCCGCGCACCACCACGTTGGCGTTGGCCAACCCCCTCTTGGCAATGTCCACTGCCGGCAGATTCTTGACGTGGTCGGAGAGACTCAACGCTGGATTGTTGCGGATTTCGCTACCCTCGACTACGGATACCGAGGCTGGGGCGTCGAGAATTTTCTCCTGTCGGCGGGAGGCGGATACCACGCTTTGCGCGAGAAAAATGACCTGCTTTCCCAAGACCGCATCCAGCCGGGTGGTCTGGCCGGCCCGCACCTGCACATTTTCTCGTAAATCGAGCTTGTAGCCGACAAACGAGATTTCGACTTGGTAGTTTCCCGCTGGAACGGCGATGCGGAACTGCCCCTCTACGTCCGCGGTAGTCCCAGCTTTGTAGTCCTCCGCTGGCAAGCGCACGGCGATATTGGCCCCGGGCAAGGACTCTCCCGCTTCCTCTGTAACCGTCCCCTCGATAAAGCCATCCGACTGGGCCCAAGCGACTCCACAGCCCAAGATCGCCCATAGGCACATCAGCTTGGCCATTTTGCTCATTGCAGCTTCTCTCCCACAGATGCCCAAGGCCTCAAGCCCTGAAAGCGCGGTTTGCTAGAACAAAAAATTTCTAGATCGCCTTGGGATTTCTATTATATAACAAGGGTTTCTACATAACAATTGGATAACAATGCTACGATAGGTTGAAAAAATAAATTAACTCCATGGAATATCGCCTGAAACAGAGTGAGAGCGTATCCGAAGGGGTGCGGCGGATGGCTGCCGAACAGCTCTACAGGGCCCTTGAGTACCTCGGCTGCCAGGACGGGGAACGAGACAAGCACATTCACGAGGCCCGCAAGGCCACCAAGCGTCTGCGGGCCTTGGTGCGCTTGGTCCGCCGCGACTTGGGAGACGAGGGGTACGTTCTGGAAAACCAGTGCTATCGGGCCGTCGGTCAGCGGCTTTCGGGGCTGCGCGACGCCACAGTGCTGGTCGAGACCTTGGACCGCTTGGTGGAATCGCTAGGCGAAGATGTCCCGAGGAGTCGGTTCGCCCAGGTGCGGGCGTGGCTGGTGGAGCGCCGCGATCGGGTCTATGGCCAAGCGGATAGCAGCGATCGGGTTGTTCAGGAGGTAATCGCCGAGCTCGCGCAGGCCGGCGAGCGCTTGGAATATTGGAATCTACAGCGCCCGGATTGGGGAGGGATTCGGGTGGGGTTGCAGCGGATATACGCGCGGGGTCGGCGCGATTTTGCCGCGGCCTACGCGCTACCCAGCGACGAGGCATTCCACGACTGGCGCAAGCAGGTGAAATACCTGTGGTACCACATCCAGATACTGGAGCATATCTGGCCGCCGGTTATGCAGTCTCTAGCGGAGGAACTGGACCAGCTAGGGGAGTTGTTGGGGCAGGATCACGACCTAGCAGTATTGCGCACTACGGTTCTGACTGAATTCCCTAGATCCGGGGCGACGGCCACACTGCGAGCCTTGGAAAGGAGGATTGGCGAGGTGCGCGCCCGGAAGCAGTCCGAGGCGCGTCTGCTGGGCGAGCGCATCTACTTGGAGCGGCCCCGAGAATTCACTCGGCGTCTGCGAGGTTATTGGCGGGTGTGGCAGGCGGAGCAAGGCGCTGGCACGATTTGGAGTTTGGCGCACCTGACTAGTTGGACAGAGAAGCATAGACACGACTAGCTATTCGATAGAAAAGGAGCTATAACCATGATTCATACGACTATGTGGACCTATCCCTGGGATGTGATTGACGAGGGAGTGGACCGCGTCATCGGCCTTCTCAAGGAAGAGGTAGGGCTGGATGCGATCAGCCTATCCACGGTCTATCACACCTACGATCAGCTGCGCACCCATATACCCGGCAAAAAGCTCTTTTCCGGGTACGAGGACGCCATCTACTTCCAGCCTCAGCGCGAGCTGTACCAGGGCACCAAGATCAAGCCGCACGTGCATCCCATGGCTAGGGACCAGGATCCAGTGCGGATTATCGCCGAGGCTTGCCGCGCACGCGGTTTGGAACTGATTTCGTGGACTGTGCCCCTGCACAACCACTACATGGCGAGGCAGCAGCCTGACTGCGCCTTGCTCGGCGTGTTTGGGGATCGCTATCCAGGTTGTCTGTGTCCGGCCAATCCCGAGGTGCGGGAGTACGTACGAGGCTTGAGCTTGGACTTGGCCACCAACTGCGGTGTGCAGATGATCGAGTACGAGTCCCTCCACTACATGGGCTTTGGCATGTTTCGCAACCACGCCAAAGTGGGAGTCGAACTCGGAGCGGTGGGATCGCTGTTGATGTCGCTGTGCTTTTGCGATGGATGTACGCGACGGGCCGCGGACAGGGGTATGGATGTGGAGGAGTTGAAGGGCCAAGTGGAAAAGTGGCTCTTGGACATTTTCGAAGAGGGACCGCCGGAGTGCAGCGTGGAAGAATTCGTCGCCGACGAGCCTTTGGTGAACGAGTACCTAAAGATGCGCGCGGATACAGTGACGTCGCTGGCTGCAGAGGTAAAAGAGGCCGTAAAAATGCCCGTTTCTTTTTTGTACATGGGCAATTATTTCAACAATGGCATCGATCGCAAACCCATCGAACAGATCGTCGATTGGGTCAATGTCCTGTGCTACAGCGGCTCGCCCGAACAGGCCAGCCAAAGGGCGCAGGAGACCCTCGCTGGCATGGACGATCCGTCCATGTTGATCTGCGGCTTAAATGGCCACAATCCCATAGACAGCGCCGAACAGATGCGGGATATCATCACGGCGGTTTACGAAGCGGGGGCACGCCGGTTCTCGTATTACAACTACGGCATGATTTCCCGGCGCAATCTCAGGTGGATTGCCGAGGCGATTGACGCGGTGCGTGCGCTCGACGCTGGCGCTCGTTAAGGCGTTCCAGCTTCACTCCGGCAACGCCAGTGCCACTAGCTGCGGCCCTCCGTCGTCGTCATTGATTGGGAATACGATATACTGACGCCCGTTGGCCATATAGCTGATGGGACTGCCGTAGGGATGGCCGGGGAATTCCATCTCGGCTAGCACTGCGCCTGTATCTAGATCGAAGGCGCGCAGATAGGGTGTTTGTTCGACAAAGTCGTCGTCGCGGAGGTGGCCCCACCAATCGGGCTGCTGCGAGATCACCACCAGAACGGTCTCGGTGGCGAGTATAAAGTTGTAGTGGAACCAGCCCATAGCGGGCAGGTCGAGGTCCCGCAGGGCCTTGTGGTTGACCGGGCCTTGGCCTACCGGACTCATCCAGACGTGCTCGCCGGTGTCCAAGTCGATGGCAGTGATCCGGCCGTAGGGGGGCTTGGTCAGCGGCAGGCCATTGACGTATTCGGCACTCCTTTTGAAGGATGCGTAGGCCGAAAAGGCGCGCGAATTCCTCACCTTTTCCAGCCACACAATAGCGGGATCGGTGCGCGACGGCACGTAGAGCACGTTTTCTTTTGGCACTAGCGCTGCGCCGCTCCAATCCGAGCCGCCCAAGCCCCCAGGTAATACCAGCGTGCCCTTTTCGCTGGGTGGAGTGAATAGCGGGCCGTGCTCGTACTTTTGCAGGATCGCCAGCGCCTTTTCTCGCAGCTCGGGCGTAAAGTCGATCAGGTCGTCTTCCTGTAGGCCCTGGCGGTCGTAGGGCGCGGGTTTGCTGGGGAAGGGCTGGGTCGGCCAGCTTTGCTCGCCCGGGGTTTTTGCCTGGGGCACCGCGCGCTCGTTGATCGGCCAGACCGGCTCGCCGGTCGTGCGATCGAGCACATAGCAAAAGGCCTGTTTGCTGACTAAGGCTAGGGCTTTGATCGCTTTGCCTTGTACTTCTATATCGGCTAGTACTGGCGGTGCCGATGGGTCGTAGTTCCACAGGCCGTGGTGGATGAGCTGGTAGTGCCAGACGCGCTCGCCGGTGGCCGCCTTGAGGCAGACCAGCGTCTGGCTGAAGAGGTTGGCACCGGGGCGCTCGCCGCCGTAGTGGTTGTGGGTGGTGCTGCTGACGGGTAGGTACACGTAGCCAAGCTCGTCATCGGCGCTCATTGCGGACCACACATTGGCTTGGCCAAAGGTCTGCCACGCGTCGTTTTCCCAGGTGTCGTTGCCGTACTCGCCCTCCTGCGGCACCGTCTGGAAGACCCACACCTGTTCGCCGGTGTGGGCGTCGAAGCCGCGCACGTCGCCGGGGGTGGAGTATTTGGGGGGAGACTCGCCGTGCCAATCGGTAATGCCGGAACCCACTACCACTACATTGCGGCAGACGATTGGTGCCGACGTGACGCAGTAGCGTTTGCGGTCGATGGGGCGGCGCAGTCCCTTGCTTAGATCGGCGAAGCCGCCCTCGCCGAATTCTGGGTCGGGTTGGCCGGTCTCGATGTCGATTGAGTAGAGGAAGTCGGTGGAGGTGGCGTAGAAGATGCGCTTCTTGTCGCCGCTTTCCCAGTAGGCGATGCCGCGCAAGATGCCCGTGAAGCCCTCGTAGTTTTCCCATACTTTCGGATCAAAGGTCCACAGTTCTTCGCCGTTTGTCGGATCGACCGCACAGAGGATGTTAAAAGGCGACCCGTAGTAGAGCACGCCATCGACCATTAGGGGAGTGCCCTTGTTGGTACCAGTCCACATGTACTGACGCTCGGCGATTCTCTTGTCGGGGACCGTGTAGCGCCAAACCTCCTGCAACTGGGCGAAGTTGTCGCCGTCGATCTGGGACAGGGCCGCGTATTTGCTGCTCTGGGCGTCGGCCGCGTAATAGGGCCATTCTTCACCTAGGGCCGCAACAGCGGCGAGGATCAATAATGCGCAGACTAACAATGGATGATGTGCGGGTAGAGTAAGAATTGTGATTAGTTGAGGAGGTATAATTCAGATTGGGGTAAAGTCGTACATGGCTGTTGCAACATAAGCTGCACTGGAACCTTGGTCAAACCGAGACGACGACCTTCTACAGCAGGATTCCGGCTACGCAGGCAGTCATAAAGCAGGCTAGGGAGCCGCCCAACATGGCGCGAAAACCCAACCGCGCCAAATCGCGCCGCCGCTCGGGGGCAATGCCGCCGATGCCGCCAATCTGGATGCCAATGCTGCTGAAGTTGGCAAAACCGCATAGGGCATAGGTTAGGATGATCACGGAGCGCTGGCTCAGCTCCACGCCCGAGTCGGGCTGGATCCACTGGCTCAGTTGGACGTACGAGACGAATTCGTTGGCGACCATTTTCTTGCCCAACAACTCGCCGGCCAGCAAACAATCCTTGGCCTCAATGCCCATTAACCAGGCAAAGGGCGCAAATAGATAACCCAGCGCTGCGGACAAAGACCACTCCAGCCCCTCCATGCCTAGGATGTAGCCCACGCCTTGGCCCAATAGGCCCAGCACCCCATCCACTAGGGCGATCAACCCCAGTGCCGCAATGAGCATGGCGGCCACGTTCAGGGCCAGCCGCAAGCCGTCCAAGGTGCCGTTGGCCGCTGCTTCCACCACATTAGTGGCCGTGCGTTCTACCTCAATCGATACTTGCCCTAGCGTCTTGGACTCTTCCACTTCGGGCTGCATCACCTTGGCCACCAACAGCGCCGCCGGGGCCGAGATCACCGAGGCGGCCACCAAGTGGCCAGCGTCGATTCCCAGACCTACGAAGGCGGCCAATACGCCTCCGGCAATGGTGGCAAAGCCACCGACCATCAAAGCCATCAATTCCGATCGGGTCATGCTGGCCACGTACGGGCGCACTACCAGCGGAGCTTCAGTCTGGCCAATGAAGATGTTGGCCGCCGCGGCTAGGCTTTCTGCGCCCGAGGTGCGCAGGGTGCGCTGCATGACCCAAGCGAAGGCCACCACCACGTACTGGACTAGGCCCAAGTGATAGAGCACGCCCATTAGAGCGGCAAAGAAGATAATGGTCGGCAGGACTTTGAAGGCGAAGAAATGCTCGCCGAATGCGTCGCCAAAGACAAAGCTGGAGCCGGCATCGACGTAGTTGAGCAAGGCAGTAAAAAAAGCGCCGATATAACCGAAAAGCGCCTGGCCTGGCCCGGTCTTGAGAACGAGCAGGGCGAGGAGAAATTGCAGGCCCACGCCGGCTACTACCAAGCGCAGATCTACTTTGCGGCGGTCGGCGCTCATGGCGAAGACCAAGGCGATCATCACCACAAGTCCGAATAGGCTGATCAGCCGTTCCATATTGCAGGAAGTTGAGTAATTCCGAGAAAATTTACGGACGCCAAGTTGCTTTTAGGCTGCCCCAGGTGGTTTGGACGATAGCACTGGACTCATCAACGGGATGGAGTTCCCAGATTGTGACCCCAGTCTCCCTCGTGGTCGTGAGGGACAGGGTGCCTCCCTCAATAGCATACGTGCTGATTCCCCACTCATTGAGTATCGTGAGGAACTGCACCTTATCGAGTTCAGCGAAAAACGCGTCGATAAATTCTTGTTCAAAGGCCGGATAGTTTTCTGCGGGGATTTCGTGCGAATCTGCTACATACTGGGCGAAGTCGCGGGCCACTTGGGTGAAAAATTCGATGAAACCTTTGCCGTCAACAGATAAATCCAATGTGACTATATCAATCAAGAGATTGTCGCCTAAGATGCCATAGGTGCCGGTGCCGTGGGCAACAATCGTCTCCATGGTGGGTGGTTCTGGGACTTGGACGTCGGCGAGGAAGTCGTCTTTCACCTGAATGACTTGGTTGATCTCAAAGGCTCCATCCTCCCCAAAGGTCAGGCGGATGGTAATCTCGCCGATTTGCTCATCGACGAGAGTGCCCTCCCAAGTGCCGCGCAGAGCCTCTTGCTGGGCAGCCAGCGGCGCGACGAGCAGGCAGAGTAAGAGGATAGACGATAGGAACTGGCGCATAAGGGCTTCCTTACTCGTACAAATGGGCGACGTACTCTGCGTAGCCGTTGTAGGGGAGGGTATCGCGTAGTTCGGTTGGGTTCAAATCGGTGGAAATGAAGCGCTCCCTGGCTTGCGACCAGCGAGGATGGGGGACTTGAGGCTCGACGTTGGAGATAAAGCCGTACTCGTGGGGCGCTAGGGTATTCCAAAACGTCGCTGGCTGTTCGCTGGTGAATTCGATTTTAGTGATCGACTTGAGACCCTTATAGCCGTATTTCCAGGGCGTCACTAGGCGCAGGGGGGCACCGTGTTGCTTGGGCATTTCGTGGCCGTAGACGCCCGTCACCAGCAAAGTCAACTCATTGGTCGCTTCCTCCATGGTCAGACCCTCGGTATAGGGCCAAGGCCAATCGGAGCGATCCCATTGTACTGGGGCCACCTCGGGGTTGAAGAAGGAGATCATGCGCACGTAGCGGGCCGATGATAGCGGTTGGACAAAGTCGATGAGGTCCCGCATGGGAAAGCCCGTCCACGGGATGGCCATGGACCAAGCCTCGACGCAGCGATGGCGGTAGAGGCGCTCTTCCAAATCCATGATGCCGATTAGGTAGTCGATGTCGTAGGTCTTGGGCTCCGGCACTAGGCCGCTTATTTCCACCGTCCAAGGGGCAGGCTCAAAATTGTCTATGAAGCGCCACACATCCTTGGAGGTGGAGAATTCATAGAAGTTGTTGTACAGGGCTGCTATCGCTTCGTCGGTGAGCGGTCGGTCGAGCGTGGAAAACTCATCGTTCGTGGGGGCCGGATACCACTCTGAAGGTGGGATTGGCTCGATGATCGCAGGGTCGAGGTATTTTGTTGTATCGACGAGCTTTTCTGGATTGAGGAGTTTTTCTGGGATGCATCCCGCGAGCAGGCCGATGGTGCCCAAGCCGGCTCGCCGGATGAACTTGCGGCGGTTGAGATAGACGTCTTCGTCGGTGGCCTGACGCTCGGGAATCTCCCATTTTTTGCGCGGCATATTGGCCTCCTTTCAATGGAAGTACGACCAAAATATAACAGATTGGCTCTGCAGCCGCGATTTTTTAGCGCTTGAAAGCCAGCCCCACGGCGTAGGTCGTGCCCGCGGCGGTATTGCAGCCAGCCGCGATGTGGAACAGATCGACACCTAGTTCTAGGTGCTTACTGAGAGACCAGATCAACCCCGGGGCTAGCTTAAGGATGTCTTGGTCGCCGACGAGACCGCCTTGTCCCATGGCGCCGCAGTCGCCCATGGTGCGCATCCCTTCGACTACGCCTTTGACTAGCAGACGTTTATAGGTGACGCCGGCCTCGAAGCCATAGAAGAATTCGTCGCTGAAGGCTCCGCCCCGCTTGCGATAGCCGACCGTGCTCGTCAAGTAGCCCGGGAGTGGGTACAGCGATTTGCCTACCAACAGGCGTATGTCGACGTCCCTCTCGCCCGTGCCCAAGGGAACCTTGTTGTCGGCACCTGCGCCGTCATCCACTGGACTCGGCCCCAAGCCAAGCCCGCCCGCGTCGAGGGAGCCAATGCTGTCTTGATCTATGTCGTAGCCCAAAGGGAATTTGCCCCCCAGCGCTAGGGAGACCACCGCTGGATTGCGCAGCAAGCGCCAGCGCAGGCGCAGTTCCAAATCGGCTAGGCCCGAGCGGACTTCGTCGGGGTGGATGCGGGTTATGGTGGTATCGAGAACGTCGCTTTTGAACTCCTTCACCTCGGTATTCTTGTACACCAAGCGCTTGTAGGGCAGGGTGGCCACCAAGGTCAAACGCTCGTGCAAACCATATTCTAGGTAGGCCGATATACTCTCGTCGCTCAATTCCTCCATGCTGGGTTTTGCCACTCGCTCCCGCCGCTCGCCGGTGGCGTCCAGATAATCTTGGGAGCGGAAGGAAAGTCCGGCGATTTTGAAGTACATGCTGCCTGGGGCCTGCGTCCAAGCGCCGGCATGTAATTGGGCGGGGGCAATCGCCAGCAAGAGGGCCGCTAGCGGGATCCAACGCCGCAGTGGGCGGGGCGAATTCGGTCGATAATTAGCTGGTGCGCTCAATTTTCCTCATGCAGATCGTCTATGAGGGTCTGCACGCTGTCGAATCGAGGTAGGCCACCCTTGCGGGCCTCCTGCATCGCCTCGATAGTCAGTGGTGCATTTGGAATATCAACCTGCTTGCCAACGGCTTTGGCGATACGCTGAAGCATTAAAACTGCGTCGCCAATTAAGTTGTCTTCGTAGTCGGTCATTTCAAGGTTATCAATAACTTTTGCTGTTGTTCCAACCTTTTCAGCTAGCTGCTCTTGATTCAGCGATGCGGCTTGACGAAGATCGTAAATTAGTTGAGCAATATCTCCCTTGATTCGTTCGGCTTTAAGCATTTGCATCATTTCGGGGTCGTTTTTGAAGTAGAGGTGGTGGAGAATCTCTACTGCGGATGTTGTGGTTCTTTTGTCTTTCATAGTTCAATCTCCTGTATATGTTGTTCCGGGTTTTGCTCAAACTGCTTTTTCCGTCTAATCGCTCTTTCGATTTCTCGGGGTGGAACCTCTGTCGTAGTCTTCGTGATTCCGTGAGCGATCACAGCGGCAACATTACCGTGAAAGAAATAGAGCATTCGATACTGCACATTTCCCATTCGAGTTCTCAGTTCATAAATCTCATCTCGTAAGTAATCAGCTTGCGGACGCCTGCATTCGTGCCCCCGCTCTTGCAGACGTTCAATCAACCATCTGCATTTCGCTTGAGCCCGACGGTTAAGGCGATTTAACCAGGTCTGCGTTGGTACGCTTCCATTGGCTTCCTTGTAGAATACAACCCGTATTTCTGGCATAATGAATCAAAGCTGTTATTAACATACAAAAGAGGTAAATCGTCAAACGCGCCATTCAATAGACGTAGCGCAAGCCGACCTGTACTTGGCGCGGATCGCCCAAGCCCGACTGCACGGTGCCGTCGAAATTGAACAGGAGACCGACGCTAGAGGGATCGCGGAAGTTGTCCGTGTTGAGCAGGTTGAAGACCTCGACGATGGCTTCTAACTGGCCGCTGTCCACCGGAATGGGCCGCGACAGGCGCACGTCATAGGAGAAAAATTCATTGTCTTTGCGCAGGGTGTTGCGCGCCGTGATGCTACCGTCGTTGCAGATTCGGTCGGAGGCCGCGCCCCACGGGTTGGTCGAGCGGTCGCCCGCGCAGGATGCGGAGACGGGCTGCGCCGAATAGTAGCTCAGGCGCTGGTTGAGCAAGATGCCGCCGGGCAAGGCGGCCAAGGCCCACGCATTGAAGCGGTGGCGCTGGTCGCGGTCTGAATAGCCCCATTCGCGCTCTAGTTGGGTCGCATCGACGTAGCGGAAGGTGAAGGGATCGCGCTCGTTGTCGTCGTCGGACTTGTCCCACGACAATGTGTAGTTGAACTGGAATTGCAAGTCGTCGTGCACCATCTGCCGCAAGCCGAAGCTGAGGCCGTGGTAGCGCGACTTGGCCGTGCTCTCAACCACGGTCAAATCGCCGATGCCGTTGCTGCCATCGGGTCCTAGGCCCGGCTCCCACGGCGAGCCGAAGATGGCGTCGTTGCGGTTGACGAAGCGCGTCAGCTTGTCGGTGCGGGCGTAGGTGTACCCAAAGGAGCCGACCAGACCGGACGCATGTAATTCGCGTTCGATGCCGACGTTTGTGCTGATGGTGCGCGGGTTTTCGAAATTCTGATCGAAGACAAAGATGCTGGGCAGGAAGGGATCGCCTTGGGGCGTGGGTAGCAATTCGCCGTAGGTCGGCGGCGGTCCCAAAATGGGCGTCAGGGCGCTGGCGCGGAAGATGGATTGCCCGCGCGAGCCATTGGTCGAACGCGTGCTGGCCAAGTTTAAGCCCGGGATGCGGGCGTAGTAGATCCCAGCGCTGCCGCGCAGCAAGGTCTTGTTGTCGCCGTGTACATCGTAGGCCACTCCTAGGCGCGGCTGGAACATGTCCCAGTCCGAGGGAATGGTGCCGTTGGAGGGGAATTCGTAGGTGCCCGTCTCGTTGGTCACTGTTTTGCCGATGAAATCGGCGAAAAAGACCTCGTCTGGATCAGTGAGCACATCGGGCTGAATTTGCGCTTCCCAGCGCAGGCCATAGTTGAGCGTCAGCTTGTTCGAGGGCTGCCAACTGTCTTGCACGAACAGGGCTAATTCGTGCTGCGGGATACTCTGGGTGCCCGCTTCTTCCACGGTCAGGCCGCCGACGCCGGATTGCTGCAAATAGAGCAGGACCGGCCCGGAGATACCCGTCCCGTCAGGGCAGGCTCCGGTGGTGCTGGTGCTGCCATCGGAGCATTCGACGTAGCCGTTGCCCTGCTCGACGAAGTTGAGAAATCCATCTACCGAGCTGAAGATGTAGCGGCCATTGGCGAAGCCGATGAAGGTTTGCACGGATTCGACGCGGTTCCACTCGATCCCAGCTTTGATTAAGTGATTGCCCTTGGTCACGGAGATGTTGTCGAGCGCTTGGATGCGGGTGTCGTAGTACTCGACCGGAATGAAGAACGGCATGCCGAAGCGATAGCCGTGGACAAAATCCATGCCCGTATCGGGGAAGGGGCGTCCGGTGTTGGGGTTGTCCGGGCCAAGGTAGGGACGCGGGCGATCCTCTCGGGAGACTTGGAAGCGGAACTCGTTGGTAGTGGTAGCGGACAGCAGCGACAGCAGGCTGCCATTGAAGGCGTGGGACCAGTCCTGTTCTACGGCGTTGGCGCTGCGCGTCCACGAGTCCACGTCAAAGGTGCCGTTTTCCTGTTCGGACCAAGTGTAATTGTATTTGAAGGTGGCGTAGTGTGCATCCGAGAGGCGGGCGTCGATCTTGGCGAGAAAGGCGCGGGCGTCGTTGGTGCGGTCAATCGGCCCATAGTCGCCGGCTAGCGCTCCGCTGAATTGCTCGTCCATGAATGCGCGCAGCCGGGGATCGATGCGCTCGCTATCGCTCTGCTTGGTGTCGCGAAAAACCTGTTGGTCGTAGGCGGTAAAGAAAAAGGCCCGGTCCTTTATCAGCGGCCCGCCCATAGTGAAGCCGAACTGTCCCTGGCTAAAATCCGGCGTGCGCTCTAGGCCCTCGTGCCGCGCCGTGCCCGACAGGGCGTCGTTTTTGCCGAAAAAATGCACGGAGCCGTGCAACTGGTTGGTGCCCGATTTGGTGATGACGTTGACAAAGCCGCCGCTGGAGCGGCCGAATTCCGCGTTGGCCCCCTGCGGCACCACCACCATTTCCTCCACTGCGTCCAAGTTAAAGGTGAAGGCTGGGCGCTGGCCGCCGCGCTGCTCGCCGAAGAAGGGGTTGTTAAAATCAGCGCCATCCACTGAGATGTTGTTGTGAATGCCGCGCTGGCCGCCAATGCTCAGCTCGTCGCCGTCGGGGCCTTGGACGATGGCCACCCCCGGTGTCAACAGCGTCAGGTTGAGGAAGTTGCGCCCGTTGTTGGGCAGGTCCTGCACGGCCTCTTCGGGCAGGCGCGTGGCCGGCTCGCTCTGGGTGATATCCACTGTGGACAAGGCCGCCTCGACGACCATTTCCTCCATCTGCGGCAGCATTTTGACGATCAATTCCACGGTCGCGCCGACGCGCACTTGCACCCCGGTCTGCCGCACTTCGGCCTGTCCGGCTGCCTGTACCGTCACGTCGTAGGAGCCGAGGGGCAACAAGGTCGCGGTGAACAGCCCTAAGTCGGACGAGGTAAGGGTGCGCTCGTAATTGGTGCGGGTTTCCTTGAGCGCGATGGTGGCGTTGGCGATGGGGTTGCCAAACTGGTCCCAGACAGAGCCACGGATTACGCCGGTGGTCGCTTGGGATTGTGCCCAAGCTCCGTTGGGCAGGGCGATCCATAGTAGGACGGACAGAAAAGGCAAGAAGCGGAGTCGATGCGTCGGCATGAGCTAGCTCATTGTGAAGAGGGTGAGGACTTCGGGGTTCAGACGAAGCCGACCTTGCGCGGGTCAAAGGTATTCATAATCTATAACGTATTATTTGAAAACGACACTACGGAGGATAAGCTAATGGGCATCTTTCGCGTTTCCGCCAAAATGAGAAACTGGCAGAATCGGTTCTTGCCGCCGGGGAAACAGGGGCGAGAAGTCTCCTGTGACATGCTGGTGGATTTCGGTGCGGCTGAGTTGGCACTGCCCGCTGAAATCATGGATTCGCTCAAGCTCGAAGAGTTGGGGGCTATGCGCGTAGTTACTGCGGATGGCACCCAGCGCGAATGCCGCGTCTTGGGCATGGTCGAGCTCGAAGTTCAGGGACGAGTATGTCAGGTCAGAGCCATTGAATTGCCTCGTGGCACCCAACCGCTGTTAGGGGCCGTTCCGCTCGAAGAAATGGACTGGCACATTGACCTTGCAGGGCAAAAACTGATCCCCAATCCCCTTTCTCCCGACCAGCCGCTGCTGCATCTGTGATGGGCGAGCGTTCGGCCCACTCCGCCATGCCCGCCCTGATTGCTTTTGACGCCGACGACACCTTGTGGGAAAACGAGATTTACTTTGAAACGGCCAAAGACCGCTTTAAGAATCTGTTGGCCTCCGACTGCGATCCGACGTGGACCGAGCGGGAGTTGGACGAGACCGAAATGCGAAACTTGGCTCACTTTGGCTACGGGATCAAAGGGTTCACCTTGTCCATGATAGAAACGGCCCTCGACCTGACGAAGGGCGCGGTAACGGGGCAGCAAATCCGCCAGATTTTGGACTATGGCAAAGAGATGCTGCAAATGCCCATTGAACCGCTGCCGCACGTCGAGGAAGTGCTCACCCATCTGTCCAGAACTTGTCCCCTGATGCTGCTGACCAAGGGCGATTTGTTTGACCAAGAAGCTAAGATCGCCCGCTCCGGTTTGGCTGACCATTTTACCCATATCGAAATCGTCAGCGAAAAAAACGAGGAGACCTACGCGGGTCTGCTACAGCGACACGGCATCCGTCCGTCCGACTTTTGCATGGTGGGCAATTCGCTCAAGTCGGATATCCTGCCCGTCGTCGCCTTGGGTGGGCACGCCGTCTATGTGCCGTACTACACCACTTGGCTCCACGAACGCGTCGATCCTTCGGAGGCCGAGCGCCAGCAATACGACCAAATAGCCCACCTAGGCGAACTGCCCCGCCTGCTCGCAGAGCGGTTCGCTTCCGCGGGCCAAAACTAAAACTGTGACTTCGTCCGGCCTTCCTTCAAAGCGGATTTACAATGCCGGCGACCGATCTTACCACACCTGAGCCAGGCAGAGTCGGACGGCTTCTACCCGCCGCCTTTCGCTCGCGGCTGGACCTAGAGCCGCCCGACCCGGAGCCTGCCGCAGAAGAGGCTGGTTCGGCCTTTACGCTCCGGGCCTTTGCCTTGGGCACCTTTTTGGCCGCTTTCATCGGCGGCGGCGTGGCCTATAGCACCCTGTACTTGCAAGGCTCCTTCATGGCCTTGGGCTTTAGCACGGTCGGCGCGGTTTGCTTGCTGGCCCTGCTGACGGGTCTGATCAATCCCCTGCTCAAATTGTGCGGGACGCAGGGTTTGCGCCGAGGCGAATTGCTGCTGGTTTATGTCATGATGGTGATGGCCTCGCCCATCCCCATCGTTTTTACCTCGAAGATCATCAGCCAACTCGCCGCTCCCTTTTACTATGCCACGCCCGAAAACGATTGGCAGAGTCTCATCCACCCCCACATTCCCCACTGGATGATGCCGCGCCAACTCGGCGACGCCCAGTTTTTCTTTGAGGGGATGGGAGCCGATTACGTGGTGCCGTGGGAGGCTTGGCTGCTGGCGCTGGCGGCGTGGCAGCCGTTTGTCTGGTCGCTCTTCTTGGTGATGATCGCGATCATGGTCGTTCTGCGGCGGCAGTGGATCGACAACGAGCGCCTCGTCTATCCGCTGGTGCAAGTGCCGCTGGCCATGACTGCCATGGGGGAGGGCAGCGAGCGCTGGCCGCCCTTTTTTAAGAATCGGGGGATGTGGATCGGCTTTGCGCTGGCCGCCACTTGGAGCACGCTGCACGGCCTGTACGCCTACTTCCCGGAAGGCGTGCAATTCGCTAGCGGCGTCGATTTGTTCCACCAAGAACTGTCGATCATGCGCGGCACCTCTAAGCTGTATATCATCTTCCGCTTCCACATCCTCGGTTTTTTCTATTTCCTCAAAACCGAAGTCGCGCTCAGTCTGTGGGTTTTCAATTTGTTGGCCAACGTCTTGCGCGGCACTTTCGCCATCCTCGGCGTAGGCAATGCGCCCAGCTTGGGCAGTGGCCACGGCATCGGGCACACGCTACAGGTCTATCACGCTATGGGCGCTATGCTGGTTCTGTTCCTCGGCGGCTTGTGGGCTGCTCGCCGCCATTTGGCCGCGGTTTGGCGCAAGGCTTGGTCCGGCGATCCGGCTATTGACGACGCCGATGAAATCCTGTCGTACCGGGCGGCGGTGATCATTCTCGTCGTCGGCACGGCGATCATGGTCGGCTGGCTGTGGCTGGCTGGATTGCCGGTGTGGGCCGGCGCGGCGTTGCTATTTCTGGCCGGAGCCCTTTTCGTCGCCTTTACCCGTATAGTAGCTGAGGGCGGTTTGTCCGACGGTGCGCCGCCCGTGGTGCCGGCTGGCATTCTCATCTCTGCGGTAGGCTCATCGGCGCTGGGGGCACCGGGCTTGGTCTTGCTGGCCAGCACCTATATCTGGACGGCTAATGTCCGCAGCTTTGTCATGGCCTCCTGTGCCAACAGTCTGAAACTGAGCGGGGAACTGAGCCGAGGGCGACTTCGGCGAGCTCAGCCGAGTCGTCGGCCTTTGTTCTGGGCTATGGTGGTGGCTATAGCCGTGGCGCTAGCGGCTTCGACTTGGATGATTTTGGAGCTGAGCTACGAGCACGGCAATCTCAATTTGCGGGGCACGGTCAGCCGCGAAGCGCCCTACCGCTATGTCGAGGGCCTGCTGCGCTATCCGAGCGAGTTGCACCTGTGGGGCTGGGTCAACATGGGTTTGGGCGCGGCCATCATGCTGGGCTTGACTGTGGCCCGGTGGCACTACGCTTGGTGGCCCCTGCATCCTTTGGGCTATCCTGTTGGGCCGACTTGGATTATGGACCACCTGTGGTTCAATATGTTTTTGGCTTGGTTTATCAAAGTCCTAGTGCTGAAGTACGGCGGTGCCGACCGCTACCACCAGACTAGGCCGTTTTTTATGGGCCTGATCTTGGGGCAACTGCTGCCGGGCGGCATCTTCTTAGTCATCGATCATTTTACTGGCACGGTCGGCAATGTGATTTTCTGGGGTTAGCTACTGCCGACCGAGGCTTGTCATGCTGAGGAAGCCGATAGGCTGACGAAGCATCTTTTGCCTACGCGGCCTCGCCGGTGGGTAGGAGATTCTTCGACTTCGCTGCGCTCCGCTCAGAATGACAGTGCAATTAGATGTCTAACTGGTATGAATAACTTAGGGCTATATCTGGCACTCTTGGGGCTGCTGCAAACGCCCTGCTACGGCGAGGTGGCTGCTTTGCGCACCACCATCGAAGCCCTGAGCGCGGTCGAATCGCGCTTGGCTGGCTATCCCGGTGCTGAAGCGGCGGCGGCGTTGGTGGAGCGCGCGTTGGTCGCGGCGGGCGTCGAAGCGGTGCGGCGCGACTCATTTGCCGTGGTGGTGCCCATAGAGCGCGGCAGTCGCCTGCGCTTGGAGCAGAGCGGGGAGGAGGTGCCGCTGTGGGGGTTGTGGCCGAATCTGGCGCGGACGGTTACGCTGCCGCCAGAGGGGCTGCAAGCGCCGATGATCTACGGTGGTCGGGGCGAGTGGGGCGATTTCGACGGCCACGCTATTGACGGGCGCATTGTCCTGCTGGAATTCGACAGTTGGAACCACTGGCTGCGCGCCGCGTCGCTGGGTGCCCAAGCCGTGGTGTTTATCGCGCCTGAACAGGCCAATCGCCACCAAGCCGACGCCAAGTACGCCCACGTGCCGCTCGACATTCCCCGCTTCTGGATCGAGCGCGAAGCGGGCCTCGTGTTGCGCCAACGCCTGCGGGACGGCGAGTTGTTGGTTCACTTGCAGGGCCGCATGGACTGGCAGCGGCGGTCGGCGTGGAATATCTGGGGCGTGATCCCCGGCACCGATCCCGAGTTGGCCGACGAGCGCGTCGCTATCGAGGCGTACTACGACGGCATTTCCGTGGTGCCGGGCCGGGCACCTAGCGCTGAGGCCGCCTGCGGCATCGCCGCCTTATTGGAATTGGCCCGCCATCTCGCTGCTCATCCGCCAGCTCGTACGACCATCCTGGTGGCGACCTCGGCTCACTTCCAAGGTCGCCAAGGCATGGCCGACTTTCTGGCGCGCCACGCCCGACCCTTGGCGGAACCGCTCCACATAGACCTGTTCATTGGCCTCGATCTGTCGAGCCGCACCGATCAAGTCGGCCTCTGGAACAATACCGCTAGGCCCGAATTGCGACGCTTTTTCGCCCCATTTGGTCGCCGCTTTAGTGGCTACGCCAGCACCTTAGACTCGACCGCAGTCGGCAGTTTGGTCAACGGCATCACTCCCATCAAAGGCTTGGACTGGTCGGCGTACATGCCCGGCGGTATCTCTGCCAACAGCCAACTCGCCCTTGATGGCGGCTTGATCTCCTTGGGTCTGATCACTGTGAACGACGCCCGTCTGCAGATCGATTCGCCGCTGGACCAGCCAGCCGCAGTCAACTACGGCAATTTAGTGCGCCAAGTCGCCTTGATAAAAGGCGTGTTGCAACAGGCCCTGAACGATCCGCAGTTGTTGGAGGAGAAAGAAGCCTTTGGGCCGGTGTTGCAGGATCGCTTGCGCGATTTGCGCCTCAAGGTGCGGACCTTTCCGCGCCGCTCGCAAACGCCGGACCGGCCGGTGGCCGACGCGATAGCCGTAGTGCGATCGCAACGGGCGACCGCTGACAAAGCCGTCAAAGGGGTGCGCACGGCCCAAGTCCATCTCAGCGACGACGAGGGGGAGTTGCTCATAACGGGGCTGCGGCAGGCCCAATACCGCACCAACGTGTACGTCTTGGACCCGCACGACGGGGCCATTACCTATGCCGCCGACCTGAGCAAAAGGGCGGAGGGATTCCACGGGAAATCGCTGCCCGACGGCTCCATCCCCATCACCGTCCAGTGGGCACTCACCGAGCAATCGGTGGTGGTGTTCCCCTGCCTGAGCCGCCCTTTTTACGGCCTCATCAATCCGCGTTTGCTCAATTTCTTGGGCGGCATCACCGTGCTCAACCGCTACGACACCGCCCCGCGCCAATACGGCTACGCGCTGGGCAGCAGCCTCGACGAAGCGGCCGGGGTGGTATTCGGGCCGCAGGACGCCGACCCGCAAAACCGCATCAAGATACTGGCGGGCCGCCAACTATTGTTACTCAACAACGGCATCCCCGAGAGCCGCCCCAATGGCGAGGGGTTTTTCCTCGCTGAAGAGCGGCTGGTGCCGACGCTGTTGCAGGCTGCTTGGGACATGTGGCGTCTCGACGAGGATCGGCTGCAGACCATGCGCGACCACGCCATTGAAAACCAGCACTTGCAGCGCCTGCACCAGCGCACGGCCCAAGTTCTTGCAGCCGCCCAAGAGGCCGCCCAGCGCAAAGAGTGGAGCCGCTACGTGGCCCATCTGCGGGTGGCGCTGGGGCTGGAAAACCAGGTGTATCCCGAGGCCATAGCGACCTTGAACGACGTCATAAAGGGCATGGTATTCTTCTTGGCGCTGCTCATTCCCGCGGCCTTTTTGGGCGAACGTCTGCTGCTGGGGGCGGCACAGATCACGCGGCAATTGACTGGTTTTGGCGCGTTATTGGCCGTGGTCTGGCTCGCGGTTTCTCAGGTGCATCCCGCGTTTGCCATCGCCCATCCGCTGGTCATCCTGCTGGCCTTTGCCATCATGGCCATGGCCGGTCTCGTTCTCGTCCTCATTAGCAGCCGCTTCAACAGTTTTATGAAAGAACGCGGCGACCGGATCCACCACGTTGAGATGCGGCGTTTCAGCGTGGCCCATGCCGCGTTCATGCTGGGCATATCCAATATGCGGCGGCGCAAACTGCGCACCGGCCTGACTTTGACGACCTTGGTGTTGCTGACGTTTACGGTGCTTTCCTTTGCCTCATACGAGAGTCGGGCGCGCTTTATCTCGCTATCTCTCGAACACGAGGGTGAGTACGAGGGCATCTTAGTCCGCAACCGGGCCTGGAATCCCTTGGGCCAGCCCATGCTGGATTACATTCGCTCCCACTTTTCCGCGGTTGGCCCGATCAGCTCCCGCAACTGGTTCATTTTGCAGGAGGACAAAAAAACGTATCTCGAAGCTGCGGCCGGGCGACAGTTGGTGCGGACCTACGGCTTACTCGGCCTAAATCCCGAAGAAACCGACATCACAGGCGTTGACCACGCTCTGACGGCTGGACGCTTTTTCACCGCCGCCACCGAGGCTAGTTGTCTGCTGCCTTTGCCGATGGCCGAGGCCCTGGGCTTGGATGCTGGCGACTTGGGACGTGCGCAAGTGCAAGTGATGGGTAAAACACTGACCGTGGTGGGCTTGTTCGATCCAGAGGTCTTTAACGGCATCCGCGACCTTGACGACGGGCCGCTGACGCCAGTGGACTTTGAGCTGTCCCGGACTGCTGGCAGCACCTTTCAGATCAATCAGAGCGCGGCCACGACAGCTACTGCTTCCCAGTACCGCCCCTATGTACACATACTGCCGGACAATGTACTGATTGCGCCCTATGAGATCGTCCGCCAAATGGGGGGGCGGCTGCGCTCGGTGGCCGTCGCCTTTGACCGGGAGCGGTTGGACTCTGGGGCGGCCCAAGCGTTGCTGGAGGACTTCCTACTGCGGGTAGCCGTCAGCCTGTTCGTCGGCTTGCGGCAAGACGAGACCGCGACCATCGGCGTTTGGGCGTATTCGTCGATTGGGGCGACGGCAATAAAAGGCTTAGGAGTGCTGATCGTACCCATGCTCATCGCCGCCTTCATCGTCCTCAATACCATGCTGGGGACGGTGTACGAGCGCCTCAAGGACATTGGCATCTACGCGGCCGTAGGATTGGCTCCGTCCCACATCGCCTTGCTGTTTATCGCCGAAGCCTGCGCCTATGCGGTTCTGGGCATTACGCTGGGGTACTTGGGCGGCCAAGGGACGGGTCTGGTGCTGAACTACTGGGATATGCTGGGCGGACTCAATTTGAATTATTCGTCTCTAGCGGCCGTGTTTTCGGCGCTCATCGTCATGGGGGTGGTTTTGCTGTCCACGGTGTATCCGGCTCGGGTGGCCGCTCGCACTGCCGTGCCCGACCTAGTGCGGCGCTGGCAGCCCGAGCCGCCGGTGGGGGCCGAGTGGGAATTTCGCTTCCCCTTCTTGGTGTCCGCGGCCGAGGCCAAGGGCCTGTGCGGCTTTTTGCTGGATTACTTAGCTTCCTACGGCGAGGCATCGATTGGCTCGTTTTACACCGAGGGCACTCTACTCCAATCCTTTGCCACGCCCCAAGGCACGGCCTATGCCATCGAAGCCAAGGTGTGGCTGGCACCGCTGGATTTGGGTGTGAGTCAGCACGCAGTGCTGTGCATCCGTCCCGAGGACCAAGCCGATATTCACGGCCTAGTGTTCTACCTGCGCTGCCTCAGCGGCGACAATGATTCGTGGCGTCGGGCCAATCGCAGTTTCTTACAGGCGATCCGCAAAGAGTTGCTGATCTGGAATACGCTCAAAGCGGGGGAGCGGAGTGCGTTTCAGCAGCGGGCGGAGGAACAACTTCAGCGGCAATAGGCTTATCTGGGGCGGAGGCCGCTGCGGACTTCAGGTTCAATAACGAGATAACTAACGCTCCTTGCTTCCATCTCAATTGGAATCTCAATGTTGTAATGTCGGTCGATTTTGTAGCATTTGGATTCTCCTTCTTTTTCACGAACCTTGGCAGTTTCAGACAACCCGGTATAATAGAGTGGTAATTTCAAAGTCATCCGTTGTACCGTTCGTGTAGGATTATAGAGCATCGCGAGTCCACAGGGATTGATTTGCGCGTTGGCATGGAGGACACAATCAATAGAGCGGCCATCTGGGCGGCGCACGTGAATGAGGTCAGAATCCAATATTGGGCGATACTTTTTGTAGAAGTCAACCCATTTCTTAACGACAGTTTTCGTCTGTTCAGTATCAAAAAGTCGCGGACCGCGATAGCACGCAATCACACCGCTGCCGAAGTTCTGTGCGAGATGTGATTCGTAGTCATCAAGGTGTTCACAAAGCGGCTCAAACGTTGCGGCTGCTCCGCCGCCGTGGTATTCCACCAACGGGACGAACATCCAACCCATACTGGGCGTCTTTTCATACGTGGCATCGTAGATATTCTGCCGGGCAATTAAAATTTGCCGCTCGCGGGGCAAGCTGAAGTTCGTTTCGCGATAGCCCATCCCGCATTTGTTTGAACCGTTGAGGTAATACTGATCTGGCGAATTGATATAGATACCGCGTTTTCGACATTCGTGGTAAAAATGAACGCACGCTTCCCACTGACGCAACTGCGAATCCGCTAAACCGTTATGATGCTCGTGCGTCGTTGCAGCACAGATGTCACCATGATACGGACCGTCAGTCTCTATGATATCTATTCCGGTTGCATCCATGAAATTCAGCACTCGTTGGAAATAACCATCTGCCCATCTGCTCGCAAGACAAGCACTCTGTCCAAACCTACTTCCGGGTTGCCCGGTGTCTGGGGCAACACAGTTGAAATCTTCACCTGCATCCCGCGAAGCACACATCAGTGTATAACCGCCGAGTTGAATACCTTTGTGGTGGGCATAATCGGTCAATTCTTTCATTGTGGTTATGTATTCCGGATCTTCGCTCTCAATATTGAATCCACTTCCAAAGGTCATAATCACCATTTCAAATCCGACTTCGGCGCACTGATCGATCGCTAAACGGACAGCATCTGGCTCGGCACTCCGAACGTGCATGAAAATTGGATTCTCCGTGACCTGTGGCGCGACCGTGCGATACATCTTGCGGCGTGCGAGTCCTTTTCGCTCGCGCGCATCACTATCGTGTAGAATCTCGAAGGTGCGGAAGCTCTTGAAGGTCTTACCCGGTTGAAGAAGGACTCCCGGACCGAGTGGATAGCGGCTTGTCATCAACAGTGGCATCTGATAGTTATAATCGACTTGCGTCTTGTAATCTGCATCTGGTCCCCAGTGTGTCGTTTCCATTCCGCTGAAGGCATAATCGCTCTCGACATGTAGCCGATGCTTTTCCTGCTCGTTGACAGCAAGGATTTCACAGTTTAAGGCATCAAGTTGAATCGGTTCTTGGCTCTCATTGTGAATAGTGAGCCACTTGGACAGTGCTGGAATGCCTTGGTATAATTCATAATGCACGCACACCTGAAGGGAGTTAGCGGATGGCGGCGGTGAGAACACAACCGTCAGTTTCACACCTTCTGGTGGATGGACTGATGATGTCGTAGAACGCCTGTGTACCCACGGATAGCGGATTTCAGGTTTACCGACCCTATATTCGCGAAATTGAAATGCGTTCTCGTCACTGGTCAAATCCGCGATCCAATCCGAATCAAGATAGGCGTAGTCGGGCTGTCCTTTCAATCCTCCTACTTCATATTCGTTTCCGTTAATCGCAAGTACCGCCTCTGGTTTGATGGCGCGAAGAAGGGTATTACCGGTAATTTGATTGGTATAATCAACCGTTGCGAAATTAGGTGTGGTAGCGAATGTTCGGCGAATGAGTCCATTGTCGAGAATAAGTTGACTGTCCTTTTCTTCTACTAAAGCGGGTTGGCGAAAGGGCTGAACCAACCAATCATTTTGTTGTGATGTGTATTGCATGTTAAGTCCTTATTCTATTGGCTTCCAATTTGGCAGATCGCGTTATGCGGGGCAGAGACCACTGCGGGCCAGGGATTCCCAACACCGCATGGGTGATTCTTCAAGTAGCGCCGAGACCTCGGCCTGGAGGTCGCTTGCGGTTTCGCCCTCGGAGCGGAGATGGGCTAAGCGGCCCAGTGCATCCATGGCAAAGCCGACGCAGATGGCGTTTTCGTCGCTGCGGATGACTTCTTGCAAGGCTCGTGCAGTTGGCTCCAGCGCCGGGCCGGTAATCTCGGTGCCGTGGGAACAGAGGATGACCATGGACCACAGCGCATTCTCGCGCACGGCCGAGCGCACTGGCTTGAACTGATCAAAGCCAAAATCGACGCCACCGCCTTCGCATACATCGCACTCATCGGTGGGCCGCACGAACTTGATGCTCCGTCCTTGCGCCCGGTCCATGGCCAGTCGGTTTTCCTCGCGGCCTAGGCTCTGCACCAGCGCTTCGAAGCAGGCGGGAATCAGGGCTTGGCCGACTCCGGTGGCGACGGCGCGGCGGCCGAGACCGCCGAGTGTGCCAGCGGCGACGGCCCGGACATATACCGACGGATCTTCGCGCAGGCGCGTCGCTACGGTCTGCAAGACCTCGTCGGTGAGCGGGCTGGCATCGCCCAAGCCGTACACGCCGGCCTTGCGGACCCATTTGATGGGAGAATTCGCCGCTGCGAGCAAGGTGTCGGTAGCTTCTTCACCGACGGCAATTAGGCCATAGGTGGCGGCCCGCCGCACGCTCTCCCGGTCGGTGTACAGAGCCTGACCGAGCAGCCGCACCGCCAGCGCCGGGTCGCCGATGGAAGCCAGTTTGTACGCCGCGCCAATGCGCGCTGGCTCGGCCTCTTCGCCTTTGGCGAGGAGCTGTGCAAATAAGCAGTTGGACTCGGCTTCCCGGTCTGCTGACGATAGGGCGGCGGCCTCGGGTCGCGGTGGTGGCGTTTGGCCTGTCTGCATCCAGTGGTGGTGATAGCGCCAGACCGAGGTGACGTCGTCGCTGGCTGCGGATAGATCGATGTGGGTCAGCGGATCAAGCCCGTTCCACTGCACTTCGGCTGGCGAGCCATTGTCGCCGGAAGGGTCTGTGGTGCGGTAGATCCAGAAACGCCACATGAAGCGCGGGTTGTCTTCCCAAGTGCGCCAATCGTCGCGGCGGTGGTTGCCCCGGTGGAAGGTATTGTGCGAGTACAACACGACGCTGCCGGCGCGCAGCGGGGCCGCTTCAAAAGGCTGCACGAGTGGCCACTTTAGATTGGTGACTGCCTCCCGCATGCGCACGTCGTGCGCGGTGCGGCGATGGACAATATCGCTGGGGTCGTATTGGGAATCCGGGCCGCTGACTAGCTGGCCTTCCATGCCGCTGAGTTGGTAGGCGAAATCGAGGTGGTCGGCTCCGGCGAAATTGTCGTGGTTTTCTTCGTGATTGAAGGTCCAGTAGTGCGAATAGGGCACGGTCGCTGTCGGGCCCATGTCCTCGCGCACGGCCTGCGGATAGTACAGCATTTCGATTTGTACGGCTTGGTGGTGGCGCTGTTTGCGACCGTTGAACGGACCGTTGTCGTCCTTGTGCCAGTGCTGGTCGCGGCCGCCGCTGGTGAAGGTCGCATTGTGGGTAAACGGCACAATGGCCCAGTTCTCGCCGACTAGTTGGTTGCAGGCCGCGACCACGCCGGGGGCGTTGATGACTTCGAGCACGTCTGGAATGAGTTCGGGCGTAACGCGCTCGCCAGTGCCGACCGCCTGCTTTTCGCGCTGGTAGATCCGCTCGTGAACTGCGGCTGGAATGCCGAGGCTTTCTGGGGATAGGACGACCAGTCCTCGGCTGGCGAAGTCCTGTACTAGTTGTTCTGGCTCGCTGTAGGCTAGTTGGGCCGGGGCTGAAGAAAGCTCTTTCGCGGTCATGTCAATTTACTCACCTTCCTGTTAGTTTTATCCAATCTAACCACGGGTTTCTTCCCATTCAATTAGACTACCAACACAGGAGTCATTATGGCGCAAAAGAAGACGCTCAGACAACGGATGCGAGACGGCGAAGTGTTAACCGCCCTGCGCGGCTCGCTGACCACGACCAAGGAGGAGTTGGCCGATATATGGTCAACCGGCGAGTTCGACTACATCTGGATCGACAGCCAGCACACTCCCTTTAGCGAAGAGCAATTGGTCGCCTACTGCCGGGCGGCCGAAGAGTTGGACATCGACGTGCAATTGCGCATCCCGCACACTCGGCAAGCCTATATGGTCGGGCGCTATTTCGACTTGGGTCCCAGCGCGGTCTTGATCCCCGAGGTCATGGAGCCGGATACCGTGGACGACGCCATTGCCTATGCCTATTACGGCCCCATTGGACGGCGCAGTTGGGGCGGTGCGCATCGCCGCGGCCTGCGCGGCTCGACCCAAGGGGTGGACCGGCGCGCCTATGCGGCGTGGTGGAATGACTACGCAATTTTGGCGATCCAAGTAGAATCCGTTGAAGCGGTGACCAATATCCGCAAATTGGCCAAGCCGGGCGTGAGCGTGGTCACGTTTGGTCCCAACGACCTTTCCTTCAGCTTGGAGGACCACCCGGACTATCCGCTACGCACGGTCGATGACTGCATGCGCAATGTCGCCGCGCAATTGGCTGGAACTGGCATCAGTCTGGCTATGGGAACGGGTACTACTCCCGAAGAACGCGACAAGTACCTGGAGATGGGGTTTACGCTTTTTCAGGGGGATGCGCCGAGCTAACTTTGGCCGTAGCCGTATGTTAATCGTTCATTACTAAACCGACCTTTCGGAGGATACGTTATGTACATTGGATCGCAATTCGGGGAACAGACCGACGAAGAAATGAAGGTCTTGTCGCAACTCGGCATCAAAAACGTCGATCAGACTCCTGCCGCGCCGTGGCGGGAGTGGAGCACGGACATGCTGCTGCAGATGAAGGAGCGGTGGGCCAAACACGGCATCAGCATGGAGATGATCCACATCCCCTTGGGCTCGCGCAGCGCCTACCAAAACGAGGCTGGGGCGATCTTTCTCAAACCAAGCGACGAGCGCGACCGCCAGCTCGACTGGATGAAAGAGACGGTGCGGATGGCGGGCGAGGCTGGTATCCGCGGCCTCAACTACAATATCACCATCTTGGGCCACCTGCGGACGCCCTCGAAGACGGGGCGCGGGGGAGCTGTCGTATCGACTTTTGAACTGGACAAATTGGACCAGTCGCTGGGCGAGTTTGAAGACGGGCCGGCCGATGAAGACGAGATGTGGGAGCGCATTGACCACTGGCTGCAGGAGATCATACCCGTGGCCGAAGAATACAAAGTCCAGATGGCCTGCCACCCGTCCGACCCGGGCATTGGCGTGGGCAATACGTATCGGGGCGTGGCGCGCCCGCTGGGGATGGTCGAGGGTTTCAAAAAGCTCATCGCGCTCTACGACAGTCCGTACAATGGCTTGAATTTCTGCCAGGGCTGCATGTCCGAGGCGCTGGTCAATCCGGCGGAGGAAATTTTTGCTGTCATTCGCTACTTCGGCGAGCGCAAGAAAATTTTCAACGTCCACTTCCGCAATATCAAAGGGGGTTTGGGGAACTTCGTCGAGGTTTTTCCCGACGAGGGAGATATCAACATGATTCGGGCGCTGAAGGTGTACAAGGAGGTCGGCTACGAGTACATGATCATGCCGGACCACGTTCCTGGGATCAGCGGCCCCGAGCCGGGCAAAGTCGGCTTTGCCTATACCTTTGGCTATATCCACGCGGCCTTGCAGGCGGTGGAGGAGTTCTAAGGCATGGCGCAGCCTCCCATTTTCGCCCCCGACAACAAGGAAGACATACTCGCTTTTTTCCAGCAGTATAAGTACGTCGTAGTCGCCGACGCCCTACCGTCCGACGACATCCGCACTCTCAACGCCTTTGTCGATCGCTCCAAGGGGGAAATCCCTCGCGAATGGGGTCCCGACCGCTTGGGCGTCTTTTCGCACGGGCAAATTTTGGTTCACCACCCCGAGTTAGATCGCTTTATTCAACCGGCGATCTCCTATGATATAGTGCAGACTATTATGGCACCCCAACCTCGCTTTGCCCAATTCGATTTCCGCGATGTGCCCGCTGGCAAAGGCGACGGCGAGATGCGCTTCCATCGCGACCGGCCCTACCAACCCACCACCGAGACCGAGCCTGAGCGTCCCTATGAATGCACCTATGTCTGCGCCATCCACTACTTGAGCGACGTGGGGGCCGGCGATCCCTGCTTTTGCGTCGTGCCCAACAGCGGTCCTTACGAGACGGTGGACGAGGCCCGCGTCCAGCTAGGCGATGCCTATGCGGAAGTGCCCGTCCGCGGTCCGGCCGGCACTTTGGTTTTGTACGACATCGCCATTTTTCACACCCGCCTGCCCGGACAACGCGCCCGCGCCCGACGCACCTTGCACCACTACTACAGCCGCGCCGCCAGCCAGCCGTTGACCAATTGGGTGCTCTTACCTAAGCGCTTGGCCGAACATCCCGACTCCGAGCAACGCACCTTTTACAGCCAGTGGTCCGCGGCGACCCAAGCCTACGCCGAGGCTGGTTTTTCTGCGGAGTACTACGAGGAACACGTGCTGGAGAAACTCACCTAGCTACCTGGTTGACGACAGTAGCTGAAGCCCTTTCTCACAGGAGCGAATCGTGCAAATACAAGACCTTTTCGTCTCCGGCCAAGAAGGCTATCACACCTATCGCATCCCTGCCTTGGCCGTAGCGCTAGACGGTGCAGTGCTGGCGTTTTGCGAAGCGCGCCGCCACACTGGCCGCGACGACGATCAAATCGACATTCTCCTGCGCCGCAGCACGGATGGCGGTCGCACTTGGGCACCGCGCCAGCGGATCGTCGCCGATGGCGAGCGCACCTGCGGCAATCCCTGTCCCGTAGTTGACCACGACCGCAGCACCGTGTTGCTGCCCTTTTGCAAGGACAACCAGGAGGTCTTTGTCAGCCGCAGCACGGACAGCGGGCGGACTTGGACCGATCCCGTGGAGATTACCGCCCAGGTGAAGGCTTCTTCGTGGACCTATCTCGGCACGGGACCTGGCCACGGCATTCAACTGCAAAGCGGTCGCTTGCTCGTGCCCTCTTGGGTCGATGAAAGTCCCGGCCCGGCTACTTGGCGTCAGCCGCTGCCCACTTGGGGCCAAGTGCAGTCTTCCATTGCTTTTTACAGCGACGACGGCGGCCACATTTGGCAGACGGGAGACAAATTGACTCACGACGCTTCGGACGAATGCGAGGCCGTGGAAATGGCCGATGGCTCTCTGTACATGACGCTGCGCAGTCGCAATGAACGCCGCTGCCGAGGCTGGTCGCGCAGCACCGATGGCGGCGCAACTTGGTCTGCGGTCGCCTACGAGCCGGACCTGCCCGAACCTTCTTGCCAGGGCAGCATTGTGCGCGTCGATGACGGGCGCATTCTCATGGCGCATCCTAGCAAGCCCGACGAGCGCGCCGAGTTGACCT
The DNA here is from genome assembly GCA_022819745.1 of Candidatus Latescibacterota bacterium. The sequence goes on along the minus strand of JAJEGS010000039.1, from coordinate 243,889 downwards.
TGCGGCTGAGCGAAGACCAAGGTCACAGTTGGCCCACAGCGCGGGTGCTTGAGCCGGGAGCGGCGGCGTACTCCGATTTGGCCGTGGCTCCCGACGGACAGGTTTTGTGTCTATACGAGGCCGAACACTACGGCTGTTTGCGCTTGGCGTGCTTTGAGACGACGTGGATTGAGGGTGGGGCGGAAGTCAGAACAGCACCGGGATGACATTGCCCACTGTGCCGGTAAACGCGTCGATGACCAGCCACAGACCTCCGGTGGCGAATTGACCGGCGATCAGGCCGAGAAAAAAGGGGCGGATTTTGTGGTATAGACCGACGCCGCCGTAGCGCAGGACGACGAGTTTGATCAGCCAGGCCAAGAAGATGGAGAACCAGATGTAGCGCATGGTCCACCCGGCGCTGACGGCAAAGCCCAGCGGGTGGAAGGGCCACCACATCAGGCGCTGGCGGGCGATCATGAGGAGGGCCATGACCAGGCCGCCGCTCAAGGTCCAGAGCCAGCCATCGACGCTGACGCCGGACGGCTCGTTCAATTTGCGCAGGGCGAATCTGGAGGGATAGTTCGGGAAGCCCTGGCCGAAGAACTGCTTGTGGAGATTGACCCCACCGTAGTCATAGGCGAGGTGGAGGGTGTAGTAGATGGAGACGGCCAAGGTGATGAACATGGCCCCGGCAATGCCCCACAGGAGCCGACGTCTGTTGCCCGCGGTCTCGCTGGTCAGGCGCAGGCCATTGGACAGAGGGGCCATCATAAAGACCAGCAATTCGCCGACCCAGATGAGGGAGTAGGCCGAGGCCACCATGCCCTTAGCCCCCAAGGCCGGGACGCCCACCCCAGAAACCACAAAACCGAGGGGCACCATGGCCGGGCTCAAGGTGGGGATGCCAGCCTCGACAATGGCGCGCGTCAGGCCGATGAAGATGACGAGGGCCGCAAAGACGAACAGCGGTGCGATCCAGGCGGGAATGCCGCTTTGCCACAGCCAGAGGGTCATGCCCGCGGTGCCGATGAGAAGCCCCAACAGGGCGCTGCGGTAGGACATGATCTCATCGGCATCGTCAACTGAGGCTTTCTTGGACAGGGCTTGACGCCACACCTCGGCTAGGTGGTGCCGCCCCACCCACAGGCCCGCCCCCACCATTACGATTAGAGCACCCATCATCTGGTGGCCGGTCACTGGAGTACTCCAGGGGCCGAGGGTGGCCTGCAGGGTATTGATGCCCAACAGGCCAAGGACGTGTTGTTGCAGCGTGTAAACGAGGAGGAAGAACCACAGGCTGAGCGAGAGGGTGGAATTGATGAGGAAGGAGAAGCCCAGCATGAGGAAATTGAGGTTGACCGGCAGATTGGCACCGAAGAAGGATACGCTGGTCTTCAGATTGATCTGGGCCACGGAGGGGAAATAGTGGTGCAGGGCATTGAGGCTGCCGACGAGGAAGGGGATGGCAAAGCCAATCCACATGAGCCTGTTTTTAAAAAAGGGCTTAAATAGGGAGGGCCGGCCCTCGTCCTCGATCATGGCTAGGGCCACTTGGGCTAGGGGATAGGCTAGACGCTCGTGTTCGACCCACTGGCGGCGCAGGATCACGGCAATGGAGATGAGGGTGAGGTACAGGGCGGCGTAGAACAGCAGCCAGTAGCCGAGGGGGGGCAACCAGCTAGCCCAGGGGATGACCGTGGCGCCGATACTGCCTTCGTAGAAGCCGCGCACGGCCTCGGGGTCGCCCATTAGCATCCATTCGGTGAGATGGGGATGGACGACTTCGGCCCATTTGTTCTCGACCGAGGCGTAGTAGTAGGTCCCGGTGATCATGGGCAGGAGCATGCCGGTCACGCCTCGGGAGGGGATGGCCGCGGCGACCATCATCATAATGGCGATGGTGACCAGTTCGCCCCATTGCAGACCCCATTGCCGCTTGGGCAGGGCCAGTGCCACGTGGACGGTGATCAGCAGAAAAAAAAGCAGGCAGTACGCTGCCGGAGTCGAAGAGGAAAAGCCCATGGGCGTGCCTTTGACCAGCATGGTGGTATGGGGTACGCCGAGGGCGATGGCAATGCACAGCAGGGCACCGAGAAATAGGCCGCGGAAAGTGATGTGGGCGTCGGGGCGTTCCCGGGCCCGAGGCGTGGCGCGTTCGGCGAGACGGGCCCGCAGACTGGCGGGGATTTTTCTTTTCAAGCCGGATGCCTAGATTGCAGTCGCTCGGTGGGCTGAGTAAGGGGATATTTTGTGGAGGCTAAGCCCTAGCCTATCTTTGTCCCAACCTATGTTTTCCAGCCGAAGCTTGTCAATGCCTTATCGGGCCCGACGGACTAGGGCGGACTTGCCAAGGCACGCCGGCCAACACGGAAAGTCGTGGAAAGTCTTGCACAACGGTTGGGGCCGCGCATCGCAGAAAAATTCGTCTCATACGTTAAGTGTCATTCCTTCAATTTCTGGAGGTACATTATGTGCCGCGTTCTCTTTGCAATGTTGTTGGTGGCGGCTCCACACGGAGTCTCTGACTTAACGTGGAATTTTTCCGAGGGCTGGGCTGCACAGGAGAGTTCCGCAACAACTGCCATGGTGAGCAGCGAAATCGTGGCGTCGAGTGCTCGTCTGGACGCAGACAGTACTCAGAGCCCGCCATCGGTAGTGATCATCACTGGCGAAGTCCAGAATCCGCGCTCGCGGAAAATCACATTTAGATACGAATCGCCGGCGGTGCTGGAAAGCGCCGAGCAGCGCGTCGCGCTCGACAGCTTGGATCGCTTCGCCTTCGAGCTGCCTGTCGTCCGAGGTACCTCCGTCAGTGGGTATTTCGAAGGCGGGCAGCCGAGATGGGAATGGGTGCAGTGGTTAGGATCGTTCCTTTTCGATCGCAGATCCCTATCCCTCTTTGTCGAACCCGGCGATAGTCTGCACGTGGCCGTGGAGGAGGGCTTTTTCGGTCCTTCCTATTCGTTCAGCGGCTCCAACGCGGACAACAGCCGCTTCACTTCCGAGTGGATTCCGCAATTCTACTCCTTACGCCTCGACCGCGACGCATACAAGGGTTTGGAGGTCGAGGATTTCAAGCGCCTAATGGAACAGTGGCGACGGGATCAGTTCGAGTTCTTGGCCACAGGGCGCGAGCAATACGCGCTGTCTTCAGGGTGCATCGACTATGTGACGGACTACGTCAACTACGAGTGGGCCATTAGGATGGTTGATTACCCGTCGCGTTACCAGTTTGCCAACGGACGCGAGAACAGAGACATCACCCCGGAGTACTACGACTTCCTGCAGGAATTTCCCCTAGTGGACGAAAAGGCCATAGGCATAGCCCATTATCGCTGGTTTCTGGAACGCACCTTGGACCGTGACCATGACCATGACCATAACCCCAAGCTGTCTAAGATGTATGATCTATCCGGTTTGGAGTTGTCGGAGGAGACTCAAGCGCACCTCGACTCCCTGTACGAAAAGGAGGGCCGACAGCCCGTGCTGTCGAAAATGGTCGATTTGTCGGCGGTTGGTGTTTCGGCGAGTGCCCACGCGCAACTCGACTCTCTGTACGAAAAGGAGGGCCGATGGCTCAAGCTGTCCGAACGGTACGATTTGTCGGCATTTGGCGTTGCGGAAAGTGCCCACGCGCAACTCGACTCCCTGTACGAAAAGTCCGATAGGTCCCTCAACTTCTACTGGTTCAGTGAGGAAGAGAAGCCTAAGGCGGATACGACGGGCGGGGAGTTGGTGCTCCACATACCTTCTGGAGTACGGTTGGATTCCCTAGCCAAAGAGCCACCCAAGCTGTCGGCGAGGATGGATCTATCGAGCTTGAAGCTGTCGGAGGCCGCCTTGGCTCAACTCGACTCGATGTACGAACATCGTCAACCGCCCAAGCTGTCGGCGAAGATGGATCTATCGGGCTTGGGGTTGTCGGAGGCCGCCCTGGCTCAACTCGACTCGATCTATGCCGGAAAAGGACATTGGTTTGGGTCTAGATACAACCTGGCCAAAGAAAAACTCGAAGGGAGAGTGCTCTACTGGTTTTTAGCCGGAGAGCTGATCAATACGCTCAAGCGCGGTGGCAGTGAAGCTTTTGCGTGGGCCCAGCGCAAGTGGGAAGAGTTCCAACAGATCAACCCGCACCCGGAATACAATGAGGCCGTGCTAGTGGCTCTGGCTGCCGCCCTGAAGCTACAACCCGGACAACCCGCACCCGACTTCACCCTCGACGACCTCGACGGTCAGCCCGTGTCGCTGAGCCAGTTCAAGGGGCAGGTGGTTCTGCTCGACTTCTGGGCGAGTTGGTGCGGGCCATGTATCGACGACCTACCCTATCTCCGACAAGTCAAGAAAAAGACGGCGGACTGGCCGGTCGTCTTCCTCAACATATCGCTGGACGCGGATGAGGCTGCTTGGCGAGAGGCGATTGACGAGCACGAGATCAAAGGCGTCCACGTGCGGGCGGATGGCTGGGGCGCGGAGGTAGCCAAAACCTACCAAGTGATGGGCATACCTTCGTATTACTTGGTGGACTCGCAAGGGCTGATTGTAGAGGATCCTGGTTTAAGAGGGAATACAGACGCGACGGTAGCGGCGATCGAGGAGAGCTTGTGAAAAGCCGTAGTGAGATGCGCGACATTCTCTTGGCAATCTGTTGTTGGCGGCCCCGCGCGGGCGGTTTCCCTGTGAGCTAATATGATCGATTATCCGCTTCAGAACGGTCTCGTCCAGGCAGGTGTTCCGGTCGAAGTGGGCCAGGACACCGGCCATTTCTGGTTTCCGTCTCTACACCGAGTCGGCGGCGACGCGCTGGTTTGTGCCTGCATCCGCTCCGCCGATGTCGCGCAGGGGAAATGGCCAGCCGATCTTTTCGTGAGCCATGACGTCGGTGGTAGCTGGCACCCGGATCAGCGCATCGACTCGTATGGCCATACCTCCGTCCGCGATGCGTCGAGCACATTGATGATGCCGTACGAGCAATGGCCGCAAGCGCCGGGAGACCGGCAAAACTGCGTTGCTCCGGGCAACGTCCTGACAATGGTTGATGGTGCGCTCGCGGTCGAACCTCGGGACGTGCGAGTCTGCGGTTTTCCGCGCCCGCTCGCCGATTACCACGAGGACGAATTGCGGCTCCAACACAACGGCAACATCCTGCGCCTTGAGGATGGGAGCCTGTTGACGACGATGTACGGAAAGTTCGACGGGGAAGAAGGCTATAACACGTTCGCCGTAGTCAGCGACGACGGTGGCTTTGCGTGGACGTACTGCAGTACTGTCGCCGGCCCGGATGCTGCACCCGGCGCGCCCGAAGGCCCCAACGAATCGAATACCCTGCGGTTGGACAATGGCGACTTGCTGTGCGTCTATCGCGTCGGTGGTAGGTGGGACTTCCACAAGAGCATCAGCGCGGATGAAGGCCGGACGTGGTCGCCGTCGGTGCGCATGGAAGGGATGGCTTCGGTGCAACCAAGGCTCGCTCGGTTGGGCAACGGCGCGATAGTGCTGACTGGTGGCCGCCCGGGTCTGTTCCTCTGGCTTTGCGCCGATGGACAGGGCGAAGAATGGGAGCGGGTAAATCTGGGAGTACATCACAACCGACTGGTCGAGCCGAATGCGGGTTTTTCAGATGCCTTCTGCAACGCGCAGGCTGGAGAGGACCCCGCCATGAGCACGTCTTACACTGCGCTGATGCCTTGGGGAGCTGACGGGTTGATCGTAACTTACGATCGCTTGGCCAACGGCTGGGCTGGCGCTCCCGGACCGAACGGGGACGTCGATCGGGTATTTAGTTTATCAGTAACCATTTCCATTTAAGAAAGGACCAGCCATGCCTCGGCAAACGCCCAACATCATCTACATCCTCGCCGACGACATGGGATACGGCGATATGGGATGTAACAACCCCAGCTGCAAAATTCCCACGCCGCACCTCGACCGCCTCGCCGCTCAGGGGATGCGCTTTACCGACGCCCACGCTTCCTCCAGCGTCTGCTCGCCCAGCCGCTACGCCCTGCTCACGGGCCGCTATTGCTGGCGCACTCCGCTCAAGAGCAGCGTCCTGTGGCCTTGGGATCCGCCCTTGATAGAAGCCGAGCGTCCCACCGTAGCCAAGCTGCTGCGCCAGCAGGGTTACCGCACCGCCTGCATCGGCAAGTGGCACCTCGGCTGGGAATGGGCGACTAAGGACGGCAAACCAGCCTGCGGCGACGAGTCCATCGGCCGTCTCGACCGCGAGCAGCGCCAAGCCCTAGAGCGCAATATCGACTATAGCCAACCTATCGGCGGCGGTCCTCTAACCTGTGGCTTTGACTATTACTTTGGCGTCGATGTGCCGAATTTCCCGCCCTACACTTGGTTTGAACAGGACCGGCTGGCTGCGGCCCCGACCGAGCAAAAGCCCGAGGGGATGTTCGGCCTGCCCGGAGCCATGAAGCTGGGGTGGAAACTGGAGGACATGGTCCCCGAATTCGTCCGCCGCACTCGTGCCTACATCGCCGAAGCTGGCTCTGATCCCTTTTTCCTCTACCTGCCGCTGACCTCGCCGCATACGCCGATTGTCCCCAATCAGGACTTCATCGGTCGCAGCGGAGCGGGTCTGTATGGCGATTTTGTCTGCGAAGTTGATTGGGTGGTCGGGGAAATTATGGCCGCGCTCGACGAGCAGGGATTGGCCGACGACACGCTGCTCATCTTCACTAGCGACAACGGCCCCGAGTGCAGCCCGGCCGCGGCTGGCGGCTGCTACGAGCACGTGCGTCAATTTGGCCACTACAGCATGGCCCATTTGCGCGGTGCCAAGCGCGACACTTGGGAGGGGGGGCACCGCGTGCCCTTTGTCGCGCGCTGGCCTGGGGTCGCGCCGGCTGGAGCGGTCTGTGACCAGCTCGCTTTGTTGGGCGATTTTATGGCCACTTGCGCTCAGGTGACCGGGGCCGAGTTGCCCTCGGGAGCGGCCGAAGACAGCATTAGCATATTGCCTTTATTGCAGGGGCAGGTTGATGTGCCGGTGCGCCGCTCAGCCGTGCACCACAGTTGTTCGGGCCGCTTTGCCCTGCGCCAAGACGACTGGGTCTTTATCGACGCCCCTTCTGGCGACGACAACCGCGAGCCGGATTGGTTTAAGGCGGAGCGGGGCTATAGCGACCACAATTTTCCCGGGGAACTGTTCAACCTCAAAGACGACATCGCCGAGCGGCAGAATCTGTACGATCAGCACCCAGATATCGTGCGCAGCATGTCGCGCCGCTTGGAAGAAATCAAAGCCCAAGGAGAAGCGCTGGCCGGGCCTTATGACGAGACGCTGGAGGAATCGGAATAGAGATCCCAAACTCCATTCCAGATCCTATTCTGTAAACGTACACGTACGTTGGATTCGATTCGCTAGCGGTTGTCCCGTCGCCAAAATCCCAGTGATGTTACAAATCGCTCGCCGCGGGAAATGTTACTGCGAGCGGTGCATTGCCTTGGCTTCCGGGCGGACTTTCTCGTCCGGTGCATACGGCGTAAAGCGGTAGGCAAAGTCGCTGTATGGCGCAGTGAATGTATATGCTCCCGGCTGTGCCGTGCCAATGGGGACGATTTTCATGTTCCACGTATCGACGCCGTCGATTTTATACGGTTGATTGCCCGACAATTCGAGGGTTATCGTCTGTGGGTCGGTGGTGTAAACGAGATAGTATTCCCCGGGTTTGGCGAGAACATACCGCCCGCTGTCGTCGCCAATTGGTTCGAGCGCGTCAAACGCCGGAGCGGTTGCCATAAACGATTTGAGGAATGCGATCCGCTGCGGGCTGTCGCCGCGTAGCACACCGCCTTTTGCCCACCAGAGTAGGTCTTCGGGGTGTTTGTACGTTTCTCCGTGCCCGACGTAGCAACCGGAAACAGTCCCCGCCCAAAAGTGTTGCACCATCTGTTGTGCGCTGATGTTTCCCCATCCTTGCGGAACGTCGCCCTCGTAGCGGCATTCGTCGTAAATCACGGGTTTTTTGTATTGGCTGCGATAGCGGATGGCGTGCGCCATGTTGGAGGTTTGAATACTGACGTGCGTTACCCACGGCTCGCCGTGGTCGTACCAGCGTCGCCCATTGTGAATCCCGCGCAACCGCTGATATGGGTCGTGGTCGCGGATGATTTGGAAAAACCGATCCCAGTCGGATTCTTCTTTCGCTGGCATGAAGTCGTATTCATTGGCCAGCGACCACCACACATTGCGGAAAGCGGCTAACCGCGCGACGGCGTAGCGGATGTAACGGTCGTCACTGGCCGCGTCCATGTTCTCGAAATCCCAGCGATCGTAGGTGTGAAACAGGATTAAATCTGCTTCAACACCGAGTTCCAAAAGGTCGCGAACGCGTCGCTCAAAATGACGCCAGAATTCGGGATTAAAGCGCGTGAAGTCCCAATCCGTCAGTGGCGTGCCTTCGAATGGATAGTACTCCGGCTCGTTTTTGTTGTACACGTAATCTTTGGGAAAGATGCACATGCGCAGCTTGTTGAACGGTGCATCGGCGAGGGTTTGGAGCGTCTGTTCCTCCATTGCTTCCCCTTGATGCGCCCAAGCGTAACAGGTTGTCCCGAACTGGTGATACGGCGTCCCGTCGGCATACTGGAGGTAGAAGTCGTTGTGAACGCGCACGGGTCCGTGATTGTCTGCGGATGGTGCGATGCACGTAAACTGTCCGGTCTTGCCGTCAAGGGCGGCGTGGTTGCTTTTCGTGATGTACGTCCATTCGCCGACCGCATCGGGCATAAAGCGAATTTTGTACACGCCGTCTCCATCGTAAAATCCGTGCGGCGCGAAGACGCGACCGTTTAGTGCAAATTCTGCGGTTAATTCGACATCGACGAATGGATTGCCTGTCTCCGGACCAGTCAGCGCGAGTTCATACACGCCCCAACGTTCGACCATGTTTGTCTCCAAGTTTTGGGTAGATTCAGCGGAAGCTGCGCCGAGCGAGAAGATAACCATGAAAATCACTACTGGTAAAACTCGTCTGACCATTGGCACCCAACGCGGGCCGCCGTCCAGACCTCTACTTCTGGCGCGACAACATCGGCAACGAGTTAGACTTGCTCTACGAGCGGGGGGGCGGCGGCAGGTGGTCGAGATCAAGGCGGGCGCGACGCTGGGGACGGACCAGTTTAAGGGTTTGCGCTACTATAATAAGTTGGCGACGGCCTTGCCGGTGGAGCAGGACTACTATCTGATCTACGGCGGCGAGGAGCGCCAAGAACGCGCCCACGGTATCGGTATCGTCTTGGGATGGCGGGATGTTGGGGAGTTGGCGGCAACGGTCGGTTGAAACGCTCCCTTACGAGGCCCTTCTTCACTACGGGTTCGAGTCTGATGGTTATTTAACCAATAACGTCTTGCCCACTACCTCTGCCTCTGCGTCTTCGGTTTTCAACTTGTAGAAGTATAAACCGTTGCTAAGCTCGCGACCGGCATCGTCCCGCCCGTCCCAGACGATGCTATGTCTGCCGGGACTCTGATGGCTCAAAACAAAGGTTCGAACGTGCTGTCCGGCTACATCGTAAATATCTAATTCAGCCGATGTGGCAGTGGCTATTTCATACGAGATGGTCGGGACAACGGGTTTGAGCGCGCGAAGCTTGGCCTTCAGTTCGTCGGGCCATTTGTCCGGGTCGGTCGCCTCTTGCCAGGGCATGCGCTGACGGACCTCCTCGGCGAATATAAGCTGACGTTTCAACTCTTCGGACCATTCTTCTTCGGACCATTCGGCCGAATCGGGTGCCATCGCCTGCTGCCAGATTCTGTTATCCGGACTCGGCTTAGCCGCGCCTTTGGCCTTCACCGGTTGCGGTTTTGTGGCGATGATCTGATCGACGAGCCCTACTTGGCGGGCGACATCCATGATCTGGACGATCTGCGCATGCGTGGCAGGCTCATCTCCTTGGATGATAATCATAGTGGTGTTGTCCAGCAGGCGTCTCTGCGCCTGCAATACTTCTTTGAGGGTTGCAAACGTCACCGACTTGCCGTTTAGCTTCATGTTGCCGTCTTGATCTACGAGGACAAGGACATTCTTCTTACTCGGCTCAGCCGCGACTTTGGATACTTTCGAGGTAGTACCGCAAGAGGGTAGCGTCACGGCGGCTAGGGGGCATAGCAGTACGACCGCCAACACACGAGCACGCGTGCCCATCCGGCGCGCACCACCGCCAAGTGTTCTGCGGATCCTCAGTGCCAAATCCGATTCGGTTGCTGCAAAGGCGTTCATCGTGGGGATTCTCCTCATCAAAGGGTTTAAGTGAGCTATCCGTTCGGCGACATGGGCAAGACTGCGCGCATAGATTTCTGAGCGGCCGGTGGTGCATACGACGAGATCGTCGCAGGCCTGTTCAGCTTCCCGCCGCAACATGCGACCGCACAGCCACACGGCGGGATGGAAGAACAATACAGCGGAGACTAGTCGGTGCAGCAGCATCGTGAAGTTGTCCCAACGGCGCACGTGTGCTAGCTCGTGCATGAGGACCAAGGCGAGTTCGTCGGTGCGCAGTTTCTCTACGAGATCGGCGGGGAAAACAATGATAGGTCTCAGGATGCCGAGTGCCATCGGCGAACTGATAGAAGGGGAGATTGCCACCTCGACTTTGGGATAGCCGCTGAGCCTCAGACGAGCTTGCCGCAGAGCGTCGCAAAGCGGACCGTCGCGCTGTACCTGCGCCTGCTGCCGCAAGCACCAGACGATGCCGTAGCCGACCAGAATTCGCCCGATGAGCAGCGCTGCGCCTACTATCCACAGTATCGCGCCCCAACCGGCTGTAGTAAGCTGCACACTACTTGTGACAGTCGCTACTTGCACCGTTGGGTGCTCGACAGGCGAGAATGCGAGGGCATCCCGACTGGGCTCCAAGAGTGACACCAACGGCGTGAATAGCGTATAGGGCGAGCTGACCACGATGGCGATAAGCGGCTTGAGCAGCACGACAGCCCACAACAGGTGGCGCAAGGCCGGCGACTTGATCGGCAACAGGCGACTGGCCACTAGGACTAAGACCGCTAGTGCCGCTAATTCGATACTTAGCTGACCGAACCAGCCGAATAGCTGGTTGCCCAGCCCGTTTAAAGCTGCGTTCATCGCGGGTCTCCTTTTCTGCGCTTGAGGGCTCGGTCTAACTCCGCTCGAATCGCCGTCAACTCCTCATCCGTGAGCGACTGGCCGTCTAGTAGTTGGCTGACCAGCGCTTCGGCTGAGCCGGCAAAGAATGAGTCGATGACTTCGCCCAGCGAGCGCCGCCCCATGTCCTCGCGCGTGACCACTGGGCGATAAAGATCGGACCGGCCTTCTCGTTCTGAGACCACAAAGCCCTTATCGCGCAGGATGCGCATTATGGTCAGCACGGTATTGTAGGCCATCGGCTTGATGGTCGTTAGCCGCTCCTGCACCTGCTTGACGGCTGCGGGCGACTCGTCCCACAGGACGTTCATAATGAGCGTTTCGAGCGGGGTCAGTCTTTTGTCGGGCTTGTCTATGGTCGCCATGATAAGTCCTTCAACTAAGAATTTAGTTGAACATACTCGACGGCATTTGGCTTGTCAACTAAAATTTTAGTTTGTATGAAAAAATTTGGGGATAGATCGCCTTGACTGTCATTCTGCGACGAAGTTTGTTAAAATGATACGGTTGAATACAAGTTCATTTCGCAGAGCGACCCCGAAGGGAGCGCCACCATGTCCGACTACACTTCCTATAAAGCTGATTATGACCGCGATGGCTTCGTCCTCGTGCGCAACTTTCTGCCCCCCGAAGAACTCAAAGACCTGACGGCCCAAGTCAACCGCTACGTCCGCGACGTGGTGCCGACCCTGCCCGACCAGGCCGCCTTCTACCAAGACAAGGCCCGGCCCGAAACCCTGAAACAACTACAGCGCATGGGCGACTACGACGCCTTCTTCTCCGAGTACCGCGACCAACCGCGCTGGAAGGCCCTGGCCGAGACCCTCATCGGCGAAGCCGCACAGGTGAGCCAGCCCGAGTGGTTCAACAAGCCGCCGCAGACCGAACACCCCACGCCGCCGCATCAGGACAATTTCTACTTCAACCTCACGCCGCCCAACGTCGCCTCCATCTGGCTGGCCCTCGACCCAGTTGACGAGGAAAATGGCTGCCTGCGCTATTGCCCCGGCTCTCATCTCAAGGGCATCCGGCCGCACAATCGCACTGCGGTCTTAGGTTTTTCGCAGGGCATTGCCGATTACGGCCCCCAAGACCAAGCCAATGAAGTCGCGGTGCATTTGCAGCCCGGCGACGCAGTCGTCCACCACTGCGAAATCATCCACCGCGCCGACCCCAATCGCTCGTCGCAGTGCCACCGCCGCGCTTTTGCCATGGTCTTCGAAGGTGTCAGTTGCAAGATCGATGAGGAGGGCCGGCGCAGATACCAAGAATCCCTGCAAAGCCAGCACCAGAAGATGGGGCTGGAGACCTCTCAGGGTTAGGCGCGACCGAGGCTCAACTCGGAAGGACGCTGAGAGGTTAGGGATCCCACAGGCGGATTGGACGCATTGGTATCTAACAGTACCTTCACTGCCAGTCCTCAGGATCTACTTGGCGGCGAGTCAAGGTGTCAAACTCAGTCCGTTCCTCGGTGCTCCACACGCCGCACTGATCCACAAAATCAGCTCGGTGATTCGGCGGTTGCAGGCCTAGGGCCTCCTTCAGCACACCGTTTATAGTCTTGTTTAGACTTTTTCCCTCGGCGGCGGCTTTCTTGCGTATGAGTTGGGCCAAGGCATCGTCCATGTGGATAGTCAGAGATTTCATGTTTTCACCTTAGTTCATAATAAATCATAAACATAGTTCAAAATGCCTTGATCTTCCAGCACACTAAGGCCAGCGTTCCCGGGCCGAAGTTGAAAGTTCCTCAAGACGGCAATACATTTTTAGGTTGCTAAAGCGAGCAGCGAATTGCCAGACCACCAGCAGAGAAAGGAGCCTACACGATGCGCGTGCTGATCACCGGCGGCGCAGGTTTCTTAGGGTCGCATCTGAGCGACCTGCTGCTGGAAAAAGGCTGCGAAATCATCTGCATGGACAACTTTCTCACGGGCCGGCCCGAGAACATCGCCCATCTGCTCGGCCACTCGCGATTCCAGTTCATTCAATACGACGTCACCAACTACATCCACGTAGATGGTCCGCTCGACTTCATCCTGCACCTCGCCAGTCCCGCTAGCCCGGCCGACTTTGAGCGGTTGGGCATCAACATCCTCAAGGTCGGCGCGTTGGGTACGCACAAGACCTTGGGATTGGCCGTGGCCAAGCAGGCCAAGTTCCTGCTAGCCTCCACGTCGGAAGTCTATGGCGATCCCTTGGTGCATCCCCAGTCCGAGGAGTACCTCGGCAACGTCAACCCCATTGGCATCCGCGGCGTGTACGACGAGGCCAAGCGCTTTGCCGAGGCCATGACTATGGCGTACCACCGCGTGCACGGCACGGACGTGCGCATTGCACGCATATTCAATACGTATGGCGAGCGCATGCGCCAAGATGATGGCCGTGCCGTGCCCAACTTCATCATCCAAGCCCTCAAGGGCCGCGATCTGACCGTCTATGGCGACGGCCAGCAAACGCGCAGCATATGCCATTACAGCGATTTGATCGCCGGCCTCTATAAGCTCATGCTGTCCGATGTGACCACCCCGGTCAACCTCGGCAACCCCAGTGAAATCACCATGCTAGACTTGGCCCACAAGATCATCGCCATGACCGAGTCCAAGAGCTGCATCGCCTTCCGCGAACTGCCGCAGGACGACCCCCGGGTGCGCCTGCCCGACATTGCCAAGGCTCGCTCTCTACTCGGCTGGACGCCCCGCGTGGGGCCGGACGAAGGATTGGATCGGACGATTGCATGGTTCAAGCGAGAGTTGGAGAAATAGCTATGTGTGCCTTTGAACCCGAAAGGGAATAAATCGCCGCTCGGGGTTGTCTAATGCGAGAATTGGAGAAATAGCTATGTGCGCTTTTGAATTGCGAGAAAACGCCCTCGGCGTTGAAATCCACGCGGGCGATCAACTGCTCGCCTTGTACCGCGCCACCGAGGAACTGCCTCGCGGCGAATCCCCCAAACCCTGCTTTGCGCCGCTGTACACGCTTTCCGGTCAGCTCGTGACCGAGTACCGTCCGCCCGATCACGCTTGGCACACGGGGCTGTTCTTCGGCTGGGTTCACGTCAACGACGCGAATTTGTGGGGTGGGCGTTGGTATTTGCCGGAAACAAAGAAATACGAACACGTCGCCGACAGCCACGGCGTGCAGCAGCACGATGGCTTTACAGCTTTGGCAGCGGACGGAGTGACTGAGTCGCTTTCTTGGCTCGACGGCCGCGATCAGCTCATGGCGCGGGAGTCGCGCTCTTTTGGTTTTTACAGCACTGAGGGCGGCTACTGCTTGCGGATATCCACGCGCATTGAGCCAGTCGGCGACCGGCTGGTGATGGGGGCCTCGCGGGCGGCGCGCTACTCGGGGCTGGTGCTGCGCATGGGGCCTTCCTTTGCCGAAGCGGACCACTATTGCAGCGAGGGACGCCAGGGCCACGCGGATATTATGCACCAGCACGCCCGTTGGGTGGGGGCGCGCGGGAAAAGCGGCGGCTTTGTCGCGCTCATGGATCACCCTAGCAACCCGCGCCACCCGGTCACTTGGTTTACCCGCGCCAACTTGCTGGGTACGGGCCTGCTGATAGAAGGTGACTTAGAGCTAGCCGCTGGCGAGTGCTTGGAACTGCACCACGCGTTCTTCGTCTTAGATCAGGACCCCGGTCCCACAAAAATAGAATCCCTGTACGCGGACTTTGCTGCTTCTCCTGGAGAATTGCCATGAGGCCGTTGTGCCTCCCGGTGCTGTTTCTGCTCGCCTGTGCTTCAGCTCCCAAAGTCGAATACCCGGCCCTCGATTTGGACCAGCCGGACCAATGGATGGCTGGGGTCTCAGAGGGTACCGTCGCCGATCAATGGTGGCGCGATATGGGGGCCGCGCGCCTCGACAGTCTGGTGGCGTTGGCCTTGGAGCACAACTACAATCTCAAGATCGCCGGTGCCCGTCTGGCCCAAGCCCAAGCTCAGGCCCGGGTGGCTGGTGCGCCGCTCTGGCCTCAACTCAGTGCCAATGCCAACGGCTCGAAGCGCAAACAGAATTTCGTCGGCCTGCCCATTCCGGGTAGAGACCCGGATCAGGTCTTGACCTCCGAGAGCACGTCCTTTGGCGTCGATTTGACTGCGAGTTGGGAAGCTGACCTGTGGGGGCGCCTGCGCGCTGGTGCTCAAGCGGCGCTCGCCGACGCCGATGCCGCAGCCGCTGATTTTCGCGCGGCGCGCCTATCGTTGGCAGCGCAGACGGCGCGGGCCTATTTCGCCGCGGTCGAAGCGGGGCACCAAGTCGAGCTAGCGCGGGCGACGGTTGCAAATTACCGGCTCTCCACCGAACAGATAGAGGATCGCTATCGCCGCGGCTTGCGCTCGTCGCTCGATGTGCGCTTGGGTCGGTCGAGCTTGGCCGCGGCCGAAGCAACCCTCGCCCAACGCCGCCAGCAACGGGATGCTGCGCTGCGCCAACTCGAATTGATCTTGGGCCGCTACCCCAGCGCCCGGATTGAGGTCGGGGACGAGTTGCCCGCAGTCGGCGGTCCGGTTCCAGCCGGTTTGCCAGCCCAACTCGTGGAACGGCGGCCCGATCTCGTAGCTGCTGAGCGCCGCCTCGCCGCGGCCGACCGCCGACTGGCCCAAGCTCGTCGTGCCTTGTTGCCCCGCATCAGCCTCACGGCCTCTACGGGCCGCTCGTCGAGCGCGTTGAGCGATTTGCTCGACGGCGATTTTTCGGTCTGGAACCTCGTGGGTAATATCGCGCAGCCCCTGCTGCAAGGTGGGCGTCTGCGCGCTGGCGTTGATCAGGCTTCTTCCGCGGCCGAGCAAGCGCTTTTTACCTACGCGCAAAGTGCCCTTAGAGCCTACGGCGAGGTGGAGGCGGCGCTGAATGCCGAAGGTTTGCTCGCCGACCAAGAACGAGCACTAGCCACGGCCGCGGAAGAAGCGGTCGCGGCGCGCGCGCTAGCTGAAGATCGCTACGCTAGAGGGCTCGCCGATCTCATCGCCCTGCTGGAGTCGCAGCGCCGGGCCTTTGACGCTGAAAGCCGCTTGCTCGCCGTCCGTCGCCAGCGCCTCGATACGCGCATTGACTTGCATCTAGCCCTTGGCGGCGGCTTTACCCTTGCCTCTCAGACTTCGGCGAGCTCAGTCGAGCCGCACGCGGAGATTCCTCAATGATACGCGTCTTTAAAATAGTTTTGCCGATTCTCATTCTCGCCCTCGGCTTTGGGGCCTTTCGACTGCTGGCCTCCATGCGGGAGCCGCCCCAGCGCGTTGCCCGCTCTTATGCCGGGCCGCTCGTCGAAGCTGTCGCCGCTCCGCTGCAACAGGTCCAGGTCGTAGTTGAGGGGCAGGGTACGGTGCGTCCTGACGCTCAGATTGACCTCGTGCCGCAGGTCTCGGGTATTGTGGTGTGGAAGGATACAGATTTCAAGCCCGGCGGGACCTTTGCCAAGGGCGGGCTGCTGTTTCGGATTGATCCACGCGATTACGAACTCGTCGTCCAACAGGCCGAGGTCCAAGTGGCGCAGGCGCGCTATCAACTCGACTTGGCCCGCGAGGAAGCCGCCATTGCCGAGGAGGAGTGGCAGCGGCTGCACGCCGAAGAAGCTCCCACTGACTTGGTGCTGCGCAAACCCCAGTTACGCGCGGCCGAGGCTAGCCTCCAAGGAGCGGAAGCGCGCCTCGCCGAAGCGCGGCTGCGCTTGGACCGCACCAAAGTGTACGCCCCATTTGCCGGTCGAGTGCGCACCGCCCGCGTCGATGTCGGCCAGCATATCAACGCCGGTCAAGCCATTGCCCAGCTATACAGTATTGAAAAGGCCGAGATCGTCGTCCCCGTCCCCGACGAAGACCTTGGGTGGTTCACCCTGCCGTTGCCCATCGACGTCGCTGAGGCCAGTACTGCTAACGCCGGGGCCATTTATGATCTCAACGCCGAGGGCGGTTCCCGCGCTTTTGCTTTTAGCCGAGAGGGGGCTAGCGCCGAAATCAGCGGCGCTTTTGCCGGTCGCCGTCACCAGTGGAGCGGGCGCGTCGTCCGCACCGAAGGCGAGCTCGACCCGCGAAGCCGCATGGTGCGCTTAGTAGTAGAAGTCGAAGCGCCCTACGGCGGCATTGCCGATGGAATCCCGCCGCTGACGGTGGGGATGTTCGTCGAGGTGGCCATCGCCGGCCGCATGGTCAATGGCGTCCGCGTCCTGCCCCGCGTGGCTTTGCGCCAGGGCGACCGCGTGTGGACGGTGGGCCGCGACGGCGTCCTCAGCATCCGCCCAGTGCAGGTGGTGCGCTCCCTTGAGGATGAAGTGCTCGCTTATATCGACATGCCTCCGGAAGAGCGGATCATCGTCTCGCAGCTCAGCGGCGTTACCGACGGTATGCAGGTGCGTCTCGCGGACGGGAACTTAGGAGGTCAACTGTGAAAGCGCCTGTGTCTTGGATGGCGAAGAATCACGTCGCCGCCAATCTGCTGATGGGTTTCATCATGTTGAGCGGCCTGTTTGCCATGATGCAGACCAAGAAAGAGACCTTCCCCGAGATGTCACTCGATCAGGTGCAAATCCAAGTGCCCTATCTGGGCGCGACCCCGGCCGAGGTCGAAGACGCCGTCTGCAAGCGCATTGAGGAACGGGTGCGCGGCCTAGAAGGGGTGCGCCGCGTGCGCTCTACGGCTGCTGAGGGCATGGGTTCAGTCAGCGTCGAGCTAGAGCGCGGTGCCGACATGGACAAACTCCTCGACGACATCAAAAACGAAATCGACCGCATCGATACCTTCCCCGCCGAGGTCGAAGAGCCGGTTATCAAGGAGTTGACTCGCCGCAATCAAGCCATCGACGTGGTGCTCTACGGCGATGTCGAGGAAAAGGCTCTCAAAGTCGCGGCCGAACGAGTGCGCGACGACCTGCGCAGCAGCGGTGTCATTTCGCAGGTCGAGCTCAGGGGCGTGCGCGTCGATGAGATTGCCATCGAAGTCTCCGAAGAGAACCTGCGCCGCTACGGCCTAACCTTCGCGCAGGTGGCCGATGCGGTCCGCCGCACGAGCATCGACCTGCCCGCCGGCAGCGTCGAGAGCGAGGATGGCGCGATCTTGCTCCGCACGCAGGGGCTGATGCGCGTGGGGCGCGAATACGAAGAGGTAGTAGTGCTCACCCGCCCCGACGGTACGGCCCTCAAGCTCAAAGACGTGGCCACGGTCGTCGATGGCTTTGAGGATACCGATCTCGTCGCGCGCTTCAACGGCCAGCCAGCGGCCGTGGTGCAGGTCTTTCGCATTGGCGACCAGAACGCCCTCGACATCTCCGACTATGTCCACCAGTACATCGAGGACAAACGCTCAACGCTGCCGGCGGGAATCGATATTGGCTACGCACGCGACGACGCGCGCATCCTGCGCAGCCGCATCGATTTGCTGATCCGCAATGCCCGCCTCGGTCTGGTGCTGGTCTTCATCTGTCTGAGCTTCTTCCTCGACCTGCGCTTGGCCTTTTGGGTGATGATGGGTATCCCCATCAGCTTTTTGGGGGCCTTCGTGTTGATGCAGCCTTTTGACGCCTCGATCAATATGCTGTCGCTATTTGCCTTTATTGTGGCCTTGGGCATCGTCGTCGATGACGCGATCATCGTCGGCGAAAACATTTTTTCCCACCGCATGCAGGGGAAATCCTTTGGCCGCGCTGCCATTGATGGCGCACTCGAAGTGGGCACGCCGGTCGTGTTCTCGATTATGACCTCGATTGCGGCCTTTATGCCGCTGTTTTTCGTCGAGGGTATGATGGGCAAGTTCATGTCGGTCATTCCCGTGATCGTCATCTCCGTGTTGCTACTGTCGCTGATCGAGAGCCTGTTCATTCTGCCGGCGCACTTATCTTCTAAAGGGAACGGGCCACTCAGTCGCCTCTTTCGCCGGGTTTTCATCCGCCCACTCGATTGGCACGCCCGGGTCGTGGTCCTCTTTGACCGCGGCCTCAAGCACGTCATCCGCAACGCCTATCAGCCCACGCTGCGCTTGGCGCTGGCCCATCCGATTTCCAGCACCGCCTTGGCCTTATCGCTGATGCTGTGTACCGCCGGGCTGGTCGTCGGCGGCCATATCAAGTTTGTATTTATGCCCGAGATCGGGGCCGATTGGGTGACGATATCGGTCAACATGCCCCAGAGTACCACGGCGACCCAGACCGCCAAGGTCGTGCGACACATCGAAGAAAAGGCCATCGTCCTGCGCGACCAGATCGACGCCGAGCGCGAGGGCGGGGATTCAATCTATCGCAATGTCTTTACCTACATCGGCGACCAACCCTCGGCCCGGCGTTCTTCCTTTGCAAGCACTCCAAGTGCTGGCGGCCAAGGGCATCTAGCCGAAGTTACCATCGAACTGTTGCCTTCCGAGGAGCGCGATCTCGACAGCGCGGAGATTGAGGCGCGGCTGCGCCAATTGGTCGGCGAAGTACCCGGCCCTGAATCCATTATTTTTTCCTCGTCGCTGTTTTCCGCTGGCAATCCCATCGAGGTCGAGCTGGCCTCGGACAACTTTGACCAGCTCTTATTGGCCGTCGATCGGCTAAAGGGCAAAGTCGCCGAGTACGCCGGCACCGGCGATATCCAAGACAGCTTTAAGGAAGGCAAGCTGGAGATGAAACTCCAGCTCAAGCCCCAAGCCCGCACCCTCGGCCTCACGCTCGCCGATCTAGCTCGCCAAGTGCGCCAAGGCTTCTACGGCGACCAAGCGCTGAGATTCCCACGCGGCTCGGACGATGTGCGGGTGATGGTGCGCTACCCCAAAGATGAGCGCCGCAACTTAGGCGATGTGCGCTCGATGCGCATCCGCACGCCTTCCGGTGCTGAGGTGCCCTTTGCCGAGGTGGCCACCGTCACCATTGGCCACGCCTATGCCTCCATCCAGCGCACCGATGGCCAGCGCGTCGTGCGGGTGAGTGCCTCGGTAGATGACCAAATCGCCAACGCCGATGAGATCAACCGCGATCTTGAAGCGTTTTTCTTGCCCGCCTTGGTCCAGGACTATCCCGGTCTGCGTTACAGCTTCGGTGGTGAGCAGCGGGAGCGGGATGATTCGCTACAGAGCCTGCTGTTCAACTTCATCATCGCCCTTGCCGCCATCTACGTGCTGCTGGCCGTGCCATTCAAATCGTACACCCAACCCCTCGTCGTTATGAGCGCGATTCCCTTTGGCATCATTGGTGCGGTTTGGGGGCATCTACTCATGGGAATAGACTTGGCGCTTTTGAGTCTCTTTGGCATCGTCGCGCTCTCAGGCGTGGTGGTCAACGATTCGCTGGTGCTGCTGACCTTTTACAACCAACTGCGGCGCGAGGGATCGTCGCACGAGGATGCCCTGGTCTCTGCCGGAGCCGCGCGCTTCCGTCCGATCCTGCTGACCTCGCTGACGACCTTTTTCGGCCTGCTGCCGATGATCCTCGAAAAGAGCCTCCAGGCGCAGTTTTTGATCCCAATGGCCGTCAGTCTGGGCTTTGGCATCCTGTTTGCCACCTTCATCATTTTGTTGGGCGTCCCGATAGGAATGCGCCTGTTGGTGGGAGTTCAAGAGTTTTGGGGGCGGTTGGTAGTGGAGAAACCCGCCGAGGTCGCGCCGGTTACCGGGTCTTGAAGGGTTGTGGCGCAATTGAAGTGGGGTGGGCTTCTACTGTGCATGGTGGCCTGTGCGCCTACTGACGAGTTTCCCTTCATCGACAAAGCCAGCGATTGGGGCATGGAGCAGTCCCACGTCGGCGGCGGTGCAGAAAAGCGCTATATCGTCGAAGCCAAAGGCGGTGGAGCCGCGCTTCTCGACGCGGATGGCGACGGCGATTTGGACATCTATTGGGTCAATGGGGAGGGCGGTGACAATGCTCTCTATCGCAATGACCATGGCCGTGGCTTTGTCGATCGAGCGGTCGCGGCCGGTGCTACGGGTCGCGGCTGGGGCATGGGCGCGCTGAGTGCGGACTACGATGCCGACGGCGACGCCGACCTGTACATCACCTGCCTGCAAGAAAACATCCTCTATCGCAACGACGGATTGGGGCAATTCGCCGATGCCACGGCCCGCGCCGGGCTGGCGCTGCCGGTGTGGAGTACGGGCGCGGCCATGGGTGACGCGGACTTGGACGGCGACTTGGATTTGTACGTGGCCAATTACGCGGATTTTGATTCGACCGCGGTGCGGCCCTTGGGGACGCAGTGGAAGGGCCGGGACGTATTCATCGGCCCGCTGGGCTTGCCCGCGTTGCCGGACGCGCTCTACCGCAACGATGGCGACGGTACCTTTGCCGAGGTGACGGCGGCTAGCGGCCTCGGGCGGCACGATCCGGGCTATGGGTTTGCCGTGCTGTTCATCGACAGCGACGACGACGGGGATTTGGACCTGTACGTCGCCAACGACTCGACGCCCAATTTCCTCTACCGCAACGACGGCGCGGGCACCTTTGCTGAAGTGGGGCTACAGGCCAATGCCGCGCTCGGGGAAACGGGCTTAGCGCAGGCTGGCATGGGCGCGGCTTGGGGCGATTACGACAACGACGGCGACGGCGATTTGCTGGTCACCAACTTTGAGGATGACTACAACACGCTCTATCGCAACACCGGCGGCGGTACGTTTGCGGACGTGAGCTTTGCCGCGGGCTTGGGCCGTATCAGCCTGCCCTTCGTGGGGTTTGGCGCGGTCTTTCTCGATTTTGACAACGATGCCGATCAAGACTTGTTCGTGGCCAACGGACACGTGTATCCGCAGATCGAACGCCCGGGCAGCGGCGCGACCTACGCGCAAGCAAATCATTTGTTCGCCAATGACGCAGGGCACTTCCGCCTCGTCGAGTTGGGCGAGGATCGGGCGGTCAGTCGCGGCGCAGTGGCCGGGGATTTTGACGACGACGGCCGCGTGGACCTGTTCGTCACCAACCTCAATGGCCAGCCCTCCCTGCTGCACAACCAGATAACTGCTAATCACCACTGGCTCGGTTTGCGCCTTGTGGGCGCGGGAAAAAACCGCGAGGCCGTTGGCGCGAAGGTCGTATTGTGGAGTGGCAGCCAAAGGCAGCGGCGGGACGTGCTGTGCGGCGAGAGCTTTTTGGGCAGCGGCGACCGGCGCGTGCATTTTGGCTTGGGCGCGGCGGGCCGGGTGGATTCGCTGCACATCTATTGGCCGAGTGGGGTGTTGCAACGGCTGGCCGATTTGCCGATTGACGCGTATATGAGGGTTGAGGAGGGGGGCTAGGGGCGGTTGCTGCGTGGCGCGTGGTGGCTATATTTGCGGACGCACATTCTCATAGCCGGAGGTCCAATTATGCAGAGCTACCCATATCCAGAATACGACGGAGTGCGAAGCATTGTCCTGGGAATAATCCTCAGCATTCTGACGTTTGGGATTTACTATTTCTATTGGCAGTACAAACAGATGGAAACGCTCAATGCGTGGCTGGGGCGGGAGGAGTACAACTTCTGGCTTTGGCTCGTACTCTTTATCGTGACGTGCAGCATCTTTGAGCTTTACTACGAATACAAGATGGCGAAGGGCATCAACGAGATTCAAGAAAACAATAATCTGCGCGTCAACGGAGACCTAGCGTTGATCTGCGTCCTAATTTCTATTTTTTCCCTCGGCTTGGCCGCTACTGCTATCCAGCAGTGGGAAGTCAACAAGTTCTACGGTGAAAGCTCCGACGATTAGTTCAGTTCACCTCGCGCGAATTTTCCTCGTTGGGCTGGCGCTCGTCGCGGCATTCACGGCGTGGCTTAGTCCCGTGTTCGGCGCGGCTTGGCCGGTCCTGTGTCCCTTCCGCTTCCTCACCCAGTTGCCCTGCCCAGGCTGCGGCATGGGGCGCGCCTGCATCGCGCTTGCACAAGGGAACCTCGCCGGTGCTTGGCACTACCATCCCTTCGCATTTTTCCTCGTCCTATTGGCCCTTGGCCTAGCGTGCTCTCCGAGTTGGTTCGGTCGCGCTTGGCTCGCGCTGTCCCCATCTCTCCGCAAGGGACTTGCTGGGGGCGTGCTAGTTCTCGTGCTGGCGTTGTGGGGGTATCGCTTACTGCTCGTCTAGTGACTCAGCGCCCAGACCGCGATATTGGCCCCCATTTTGAGGGCGTCGAGTCGTTTACCCTCTGGGTCGCTGTGGACGTCGGGGTCTTCCCAGCCGTCTCCTAAATCCGCCTCATAAGTGTACAGCACGGCTAGACGCTCGCCGGTGAAAAGCGCGAGGGCTTGCGGCCTTTTGCCGTCGTGCTCGTGGACTTTGGGCAGGCCCGCTGGCAATTCGAAGTGGCAGTGGAACAGGGGATGCTCGGGCGACAGTTCTACCCACTCGGCGTTGGGGAAGACTTGGCGCATGGCGCGGCGGAAGCTCTCGTCCATGCCGTAGTTGTCGTCGGCGTGGAGAAAGCCGCCGCTTTCGAGGTAGTGCCGAAGCCGCGCTGCCTCCTCAGCGGAAAAGGCCACATTGCCGTGCCCGGTCATGTAGATGTACGGATAGGAAAACAACTCCTCGTCCATGATTTGCACCCGCGCCTCGGTTTCGGCCGCGTCGATTTGGGTGTGTTCCCTTAAGAAGCGGAGGAGGTTGGGCAGGGAAGAGGGGTCGCTGTACCAGTCGCCGCCGCCGCCGTATTGCAGCCGCGCAATGGTAAATAGGGGCTGGGCCGGGCCGTCCGCAGCGAGGAGCGCGACGGCGATTGCAACGCAGAGGCCGCGCATGTCAGCGGTCGTTGATCACGGCGATTTTGCCGTGCACGGCGTCGCCGGTTTCTGCCTGTGCGACAAAGTAGTAAATACCCGATCCCACCAGAAAGCCCGCCGCGCTTTGGCCATTCCAAGTGACCGGGCCTTGGCCGGCTGCGCCGTCGAGTTGGCGGACGAGTTCGCCGGCTGCGGTGAAAATGCGCACGCTGGCTCCCAGCGGCAGGTCGGCAAAGGTCAGGGATGCGCCGCGCACGCCGATGTGGAAGGGGTTGGGATACGCGTATGCCTGAGGACCAGCGGCGGCCCCCGAGGTGCCGAGTTGCAGGCGGCCCATCCCGCCGAGCGTGCCAATCCACAGCGCGTCGTTTTCACGGTCGAAGTACAGTGAGTTGACGCGGTTGTTGACGAGGCCGTCGCTGGTGTCGAGCGCAAACTCGACTTGGCCCTCGGTGCTGATGCGGGCCAAGCCGCCTTCGGTGCCGACCCAAATGCGTCCCCAGTCGTCTTCAGCCAGCGCCGTGGTCGCAGTGGATGGCAGGCCGTTGTTGGCGTTGTACACCTTCCAGCTTGCGACCGCAAAATCCGCGTTGGTGCGCGAATACTCGCCGCGCACGGCATTGAGGCCGTTGTTGGTGGCTATCCACACTTGCCCCGAGCGATCGACGTGGATGTCGATGACGGCATTGCTGGTCAGGTCTGGATAAGCGACGGTGTCGAAGACTAAGCCGGTCTCATCGCCGAGTTCAAAAGGGGTGCCGCCATCGTCTAAGAGGAAAAAGCCGTCGAGCGCCGTCCCAATCCACTTCAGGCCGTCGGGGCCAATGGCGATTTTGGTCATGTCGCGGCCTGCGGACATGCCGAAGTTCAACTGGCTGTTGAGCGCGGCCTGTTGGGGCGGCCACCCATCCATGACGACGAGCCCATTTTGGACGTTGGCGATCCACAGCAAGCCGTTGGCGTCGCGGTCGATGTCGCTGATAGCGACAAAGGTACCGCCGTTGATGCCTTCGAGAGCCGAGTTGTTGGCGGTGAGGTGCTGCCACTGACCGTTGGCGTCGCGCACGTCAATGCCCCGGCCCCAATGGCCAACCCACAGCAGGCCCTCGTCGTCGGTCTCCAAGGCCGAGACGGTATTGGACGACAGGTCGGTATTGGTGGTGTGGGTAGTCCAGCCCTCTCCGTCGAACTCGTATAGACCAAAAGCGGGCAGATTGTCCTTGGGCACAGAGGCGACCCACAGGTGGCCGTTGGGAGTCTGCGCTATGTCGAAGAAGAAGTTGGCTCTAGGCTCGCGGGGCGGTGGCGGTGGGTCAGTGCCGAGGACGCGGAGGCCGCTATGGCTGGCGACCCATAGGGGGCCGTCGGTATCGGACAGGTCCGCGGTACTGCTGATGTTCGACGCACTGAGCGGTTGCCAACCGTTGCCTTGGCGCTGGGATAAGGTGCCGTCAGCCGCCCCAGTGACGATGCTCCCCTCGAAGAGGCCGAGGGCAACGCTGCTGGTCGTGGAATAATCGAGTTCGGGGCGGTCGAGCGCGGGATGTACACGCCAGATGCCGTCCGTGGCCGCGACGAAGAGCGTGTCTTGATAGACCAGCATGTCGCGCACCTCGCCCCTTATTGGCTCGGCTTCCCAACTGCTGGGGTCTTGGAGATTGGGCTGGGCCAAATCCGCCCACGCTAGGCCATTGACGGTCCCGGCCCACAGGCGACCGGCAAACATTTCAATGCTGGTCACCTCGGTGTCTTTGGGCAGCTCTCCCAAGCGCCGATAGGTCTCCTTGACCTCTTCCTTGCTGATGACAAACGCGCTGACGCCGCGCTCGCTGCCGACGTAGAGGATGTCCCCATGAGGCTCAAGGGCGTTGATGCGAAGGTTTTGGAAGTCTAGAAAGGGCGGATCGAAGCGGTTTTGCTCGGGCCGATAGCGGCTCAAACCCTGAGAGTGCGTGCCAAACCACAAGTGGCCGTTGGCATCTACGGATAGGCTCAAGATGAGGTTGCCCGGCAGGCCGTCGCGGCGAGTGAAGCGCGTATAGGCTTGGGTCTGCTGGTCGTAGCGCAGGACGCCGCCGCTGGTGCCGGCCCAGACTGCGTCTTGGTGGACGAGGATCCGGTTGATTTGGCGCATACTGGTATAGGCTTCCCATTGGGTGCCGGATAACTGGGCGCGGACGGGTAGGGCCAAAAGCAGCAGAGGAAAGAGGCGGAGCAAGAGCATGGAAACGGCCTACATCATCGTTAGAGGGTCGATGTTAATGGAAAAGTGGAGGGCGTGCTCTTTGGCGGCCTCGCGCATGGCTGGCAGGGCGCTAAGAGCTGTTGTGCGCAAATGGCGCGCCGAGGAGCCGCGCAAGAGGGCTTGCCAGCGATAGTTACCGCGCAGCCGCGCCAGCGGGGCTGGGGCTGGCCCGAGCACGAGCGCATCTTGGTCGAGGCCCTGCCGCAGGGCGTTCACGCCTTGTTGCGCCCCGGTTTCAACGGCCTGCTCGCAGGGGCCGCGCCAGCGGAAGACGATGAGGCGGCCAAACGGAGGGAATCCGGCCTGCTGCCGCTGGGCCAGCTCGTTGTGGGCAAAGGCCGCGTAATTTTGGTTGGCGGCCGCGCGCAAGGCTGAGTCGTCGGGCAGGAGCGTCTGGATTACGACCTCACCGGCGGTGTGGCCGCGCCCCGAGCGGCCGGCGACTTGGGTCAGAAGCTGGAAGCTGCGCTCGGCCGCGCGGAAGTCGGGCAGGTGCATACCGGTGTCAGCGGAAATCACGCCGACAAGCGTGACTTCGGGCAGGTCGAGGCCCTTGGCGACCATTTGGGTGCCGAGCAGCACGTCGGCCTCGCCGTTGCGGAAGCGCTCGACGAGTGCGTCGTGCGCGCCTTTCCAAGCGGTGGTGTCCACGTCCATGCGGATGACGCGGATGCCGGGGAATTGGGCCAACAGGGCGCTTTCGACCTTTTGGGTGCCCACTCCGGCGAAGCGCAATTCCGAGCTGCCGCAGGACGGGCAGACCGGCGGTGGTGGGGCCGCGAAGTCGCAGTAATGACAGCGCGTTTCGGAGGCAGTGGGTCGCCGATGATAAGTCAGCGAGACGCGGCAACTAGGGCACTGAATCGGCTCGCCACAGGCGGTGCAGCTAACGAAGGGAGCGAAGCCGCGGCGATTTTGCAACAGGATGATTTTCTCGCCGCGCGCGAGGCGGTCTTGCATCTTGCACCGCAAGTCGTGCGAGAAGATGGCGCGTTGCTTTCTTTGGAAAGGCTCCTGTTTCATATCGACGACCGCCACTTGCGGCAAGGGGCGGTCATCGATGCGGCGGGGCAAAGTATGGAGGTGGTACTTGCCGGTGGCGGCATTCCAGTGCGACTCTAAGCTGGGCGTGGCTGAGCCGAGGACGACGACGGCGTTGCAGCGCTGCCCGCGCACTAAGGCGAGGTCGCGGGCGTTGTAGGTGAGGGGGCGGCTACTGTCTAGGTCTTCTTGCTTGTACGAGGTGTCGTGCTCTTCGTCCACGACAATCAGCCCTAAATTTTCTACCGGTGCGAGGATGGCCGAGCGAGCGCCGATGAGCACGCGCTGCTCGCGGCGGCGCAAGCGACGCCACGTATCGTAGCGCTCCCCAGCCGAAAGCTGGCTGTGGAAAACGGCGACGGCCTCGCCGAAGTGCTCTTTGAAGCGCCGCACCATCTGCCAAGCGAGGGCGATTTCTGGCACCAGGATGATTGCGCCGCGCCCGGCAGCCAACGCTTGCGCCACAAGTTGGACGTACACAAGGGTTTTGCCCGAGCCGGTGACGCCGTGCAGCAAGGCCGGATAGAATTTCTGGGCGTTGAGTGCGGCCGATAGGTTGTTGAGGACCTGTTGCTGGTCGGCTGTAGGGACGAGGTCTGGGGGGGTGCCGCTGGCGATGTGGGCGAGGGGGTCGCGGATGACTTCTTCGGCCGTTGGTGAAATCAAGCCGCGGCTTTCGAGTGCCTTGAGTATAGCTGAGGAAAAGCCAGCCGCGCTCAGTTCGCTACGCGCGGCCGTGGGGTGGTCGAGCAAGTAGCGCAGACAGGCTGCTTGGCGCGGTGCGCGTTTTTCGATGGCGGCGATGGCTGTGTGCGCGGCTGGTTCGTCGTTTAGGAAAAAGCAGCGTTGGCTCAGGGCGCGGGGTCGCCGGTCTTCGAGCACGGGCGCGATTTCGATGTGTCCGCTGCGACGCAGGGCGCGCACGCCCTTTTCCAAGCCCCGACTGCCGAGTCGGCGCTTGAGAGTGCTGACTTTGAGGGAGCCGCTGCGCTGGAGTTCGCCGATGATCCGCGCCTCTATACCTGCGTGATGGCCAATGGGCGCATCACGCAATTGTACGAGGCGGTTGGAGCTGAGTTTGACGCCTGGGGGCAGAGCGGCCATCAGCGCACTGCCGAGGGGGGCCATGTAGTAGGAAGCCATCCAGCGGCAGAGTGCGACGACCTCTGGACTGAGGAGCGAGGTGTCGAGGATTTGTTCGATAGGGCGAATTTTGCTTGGAGGAAGGTCGCCGAGTGTAGCTGGCCCTAAGACAATGCCGGTGAGTCGGCGCTGGACTACCGGCACCAACACTAAGGCCCCAGGCTGCGCTTCTGCGGCGAATTCAGCGGGTACGCCATAGGTCAACTCGCGCGCTACGGGGGGCGGCAGGGAGACCTCTACGTAGCCTTGGATCATGGTTGGGCGTCGGGGGCCTCTCCTGCGGAAGGCGGTGAGTCCAATGTTATAAACTCGATGCCGTCGGCCGCGGCGCGGAAGTGCAGCACTTGGTCGGGGTCGCCGAACTGGCCGTTGCCAAGCAGTTGGCCATCCAACCAATAGCTCAGGCCATGGGGACGAGTTGAGAGCACGACGAAATGGTCGCGGGCCTCAAAGCGGTGGCGCTCGCCGGGCGGAACGATGGCTTCAAAGTTTTCTGCTGCGTCATCCCAGCGGATCTTTACCCAAGTGGAGTCGCGGGCTTCCAGTTCGAGGACCACGGGGACAGGTTCGGTGATTTGGGCAGCCGCCCCGGTTGCGAGAGGCTCAGCCAGCTCGGTGGATGACTCGACGGACGGGTCGCTTGGAGTGGCTGGCGGTTGAGATTGGGACGAGACGTAGGCCGTTTGCGTTGGGTCGTCAATCGCTTGTGTTGGGATTTCGGTTTCTTGTGTTGGGATTTCGGTTTCTTGTGTTGGGGTCTTGTTATTGCCGAAAAAGTAGAAGAACGCCAGAGCGAGGACGCAGCAGGCACCTATTATCGAGCCGGTGACGATCAGTGGCTTACGCGAGCGGCGCGGAGTAGGCTGCGATAGGACGACCACTGGTCGGGAACGCGCTTGCATGATCCGGCCGTACTGTTGGTCGAAGCGGCTCAGGAACGGCTCGGGATCGAGGTCGAGGTATTCGGCATATGCTTTCAGGGCTAAGCGGACAAAGACCGGCTCAACTATATCGAGCTCGCCGGCTTCTATGCCCTGTAAGACGGAAAGACTAACGCCGCTTTGTCGCTGTATTTCTTCGAGCGCGAGGCCGCGTGCTTGGCGTGCGGCCGACAATTCTTCGCCGATAGTTTGTTGTTTTTCTTCGCTCATTTTGTGGCCTGATCGTTTAGGTCGCACCCCACCGCGCTCAAAAGCACGCAAAGACGAGCTAAGGGCAGACCAACTACATTATAATAACAACCTGCGATGCGTTCAATAAAGCGCGCCCCTAGCCCCTGTATGCCATAGCCACCGGCCTTGTCGAGCGGTTCACCGCTAGCGACGTAAGCGGCGATGTCCGCGGCGGTCAAGGGCCGCATCTCCACTTGGGTACAAACAGCTTCCTGTAGGAGCTGCTCGCCGCTTTGGATGGCTAGTCCGGTATAGACCTGATGGACCTTGCCCGAGAGACGACCGAGCATGGAGGCTGCGTCGGCTGCGTCGGCGGGTTTGCCCAATATTGCGCCGTTGCTACAGACGATGGTGTCTGCGGCGATGATGATGGCGTCCGCAGCAACTACGCTGGCCACGGCGCGGGCTTTGGCCACGGCCGATTCGAGTGCATAGTCAGCCGGGATGGACGTTGCGGGCACAGGCTCTTGCAGTGGACTGGGGACGACGGTAAAGGGCAGGGTGAGCTGGCGCAACAGGGCGGCGCGTCGGGGCGAGGCCGAGCCGAGGATGAGTGGCTTCACGCGGGCGACTCCACCATTAAGGTGACCGGTCCGTCGTTGTGGATTTCGACCTGCATGTAAGCGCCGAAGACGCCGCACTGGGGCGGCAAGCCCTGTTCGGCGAGCAAGCTGAGAAAGCGCTCGTAGAGGCGCTCGGCGACCGGGGGTGGAGCGGCTTGGACGAAGCTGGGGCGGCGGCCCTTGCGGCAGTCGCCGTACAGGGTAAACTGCGAGATGGCGAGCACGCCGCCGCCGATGTCGAGCACCGAGCGATTCATCTTGCCTTGGTCGTCGGCGAAGATGCGCAGGTGGGCGCACTTTTCAGCGCAGAAGCGCAGAGATTGCTCGTCGTCGTCGGGACCGAAGCCGACGAGCAGGACTAGGCCCTGACCGATTTGGCCGTGGAGTTGGCCATCGATGTGGACGCTGGCGCGGCTAACGCGCTGGACGAGGACTTTCACGGGAGGGAATGGACTGTGATTATTGTGATTACCGTGATGCGAGTTCTCAAAAACCCAAGTCTTTGAGGCTTGGGGATCGTCACATGAGTTTCAAATGTACCCCTCGTCGCACCTCTGTCAACTACGCCTAGAAGCGCCGCTGGCCGCGCTCGAGTTTGAGCTGTGGGATGTCCTTCAACTGTACCTTGAAAAAGAACGCTCGGTTTTTGCGGAAGGTGCTCGGTTGTACGTTGAGGGTTGCGGTCCAGTCGTGGAATTCTTTTTGCAGGGACAATAGCTCATAGGTGATGCGCTCGGTAGCTAACAGCCGCGTTCCCGGGGCGCGCAGATTGTAGTTGAGCGAATAATTGCAATACCAGCTCGACCACAAGCTAAAGCCGGTCGAGGCCCGCACCCAAGAGCGGATGAAGCTAGCGGTCGTAGCGGTGGCGCGGCGGTGCGAGATGTAGTGGCTGAGTTGAAAGCGGCTGCCGCGCTGGCGGTTGTCGATATCGCGCATGAGGCCGCTTTCAAAGCCGAAGGATTCCCGGCCATAGGGGCTGGAGGAGCCGAAACTGCTAGATCCGTAGGGGTTGGAGGTACCGAAGCTACTCGATCCGTAGGAGCTGTAGGTGTCAAAGCCACTCGATCCGTAGCGGCTGGAGCTGTCAAAACTACTAGTCCGGTCGGTATCTCCGCGCGAAGCTGACGACCGCCGCGACCAGCTAGCTGAGGTCCGCACTTCGAGTTGCTCGCGGCGCGGTGCCAACAAGTGCAGTCGGTTTTGCTCGTCGTAGAATTCGTGGCGCAAGGTCAGCCGCGAGTTTAGGTAGCGACCCGCTTCGACGCTTAGGGTCGTGCGCAGGTCTTCTAGCTGGCGCTCCTTTTTCTCAAAGTCATAGGCCGTAGAGAAATTGAGCTGGACTAGGCGCACTTTGTGCTCTTCCTCGTCGCGCAAAATTTTGGCCCAGAAGGTGTTGCCGAGGCTCAAGTTCAGGGTCCGCCGGTGTTGGAGCGGACTGCCGTCGCCGCCAAAGCCCAAGACGCCGCCGGTGTCGGCACGAGAGGCTTGGTAGCTGAATGAGACGCTGGGTTTGAGCACGTGGCGCAGGGCTTGGAGTGGGCCGATGGACGGGTTAAAAAGCCCGTAGAAGGTTTGGCTCAGGGCCGCACGGGTCGAGAAGCGGTCCCTGCGCCGACTGCGGGTTGCGCCTTCGCGCAGGTCTTGGTCGCTCCAGTCTTGGTTGAGCGCTGGGCTGAGATTGAGCCAAGAGAAAGGGCGGTACTGCGCGCTGACGCGCCAGACCACTTGGGCCCTGGTTTTGCTGGTCGTGTCCGTGCGGGTGCCGCGCCGAGTGTTGCGCAGACTGGCGTTGCCGTCGTAGTAGATGCGGCTGTACCAGGGGAGGTTTTGGCGGCTTTGACGGCTTTGGCCCGCTTGGCCCCAAATCGGCTTGCGACTCTTGCGCAGGCTGAGTTCGGGCAGAACGGTGGAGGACGTTTCGGTGTCGAGGTTTTTGGCCTGGCTCGCTTTCAGGCCGAAGCTGTTGCCCGAGCCGCGCCAGCGCCGGGTGTAGCTGAAGTTGGAGCGCAGGGTGCGGTTGAGGCGGTCTTGGAGGCTGGTGCTGTTGTCTTGGGCAAAGCTGTTGTTGCTCTGGAAGGTGCCGTTGGCCCGCAAGCTCGCGTCGCGCCCTAGCTCTTGGCTGTGCCTGAATTCGAGTCGCCAGTTGCGCGAGGCCGTGCGGCCCTCTTGGCGGTTTTCGAACTGGGTGCGGACGTGGCCTCTGAAGCGGTAGCGCGCGGCGTAGTTGAGGCGGGCGCGTCCTAGCCAGCCCGAGCGCTGCCGTAGGTCGGCTGCGAGGGATAGATCCCAATAGTCGTTGGGCGCGAGGTAGTAGCCCAAATTGCGCAGTTCCCACTCGCGTTGACGCGCCCCAAATCTAAGGGAGCGCTGCCCAAAACTAGGTGTCAAAATCCCGGCTTGGCGGTCTTCGCGCAGCGAGAATACGTAAAAGGGAATCCACAACAGCCGCCGCTCCTTGATGCGGAAATACACGGGGCGCGCCACGGCCATGTCGCCGGCTATGACCTTGATCCGTGGGCTGTAGAAGTCGAAGTGGGGATGGTCGGCGTCGCACGTGGTGTACGAGCCTTGGTGGACGTGGAACTCAGTGCTGCTGCGGGTCTGGATCAAGTGTCCGGCGTAAAATCCCTTGTCGCGGTGGATCTTGCCTTTGAGGATGGTTCCTTGCTCGGTGGAGAGGTTGTAGAGAATGCGCTCGCCGCGCAGCGTTTGGTCGCCTTGGCGCAACACTGGGCGACCGACGACCCGCCCAAGCGAATCGAGGGCTGCCCGCGCTTCGACTTGGTCGAGGTCGCGGCGGAAGACGATTTCCGCAGCCTCTAGCTCAGCGCCTTTGTGCGAGACGCGGGCCTGCCCCTGCAACAGGAGCGAGTCGCCGACCTCGTAATAGCGCATATAGGTGGCTTGGTATGCAAAGCCTTGGTCTTTGTCTTGGCCCTTGGCTTGGGTCAGCAGGGCGCGGGCCTCTTGCAGTTGGGCGTCGGACGCCTCGCTGCCGCGCGGGTAGGCGAGGGCAAGGCAGAGGATTAGCAGGACGATCATGGCTGGCGTTGGCGGAATACTTCGTACAGGGCGATGCCGGTGGCTACAGAGGCGTTGAGCGAGCCGATGGCCTCGCGCTGCATGGGGATGTGCAAGAGCGCGTCGCAGCGCTTTTGCACCATGCGCCGCAGTCCCTTGCCCTCGCTGCCGATGACTAGGGCACAGGGCTGGGTAAAGTCCGCGTCCGTCAAGGGCTGTTCGCCTTGGGCGTCGAGTCCGGCGATGAAAAGCCCACAGGCCGCGGCTTTTTGCAGAGCTTTTTGCAAGTTGTCAACTCGGCAGACGGGCAGGTGTTGGGTTGCACCGGCGGCGGCCTTGAGCGCGGCTGGCGAAAGTCCGGCGGCACCTCGGGCAGGCACGACTACGCCTTGCGCGCCGAGCGCGTGGGCGCTGCGGATGATAGCACCGAGGTTGTGGGGATCTTGCACTTGGTCGAGAAAGATGAGCAGAGCCGGGGCTGACAGGTGGGCGAGTACGTGGTCGAAGTCTGCGTACGTTGCGGCTGCCGCGTAGGCGACGACGCTTTGGTGGCGGGGGCCGGCGAGGCGGTCGAGTTGGGCCTTGTCGCGCAGGTCATAGGGGATGTGGGCCTGCCGCGCGCGGGTAAAAATTTCGTCGATGACCGGACCGTGTGCGCCCTTGGCGATGAGCAGGCGGCGCAGGGGGTGCTCGGCGCGGAGGGCTTCGAGCACGGGGTGGCGGCCCCATATTAGGTCGTCGGATGTTTGTTTATCGGGCATGTGGTGACTGGGCGCAGGTCTAACCAGGCTAATTGTAGATGTTGAGACGTCTAATTGTAAGTTTAGGATTCGGCTAATTGAAAATTTAGAGCTAAAGGAGGGTAGTCTTGCTCCACTGCGTCTCAACGTAATTGATTAAAATTACTCGATGTGCAGGTTAGATGGTAGGGATGCTGGCAGCAGCGACGCGACGGTGCCCTCTGGCAGGCGGAGAAAATTGGACAGAATCTCACATTTTTAGCATACTATGTCCACTAATTGTGGACATTGATGTATATTATTGCGGTACAAAATGCTTGAAACGACCCCATTGCGACAGCAGATCGCCCGAGATGTCTTCGATTACCAGCAGTTGGTCGCCTGTTTGTCCCAGTTTAGCAAGCCCCGCGACAAAATCCGCAGACTGTTAGCTAGCGGAGAGATCGTGCGCATTAGGAAGGGCTTGTACGCCTTTGGCGAGCCCCTCCGACGAGCACCTATCAGCCGGGAACTGCTGGCCAATCTGATCTATGGGCCTTCCTACATAAGCCTAGACTACGCCCTGAGCTACCACGGGCTCATACCAGAACGCGTCGAGACAGTCACCTCGGTGACATTGGGGCGGTCGCGCACCTTCACTACGCCCTACGGAATGTTCTCCTACCGTCGCCTGAGTCAGAGCCGCTACACCGTTGGGGGCCTGCTAGCAGAGCACGGCGATCTATCCTTCCTGATTGCTTCCCCAGAAAAGGCGCTGGCGGATAAGGTATGGGCCGACAAGCGCTTCGACGGGACTCGCTTGGCGGCCTATGGTCCGTATTTGCTGGACGACCTGCGGCTGGACCCCGCCCGATTGGCCGTCCTCGACCGGGGTCGCCTTGATGCGATAGCGAGAGCCTACGATTCGCGGAAGCTCTATTGGCTCATGCGCTACCTACAGACGCTAAGGGAGCAGAGCCATGCATGAGGCCATTCGTCCCATGCTCGACCGATACGCACCTGAAACGCGCGACGATTACGTCAATGCGCTGCGGGAGATACTACAGGAACTGGCGTTGCTCGGCCTCTGGCGCAGCAAGTTTTTCGAGCATGCCGCCTTCTACGGAGGCACGGCCCTGCGCGTACTCTACGGCCTAGATCGCTATTCCGAGGACATTGACTTCTCGTTGCTGACACCCGCCCCGGGATTTTCGCTTGGGCAATATGGCGAGTCCCTGTTGCGCGAGATCGGCAGTTTTGGCTTTAGCGTCGAGTTTGAGCAAAGAGAGCCGACCGGGCAGACGGCTGTTGAGTCGGCCTTTCTCAAGGCCCATACGCTCAAACAGTTGCTCGTCATCGAAGCAGACGCCGAACGGTTCCCCGGCCTGCATCCTGGGTCGGCTCTGCGGATCAAACTCGAAGTGGACACCGACCCACCGGGCGGCTTTGAGACTGAGAGCCGCTATTTGCTGCAACCTATTCCGTTTGCGGTGCGCGTTTATAGCCTGCCCGATCTGTTCGCTGGTAAGCTACACGCCATCCTATGCCGGAGGTGGCAGACGCGCGTCAAGGGGCGAGACTGGTATGATCTAGTCTGGTACGCCGGCCGTCATCCACAGGTGCGTCTGAGCCATCTAGAGGAGCGCATGAGGCAGTCGGGCGATTATCGGGACGAGATGCCTTTGACGCGAGGTCGCCTAATGGAACTCTTGCGCCAAGCGGTTGACCAACTCGATGTTGGGCGCGCCCAGGACGATGTGGTCCGGTTCGTGCGCGACCCGCGAACCATCGATGTTTGGTCGCGGGATTTCTTCCGCGAGGTCGTCCAACGCATTGAAATATGTTAGAAGCCGTCTGAGCATTCTGGGGGTTGGCCCTTGGGAGCAGATGTGCTGTAAGATGGCGAAACGCACTCAGCATGTCGTTCCGCATGACGGCGAATGGGCCGTTCGGGGTGCTGGCAGCCAGCGCACTAGTTCGGTTCATCACACCCAGCGCGAGGCCAGGGACGCTGGACGCGAGATCACTCGGAGACAGGGCAGCGAATTGCTTGTCCACGGTAGGAATGACCGTATCCGGGAACGCAATTCTTGTGGCAACGACCCGTTCCCACCTAGCGGTTGACTATCGAAAAAAGTCATTCGCCTTCTCGGTTGTCGAGTTTTCGCAACCATTTCTCTACTAAGGCGACGAAGCTGGCATTACCGGCTTGGTGTGCTAAGTCTCGCGCCTTTTCGAAATCCTGCCGTGCTTCGTGTATTAAATCCAATGCGGCCTTCGCAATGGCCCGATGGAAATAGGCTTCGGCGTAGTCTGGTTGCAGGCGTAGTGCCTCGTCAAAATCGTCAATAGCGTCCTCGTGCTGGCCTCGTATGTCCTTCGCAGTACCCCGATTAAAATAGAATTGGGCAACATCTGGTTGCAGGCGTAGTGCCTCGTCAAAATCGTCAATAGCATCCTTATGCTGGCCCACTTCTTCCTTTGCAACGCCCCGACCATTGTAGGCTCCGGCAAAATCCGGTTGCAGGCGTAGTGCCTCGTCAAAATCGTCAAGAGCGTCCTCATATCGGCCCACTGCCACCTTTACATTGCCTCGGTTGTTGTAGGCTTCGGCGTAGTCTGGTTGCAGGCGTAGTGCCTCGTCAAAATCGTCAATAGCGTCCTCATGCTGGCCCACATAGTCCTTTGCATTGCCTCGGTTGTTGTAGGCTTCGGCAAGATCCGGTTGCAGGCGTAGTGCCTCGTCAAAATCGTCAATAGCGTCCTCGTGCTGGCCTAGTACCATCTTTACATTGCCTCGGTTGATGTAGGCTCCGACAAGATCCGGTTGCAGGCGGATGGTTTGGTTATAGTCGGCGATGGCGTCTTCGTGGTGGCCCAACGCGTTCTTCGCGTTCCCCCGGTTGAAATAGGCTACGTCGTCGTCTGGTTCTAGGCGAATCGCCTCGTCATAATCAGCGATGGCGTCTTCGTGTCGGCCTAGCTCGCTCTTTGCGGCACCCCGGTTGTTGTAGGCTTCGGCGTAATTTGGTTTCAGTCGGATCGCCTCATCGTACGCGGCCATCGCATCTTCATGCTTCTCCTCTAGACAAAAGAGATAGCCGACAGAAAAGTGTGCGCTAGCGGAGAGTTCCCTATCGACTTTCTCAAAAGCATCGGCGATACCCTGCCATGTCTTGAGGGCTTCTTCTCTCTTTCCTTGATCTTGGAGGGAAACAGCCTTCGCAATCGCCTTTTCTGTCGAGGATGCTTTGGGATTTTCGCGGACATCCTCAATGAACTGCCTCGCCTTAGCAGGATCATCGGCAACGGTCTGAGCATCCATGGCGAGAATAATCTCTTCGGCTTTGTCTCGGTACTTTTTAATCTCTTCTACATAGCTTTTAGCCGCTTCCTCATGCTCTTTAGCCGTCGCTTCGATTTCTTTAAGGCTGCTGAAGCCTATGTAACCAATGATGGCTCCAATAACGCCGAAAGACGTAAGGAGTATAGTTATGAGAGCAAGCCACCAGCTAATGGATTTCGCTCGGTAATCCAGAATTTCTCTCTGGCGTTCGTTGAAGCGGTGCTCAAATTCGTTGAAGCGGCGCTGGATTTCGACCTCGTCTGCGGCAGGGGCAGTTGGTTCGCTGGATGTGGACACGTCAGCGTCCGTTGATTGCTCGTCGGATGTTGGACTAGGATGGTCGGTCGCCGCCTCGTCCGTCGGTGCGCTTTCAGCTTTTGATGACGGATTTGCTTTTTTGCTTAGAAGAGTCTTGATAAACCGGAGCATCGCGTTTTCCCATATTGGTCCGTGATGAGCAGGTGAATAGATCAACCATGCTTGGCCTTGAGAGCCTCAAGATCGGCGTACTCGGTGAGTTCCTCTCCCGTGCGAGCCTGTCCCAGCGATTCGATGGTCTCGGCATTGGGAATTTTGACCGCGAACGGCAAGCCTCGATGCAGGGCGACCTGCGTATAAAACAGCGTGATCGCCTCGGTTGCAGACAGCCCAAGTTCCGAGAAGACCGCTTCGGCTTGGGATTTCAACTCCGGTTCGACGCGGGCACGGATCATTTCGGTCTTGGCCATGAGTATATCTCCATATTGCAATGATTATGGCGATACCGTCTCCAATTGCGTTACTCGCAACTCACCGGACACTAGCTTGGGAAGCAAGGCGTCGCGCAGGGCGGCGAGGGTGCGGGATTCGCGAACAGCTTCGCTGGCCCGTGCAAACAGCGGTTGAACAACTTTACCGAACCTCGCGGCAATCGACTCTGGAGGTGAAGGAAACAGAAACTGAGACAATACTTGCGCGGGTACGCGCTGACGGCCACTCGTTCCCGTCATGTTTTGAATTGCAAACTCGCGGAAGCCGGCGCTGCGTGCGAGACAATAGGCGAACTCGTTTGGGAGCGGAGGCATTGGCCGCATGACAATGTACTCGGTCGAACCCCAGCCTATCCTGTCGTGGGGCAAGAAATCCACATAGGCCGTCTTGCCGTTTTCCAAGCAAGGAGTAATTCGAGCGACAAGAGTATCGCCGTTGGTGAAGCGCATCCCTGAGCCGAAGGGCCGATCAATCACCGTGCCGGGGACATGTCCTTTTGTCGGCATGTTCGCCATGTCAAGATACGGAGCAACCTCTCCCTTGCGTAGAGATCGCGGTGGGTTGACCTCGATTATTTTAGGCAATGGAACGACCTCCCACCCCTCCGGTATCTCCCCCAACTCCGATTCCACTAGCCGGTCAGGAAAAAGGTCGGCAACATCCGGCGGCAATCCGGTATCCCGCTCTTCCATCTTGGCGCGAACCGGATCGAAATCGACGAACCACGATTTGAACAGCGCCCGCGCCATCTCCTCCAGCGTCTCATTCATGCGCCGGTTGAGTTCAATTTTGTCGTCGAGGGTGCCGAGGACATGGGCGATGGCGCGTTGTTCAGAGAGAGGCGGAAGGGGAACTGTCAAATGGTCTAGGGAATCTACCGGGACTCGCTGACGTCCAGAAGTGCCGGTCATTTGGCTGATGGCATAATTGCGGACTTCTTCCCATTGAGTCAAGCAATAGGCGAAGTCGCTATCTGAAACATTTGGTCTCCCTCGTATTACGATAAATTCCGTCGATCCATGTGCCTTTGATTTCGCTTCTGGTGCATCGTAGCGGGCAATTTTGCCGTTCTCCAAACATGGTGTAATTCGAGCCATCAGCGTGTCGCCGTTCTGAAAACGGGAGCCATTGCCCTTAAACTCTCGTTCTTCCTTCGAGTGGGCACTTCTCGAACCAGCGTTCACAGCGGCCATATCCACGAAAGGGTAAACCATACCACGGTTAAGACGGACTGCTGGGTTGACCAGCACTGCTTCGCTGAACGGCACCTCGCGCCATTCACCGCTCATATCCTGTCCAGTTCCTCTATGACCACGTTACCTCCGGCCATAACGTCCATAGTAACCCGGCTGCCTCGGAGCAAGTTCATGCCTAGCAAAGGTTCGCCCTCTGCTTGCAAGATCCTAACTCGGCGAGGACGCCCATACCAGAGAGTCGTGCCTTGCCAAACTCTCAAATACACCTCGTCGCCGTTGGCCAATACCACCGGGCGTTCACCTTCTGGGGCCAATCCACACTCCCGAATCACCTCGGCCGGCAAGGTCAAATCCCCAGTAAATCCGGTATCTAGGTCAACTTCCACTGAGCGGAAAGAGGTGTCGTTGAGAAGTAACTCAATCGGCAGGCGGGCGTGCAGTCGGCGGCTTACTCTTCCTTTAATCATCAGTAGTCTCAATTTTGCCGCCAAGGCTGTAAGCGGCGCGATAGCCGATGAGTACCCCATAGGTAACGGCGTTGGGCCGGCGCTCTCGCAGTCGGTTTGAGGCAACAACATCTTCTTCGTTTATCTCGTAATCGCCGCTTTCCACGTCAATGACGATGAATTTCCCATTTTCCTGCGGTTCCACCAGATGCTTTATCTTTTTCTGATAGATGGCCTTGCCCAGACTGGAAATTTCCCCGGGCCGATAGTTCTCAATGGACATATTGACCTCCTAGTTCCATGTACAGCGCATCGGCGCAAAGGTCGAGGTCATCGTCCCAAGCGATGGCTCTGTGGGAAGTTATATGCACCTTTGCGAAATATCCTGGCTCGTCCCAAATTTTGAACACGCCCTTTCCAGCAAGGTGCGACAAGTCGATCTCACCGGCGACACCATCTGCATATCGAAGCCAAATACGGTAGCCAGCTCGTGGGTGGACTTCGGTCGGCTGAATCATGGTGCTGCCTCCTCTATGCTTCATTATTCCCCATTCTTAATTTTCTCTTTCCACTCATTCAGCTTGAGCAACGCCT
The DNA here is from genome assembly GCA_022819745.1 of Candidatus Latescibacterota bacterium. Next base: position 203,888 of record JAJEGS010000039.1, on the reverse strand, counting down.
GAAGCGGTGTAACCTGGCTGAGGTCCATGTCCCGCAACTCCGCCACCCACGGCGCGTCCGCAGGCGCAGGGAAGAGGTCGAGCTGAGGTCGAGGAGCCGGCGGAGGTGCCTCCGGCTGGTGGATGTCCTTGGTGTCGATCTGGTCCTTTTCAAGGCGGGTGAGGATTTCTTGGGCTCGTGCGACGACTTGGGCTGGCATCCCGGCCATCTGTGCGACATTGATGCCGTAGCTTTGGTCGGCAGACCCCGGGGCTAGGCGGTGGAGGAACACCACGCGGTCGCCTTCTTCGCGCACCTGCACGTTGAAGTTGACGACGCGCTCTAGGTGGCTTTCGAGTTCGGTCATCTCGTGGTAGTGCGTGGCAAAGAGGGTGCGCGGGTGGACCTCGCGGTGCTGATGCAAATACTCGACAATGGCCCAGGCAATGCTCAGGCCGTCGAAGGTGCTCGTGCCGCGGCCAAGCTCGTCGATGAGGAGCAGGCTGCGGCTGGTGGCGTTGTTGAGGATATTGGCGGCTTCGTGCATCTCCACCATGAAGGTGCTCTCGCCACCGGCGAGGTTGTCGGACGCGCCCACGCGGGTGAAGATGCGATCGACCACGCCGATGGTGGCTTGGCGCGCGGGGACGAAGCTGCCCATCTGCGCCATCAGCGCGATGAGACCCACTTGGCGGATGATGGTGCTCTTGCCGGCCATATTCGGGCCGGTGATGAGCATGATCTGTGCGCCGTTGGCGTCGAGGCGCACGTCGTTGGGCACGAAGCTGCCCGTGCGGAGCTGGCGCTCGACGACTGGGTGGCGGCCGTCGCGGATTTCGATTAGCTGGCCGTCATCGACTTGGGGCCGGGTGTAGGATTCGCTCTCGGAGACTTCGGCGAGGGAATACAGCACGTCGATGCGCGCGATGGCGCGGGCGATTTGTTGGACTTGGGGCGTCCAGCGGGCGGCGCGGTCGCGCAGGGCTAAGAACAGGTCGTTCTCCAGCTCTTTGAGGCGGTCCTCGGCTCCTAGGACTTTTTCTTCGTACTCCTTTAGCTCGGGCGTGATGAAGCGCTCGGCGTTGGTCAAGGTTTGTTTGCGATGGTATTCGGCGGGGGCTTTGTCGAGGTTGGCCTTGCTGATTTCGATGTAGTAGCCAAAGACTTGGTTGTAGCCGATCTTGAGCGAGGCAATGCCGGTGCGTTCGCGCTCGGTGGCCTGCAAGCGGGCGATGTAGTCCTTGCCGCCGCGAGCGATCTGCCGCAACTGATCGACGTCTGGGTGATGGCCGTCGCGGATTAGGCCGCCATCGGTCAGGGTCGCCGGGGGTGCATCGACGAGGGCACCGAGGATCTCGGCGACTAACTCGCTGACGTCGGGCAGCCCCTTGGAGCGTAGCTCTTGTAAAAGCGCGCTCTGCGCCGTGGATAGCGCGGTGCCAATGGCGGGCGCGAGGTCGAGCGAGCGGGCGAGGGCCACCATGTCGCGGGCGTTGGCCCGCAGGCAACAGATTCGCGCGATCAGCCGCTCTAGGTCGCCGACCTGCTCTAGGCATTGGCCGAGAGTGCGGCGGATCTCGCGCTGGTTTAGGAGTTCGTCAACGGCCTCTAAGCGGGCGATAATTAAGGGAGGGGACTTGAGCGGTTGGGCGACCCATTGGCGCAACAGACGCGCGCCCATAGGGGTGCGAGTGCGGTCGAGGATTTCGAGTAAGGTGTTGGCGCGGCCCCCGTCTTGGCGATTGGCGAGGAGTTCTAGGTTGCGCTGGGCCGTGGCGTCGATGAGGGCAAAGTGCTCGCGGTACTTGCGCTGGAGACGGTTGATGTGCTCGACCGCGCCGCGCTGGTTTTCGCGCAAATAGGCCACTGTCGCCCCACCGGCGCGAATGGCGGCCTCCATGTCGTCGCAGCCAAAGCCCTTCAGGGTCTGGACGCGGAGCTGGCTGGTGAGGGTTTCGTACGCAGTGTCGGCGGCGAAGTGCCAGTCCGCGAGGCGACTGAGCGCCACGTGCGGCAGGGCGTTTTGCAGGGTGGCGACCCACTGTTGGTCAGCTCCTTCGGCGATGAGCAACTCGGCCGGTCCCAAACTCTCCAACTCGTCGGCGAGGTCGGGGGCGGGAACCTCGTCGAGTGCGAAGTCGCCGGTTGACAAATCGACGCTGGCGAGGCCGACGTGGTTGGAGTGGGGCCAGAGGCCGACGAGGAAGTTGTTGCGCTGCTGGTCGAGCATGGCGTCGGAAAGTGCCGTGCCTGGAGAGACGACCTCGACTACGTCGCGCTTGACCACGCCCTTGGCCTTTTTGGGATCTTCGACCTGCTCGCAGATGGCGACCTTGCGCCCGAGCTGGATGAGTTTGGCCAGATAGCCTTCCATGGCGTGATGGGGCACGCCCGCTAAGGGCACATCGCCGGAAGCCTTGCCGTGGTTGCGCGCCGTCAAGGTAAGGCCCAAAAGGTGGGCGGCCTCTTTGGCGTCGTCGAAAAACATCTCGTAGAAATCGCCCATGCGGAAGAAGAGAATCGCGTCGGGGTGCTGACGCTTAAAGTGCAGGTACTGCTCCATCGCCGGCGTGAGTTTGCCGCCCGGCGTGCGTTTGGCTCTCGGTGACATGATTGGGGGGGTAGGGGATAGGGGTGGGAAAATAAAAACGCGGTGGAACGATTGTTCGTCCCACCGCGTTTGGTTGTTGCTGCGGAGCTTACGACTCGTCTTGCTCGGTGTCTTGCTCGTCACCTTGCTCATCGTCTTGTTCAACATCTTGCTCGGCGTCTTGCTCATCGTCGTGGACGTCTCCCCAGCTTTCCATCTCGTCGTCCTTGTCGGCAGCGGCCTCCTCGGCGGCGACTTCTTGGACGGGATGCTCGGCTAAGTAGGCTTCGTACTCGGCTTGGTCCTTGTCCTTGAAGTACTCGCGCACGCTGAGGACGATCTTTTTCTGGTTCTTGTCGAACTCGATGACCTCTAGCGGGAGTTCCTGCTCTTCGGCAAAGCTCTGACGCGGGGTTTGCAATCCGTCGATGGCCAAATGCGATAGCGGCACGAACCCATCGACTTCGTCAACGAGCGAGACGACCACGCCGCGCTCGAGGAGCCGCGAGATTGCGCCCCGCACCTCGACGCCTACGGCGTATTGCTCGGCAAAGCGAGGCCAGGGGTTTTCAAAGGCATCCTTGTGGCTGAGCGAGATGCGACGGCGCTTGATGTCGATTTCGGTGACGACCACGGGGATCACGTCGCCCTTTTTGAACATTTCGCTGGCTTGGCGAATGCGCTTGGTCCAAGACATATCCGAAATGTGGACTAGCCCGTCGATGTTTTCTTCCAACTCGACGAAAGCCCCGAAGTTGGTCAGGCTGCATACCGTGCCCTCGATCTTGGTGCCAGGAGGATACTTGGTGTCGAGGGTATCCCACGGATCGTCCTCGGTTTGCTTCATGCCGAGGGAGATCTTCTGGTTCTCGCTGTCGATCTTGAGCACTTTCACCTCGACGATGTCGCCGATGTTGACCAGCTTGGAAGGATGGCGCACGTGTTGGGTCCAGGACATCTCAGAGATGTGGACTAGGCCCTCAATACCTTCCTCCAACTCGACGAAGGCCCCGTAGTCGGTGATGGAGACCACCTTGCCGCGCACCTGGCTCTCAATCGGGTACTTATTCTCGATGTTCTCCCATGGATGGGCCGTTAGTTGCTTCAGCCCCAAGGAGATGCGCTCGCGCTTGCGGTCGTAGCTGAGCACCTTGACCTTGATGCGGTCGCCGATGGAGACCAATTCCGAGGGGTGGTTGACGCGCCCCCACGACATGTCGGTGATGTGGAGGAGGCCATCGACGCCGCCCAAGTCGATGAAAGCGCCGAAGTCAGTGATGTTCTTGACGACGCCCTCGCGGATTTGGCCTTCCTCCAACACCTTGACGATCTCCTCGCGCATCCGCGCGCGCTCTTCTTCTAGCACGGCGCGGCGCGAGACGACGATGTTGCGCCGCGCCTTATTGAGTTTGATGATCTTGAAGGGAAATTCGTGGCCGATGAACTGGTCGAAGTTTTTGACTTGGCGGATGTCGATCTGCGAGCCGGGCAGAAAGGCCTCGACGCCAAAGAGGTTGACGACGATGCCGCCCTTGATGCGCCGCATCAGCCGGCCCTCGACGGTGTTGCCGGTGTCGTGGGCCTCCTTGATCAAATCCCAGACCCGCATGAAATCGGCCTTCTGCTTGGAGAGCACGACTTGGCCCTCTTGGTCTTCGACGTCCTCTAAGAAGACCTCGATTTCTTGGCCTTGCTCAATGGACTCGGGGGCTGAAAATTCCTTGATCGGCACCGCGCCTTCGGACTTGAAGCCGATATCGACCATCACTTCACTGGGGCCGATAGAGACGACTGTGCCCTTGACGATCTGGCCCTCTTTGATGCCGGAGATGCTCTCCTCGTAGAGGGCCATAAGTTCGTCGTATTGGGCTTGGTCGTACTCGGGCTTTTCCAGTTCTTCGACACTGACGTTGCCGTACACAGGAGCTTCCTGTTGCTCTGCTGTTGCTTCCTGTTGCTCTGCTGTTACTGTGGTTTCCTCGGTCATGTTGCGCAGATCCTTAAAAAGGTTAAAGCGAAGCGCGCACTTCGCTTGATGTGATACTGGCGCGGTCTCTCCGCGCCAGCGTTAGGCACCGCGTTGGCGGGCCAATGCGACGACGCAATCGACTTGATCTGCCAAATTCATGCGAGTCGTGTCGATTTCGACGATCTCGTCTGTTGCGCTCGTACCTCCGTAGTCGCGCTCGGCGTCTTCCCGGTCCCGAGTCTGAATGTCGGACCGGACCTGTTCCAATGTGATGCATACTCCTTTGGTAGTCAATTCCCGATGCCGTCGCCGGGTGCGCTCATCGAGGTCGGCGACCAAGGCGATTTTTAGTTCGGCGGCGGGAAAGACCACCGAGGCTATGTCGCGTCCTTCGGCGACTACGCCGCCCTCCTGACCTAACCGCTGCTGCTGAGCGACTAGGAAGTGGCGCACCAAGGGTACGTTTGCGTACGCGCCCGCCCGGCGGGTAATGTCGGGCTGACGAATGGCTTCGCTTATATCCTGTCCGTCGAGCAGGACGCGCCCCCGGCCGGAGTCCAAGTCTATGGTCGAGGTCGCCAATAGGTCCTCCAGCGCGTCCTCGTCCTCGGGTTCCACCCCGCGACGAGTCGCCGCTAAGGCCACGGCTCGGTACATGGCTCCGGTGTCGAGGTGGCGATAGCCCAGCCGCTCGGCCACTTGCCGCGCCGTGGTCGTCTTGCCGGAGCCGATGGTGCCGTCGATGGCAATGATTAGCCCACACCGCTTCACAAGCCGACCTCGACTTTGAGCTGGCGGACCTCCTCGGGGCTGAGTCGGCGATACTGGCCGGCGACGAGCGGGCCGAGGGTTAGCCCGGCAAATTCAACCCGCGTCAATTGCCGCACCGGATAGCCGACGGCGCGGAGCATGCGGCGGACTTGGCGCTTGCGTCCCTCGTGAATGCACAAGCTCAGCCGCGCCCGCTTATGCCAACCGCTGCTCCAGCGCTCCTCGACTTGGACCTGAGCCGGTGCTGTGGGGCCGTCGCCGAGTGCGATGCCGGCGCGCAGCCGGTCGAGTTGGTCCTCGTGCGGGTCGCCGCTGACGATGGCCTCATAGCGCTTGGCGATGACGAAGCGTGGGTGCAGCAGCCGATGGCCGAGGGCACCGTCGTCGGTCAGCAGCAAAAGCCCGGTGGTATCGAGGTCGAGACGACCTACGGGCACGGTGCCTGGGTGGAGGTCGGGCAAAAGGTCAAAGACTGTGGGCCGGTCGCGTGGGTCGGTGCGGGTGACTAGATATCCGGCCGGCTTGTGCAAAAGCACGTATTCGTACTGGCCAGGGAGGGTGAGGACCCGGCCGCGGCACTCTACTTGGTCGGCACTCACCGCGACCACTCGGCCCGGCTCGGCTACTACTTCGCCGTTGACGCGCACTGCGCCGCTTTGTATCAGCGCATCGCTGTGGCGGCGCGAGGCCACGCCGCAGCGAGCCAAGAAGCGATTGAGGCGCATTTGCGGCTCAGGAGCGTTCATCGTCGCTCCCTTCCTCTGCCTGCTTTTGCAACTCGTCTAGCTCGGAGGCGAGTTGACGGGCGGCAGTCGGCTGCTGGCCCTCGGCGAGCAGCTCTGCTAATTCCTTGGGCTTGGGCAACTCGCCCAGCCCTCGCAGCCCAAAGTGGAGCAAAAATTCTCGGGTCGTGCCAAAGAGCATGGGCTTGCCAATGCCCTCGGAGCGGCCAGCGAGGCGGACCATGTTGAGTTCCATCAGCGTTTGCAACACGCTGGCCGAGTTGACGCCACGAATGTTGTCGATCTCGACGCGAGTGACCGGCTGCTTGAAGGCGACGATGGCGAGAACTTCAAGGCCCGCCGGCGTGAGGCGCACTTGGCGCGAGGTCTTGTGGTACTTGCGCAGCCAAGGCCCGTGTTCGTGGCGCGAGGCAAGTTGATAGCCGCCGGCCAATTCAACGACTTCGATCCCGTGCCCGGCCGCTTCGTACTGAGCGTTGAGCGCGTCGATGGCCTCGCGAATATCGCGGCCGTTGTACCCGGCGAGCAGATCGACGAGGCGGCCCGGGGTCGCCGGCTCGGTTGCCGTCAGCAGGATGGCCTCAATGATCGCCCGAGCCTGCGCAGGATTGACGTCGCGCGAGGCCGCTGTGGGTTCACGGCTCACGGGTCTGAATAGCCCCCGCTGCGGTTGGTTGGAGTGGCGATTGCTCGATCCAGATCTCGTCGAAGGGCCGCGCCTGCTGCACGCGGACGCGCTGCGTCTTGAGTAGTTCTAGGATCCCGACGAAGGTGGCGATTAGGGCTTGGCGGTCGCGGCCTTGGAGCAAGTCCATGAAATTGATGCGCGAGTTGCGCTCGAGCACTGCCAGCAGGTAGTTGATGCACTCGGCGACTGAGACTTCTTCTTCGACGATTTGGTGGACCAAGTTTTCGGGCACTGTATCGAGCACATGCTTGTACACGACCAATAGGTCGAAGAGCGATACGGGCTGGAGCTGGGCTGACTCCTCGACGCTGTCGCCCGGCCCTTGGCGGCGCAGGTACACGTCGCGTCGCTCGTCTTTGCGCACACCCAGCCAGTCGGCAATGTCCTTAAACTGTTGGTACTCTAGCAGGCGGCGGATCAACTCGGCCTGTGGGTCTTCTTCGCCGTCGCCGTCGAGACCGAGTTCCTCGCGGGGCAGCATCATCTGCGACTTGATCCGCAGCAGAGTGGCGGCCATGAGGATGAAGTCGCTGGCCTGTTCGATGTCGAGTTGGTGGATGTGTTGCAAGAAGCCCAAGTACTGGGTGGTGATGTGGGCGATGGGAATGTCGTAGATATCCAACTCGTCTTTGCGGATCAGATAGAGCAACAAGTCCATCGGACCTTCAAAGACGTCGAGCTTGACCTCGTAGAGAGCCGTTTCTTCCTGTTCGATTGCGTCGCGTTCCATGAGAGCGCCTGCCTTAGTCGATAAAAAGATACGGTTTCCAGCGCTGATCGTCGATGCCGACGAAATTGCGGATGAAGCTCACGTTATTGGGGCGCTTGGGTTTGCTGCGCAGTATGAGGCCGACCTGTTCGGGCCGGTGTTCGCCTTTCTTGTTGTTGCACAGGGCGCAGGCGCAGACGAGGTTTTCCCAAGTTCCTTGGCCTCCTTTGGTGCGCGGCACAATGTGATCGACCGTTAGCTTGCCTTCTTTGCTGCCGCAGTACTGGCATTGGTGATTGTCGCGCTTGAGGATGTTGCGCTTGGAGAGCACGACTCGTCGGCGCGGCGCGCGGATGTAGCGTCCGAGGCGGACGACGCTGGGTACCGGATACTCTTGGGAGACCGAATGAATCACCTCGTTCATTTTTTCGACAGCTTCGGCCTTGCCGCGCAAAATCAGCAGTAAGGCCCGGCGCACGCTGCATATGCTTAGAGGCTCGTAGTTTTGATTGAGGACCAGTACGGTTCTTTCCAGCAAGAGTCTATCCACGGCGTAGAGCTAATTAAATTTAAGCTACTTTTGGCATGTTCCAACCCTTGGGATTGGATTAATTATCCAGTTTCCCAATGATACAATGTGCATTCCTTATAAAAAGCGCATTTATAGTGAATAGATGCAAGGTCAGTGGTTGGAGATCAGGTCGGCGTAGTCTTGGGCGCTGAGCAAGTTCTCCAAGTCCGCAGAGTCGGCGATGCGGATCTTGAGCAGCCAACCGCCGCTGTACGGGTCTTCGTTGATTTGTTCGGCTTCTTCGGCGAGGCTGTCGTTGACTTCTAGCACCTCGCCGGAAGCCGGAGCGATCAGGTCGGCGACGGTCTTAACCGCCTCAAGCGTGCCAAAGGTCTCACCTCGTTCGAGGTGCTCGCCCACCTCGGGCAACTCAGCGAATACGATGTCGCCCAACTCGGTTTGCGCGAAATCCGTAATGCCGATAGTGGCGATGTCGCTTTCTAGCTGAAGCCATTCGTGGCTTTCCGAATAGATCAAGTGCTCGGGGATCTGGGTCTGGCTCATAATTGCCTCTCGTGCTTGCTTAAGACGACCACTTTGAGTTGGCTACGTAGTTGGTGTCGAATTGCCCGGCGATAAAGTCGGGTTCGGTGAGTAGGGTCCGGTGAAAGGGCAAGGTGGTGGCCACGCCTTCTATTGTGCATTCGCCTAAGATGCGACGCATCCGCGCTATGGCACTTTGGCGGTCGGAGCCGTAGGCGATGATTTTGGCCAGTAGGGAGTCGTAGTAAGGAGGAATCTCATAGCCTTGGTAGATGTGGCTGTCGATGCGGACGCCGGGGCCGCCCGGCAGGTGGAGCGCTTCGATGATGCCCGAAGAGGGGATGAAGTTGCGCGCGGGATCTTCGGCGTTGATCCGGCATTCAATGGCGTGCCCGGTGAGTTGGATGTCTTCTTGGCTAAAGCGGAGGGACTCGCCGGCCGCGATGCGAATCTGTTCCCTGACTAAATCGATGCCGGTGACCATCTCAGTAACCGGATGTTCGACTTGGATGCGGGTATTCATCTCCATGAAGTAGAAGTTATGGTCTGCATCGACGAGGAGTTCAATGGTGCCCGCGCTGTAGTAGCCGACCGCGGCTGCGCCGGCGAGGGCGGCCGCACCCAGCCGCTGGCGCAAGTCGGGGTCAACTATGGGCGAGGGGCTTTCTTCCAAGAGCTTTTGGTGCCGTCGTTGAATGGAGCACTCGCGTTCGCCGAGGTGGACGATGTTGCCGTGCTGGTCGCCGAGGACTTGGATTTCGATGTGGCGCGCCTCTTCGATGGAGCGCTCCATGTACACGGCGTCGCTGGTAAAGGCGGTGCGCGCTTCGCGGCGCGCCATCTGATAGGCTTCCTCCAATTCATCCATCGCGCGGACGACCCGCATCCCGCGCCCGCCGCCGCCAGCCGAGGCTTTGAGACGCAGCGGGAAGCCGATCTTTTCCGCCCATTGACGGGCGTCGTCTAGCGAGTGGAGCGCGCCCTCACTGCCCGGCACGACGGGTACGCCGGCCTCCTGCATGGTGTGGCGAGCGACGGCCTTGTCGCCCATTTTGCGGATGGCCGCAGTTGGCGGGCCGATGAACTGGATGCCGCAATCGGCGCAGATTTCGGAGAAGTCGGCGTTTTCGGCCAAAGGACCATAGCCGGGGTGGATCGCGTCGGCGTTGGTTAGCTGGGCGGCGCTGATGATATTGACGACGTTGCGGTAGCTGTCCTTGCCAGCAGCCGGCCCGATGCAGACGTCCTCGTCGGCAAAAGATACGTGCAAGGAGCGGGTGTCGGCTTGGGAGTGGACAGCCACCGTCGCGATGCCCATTTCCTTGCAGGCGCGGATGACGCGCAGCGCGATTTCGCCGCGGTCGGCAATGAGGATTTTCTCGAACACAGCCTCTTAGTCGGGGCGAATTTTGAACAGCGCTTGGTTGTATTCAACGGGCTGGGCGTCGCCGACGAGGATTTCTACGACTTCGCCTTGGACATCCGCGGGAATCTCGTTCATGATCTTCATGGCCTCGATGATGCAGAGGGTCTGGCCGCTTTCGATGCGATCGCCCTCGCGCACAAAGGGATCGGCTTCGGGCGAGGCGGCTCGGTAAAACGTACCGACCATGGGCGATAGCACCTCGTGGAGGCCGTCATCGGTCTTTTCAGCAGGTGCTGGGGCCGCAGGCTCAGTGGGCGCGGTGGACACAATGGGCGCAACGGGCATGGAGGCAGCGGGGGCCACAGGGGAGGGCGCACGACTGCGAGTTAAGCGGATGCGCGTGCCGTGCCAGAAGCTGTGTTGGACCTCTAACTCTTCTATGTCGCTATCGTGAAAAAGCTCTAGCAGTTTGCGGAGCTTGTCTTCGTTCACAAGAGGTGTTGTCCTTTCTCAAACGCGCTCTACGTATTCGCCCGTGCGGGTATCGACCTTGAGCCGGTCGCCCTTGTTGATAAAGAGCGGCACTTGCACCACGTAGCCGGTTTCTAGGGTGGCTGGCTTGACTGCGCCGGTGGCGGTGTCGCCCTTGACGCCCGGTTCGGTGTGGGTGACGACAAGGGCGACGAAGTTGGGTAGCTCGACGGAGACGATCTCCTCGCCTGCTATGAGGAGGAAGGCGTTCTCGCTTTCTTTGAGGAGCGTGCTGGCTGTGCCGACGATCTCTGCGGACACTGGGAGCTGATCGTAGGTGTCCAAGTCCATGAAGTAGTACAGCCCTTGGTCGGAATATAGGTACTGCATCTGGCGCTTTTCGAGCCGGACTTGCTCGACTTTGTCGCCCGAGCGGAAGGTGCGGTCGAGCACGGCACCGGTCTTGGTGTTTTTGAGCTTGGTGCGCACGAAGGCGCTGCCCTTGCCCGGCTTGACATGCTGAAATTCGACGATGGAGAAGAGCTCACCGTCGAGGGACATGGTAAAGCCATTTCTGAAATCCGTGGTGTCTGCCATATTGCTCCCGTTAGTGTGCGTTGCTGCTTTGTTCTAGCGAAGATAGCTTGCTGCGGATGATGGTGTTGTTCGGCTCCTGTTCGAGAAGCTCGCGATACATTTCGATCGCCTTCTGGGTCAAGCCCTGCGTGGTATAGATCTCGGCCAGCGTCATGGTGGCGATACGCTTGTTTTTTGGTGTGCTTGGCTTGTTGTCGGCTGGGGTGGGTGGCTCTTCTGGTGCGGGCGCTGGCTCGGCGACTTCCTCCTCTTCGATCTCCTGCAAGAGGCGGAGCAGTTCGCGGTCGTCAGTATCGCCGTACAGATCGTCGCGGTCGTCATCGGGCGACTGGTTTGGCGGCAGCGCTTGGGGCTGAGTGGATTCGACCGGGGCCATGCTAACGACGGCCGCGACCTCTTTGGGTTCGGGTTCGGGTTCAGATTCGGGTTCGGATTCGGGTTCAGATTCGGGTTTGGGTGCGTCTTGGTGGGTTTGGCTGGCGAAGCGGTCGATCTGTTCGGCTAGAGAGGGGTCGAAAGGGTCGAAATACGCGGCTTGGCGCAGGCTTTGCAAGGCCAATGGCGCGACGTCGAGTTGCTCAAAAAGGTGGGCGAGGCGCTTGTACCCGCTGGGGTTTTCTGGGTTGATCCGCAGAGCTTGTCCCATGGCCTCGCACGCTTGTTCTAAGTCCCCCCGTTTTTCATAGCACATGCTGAGGACGATAAAGCCAGTGGCGTAATCGGGAAAACTCGCACAGCCCTTTTGGCACAGCTCGATGGCGCGCTCGATGCGCCCGCGTTTGAGATGGAGATCGGCGAGGCGAGCGAAGCGCGGGGAATCTGGGTCGCGGCGGAGTGCCTTTTCTAGTTTGGCGATGGAATTGGCCATGGCGCTAGGGATGGGAGGTGCTAAGGCGACTAAAACGCGAGGCTATTTTAGGCTTTGAACTGAGAAATGTCAAGGATGGGCGGGACGCTGGGAAGGTGCGAATTCGCAGCCGAAGGGAGTGCGGAAACGGCGTCCGCAACCCCTTTGGCAAAGATGGTGCGCCCGCAGGGATTCGAACCCTGGACCCGCTGATTAAGAGTCAGCTGCTCTGCCAACTGAGCTACGGGCGCAGAGAAAATATCTGCACGAGCGGGCTGATCGTCAATGCCGCGCCAATTCGGGGAAGAGTTCGTCGTGGACTTCGGCGCATTGGCGCAGGTGAACCATGCGCTTCGGGCTGGCGGTGTCGAGCATGGTGGGATAGAACATGCCGCCGCCGGTTACTACTTGGTAGCCGCCGGGAGAGTGCCGGCGGAGATAGTCCCTGAGAGTGGCTCGGTCGGCGTCGTTGGTGCAGGGGCGGGTGAGGTTCATGGTAAACATGCGCCGCCGCTGGTTGCCGCCGAAGGAGGCGTGGTAGAGGTCGTGGTTGAAGATGACGAGGTCGCCGGGAGTCGTCTCGAGCGCGAGGTGGCCGGGAAAGTCGCGCGGCTCGATGCCGAATAGGTCCACGGAGTTGTTGAGGTCAATGCCCTCGGCGCGGACGAAGTGGTTGGGATGGTGGCTACCGGGAATTATGCGCAGACAACCCGTATCGTGGGTCAGGTTGTCTAAGTAGAAGGCGATTTTGACTGAGAAGAGCTGACCCCAATTGCCGTCGGGGTGCCAGCCGGTATCGCCGCTGTAGTAGTTGCCGTCGCCGCTGGCGTAGTTGAAGTTTTCGCCGAGGACGCCGTTGCAGATCCCGACGATGCGCTCGTCATCTACGAGGGTACAAAGCCGCTCGCGGTGCTCGATGGGGCCGCCGAACATGGTGCGCTTGCTGCCGTCGTGTTGCGCGCCGTTGCCGTGGGCTTGGATGGAGAGTTCAAACTCCTCGGTGATCCAGGCGATCTCGTCGGGGGCAAAAAGCTGCGGGAAGTAGAGATAGCCGAAGCTCTTGAAGAAGCGAATCTGCGCGGGCGAAAGTTCCATGCGGGATCGTCTCCGGGTTAGATGCACCACGAAAAATATCGCTTCTGCGCAGGTCAGCCAAGAGGTTCGATGGAAGCGATCTCCATGGTGCGCAGGTACTCGCAGAGGGCGCGACCGTCTAACGGCAGATCGAGCACGTCGGAAAAGGGCCACATGTCCCCTGAGAGGAAGTCGATAGCCGTCTGCCGCTCTTGGTTGCAATCTGTGGTCTGCATGTCTTTGACGGCTTGGATGATGACTGCGGCAGCGAGCCGCCGGTGGCCGTCGAACCGGGCGCGATAGGTCGTCTTTTTTGCTTTCATCTGTTTTTCGCTCTAGCTAGAGATAGTATATAACGCCCGAAGTGCCGCTGAGTTTCACAGGGGTAGAGCACCCGCGAAAGCGAGGCCACAAAGATGAGGATCGCCGCGATTTCGAGGGCGACCACCGGCCCGTGTTCGCGGGCAAACGACTCAGCGCTCACGCCGCTAAACAGCAGCGACTCATTGGCGGTGAGCGCGGTTTTTTTGAGCGGGGTCGTCAAGTCGCTGGCGAGACCAAAGACCAACGAGCGAATGGCTGGTTGCAGCAGGATGGCGGCCAGCAGGAGTTGGAGCACCGTGGCTACGCCAAGGGTTTTCCAGGGAATGGAGCGAGTGCGGTGGCCGCTGAGATAGGCTATGACAAGGAGAACGCAGTAGCCTAAGGCACTGTGGACGATTAACATAACATCCTAAAAAATAAAGGGTAAAACCGAAAAAAGTCAACCGCCCGCGCACCTTCAGGTGAGGGCGTTGAGGGTGCGTTGGACGACTGAGTGCAGGGGGCCGTCGGTCGGGATGCGGACGGCCCCGGCCCAGACGGGAAGGTTGCCGAGGGCCTGCGCGAGATGGGCAAAGTACGAAGCGTCGGCGCGAGAGCCGCGAGCGACCATGCGGGCGCGCCAAATGTCCAAGGGCGGTGGGTCGAGGTGGAGGACGGAAAGGGTGGCTGGGGCGATGTTTGCGGCTAGGTCTTCCCAGAGGGCATCCACGCCCAATTCGGGGCCAAAGCCGCCGACGAGGAGGACTTGGTGGGTGCCGACGAGGTTAGTGCAAGCTGCGGAGAGGGCACTGGCGTATTCGAGGGGACGGAGCTTTTGCCAGTAATGCGGAGTGCCGTAAGCCGCGTCGGACGTGTCGCCCCGCAGCGTGGCCGCTTCGAGGATGAAGCCCGCGGCCGTTTGGTCTTTGTCGAGGAGAAAGGTGTTTGGGCAGAGCGCGAGGAGTGCTCGGGCGACGGCGGTTTTGCCGACTCCAGGCGGCCCGCCCAAGACCACGAGGCGAGAAGACGGGCTGCCGGGGCGGGCGGCTTGTAGGAGGGCTGCTATGGTGGGGCCGGGATCGGGTGCGGAGTCTGCGTAGCCGCCGCCCAAGTGGGCCGTGTTGGTCACGGCGAGGGCGCGCCGCGGTCTTGGGGCTCCCAGCCGACGAGTTCTTTGGCGTTGGCGAGATCCCACTTTTTGTCTGCGCCCAGTGAGACCCCGTAGATGATACCGAATTGGGGCCGGGGGGCCTCGATGCAGCAAGCGGTCAGTTCAGAGACATCGCGGGCGCTGAGCCAGCGGTTTTCGCCGGGGGGATAGGTGCTGTTGACTTCCTCGGTGTCCGGGTAGTTGGCGATGCGGAGGCAGTAAGAGGAGATGCCGTACTCGTCGTAGTAGAAGCGGCCGAGCGCTTCGCCGAATGCCTTGCTGACGCCGTACATGCTGTCGGGGCGGATCGGCATCTCGGGGGTGGTGTAGATGCCTTCTTGCTCGTAGAAGCCCGTTACGTGGTTGGTGCTGGCAAAGACGACGACCGGGACCTTGTTGATGCGGGCGGCCTCAAAGATGTTGTAGGTGCCCTGGATATTGGTCTCCATGATCATCTGGTTGTAGCGCGTGCGCGGATAGCCCCGCTGGACGATGGCGATGCCGAGGTGGACGATGGTGTCGATGCCTTCGCAGGCTTCGACCATGTTCTCGAAGTTGGCGAGGTCGGAGACCACGATTTCGTCGTTTGATTCGACCTCGGGGATGTTGTGGTGGAAGAGCAGGCGGAAGTCGTAGCGGTCTTTGAGGTGGCGGCGCAGGCCGGACCCGACTTTGCCGGCGGCACCAGTGATGAAAAGTTTTTTCTTCATATCTCTTCCTTGTGTTTGGCGGCGTCTGCGAGATTGCGGTCTATACTATTTGCTTGGGCTAAGGGGCGCAAGTCATTGAGGTAAAGGAGACGCTGGGTCTGTACGCCACCTAGATTCTCGTCCCTTCGCGCTCCGCTTAAAAAGAAACAGTCGCCGTCATCGAAACCGTCCGCGGCGCGCCGAGCCAGGCCGCGTTCTCGGTGATGGCGGACAGATAGGCCCTGTCGAGCAGATTGTTCGCCACGAGTGAGAACTCCGTCGATCGGAGCAAAGGACCCAGCGCCTCGCCTGAGAAACCGACATACGCGTCCACCAGCCAATAGGCGTCCGTGTACCAGTCCGCCGTCAGGCTGACGCGCCGCGACGATGTGTACTTGGCCGTCAGTCCCGTGCGGACAGGCCCAGTCCGATCGAGCGAGACGACCCATAGCTTGTCCGGTACACCGGTGACGTCGGCCCCCGCAACGATGTTCTGGCTTTCGTCGACGAGGGGATCACCGCTCCCGATGTACTCCGAGTCGTTGAGTGTGCCGGCCATGTAGAAGGAAATCTGTTGCGGCATCCGCACCGTTGCCGAGAACTCCAAGCCCTTCGTTTGGAGGCCGCCGGCGTTGAAATAGGCACCGCCGCCCGGGATGAGGTAGTTGGGACCGGCGGCCGTCGTCGGGCCGAGGTAGAAGATCCGGTTCTCGAAGTCGATGGTGTACCACGTGGCACCCAGCGCCAGCCGTTCCCCCGCATACTGCAGCCCGACGTCGATGTTCGAGGCGGTCTCGGGCTCAAGCAGATCTAGGCTCCGGCCCGGCACCTCGAGGAGCGTAGCGCTGATCGCCCTGAAGTTCTCCGAATAGCCGGCGAACAGGTCGAGGCCCTCGACCGGCGTCTCGTATGTGATACCGCCGGAGAAGAGCAAATCCGAATCCGAATCGACCTCGAGATCCGGGTCGATATTGAACTGGTCTTCGCGCGACACGCCGACTAGGAACTGCTTGACGCCGCCGCTCAGGGACAACGGGCCGGCGAAGATCGTCTCCTCGGCGTACCACTTGAAGATATGTTGCGGGAAATCCCACTCGTACTGGTGCCAGTAGGCCTGCTCGTTCCAGTCGAAGCTGAGCGTCGGATCCAGCATCTGATGCCAGTCCCGACCCAGGTGCCGCCGCGAATCCTCGTACCAGATGCCGGCGCGTAGTGTGCTGCCGGCGGTGCCGATGGTGGTGAACCACTCCTCGTCGAGCGTCACGCCGACGCGGTCCTTCCCGTAGTGGCTGTGGCGGTACGACTGCACCGCAGTAGCATCCGGGTGGCACGCAGGGTCGGCCTCTGGGCCTCCCGATCCATAGTAGTTGAAGATGTAGGACGACGTACACCCGTCGATCGGTCCGACCGCGACGCCGTCCCGGTTCACGAAGCGGATTAGCCCGAGTTGGGTGCCGCCTTGCACGGGTGCGAGGCCCATCAGTTCCGATTCTGGGCCGTCGTCGTCGGTGACATCGACGATGTAGGGGGGCAGCCAATCGCCGCGCCCCCGGTTGCGATGGAAATAGAGTCCGCCGCTCATGGATAGGGCGTCGAGCGACCAGTCCGCCTTCAGGTAGGCCAAGGTGTTGTTCCGCCGGGTCTGCCAGCCGGGCCGGTAGAACTGATTCAGGTACGGGACACCGGGCCAGTCGCCGACGAGGCGGTCCCAGCGCGGGTTCGCCCTGAAGTTGGCCTCGCTGTAGAGCCGCTGGTAGGCGTCCTCGTGGATGCTGTCGTACGAGAGGTAGCTTGTAAGGTCAAGGTGTCCGTGCGATGACACGAGCTTGGCGGCGATGTGCTCCCGCTCGTTCCGCGCGGAGCCCTGCATCCAATCGGTCGATTCTTGGCGGACCGCGGCGATCCAGGAGTGCGTCTCGCGGCCCAACAGAGGTCCGGTGTCGAGGCGCATGTAGAACCGCTGGCCTTCGTTCTCGCCGATGGTCGTTGACACAGTGTAGGTTCGCTCGCTCGCCGGATCGTCCGTCAGGTAGTTGAACGTGCCGCCCAGCGCCTCGACCGAGCGGGAGGCGATGTCGGCCGTTCCCTGCGACACCTCGACGCCGCCGAGGTTCATCGGGTCGATGAATCGGTTCGCTTTGGCTCCGCTGAAGTAGTCGGATGTACCGTTGGGGAACCCATCGATGGTCGTGCCGATCTGCGCCTCGCTGATGGTCACTTGGAAACCGCGCACGGCGACATTGCTCGACCAGTCGTCGAAGCCGTATGCATCGCCCTCCTGGATGGATACCCCGGGCAGGTTGTCGACCACCGACGTCACGCTGGTGATGTTCGACTGCTGGAGGATCATTGGCTCGGCGACGACGTTGCTCGCGAAGATTCGAGGCTCCTCGGCAACGACGCTGATTCCCTCGAGTCCGACGACGCTCGGTTCCAAGCGAACGTCAAGCGTGGTGACGCCCGGACTTATCGTCAGCCGCTTTGTCTGGAATCCCACAAAGGAAAAAACCAGCATGTCCTCTAGAGATCGAAGGTCAATCGAATAAGCCCCATCCTGGTCTGTCATCGTCCCGATGTATGTGCCCTCAATGACAACCGTTGCGCCCGGTAAGGCATCACCGGTTTCATCCGAAACCACGGTGCCTGAGACCGCAATCTGCCCGTGGGCATCCTGGGCTAGTTGCACAATGAGGATGGCGGCAATGATGCGGACGAATTTCATGGGACCTCCTGCGACTAGGTAATAATAAATATCTATAACAAATTTGGCAGGACGCACGAAGCGGTCAAACTAAAAAGCACTGGCCTCTCATTTGGCCGAGTGCTGAGCCGTCAGGGACGCGAGGCTGCCCAAGTTTCTCAGCGAGGGAAAAAGGCCCGTCCAAGCGGCGACGACGAGTAACGTGCCGATTCCTACGATTCCCTGAGGCCAAGACGCGATGAGAACCGTTCGAGGATTTTCTTGGAGATGTGATGAGGATTATTGGTGTGGATGCGCTGTGCCGTTTCAAGGGCGCGGGAAGCGGAGAGGCCCCCTGCCGAAACCAGCTCGAGCATGAGCTCGAGCCCCCACTTCGTTCTGACACTGTGCTCGCCGCAGATCCGACGAAGTAGCCTGTCGTTGGTCACGCAGGTCCAGTCGTTTTCTCGGCACACTTGAAGCGAAAGACGATCGTAGCGAGAGAGTCTTCGTGGAAGCGTCGCGAGTTGGAGAAGAACTTCCGGTTCAACCTCGATTACAGTTAGCCCGAGTTCCCTACAGCGTGCGAGACTCAGGTCGTCCACTTCGGCGACAACGTCTCGGACGACGTGAACCGGTGCCAAGTGCTGAACGACGAGGGCGAGAATCGATAGGTCCGAATCCCGGTAGTCGATAAGTACGTCCGCATCCGACAGAAGGACCCTCGGGCGATTAGGCATCTCATGTGGCCCATTCGGCGGCCAACTGGCGCATATCCATTAAGGGAATGCGGAGGATCTCGGCACCTCGGCTGAGCGAGATCTCGTCGCTCTCGATAGCTCGGCGGACCAGACGCCGAAGCCGATCGTCCAGACAGTCGGCGTCGGAGAGACGATCCGGCTCTAAGCCTCGCTTTTCGTTGAACTTGCTTTCGGTCAGCGGCTGAGGTTCGTCGACCTTTTTCAAGGTCTGGCCGAAACGT
The DNA here is from genome assembly GCA_022819745.1 of Candidatus Latescibacterota bacterium. Next base: position 185,226 of record JAJEGS010000039.1, on the reverse strand, counting down.
CTCCGGTGCTGCACCTGAAAGGTCCGGAATACGTCCCTTGGGGCCTCTTTCATATGTACCAAACGGATCAGCACGGTCTTATAGCTCACATGAAAGATCCTCTTGACCTTGATTACGCGCTCGTAGAGGGGGTGTCCTCTCGAATCCTGCCACTCCCGCTCGAAGGAGTCGTGGGGCATCAGGAAGAAGCTTGCGAACTCATCGGCTTGTTTTTCCTCTTCTTCAGGTTCCTCCTCCTGCCTATGGTCGTAAGCGCCGGGGTGCAGCAGCAGGTGCCCGAGTTCGTGCGCGGCCGAGAAAATCCAGCTCTCAACCGAGATCCGCTCCCAGGTGTTGATGACGATCGCCGGTCCACCGTCGTTTTCCTTGACCGAAAGGCCAAAGAACGCATCGGTTGCCCGAGGTAGGCGGAGCACCTTGATGCCGCATTTTTCTAGGATCCCGCAGATGTCGTAAATGGGCTGGTCATCGAACTGGAGGGTTTTCCGCGCCTTTGCTGCCACAGCCCGTGGATCAAGCTGCCGACTAGGGCGGAGGCTTCGCAATTGAAAGGAAGGGGAATCTTCAAGCAGTTCTTCGAGGAAGCTGTAGGCGTCGAGCCAATTGGAAACCTCGGCAAGCAACTGCTCTCGCTCCCGGACGCGCTTTCGAGCCCGAAAACGCACGGTGTGCAGCGGCCGCGCCGGGGTCGCGAGTTCAATAGTCGAGACCCCCAACGCACGCGCTAACACACGCATGGTAGCAGCGCGAGGCAGCGTTTGGCCTCGCTCGATCTTGGCCAAACCAAGACGAGATAGCTGCGCCCGATCAGCAAGGGCCTTCTGGCTTATCCTCTTTGAGGTACGTAGCCGCATCACGTTGGTGCCGATCACATTATTGGTGGACATAAAGGCTTCTCCCTGGATGTGGTTTCCCTGATCTGGGAAGGTATTCAAAAGTTATCTTATTAACAGATTATCGTCAATAAGTATATTCTTCATGTGCCGGTCTCTCATTCCCGCTGGCTGGGTGCCGATCTCTGAGCCGTCAGGGACGCGAGGCTGCCCAAGTTTCTCAGCGAGGGAAAAAGGCCCGTCCAAGCGGCGACGACGAGTAACGTGCCGATGCCGCCGCTGACGACGGAGAAGACCGGGTTGAAGAGCTGGGCCACCAGCCCGGACTCAAAGCCGCCGATCTCGTTGGACGCGCCGACGAAGATGGCGGAGACGGCTTGGACCCGGCCCCGCATCTCGTTGGGCGTGCCCATCTGCGAGATGACGCGGCGGATGACCATGCTGACGTTGTCGAAGGCACCGGTCAGCGCCAGCATCAGCAGCGAGAACCAGAAGTTTTGCGAGAGGCCAAAGAGAATGGTCGCCACGCCAAAGCCGGCCACGCACCAGAGTAGGGTCTTGCCAGCGCGGCGAATCGGCGGCAGATGGGCGATGGCCAAGGCGGTGATGGTAGCACCGATGGCCGGGGCCGCGACCAGCCAGCCGAGCGCGGCTTCGGGTGCGAGGCCGACGGAGCTGAGGTCGATGATCTCGCGGGCGAAGATGGGCAAGAGGTACACTGCGCCGCCTAAGAGAACGGCGAACAGATCGAGCGAGATCGCGCCGAGGAGGAGCGGCTGGTCGCGGACGAAGCGCAGCCCAACGGCGATTTGAGCGAACATCTTGCCCCCTTGGATGCGCGGAGCGGGCGGCAAGATCATGGTGCTGAGGAAGAGGATGAAGGCCGCGGAGGAAATGGCGCTGAGGACATAGGCGGCTTGGAGGTTGAAGGCGATGACAAAGCCGCCGATGGCCGGTCCGGCGATGCCGATGATCTGCTGCAAGCTGGTTGCCCACTTGGCGGCGTTTTCAAAGAGTGCGTCCGGGACTAGCAAGGGCGCGATGGCCCGTTGTGCGGGCCAGCCTAGGCGGAGGAAGGACGAGTCCAAGAAGAGCAGTACGTACATCCAGAGGATCGGCATCTGGTACCAGCTAAAGACGGCCAAGGCCAGCGAGCAGAACGTCGCGCCGGCTAGACTGATCATCATCAGCTTGCGGCGGTCGAAGACGTCGGCTAGGTACCCGGCCGGCAGGGTCAATAGCAGCATGGGGATGGCTTGGACGAGGCCGACCATGCCGAGGGAGAGCGCTTGGCCGGTGCGGTCGTACATCTCCCAACCGATGGCCAAACCCTGGGCGGCCGTACCCATCCGCACCAGCGAGGAAGCGATGAGATAGCGCCGGAAGAGGGGGACGCGCAGGCTGGAGTAGGGATCGTGTCTTTTGTGCAAATCAGCAGCGGTGTATAGTTATGGGCGGCGAGCGGTGCGAGTTTGCTAAATTACCGGTGTGTCTCTGGCTAGCGCCAGTGGCACATTGTCGAGAAAGGAAGTTTGTAATGTTGGCAATAGACGGGGGTCCCAAGGTCCGCGAGACGCCATTTCCCAAACGGCATTTGTTTGGAGCTGAGGAGCACGAAGTCGCGTTGCGGCTGTTTTCTAAAGCGCAGGAAAGCGGCAATGCAATCGGCTATAGCGGTCCAGAGGAATTGGCTTATGAGCAGGAGTTCGCCGCGTTTATGGGGGGAGGGTACGCCGACTTGGTCAACTCGGGTACTTCAGCGCTCTACGCGGCATTGGGAGCTCTAAAGCTAGAAGCGGCTGGCGAGGTCGTGATCCCGCCGATTACGGATCCGGGTGGGGCGATGCCCGTAGCACTGTTGTGCCAAGTGCCAGTGGTGGCCGATGCTGCGCCGGGGTCGTTCAACGCTGGTGCGGAGCAGATTGAGGCGGTGCTAACGCCCCACACCCGCGCTATTGTCGTGGCCCACATTGCCGGCGAACCAGCGGATCTGACGCCGATTTTGGTGCTAGCCGAGGAGCACGGCATACCGGTCATCGAGGATTGCGCCCAAGCCCACGGGGCTCGCTACCAGGGGCAGCTAACGGGATCGTTGGGCACGGTGGCGGCTTTTTCGACTATGAGCGGCAAGCACCACGCGACGGGTCCGCAGGGCGGGGTGGTCTTTACCCGCGACGAAGACCTCTGCTGGGAGGCCAAGCGCTTTGCCGACCGAGGCAAGCCCTTTAATACGGAGGCGACCTCCAATCTGCGCGCCGGGCTCAATCTTAACGGCAACGATTTGTCGGCCGCTATTGGGCGGGTACAACTGAGAAAGCTAGATGCGATGATCGCCAAGCGGCGGTGGGTAGCAGCGCAAATTGAAGAGGCCATTGCCGAGCGCAAGGCGGTGCGGCTGGGATGGCAGGTGGCCGAGTCGGAGGGGGTGTACTGGTTTATGCGGTTCCACGTGGATGCTGACAAGCTGCGAGTGGACAAAAACGGCTTTGCCCGGGCCGTGGCCGCCGAGGGCATTCCGCTGACAGCTACATATCGCTATATCCCCTCCGAGATGATCTGGTTTAAGGAGCGGCAGGTCTTTCCCGGCAGTGACTATCCGTGGGGATTGCCGGAGTACAGGGGAGACCGCAATGCGCAGTTCCCCTGTCCCAACGCCGTCGCCTCGGTTGAGAGCCACTTCATTATGTCGATTCACGAGAATTTTGCCGCGCGGGAGGTGGCGGATATTGCCGAGGCGTTTGCGAAGGTGGAGCAGGCGTATTTGCGGTAGTATACTATTGGCGCAATGCAACCCTCTAGCAAAGCGGAAAATATGAGAAAGAGCAAAGTCTTGGACAAAGTGCGCACGGGGCGATGTGCCCGCATTTGTGGCCTAGGGCATTATCTGCCGTTCTTCGTGCGCTATGCTGCTCACAACGGCTATGACGGCATCTGGCTCGACTTGGAACACCGGGCGATGGATCAGCGCGAGGTCCAGGGCCTGTTGGCCTTGTGTCGCGCTTGCGATATCGATTGCATGTTGCGGGCTCCGACGCTCGAGCGCACTCGCCTCTACCGCTATCTCGAAGACGGGGCGACTGGTCTGATGATGCCGCTGGTTTCCGATGCGGCCTTGGCGCGCCAAATCGTCGAGGCGGTGAAGTACCCACCCTTGGGCAATCGCGGTTTGGACGGGGCGGGTTTGGACGGCGATTTCGGTCTCGACGTATGGCATGAGGGCAGTACTTATATCGACGACGCCAATCGCGAGACCTTCGTCGTCTTGCAGATCGAAACCCCGCAAGCGCTGGCCAATGTCGAGGAAATCGCCGCGGTCGAGGGGGTGGACGCGCTCTTTGTCGGCCCGGCGGACCTAGGGTTGCGGCTCGGTTTGGCCGGGGGGGATGTCGATCTCGATCAGGCCGTCGCCAAAGTCGCGGCCGCGGCGAAAAATCACGGCAAAGCTTGGGGAATACCCGCCGGCACGCCCGAGTTGCTGGCCAAATACCGCGCACAAGGGGCGCAGATGCTGGCCTATGGCGGCGATTTTGCTCTAGCGCAGGTTTTGGCCGATTGCCGCCGGGATTTCGACCAAGCGCTCGGCGAATAAGATGACCATGAAATTGCCCTCTGGCCGCATTTGGCCGCATCCAGTATGCGATATGCTGGGGTTAAACCTGACCCACCCTCGTTTTGTGATCGACGATATTGACCTAGGCAAAAAAGACGCAAGTACTTGTCGTGGCGACTTTCCCAAGTTTGCCGAATGGGGGGTGGAGGTGGTGATGTGCAAGGGGGGAGCGGCTTACTACGATGAGAACTACAAACCGCTGTGGCGGCAGGAATCGGAATGGCGTCCAGGACGCGGCGGCGAGGATATGTTCCTGAGTCTGGCGATCAAGAATCCGACCCAACTCGTGCTGGGGGTGCTCGACCGTTTTCTGTTAAACGTCGAAGCCTATCCCGAGCAGGTGCTGCTGGTGCGGACGGCCCAAGACTTGGATTCCGCGCGGGCGGCGGGCAAGGTCGCGGTATTGATGGGGGCCAATCGCAGCGACTGGTTCGGCGATGGCCCCGGCATTCTGCGGATGTTTGCTCGCCTTGGGCTGCGGATGATTACCTTGGGCCAAGCGACCCGCGAGTTGGGTTGGGACGCTTCCAATGAGACCCGTTCGGGCGGGCGGATGACCGAGTTGGGGGTGCAGATGATTGCGGAGATGAACGCGAATGGGATCCTTATTGATCTGGCTCATAGCAATGACCCCTGCGCCCTCGATATCATCGAAGTATCGACAAAGCCGGTGGTTGACTCGCACTCGCATCCGCGGGCCTTGGTCGATGAGCCGAGGGCGGCACCCGACGAGGTTATGCAGGCGTTGGCCGAGCGCGGCGGCGTATTGGGGATTCCGCCGCCGATTACCCGGCCGCCGGGGGACGCGCCCTATCAGGCGGTCGCGCCAGAACAGTTGGAGCAGACCTTGGTGCAGGTTCGCTACGCCGTTGATGTGATGGGTACGGATGGTGTGGGGATCGGCACCCACTTCAACAGTGCGGTATTGCCTTGGGTGGTAGAGGGCTTGCTGGATGCGGGATTCACCGAGGAGGACGCGAGCAAGATATGCGGCGGGAATTACCTGCGGGTCTTGCGCGAGGTCCTGCCCGCTTAACTGCCTATAATATTTGCGTCGCGTGGGCTGACGAATGGATCTTGTGTGTGTCAACATTCCATAAGATGTAAGGAGAAGCAGGCCGACAATGGACGAAGCGGAAAAGTATCTCTTTGAAGTACACGGCTATCTAGTGATTGAGGGCGCGCTCTCGCCGGAGGAAGTGGCCGCGGCCAATGCGGCGATTGACCACCACGCCGATCAAATCGGCATCCGTCCCAACGATCTAGCCCACGAGTCGGAGACGCTCAAGGGGACGCAGGGACGCGGCGATTTGGGCGGGATGCTGACGTGGGACAAACCGCATTGCGATCCGTTTCGGGCGATGATCGCCCATGCGCGGTTCAAGCCTTATCTGGAAGAATTGCTGGGACCGGGTTTTCGCTTGGAGGGTTTGGGGATTATTACTATGGACGAGGGGGCCGAAGGCTTCTGGTTCCACGAGGGCGGCGAGCCGCTCGACCGCTCGCGGGGGTTTCTCTACCGCAATGGCCGGATGTTTTGCGGGATGACCAACATCGCCGTGCAGTTGGCGGATGTGGGGCCGGAGGATGGAGGGTTCGCCTGCTTGCCCGGCAGCCATAAGGCCAACTATCCCTGCCCGGACGAGATCCGGCTGTACGAGGCACATCGGGATCGCATCGCGCAGATCCCGGCCAAAGCGGGCGACGCGATCCTTTTCGTCGAGACGCTGATGCACGGGGCTGTGCCGTGGACGGCCAAGCACCAGCGGCGCTCGGTGATTTTGCGCTATAACCACGGCGTCCAGGCCGAATCGCTTATGGGGACCTATACGCCGCCGGATTTCTACGCCGAGTTGACCGAGGAGCAGCAGGCGGTGATTACGCCGCCGCAGTACCGGAGAGAAGACAAGGGGTCGCGGCTTTACAAGCAGAAATAAGAAGTCGTTCAGTGCTGGGCCGGAGGTAGCTCATTAACCCTAAGGAGGTTAGACGATGCAATGCTGGATTTTCGTTTTCAATCCGCTCGAACGCTACATGGCCAACTACAAGCATATTTTCGACGCTTGGGAAGAAGGTGGCGTGCGCGGCATTGTGGTAGGGCGCATGTTTTTTATGGAGGACGACGGCGGACGAATCCCCGCCTTTCCCCAAGATCCCCAAGCCTACGCCGACTTGGGGCTAGAAGTGCCCGAGGAGCAGCCCCGCGATCTGGAAAAGGAGCGGGGACTAAGCGCGATGCTGGATGACGCCGCTGGGCGCGGCTGGCATATCATGGTATTCGACAGCGGCACCACAGCCCACGTGCAGAGCTTGATAAACCGCTATCCCCAAGTCAACGGAGTGATCATCGACGGGCCTGGCGAGAATCACTACGAACTGGCTTGGCACCACGGCGGCGAGCTCTTTGAATTGCGCGATGGCGAGCGCGTTGAGTTTGCCAACTTGGGCTTTGAGATCGACCGGCTGGAGCGCGGCATTGCCCATATGCGCCAGCGTTTCCACAATCTCACCCCCGATCTCGTGCGTTATTGGGCCCCAGGCGGGACTTTGGCTGGATTGAACCTCTTTGATATCAACGAGGATTCCCTCTACTGGCTGCGAGCCCGGCAGGAGAGGTCGCGGCGTTCCTGGGAAAGGGCCCGCGCCGACTTGGACGGAGTGAACCGCTACGTCGAGTTAGGCGGCATTCCGCGCATCACCACGTTCTCCTCGCTGACCGGCCAAGATTACCAGCAGATGCCGCCGTACTTCGATTATATCTTTCCCAAGCACTACTATTGGCATCGCGGCTTCGACGGCATGTACGGGACCATTGCCCGCTGGGTGCAAAAGTTCGCCGAGTGGAATCCCTCCCTGACCGAGGCCGACTGCTTCCTGCTGGTCGAATCGCTGTTCGGCCTGCGCCTGCCCAATGTCGAGTCGCTGCTGGATATGGAGATGGGTTTCCCCGAAGAGTTCTTCGCCGAAGTCGTGTACAGTGAAACGCGGCGCGCCCTAGAGGCCATCAAAGATGTCGATAAAACCATCTTTTGGGTGTCCACCGGTCGCTCCCCGCATGCTGGCGACGCCATGCCGGCTCGCGACTTGGCTGGCATTCTCAAAGCCTCGCAGGATGCCGGTGCCCAGCGCTTTCTCTTCCATCCAGACCCAGATCCCAGTCCATCCGAGTGGGGCGTGATCAGCGGCCTGTGCGGCGCGCAATGGCGTCAGTCGCGGGACGGGTACTGGCCGCCCAATGCGGCCAAACCGGACGAATACCTGCGCGATTAATAGGACCCGGAGCTAGCGCTTATGCGCTGGGAAGACGTTTTGTTAGGGATTATAGCAAACAAGGTCTAACTCTCTTTGCGACGCGTCTTTCCCTTGTATGCCCTTTCGGGCTTCATAAGCCTCGGCTACCAAGTAGCGTGGTTCCGCATTTTTGTCGATTGGTTTGGCTCGACCAACCTCACTTTCGCCTTAGTGGTGTGCAACTTCATCGGGGGCTTGGGCTGCGGCGCGCTTTTGAGCCAACGAGTCACCCGGCTGCTGACTGACCGGACCGGCATCGGGGACAAGCTGCGTTTGTACGGGCTGATAGAACTTCTGGTCGGAGTATCGGCCCTTTTGACCGTGGCGGCCGAATATCTGCCGACGGACCTCTGGGGTTCTTTTCCGTATCATCTAGACGATGGAATCTGGGTCCAGACAATTCGCTACCAAATTGCCCAGGGAACCATCGCCACGATTAGCCTCTTCATTCCCTGTCTGTTCATGGGGGTGACCTTCCCCTTGCTGTGCGATATTTTCCGCTCAATACCGAGGAACGGACGCCTCCCCTCCGTTCTGTACGCGTGGAACACTATTGGTGCGTGTAGTGGCGTACTCGCTTGCCAGTTCATCCTGATACCGGAGATCGGGCACCAGCCAACTTTCTGGCTGATGGCCGGTTTGAACATACTGCTAGGATTGTACTTCCTAGCCAGCGGCGGCGCACCTGCTAGCGACGAAGTAGCGGACACTGCCTGCGCAACATTCCCAAGTGTTGGAGTGCCACCTAGGTCGGGGAGTGCCCTCATTGCTTGTGCCGCGCTGAGTGGCTTGCTCGCCGGAGCACTTGAAGGCGATATGTTCAAGCGGATCGATTTTATTGTCGTGCTGAGCCCTGGGGCGACCATGTCGTTTATCTCCTTCTGGGCCGTGCTAGGCATTTTTCTGGCCAGCCTTATCGTGCGGCACATTGAGCGCATTGGGCTTGCTCATATCAAGGGCGCGTACGGTTTGGCCGCGCTCTATTATTTCGCGCTCTGGCGATTTAGCGACGAGTTGACCTACTTGGTGGGCAACCCGCCGGATGTGCGCGGCGTACATCACTTCCCAGTGAGTCTCTCCCAACTTTTCGTTTATACTGGCATCTATATACTGCCTTCGTACTTGTTGATCTCCTTGCTCCTGCCCTACGTCTGCAATCGACTGCAGGGCATGGGGAAACACCTCGGACTGGCCTACGGTCTGAATACGGTGGGGTTCTGTCTCGGCTTGATCGCCTTCACTCTGGTGGCACCTCGCCTGAACATCTTCTACTCGTTGAAGCTCTTCTTGGCCTTCCTGGCGCTCGTCGCGCTCGCCTTGGCATTCATCTCGGAATTTCGTCCCATAAAAGCATGGCAGATTGCTGTCTTGATGTCCTTTGTCGCCATCGCCTGTATTGCCACGCCGAGAAGATTTGACCGAGATTTTTTTACGCCTCTGATGTGGCCCAACGCTGTTGCGGCCCAAGGCATGAGGAGCAACGCCGCTCATACTACGTATTTCCTCGAGCTTCCGAACAACAACATGAAGCTCTTCTTCGGCCGTCTGTCCATGTCGGGCACTTCGCCGCGATCCCAGCAATACATGCGTCTGATGGCGCACTTTCCCTTGCTCGCCCATCCGCATCCAGAGAAAGCCCTGCTGATCTGTTTCGGAGTCGGCAACACCGCTTCGGCCATCGCCGCCCACGAGAGCATCACACGGATCGACGCCGTTGATCTCAACGAGAACGTATTCAAGATGGCACCAGCCTTTGCCGAGCACCACGCCTTCGTACACTTGGATCCACGGCTGCGGATGATCAACGACGACGGGCGCAACTTCCTCGCGCTGACCGACGAGACGTATGACCTGATTACCAGTGAACCGCCGCCGCCCATGGCCGGGGGAGTGTATCGCCTGTATTCGCGGGAGTATTACGAGCAGGTCCTCGCGCACTTGAGTCCGGATGGGTTTATGAGCCAATGGCTGCCCATAGGGCAGTTGCCCAACGACGCGATTGAACTGGTGACCAGAACTTTCGTCGCGGTGTTTCCCTACAGTTTGTTGTTTGAGGGAGCAGGCCAACACCTGATCTTGTTGGGCAGCCGCTCACCCATCCGGTTCGAGCGACTGTCCGAACGCTTCCATCAATCCGACCGGGTTAGGACTGATCTCTTGCGGATTGGTCTCTCAACTCCTGCTGCGCTGGTTGACCGCGTGATCCGCAACGACGCCGAACTGCGCAGTCGCCTCAGACCGGGGCGCGTGCTCAGCGATCAACACAACGACTTGGAGCATTTGTTTTACGATCCAGAGGAAGTCCAAAGGATCCCTTACTGAGATTTATCCCGGAAGGGAGGGTTTCCTTAGACTTGCGTCAGAAAGCTCCCTATGTGTCCGGTTATATAATCTAGCACCAGCCATCCGCCTGCCGCCACGATCTCGCCCAAAATCAGGCCGAGAAAAAACGGCCGCAAATTCCGGTACAGCTTGGGACCGCCGTAGCGCAGGATTAACAGTTTGAGGAACCAAGCGAGAAAGGCGCTGCCAAAGATATGTCCTGTCTTCCAGTTGGCGCTGATGGTGTAACCGAGGGGATTGAGCGGCCACCAGACAAACTGGTGCCGCGCCCACATAAGCAAGGCCATCACCCCTCCACCAATACCCATGAACAGCCAAGCGTCTAGTCTAGGGCCGGGCAGCTCTGCGGCAATGCGCGGAGCCATATCTCGAGGACCGAAGGTAGGGGCCTGTCCCACGAAAAAGAGCGGATTGAGATTGATACCCCCGTACTTGTAGGCCAGCACTAAGGTCATGTACGACGAGCCGACCAGACTGACCACAACGGCAATGACCACGGCCCAGAATAGCCGGCGCTTGGAACCGGTGATAATCTCACCCATCTTCAGCCCGTTGGCTACAGACGCCATGACAAAGGAGCGTACTTCGGAATGCCAGCCGTAGGAAAAGCCCAAGGCCACTAAACCCGAAGCACCCAAGGCCGAGGCACCGGCTCCCGAAATGACAAAACTCGAAGTCATGATAGGGGGCCGCATGGCCGGGATGCCCCCTTCGGCCACTACCCGAGTTAGCCCTATAAACAGCATCATGGCACCAAAGAGGAATAACAGTGCCGTGGGAAGAGTTAGTCCCATCATGCAAAGGCCGACCACCACTAGGGCAAGTGCCGCTAGCAGGCCGAAAAGGGCCTGTCGGTAGGATAGCATCTCGCCGCTGTCGTCAACCTCTTCGTCGCCATGGAAAGCTTTGCGGTAAACATTTTGTAGATGGCCGCGTCCGACCCACAACCCCACTAGCACAAAGACTATCATCGATCCCATACCCTGATGGGCCAAGAAAGGTTCGATCGAGTAGAAGTCGATCCGCTGCGTGCTCTGCAAGCCGACGATATTGAAGATGCCCCGCTGGATCGTGGTGAGGATGTAGAATATCCAGATTGAAGCCGTGATATCGAGGTTGACGAAATAGAAAAAGCCCGTCCATGGCGGACTAAACCAGAAATTCAGGCTGACCGTATCGCGGAACAAGGGCAATATGAAGGTCTTGGTGATCTGCGGAAAGTTCGGAAAGTAGGAGTGCAGGCCGTTGACACTAAGCAGAATAAATGATACGGAAAAACCGATCCACATGGCTTTGTTGGTGAAAAACGACCGGCCGATCATTCCCTCCCTTTCTCGGCCGATCATCTCCATGGGCACTTGGACCAGTGGATAAACTAGCTTTTCCCGGTCCATCCACTGGCGACGTAGAATGACCATGGTGCAGATCATGGCGAAGCTGAGCACTAGAAAAAACCCGTACCAGAAACTCAGCGGTACGACCCAGATATCCCAGGGGATAGCCTCGCCTTCGGGCAGACCTTCAAAGAAAAAACGCGCCGCGTTTTCGCCCCGGGGAATCATCCAGCTAGGGATGTACTGGTTGTAGAGAAAATCCCAGTTGTTCTCGGGCGTGGCATAGTAGGTGGAGCCCAGTAAGCAGGGTATGATGAACTGGGTGAAACCCATGCCGGGAACACAGCAGGCCACCGCTAGCATGATGTAGATGGTTACCAATTCGGCTTGGTCCAAGGCCAAGGGCCGGCGAAGACAGGCGACCAAGGCACTGGCGAGCACGACAAAGAAGAAGAAGAACAGGGCCGCCGGAGTGCTGAAGTTCAAGGTTAGATACGAACCTCGGATGAGGGTCGTAGCATAGGCGTCGAGGAGATTTAGCAGAAAGGCCAGTACCGCCCCAAGTAAGATGGCCCGGGCCGAAATGCCTTTGACGTCTCCATAGCTTGGCTGGCTTCTTTTTAGCCATGTGAGGTGTTGAGGCGGAATTCTCTTTTTCAATACTTGTCTCTAGGGGCTATCATATGTCGCATTTCAACTCATGGATAAGTTGTTTGAGCGACAAAGAGAGGCCGTTTATTTTGTCATCACTAGGCGTGCTCCAATAGCACAGTAGCGGAGCGATTGATCAAAGCTGAAGCGTTTGGCTGACCGCACGTTGCGGGCGTGATTGACAAAGCCGCCGCCGCGCATAACGCGAGCAGTTCCCGAAGCAGTTCCGGTAGGGTCCACCTGTTTGGCGCTTGAATAGGCGCTGCTGTACCAGTCTTGTACCCACTCCCATACATTGCCGTGCATATCGTACAGCCCCCACGGATTTGGCCGCTTTGAACCCACCGGTTGGGCAAATTTCCCTTCCGCCTCTCCCAAGTTTCCTATGTACCAGGCATAGTCGCCCAACAGGCTTTCGTCGTCCCCAAAGGAACGGCTCGTCGTGGTCCCGGCCCGGCAGGCGTATTCCCACTCGGCTTCGGTGGGTAGGCGGTACAAATCTCTATCGGCGGCTTGGTTCAAGCGGCGGAGGAATTCCTGCATATCGATCCATGAGATATAGACTGCCGGGTGATTCGGCGCGGCCTGGACGTACTTGCGCCGGGTCCACGGCGCGGTCCCCATCACCGCGACCCATTGAGCCTGGGTAATCTCAAATTTACCCAAGTAAAATCCCTTGCTAATCGAAACCTCGTGCTGTGGAACTTCGTCTTCGCCCCGTGTAGAGGCTGAAGCTGGCGATCCCATCAGAAAAGTACCTGGCTCGATCCACACGAATTCCATCGTGACTCCGTCGCGGAGTTCTACAACAGTGTTCTCGGATCGTCCCATAGCCGCACAGGTGATACCCATTATTAGGGCGGCGAAAATATGCCTCATTCCGCACCTCTGAATCTATGAATGGCGAGAGCATACCATTTTTTAGCAAAACAAAAAAGCTGCAAAACCATCGTCCTCGTCCTACGGTTTCCCGTCCTTGTCGCAGTAGAGGCCAATGCCTATAATTTCCCATCCATGCGACTATTATCTGCTTAGTTTACCTCTACAGCGATGAGTATATGGACTTTTTTCCCCGCCGCCGTGCCCTTGTCTTTGCTTTGGTGCTGGCCGTGCTGCTACCGGAATCTGTTCTATCCCAATTCACCGACCAGACGAAGGAAGCGCACATCGCCTTCCAACATGTGGCCGGCGGAGCCGAAAAAAAGCACATTGTCGAAACCTCCGGTGGCGGCGCTGCTTTTTTTGACTACGATAACGATGGCGATCTCGACCTATATGCGGTCAACGGCGCTACGGTCAATACCTATCGACAAAAATCCGGCCCGGGCAATGTACTCTACCGCAACCAAGGCAACGGCACCTTTGCCGATGTGACCTTGCTTGCTGGCGTTGGGGATCGCAGTTGGGGCATGGGCTGCACCGTGGGCGACATCGACGGCGACGGGTACCGCGATCTGTACGTGACCAATTATGGTCCCAATGTTCTTTACCGCAACCAAGGCAATGGAACCTTTGTGGACATTTCTGCTGGCGTAGCAGGGGATGACTATAGCTCTAGCGCCGCTTTTTTTGATTACGATGGCGACGGTGATCTCGATTTATACGTTGCCAATTATCTCATCTACGATTTTGATTCCCCACCGAATAAGGTCTGTACCTACGAGGGAATCGAGATCTTCTGCGGTCCCCAGGGGCTACCTGGAGCCGCCGACCGATTCTACCGCAACAATGGGGACAATACCTTCACCGACGTCACCCGTCCCTCGGGTATCTCTTGGGCCAACCACTACTACGGGTTGGGTGTACTGCCCGAAGACTTCGACAACGATGGCGACACTGATCTCTTTGTGGCCAATGACGCAACTCCCAATGTACTCTTCGACAACAACCGCGATGGCACCTTTAGCGAAATTGGCCTCAAAGCAGGCATCGCGTATAACGAATACGGCGAGGAAGAGGCCGGTATGGGAGTCAGTGGTGGAGACTATGACGCCGACGGTGACCTCGACCTCTATATAACCCACTTTTTTCGCGAGAGTAATACCTTCTACCGCAACGAAGGTCAGGGCCATTTCAAAGACATAACGGCCCAGATCGGGCTAGAAGAACCCACGCTTGGGATGCTGGGATGGGGCACCCAATTCTTCGACTATGATAGGGACGGCGACTTGGATCTATTCGTCGCTAATGGCCATGTCTATCCGCAGGCGGCTAGCACTATTGCGGGCACTTCCTATCCCCAGCGAAACCAATTGATCCGCAATGACGGAAACCGTTTAATCGATATAGGGGATGCGACTGGTCCGGGAATGGCTCTTAAAAGAGTCAGCCGTGGTGCCAGTTTCGGCGACTACGACAACGATGGCGATATAGATATTTTCGTCGTCAATTTAAACGAGGCGAGCACCCTACTGCGCAACGATTTCGCTCCCGTCAACAACTGGCTTGTCGTCCAACTCTTAGGCCGTGGTCCCAATCGCGACGCCGTTGGTGCCAAGATCCGTTTACTAGCCGGCGGCCGATCCCAGTGGCGCACGGCCAATGGTGCTTCCAGTTATCTCTCCTACAACGATATGCGTGTTTTTTTCGGCTTGGGTGAGACAGAAAGGGCAGATGAAGTGGAGGTCACTTGGCCCGACGGTACCCGTCAGATAGTGCCAGCGGCACCGGCCAATAAGCTGTTGGTAATCCGCCAAAACGGCCCCTATGTCCTTACGGAGATGGGGGCCAACATTTACGCAGAATAAGACCTATAGGCCTCTATCCCTCCCCGAAAGCGGCTTTGAGGTTATCCTCCCGAATAACCACTTTCGATGCGTATTTATTCCGCACTTCTTCGATAAACAGATTAAAGGCCTTTCTGTTTTTTTCTCTTCTAAGTTGGGACCGGACTCGCCACTCGGCTTCCGTAAAAGTCTCTCGCTTTCGTTCCCTAGAAAGCACCTTAAATATAGAATAACCCTCATCTATCTTGGCCGGACCGGTGAGCGCTCCGATCTCGGCTTTTTCGGCGGCTTCTACAAAACCACCGAGAAAGGCTTTTTCGAAAAGGTGGAAGTGGAATCGGCCCTCTTCATCTCGATCCTCTAGCGAGCGGATAGAATACTTCTTGGCCAAATCGCCTAATCGGGCTCCTTTTTGGATCTGCTCCATCAACCTCAGTGCCTCGGCCTGTGTCTCTACCAGAACCTCTTGTACTTCAATCTGCTCGGGGTGCATATATCTTTCCGCATGGGCCTTGTAAAATTGGCGTAGCTCGTTTTCGGCGATGGTCACTTTAGCTCTCAGGAGCCGCGCCCTGAGGGCACTTATCAAGAGTTGATTTGCTTGATTGCCCCGCCACTCGACCGTCTCTGCTTCCTCGTCTATGCCAGCACGCAGGGCCGCTTCCACCAGCATTGCATTGGGTACGACATGGCGCTCGGCAAAAGCGATCACTTGGCTGGAGTCGCTGAGTTGGGCTAAGGCATTACCTTTTAGGACGTGGCCAGCATTTGCCACGTCCTGAGCGGTTATTTCTCCGCCGTCGTACCTATAGAGAACTATATTGCGTTCCGTCTCTGAGGCGAAAGATGCACCGCCACGCACTTTTTCGACAATAAGCGCGAGACCTTCCCGATTCAATTCGAGGTGGTGTTTTTCCTTGAGTTCAGCAACTAGAGTCGATAGCGCCCGCTGCTTTTTTTCCTTTTTCAGTCCCATTTGAATCGCCAATCTTCTCTGAGGACTGAGTTCGATGGTAGAGTCGGCTATGACTGTGAAGATCGAATAGTTTCCACCGATTTTTATGGGCTCGGAGACTTCGCCCAAGGCGAGGGAAAATAGCTTGTCCTGAAGGGGCGTGACCATGTGCTCTCGGGTGGTGTAACGGCCTAAGTCACCACCTTGGGCCGAGGTTTTTTTGTTTATGGACCACTTTTGGGCGACTTGCCCAAAAGGCACCCCGTTTTTGAGTTCCCGGAGGGCGGCCAAGGCATTTTCTCGGCTAGAAACCATTATATCGGCCAATCTGACCGCTCGCGTGAGCCCCATGCGTTCAGCGTATTCCCGCACTTCGCCCTCCTCCACTTCCTCCTCTACTTCCAGCGCTCTATCTTGGAAAATGCTGATCAACTTTTCCCGCTGGACCCTTTCCAGCCGGGCGCGAAATTCAGGACTTTTGTCGAGATCGGCCGCCTTCGCTTCCATGATCAGTAGTTGGATATTGATCATGGTGTTCAAATGATTCCTCGCTTCTTCTACCCTAGTGGTCTCCACCTTGGCATCTTCGGGGAGGCCATCGATAAATTCCTGCAACAGGTCAACTGTTATCTCCGCATCACCTATCTGAGCAACAACTCGGTCTCCCATTTCTACTGTGCAACCCATGTGTATGGTAAAAAGCACGAGTAGTAAAAGCCGAAATGCAGTCATTTCTCTTGGCATGTAGCTCAGATCTCCTCTGTATTTCTGTATAGGTAGATTAATCCAAACCGGCAAATACCGTGGCAAAAGCCATTCTGCCCGTTTCGGTTTCGTTATCTATGGCTCTTCTGGTCAGCCTGAGTCCCATCAAGGTCGTCAAGCTGTAGCCCAAGTAGTTTGAATTATTGGCGAACTGGGCTGCGCCCACAATTTCACGGAAGTCGTCTAGCAACCCTTCCTTGACCGCCTCATCCGAATCCCTGAGCTGTTGGAAAACGGTGTACTCCACGCCGGCCTGCATCGTGGAGTTATTAAACAATGGCCACCGGGTCAATAAAGTAAAAATCAGCGTGTCTTCCTTCCGTTTGGGATCTGATTTAAGCGCTGGAGATTCTATCCTCAATTCGTTTTTAATTTTGGGTTGGATATCGAGATTAATGAATTTGAGAACATAGTCCACTTTATTAATTAAACCGATAAAAGTGAAATCCTGTCGCAGATCGGGTTGTCTCTCCCGTTGACGCCAGCGGTCGTATTTCAGCTTATTGATGATATTTAGATTCTTCAGCTTGGTATAGTCGAAGCTTATATAGGACGAATTTATCCACGTATTCCGGGCCGCTAGCGGATCAATGGTAGGGACGTTTCGCCTCTCGAATTCGTCCCACTGGCGAAGGTCATTTTCTATATTGTCCTTGGCGAGCCTGAAGTTTTCAAAAATCCTCAGCTTGCCTAGTCCGGGGTAGTCCTTTTCCAGCGTAAAAAGCAAATAATGGGTGGTGTTTTGTCCATCGCCGGCAATGAGACTTTCATCGGTGCGGCCGACCGTCAATCTCATTGCTGGAGTAATGTTGACACCCCCATAAAGGTTGTATCCACTTAAATCCCTACCATAGGGGAGATCTGCTTCATCGTCGTTTTCGAATCGATCTACCCAGATATTGTTGTTCATATCTATGCCGAACAGATACTCGGGGCGGTCCGTAGAATAGCGCAAAAAGGGCTCGTCGTAGTCGGGTACTAAATTGGGCAGATCTTCGCTATCGTTTTGATTGAAGTCGGAGATAAAATCGACGTTCTCGTCCAAGCCCGGGAATACATTCAAGTCGATATTTTCGTTTATCCTCTGCCAATCGGGGTACCGATCCTGATCGTCGTTGTCATCGACGAGTTCGTAGTAGAATCTCGTCCGGTCTTCATAATCTATGTTGACCTCGCCCCGGGCCAAGATAGCGCTTGTATTATAATTGTGGTCCATACTGTAAGCCTCGCCAAAAAAGAACCACGGCTGAACGGTTCTCGACAGATTCAACATCCAGCCATCGCCTTGGTCAAAAGCCGATAGGTGTTTTGTATGCTGCCTGTTGGGGTATTTTCGGTAACTCCTACTGCGGTCGAATTCGCCGTAGAAATCAAGCCCCGCAATGTTGTTCGCCTCCAGAGTCAGACCGAAAATTTCAGTAGCGGTCGGCAAACCGTACGGGATCTTGAGGACTCTGAGATTGGAGCCATCTTTGACATTTTCTTCGGCTCTGGTCGCCAGTAGAAACACGTTGTTGTTTTGCCGGTTATTCTGGCGGTTTGAAGACACCTCAATTCTGTAGTCGTTGGCAACCACCAGTTCAAAAGTCACTCTTCGTATCTCCGAGGGGTCGGGGCCGGTGTAGGTTCCCTCGGAAAAATCATATACTAATTCGATCTGCTCAGAGCCGCTAGCTTCCCAGAAACCCAAGCGCTGAAAGCCGCCTTGGGGCGAGGGTTTGAGACCGGCCTCACTGGCCCGGACAACCTCTCGCCTAAGAGTTCGTTCTCCCTCTTCGTCAATGCTTTCGACGTCGGCCTCTATGATCATGTCCCAAGCGAAGAGGGTAGCTCCACCTTCGTTATCTTCGGGTGAATCGTCGGTCAGACGGACGAAGAGCTGGGTGATATTTTCAGCATTTTGGCTAGAAGTAATCGAACCACTCCTAGGGGTTCCTTCAAAGGCATCTAATAGCTGGAAGGAATTGTGGGCGCTTACATAGTTGGCTCCGATGCTGATAAAATCGCCTACTTGGGCAACTGCTCTCCCACCCATCAGCGTTGTCAGGCTGGTCGTTTGGTTGACCGCAGGGTTGCGAGGACCGGCCCCACCGGGAGAAGAAATCCGCGAGAGAATTGTCGTGACTTGGTATTTGTCGGCTTGGTAATCTACCTGGATTCCGTCCATGGCTGGCTTTGAGAAGGTCATCGGGGTAAGGGTCGAGCGGATCTCATTGCCTATGGTTATAGCCAAGTTGTGTTGCCCCTTTTGATCAGAGGCAATGACCAAATTGCTGAAAAAATCTCGGAATCTCTCGGTCTTGAATAAATTGCTACCCCCTTGCTGGGGTTGCGTCTGGGACCAGTCGTATAGCAACCATCCTCTAGTGATGTAGGATCCGTAAATATCATAGAAGTAATCCCCGGCTAAATTGATATCCACATAGCGATTATAGTGGTCCCTAGCGTAGTTGGTGTATTCCCACTGTTTCCAACGGTATTCCAAGAAAAGTTCTTGAGGGACGTACCACTTTTTGACCGCTGGATCCAAGGCCCCGAACAGCACGCCGGATCCGGTTGGTTCAAAGGTGAGTTCGGCTCCTCGGCGCACACCTTTTATACGTAGCGGATCGACGTCTTGGGCTTGCGCGTCGGTGTCAAATGACATGGAAGCGAGCAAGGAGCAAACTATGATAACTGAACTAATAGTGCGCAGTAGAGTGTTGCAAATATGGCAGGTCAGCATGAGAGTTCCACCCTAGCTTTCAGATAAAATTGGGAATAATCAATAGACTACTGGGACAATTTGCGTCTTACTCTCGGCCCCTGAATCTGCATCAATTTCCACTCGCACCATATAGATTCCAGGTAGCACCTTGGCACCGCTCTCGTCCGTTCCATCCCAAGCCCTTTGGTATCTCCTACTGGGATCCAAGCCTGAATAGATTGCCTTTATACGTCTGCCAGAAAGATCGTAGATCTCCACCGAAACCAAAGCACCTCCCGTCAGGTTGACGATGTCGTAGGTCACTAGGACTTCATCATTTAGGCCATCGCCGTTGGGCGTGAAAGGAAGAGGAGCTACTTCCATGGAATGGATGAGGTCTTTGCCCACTGAGATCTCGACCGAAAGGTCATCTCCCTGTGCCTCAAAATCAGAGACTGCGTCTCCCTCGGTGACTACTTGGGGTAGATTGTCCGGTTCTTGGCTATCGGAGACTCTGCCGGCAAAAAAGGTATTGTACTGCAAAGCCACATTCTCAAAGACCACTTGCAAGGTGCGGTCTCCCACAATCCGGGGGAAGCTAATTTGGACCCCATCTTCTGTATCCGTCTTTTCCCATTCGACATCGGTTCCGTCTATTTGAACGGAGCGCACTACATCTACCGGTGCCATAGTTTTTAGTTCGAGACGGTCAAAGCCGCGGCTGTTGACGGTTCTCACGGCATAGGTAAAGGGAGTATTCTGCCCGATCAGGGCACGTTGAGGCCATATCTCGCCCACCAGCGAGTCGGCTAGGGCAGGAGACATCTCAAAGGAGAGGGAATCAACTGTAGCCGCGGCTAGAATATCGCTGGTCTTAAGGAGTAAATGAAACTGAAAAAAACGACGTGGGGCTGGTGATTCAATCGCCGTGCGGACTCCGGCCGGATAGGGGGAGGACCAAGCACTCCAGGACAGCGAATCGCTGGGATCTGGTGTGTTGCCACTCCGGGTCACTAGGATGGCATCCGTTTTTGTTGGTTCGCCGATGCTCCCCCTGGCCCATGTTATGTCGCCAAAGACAGTGGGCTGCTCTCGATCAAATACTATTGAGGTATATGATGCCGTAGAGGCAAAACCCGCACCAAAGACTTGAAACTCGTCAATTTCCCACTCCCCTCGCACCAGTTGCTTCACCTCTATGAAACGAACAAACTGCAGAGGGACGGTCAGATCAACGGTCGGCTTGAGGTTGCGTTCCTCGGTTTTAAAAACCTTGAAATCCGGTGTCCCGGCTAGGGTTTTCTGCTCCTCGCTGCCGTCGTTCAGCAGCAGTTCATAGCCTTTCAGGAAAAATTCTTCAAATCCCTTACGCGGGAAAAACTTGATCCTATTGACCCCGAAGCGCTCGCCCAAATCTAGTCTGAATATAACGCCTGTGGGGGAACCGCCCTTCACTTCAAAAGCCTTGGTCGTATCGCCACTGACCATATGCGCCAATTGTTCATTCAAAAGACTCGAGGATATTTCGAGTATTATCCTCGCATTGGGCGACGTTACGGTCCCTCCTCTTTCAAATATTTTCAGGACGATATTGTCTTCGGGACCTGTCTGAGCAGGCTGAATCTGGCCGGGACTGGTGTCGAAATCAATAACCGATGTCGCGGAATAATGGTCATTCCACGCTAGGGTGCCTGGACCGCCGCCAATGACGATTGTCTCCCCATGGCTTTGGGTCGGCGCAAGTCCCTGCAATAGACAAGAAAACGCTAATAGCGCGATCTTGACCAACGATGGTTCGTTCAATCTGTTCCTCTCGGATCGCAGAAGATCAATAGGAGACATGTACTAAGCGGTAGTCCGAGGTATTTCTACTCGATTTTGAATCGACCTTAGTGTCGATCCTCAGCACATATATGCCAGGGGCCACCAAAGCTCCGGAGGCATCGACTCCGGTCCAAACCACGGAATGTCGTCCCGTAGTTATGTACTCTTCGCGTAGTTGGTGAACGAGACGCCCACCTAGATCGTATATTTGCACCTGTAACGGCGTTGATGCCTTCACCCGCATGAGTGAAAAACTCACAGCCATATCATCGTTGATGCCGTCGCCATTAGGGGTGAAGATTTTATTTCTGACTTCGATATCCCCCAGTACTGCTCCTCTTTCAAGGGCTAGGATCACGGTTTTTTCACTATCTGTGATCTCGTTTGCATCGCCTGGGTCCACTCTTTGCCACGAATTGGGAATGGCAGAATGGCCGATAGAGCCATTGAAGAATGTGGTAAAATCGAATATGGTCGCCGCAAACTGAAGCTCGACCAACGCGGCCTCGCCCTTGATGGGAGTAGGCAAACGCACCCAAAGCGAATCGGAATCATCAGACACGACCTCAAAGTCTTCGCTTTGGGCGGTATAGGTTTGAGTCGGCTGCCCTGTGAGGCTCAGGTGGGCTTGCTTGAATTTCATTTTGACGCTAGAGGGAGCTTCAATGAGAATCTCGTCAAAACCCTCGTTGGCTGGCTCGAAGGTCGTGCGGACGAAATAGGAAAACAGTTGCTCCGCGCCAATCGTCTCTAGTTGAGGGGGCAGCACTTCGCCAACAATTGTTTTGGCGACTGGCGCTACAAAGTTGAGTTTCACCCAGCGCAGTGTAGCGGCCACGAGGGGGTTGTCCGTGAGAAAGGTCGCTCGGATGGCGACGAATTTACGCGGACTGGGCGAGGTGATTTTGTCTCCCGAATTGAAATAGCGTTGACTCCAACCGCTCCAATCGCTGCCCGGGTTGGTCTGGGTAACGACGGGCCCAACAGAGGCATCTCCAAAGAACTTTTTGTCCGTAGCGTGCGCTTCCGCTGCTTCTTCTTCGGTGCCCGGAAATAACTCACCATTCTTTTTATAGTAGAGCGTAGTAGTTTTGATCGTATTGCCGGTGCGGGTCTGGAGAATAATGTCTGTACCCGGCGGTGTATCTGCATCCCATTCTATAGATGCCAAATTTTGGGGAGTGGCCCCTAATTCTATGAACGCCGAAGGCCCGTCAAAGACAGATTCGATTCGAGCCTCGGGCATGTATCCCTCGCCGAAAAACTGAATCTCTGACAAGCCGTGACGACCGGCCCTTATATGGAGCTTATAGGTAAAAGAAAAATGCTCGACTTTGGTGAGTGGAAACTTAAAATCGTGGTACGATTCGTTCCCATTGATATTGTCGAGCGATCCTACTGTTTTCCACGCCAGGCTTCCGCCAGCATTGGTGGAACCATCTGAGACTTCGATGCGGTAGGCGCGAAAAGGCCCAGGAGGCCGACTGCTGGCTTGGAGCACGCGGACATTGTCCAAGAAGAAGGCCCCTCCCAGATCCACCACTAAGGCACGCTCGACATCTGGTGGCTCCGAAGGTAGCAGCCTATCGGGATTGTACCCTCCTTGAGCGGGCCAGTACAACGCCTTATCTACACTATATATCACCCCGTCAACCACCACATCCTCAGCCCCGTTGTTTTCCCAACTCGTTACCTTGCCACCCCGTTCTAGGACTCCAACGCCGATATTATCGCCTATAGACCAGACTTCCACTTCCGCCAATCGAGGCAGCTCGCGGCGGTAGTAGATGACAGGGCCTTGACTATCTGCGCCGGCCAAGGCTTCCCAATCCTCGCGTCCTGCCAATAATCTCAGCCTGCCCGAGGTTTCTCGGCGGAAGTATTCTATATCGCCTTGTTGGTCGGGGCCGAGATTCTCGTAAGCGGACTGGGAGACTTGTCTTGCCTTGCCAAGATCGCTGTCTGTGACGCCGACAGAGACAAATCTGATCACATCGCCGGTAAAATCCCCGCGCACCTGTGTCCATTTGGTGGGCAACTGGTTGGTCAAATCGACTTCAAAGACCCGTTCATTCTTGATGGGTTTGTTTGTTGAGAAGCGTTTCCTGTACACCAGCGGGCCAATGATCGTCTCCCCCTGAGAGGTTAGAACCTTGAATTGGAGAAAGGGGTCTCCCAAATCCTCTCCGACAAACTTGAGGACGATCTTATTGGCCGATACGGCCCGCCCTAAATCGATTTGCACCCACCAATCTCTAAGGGGGGTGGAAGTATCCGGCTCCCAGTAGGTGTCCATCCTGCCGTCCATGAGGTTTTCTGCGCTCAAGCGATTGGAGCCGGCATCCCATATCCCGCCGCCGAACTCGGAGGCATTCAAAACCGCATTAATGCCGGGGACTACCTGTTCAACGCCATCTACTTCGATCTTGGTACTTTTGCGTATAAAGGCTGGTTTTACGCCCTCCTCGGTGATTTGGATGGTCTTTGCCACCGACTGCCAACGAGCCCAGTGATCCTCGGACTCGACAATAGCCGTGCCGTCTTGGATAGAAAAGCCCTCTTGCCCCCAAGCCACTTCGCCTAGGATCATCCTACCTAAGAGACAGACCAAGCTAGTGCTCACCAGCTTGAATGTTTTCTGCCATGCATGCATTGGGGTTTCTCACGTACTTATCTGGGAAGCAACTAAAGATCAATAGGCCACGGCGATAACGCCGCTCTTGATCCCCTCTTCCGCTTGGATATCTACCGCTATTCGATATAAGTAGAGTCCCGGAGGCACTAGCTGGTTAGAGCGGTCCGTCCCATTCCAAGGATGAGAATACTCTCCGATGGAAATGTCTCCAGCGTATATTTGCTTAACTAGCCGACCGGACAGGTCGAAGATTTCCACGGAGACCGGAACTTGGGACGTTACTCGCAAGAGCTTATAGGAAATATGCACCACATCGTTAATGGCATCGCCGTTGGGCGTAAAAGGATTGGGCCCAATCTGCGGCGCAAATATCAGTGAACTGCTCAGCGATGTTTTTACTGCGATCCCGTCGCTCTCTACCTCATCGGCGGCGTTGCCTGGGTTGATGCGCTGGCGCACCTCGTTCGGCTCGGCGCTATTGAACACTTTACCAGTAAACAGCGTGCCCACTTCCCGCAATACCGGCGCGTTGAACACCACCTCGATCAGGGCCCCGCTGTCGGTCGGCTCCAGCTTGCGCGGAAAGTTGAGCTCAAAACCCAAGCCATCTGTGGTTCTCGCCCAAGTAAAGTCATCGTAGTTGATGCCATCTATGCGCAGCGAATCGACTGAAACCACCCCTGACGGCGTGGAAATCTCTACGCCGTCAAAGCCTGTGTCGCTGGCCCGGATGGTCGGCCGGATGAAATAGGTGAAATGCGTCGCTTGCCCCACTTGGGTATCCACCGGGAAAATTTCTCCCACTAAGCCGTGCACAGCCGGCGGCACTGAGGCCCTAAACTCGACATAATCGATCTTGCCTCCATCTTCGATAGTAGAAAAGAAGTCCACTTTGAGCTGGAGGAATTGGCGGGGACTAGGGGAAACGATGCTGGTCCCCGAATTTTCAAACAGATAGGGACTGGACCAGAAACTCCAGTTTTCCGTATCGGGGCTCACTCTATCCTGGGGTTTTACCGGCTTGAGAACATCGAGCAGCTTGCTGTAGCGGCGCTTGTATTCGCTCAGGGTCAAGTCGCCACCGCCATCGAGAAATTGCACGCTATCTCGCTGCTCGGGTCGAAGCTGCCAAAAAATGTCGGGATGTGAGTCTGCGCCCGTCCGGGTGCGGATATTGACCCGGGCGTCCGTATCTTGCCGACCCGACCAGCGCATCTCACCCCAACTGGCCAAGCCGCCTAGATCGACTACTTCGGACTCATACGAGGCGCGGGCTAAGAAACCACCGCCGTAGAGTTCAAAATCGGCGAGCCCTATTTCCTTGGGGGTGTCGCGAAAAATCAGCAATTGGACCGTTTGAGTCGATAGCGGCGGGTCTAAAATTACGCTGACTTCAGGTTCGGTATTTTCTTTTACTTCGGCTACGGTCGGGAAGTAGGACATTCTGTTGCCAATATTGACCAGCCTCTCATCGAGAGAGCCAATGGAGAGCCGCTCCACAAAATGCTCTGGCTTTTCCGCTAGGGGACGAAATCTCACTTCCCGGATGAGAAATCGCCCGCCTAAATCAAAAGTCAATTGTTCACTGAGGGTCCGCGAGGTGCCCACCTGAAAGCTCTCTGGAGCTACGGCCGGCCACGTGAGGCCCGTAGTCGGGTCGCCATCGACCAAGACCTCTCCAATCAGTTTATTTTGATTGGCGAAAAGCCGCACCCGTACCCAGCCACCCCTGCTCAAGAGGGTCGCGGCGATGTCCTCGTCCTCATCAAAGTAGTTGGGTTGTAGTGAACCCGTCTGCAAAGAGTCCAACTCAAGGGCATCCTGCAGTTGGGAGACCGACCAGTCGATTTCGATGAAGTCGATGCCGAGGCCTGCAAGACTGTCTTTTTCTGTTGTTGAAAAAGGCGTACCAATTCTGTAAATAACCACGCCGGAGACATTTTGGGGGCAGAGGCCGACACCTAGTAACGCGAGTAACAGGACCCCTATTGACTTAGGTGAGAGCATGCCCAATCCTTTGGCAAAATTATTAAAAAAGGGGGCGAAGATGACCTCGCCCCCAAACTGCTCATTTTCTTTTACTTGTTCTCCTTAGCGGGAAAAACTCGCCTTGATGTCCCCCCAGCTATCCGACTCGACGGCGGTGCCTACGTCTTCGCCCGCTACCCAGATGCTCTCATCAAAGGGGAGCAGGACATAGTCAACCATAGCGGTGGCTTTGAAATAGATTTCTGTGTCGCCGCTATTGGTCCAGTAGCCGTTGTACGAGCCTTCGGCACCGTTGTCATCGTCCTGAACGGCAAAACCAATACCCATGATTTCGCCTGCCTGCATAGTGTGGACGATCACATCTTCGTCATCTATGCCCGTAGAGCTAGTAGGCAAATCGTCGAAGGGAGTGAACCACATCTCCATAAATAGGGTTCCGGCCCCGCCGTTGATATCGCCTTCAAAACTCCACTTGGCACCGGAATAAGGCTCGACTCCAGCCCACGGAGCTCCACCCCAGAGCCACATGTGATTTTCTTGGTGTAGCGTGTAGCGGTAATTCTGGGATAGGGCCCCTTCCCACCTTTCCGGATCCAAATCCGCCGATTGTACATTCTGGAAGATGGCGTCGCCGCTGTGGTCGAAGTCCAAGGTCACCTCAACCGTATCGAAATTGTTCTCGATGGTTCCGTAAAAGAAGTCGTCGAACCGTTCCTCCATGAAATACAGGATGTTGGTCACTGGACTCCAACCAAAAATGATGCGCTCGGCTAGATTGGAAGGGTCGGGATCCCCTTGGGTGCCGGTGACAGTCTCGATCAGATCCTCATGGGTTACCCAGAAGACCGAGGGTACGTTGTCCCATTCACTTATATCTCCGTCCATCTGGACATCTCGTATGCCATCGACGCCAATAGGCACTTGAACCGCGGCCCAGTTTCTGTCTGTCCGCAGGTGAGCCGAACTGGCCACGACGGTGAAAAGGACAAAACTCAATGCCAAGAAGCTACAACTCGTTGCTCTGCTCATCACCCAAAATCCTTTCTTGTGTGAGAAAACTGCTTTTTTAGCAGTTGGTTGCTCAAAGGGGTTTTGTCTCCTCCTTTCAAATATTTTTCGGTAGCAAGGTAAGCGAAGCTACAAAATAACGTATTAATACGTATTAATAAAGAAATAAGACTGGGAAATCAAGCTGATTCTTGTAAAGCATTGTTTTTATGAAATTCGCAATTCTAAAGACATAAGTTATGTATTTATAGATATTTATATATGAAAAATTTCTATAAAATTGGGCCGAAATCGCAAAAGTGTACGAACTATTGATCTATGTGAACAATGCCCTCGCCCTCTTGCAGCACCACGAGCCTGTTGGCAGAGAGATTTTCAAATCGTTCTTGTAGGCCACTTGGCCAGCGCACTACCAGCAAGTCGATGGCCTCTCTCTGCCCCAAGCCGAAATGGGCCCTCAAGTCATTGTGCGAGAGATAGCTGGCACCACTCCGAATTTCGGCGCTTTGCGTGAGTTCTCCACTGCGGACCTCAATTCTAGCCCCTATGCCGTCTCTGTTGCTTTCAGTGCCTATAGTCTTGACCATTAACCAGTTGTTCTCATTGCCTCCGTCGTTGCGCAACAAAGTGGGGCGATCGTTTAGATTTAGGACAAATATATCTAGATCCCCATCGTCGTCGTAATCCCCGAAGGAAGCTCCTCTGCTCACTTTTTTAATTTCTAAGCCCTCCCCCGATACCTGCGATACCTCCGCGAAGGTGCCATCGCCCAAATTTTCAAAGAGTTGATTGGTCTGGGCATAGCTAGTGCCTAGATTGGCTCTGTCCAATTGTGGGAAGAGGTGCCCATTGGCGACGAAAAGATCTTTATCGCCGTCGTTGTCATAGTCGAAAAACTCGGTGCCCCAAGCCAAAAACTGGAAACTCTCCTTGCCCACGCCGGCGTCAAAGCTGAGGTCGGAAAAGAATGTGCCGCGGTCGTTGTGGTAAAGCGTGTTGGTCTGCTCCCAGAAGTTGGTGACTAATATGTCTTGATACAGGTCGTTGTCGTAATCTCCATAGGCAATGCCCATACAGCCTTGGGCTTCGCCGCTTTCATCATAGGCAGCACCGATCATCCAGCCGATATCGGCAAAAGTCCCGTCGCCTTGGTTCTGATAAAGGAAGTTGGGCCCTGTGTCGTTGGCCACATAGATGTCCACATCGCCGTCCCGGTCGTAATCGCCGCCGATCACGCCCATACCGTACAGCTTATCTTGGTCCACCACCCGCGCCTCCACGGTCACATCGGCAAAAGTCCCGTCGCCTTGGTTGCGATATAGGATATCCCCACTTCCCTTCATTCCGCGCGGTCCGAAGTGAACCCTTAAACCTTTCCACATATAGGACCTATTGGGAGTGGTCTGCAGAAAGTGCTTGAAATCGACATAGTTGGCTACGTACAGATCTAGATATCCATCGCCATCGTAATCGAGGAAGGCGCATCCTGTGCCGAATCGCTCGTCTCCTACTTGGGCGTACTCGGTCACATCGACAAAAGTCCCGTCGCCTTGGTTAGCGTACAGTACGTTCCTGCCGTAGTTGGCTATATAGATGTCCAAGTCGCCATCGTTGTCGTAATCGCCGCCGACGCATCCCATACCCCAGCCTGCGTCGCCCAAGTTCGCTTCGTCGGTAGCATCGACGAATTTACCGTGCTCGTTTCTATAAAAGGTATTGCGCGGGTGCTCTCGGTCTGGAAAGCCAACCACCTTCGACCCGTTCAAGATGTACAAATCCACATCGCCGTCTTGGTCGTAGTCGAAAAAAGCCGATCCTCCCATCATGCTATCGACTAAGTACGTCTGCTCGCTGTCCCCGGAGACGTTCTGTGCTACCACTCCCACTTCCTCCGCTACATCTACGAACTGAACTCGACTTTCTGCTGCCCGTCCTTCGACAGCTAAGAGCCGTGAGGAAATGAGTAGGAGAAAAAAGAAATGCATATAAACCAGCGGCCTCTATGGGTTTTGGGTCTGCTTTTGTTTGGCGTCCAAGCTCTGGATAATCTCCTGTTGCTCTTCCGCTTCCCGATAGCGCCCTGCTTTGATATAGGCATCTTTGAGCAGTCGGCGATACTCGAGATTATGCGGGTCGAGACCGATGGCTAGCTTGTACTCATTGATCGCCTTTATATACCTACCCTGTTGGGTATAGTGAGCGGCTAATTCGCCGTGGTATTTTGGATTGTCAGGCACTAAAGCGACCCGTTGTTCCAGATCCGCTATATTGCCTTCGCGCAGTTTTTTGAAGATCTCCATCTCTTTTGCGCCCTCCTCCCTTTTGCCCTGTTTCAGATAGGCGTTGGCCAGACCGAAATGTGCTTCGGCATTGTAGTAGTCGAGTTCGATGGCTTTTTTGAATTTGCCAATCGCCTCTTCCTCGCTGCCGATCTTGGCATATACGGCCCCCAAGGCGTAGTGGAAAATCGACCGGTCGGGCTCGAGCCGGATGGCATACTGGTATTCTTCAATAGCTTCTTGGTATTTTTTGTCTCTTGAGTAGATCATGCCGAGCCGATAACGGGTGTAAGCCATATCGGGATTAACTGCGAGTGCCTTGACGAACTGCTCCGCTGCTTTGTCGTACTGTCGTTGGCGTTCATAGGCCATACCTAGATTGTGCTGGAACCAACCGTTTTCAGGGGCCAATTCCACAGCCTTGCGATGCTCCTCAACAGCGGCGGCTAGCTTGTCTTGGTCCGCCATTACAGCCCCCAGTAGGGCTAGAGACTGGTCGGTATAGACCAAGCCTAGTTTATCGTGTACCTCGGCCCAACTCGGCTCGAGTTGCAACGTTTTGTGGAGTGCTTCTGCGGCCTCTGCAAGTTTGCCTATTGCCATATAGGCGTTGCCCAAGACGAAGTGGATAGACGGTTCGTTGGCGACCAGCTTGGCCGCTTGTCGCAATTCCTCTATGGCTTGAGAATAGGCTCCTTCTTCTAGATATATCGTCCCGAGCCGGTAGCGAGAGGGACCGTAGTTGGGGTTGAGGTCGATAACAGCTTTGAAATGCTCTGCTGCTTTAGTCCGCTTTTGGGTCTGTATGTAGATGACACCCAAGCCGTGGTGAGCGGGAAAATACTTGGGGTTGGCCTCGATGGCTTTTTGATAAGAATCGAGAGCCTCGTCGTACTCTTGGCGAATAAAAAAAATTTTACCCAACTTGTAGTGTGCTGGTGCGTAGTCTGGATCAATCTGGAGGACCTTGGCAAATTCCTCTTCCGCCTCGCCCAATCGGTTTTGTAAGGCGTAGATGAAACCGAGGCCGTCGTGCGGATAGATATTATTGGCGTCTAATTCTATCGCTTGCTTGTACTCCCTCTCCGCACTTTCATAGTCGCCTCTTTGGGCATGGCGCATGCCGAGCCTATAATGCTCTTGGCTCTTTGAGGAAGCATTCGCCTCGGCATCCTGTCCATGCACGGCTCCAACGTGATACAGGATACATATAAATGAAATTGAATGGCCGATTCGGCAAAGAGTATGCAATGCCTTCCGTAGTTTTGAAAAATACATAAAGAAATTGTCCTCTCCCAAAGGGCGCCGTGAGTCTTGCCGGACAGACAGGGGAGACTAGTGGTTGTGTGCTATCTCGTCCGATTCATTGCTTGGGTTGATGGCAAAAGATTTAAACTGTCGGCGAGTCGGATGCGAATCACCTTCGCGGATATATAGACTTTGGTCCATCTCGACGTCGTTGAAAATCTGCACTTCTCCGCTGGTGGGCCAGACGATTTCGATCGCCTGGATAGACTCAGCCTGTCCTAGACCTATTTCGCATTGCAGGCTGGAGGCACCAAAGCTGCCCCCGCTGGTCACCGTGGAATAAATGTCGCGGCTGCCATGTGCGGTGTTCACGCTCACCTTTACGCGCACTCCAATGGCGGCTCGATTGGTACGCCTACCCTCGAGCCGGAGCTTGATCCAATGATTGCCGTGGCCTGGATTGGCAAAGAGGACGTTCTGATAGACATCACCGGTAAAAGCCCCGCCGATGACCGAAAAAACATCTTGGTCGCCATCGTGGTCAATATCGCCAAAAGCCACACCGTGGCCCTTTTGCAAATGCCCAAAGCCACCCGAGGTGGTGACATCTTGGAAGAAATTGCCGTCGGCATTGCGGAACATGCGGTTGGGGACTAGCGTAGCCATATACGGGTCGCCGGTGCCGATATAACAATCTTGGTACCCGTCGTTGTCTAGGTCGCCGAAATTGCTACCCATAGCTATAAGGGGTTCGTCGAGCCCTACCTTGCGCGTGACATCGGTGAAAGTACCGTCGCCGTTGTTGCGGTATAGACGGGGTTCTTCGGCGCGGTGTGGCAAGCCCAAATAAGCGGCCGCTACGTCCGCTACCTCACCTTTGAAACCGGCGACGAATAGATCCTGCCACCCGTCGTTGTCGTAGTCCCAGAACCAAGTCGGAAAACTATAGGATGGCCCGGCTACGCCCGCCGTGGCCGTCACATCGGAGAAACGCCCACGCCCCTGATTGCGAAAGAGCAGATTAGATTCCTCGGGTTTCAAACGCGAGATGTACAGGTCCAATTGTCCATCGTTGTTGTAGTCGCCCCAGACTACTCCTTTGACCCAGCCGACCACATCGAGTCCCGCTGTCTCGGCCACATCGACGAATTGTACCGCCGATACTCCGCGCCCAGAGTCTTCGCTTTGGTTGCGGAACAACTCACACGGATGAATGGCGCTACTCTGAGATTCGTTGCCGACAAATAGGTCAACCCAACCGTCGTTATCGAAATCTCCCCAAGTCGCTGTCTGTGTTGGGTGGAAAGTGAGCAAACCGGCTGCTTCGGTCGCATCGAAAAAATGCCCATTTCCCCGATTGGCCAATAGTGAGTTGGGGTAGCGTCCCTCGTCGAGCCAAGCGCCGCGCAGCACCAGTACATCTGCATAGCCGTTATTATCGTAGTCGGCTTGGCAGATATTTAAGCCACCCACAATACCTTCCAAACCTGCCGCTTGGGTGCGATCGGCAAAGGTGCCGTCTCCTTGGTTGCGGAAGTAGCGGAGTGGGTCGCGCAGACCCCAAGATGAAGCCACGATATCGAGGTAGCCGTCGCCATCAAAGTCTTCCATAATGGCTCCCCCTGAGAGTCCCACCACATCCAGCCCCAATTGGGGAGCGACGTCGCGAAAAATCCCAATGTCGTAGTCAGAGGTGAAAATTTCGGGTGGAATCAGCAGGTTCTGCGGCACCTCTTCGGGGTACTGACCCAGCGTCATATAGGCGATATTGAGTAGCCAACGAGCCGACAAATTGCTTGGATCTCTGCTCAGAACCCCCAAAAATTCCTCGACAGCGGCACTCGATCCGCGCTTGATTTGGTGCACTCCAGTGCCGCGGATCGGCATTAGACAGGAGTCGATATTGTGTTGCACAATGCAGTTTTCTTGTTCGCCCAAACGAAGATAGGCCAAGCCCACTAGCAGTTGGAGAGAATGCCGAAGCTGAGGATGGTGGACCACAGTCTGCAGTTGCCGGTACTCCTGTACTGCTCGATCGGATTGGCCAGCTTGCAGCAGTTCGTTGGCAAGAGAAAAGCGGGCTTGCAAGATTTGTTCTCGCGTCCGAGGATTGGTGGCCGCACTGGATTGGCGTAGGTGATCCAACCGAGCGCGGAAATGTGCAACTCGGTCCAAATTCACATACGGATGCGCGGCGGGATCGACATTGACGGCTATGTCTTCTAGGAGTTCAGCCATGCGCTGGGTGCTGGCCGCCTGCTCTCGCTCGGTACAGGCTACTAAGACAAGAAACCATCCTACAATAATTGGGATCCACATAGAGCGATCTGCCTTGTTATTGTCCTCTGCCAGCTACCCTTGCAACCGTCGGTGAACCAGAGCCGCCCGACAAGGATACCGTACAAATAGCAAAGCCCAAGGGATGAAACGGCCGCCACAAAAAGTGGTGCCGCAACCGAGCGCCTTGCAGTCTATTTGAAGAACCCGTCGGGATATGGATCGGGATTGAGCAGAGGAGCCGTCCAGTCGCCGATTTCGTCCAGCCCCACTGGGGCACCGCCGCACTCCACGTGCGATTTGAAGCCGGCGAGAAACATCTGCACCTTCTCGTAGATGGCCTCGTAGGGCTCGGGCATTTTTCGGGTTTCGAACATCTCCTGCATCTCCAGCAGTAGGGGAACCCAAAAGTGGATGCCGCTGTGCACGAACTGCTCGAAGGTGCGCTCTCCAAACACCCGGATCCAGCCCCACGTCCCCGATATTTCCTGCAGCGATCCGTAAAAGGTCTTCCCTCCTTCTCCTCTGGGTTCGTATTCAAAGGTGAGGTGACCATTGGGGACATGCCAGTCGGGCGTCTGGTAGGCCACGCTCTTAACGCCGCCGCCGATACACGCGTAGATCATGTACAGGCCGTGAATGCCGTGGGTGGCGTAGTCGGACATGGAGTTGGCCGCGGCAAAGCCCCTGATCGGTTCAATGGCCGCCACTTCGCGTTTGATGTGCTCAATTTCCGGTGCCGAGCCGAAGGATGAACCCGACATGATGGGAGTGTCGTGCTTTTGGGACAAATCGATTATTTCCTGCGCGTCTTGGAGGTTGAGGGCAAAGGGGCGGTTGATGAAGATGGGGACGCCGGCCTCCAAATAGGGTCTGGCCAATTCTTTGAAATGCAGGGTCGAATCAAAATCGGAGAGGATGACGCCGTCCACCTTGCCGACCATATCCCAATAGTTTTCCACTGCTTCGACCCCTTTGTAGGTATCGCAGAAGTCCTTGACGCCTTCTTGGTCCATATCCCAGACGTGGGTCATGACCATGCCGGTCATACGCGTCGTGCAGCCCATGAATTGGCGCGGGCAGGTGGGATCGATGATCGGACCCCATATACCTGAGATATGCACGTACCGGGCGCAGGTTAGAACGCCCACTCTGACGAGAGATACATTCGACATGGTCTTTCTCCTTTTTCTTTTGAGCGGGAGATCTGTTGCGGCAAAGTGATTCTAAGAATACGGACGCGGTATTGGGTCAACAAGATGAATGTTGGAATAGATAGCCCGTCAGCACTGGGGCTGCGACCGCTGCCGTTGCATCGGTGCGTGATTGCGTACATAGTTCCTGTAGGTAAATCAAACGAGTAAGGAGGTGTCAATGTCCGTTATCGACGCTCATGTTCACGTGCTTTCCAACTTTCCTCCTATGGCCCCTTGGGGAGATCTAGGGCGGGTAGATCGGCTCCTCCACCACATGGACGAATGCGATGTCGACAAAGCCGTCGTGCTGCCGGTGGTGGCGGAGTACTCGCCGGGCAACAATCAGGAGTGCGCCCAGTGGGGGCGAGAGCACCCCGATCGGCTGGCCGTATTGACGGATGTGCCCATGCATCAGCAAGACGCTGCCGAGCGGGTCTTGCGGGCGGGCGAGGAATTCGGTGCCGTGGGCACTAGTTACTACCCACCCAAGCTCGATGAGAAAATGCAGTGGATGTTGGAAGAGGCTTGCGACGCGCTCTGGCAGGCGTACAAAGACACTGGCTTAGTCTGCAACCTGCAAATCGGGCCGTCCAATTACGGGCTCTTGCTTGAGTTGGCACAGAGACATCCGGATATCCGCTTTGTCGCCAATCATCTAGCCCTGCCCTCGTTAGGTGGTCCCGATGTCCAAGACGAGACGTACGGGGGACTGCTACAGGCGTCGATCTATCCCAATTTGTCGATCAAAGCGTCGGGCTTCTATGCGGCGGCGGCGACTCCTTGGGATTGCCGCTGTCCCCAAGCGCTGGGATTTTTCAGCCGCCTGCTCAAGGGTTTGGGCGCCGACCGCCTGCTGTGGGGCTCGGACTGGCCGCCGGTCAGCCGCCATGTCACGTACCGGCAGAGTTTGGAAATAATCCGTACTTTTGCCACGGACCTGGACGAGGATGATCGGGCCAAAGTGCTGGGGGAGAACGCCGCTCGGGTTTACGGGATTTAAGAGACGCCTAATTGAAAGGGACTTATCGTGCTGAATACCGACGTCGAGCGCTTTGACTCAGAAGGCTATTGCTTTTTCCCCGATGTTTTCGGGCCAGACGAAGTCGACGCCATGCAGTATTCGCTGGACGTGGGCGTGCGCGCGGGTTTTCTCGACCGGGATCAATACTACGGCGAGCCGCACACCAAAGAAGTGTTCTGGCTGGAGGTCTGCCGCTATCCGTATCTACTCGATGCGGTGGAAGCCATCTTGGGTCCCAACCTGATCTTGGTCTATTCGAGCATGTTCATCAAGCTGCCGGGTGATGGAACCAGCGTGGGTTGGCACCAAGACAACAACTACTGGCCGAGCGTGCACGGCACCGATGTGGCTACCGTGTGGCTGGCGCTCGACGACGCGGACGCTGAAAACGCCGCGATGCGCATCATACCCGGTTCACACCGGGACTACCAAGAGATGGAAACCGTGCCTGCGGAGGAGACCGAGATGCTGAGAAAGAAGGTGCAGGTCGCCCCCGAAATGGAGGCCCAGGCCGTGATGATGGAGATGAAGGCCGGCAGTCTATCCATTCACGATTCCTATATTCTGCACGGCAGCGAGGCCAATGAAAGTGGACGCCGCCGCGCTGGTTATACGATTCGCTACTGCAGCACAGATACGGCTTGGGTGGACATGGACCAACATCCGATTCCGGTGTTTCTAGTGCGCGGGGAAGGAGGGCCACTGGGGGAGCGGTATACGGATCTGCGACCTGAATAACTCGATGCTTGTACACTTAGGAGGAACCCCCAATGACCTACGTATCTATTGCCGCTAAGACCCGCAAAAACCCGCCTCATTGGGCCGTGCGCCAACGCGACTTGATCGCCTTGATGGACCGCGCCGCCCACCCCTTTGTCGAACACAGCACCCGTCCAGACGGCACTCTGATCCAGCGCACGGAGTGGACCAGCATGGACGGCACGGACAATGGCTACGAGGCTTTCCTATCCTTTCCCCTGTTTTACCTGCTGGGCGGCGGCGAGCACATCTACCAGACCGCCTGCAAAGAGTGGGACGCCATCACCTGGCAGTACGCCAACTACGGCACGGTCGAGCGCGAGTTCGTCACTGGTTTCGACTGGTTCCACCACTCTGAGAGTTATACCTACATCTACTATTTGGCGCTGGCCGATCCCGCCCACCTCATCAACCGCACCCGTGCCCTGCGCTACGCCGCTATGTACACCGGTGCCGATCCGCTGGCACCCAATTGGGACGCTCAGCGCAAAATGATCCGCTCGCCACTCAACGGGAGCAAAGGCCCGCGCTTTGTCACTACTCAAGTCGATTGGGATTACCACCGACCCATCCTAGCCGACTATCTGGCACCCTTTGAGGACATTCCAGGTGCCGACAGCTCCGACCCGCTCTTCAAGGTCGATTGGACAGACGACGAAGTATTCGCCCAGGTCCTCGACTTGATCAATCAGCGCATGACCCGCTGCGATGTGCCTCTCAATCTGAGTATCGCCGGCTTGATCACCAACGCCTATCTCTACACCGGCGACGACCAATACAAAACCTGGGTGCTCGATTATTTACAGGCGTGGGAGGAGCGCTGCGCGGCCAACGGCGGCATCATGCCCGACAATATTGGACCCGAGGGAACCATTGGCGAATTGATGGACGGCAAGTGGTGGGGTGGGTACTACGGCTGGCGCTGGCCGCACGGAGCGCGCAATATCGTCGAGCCGGCCCTAGTGGCCGGCAGTTGCGCCCTGCTGATGACTGGCGATGATTCCCATTTGGACTTGGCTCGCTCGCAGCTCGACATGCTGTGGGAACTGCGGCGCGAGGAGGACGGTCGCGTCAAGGTGCCAGCCCGCCATGGCGACCAGGGCTGGTTTGATTTTCGACCGCCCGACCCCTACTTGTACATTCATTTATACTACTTGAGCCAGAGCGAACGGGATTTGGCTCGCCTCGATGCAGCCTTTCCCGACCGCGCCGCTTTTGCCGGTCTGCCCCCTGACTGGGGCGCTGCCAAAGCCGGCATATGCCCGCCGACGGCTTGGTTTACCTTTGTCGAAGGCAAAAATCCAAGCTACGTCGATCAGGTGATCGATTCGACCTACTCCAGCATCTGCCATAGTCTGAATCGCTTGGATAACGACGACAGCGATCCTGAGACGCGCGAGTGCTACCACTTCCAGCGGCTCAATCCCGTGCTGCCCGAAGCTCTGATCCAGATGGCCTTGGGCACGCCAGCGGCGATTTACAATGGGGGAATGCTCCAGGCTCATGTGCATTATTTCGACCCGCAGCGTCGTCGTCCCGGTCTGCCCGAGTACGTGGCGGCTCTAGTTGATCGAGTCAGCGCCGACGGAGTTAGCCTGACGCTGGTGAATACGGACCCTGTTGCAGGCCGCGACGTCCTGTTGCAGGCCGGTTCCTTTGGCGAGCACCAATTCACGGGCGCTCAATTAGAGAGCGAAGACGGCCAAGATCAGTCTGTTGCGGTAGGGGATCAGTATCTTCAGGTACATTTGGGACCGGCGGCTCAGGCTCGCTTGCATCTTGGGCTGAAGCGCTTTGTCCGTGTGCCCTCCTACAAGTCCCCTCTTTTTGACTGAGACAGCGATACCACGTCCCAAGAGCCTGACCTTTAGTTCATCAGTCCCGATGTCGCCGACATAAGGGCGAGCGCTAAGCAAATACGAGCGGTCGATAAAAGTCCGGCTGATGAAAGCTGGGATTGGGCGTATCTACTGGTGCCCAACTACCCCAGTGAGGGTGAGAGGTGCGGTCGCCGCACTTGTAGAAGTTACCCTTCCACTGAGTGCCTGGCGCGGGCGTCTGGGCACCGAAGTACTGGGCGAAGAGGGCAAAGGGGACGCGGTACTCGACCGCCCAAGTTGTGGGGGTGGTGAGTTCTGGCTCGACGATCTTGGGGAGGGTTGTGGCGATGCGGATGGTGGCACCGTCGGCGTCGCTGACGTTTTCAGTTGCTCGGCCTTGAGTGCGCTCGGCGGCTGAAGGGCAGCGGTGCAAGAGCATGGTGCCGCCGCAGTTGACCTCGAAGTTGAAGTAAGCCTGCGAGTCGGGCAGGGGTGCGACGAAGAATTCGACGCAGGAATCAGTGCAGACCGAGTCTTGGAAGCACTCGGCCACGGCGCGGACGTAGCAATCCTCGACGCGGAAGATAATGGATAGTGCCCGCTCGTCGTAGAGCAGGCGCGCCTGAGTGCGGGGGTGGTGGCCGGAATCTTCCCAAGAAAAGAGGGTAATCTCTAAGGTCTCGGCCGCCTGCCATTGGGGACGCTCCCAATCGGCGTCGGGAAGGTTGAGGTCGTTGGTGCGGTGAATGGTGTAGTGCATGGAGGTATAATAATTAACCGTGAAGCCGCGTGAAAGTGGCTCCGTGCTGTTTGACGAGGGGCACGGCCTCCAGTATTTTCCTAACAAATTGTGGAGCGACCGGCAATTGGCTGCGGGTCGCCTTTTTGCGAAAGGGATACACGTTGCGCCGAGCGATTTTTTCCGCGATTGCCGCGCTGTTCCTCGCCGGAGCGGCTCAGGCCCAGATAAAAACCATTGTCACTGATCACTTCCGGGTCCATTACACGCTTGGAGCCGAGGGCACCGCGCGCCGAGTAGCCGAAACCTGCGAGGAGGTCTTT
Source organism: Candidatus Latescibacterota bacterium (assembly GCA_022819745.1). Next base: position 146,914 of record JAJEGS010000039.1, on the reverse strand, counting down.
CCCACCCTCGCGGCGGCCTACGATTACTACGACGACTTCCGCACCATCCACGTCATCGTGCTCGACAACTCCGACGTGCTAGGCAACGGTTGGGCCAACTACTACAGCAATACCATGGCCATTTGGGCCACTAGTCTCGACTTTGAGTTGCGCGGCAGTCACGATTGGATCAAAAACGTGGTCACGCACGAGTTGACGCACATCATTACGCTCAACAAGGCGCGCAAGAAATGGCCCTTCCAGTTCGCGCTGCTGTCGGTCTCGCGCTTCGACTCCAATCCAGACATTACATTTCAATTTCCGCTATACCATCTCAATACCCCGCGCGGTTGGACCGAGGGCATCGCCCAGTACGGGGCGCAAAAATTCGGCTACGATTCCTGGGATTCGCACCGCGATATGTTGCTGCGGATGGCAGTGCTCGAAGACGATCTGCTCTCGTGGGAGGAGATGGGGACGGTCTGGGACCGCATGGGCAAGTTCTACGGCGAGTTCGTGTACAATCAGGGCTACGCGATGATGGTGTACCTCCATGACCAGTACGGTGCCGAGAAGGTCGATGAACTGACGCATCAGGTCGGCTCGATGAGCTTCGACCCAGCCATTCGCCGGGTGTTGGGCATTTCCGCGGATCAGTTTTACGCGGATTGGGTCGCCTTCTTAGCCGAGAATTACGGTCGCCTCGAATCCGAGATCCGCGGGCAGGGCTTCTTTGAGGGCGAGCCGCTAGACGAGGTCAACGAGGGCGTGCTCGAATACCATCCCGCGCTGTCGCCGGACGGCAAAAAACTGGCGTACCTCACCAGCGAGAAACAGGACTATGGGATCACGGTACTCAAAATCTACGATTTCGAGACGCGAAAAAAGACCGAACTCAAAAACTGGATAGATACGCGAATTAGCTGGTCGCCCGATGGGGAGGAGATCGTCTTCGTCCGCAACAAGGGCGGCTTTAACGACCTCTATATCTACAACTTGGCCGAGGACAAGGAGCGCCGCATCAGCGCTAGGCTGCGCGCCAAAGACCCCTCGTTTTCCCCCGATGGCCAGCGCATCGCCTTCGTACACAATGAGGACGGGACCAACAACCTCGGCCTCATCGCTCGCGACGGTACGGATTTGGTCTATCTGACCAACAACAACGATGCCACCCAATACATGGGGCCGCGCTTCTCACCCGATGGCGAGTGGCTGCTCTTTAGCGTGTTCCGCGGCGAGGACCGCGACATTGCGATGATCCGCGCCGATAGCCCGCCGCGGCCCAAGGTCTTTGAGAAGGCTGAAAAGAAAAAGAAGAGCGAAGACGAAGAAGGCGAGGAGGAAACTATCGACGTCTTTCCCGATACGGTTGCCTTCGCCCATCCCGACTCGTCGGGGTTCCGTGCGGTCGTTGCCTCGCCGGCCGACGAGCGCGACCCGCACTGGCTGCCCGATGGCTCGGGTTTTGTGTTTTCGTCGGACCAGAGCGGCATTTTCAACATCTACCGCTACCGCTTGGAAAACGACGAAGTCGAACAGCTAACCAACGTCATTGGCGGGGCCTTTGTGCCGACTGTAGCCGCTGACGAGAGCGTGGTGTACAGTGGCTACCAATCCAACGACTATAGTCTCTATCGTTTCGAGATGGGCGAATTCGAACGCGATGCACACTTTGAGCCGGTGGTGATGCGCGACTATCGCTCCATCTTCGACGGCCCCAAGCTCGCCGATCAATTCCAGACCGCGACGTACAGAGGGCGCAACGTCTTGCGCTACATTCCGATTCTACAGGTCGGCCCTACGTATGTCGGCAACACTTTTGGTCTCAATCAAGCCAGCGGCGGCTTGCAGTTTTCCACCGGCGACATGCTTGGTGGGCAGGAGCTGACGGCTTGGGGCATTGTCGGCAAGAACATGCGCAATGCCACAGACCTCAATACGGATGTCGGCTTCTTCTACGAGCGCCGGCTCCGGCCACAAGTGGGCAACAACCGGACCTTCAACCCCTCGTTTTACATAGCGGGGAGGCGGCGCGAAATCGACAACTTGCTCAAGGCCAGCCAGATCGATACGCTCGAGATTGAGGAGACCGATCTCTATCCGGTGCCGGTCGATTCGGTCACCAGCCTGCTCATCCCGGACGTCCGTCAATACGTCTATCAGGGCACGAGTCGCCAAGACCTATTCAAGACCACCTTGGGACAACTGGCCGTGGGGGTTGATGTGCCGCTGACTCGGCGAGCCGAGTTGAACGCCCTCTACATATGGCGCGACTACGCCGAGGGCTGGACCTTGCGCCGCTTCCGCAGCCAGAACCAGATTTATTTGGTGCAAGACGGCGTCGATATATCGGCCTCCTTAGATCCGTCGCTTCTGGCACAAGATACCCTGTTGGTGAACAACGAGGATCCGCTGGAGTTCTACGAAGACCTCAGCTTTTTTCGCACGCATATGTTGAGCATGGCTTGGCGCTACCGGAAGATCAACCCCACAGCCAACCGTCTGATCAGTCCATCGGGCCGCGCTATGGCTTTAGTCTATCGCTATTTGATGCCGACGGTAGCCGATTCGCTGACCGAGCAAATACCTACCGATGGAGTCCCCCGTGACCAGTTCGTCGGCGTCGAGCGCCGCATGCGGGTCAATGAATACGTAGCTGCATACAACGAGCGGATCAGGTTACCGTTCGCCAATTCGCTCAACATCGAGCTAATTGGCGCGTACAAAAACGCCCGCCTCAAGCCCCGCTTTATCGAAGATGGCGGGTTTTTGGAGGGGCGCTACTACTGGCCGCTGCGCTACTATATCGGCGGGCGCAATTTCCTCAGCGGCTACCCCTATTTCACCGACTGGGGGACCAAACTGCTCTACGCCCGCGTCGGCTACGGGTTTCCGATTTTGAAGCGCATCAGCAGCCGCTTTATCAACTTCAACTTTTCCAAGCTCCACGGCGAGCTATTCGCCGAAGCTGGGGTGGTGGGCAATTTCTCGCGCTTTGAGGACATTGACTTTTGGCAGGGGAAACGATGGCGGTCTCGGCCCAACATCGATCAATTCCTGACCGACGTCGGCGGCGAGTTGCGGCTACAGCTTTTTACTTTTTACCGCATCCCCATGTTTGCCTATTTCCAAGTGGCGCGTCCGATCCCGTCGTCGCGGGTGAAGCGGCTCTGGATCACCAGATTGCCCAATGGCAGCTTAGAGGAATGCGCCCCGACCGCGGAGGGCTGCTTCCGCAGCCTGACCGTGAGGGACTCCGAAGGCGACTTGGACGAGATCGACGACTGGCGCTTCTACTTTGGGTTCGGGCTATGAAACGCGCAGAGCGTCAAGTGGGCAAAGTCGATCTGCACAAGCTGGCCTTGCGGCTCAAAGTGATAGAAATGATCGGCATATACGCCGACCGCCGCCGCCTCGACGAAGCCTATTTGCGCTGGTATCGCTTAATTCAGCCCAACTAATCTTCTAAGTTCGGTCTCGTTGCAAGAGCCTGAGCGCGAGTTGCGCGTAGCTCAAGCTGGAGACGACGACCAAGGCCGCCGCCGCTAGGCTTAGCCCGGTGCGCAAGCTGGACGGGGCCTCGACGACGTAGCTGAGGGCCGTAAGCACCATGCAGACGGTTGTGTATTTGCCCCAGCGGTTGGCGGCAATGACCAGCCCCTGTGAACGCAAGAGCAATCCCCCCACCAATACGATTGCCACATCGCGGGCAAAGAGCATCCCCAAAAGCCACAGCGGCAAATCGCGCCAGAAGACTAGTCCGCCAAGCAGGCAGGTGAGAAAAATTTTATCGGCCAGCGGGTCGAGTATCTTGCCGAGGTGGGAGACTTGATTGTAGCGCCTCGCCACCCAGCCGTCGCCGATGTCTGTGATACCGGCAATAAGTAGTAGGATCACGGCTTGGTACTGGGCCGCTGGTCCTTGGGCGATGAAGTAGAGTAGGAAGGGGATGAGCAAAACCCGCAGGACGCTGAGGAAATTGGCCAACATTGCGGAGTTATTGCAGCATTTCGCGGGCGTGTTGGCGCGCTGTATCCGAAATGGTCTCGCCGGCCAACAGATAGGCAATTTCCTCGGCGCGAGCCGTTGCGTCGAGCAGTACAACCTCGGTGGTGGTCCGCTGTTGCTGCTGCTGCTTGCGCACTGAAAAGTGCTGGTCGGCGAGGCTGGCAATCTGCGGTAGGTGGGTGATGACGATGGTTTGATGCGCCGCAGCGAGGGTCTGTAGCTTGCGGCCAACGGCTGCGGCGATGCGTCCCGAGATACCAGCGTCGATTTCGTCGAAGACCAAGGTCGAAACGAGGTCGCGCCCGGCGACCGCTTCCTTGAGGGCCAGCATCACGCGCGAAATTTCCCCACCCGAGGCAATGCGCGCTAGGGGTCGCGGTGGTTGGCCGGCATTGGCGGAGATGTGGAAGGCGACGTGCTCCATGCCGTGTTCGCCCGCCGCGTAGCGACGTCCGTCGCGCTGAACTATCCCCTCGGGATCTTCGGTGGTTGCTAGCTCGATATAAAACTGAGCCTTGGCCATGCCCAACTCTCCGAGGGCGGCGACTAGCGCCTGCGACAAGGTGGCGCTGGCCTGCTGGCGCGCCGCAGAAAGGGCGAGGCAACAGGCGGCAAACTCGGCGAGTGCTTGATCGCGGTGTTCAGCCGCTTGGGCCAGCTCGTCGCGGAGGCGGTCAGCGCGGTCTTCGCGCGCTGCAAGCTCGCGGGCGCGTTCTAAGACGGCGTCGAGAGTGCCGCCGTATTTCTTTTTGAGGGCGCGCAGGCCGTCACGGCGCTCGCGCAGTTCGTCGGCCCGTCCGGGGCGCACCTCGATTCCGCGGGCGTAGTCGCGGAGTTGGCCGGCTAGGTCTTCGACCTCGTAGATCAATTCCTCTAAGGCCGCGGCTTGCGGGCTGAGCGCAGGGTCGATTTCTCTCAGTTGGTCGAGCTGACGACGAACTTGGCCGAGTGCCTCGTAAACCGCACCTTCGCGCTGATAGAGCAAGTCGTAGAGCTGGAGGCCGCCTTGGGATAGAGTCTCGGCGTTGTCTAGGACTTGCAACTCGCGTTCCAATTCGGACTCTTCGCCCGGTTGGGGTGCGAGGCGGCGGATCTCTTCTAACTGGAAAGCGCACCACTCGTCTTCGGCCGCGAGTGCGTCGCGTTCTGCACGCAGCCGGTCGAGGTGGGCCACGCTATCGCGGTAAGTGCGCCAGTGCTGTCCCACGAGGCGGCGCTGGTCGTCGAGCCCGGCAAATGCGTCGAGAAAGCGGGCGTGGAGCTTGGGGTCGAGTAGCGATTGGTGTTCGTGTTGGCCGTGCAGGTCAACCAAGATCGAGCCGATTTGCTTTAGCTGCTTGATTGGCTGCCCTTGGCCGTTGACAAAGGCTCGCGAGCGGCCTTGGCCGCGGATCTCGCGGCGGAGGATGAGTTGGCCATCCTCCAAGAGAACGCCTAGATCGGCCAAGCGCGCGATTTGACCCTGGTCGTCGAGTTCAAAAAAGCCCTCCACTGCACACGAGCTAGCTCCTTTGCGCACTAGGTCGGCGTTGGCAGGGCCGCCGAGGATGGAGTTGAGGGCGCCGATGAGGATGGACTTGCCAGCCCCGGTCTCACCGGTGATGACGTTGAGGCCAGAGCCAAATTCGATCACCGCTTCTTCGATAAGGGCAAAGTCCTTGATGTAGAGGCGAGTCAACATCGGGCCGAGGCCGAGGGGGGCTAGTGGTCGTCTTCGTCGTTCAGAAAGGAGAGGCGGAACTGGCCCTCGGCGTCGGCGGTGAGGACTTGGACGCGCTCGCGGGTCTGGTCGAGCCACTGGCCGCAGGTGCGCGAGGCGGCAACGCCCTTTTCAAATACTTCGAGGGCCTCTTCGAGCTTGAGGTCGCCTGCTTCGAGGCGCTGAACGCTCTCTTCGAGCACGGCTAGGGCTTCTTCAAAAGTTTCACTCATTGAGTTTCTCCTCCACACGGCAGATAGCGCCTCCGCGGCGAAAGCGCAGTTGCAGTTTATCGCCTGGCTGAAGCTCGTTGCCGTCGCGGACGAGACGTTTATTGGCGACGCGTTCCACTAGGGCAAAACCGCGTGCTAGGCTCGTAAGCGGGCTGAGGTCGTCGAGGCGGGTGGTGGCGGTGGCTAGGGCTTCTATTTGCGTGCGCAAAAACCAATCGAAAGCGGTAGAAAGAGCTTGGCGCCGCTCGTCGAGGTATAGGCTTTGTTGCTGTAAGTGGTCGTCAAGGCGGGCACGCAGTCGGCCTGGGTCGCAGTGGTGCAACCGCTCCTCTAAGGAGCTGAGATAGCGCTCCATTTCCGCTAGCAATCGGCCTTGTTGCTCGGCGACGCGCTCGCGCAGGGCGCTGCGTTCGAGGGCGACCATTTCGGCCGCAGCCGAGGGGGTTGGGGCGCGGCAATCGGCCACGTAGTCGGCGATGGTGTAGTCGATCTCGTGGCCGACGGCAGAGATGACGGGTTGAGGCGACTGGTAGATGGCTCGGGCGACGGACTCGTCGTTGAAGGGCCAGAGGTCTTCGGGCGCACCACCGCCGCGGCCGACGATCAATGCGTCGATGTCGCCTAGCTGATTTAAACTGGCGATGGCGGCGGCGATCTCAGCGGCGGCCCCCTCGCCTTGGACCCGTGCGGGGCAGAGGACAATCTCGATGTCTGGGGCGCGGCGGTCGAGGATTTGGATGATGTCGCGGATGGCCGCGCCTGTCGGCGAGGTTACCACGCCGATTTTGCGGGGATAAGGGGGCAGGGGTCGTTTGCGGCTTTCGTCGAAAAGACCTTCGGCCGCTAGGCGATTTTTGAGTTGCTCGAAGGCGATGGCCAATTCGCCGACGCCCGCGGGTTTGATCTGCTCGGCGTAGAGTTGGTACTTCCCGGCGCGCTCGAAGACGGAGATATGTCCGTACACCTGCACCTGCATGCCCTGTTGGGGGCTGAAGGAGAGCGAGCCGGCCTGCCACTTGAACATCACCGCGCTTAGCTGGCTCGCGTTGTCTTTGAGCGTAAAATAGCGGTGGCCGGAGCTGTGGTGGGTGTACTGAGAGATCTCGCCCTCGACCCAGCACTTGGGCAGACTCTCTTCGAGCAGCCCCTTGACTTGGCTGGTGATTTCGGAGACCGAGTAGGGCCGGTGAGTTGCATCTTCAGCGTCGGTCCAAAAGAGCGGCTCTTGAAAGGACATAGATGCTCCTAATCAATTAGGAATTAGGAATTAGGCGTAACAAGGACACTAATTCGCAATTCGTAATTCCTAATTCTTAATTCCTACGAGGTCAAGGCTCGGCTAGCTGCAACCGCTCAATTCGAGTGGCCCGGCCGCTTGCCGCGTCGGCCTCGACCAGTGCGCCGCAGAGGACCGCTTGGCCGTCGGCGGGCTTAAAGCGGGTGGGCACTTGGGTCAGGAAGCGTTGAATCGCCATTTCGGGACGCACGCCAATCACGGATTCGCGGATGCCGGTCATGCCAGCGTCGGTTAGGTACGCCGTGCCTTTGGGCAAGATGCGCTCATCCGCGGTTTGCACGTGGGTGTGGGTGCCGATGACTGCGGTGGCCAAGCCGTCGAGGTGGAAGCCCATAGCCATTTTCTCGGCCGTGGCTTCGGCGTGGAAATCTACAAAGACTAAGGGCGTCTCTGCGTGCAGGCGCTCGACCTCGGCGCGGCCTGTGCGGAAGGGGCAGTCGATGGAGGGCATCCCGGTGCGCCCTTGGAGACAGAGCACGGCCACTGGGGGACCGCCGCGTGCGGCGACGACGGTCGCACCAATACCGGGAGCCTCTTTGGGATAGTTGAAAGGGCGCAGGACGCGGTCGGATTGGTCTAAGTACGGGATGAACTCGCGGCGATCCCAGACGTGGTTGCCGCTGGTGATGACGTCGGTGCCGTAGCTGTGGAGCTTGTGCACGATGCGGTCGGTGAGGCCAAACCCTCCGGCGGCATTTTCGCCGTTGGCGATTACCAGAGAGACTTCGCGCTGTTTTACTAACTCGGGAATTACGGCTGCGGCGACCCGGCGGCCCGGCCGGGCAAAGATATCGGCGACGAAGAGAATGTTCACCGCGCGTGAGACTCGGCACGCATCTCGCGGATGATGCAGACGCGCAACTGCCCAGGGTATTCGAGTTGTTGCTCGAGCTTGGTGGTGATGTCGTCGGCGAGTTGCTCGGCATACGTGTCATCTACCACCCCGCTGTCAACCAAGACCCGAACCTCCTTGCCGTTTTGCAGGGCAAAAGCCTGTTTCACGCCTACATAGTCGGCTGCGAGTTCCTCAATATGGTGCAAGCGGCGAATGTACTCCTCGACTTTTTCTTTGCGGGCTCCTGGGCGGTGGGTGGAGATTTCATTGGCGGCTTCGACTAGTACGGCAATGGCTGAGCGCGAGGGCGTGTGCTTGCTATGGGTTTCGATAATCTGCACAACTTCAGGGCTTTCGCCGCCCTTGCGGGCCAGCACGGCACCGCTTTGCGCTGGGTCGTTGCCCAACTCAAAGTCCTGTGCCTTGCCGATGTCGTGCAAGAGACCAGCACGGCGCGCCAGCACTATATCAAGGTCGAGCGTCTCGGCCATCATGCCGGCCAAAAGCCCGACTTCCTTGCTGTGGACTAACAAGTTTTGTCCGTAGCTGGTGCGGAAGCGGAGCTTGCCCAGTGTTTCCAATAGCGATTCGGGTAAGTCGTGAATGCCGAGGTCAAAGGCAGCTTTGGAACCGGACTCGCGGATCATCTCCTCGACGGTATTGCGGGCCTTGTCATACACTTCTTCAATGCGCCCAGGGTGGATGCGCCCGTCGCGGATGAGTGTTTCGAGAGTGTGTCTGGCTACTTCGCGGCGCAGTGGATCAAAGCCCGAGAGCATGACCATGCCAGGGGTATCATCGACGATGACTTCGACGCCGGTGATCATTTCAAAGGAGCGGATATTGCGCCCGTCGCGACCGATGATGCGCCCCTTCATGTCGTCAAAGGGGATGGGCACGACCGAAAGCGTACTCTCGACGGTCAGTTCTCCGGCGAAGCGCTGGATGGCGCGGGTGATGATTTCTTTGGCCTCTAGGTTAGCCGTAACAACCGCAGTGTCCTTGATCTCGCGGACCTTGCGAGCGGCCACTCGGCGTGCGCCTCCCTCTAGCTGATCAACGAGTATGCGCTGGGCTTCTTGCTGACTGATACCAGCCAATTCTTCCAGCCGCCGACTCTGCTCTCGGACGAGGTCTTGGGCTTGGATTTCGTCCGCAGCTATGGCTGCCTCGCGGCGGTCGAGGTCCTGCTCGGTCTTGAGTTGTTCGCGCTCCTTGCTCGTGAGCAGGTCTATTTTGCGCTCTAGTTGCTGTTCGCGCTCTAGCAGCTTGGCCGCCAGATCGCGCAACGAGCGCCTCTGTGTCTCTTGCTCCTTTTCTAGCGGGGCCCGCTCGCGGTGCCATTCATCCCTTGCTTCGAGCAAGGCATTTTTTTTCACGACCTCGGCTTCTTGGCGGGCGCGGTCGACGATCTGCTCGGCGGTGGCTTGGGTGCTGTGCAGTTTGCTGTTGCGCAGCCGCTCACTCCCTAGCCAGCCGAGGAGACCGCCGCTGGCAAAAAAGGCGACGGCAGAACAGATTAGGACTATGTAGTCAAACCCATTAAACAAGGGTATCTCTTTCTTATCCTCATCGGTCCCGACGCCTCCGGGCATCGGGCCAGAGCACGGGATGAAACCCGGCTCGGGATACTTCAGCTATTCGGGACGGGGAACTTCTACTTCGGCGAAAAGGTGCCCAAGCGAGGTAGCAAGCTGAGAAGTCCGCTGGGCTATATCGGCCTCAGCGGAAGCGTAGTCCTCCCGCAGGGAGAGGAGTTCCTCCACTAAGCTCAGACTGGCCAAGATGGCCACTTGGAGTGGATTGCCGCTCTGGAGCTCGTGCTTGACTTCGTGCATGCGCTCGTCCACCATCTCGGCGAGCTTTTGCACGTGTTCGGCAGAGTGATCTTCGTCAACTCCTAGGGTATAGTGCTTGTCGAATATTTTGACCACTACTTGGGACGACATACTAGACCCCTTTCTCAGATATCTTTGTCTTATTCGGCCTCTGTGTGGGCTACTTCGACCTGCTCAAGCTGTTCGTTTTTGCTGCTGAAGGCACCATCCAAGCGGCTGAGGAGCTGTTCGATGCGTCCCTTTACCACTTCTTTGTCCTTTTTGATCTGTTCGTTTTCACTGCTGACGACGCTGATTTTTGTCTCAAGGCTCTGGATGTCTGCCTGCAGGGTGTCGTTTTTTTCTTTCAGGCTCTGGAGCTGTCCATTCAATTCGTCGTTTTCCTTGCGCAGCGTTTCGAGTGTTCCTGTCAGACGGTTAATGTACTGCTCAAGTCGCTCAAAATTTTCGTTTACATCCATTGGGGACGACTGTACTCCTGATTGAGGTTGGAATTAGCGCAAGCGAGCGCCGAACCGCGCTTTGAGACTTTTGAGCATCGCGGAAATCGCCGCGTCGGCCTGAGCGTCCTGCAATGTCTGTTCGCGGTCGCGCAGACGGATGGCGAACGCCACGCTCTTGTGGCCTGCTTCTATTTGATCTCCTTGATAGAGGTCAAAAACCTCGATGGACTCAATGAGGTGGGGCGCACTATCTCGCATGGTGGCGATAAGTTCGGCGGTTGCAGTGTCTGCGCGTACGACGATGGCCAAGTCGCGCTCGATCGGCGGAAACTTGGGAAGCGCGGTAAACGAGCGCTTACGAGCGTGCCAATGGCGTACTAGCGCGGTAAACGATATTTCAAAAATATGTACTTGGCGCTCTAAATCAAATGCCGCGCATAAGTTGGCCGAAACTTGGCCTAGCCAGCCGAGGGGCTGGTCACCAAGGGAGATACAGGCCGCGTGTCCCAAGCGGCATTCGGGTCGGTCGGCGGGCGTAAAGCGCAAATTCCCCTCGCCCACTAGCGCTTCGAGCAAGCCCTTGAGGTCGAAAAAGTCGGCCTCGCGGGTGTCGGCCTGATAGGGAGAGGCTGAAACGCGGCCCGACCACAGGGCTGCAAGGTGCCAGTCTTCCTCGGGCCTTGCGCCCTTTTCGGCCGCGGCGACAAAGCACTTGCCCAACTCAAAAATGGCCACTCCTGCGGCCCGCTGGTTGAAATTGCGACGTGCGACATCTAATAGGCTTGGCACCAAGGTAGTGCGCAAGGCGTCTTGGGTCTCGGTCGGCGGATTGGCCAAGCGGACGGCTTGGCCTGCGGCTTCGACTAATTCGAGCCAGCGGGATTCGACGATCGTATTGCTGACGACTTCGTCCAAACCTAGGCCCAAGAGCCGCTGCCGAGTGACCTGCCTAAAGGTGAGTTCGGGATCGCGCCAGGTGATCCAAGGCCCAGATGCCTCTTGGCGGCCCTCAATGCGGTCGAAGCCGTAGATGCGGCCAACTTCCTCGATGAGGTCGGCTGGGCGCGTCAGATCGGGACGGAAGCTCGGGGCCGTTACCACGAGGGGCTGGCCCGATTCGACCCGGCAGCCGAGGCGTTCGAGAGTCTGGACGATGGCAGCGGAGTCTAGCTCCGTAGCCAAGAGTTGGTTAGTGCGCTCAACGCAGAGTGGAATTTGGCGGCGTTGGCCGGGGCGGGGGTACACGTCTAGAGGCTCTGGGGCGACCGCACCGCCGGCTAGTTTGGCGATTAGGTGAGCGGCGCGGTCAATGGCCCGCACCGGGGCATCCCAATCGGCACCGCGCTCAAAGCGCGTGGCTGCCTCGGTGAAAAGCCCTAGCCGAGACCGGGCTAGCCGCACCCGCGATGGTGCGAAATACGCGCTTTCGAGCAGGATGTCCGTGGTGTCCGTCGATACCTCGGAATGAGCCCCCCCCATGACCCCGGCTAGTGCTTGGGGTCGCGTTCCATCGGCGATGACCAGCATCTCTTCGTCGAGTTGGCACTGGGTGCCGTCGAGGGTTTCCAAGGTTTCACCGGAACGCGCCCGGCGGACGATGATACGCCGCTGGTCCAGTGCATGTAGGTCGAAGGCGTGCAGGGGATGCCCCAATTCCAGCAGCACGTAGTTGGTTATATCGACGATGTTGTTGATCGGGCGCTGACCCACGGCTTGGAGTCGGCGTTGGAGCCACTCGGGCGAGGGGCCAACCTCGACGCCGCGCAGGATGCGGCCGACGTAGCGCGGGCAATCGTCCGGTGCCTCGATGTCTATCCGCACGTCTTCTGCGGTGGCCGGTCCGCTTTCGGGTACCTGTGCGTTGGGAAAACGGAGGGGGTTGCCGGTGAGTGCGTGGACCTCGCGGGCAATGCCTAAGAGGCTCAGGCAGTCTGGGCGATTGGGCGTAACTTCGAAGTCGATGACCACGTCGCCGAGGCCAGTGGCCGAGGCAAAGGAAGTGCCGACCGGGAGGTTCTCGTCGAACACCACAATGCCGTCGTGGTTACCACCTAGCCCGAGTTCGTCTTCGGCACAGAGCATACCCTCGGATGCGACGCCGCGGATTTTGGCTTTTTTGATCTGTATGCCGCTGGACAGCGTGGTGCCGGGCAGGGCAACTGCGACGGTTTGTCCGGCCGCAACATTGGGTGCTCCGCAGACGATGGTGTTGACTCCGGTTCCCACATCAACTTGGCAGACGGTCAGGCGGTCGGCGTTTTCGTGTGGGCAGCAGGTGTTGACGCGACCGATGACGACGCCCTCGTAGCGCGCGCCGAGATCCTCGACGCCCTCGAACTCCAAGCCCGCCATGGTCAGGCGCTCGACTAACTCGGGCCAATCCCAGGCGAAGTCCACGTATTCCTTGAGCCAGTTATAAGTGATTTTCATAAGGCGTTGCCGGGAACCTCAGAACTGGCGGATGAATCGCAAGTCGTTTTCGAGAAAGCGTCGCACGTCGTCAATGCCGTGCCGAATCATGGCGATTCGCTCCAACCCCATGCCGAAGGCGAAGCCCGTGTATTCGTCTGGGTCGTAGCCCACCGCGGCAAAGACGGCCGGATCGACCATGCCAGCGCCGGCGATTTCGATCCAACCCGTTCCCTTGCAAATAGAGCAGTTGGCGCGTTGCCCTTTGCAGATACAGGTAAAATCGTATTCCACGCTTGGCTCGGTAAAGGGAAAGAAGTGAGGTCGAAAGCGCACTTGAGTCTCCGCGCCCATAAGCTGGCGTCCCATAGCCTCAATAGTACCCTTTAAATCGGCGAAAGAGACTCCGCGATCGACGTATAGGCCCTCGATCTGGTGGAAGGCGAAGTGGTGAGTTGCATCGACTGTCTCCTTGCGGTAGCAGCGACCCAAGGAGATGATCCGCACCGGGGGCGGAGTTTGCTCCATGACGCGGATCTGCACCGTGGAGGTGTGGGTGCGCATGAGTCCACCGCCCGCTAGATAGAAGGTGTCGTGCAGGTCGCGCGCGGGGTGATCGGCCGGCGTGTTGAGAGCGTCGAAGTTGTGGTACTCGTCTTCGGCTTCTGGCCCGTCGGCCACGTCAAAACCCATGCCTTGGAAGATGCTGATTAATTCGTCGGTTAGCTGAGACAGGGGGTGGGCACAGCCCAATAGAGGCCGTCGGCCCGGGAGTGTTACGTCGAGGGCAGAAGCGACTTCAGCCGACTGCCGGAGGGCTAGAGCCTTGTCGTCTAGCGCTTGCTGAATGGCCTGTTGAGCGCGACCGGTGGCCTCTCCTAGCGCTGGTCTTTCGGCCGCGGGCAGGTGGCCGATCTGCCGTGCGATTTGGCGCAAGCGGCTCTTGCGCCCGAGGTGGTGAACTCGCAGCGCCTCCAGTGCCTTATCGTCTTGGGCCGCCTCGATTTTCGCTACGGCCACCGACGCCAATTGTCGCACTTCTTCTAACATATAGACCTAATAGAACAAAAAGGGCCCAGCGCGGATCGCCGGCCCCTTTTTGTCAGATGGGTGTAAATTTAGACGTGGGGCCGGGCTTGTTCGACTACCGCAGTAAAGGCGGCCGGATCGCGCACGGCTAGATCGGCCAAGACCTTGCGGTTGATTGCAACGCCGGCTTGGGCCAGCCCGTGGACGAGTTGGCTATAAGACATGCCGTTGCGGCGGGCGGCGGCATTGATGCGGACAATCCAGAGACGGCGGAAATCCCGCTTGCGTTGGCGTCGGTCGCGGTAGGCGTAGGCTTGAGCGCGGTCAACAGCTTCCCTAGCGGTGCGGAAGAGGCGGCTGCGCGCGCCCCAATAACCTTTGGATTGTTTGAGTACCTTCTTTTTGCGCTTTTTGGTGGCTACGGCGTGATTTACCCGTGGCATGGATTACTCTCCGTTAAATTCGCTTACTTGAGGTTCAGGGCGCGGCGCACATTGGCTAGGTCTGCGGACGAGACCGAACTGTTTTTGCGGAAAGCTCGTTTGCGCTTGGTCGAGCGGCCACCCAAAAGGTGCGTGGCATAGGCATTGCGCCGTTTCAGGCTGCCCGATCCGCGCTGCTTAATGCGCTTGGACGAGGATTTATGCGTCTTGATTTTGGGCATGATGGTCCCTTTGTCTTAATTTAGGCAGAAAAAGCAAAAATAGACCATGACATAGGGGCTGTCAAGGAAGAGCAGTCCACCCTTTAGGTGGTGAATTTTGGCGGGAAAATTCTCGGTCTCGTCTAAATACTGGAACGCGGTCAGTGAGAGTGTAGGCGATTAGGCAGCGGCCTGCGATCTATACTTTTCGATCCGTTCCCGTACTTGAGGACGGATAAAGACTGCATCGAGAGACAGCCGCGCAAGAGCACGGCATAACACATGCACCCGGGCTTTGGTATCGAGCTCGCGATTGACGATTAAGTAGGATCTACCGCCGTAGCGGCAAAGCCCACCTTGGCCCTCAAAGTCGTCGTAGCGCACCTCAATGTCCAACCCTGCTGCGAGGGTTTCAAGTTCCTGTAGGAGAATGGCGGCATCCATTTAAGAAATAATAGAACCGCAGGCCGCAGCTAAGCAAGGAAATTATTGGGAGCCGAATGGCGGATTGTTATTATATATCTTCATCTCAGAGCGCGTCCATAGCGAAGGAAAACCAACTGTGACCGCTACAAGATCCCAAGTATTGGTGACAAACGACGACGGTGCTGATTCGCCTCTTTTGGTGCCTTTGCTGCGGGAGCTAGCCGAGTTGGCCGAGCCATGCGTGGTTGTTCCAGCAGCGGAATGTAGTTGGACCAGCAAGAGTATGAGCCGCTTTGAGCCATTAGTGCTGGCCGAGGTTGAATGCGGCGGCTTTCCCGTCCAGACGCTGACCGGCAAGCCGGCCGACTGCGCCCATATCGGCATCCACAATCTCTGCCCCCAAAAGCCGGCTCTAGTCATTTCCGGCATCAATATGGGCGTCAACTCCGGTCTCGCTTTCACGCTGAGCTCCGGCACCATAGGGGCGGCTGTAGAAGGCTTTCTCGCCGGGGTGCCATCCGCAGCCTTTTCGCTGGAGTTGCCCGAACCGGCTTTTGCGCGCTGGCGGCGATGTCGGCAGCTCGATCCCGCGCTCGATGCGCTGGTCGCGGCGGCGGCGGCCGTCACCGCGGACATCGCCGCCGAGATCTTGCGCGGGGGGTTGCCGGCTGGTGCCGACATGATCGCAGTAAACATGCCCGCTAGTACCAAGCGAGAATCCCCGAGGTGCATGACGGGTTTGGCGAAGACGAGCTATGGTCCGCTATTCGCTCGGCGTGAAGACGAGCCGCACTTCGCATACCATAGCTGTCAGTTGCAGTTGATTGGCGATGGAGCTAACAGCGATGTGGAAGCCTTGGCGCGCGGCTCAGTCGCGATTACGCCGCTCTGCTATTCGCTTGATGTCCCAATAAGCTCGTTTGATCGCCAGCGCTTTGAGTGCGGCATTTTCACACCTAAAAGCGCAGGGAAGCGAGGTGATCGTGGTTAAGCGGCTTCTCGCAAACGGCAGTTGTATCGGCGTCCTATTGTTCGCAGAGAGCGCATGGGGTGAAGGCGAGAGCCGCGTCGATTCCACTCAAAGCCAGCCTTCGTCCCCGCTGCTGACCAAAGTCTCGCAGGCGGCGACCGAGCAGACCGTAGAAGCCGTGCGCTGGATGGCAAAGCGACGTCAGTTTACCCTGCGGGGCATTCCCTATGGCGTCACCGGCCTGCCGCTTGCTTATCTCAGCCCTAACACGGGCTGGAATTGGGGTGCTCGCGTCCACTGGGCTGACTACCGGCGACAGCCCTATCTCTACAAGCTGACGTTGCACGTCCAGGAGTCTTCTGAGGGCAAAGTAAAAAATCGCGTGCGACTGAGGGTGCCCCGGATTTCGGGGACAGGTTTCGGTCTGAGACTGGAGTTGTTCCGCGAGCGCAATATACGCACGCGCTACTATGGGTTGGGCAACAATAGCACATTTAATCGCGACTTCATCGAGCCTAAGAATGCTGATTTCAAGGATGAGAACTACTATTATTACATTCTAAAAAGAAACCCGCGGATTTTAGTGAGCCTTTTTCGCCAGTTATACGGGCCAGTATCTATGTCGGTCGGTTTTGGGCTGGAGCGCGTCGATGTGGACCAGCGGGGGACGCAGGCGTTCTATTTGGAGCGAGGCACCCCAGATGGAGTGATAGATGGGTTTTCGGGGTTTATCAGTGCGACTCTCCAGTGGGATACTCGCGACGACGAAGTGGTGCCGCGGCGCGGTTTCTTTCAGGAGTGGTCGTACGAGTCGGCGCGCAATTCCCTGCTAGCGCTGTTTTTTGAGCCTATTGACTTTAGCCGCGTAACCCTGACCAACGCCTACTACATCCCGCTGTCACCTCGGTTGAATTTTTCTCATCGTCTCGTTTTAGAAGTTCTTAGTGGCGAAGTACCGCTCTACGCCTATGGCGAAATAGGAGGCAGTCGCCGGGTCAAGGGGTTGGGCGGCAGCGATTCGCTGCGCGGTTTCGATACCCAGCGGTTTACAGACGATGTGCGCTTTTTGTCCAATGTCGAATTGCGCTACCAACTGTACGACATCTGGTTTTACGGACAGTACATAGAATGGCAGGGGGTAACTTTTTTCGATGCGGGCCGAGTCTGGCCCGACTTGGATAAGATCGGGTGGTCGGGCATGCACATCAGCGGCGGCGCAGGGGTGCGCATGGTCTGGGACGCCGATCTGGTGATCCGCATGGGTGCAGGCATCGCCGACGAGCAAATGGATGTCTGGCTGAGCCTAGGACACAACTTCTAGGCGTGGCTGGCAGGCTGCGGGGCCAAAAGTGTGATCAAGCGCGCTAGTTCTGCTGCCATGCGGTCGCGCGGGACGATGCGGTCGATAAAGCCGTGTTCGAGGACGGTCTCGGCTAGCTGGAAGCCTTCGGGCAGGGGGGCGTCTGTGCCGAGGAACTGCTGGATGACGGTTTGGCCCGCAAATCCGATGCGTGCACTAGGCTCGGCCAAAGCGATATCGCCGAGCATGGCAAAGCTGGCGGTGACGCCGCCATACGTTGGGTCGGTAAGAATAGCAATATAGAGCAAGCCGTTTTGCGAGAGCTGGTTGAGCTTGGCGCTAATTCGCGCCATCTGCATCAGCGAATAGGCGCTTTCCTGCATCCTAGCACCACCTGACTGGCAGACGATGACTAGCGTGCATCGTTCGGCCATGGCGCGGTCGATGAGCCGGCAGAGCTTCTCGCCGGTCGCGCCGCCTAAGGTGCCCGTGAGATAATGCGAGTCCATGATCGCCAAGGCGACGGGATGGCCGCTGATTTGGCCGATGCCGGTGTACACTGATTCTTTTAGGCCGCTCTGGCGGCGACTGGTCTTTATTTTGTCCTTATAGCCTTTGAACTTGAGCGGATCGACAGGTGCTACGTTGGCGTTAATTTCGGTGAAGGTACCGTCGTCGATGAGGAGGTCGATGTATTGCTGATGGCCGATAGGATAGTGGCAAGCACACTCTGGGCAGATCCAGTGCCTGCGTCGCAGGGCCATCTCGTAGTTGGAATGGCCGCACTTTTTACACTGGATCCAGATGCCTTGGGGAATTTCGCGTTTTATTAGGGACTTGATCCCAGATTTCATTTTTTCAAACCAGTTCAAGGCTGTTCCTCTCAGATTAGCCCTGCCGTTTGAGTCCGGCAGAAGTGAACGTGGCGCTAGTTCGGATAAACGCGCTATTCGTCGTGTTGATAAACAGCGAATAAAATGCATTAAAAATAAATACTTGTCAATCTACAGATGCGAACCGAGCCGCGAAAATGCAACGCAGTTGCTATAAAGATGTAATCGCGGGAGTCGCTATATCTCGATATTTACGCGGTCTTTGAAGTTGCATCTCAAAGGGTAAATCCATATCTTGACGACTTTGTGAAGGTTGTATTTAAGTAATGAACCGCGAATTGACCGTAGCCATATTGAGGATTGCCATCGTGAAATCTAATCTGATGCGTACCTTAGGACTAGCGATCTGCACCTTAATTTTGGGTCCCGAGGTTGGGGCCGAGGAAATTGCAAAGGCCGATTCAATCCGCAAGTACAAATACTACGCCAAGACCGCTCGCACAAACAAAGAGTACGACAGAGCCATAGGCTATTACACGACTCTTCTGCAATATAGTCCCCAAGACTTGAAGGCCGCCTTTTTCTTGGGACAGCTTTATTACGAAAAAAAGGATTCCACCGGCGCACGCATCGCCCTGCCCCAGGCGCGCGTCTCTCTGCGCCAAGCAATCAGCATCGACTCGCTGCATCTGAATTCCAACCGGCTACTCTACACGATCTACCAAGCTGTCGGCGAGGCCGATTCGGCTGCTTTGAGCTTGGAGCGAGCGCTACGCAAAAAGCCGAATGCTGCTGACCGTCGCAAGCTGGCCGACCTCTATCGCCGCGAAGGCCGCAATGAGCGGGCTATCGTCCATTACAAGCAGTTAGTTGAGGCAGACTCGACTGGAGTCGAAGACGCTGAACTCCTTGAAATACTTGCAGTGTTACACCAGGAACTAGGGCAGGTGGATCAGGTTCTTGAGTGGCGTGAACGCCAACTGGATCAGGTTCTTGAGTGGCGTGAACGCCAAGTCGAGGGCGGGACGGGCGGTGCCGATCAATTAAATGCAAAAGCCGTCGCGCTCAAGGAGGGCATCGTCGAACTGAAGCTAGAGGTCGGCAATGTCGAAGGGGCTTACGACATGCTATTGGAATTGGCGAAGGTGGATTCGCAGAACGCCTATTCCTATTATAACCGAATCTCATCAATCGCTTCTGAAGCGGGCAACGACTCCATGCACATCGAGGGCCTCAAGGGCATGGTTGAGGCTGATCCTAAGGATGTGAAGAGCATAGCGGAGCTAGTGGAGTGGGACCAAGGCCGCGGCGAGTTTGCCTCGGCAAAAGCGTGGTTGGGGCGGGGGCTGAAGGTAGATCCCAAGGATGCACACTTACTGCTACTCAAGGGCGACAATCTGGTGAAGGAGGGCGACGAGGAAGGGGCCATCGCTGCTTTTGAGAAAGCCAAAGCCGATCCGGCTTGGGAAAAGGTGGCCCAGCAGCGCATCTGGCAGCTCCGGCCGCCAGAGACCGAAGAAGAAAAGCTCAAGCGGCAGTTCTTCGGCGGCGAAGAGACACAAGAGGAGCAGAACTAAACACCGCTTCGGCCTGTTAGACCGGGGCTAACATCGCGAGGAAAAAAATGATAGAGCTTTTTCACAACGGCGGGTGGGCCATGTATCCCCTGCTCATTCTGCTCATCGTCGGCGTTGGAGTGGCGATTGAGCGCTTTTACAATCTGTTGCGGTCGTCGATCGACGCAGCGGATTTCTTTGCAAATCTCGAAGAGGCACTCAATAGCGGTGGCCCCGACGCCGCGGCCGAGCTTTGCTCGAATACGCGCGGTCCGGTTGCCTCGGTCATCCACGCAGGGCTCCTGCGCTTGGAGCGCGGCATCGACCACGTTGAGAAAGCCATTGACAATTCTGGCGCGGTGGAGATGGCCTTTCTCGAGCGCGGCATGGTCTGGCTCTCGACCGTGGCCAACTTGGCACCGATGATCGGCTTTTTGGGCACGGTCAGCGGTATGATCAACGCCTTTCAGGCGATTAAGGAAGCCGGTGACGTCGAGCCTTCCATGGTCGCGGGTGGTATTTCCGAGGCTCTAATCACCACAGCCTCAGGTTTGATCGTGGGCATCCTAATCCAGTTTTGCTACAACTTCTGCGCCAATCGAATCGACAAGATCATCGCCGACATGACCGAGCAGACGGCTAACTTTATCGACTTGTTGGGCGCACGAGAGTACCAAGGAGCCTAGGCGTGATTGGAAGGCGTCAGAGCCGGGTCTCCCCGGAAATCCCCACGGCTTCGATGGCGGATATCGCTTTTTTGCTGATCGTGTTCTTCCTCGTCACGACCACCATGAATCAAGACAAGGGCCTTTCGTTGCACTTGCCGCCGGTGGGCGAGACCAAGGAAGTGCGAGAAAAGAATATTCTCAACGTGTGGATCAATGCCCGCGACCAGCTCGCCTTTTTTGAGAACGACCAGCTAACGCCCGTGCCGTTTGCTGAACTCAAGGAGCGCATTGAGGGGCGTCTGCAAGAAAACGAGAATCTGATCGTCTCGCTCAAGACCGAGCGCGGGGCCACCTATCGGACCTTCGTCGATGTGCTAGACGAGCTCAAACTGGCCGGGGCCACCAAAATCTCGATTGCCAATCCGGAAGAATAACCGATGAAATTCGCACGCAAAGCCAAAGTAGTTAGCGTTATTCCCACGGCATCCATGGCCGATATATCCTTTTTGCTTCTCGTGTTTTTCATGGTCTCGACGGTTTTCGTGCGCTATCGAGGCGTGCCGGTGGAGTTGCCACAGGCTGAAAAAATTGAGAAACTAGAAAGCCGCCGCAACGTATTGCAGGTTTGGGTTAGTAGCGAAGGAGTTGTCAATATTGAAGACCGGAACATACCGCTTTCCGATGTGGGCAAACTGGTACATAAGCACCTGATGGCCAATCCTCGGTTAATCATCTCGTTGCGAGGCGATAAGGACTCCGAGTTTGGGGTGATTTCCGATGTCATGGAGGAATTGCGCAAGGTCGAAGCCCTGCGGGTCAATTTCTCCACCAAGCGGGAGTTGGACGAATGATTCGCGGCAAGCAGCCTGAAGCCAACCTGCGGTTGACGTACCGGAAGACATTATGGGCCTGCACGGGTTTTTCTACTCTCTTGCACGCGGCCCTCTTTGTCCTCTTCCCCAATTTCGAGCCCGAAGCCTACGCCAAACCCGAACAGCCGATTATCATTCAGCTCGAAGAAATTCCCGAGACCAAACAGGAACGCCGACCTCCACCGCCAGCCCGACCGGTCGTGCCCGTGCCTACCGACAACCCGGATGTCCCGGATGACGTGACTATTGAGGACACCGACCTCGACCTCGACCTCGACGATCTGGCCCCTCCGCCGCCATTAGAGGAGGTGGTGGTTGAGGAAGTTGAGTTGGAGGAGGAGGAAGAGATCGTCGAGTTGTGGCGGGTCGAAAAGAAGCCCAAGTTCACCAAGAGAGTAGAGCCGGAATATCCGCCTACTGCCCAGAAGGCCAACATCACGGGCAAGGTGTTTGTCGAGGCGCTAGTCGGCAAAGACGGCAAGGTCGAGCAAATCCGCAACATCACGGGTCCCAAAGTGTTCCACGAAGTCGCCAAAGCCGCCGCGCTCCAGTCGGAGTTTACGCCAGCGATGCAAAACGACAGGCCCGTCAAGGTTTGGGTTAGTGTGCCATTCGTCTTCAGGCTTAACTGACGGTTGCTAATATCTTCCTATTTTTATTATATTTAGTATTACTCTTCTTCCCTTTCTTCCCCACCCAAACGCCGTCCACCGTACGCTAGGAGGATTAGTCTATGCGGTGTCCCTATTGCAATTGTGAAGAAGATCGGGTGGTGGATTCGCGGTCGTGCCGCGAAGGTATGGCGATTCGCCGTCGCCGCGAGTGCATAAGCTGTGACAAGCGCTTCACAACCTATGAATACATCGAAAACGTACCCCTATCTGTTATCAAAGCCGACGGTCGCCGCGAGCCTTTTGATCGCAGCAAACTGCTCGACAAGATACAGGTAGCCTGTTACAAGACGACCGTTTCGGCCGAGGAGATCGAGCAACTCGTTGATCAGGTCGAGGCCGAAGTGGGCAGTCTCAACGTGAAAGAAATTCCCTCCAAACAGATCGGCGAGCGAGTCATAGAGCATCTGCGCCAGCTCAATGAGGTGGCGTATGTGCGCTTTGCCTCGGTCTATCGCCAGTTCAAAGACAAGAGCGATTTCATGCGCGAACTGGAGCAATTGGCCAATAATTAAAGTCCAGAACTGTTTTTTTAGCGCATCGTAACCGGATTGGAAAGAAATTGCTCTGGACCTTGTTTTTGACTTGACAAATACGCAACCCCTCTCTTAACTTAGGACTCGGCACTACTACATATAGTGTCAAATGAGTGTAATGCCCTGAGATAATGTGTCTCGGGGCTACGCTTTTGCTCTCTCCCCTAATCCTAACAGCAGTTAACCTAAGTCCTTATTTTTGGCGATGTTCTCCACTTCGCCCATGGATCTTTTTTGCTTCAATGGGAGGGCATGAATGGAATCCGAACGCGTAGTTGCACACCGATTTGAAGACATGCTAGCGCAACTCGAAGGCCACGGGCTCAAGCGTAACGGCCACGATGCTCTCTTGGCTCGCGCCGCTGATGCCGAAACCTATTACGGGGACAACGACTTGGCCATTGACGTTTTGCGCAACAAGTACTTGGCACCTGGTGAAACCGGCCCATTGCACATCTGGGATCGCATCGCCCGGGCCATGGCCTCGGTGGAGAAGGATCCTCAATATTGGTACGACCGCTTCTTCTCATTATTGATGGACTTCAAGTTCATCCCCGGCGGGCGTGTCATGCACGGCGCGGGCCGGGACGAGGCTAGGCGCAAGCCGACGCTGTCCAACTGCTATGTCATCCCCATTGAAGAAGATAGCTTAGAAGGCATTTATCGTTGTCTGAGCGAGTCGGCGATGGTGTACCGCACGGGCGGTGGGGTCGGCACGGATTTGTCGATTCTCAGGCCGCAAGGGGCTCCGGTCAACGCCACGGTGGATGCCTCGCCGGGTTGCACCGCGTTTATGAACCTGCTCTCCGAAAGCACCAATGCCGTCTCCCAAGCTGGCCGACGCGGTGCCCTGATGCTGACTTTGCGGGTCGATCATCCCGATATCGAAGACTTCATAACCATCAAAAACGACGCCAACCGCACCAAAGTGCAGTACGCCAACATCAGCGTGTTGATTACCCACGAGTTTATGCAGGCTGTGTTGGCCGACTCGGACTTTGACTTGCGCTGGGGTGGCAAGGTGTTCCGCACGGTCAAGGCGTGCCAGTTATGGGACAAGATCATTGCCAATGCCCACGCTAGCGCCGAGCCGGGGATTATTTTTTGGGACACGATGCGTGAGCATCACAATGTCGAATACGCCAACCCACTCACTAGCACCAATCCCTGCGGCGAACAGCCACTGGCCTCGTACACAGCCTGCAACCTAGGCAATCTCAATTTGGTGAACTTCGTCCGGTCCAATGGCGAACTCGACTACGAGGAGTTGGGGCAGGCCGCCCGCGTGGCGACCCGCTTTTTAGATAATGTCATTGACTACAACGTGGACAACCATGCCTTGCCCAAAATTCGCGAAGCCGTAGCCTCTGACCGGCGGGTGGGTTTGGGCATCACCGGCATGGCCGACGCGCTGGTCTTGATGCAGAGTAAGTACGATTCGGACGAGGCCTTGGAAATTATAGACCGCGTTATGGCCACCATCTGCCACAACGCCTATGAAATGTCCGTCGAATTGGCGCAGGAGAAGGGGGCCTTTCCGCTTTTCGACTGGGAGGGCATCAAGCAGAGCAAATTCATCCAGAACCTACCCCAAGCGCTGCAAAAGAAAATCGCCGAGCACGGCCTGCGCAATTGTACCTTGATCACGATGCCGCCGGTGGGCACGGGTTCGATTGTGGCGCAGACGAGTTCGGGGATTGAGCCGATTTTTTGCACTAGCTACACCCGCCGGGTAAAACAGGAAGACGGCGAGAGCTTTCGCGAGTACAAGGTCTATCACCCGCTCATCCAGCGCGTCTTCGGCGACGACGAAGACCTGCCCGATTACGTGGTGACGGCCCACGAAATTGACCCCTACTTCCGCGTCAAGATGCAGGGCGTGATCCAGAAGTATACCGATAGTAGTATTTCTTCGACGATCAACCTGCCCGAAGACATCACGCTAGAGACGGTCGCCGACATCTATATCACCGCGTACAAGGAAGGTCTCAAGGGCGTGACGGTGTACCGCGAGGGCAGCCGTGAGGGCATTCTGCAGACCGAGGGGCAAGCTGACAAGAAGGAAGCTTCGGCTGCGGAGGTCCCTAACTACATGGGGTCAGATGGCTTCCTCCACCGTCGCCGTCGCCCGGCCGTCACCGCGGGCATTACCGAGCGGATCAACACCGGCGAGGGCAAGATCTACGTAACGATCAACGAAGACGAATACGGGATATGCGAAGTCTTCAGTACCATCGGCAAGTCTGGCGGCAACGCCGCCGCCCAGTCTGAGGCCATCAGCCGGCTAATTTCACTGGTGCTGAGCTCGGGGGTTGATCCTCAGGAAGTTATCAGCGAGTTGAAGGGCATTTCAGGCCCAAACCCAGTATGGGAAAACGGCGAGTTGATCCTGTCTACGCCGGATGCCATTGGCAAGGCGATGGAGCGCTATTTGCAGCGGAAGGCAGGCAAGCAGCCCGATACTGTCGCCCCTGAGGACATGCCGCCCAGTTTCGTCGAGGGCAGTGAGCCGAAGACGCTGACTACCTGTCCAGAGTGCGGGTCGACGGTATCGTATGAGAGTAGCTGTCTGATGTGCAAGCACTGCGGATGGTCCAAGTGTTGAACTAAAACCGGAGTGCTTTTGATCGAGGCGAGGATGTCGTCGGGAGACCGGCAGCATCCTTGTTTTTTCTTACAACTCCAACACCAATCCGTCGTAGGCTAGTTCCACGCTTGGGGGGAGTTCGGCATTGGTCTGATGGTGGTCGAGGTCGTGGGCTATATGCGTGAAGTACGTGCGAGTAGGCTGGAGTTCGGCGACAATGGCCAACGCCTGCTCGACGTTGAAATGGGTGGGATGTTCTTTGTAGCGTAGTGCGTCGAGGACCAAGACCTCTAGACCATGCAGTCGCGCCATGGCCGCCTCTGGGATGTAATTAGTGTCCGTGGCGTAGGCGAAGTTGCCGATGCGGAAGGCCAGGACCGGAGAGCGGCCGTGATAGATGGTGAGCGGCTCGATGGCGAGTCCACAAGCTGTGAACGGTCCGGCAATCGGACGCAGGGCTAGCTGCGGCGTTGCGCTTGGAGCGTCTTTGTCAAAGGCGTAGTCGAAGACTCGTTCGATGCGTGCAATGGTGTGCGAATCCGCATAGCAGGGCAGCGGCTGATCGCGGTCAAAGCAATAAGATCGCACATCGTCGAGGCCGTGCAGATGATCGGCGTGGCCGTGAGTCAACAGCACGCAATCGACGCGGTTGATCTGATAGCGCAGGGCTTGAGTTCTGAGATCTGGGCCGGCATCTACGAGGATTGACCGGCCTTGATGTGCCAAGTGTAAGGCACAGCGCAAGCGCTTGTTTTTTGGGTCGTCCGAGGCGCAAACTGGGCAGTAGCAGCCGATGCGCGGTACTCCGATGGAGGTGCCAGTGCCGAGGAAGGTGACCTTCATGCTGGCACAGCGGGCAGGGTCAGAATCCGCGGCCCGTCCTCAGTAATGGCGACGGTATGTTCGGCGTGAGCGGCGAGCGAGCGGTCAGAGGTGAGGGTGGTCCAGTCATCGAAATGGTCGATTTGAGGGTTGCCTAGGCAGAGAATCGGCTCGATGCAGAATACGTGTCCAGGCTTGAGCAGTGGGCCTTTGCCGGGCGAACCATAGTTTTCGATGTAGGGTGACTCGTGCAACTCGCGGCCAATGCCGTGGCCCCCGTACTCGCGCACTACGGCCAGTCCTTGGCTTTCGGCGTGGCGCTGGATAGCGTGCGAAATGTCGGAGAGCCGCCCACCGGGCCGCGCTTGGTCAATGCCCCGTGCGAGGCAGTCGAGGGTGCCATTGATGAGGTGCTGTGCCTGCGCGCTGATTGCGCCGACGGCGACGGTAAAGGCCCCGTCGCCATAGTAGCCGTCGAGACAGGCACCCACGTCAATGCTGACGATGTCGCCCTTTTGCAGTGGAGTTTCGTCGGGGAACCCATGCACGATTGCAGCGTTTACTGAAGCGCAAATCGAGTAGGGGAAGCCGTGATATCCCTTGAAGGCGGGTACCGCTCCCAAGGCGCGGATTTCGGTCTCGGCGACTTGGTCCAGCTCGAGGGTGCTGACGCCAGGCGCGATGAGCGCTTCGAGCTTCTGCTGGACGGCGAAGACGATCTCGCAGCTCGCAGCAATGTGCTCTATTTCGCTTGATTTTTTGCGATGGATCAAGGTGCAAACCCCAGAGAATGTAGCGCACAATACTGAACGCGTTACAAAAAGACGGTGGCTCTGGTTTGTCAAGAGCGCGTCTTGCAATTGTCTTAGGGCGTCCATATATTCAGCAAATTACGTAACTTACGTAACGTACAGCTTTCGGTAATATCAACTGAGGGAGCAGATGGGCAAGTCATTGGTGGTTGTCGAGTCGCCAGCCAAGGCCAAGACAATCAATAAAATTTTAGGCAAAAATTTTGTAGTCAAACCCTGTATGGGGCACGTGCGGGATTTGCCGCCCAAAGAGCTAGGTATCGAAGTTGAAGACGGCTTCAAGCCGCGCTACGTGACCATTCGGGGCAAGGGCAAGATCCTCAGCGGCCTCCGCAAAGCAGCCCAAGCCGCGGATACCACCTACTTGGCTACCGACCCCGACCGCGAGGGCGAAGCCATTGCTTGGCACGTGGCTCAAGCCATCTCCCACAAGAACGACAACGTCAAGCGGATTCTCTTCAACGAGATTACGCCCAAAGCGGTACACGAGTCGCTAGAACACTCGGGCGCGCTGGATCTCCACAAGGTCGATGCCCAACAGGCGCGGCGCGTACTCGACCGCTTAGTCGGCTACGAGATCAGCCCGCTCTTGTGGAAGGTTATACACTCCGGGCTCTCAGCCGGCCGCGTGCAGTCCGTAGCCGTGCGGTTAATCTGCGAGCGCGACCACGAGATCAAGGCATTTGAGCCTCAAGAGTACTGGTCAATTGAGGCCCTTTTGGGCCGCGAGAGCCAAGGTTCGTTCTGGGCGCGCCTGTTGGCCAAAGACGGCAATAAGATCGATATCGGCAATCAGGAGGAGGCTGATTGCATTGCCGCCGAGCTGGCCGCGCAAGATATAGGGGTCAAAGAGGTCAAGGAACGCGACCAAGTACGCCGTCCTGCCCCGCCCTTTACGACCAGCACCTTGCAGCAGGAATGTGCTCGGCGGATGCGCTTTTCGGTCAAGCGCACCATGGCTGTGGCTCAGCAGCTATACGAAGGCATTGAGGTCGAGGGCGAAACCCGTGGCTTGATTACCTATATGCGCACGGATTCGGTGCGCGTTGCAGCCGACGCCATTGCCGAAGTGCGCGAGCAGATCGACGCCCTCTATGGTCGCGATTACGTGCCCGAGACGCCCAATCACTACCGGACCAAAAACAGCGCCCAAGACGCCCACGAGGCCATACGTCCTACCTCCGTAGCCCTGCATCCAGACAAAATCAAGCACTTGCTCATGCCAGATCAAGCGCGAGTGTACTCCCTGATCTGGAAGCGATTCGTGACCTCCCAGATGAAGCCGCAAGTTCTCAACATCACGACGGCCAATGTCGAGGCTGGACCCTATTTGCTTCGCGCTGCAGGGAGTGTTGTTAAGTTTCCGGGCTTTACCTTGCTCTACAGCGAAAGCAAGGAAGAAGAGGATAAGTCGGAGGCAGGGTCTAATGGCATGGCCGAGAGGGAAGAAAAGGACGCGTCGAGGGCCATGCCCGCTGATATTGCCGAGGGCGAGGTGCTAAAGTTAGAGCAGGTCGCCCCTGAGCAGCACTTCACTAAGCCACCGCCGCGCTTTACTGAGGCGTCGCTCGTCAAGCAACTGGAATCCGAGGGCATTGGCCGTCCCTCGACCTACGCGCAAATCATTACTACCATCCTAGATCGCGAGTACGTCGAAAAGGTTGATAACCGCTACTTCGTGGCCACTGAGCGCGGCCAGACCGTCAACAAACTACTCGTCGATACCTTTCCGCACCTTTTCAACGTAGCTTTCACGGCCAACATGGAGGACAAGCTTGATCAGATCGAAGATGGGGATACCAACTGGGTGAAGATCGTGCAGCAGTTCTACGATTCGTGGAAGGGCGACTTAGACGCGGCCAACAACCGCCGCAAAGAGCTAAAGCGTGCGCTGCAAGAGGTGTCGGACGAGGACTGCGAGGAATGTGGGGCCGACATGGTCGTCAAGTGGGGTCGCAACGGCCGCTTCCTCGCTTGCTCTGGTTACCCCAAGTGCAAAAACACCAAGCCCCTCGAAGAGCAAGGCGAGGTGGAGACCGACGAGGTCTGCGATCAGTGCAGCGCGCCCATGGTCGTCAAGACGGGCCGCTATGGCCGCTTCTTGGCTTGTAGCGGCTATCCAGATTGCAAAAACGTCAAGCCCTATGTCCTCGGAATTCAATGTCCAGAGGACGGTTGCGAGGGGCAGATTGTGGAGAGGCGGTCGCGCAAAGGCAAGGTCTTCTTTGGTTGCAGTATTTATCCCCAGTGCAAGTTTGCCAGTTGGGACCGACCCATAGACCGCAAGTGTGCGCATTGCGACGCTGCCTTGCTCTACGAAAAGGGGAGCCGCTCAGGTGCCCCTGCCATGTACTGCCGGATTTGCGGCACCGAGTACGAAAGCGAAAAGGGCGAAAAAGACAAAAGCGCCCAAGCTGCCTGAGCATTCATTCCTCCTTGGCTCATTACTGCCATGGCCGATGCATCGCAGAGCGCTCTACACGCCGGCTCCAGTCTCGAAGAGGGCATTGTCCGCTTTTTGGAATACTTGGACAAAGAGCGCAATTGTGCCGAGTACACCCTCACTTCATATCGCTGTGACTTGCAGCAATTCGCCCGCTTTCTCTATCCGCGAGTCGATAATTTGCAACTGCCGCTACGAGTGGTGCAGCGCGAGCAGGTACAGGCCTTTGTCGCCGACCTAGAGGAAAAGGGCCTTAAGGCCAGCACTGTTGCCCGCAAATTAGCAGCCCTGCGCTCGCTCTTCCGCTATCTCTGTCGCGAGGGAGCGCAGGTCGCCAATCCGGCTGGTGCGGTGGCATCGCCCTTGGTCGAGCGCGCATTGCCGCGGCACCTGCCCGTAGAACAGGTCGCTGAGGCCATGGAGGCTCCTGCGACCGAGCGGTTTAGCGGCGTGCGGGATCGGGCCATTCTAGAAGTGTTCTACGGAGGGGGCATTCGCCTCGGCGAGCTGGTGGGGCTCAACCTCTCGTCGCTGGATCTGGCTGAAGGCACCATCAAGGTTATGGGCAAGGGCCGCAAGGAACGCATTGCTCCCATTGGCACAAAGGCACAAGAAGCACTCGAAGCGTATCTGCAACGCCGCGCCGAGGTCCTACTCGAATGCGACATGTCGCAAGTAGAAGCCGGTGCCCTCTTCCTCAACGGACGCGGCAGGCGCTTGAGTCGCCGCACCGTGCAGCGCATCGTCGAGCGCCATCTGCGCACCGTGTCGGAAGACGATTCGCTCAGCCCGCATCGCCTGCGCCACTCCTTTGCCGCTCATCTCCTCGACGCTGGTGCCGATTTAGTGGCCGTCAAGGAGCTCCTCGGCCATGCAACTTTGGCCGCGACCCAGAGCTATACCGAAGTAAGCTTGGAGCACCTGCAAGCCATCTACGCCGAAGCCCACCCGCACGGTGCTGATTAGCATCTTGATCGCCCTGTTGTTGGGTTGCGCCAAAGTCGGGCCGCCCACCGGAGGGCCGGTGGACAAAGAGCCGCCTCGCATTCTGTCCCACTACCCGGAGAGCGACGCCTTGAAAGTGGCGCGGGATACCGAAGTAGAAATCGTCTTCAGCGAACCCATGAACCGCGAGCAGACCGAAGCCGCTCTTTTCACATCGCCGGCCGGACCGCTGCAACTGTCGTGGCGTGGCCCACGGCTGCGCATTGCCATGCCTTTGGCCGAGGAGCGAACTTATGTGCTGACGGTGGGTACCGGGGCGCGGGATCTACGGGGCAATGCCTTGACGGAATCCTTTACCTTGGCTTTTGCCACCGGCTCACAGCTCGATCAGGGGTTGGTTCGGGGCCGGGTGTACCAAGACCATCAACCCGTGGCTGGTACTCATGTTTGGGCCTATGACTTGGGGACCTTTAGCGGGGAAGTAGGATTGGACGAACCGTCCTATCAGACGCAGAGCGGTGCCGATGGGAGCTACGAGTTTGCCCGCCTCGCTCCGGGCCACTATCGGGTACTGGCCTTTAGGGATGCGAATCGCAACGCCCTGCCAGACGCCGACGAGTGGTTGGCCCTGCCGGCGTCTTCTCTGGAAGTGGAGGAGGAAGAGGTGCTGGCTGGCGATTTGGCTCTCGTGCGTCGGCAGATGCCCGCTCCCGTACTCAAGCGGGTCCAAGCCATACATGCCGAGCGGCTGATGTTGCTGTTTGCCACGTCTGTGGATCCACAAGACTTGGAAGTGGAAGTCTCCGAACTGGCGGTGGAGTCGCTGTATGCGGCCCCAGGTGCGAAGGAGAAAATTTACGTCGAGACGGCAACGCAAGAGCCAGACCAACGCTATGCTGTACAGCTTGCGTTCGCTGGTGCGCCCGTGCAGTGGGACGCGCCTGTTCGCGGCAGTGCGCGGTCCGACCGCAAGCCGCCCTCTTTCGTCGGGCTGGCGCGGAATCGACTGGCCCCAAGCGACGCGCTGGACTTGCTTTTCTCTGAAGCCATGCAGCCGGTCGCGTTGGCCGGGTTTTGGACGGCGAGCGATTCGACGCAAGCATTAGCGGGAGATTGGCTGTGGCCGCTACCCAATCGCGCCCGCTTTGCGCCCGCCGAACCGCTGGCACCGGGTGCGTATCGGCTCGCAGGGTCGGCTGCACAGCTCGTGGACCGAGCTGGCAATAGCTTGGCCGACAGCCTGTTGACGCTTTCTTTTACCGTCGGTGCGGAGACTGCGGCGATTCGGGGACAGGTGCAGGCCGGGGAAGAAGGTCGCGTCCGAATCGCGGCCATCAACGAGGACGCTCGTACGTACGCCGAGTGGGCAGACGAAGAGGGGCGATTTGATCTGGAAGGTCTGCTGGCCGGCACCTACTCGCTGTGGGCGTTTGTAGATCGCGATGGCGACGGTGAGTACAGCAGCGGCTCGCTTAGCCCCTTTCGCTATTCCGAGCCTTATGGACGCTATTCCGAGCCGATTGACTTAGATGCGGACCAAATCGTCGAAGAGGTAGATATCCCATGCCGCTGAGAGTGATCGAGTTGACGTTTTTGGTGTTGGTGCTCATAGGCTTAGGGGTTGTGCACTTTTCTCGCTTGACCCCACCTGAGCGGGCCCTGATCCAATTGGAGGCGTGCTTGGAGCAGCTTCACCTGTTCGAAAAAGCCTATTTTGCCAAGCATGGTCGCTACTTCGACCCCAATGACAAGGGAATTCGGCACGCTTGGTGGCAGATAGAGGGCTATACTTGGGAGTTCTGGCCTATGAGCACAGGATTCTGGTTGGTGGTGAGGGCCGACTTGGACGGGGACGGTCAGCTTGGGGCTTGGACTATAGATACTGGACATTCGCAGGTGAAGGTTTTAAACCAAGACTGAGCAAAGTTGTATCCGCGACCACTGCACCGAGCCCAATCGGCACGATAAGGTCGGTACAACAGACCCGTCAGACGGCGATTTCCATGCGGATGGAAGGATGGGGATCGTAGTTGAGTAGTTTGAAGTCGTCGTAGCGGAAGTCGGAAATCGACTGGCCGCGATTTTTAATCGTCATCACCGGCAGTGACCGGGGGGTGCGGCAGAGTTGTTGGCGCAGTGCGGCGATGTGGTTCTGATAGATGTGAACGTCGCCGCCGGTCCAGACGAATTGCCCGGGCTGCAAGCCGCAGACCTGGGCTATCATCATGGTCAACAGGCTGTAGCTGGCGATGTTGAACGGTACGCCAAGCCCCACGTCGCAAGAGCGTTGATAGAGCTGGCAGGAAAGCCGACCACGAGTGACGAAAAACTGGAACAGGCAGTGGCAGGGCATGAGGGCCATTTGTTCTAACTCGCCGACGTTCCACGCGCTGACGAGGATGCGGCGCGAATCGGGATTGGTCTTAATCAGATCAATGGCGCGTTGAATTTGGTCGATGGGGCCGTCTGGAGTTGACCACTTGCGCCACTGCTTGCCGTAGATGGGGCCGAGATCGCCGTTTTCGTCGGCCCATTCGTCCCAGATGCTGACGTTTTCTCTTTGCAGATAGACCGTGTTGGTGTCGCCTTTGAGGAACCACAAGAGTTCGTGGATGATGGAGCGCAAATGCAGCTTCTTGGTGGTCAGGCAGGGGAATCCGTCCGCGAGATCAAAGCGCATCTGATAGCCGAAGATGGCGAGAGTGCCGACGCCGGTGCGGTCGGCTTTGGCCTCGCCGTGGTCAAGGCAATGGCTTACTAAGTCGAGGTATTGTCGCATTGTGAAAGCTCTTTTTTAGTTTATAGGTTTTGTACACCTTGTCAAAGGCGGTTTGTGTGGTCGTCTTTGGCCGTGCTGTGGACGAGGTGTTAGCGCATCTTTGACCTATCTTGGCTAGCGCAACCGGTCGGCGGGCTGGTTGACAGGAACATGCCCGCCGCGTACCTTCAAATCCCTATTTGAGGCGACGTGGCCAAGTGGTAAGGCAGGGGCCTGCAAAGCCCTTATCCCCGGTTCGATTCCGGGCGTCGCCTCCATTTTTTTATCTGTGCGCCGGGGTGGCGGAATTGGTAGACGCGGTGGACTTAAAATCCACTGTCCGCTTAGGACGTGCCGGTTCGAGTCCGGCCCTCGGCACCACGACTCCCGCTAATCCAGCAATTCTAGCGCCTGCATTCCGGCGCGAATGTACCCTAAGGCGAAAGCGCGGCCCCGGTGTCCGTACGGCTCGTCACCGATTACGCGGGGCGTGTGGTCGGGCGTGATGACCCCGTCGTAGCCAGCGTCGCGATAGGCTTTGAGCGCGGCGATCATATTGACATCGCCCTCGTCGATAAAGACCTCGTCGAACTTGGGGAAGCCGCCGCGCACATTGCGGAAATGCACGTAGAATATCTTGCCCTGTGCGGCGAAGCGGCGCACGGCTGCAATCGTCTCGTCCGGCCCCATCTCCGCCACGGTTCCCTGACAAAACTCCAACCCATTGCTCGGACTGGGCACGAGGTCGATCAGTCGCTGCATGGCGTCGTGATTGGTCAAGAGCCGCCCCGTGCCGAAGAGGGTTTCAGCCGGGGGATCGTCTTGGTGGGCGGCGAGTTTGACCCCAGCGTTTTCGGCGACGGGCACTACCCGTTCGAGAAAATAGGCCAAGCGGTCCCACATCTCGGTGACTGAGACCGGCTCATCGATGATCGGCGGTGCGTCCTTGACTAGGGCATAATCAAAACTTTTAAGACCAGCACCACCGCGCCCGCCGCCGCTTTCGTACGTGCGCCAGTGGCCGGAGACGCCGGCCAAACTGAAGTAGTAGCCGAGGATCGGGATGCCGATTTTCCCCATGTTTTCAATGGAGGTGCAAACTTTTGCCAACTGGGCGTCGCGCGCTGGCGTTGCGTGGGTGATGGGGTGCATGTGGTCGCCGGGCAAGTTCTCGATGGCGCACAGTTCCAGGCCGAACGAGTCGATGAATTTTTTCATTCGCAGCAACTCGAAGTAATCGAGCACGCCCTCGTTGCCGAGGTGGGGACTGTGGACGACGATGTGCGTGACGCCCATCTGCTGGGCGAATTGCAGGTTTTCTTTGCTGAGTGTGTCGAGACCGAACTTGAGACCGAGTTTCACGGTGGGTTCCCTTTCTAACGAGAATGGTGTCTGCACAGTACGCATAACGCCTGCGGTAGGCAAATCTCGCCGCGGTCCGCCCCTCCCTTGACGCGCCGTACTTTGGCCGCTACTATCCGCTGCATGCGAGCTTTTTACCTACACGGTGCCTGCGACCTGCGAGCCGCGGAAATCGAGCGACCGCATATCGCCGCAGACGAAGTCTTGGTGCAAATCCGCGCCACCGGCATTTGCGGTTCGGATCTGCACTACTACGTCCACGGCAGAAACGGCGATTTCGTCCCAGAGCGCCCCTTTGTCCTCGGGCACGAGTCGGCCGGGGAAGTCGTCGATGCGGGCGCGTTCGCAGACGTGCTGCCAGCGGGCAGCCGAGTGGCCATTGACCCGTCCCATCCCTGCCGCACGTGTACCCACTGCCGCCAAGGCCGCTACAACCTCTGTGCGCAGATGCGCTACTTTGGCTCTGCGGCCTGCAGCCCACCCCAAGACGGCTCGTTCCGCGAATACGTGCAAGTCCATGCGCACAACTGCCATCCGCTTCCCGCGGCGATGGACTATCGCCAAGCGGCCCTACTCGAGCCACTATCCATCGCTGTCCACGGCGTCGGCCAAGCAGGGGGCATCGCTGGCAAGTGCGTGCTGGTGACGGGTGCTGGTCCCATTGGCCAACTTATTGGCTTGGTCGCCCGGCACCACGGAGCGGCCCATCTCGCCGTCAGCGATATTCGCCAAAGTGCGCTCGACTTGGCGGCGTCACTGTGGGCCGATCAGCCCGTGCGTGCCGACGATTCGGCGGCTGTGGCGCAGGCGGCGGGCGAGGGCTTCGACGTCGTGGTGGAAGCCTCTGGTGCCCCGGCTGCCCTGCAAGCTGCTTACGCGCACTGCAAGGCCGGTGGCACTATCGTGCAGTTGGGTGTCCAGGGCGGCCCGATTGAACTGCCGGTCAACTTGGTCATGCAAAAGGAATTGACCGTCCGCGGCTCCTTCCGCTTTGCCCACGTATTTCCCCAGGCCCTGGACCTGTTGGCGCGGCGGCAATTAGACGTGACTCCTCTCATCTCGCAGTGCGTCCCCTTTCCCGACTTAGTCGCTGGTTTCGACGCAGCGCTCCAGCCCCAAACCGTCAAGGTGGTGGTTGATTACTAGGTGCATCGCTGGTTATTGACCGCGCTACACGAGGGCACTTTCTTATGTCGCCGACGCCATAGGGAGCCTATATGCACGAAGCTGTAAAAAACTGGTTGGCACAGTGTCGAGACAAGCTCCGCACCGAGGCGATTACCGCCGCGGATCTCGACCGCCTCGGTGAGTTGCTCGCCGAACCCCGCCAGCAGATCCTCTACCTCTATGCCAAATCGACCAATATGCGCTCGCCGCTGGCTAGCTGGGCCTTGTACGACGCCACCCAGCCGCAGAAGCCGACCCTGCCCAGCGCCGACCCGCCCTATGAATCAGTGCTCGCGGCCGTGGCCGATG
Organism: Candidatus Latescibacterota bacterium; assembly: GCA_022819745.1. The sequence continues at coordinate 111,464 of JAJEGS010000039.1, read as the reverse complement.
GCTGGCGCGTGGTGCAGTTTCCCATTGCCAAGCTCTACGCGTACGAGGGTCAGGACAACGACTATCTCGGCTATGAGTTCGTGCTCGAAAAATTCGTTTAGGAGGAACGGATGTCGCCAATTAAACCGACGCTAGACGACGACGGCGTCATGGACTTTGTCGCCTCCGGTTTGGTCGTCCTCGAAAGCGTCATCGACGAGGGCTTCAATCGCTGCTGCGACGACCTCGCTCCCGGCAATTGCGACGCCTTTATCGCCTCGGACGACTTCACCCAGCAGGTGTTGCTGCATCCCCAAGTCGCCGGGGTTGCGCGCTCGCTGTTGGGCGAGGATTTCTTGGTGCCCCGAGGCGGCCACCACCACTTTTTCAAGGAGCCGCACCTTGGCCAGACTTGGCATTCGGACGGGCTTTCGGGCAGCGGCTACGACGTCTTTGAACTCCAGTGCTATTATTACCCGCACAGCGTCGCGCTCGCCGACGGGCCAACTATGGTTCTGCCCGGCTCGCATTGCCGCGCCGTCGATCGCGAGGCCATCGCCCATTACGACGACATCCTCGGCCAAGTCTCGCTGACGGTGCCGGCTGGTTCCGTGGTGCTGACCCGCTATGGCATCTGGCACAAGGCCGGTCCTAAAAACAACGACCGCGCCCGCAGCATGATCAAATTTTCCTACCACCGCACGGCTGCACCACAGCGGGACTGGCTCTGCGATGCAGCGGAAGTTCCCGCCTATCGCGATCGTCCGCGTCTGCCGTATGTGACCGAAGTCGAGTCCTACCGCGACCGGGTGCGGCGCATCCGCACCTGGAACTGGCTCTGCGGTATTGACCAAGAAGTCGCGCTGCGCTGGGAAAGATCGCAGCCGGTTTCCGAACTGATAAAGGAAGGCACTCTATGACCGCCAACAGACCCTACGCATTGCGCGCCGTCCCTGGCCTGTACTCCAGCAAACCGGGAATCCAAGTCGCCGTTCAGACCTCGCACAAGGCCAGCGACGAAGATCTGCAATTCTTTCAACAGCTCGGCGTCGAATGGGTCATGCTCGGCATTGACGACCCGGCGTTGCACAGCGTCGAGCATTACAAGCAATTCGCCGTGCGCTTTGCTCAATACGGCCTACAGATATATCGCATCGCCAATCACGCGGTCCACAACGTCCCGGAAATTACGCTCAATCTGCCCGGCCGCGACGAGAAAGTCGAAGAACTGATTCAGTTCATCCGCGACCTCGGTGCCGCTGGCATCCGCTACCACACGTACGCCCACATGGGCAACGGCATCTGGAGCACTGGCCGCACCACTCGCCGCGGCGGCATGAGCGCGCGGACTCTCGACATCAAAAGCGCCACGGGTCGCTGGGGCAGTGAGACCTTTGCCGGCGACTTGACCCATGGCCGCGCCTACACGGAAGATGAGTTGTGGGAAAACTACGAGTACATGATCCGCAAGGTCGCGCCGGTTGCCGAGGAAGCCGGAGTCTATATTGGCATCCATCCCGACGACCCACCGGTCTATGCGCTAGGCGGAATACCGCGCTGCATCTTCGGCAACTTTGCCGGGTACAAGCGGGCGATGGACATTGCCGACAGCCCCAATATCGGCGTTTGTCTGTGCGTCGGCTGCTGGCTGGAGGGCGGCAAGCAGGGCATGGGGGCGTCGGTCGAAGAAGCGATACACTACTTTGGCGAGCGCAACAAGCTCTTCAAAATTCACTTCCGCAACGTCTCCAACCCCATGCCCGACCCGTGGACCGAAACCCTGATGGACGACGGCTATCAGGACATGCACCGCGTGATGCAGGCCCTACGCGTCGTCGAGTTCGACGGGGCCATCATCCCCGATCATATCCCCGACATGCTCGGCGGAAGTCGCGTGGGCGTCGCGTATTCCATCGCCTACATGCGGGCGTTGGTGCAGGCTGTCAACAACGAAAACGGCGGCCCGGCCTAGCCACGCTTTGAAAATTTCAGTCCCTGACAAAGGGACAAAACACAAAGAACTTTCAAACTGACGCACTGCCTAGCCGCGCGGCGCGTTGACTTTGCGCGCAATAGCCCCTAATATTTTTGAATGCTTCGCAGCCGCTTTGGCGATGTGCCCATAGCTCAGTTGGATAGAGCATCTGCCTTCTAAGCAGACGGTCGTAGGTTCGAGTCCTACTGGGCACGCCATGCAGCCCTCAAGACCTAGTGGTGGGTGTAGCTCAGTTGGTTAGAGCGCCAGGTTGTGGCCCTGGAGGGCGCGGGTTCAACTCCCGTCATCCACCCCATTTTTCGCCATGTAGTCGCCTTGGCCGATCCCACCAAAATCATTACGTGTGACCAGTTGCTCGCCATTCGTAGCCAATTAAAAAAAGCGCGACAGACCTTCGTCTTTACCAATGGATGCTTTGACTTGCTGCATCGCGGGCACGTCGAATACTTGCGCGCGGCGCGCGCCTTGGGCGACTGCCTTGCGGTGGGATTAAACGATGACGATGGAGTCCGCGCCCTCAAGGGACGGGGCCGGCCCTTGTGCCCGCAAGACGACCGCGCCGCTGTGCTGGCGGCCTTAGAATGCGTTTCGCATGTGTGCATCTTTTCAGGTGAGAGCGTCGAGAGCCTCGTGGCTGCGCTCGCGCCCGATGTCTTGGTCAAGGGTGGCGATTACGCCCCAGCCGCCATTGTCGGCCGTGAACGCGTCGAAGCGCGCGGCGGCCAAGTTCGCGCCCTGCCGCTGTGGCCAAACTTTTCCACCACCCAATTAATCGAGCGCATCAAGGCGCTACCCAGCGCGTAACGCCCCTTGCTCCCATTTGGTTTGGGAGAGGGATTATGCTATATTTTTTGTCAAAGATGGTTCATTTGTGTTTCCGATTAAAAGTGCGATGAAAAGCGCGAAAAGCGCATTGGCGTTGGTCTTGGGCCTTGGAGCTTGCGCTGCGCCGCCTGTGCCGCCACCTGCCGAACAACCCCTCGTCCAGCGGGAAGAGGTCCAGCCAGAGGAAAGAGAAGCATTTCAGTCCCTCGAACGCGCAGTTGCGGCCGCGTACGAGCGCGAGCAAGCTATGGCCGAGCGCGTGCGCCAGCTAGAGACATCCAACGCCCAGTTGCGGCAGGCACTCAGGGCCCTCCAAAGCCAGAGCCGCGTCCTAAGTGCGCGACTGGATTCTTTACCGCGCCGCGCCGCCAGCACCAGCCGCCACACTCTGCGGCCCGCGGCGACGTCCGGCAGCGGCAAAAGCGATGCGTTCAACATGTACCAAGGTGCGCTCTACTACTACCGCCACAAACAATATAACCGCGCCTTGGCCGAGTTTGACCGCTTGCTGCAGGAAGCCCCCCTGAGTGAATGGTCCGATAACGCCCAGTATTGGAAAGGCGAGTGCTATTACGGGCTGCGCCAATACCAGCAGGCGCTGATCGAATTCACCAAGGTGTTTGCCTTCAGCAACACGGATAAAGCCGACGACTCCCAGCTAAAAATCGCCCGCTGTCATCTCGCTTTGGCCGAGCGCGACCGGGCGCTTGCGGCCTTACGCAAGCTAGTCGATGAGTATCCAGACAGCGAATATGCGCCTGCGGCCCGCGAACAGATAAAACACCTCGGTGGTTGATGAGAACGATCTTGTTGCGAATTTGTTATCGCCTTTTGGCCGTGCTGATGATCTGTGCCTCCGCGTCGGCCGCCATTCCTTTTCCCACCAATATGGACTTGTTGGTCGAGACGGTGGCGAGTGCGGTTGATGAGAGTTTGGGGCGCATTGAAATACCGGCTGATGCCGCGTCGGCTTCCTTGTTGATCGTGGCGCAGAGCAAGCACGACGCCAATTGGATGGTCGAACACCTACTGGCCAATCGGCTGCTGACGCGCGGCTTTAGCGTGACCTTGGATTCGACCGCGGCCCAACCGGCGAGTATGCGCCTGTCCTACCGAGTGCTCGACTTGGGAGTTTCCGCGTACTCGGGACTGCGCGGCAGCGAGGTCAGCCGCCAAGGACGGGTAACGCTCGCCCTGCGCTTGAGCGACGAGCGCGACGATGTGGTCCACTGGCAGGACGAGATCACTCGCACGCAGCGCGATCAGATTCCCAAAAAGCAGCTAGACATACTCCAGCACGATCAATTCAAATTTGCCAAGACCGAGTTAGAGGAACAAACGTGGAGCAAGTTCGTCGAACCTGTGATCGTCTCCACCGTGCTCGGTGGGCTTATCTATTTATTCTTTTCTAACCGCTAGCCATGAAATACCTTGCCTTCCCGCTCGCCCTGTGCGTCGCCGCCTGCGCCAGCACGCCGCCGGAGAAACTCCAAGGCGCGGATTACTACTTTGAAGAAGGCCAAAAGGCCATGGAAAAAAAACGCTGCCTAGAGGCCTCCGAGCACTTCAAGCGCCTAGTCAGCAACTTTCCCGGTTCGCGCCGGGTGGCCGAGGCTCAGTTTCTCCTAGCCGAAGCGCACTTTTGCAATCGCGATTGGGTCAACGCCGCCTTTGAGTATCAGCGCATCGTCGATATTTATCCGTCTAGCGAGTGGGCGGTTGAGGCGCAGTTCAAGGTAGGCGAGTCGTACTTCAAGCAATTGCGCCGTCCAGAGCTGGACCAGAAGGAAACCTTTGAGGCCCTGACGGCCTTCCGCAACTTTATTGAGGACAATCCCGATGCGCCCTTGGCGGAACAGGCGCGCGAGCGCATCACCGAGTGCCGGAGCCGCCTAGCGCAAAAAGAGTACTTAAGTGGCCGCCTGTACCACAAACAGGGCCATTTCGATGCAGCCAAAATGATCTACGAGGAAGTGCTGCGCGAGTACCCGGACGTTGGCGAGTGGTATTACACCACCCTCTTCCGCATGGGCGAAATCGCCCACGAGCAAGGCGATGTGGATCTAGCGGTGCGCTATTGGAAGGAAGTGCTGCAAGACAGCGGCGACCCGGAGCTGGTGGAGGGCGTGCAGAAGCACCTGTCCGGGCTGAGCCAATCGCCGGGCTAAAGATGCGGCGCATCGGCGTCATCGGCGGCAGTTTTGACCCCATCCACCACGGCCACCTGCTCTTGGCCCGCTTCGCCTTAGAGCAAATCCCCCTCGACGAAGTGCTTTTCATTCCAGCGGCCGATCCACCGCTCAAGCAGGGCGCGTACGCGCCAGCCGAGGAGCGCTGGACCATGGTTGAACTGGCCATAGCGGACTGTCCCGACTTTGCGGCCTCGCGTTTGGAGCTAGACCGCCCGGGCAAGTCCTATACCGTCGAAACCCTGCGCCTGTTGCACCAGCTTTATCCCCGTGCCGAGTTGTTTTTCATCATCGGCGCGGACAACATCGGTCAGCTAGACGAGTGGCACGATCTCGAAGGCATTTTGGCCCAGTGTACGGTAGTAGTGGGGGCGCGTCCAAGGGAAATGGCAGGCGACGATCCAAAACTGTTGACGCGCCTGCGCTTCATAGATACCCCGCTCATTGAGCTGTCCTCGACCGAGATTAGGTCGCGCCGGGCCGCTGGCCTACCGATCCGCTACATGGTGCCCGAAGCGGTCGAGGCCCACATACTTGCGAAAGGATTGTACGCCGCCCCGTGTTCATGACGTATTTAGAGTGCTCTCGTACGGGTGCACATTACGACGCCGACGTGTTGCAGAACCTGTCGGAGGTGGGTGCGCCCCTTCTCGCTCGCTACGACCTCGATCGGGCTGGCCGCGAGCTGACCCGCGCCGCGCTCAGTACCCGCCCGCCGACGATGTGGCGCTACCGGGAAGTCATGCCCATCCGCACGCCCGAGGAAATCGTCTCTCTCGGCGAGGGTTTCACCCCGCTGCTCCGCCCGGAGCGCTTGGGTCGCTGGACGGGCTTTTCCCAACTCTACATCAAGGACGAATCGCCCAATCCCACCGACTCCTTCAAGGCGCGCGGACTTTCGGCTGCCGTCACTTGCGCCCGCGCGCGCGGTGCGCAAAAGCTGGCCATTCCCACGGCGGGCAATGCCGGTGGCGCGATGGCAGCCTACGCAGCCGCCTGTGGTGTACCGGCGATTGTCTTCATGCCCCGCGATACGCCGCAGGCCTTTGTCGCTGAGTGCCGGTCCTGTGGCGCTGAGGTCGAGTTGGTTGACGGGCTAATCAGCGATTGCGGTCGCATCGTCGGCGAGCGCAAGGAAGCCGAGGGGTGGTTTGAGGTATCGACCCTGAAGGAGCCGTACCGCATCGAGGGCAAGAAGACCTTGGGCTACGAGTTGGCCGAGCAGATGGATTGGTCGCTGCCCGACGTGGTGATTTATCCCACTGGTGGGGGCACGGGGTTGATCGGGATGTGGAAGGCATTCGCCGAGCTGGAGCAACTCGGCTGGATTGGCAAGCACCGGCCGCGGATGATCTCGGTGCAGGCCGAGGGCTGTGCGCCGATTGTCCGGGCCTTTGCCCTCGGCGATGAAGCCGCCCAGGCGTGGGAAGGCGCGCACACCGTGGCTTCGGGCCTGCGCGTTCCCAGTGCGGTCGGCGACTTTCTGATGTTACAGGTGTTGCGGGAAAGCGGCGGCACTGCCATTGCCGTCAGCGACGAGGAATTGCTCGCGCATTCGCATAGCATGGCGGCGCACGCGGGCATTTTCCCCGCGCCCGAAGGTGGGGCAACGCTAGCGGCCCTAATCAAGCTCAAGGAGCAGGGACTAGTGGCCCCGGACGAGCGCGTGGTGCTCTTTAATACGGGGTCGGGTTACAAGTACTTGGAGGCGCTGTCCGAGGGGCTCGTGTCTTGACGAGAATGGGGGCGGCGTCTATTTTATGACACTGCTTTGCACCCATAGCTCAATTGGATAGAGCACCTGACTACGGATCAGAAGGTTCGGGGTTCGAGTCCCTGTGGGTGCGCCATTAAAAACAACGGGTTACGTCAAAAGACGTAGCCCGTTTTGCTTTGGTGGGAAAGAGGCGTTTATGGCCCTACCAGAAGCCCTTGCTGTCGATAGTTTTCAAGATCGCATCCCGAACCACGACGCCGGTTGTTCCTGTTATTGTAGCCTCTTATTGGCGGCTTTTGAGCCGTCCCCAAGACCGATCTTCGACCGACGTAGAAGCGGTTGCCGGATAAAAGCCAGAACCTAAGACAAAATCTTGGCCGAGCGCAGAATAGGAAATAGCGTAGCTCACTTTAGGCGAGCCGGTGTCCCCTTCTAGCTCTGGATTGGGCCAAAGGTACTCGACAAAGCCGCCGCCTTGAGCCGCCGCAGCGATGAGTTCTTGGGTCATTTTGACGCCGTTGGTGTCTTCAAGATCGTAGATGTTTTGGCCTTCAAGGTCTGGGTTGGCTCCGTTAAGTATTAGGACCCCATCGGGCGTCCCAGCAAAGAGGTAGATAGATCCCTGCTTCCAAACCCCTTCGGTTCTGAATTCCTGCAAGATAGCCAGATACTCGGGAAGGCTTGTGGCGTTGTTCAAGTACGCCTTCGCCGCATGTACAAAGGCTTTCAGGGTTTCCCGATCCACCACATCGCCGGCTGTTACCTCCGGGTCTTGAGCGATGGCGGGATGCGCGGCGGGCAAGAGGGTGGCTAATGCTATAATGAGTACTGCTGTTAGGTGTTTCACGACGACTCTCCTTTTTGAGAAGCCAAGCGGCGATCTTGGCAAAGTGCTTTCGCACCGTGCGATAGGTGGTTGCTGCCGTTCCCGTGCTGGTGAACGTCCATGTACTAACCGGGGAAGCTCGCTGAGAAGCGCGAGTGCGGCCAGTTCGGACGGTGACAGCACCCGGTCGCGCGCCAATAACCTCCTCCCGTCTGCGGACGCGGTCAAATATATCTTCCGCGACCCGCACGACCAAGACCCGGCCCGGCGTTTCAAGGGGCTGGTGCGCTACGCCTACACCGAGTCAATCCAGCACTCGCGCAGCACCGATATGGAGCGCCACGGCCGCACTGCCGGCAGCGCGGACCTGAGTCATCTGGCGGGCAAGGCGATCAAACTGCGCATCTTGCTTGAGAAGGCGAGGTTCTATTCCTTTTGGTTCAACTAGTGGGCTGGGCCGCGTTACCCGGCGCTCAGGATCTACCAAAAAGGAGCTAGCTATGGCGAAGATACCTGTTGGATTAATTGGCTGCGGCGGTCGCGGTCACGGCCACGTCCGCGCCCTGCATGAGCTGGAGGACGTCGAGTTGGTCGCCGTCTGCGATCCGGTTGCGGCAAGCCGCGAACAGGTGGGCGACGAGTGGGGCGTCGAGCGCCGCTACGCGGACGTAGAGGCTATGCTCGACGCCGAGGAATTGGCCGCGGCGATCGTCGCGACCCCGGCCCATCTCAACGCCGAGGCGGCCCTGCCGTGCTTGGAACGGGGTATCGATACTCTGCTGGAGAAACCGCCGGGTATGAGTTTAGACCAGACCCGCGCTCTCAAAGGAGCTGCTGAGGCCAGCGGAGCCCGTGGCATGGTCGGCTGGAATCGCCGCTTTGATCCGCTGGTTTTGCAGGTGCGCGAGGAGATCGAGTCTCGCGGCCCGATCTATCAGCTAGTCGGCGAGTTCCACAAGAGCATGAGCGGTTTTATCGCCGGTGGCCGCTTTCCCGAAATCGTCATGGACAACATGTTGCTCGAAAGCCCGATCCACGCGATTGATCTGGTGCGCCACTTGGGTGGAGCGCCGGTCGCCGAAGTTCACAGCTTTGTCCGGCGCGCATCCGCCTACAAGGACGTCCACGCCGCTTTGGTCGTCTTTGAGAACGACTGCGTCGCCCAGATTTGCGCCAACTACACCACCGACGCCCGCCTAGAGCGCTACGAAATCCACGGCCGCGACATCTCGGCCTATATAGAGGGGATTTCCACCTGCGAGTTGGTCTGCGACGGGGAGCGCAAGCACTTGCAAAAGGAGGGTGTGGACAGCACCCTGGCACAAGCCACCCACTTCTTCGACTGCATCAAGGCTGGTCGTCCCATCGACCCACCGGCTGCGGACTTGGACGAGGCCATCGCGACGATGGAGCTTGCGACGGCTATTTTGGCGGGCCTGCGAGACGGCGCTTGATCGCCCCCCAAGACACCTCCGCTACGGCTGTAGCCAACCGCACGGCTTCAACGGTGAAACTACAGGCGATGTCGTAGAAGAGCTGGTCGCCCTCGACGCGCACATTGGTCCACACCGCCGGCAACCCGACGACCCCGGCTTCATCGGCGGTGGTCGGCCAGTGGACCACGCCCGACCCCGCTCGCGACCACACCCCGCTGTGACCGACGCCGCCCAATTCTAGCTCGTAGGTTCCATCGGCCCGGAAGACCACGTGTCCGGCCAGCGTTCCATCGGCAAAATTGACGATGCCCCACCGACCCAATAGTTCGTCGCCTAGTTCCTCTGCTCGCGCCAAGGCGATTGCGGGTTCGGCTCCCCAATACAGGGTGTCGTCCTCTAGCTGGAAGGGCACATTCTCGCTTTGTTCGGCCAGCACCCCGCTGACGTTGGCGGTATAGCGCAGGGTGACAACGCCGTCAGCGGCTTCGTACTGGCCTTGATCCTCTGTTACCGGCCGCTCGGAATCGTCCCGGAGCGCGACGCGGCGGAAGCGCCCATTGCTATTGAACTCGATATAGAAGTGCTTTACGAAGGTGCCAAACTCGCTCTGGCAGCTCTCCCAGGAACCTACTAGATTCGTCTGCGCCCCAGCGCTGCCGAACAGCAGGGCAACCGATAAGATGCTTGCGCGTATCCTAATCATCAGACAATCTCCACGCCCCAAAAGCCCAACATGGGCAAGAATCGCTCCATATCCGCTGGCACGGTCGCTGGATCCTTGCCGTAGCCGCCGTGGACTTTAGCCGCCCCTTGCAGGGGCCGCTCCAAGACCAGTTCGACGCGGTGGTCCTGGGGATAGACCACTGCTGCGATTGGCACCTCGCCGGCTTCATCCTCGACTCGGAAGCTATTGGCCTCTAGGTCGATGCTGTCCATCCGGCTTTCGACGGCAGTAAACTCCAATTCGACGCGGTCCTCCCGCTGCCGGGCTGCCGCTAAATCCGGTGCTTGCCAAGCTACTGCTTGGCCATAGACCAGCCCCAAAGCCGCCTGCGCCAACCGCTCGCCCAAGAGCATATTGCCGGCGGGACTGGTGTGGATCAGATCGGCAAGCGGCAAGTCGAGCGCTGGCACCACGCCTATCCTCGGCACTTGCCGCGCCACCTGCCGCTGGGCCTCGCGCACTTGGCTCCAGCGCCGGTCAGTATCCGGGTCGGCAGGTTGGTACACGCGGTTTAGCTGCACGGTGAGCACCGGCAACTCCGCATCGGCAAGGGCCTCCCGCCAAGCGGCGACTGCTTGCTGGAACCGCTGCGCGTAACTGGTGGCATCCGCGTCCGTCCCCGCATCGCTTTCCCCTTGGTACCACACAATCCCCCGGACCGTTCCCCCGACCTTGTCCACGCACTGCACCATATTGTCGAGCAAGTCCGCCGCCCCAGGCTCGCCGGGGTTCCAACGAGTGAGGGGAGAGCCTCCCAATGCCGTCTGTACTAAACCCACTGGGTGCGCGAGCACTCTTTTGAGCGTGCGGCCAAATTGCAGGTAGGGCGAGTGCCCTGGGTTGGCGGCCTCGCGGTTCACTGCGTGTTGGGTATCGGTCGATTCGTTCATCGGGTGCGTCGCCAGTGCCCAGTGCTCGCTGTTCCTAAACAGGTGTACTCCCAGTTCCACTGGATCTTCGTAAGGCCCGCGTCCGTATCCGGCCGAATTGCTCTGTCCGGCAATCACCCACAAATCGCCTACCCCCAAAAAGTGCCGCATATCCCCGCGCGGCGACCATTCCCCGGCCGGGTTGTCCGCCGTCCGCAACCGCGTCTCCAGCCGATAAAGCCCTCCTGCGGGTATGTGTTCTAAAGCACCTTTCCAAGTACCATCCCCCGCTGTCGGTACCGCCTGCCAGTCCAAACTGGCCGCAACAGCCACCCCTGTATCCTCCCACACCAAGCGCACTTCCACTTGTCCGGGAGTCTCAAACTTCCACCGACCCTCTAGCTCAATCCTTCCTTCCCCACGCTCGTCCTGTTGTACGATCTGCCAGTCCTCTGGCCCCTGTTCAATGATTGCACCGATTTGCTCTGCCATTCGACCTCTTTCCGTTAGGTAACGCGCATTCGCTAGCACCTAATTTGCCAAACGCTCCTCTTGTCATGCAAGTTTTCTCCAATTCTCTTGGCTTCTCGTTGGTTGCCGACGATTGATGTCGTGTCCTAATTATTGGGAAAAGGAGATTTTCGATGTCGCTTGAAGGCAAGGTAGCTCTTATCACAGGCGGCGCACGCGGCTTGGGCCGCGCTTATGTCCTCCATCTGGCCCGCTTGGGCGCGGACGTTATTATCGCCGACATAGACCTACAGGCCGCCCGCGAATACGGCGAAGAACTCACGGCCGAGACCGTGGAAGCCGAAGTAGTAACTCTCGGTCGCCGCGGCGTGGGTGTTGCCGTGGATGTCACCGACCGCCAAGCAGTAGATGCCTTAGTCGCCGAGGGACTCGATACTTTTGGCCGCATCGACATACTTGTCAACAACGCCGGCGGGAACTTGCGCTCGCACGAGGAACAAGCCGCGTCCTTGGCTGGGGAAGACCACTACCGCTACATAATGGACATCAACCTCACCGCCACCATCCACTGCTGTCAAGCGGTCAGCGCGGCGATGAAGGAAGCCCAGTCCGGCAAAATCATCAACGTGGCCTCGCAAGCGGGTTTGTGGAGCGGGCGCGATGGCGGCGGGATGCCCTACAAGGTGGCCAAGGCCGGCATCGTCCACTACACGCGGGTGCTCGCCGCCGAGCTAGGCCCTTATGGCATCCACGTCAACTGCATTGCTCCGGGCCTAATTTTGTCGTCTCGCGCCGTGGCCCAGGGCCGCAACAGCGAGGAATCGCGCGAGCGCTTAGAGCCGCAGATTCCCCTCCGCCGCTTGGGGACGCCCGAGGACTGCGCTCGGGTGGTGGAGTTTTTGGCGTCCGATCTCTCGGATTACGTCACTGGGCAGTGTATTCCGGTTTGTGGGGGCTTTGTGGCGTTTTGATTCCTACTCCTCGGGTCGTCTGATGCGCGCCACTAGCCTCATCAGGGCGAGTCGTTCAAAATCGCGTGGGTCGTCGGTGCGAATTAGAAAATCTCCCTCCATGCGGCGCGTTTCCCCGGCGCTGAGGACGATTGGCTGTCCAATGGGTATAAATGCGTCGATTAGAAATTCCTCTTGATCGAAAAACCGCAAGTCGTAGCGCACCCACACAGTGGCTTCGCCGACATTGCGGAATACGGCCGCAAAGGCCCCCTCGAATTCCGCTATTGTCCCGAACCCCGGCTGTGGCAAAAACGGCAACCAAGTCAAGCTGTCGATCGACACGCTGCCCTCTAATCCCGCGTCCTCAACGAACTCGACCTCGCTGCGGAGGGCTTCTACTGCGCCGCTTGGCCCGTCCTCTGCGGCAAAGCATCCGCCTAGCAACAGCAGTAGGGCGATTCCGATGCTCATGGCTTGTCCAAATTTCCGGTTTGCGTCTGTATTTCTTCGTGGTGTTCTTAATAATGCTATGAAAAAACACAAGTTAATCCAGTGCCTATCGCTAATCCTGATCGCCGCAGCCGCTCGCGCCGACGATCCTGAGCCCCGCTACCAAATGCCCCCTATCGAAATCACGGCGACGCGCGCGCCCCGCGAGGGATTTGACCTGCCGCTGGCTACGACCGTGATCGCGGAGGTCGGTCGGGCGCGGCCCGGGCTCTCGCTGGCCGAGTCGCTGCGTCCGGTGCCTGGGCTGTTTATCGCCAACCGCCACAACCTCTCCCAAGGCGACCGGCTCAGCGTGCGCGGCCTAGGGGCGCGTGCGGCCTTTGGCGTTCGCGGGATCAAGGTCTTGCTCGACGGCATTCCCCTGACTATGCCCGACGGCCAGAGCCAGCTCAACAACCTCGACTTGGGGTCAACGGGCCGCATTGAGATTTTGCGCGGGCCGAGCTCGTCGCTGTACGGCAATGCGGGCGGCGGCGTACTCGCGGCCCACACCCAAGCTCCGGCCGAGGCTGCTTGGCGCGTAGAGCCGCGCTTGATCGCCGGCAGCAACGGCCTGTTCCGCGCGCAGACGAGTCTTGCGGGGCGATCTGATAATACTCACGCGTTCGCCAGCGTGTACGACCTGCGCAGCGAAGGCTACCGCGACCACGCCGATGCCCGCGCTCGCGGCCTCAACGCACTCGTCGGCCATGCCCTCACCCCTAATACGGAGTTGACGCTCCTGCTGCATTTGTACGATGCCCCGTACTTGTTCAATCCGAGTTCGCTCGACGCGGACGCTGCCCGAGATGCTCCGCGCAGTGCGCGTGGGTTTGTGGTAGGGCAGGGGGCATCCAAGCAGGTGCGCCAAGGCCAAGGCGGCATTCGTCTCGAATATCGCCCGCCGCACGCGCTGTACCACCGCGCGTCGAGCTTCGTGCTGTACGGCGTTGGCCGCGCGCTCAAAAACCCCATTCCGGGCCGCATTGTCGAGCTCGACCGCCGCGCTGGCGGCTTGCGCACGGAGCACCAATTTGCTTGGGCTGGTACGCGCCTCGTGGCTGGCCTCGACTTGGACTTCCAGCGCGACGACCGCCGCGAGTTTGCCAACGAGGGCTTGCCTGAGGGCGAGCAGGTGGACGATGAGCGCGTCTTCGAGCTTGTGCAGTACGGCGCGGAGCAGGTGGATCAGGAGGAACATGTGCGGAGTTTTGGCCCCTTTGTCTCTTTGGAACAGGACTTGGGTGATGCGCTGACTGCGACCGTAGGGGGGCGCTACGACCGCTATCGCTTTGCCGTGGACGACCAGTCGCGCGATATGGATCAGTTCAGTCCGATGGTGGGCGTGGTGTACCGCCTCGATCCCTTCTCGCGCTGGTACGCCCATGTTGCCACGGCCTTTCAGACGCCTACCACCTCTGAGTTGGGCAACCGGCCCAGCGGTGAGGGGGGCTTCAACCCGGAGCTAGGTCCTGAGCGCGTCCTCGGGTTGGAGACGGGCTTGCGCCGTCATGTGCGCCGGGGGCGCTTGGACCTGGAGGTGGCTCTGTACCAACTCCAGATCGCCGACGCGCTGATTCCCTTTCAGGTCGAGAGTGAAGAGAGCGAGGAGATTTACTTCCGCAACGCCGGCCAAGCGCGCAACCGAGGGCTGGAACTGTCGCTCTCGGCGGTGCCGCATCCTGGATTGCGGACCACCCTCGCGTACACTTTTGGCGACTATGTTTTTGAGGACTACGAGGTCGAGGACGGGGACGAACTTGTTCAGCTTGCTGGTAACGAGGTACCGGGCGTGCCGCGCCATCGGCTTTTCGCCGCGCTGAGCTACGACAGTCCGCAGGGCTTGTTTGCCGAGGTTGAATTAGAGCGGGTCGGCCGCTACTGGGCCAATGATTTCAACGGCCCGCCGCCCGGAAGCGACGCCGCGCCCGACGAGTTTTTCAACCGTGCGTATCTGCGAGTGGATCTGCGTTTGGGGATTGACTATCGCGCAGCGAGGCCCTTTGTTGCGGTCGATAACCTGTTTGATGCCCAGTACAACGGCTCGGTGGTTCCCAACGCCTTTGGAGGGCGCTTCTTTGAACCCGCTCCGGGCCGCACTTGGCGCTTGGGGTTTAGCGCTGAGGTCGGTCCTTAACCGTACTCGCCGTCTTCCGCAATCGGCACACGAAAAATCCCTCCATTCCCTCCAGTGGCAAAATTCGCTTGGCCCGCTGCACCTGATCGTCAAACGCCTTCCCTCGCCACTCGCTCAGACCCGGTGCCACATTGGCAAAAGGCAGCACGATGTTTTCGACTGTTAGGGCACCGGCAAACTGCCGCAGCACTCGGTTGATGATGGCCTCGTTTTCTTCGGGCGCGAAGGTGCAGGTCGAATAGACCAACACTCCGCCCAGCTTGAGGCATTGCACGGCCGAATAGCAGAGCCGCCGCTGTTTGCGGCTGGCCTCGGCGATCTTCTTTTTGCTCCAATAGGCATAGGTTTTGGGTGCATCGGCGCGGAATCGCCCTTCGGACGAGCACGGCGCGTCGAGGAGCACACGGTCGAAGCGCTCTGAGTGGCGACGCCAGAAGCGGGTTCCGTCGGCGAGATGGGTTTGCACGTTTGCGGCTCCGTGCCGCGCCAGATTGTCCCGCAGGCGAAAGAAGCGACCGCGCACGGACTCCACTGCCCAGATGCTCCCTTGATTGCCCATCAGTTCGGCGAGCTGCAAGGTCTTGCTGCCTGGAGCGGCTCCGAGATCGAGAATGCACTCCTCGCTTTGCGGGGCCAAGAGAATCGGCGGCACCATGCTGGAGGGATTTTGGATGTAGAGCCGGCCTTCGCGGTAGGCCACGCACTCGGTGAGGGCACGGCGTTGGGCAGCCGGGACGACAAAGGCGTCGGCCTTCCAAGCGAGCGGTGTCAGCGCAAAGCCCTCCGCTGTTAGCTCGGCTACAAGTGCGTCAGGCGTGCCCTTGAGCTCGTTGGCGCGGAAGGCCGTGGGCTGCTCGGCGGCTAAGCTTTGCCAGCAGGCGGCAAAGTGCTCGGCTGGGAGGATGGCCTGCAAGCGGGCGCGAAAGGCTTCCGGTAGGGACACGGTGGCTACCTCGGGGGAATCTTGTCGCCAGCCGGCACGGGATGGTTGATCCAGTAGCCGCTCGGGTCGGTGCCACGGCAGATATAGCCGTGGGCGCGCTTTTCTTCGCGGGTGCGCACCTCGGGTGGCATGTAGCGCAGCGTCAGGCCGCAGCGGCGGCGCGTGGAGCGGTTGGGGGCCGAGCCGTGCAACAGCAAGTCGGTGTGCAGGGACATCTGGCCGGCGCGCATGGTAAAGGCCACTGGCTCGCCGCCCCATTGGAGTGGATCGTGCACGCTCTGTCCCAAGACGTTTTGCTCCTCGGCGGTGCTGTGCTCAAAGGGAATCTGGCCGTGTACATGCGAACCGGGGACGACGGTCATCGGCCCGTTTTCCTCATCTACATCGTCAATGGCCAGCCACGCGGTCACTACCTTGCTCGGGGTCAGCGGCCAGTACGAGGCGTCTTGGTGCCAGACGACTTGTTTTTGGTCGCCCGGCTCCTTGCAAAAGTAGTGGGTCATAACGCTGACGAGGTTGGGGCCGAGGAGGTCTTCGACGTAGTCGAGAATGCGCGGCTCGTGCAACAAGTCGTAGATGCCCCGACAGTGGCGATGCCAGCCGTTGATCGAATAGCTGTTGTGCCCATTGGCCTGGGCCTCGGCCATGAGCGCGTCGAAATAGCGGCGATTGGCTGCGGCTTCCTCGGGCGTGAACACGTCCAAGGGGCAGATGTAGCCTTGTTCGTTGAACTGGCGGATCTGGGCGCGAGTGAGCTTTTGTGGGTTGTCGTTGGTCGCGCTGAAAAATTTGAGCTCGCGCTCCATGTCGGGGAGGGCGTCGGTGATGGGCATGGCGTTCTCCTGTTGATAGTAGAGTTGATTTCCTATCTTATTTCTAAGCCTTTAATCCGTAAAGTCCAAGTTGATGACTCCAAGCTACAGGAGGCCACGTCATGACCGAGCAAACCCAAGCCGATATGAGGGAACAGCAAAGCGAACTACGGGGAGAATTCAGACAGGTTTCAAAGCAGTTAGACCGTTTTGAAGATGCCCATAGGCAAGATATGGCCGAGTTGCGGAAGGTTATAGCCGATGCCAACAAGGAGACCAATAACCGACTAATTGTCGGAATTTTGGGTATAATGACCATAATCGCCGCTATGTGGGTTCATTTGTCCACTCTTATGTCTAAAGCCGGAGGCTGAGGAGCACAACATGACTCAGTACAAAGTCGGTGTGATCGGCTGTGGCAATCGCGGTTGCCGCCACGCCGAGGGCTACCAAGCCTCCGCCCAAGTTGCAATTGTCGCCTGTGCCGATCCGGTGGAAGCGGCCCGTGCGTCCTTTGCCGAGGACTTTGCCGTAGCGTCTTCGTACGAAGATTACCGCGCCATGTTAGAAAGCGAAGCCCTCGATGTGGTGAGCATCTGCACGTGGACCGGCCTGCACCGCGAGATGGTCGAGGCCGCGGCCGCAGCCGGCGTCAAAGCCATCCACTGCGAAAAGCCCATGGCCAGCACATGGGGCGATGCCAAGGCGCTGGCGCGGGCCTGCGCCGATCACGACGTGCTTCTCACCTTCTGCCATCAACGCCGCTTTGGCGCTCCGTTTGTCAAGGCCAAGCAGTTGCTCGACGAAGGAGCCATAGGCACACTCCAGCGGCTTGAAGGCGCGTGCTCCAACCTGTTTGACTGGGGCACGCACTGGTTTGACATGTTCTTTTTTTACAATGACGAAGTGCCGGCCGAATGGGTCATGGGCCAGATTGCCGTCGAATCCGAGAGCTCGGTGTTTGGCGTGCCCCTAGATACCAGCGGGCTGTCGTGGATCCGCTGGCAAAACGGCGTCGAGGGCCTGCTGGGCACGGGAGCCGCGCACGTGCAAGGTCCGCGCAACAGGCTCATCGGCAGCGAGGGCATCATCGAAGTCGGTGGCGCGGAGCGGGCACCGCTGCGGCTGTTGCGCGCGGGTGCGGCGTGGCGAGACTTCGCGGATGAAGAGATCAACGATGTCGCGCCACCGGGTGACGACACCGTGCTGTCGGTGTTGGATCTGATTGACTGTCTGGAAAGCGGTGCGGAGCCGCGCTTGTCGGCGCGCAAGGCCCTGCAAGCGACCGAACTGATTTTTGCCACTTATGAGTCGAGTCGTCGCCGCGGCCGGGTGGTGCTCCCTCTTGACGTGGAGGACTCGGCCCTGATTACCATGCTAAAAGAGGGGCAGGTCGGGTCGGGCTAGTCGTTCCCGTGCCGGATGGCCGAGGCTGCAAAGCGAATCTGGAAGCGATAGACGCGCTTTTGGCGGCAGGTGATTTCGTGCGTGTGTGGATCGATGCGGTGGGGGACTTCGATGTGGTTGACATCGACGAGGGCCTGATAGCCGCGCTCGGAAAAGATGTCGATCAACATGGCCAAGGCCAAAGGATCGTCAAAGAGCACATCCTCGGAGTTGACGAGCGTCATGCCGGTAATGGCATAGCGGGTGACAATGGGCATGAACTTGAAGTTGACTTTGTCGATGACCCGCTGGAACAGCTCGGGATGATCCTCGTTGTAGATCTCCAGCCGCTTGACCAGCTCTTGGCGGGCGTAGAGGACGAGGCGGCTGGCCGGCGTGATGGTGCGGACGCGGTCGAAGGTTTTGTGCGAAAGCTCTAGCGAACTCTGGTAGGAAAACTCCTCTTCAATCTCCTGTTGCACCTCGGCGAGCGGCTGGCTGGCGTCGATGAAGCGAAAGTGGAAAATGGCGCGCAGCGAGCGCAGCGCCTCAAAGGTGGTCTCCTTAAAAACCTGATAGCGCTTGCGCGCGGCTGCTGGGTCGAGGTCGGTGGCGCGGATCTCGGCGAGCTGGCCGACGCCTGACTCTGTGGCTTTGCGGTTGCTCTCTTGGGCCTCCCGGCCGCGGTGGAGCTGGCGCTCGACGCTGACTTCTTCATCGACGAAGAGCAATACGGTGCGGAAGAGGGGGCGCGGGAAGTTGTGATTGCGGGATTCCTCGCGCAATTCGGTCATCTTGTCGTAGAACAGTTTGAGGCACTCGACCTGCACCTGGGTGCGCGGGAAGCCATCGACGATCACGCCGCGCTCGTAGATTGGGTCGAGCAGCTTGTGCAAGAGTAGATACGTGACCTCCTCGTCGCCGACTAAGCCGCCGGCGTCCTTGACCTGTTGGGCGCGGGGGCTGTCGAGCAAGTCGCTGATCACTACGGCTGCGGCCGTAATGCCCCGCGCTTCGAGGATGAAGGGGGTATTGGTGCCCTTGCCCGCGCCGGGCGCGCCGCCGAGCCAGATGATTTCTCCGGGGAAGCAGAGCTTGGCGCGACCGAATTCTTGCTCTAGGTCGCTCCAGACGCGGTCGAAGATCAGGCTGGCGTCCTTGATCTCGAGGTCGATGTGTTTGGATTTGAATTTTGCCATGCGCTTTTATGGTCGGCTGCTATAGGCTGCGGAACGGCTCCCGATTGACCAAGTCTTCTACGACTTGTCCGCCGATTAAGTGCTCTTGGATGATGCGCTCTAGTTTTTCGACGGTCATGGAGTGGTACCAGACGCCCTCGGGATACACCACCACCGTCGGCCCGACCTCGCAGACGCGCAAGCAGTCGGCCTTAGTGCGGTGGATGCCGCCCTTGCCCGGATGGCCGTAGCCCAATTCGGACAACCGCTTTTTTAGGTAATCCCAGCACTCGGCCCCGGTGCCGTCGCTGTGGCACTTGGGCTTGGTGGGCGTGGCGCAGAGAAAGATGTGGCGCTCTACCGGAGTGTAGGTCGGATCCGTGGTGTGCTCGCTCATGTTATGCCTGCCAGTGCTGGTCGAGGGGGCGATGGGTGAAGGGGCGCTGCTGCTGGCCGTCGTACATATCGACGATGTGGCCGTCTCCTTGGAGAATGTACTTGTAGATGACGAGGCCTTCTAGGCCTACCGGGCCGCGGCTGTGCAGGCGGTTGGTGCTGATGCCGACTTCGGCCCCTAGCCCGTATTTGAAGCCATCGGCAAAGCGCGTCGAGGCATTGTGAATCACCGAAGCTGAATCTACCTCGCGCAAAAAGGTGAGCGCAGCCTCCGAGTCCTCGGTCACGATCGCGTCGGTATGGTGGCTGCCGTACGCGTTGATGTGCTCGATGGCCTCGGCCGTGCTATCGACGACTTTTACCGCCAGCATCAAGTCCAAGTATTCGGTGGACCAGTCGGATTCAGTGGCTGGTTTGACTTGCCCGTTGGCATTGGCAAGGGCGATGGCGCGCTCGTCGCCGCGCAGCTCCACGTTCCTTGCGAGCAGTGCCGGTACGGCCCGTTGCAAAAAGGCCGGGGCAATGCCACTGTGGACGAGCAAGGTCTCGGCTGCGTTGCACACAGCCACGTATTGGGTCTTGGCATCGACGGCGATTTGTACGGCCTTGTCGAGGTTCGCGCTGGCATCGACGTACACGTGGCATATCCCGTCGGCGTGGCCCATGACCGGGATTTTAGTATTGTGCATGATGTATTGCACAAACTCGTTGCTGCCGCGCGGGATGATGAGGTCGATCAGGTCCTCTTCGCCGAGGAGGGCGCGGACTTCCTCGCGGCCGGACAGGAGCGTCATCCACCCCTCTGGCAGGATACCCTGCGTGGCTTGGCACATTATCTCGGCGAGGGTTTGGTTGGTCACAGTGGCCTCGCGGCCTCCCTTGAGCAGGGCGGCATTACCGGACTTGAGGCACAGGGAGGCGATCTGCACTAGAGCGTCGGGTCGGGATTCAAAGATCACGCCGATCACGCCAATGGGCACGGTCACGCGATAGAGGTGGAGTTGGTCGTCTAGCTCGGTCGCGCTCTGGGTCCGGCCGAGGGGATCGGGCTGGGCGCAGACATCGCGCACCATCTCCACGGTGCTGGCGAATTTGTGCCCGCTCAGGTCGAGTCGCTTGAGCAAAGGCGAGGCCAACCCATCTTGCTCGCCAGCTTTTAGGTCTTCGGCGTTGGCTGCCAAGATGCGCTCGCGATTGGCTTCGAGGGCCGCGGCAATGGCTTCGAGGGCTTGGTTGCGCCCCTTCTCGGACGTTGCGGCGAGCACGCGCGACGCTGCGCGGGCTGCTAGGGCTTGTTGGCGCACTTGATCGGACATGTCTAACTCTCCTCGGTCGCGTGCTCTGTGGCCGCGCCCATGATGGACTGCAAGCTCTGGCTCAGCCGCTGTGGATCCTCGACCGTGCCCTCGCCCAGCAAGACGAAATCAACCAGAAAATGCGCCCAGCTCTCCAACTGCTCGGAGTCGCGGTCGCGCTTGAGCACCGCGGCCATGTTGCGGATAATGGGGTGTTGGCGATTGATTTCTAGCGTGCGCAGCGAGCCTTTGAACTCTTGGTCGGTCATTCTCATCAGCCGCTCCATGTTGCGGCTCAAACCGCCTTGACTAGCGACCAGCAGGCAAGGGCTGTCAGTCAGCCGCTTGGACTCGACCACGTCTTCGACCCGGCCGGCGAGCTTGTTCTTGAGAAAGGAGATCAGTTCGATGGTCTCGGCCTTCTGCTCATCGACTCCTTCCAACTCAACTGCGTCCTCGTCCAAGTCCAGTTCGGCCGCATCCACGCCAGCGAACTCTTTGTCGGCGAACTTTTGCAGCCCTTGGACGACCCATTCATCGACCGGCTCGTCGAGGTAGAGCACCTCTAGGCCGCGCTTGCGGAAGGCCTCCAACAGGGGACTTTGGGCGATGGCTTCTTTGCTCTCGCCGGCGAGGTAGTAAATTTTGTCCTGATCGCTCTGCATCCGATCGACGTAGGTCTGCAATGAAATGTAGGGCGTGTCATCGTCGGTCAGCGAGGAGCGGTAGCGCAGGAGCTTGGCGAGCTGGGCTTGGTGCGCGGCATCGGTGGCCACGCCCTCTTTGAGGATGGTGCCGCAGGCGTGCCAAAAGGTCATGTACTGGTCCTCGTCCTTCTTGGCCATGCCCTCTAACATGCCGATGATGCGCCGCACCAAGGTGGCGCGGATTTTGCCGATGATGGGGTTTTGTTGGAGAGTTTCGCGCGAGACGTTGAGCGGCAAGTCGTCGCAGTCAACCACTCCGCGCACAAAGCGCAGCCACAGCGGCAAAAGCTCCTTGCAGTCGTCTTGGATAAAGACCCGCGCGACGTGCAGGTTGAGCGAGATGGTCGGCTCTGTGTGCAGCCATTGGACTGGTGCGCGCTTGGGGATGTAGAGCACGGCGTAAAATTGGATCGGCACATCCACGACGATGTGCTCGCGCGCGAGCGGTTCCTCGGGGTCGCCAGTCAGATGCGTGTAAAACTCGTTGTACTGCTCGGGGGTGATTTCGTTGCGCGGCCGGGTCCACAGCGCGGCCGTGTCGTTGACTTGTTTGTTGGCGACCTTGATGGGATAGGCGACAAAATCCGAGTGCTTGCGGATGATGGCTTCTAGTCGGTGGGCGTCGAGGAATTCCTCGCAGTCCGAGCGGATATAGAGCTTGATCTCGGTGCCGCGATCGGCTTTGTCGGCGTGGGATAGGGTGTAGGCTCCGTCGCCGGTGGATTCCCATAGCACGCCGTCGGCGTCTGGGTCGGCTGAGCGCGTGGTGATCACTACTCGGTCGGCGACCATGAAGACCGAGTAGAAGCCCACTCCGAACTGGCCGATCAGCTTGAGTTTTTCTTGCTCGTCGTCGGCTTCGGCCAGCTTGGCGGCAAACTCGGCCGAGCCTGAGCGGGCAATGGTGCCGATATTTTCATTGACCTCGTCGCGGGTCATGCCGATCCCGCGGTCGCGGATCGTCAGGGTCTTGTTACTGCTGGACACCTCGAGCTCAATGTCCAGTTCGGCGTCTGGGTCGCGGATATTGCGGTCGGTTAGCGAGCGGTGATGAATTTTGTCCAGCGCGTCCGAGGCGTTGGAAATCAGCTCGCGCAAGAAAATTTCTTTTTGGGTGTACAGCGAGTGAACTAACAGGTGGAGTAGCTGTTGGACCTCGGTTTGAAAAGCCCGTTTTTCAACCTGTGGGTCTTCGGTGTGGACGTCTTCGGACATCTTGTTGCAACTCCTTTGGCGCTTGTGTTGACGAAACCGAAAATGTGACTATTCCGCCGGCTAAAGCGCGGCGGCTTCTTGGCTTCGAAGAGCCTGAGATTGTAGCCCCAATCTCAAGATGTTTCGCGCGGCGTTTTCGTCTCGATCCAGATGGAGACCACAGCAAGGACAGGCATGGCGTCGTTGCCCAAGGGATTTTCTAAGACGGTGCCCACATTGGGAGCAGTCTTGCGAGGTATAGGCCGGGTTGACGGCAACCAAGATCCTACCAGCCTCTTCCGCTTTGTAGGACAGGCATTGCCGAAACTGCGACCACGCCGCGTCATGAATAGATTTGGAGAGGCCGTGATTATGCACCATGCCGTTGATCGTCAGGTCTTCGATAGCCAGTATACCGTAGCGGTTAATCAGCCTATGAACCAATTGATGCGCAAAGTCATGCCGCTTGAACCGGATGCGCTCATGGATCCGAGCAACGACCGTACGCGCTTGAGTTCGCTTGGGTGTGCCCTGGTCGGCTTTGGCCAGCTTCCGTTGCGCCTTGGCCAAGGCTTGTTCCTCCTGACGAAAGAAGCGCGGATTGGCGATCTGTTCGCCCGACGACAGGGTGACAAACGGCGCCAAGCCGACATCCAGACCGACCGCCTCACGGGATGGTTCTAGGGGCGCAGGCGCTACCGCACAGACAATGGTAGCATACCACTTGCCGGTTGTGCTACGTCGCACGGTGCAGGTCTTGGCTATCCCCGCAAGAGGACGATGCCGACGAAGGCGCACCAAGCCCACCTTGCCCAAACGCAACCGACCGGCCGTGAGGGCAAAACCTAGGGCTTGTGGGTACGTGATGCTATCATAACGCCCGGCGCCTTTATAGCGCGGAAAACCCGGCTTCTCACCTGCCTTGCAGCGACGAAAGAACGCCTTGAAAGCCAAGTCAACGCGCACCCCTACATTTTGCAAGACCTGACTATGCACCTCCGCCAATGGCGGCCAGTCGGTCTTGAGAAAGGGAAGCTTGCTGTGTTGGTCATACAGACTCAGCGATGCACCCTGCTCCTGATAGGCCTGTATCCGGTCGCACAGAAGGGTATTGTAGAGGCGACGACACGCCTCGAGGTGCTCAGCCAATACGCGCTGCTGCCGCGTTGGATAGAGCCTGTATTTGAACGCCTTACGCATACAATAAGTCTATGCTAAAATCCGTCTTTGTCCATAGGAAGGCTGCCCTTCAGGGACGCTCCGCGCCCATCAGGCCAACCTATGCTAGCTATCCGCCCTAAAGGGAGTGGCTTTTCGCATCCAATTTTGTAAGGAAGATCACCTACAAAGCAAATTCGGCCCGCGCCCTTGTAGCGAGGGCTGGACGGGCTATTTTCTGGCCACGTGCAAACTTACGACCTCATCATCGTCGGCGGCGGTCCGGCTGGTGCCACGGCCGCAATGTATGCGCAGCGCCACGGGTTGGCGGCCCTGCTGCTGGACAAGCAGTGCTTTCCCCGCGACAAAATTTGCGGCGACGCCCTCTCCGGCAAGACGGTGGCTATCCTCCACGAGCTAGAGCTGTTTGAGGAGGTGTGCGACCTGCCTGGGGCGGCTGTTACCCGCATTGTCTTTGGCAGCCCAGACGCGACCGCCGCGTCTATCGACCTGAACAGCTATGAGCTGCACAACGCCCTGACTGGCCGGGTGCTGCCGATGGAGGGTTTTGTCATCCGCCGCGAGGTTTTCGACGACTTTCTCTTTGCTAAAGCGCGGGCCGCAGCCGCTCACACCTTAGAGGGTTTTGCCGTGCGCGAGCTTCTGAGAGAGGGTGAGCAGGTCTGTGGGGTGGAGGGGCGTACAGCGGACGGCACTAGCCTAGAATTTCGCGCGCCCTTGGTGTTGGGGTGCGATGGCTTCAATTCGATCGTCGCCCGCAAGAGCGGGTTGTACCGCCACGAGAGCCGCGATTGGATGGTGGCCTTGCGGCAATACTTTGAGGGCGTGGCGGGCCTGAGCGATCAGATCGAATTGCACTTTATAGACGAGGTACGGCCCGGGTATTTTTGGATCTTTCCCCTAGAGGGCGACCGCGCCAATGTCGGCATCGGCATGGATCACCGAGATATTAAGGCGCGCGGTATCGACCTCAAGGACGCGCTCGCAGCCGCGGTGGCGAGCACGACCTTTGGCGCGCGCTTCCGCGACGCGCGCCCCCTCGAAGACCCGGTTGGCTGGAATTTGCCGGTTGGCTCGCGGCGACGACCAGCGCACGGCAATGGCTTTCTGCTCTTGGGGGACGCAGCCGGCCTGATTGACCCGTTCACGGGTGAAGGCATTGGCAATGCTCTGTATTCGGCTCGCTTTGCTGTGGAGACTGCGGCTCAAGCGCGGGAGGCCGGGAATTATTCGGCTGGTTTTTTGCGGTGCTATGAGGATCGGCTGTGGGATGCGCTGGGCAGCGAGTTGAAGCTGAGCACCAAGCTGCACAATTTGGGCCGCTGGCCCTACCTGATGAACTTGGTCATTCGCAAGGCCGCCAAAAGTGCCGAGGTCAGCGACATGATCTGCGGCATGATGGCCGACGCTGTGCCGCGCAAGATGCTGACGAATCCGCTGTTCTATCTGCGGTTGCTATGGAAGTAGGCATGGTCCCTTCGACTCCGCTCAGGACGTACCGGTGACATCTGGCCGCTCGTTGCGATTGCGACTGTGCATCAAGGGACGTACCTTCGTTTTGCATAATGCAGAGAATAATGTGATATGTCGCTGGGAAAGGTCACTTTCCCAACACAGCCGTCATCCAGAAGACGTCCACTGTATACTCTCGACTAGACACTATTAGTAGGGTTGTCAGATATGCAGCATAATCCATATGAGAAGTTTGCTCAGTACTATGATACCTACGTTCAGCACTTTGCTGATGATTTGTCCTTCTATTGTGATTCGATAAAAGGATCTAAGTTTGTTGTAGAGATCGGGTGTGGGACTGGGCGAGTCCTTCAGGCGCTCTTAGGCTCAGGTGCTCATATCACCGGAGTTGATGTATCGACCGATATGCTGGATATCGCCAAGTTGCGATTTGCCGATCAACTTGCTACCGAAAAACTACATTTAGATATACATAATTTTCTCGATGCGCCCATAGCGACCCACTTTGATACGGCCCTAGTAACGTTTTTCACATTCAACTATGTACTAGACGATCCGCAGATATTTCTATCAAATTTGCATGATTCCATGGACGACCAAGGGATCCTTATCATGGATCTTTTTTGCCCGAAACCGTTCCGGCTACCTGAAACGGATGGTCAATGGTCTGAGATGTCATTCTCAACGGATGGTAGAACTATTATTGAGGTTCACCAAATTTGATTTACAACGCTCCGTATTGGCATTGGGATCGACGAGGTAAATCAACTTACGTGAAGGTCAATAAATGCCGAGATCGACGCACGATGAATAAAGAGCGGGAGATCCGTACCCAGATTTATTTAGATAGTGGCGATGAAACGGAGATCATTACCCAAAGACGGTACTACGCCCCACAAGAGATGGCTGCTCTATTATTCGATTCAGGCTGGTCTGAGGTACAGTTCTCCAAATCCTACTTCATCGAAGAATTTACGACCAGCATTAATCTGGATATTGAAGATAGTCACTTTCTCGTCAGAGCGGTGGCAAATGATATTTAGGAGCTTCATAGTGTAACTCCAACATCCATAGAGTTAGACGACATGAGGATGCAATGAGAGGCCGACATGAACGGGAATTCTAATGCCCCGCCTTGATCTCAGAACCACTTTCAATACCGTTGCTTCGCTCTATGACGAAGTGAGGCCCGGATACCCTGATGAGCTTGTCAGGGATGTCTTGGACTTCTCCGGAATGGGTAGAAGCGGAAAAATCCTAGAAGTTGGATGTGGAACCGGACAGGCTTCGAGATTATTTGCCGCCCTCGGTTGCGAAATGACCTGTTTGGATATTGGCGAAAATTTGATCGAGGTTGCGCGGGCGCGACTCAACAACTACAAGAACGTTCGCTTCGTCCTATGTCCTTTCGAAGATTGGGACTCGGCTAGCAAGTTTGACCTCGTTATCTCCGCGACTGCATTCCGCTGGGTGAGTCCAAGAGTCAGATTCATTAGAGCTCGTGACGCCCTGAAGGCTAGGGGATCATTGGCGATCTTCTCCAACCAACACGTAAAAAAAGACGAAGGTTTTTTTGCGGAAGTACAGGAAGTTTATAGCAAGCATTACGTAGTTTCAGATTCCCCTCGGGATCCTAGTGCTCCGACGACACCGGAGTCCCCAGAACCCGGAACTGCCGCTTTTGCCGATCCTATCCACCGAGTGTACGCGTGGACAGCGAACTATTCTGCGGAACAGTACATCAAACTCATTGGTACCTATTCTGACCACATCGCGCTGCCCGAATTCAATCGCATGCGCCTATTTGACGGTATCGCTGACCTAATAAACAAGAACTACGGAGGATCGATCACCAAGTACTACGAAACTGCTTTAGCATTTCGCCGGAAGAAAGCCTGATTGAGGTTTGAGATATATGGATCGAATAGCAAGCTATTACAACAGAAAGAACGAGACCCAACGTCTCTTTAGTGGCCGGGGCGAGCTAGAATTCCTCCGCACTAAACAGATCATAGAGGAGTTTCTCCCCGACGAAACTGGTTTGTCGATAGTAGATGTTGGTGGAGGATCTGGACCGTACGCGTTCTGGCTTGCTGAGAAGGGGCACAAGGTCGCCTTGTTTGATTTGATGCCTAACCACGTTGAAGAGGCCGCGTCGATCAACGAGAAAGCGCCAAATCCGCTCACTCGGATCGAAATTGCCGATGTACGATCTCTCGAACTTGAGTCTCAGCAATATGACGTAGTCCTACTTTTGGGACCTATGTACCATCTCACCGATGCAAACGAGCGCAGCCTAGTGCTGCGGAAGGTCGCCGATTGGCTTTCCCCCAATGGTGTCGGATATGTGGCATATATCTCGAGGTTTGGGTCGATGCTCGATGGTTTCATAAGTGGCTTATTTGAGGATCCGGAATATCTGGATATTGTGCGGCAAGACTTAGAAACAGGTGTCCACCGTCCCAACAAGGACAATACCAAATACTTTACTGATGCCTATCTCCACCACCCGGATGAGATCGAACGGGAAGCTGAGGAGGCACATTTACAGATCGTGGACCATGTTGCCGTCGAGGGTGTGGGGTGGCTTTGGCAGAATTTTGATCAAATTTGGTCGGACCCGCGACAACGGACTATCATGCTCGAGATGATAGACCGAACCGATCGAGATCGCTCTCTCTTGGGTGCGAGTGGCCACATTCTTCTTGTTGTGAAGAGGCGAGACATCGAATAACAGCAGGGTTCGCGCTGGGGAGACTGTGGTGTCTTGGTCTCTGGCAACCCGATGTTTTAATTGCTATTGCGCAGGCAAAGTGATCATTTTTTTGTTGTCTGGATTTCTTCCGCCGAGGAGCAGACTCCTATGGAAAAATTTATAGTTTCTGACGGTGCTGAAATTGCATACGTAGATGAAGGCATCCCTAGATTGGGTACGATTGTATTCGTCCATGGTGGTCCCGGATCTCATTCCGCATATCTTGGTGGATTTGCCTCAAGTATAAAGGATGACTTTAGAATCCTTCTATATGATCAGCGGGGTTCGGGTCTCTCTAGTAGGACCGTCAAAGAATCGTCGATCACCATTAATCGTTACGTTGAGGATCTATACGAGCTCCTCAGAGATAGAAAGGCAGTGGACGTGATCCTCCTTGGTCAGAGCTTCGGGGGGGTTGTTGTTCTCGAGTACGTCCTTACTCATCCAGACGGTGTGCAAGGGGTTATCCTTGAGAACGGCATGGCTGATGCACGTATCTCCATGGACGACCGAGTTAAAGGAGCATTCGACTTGTGCCAAAGAGTAAGTCTTCCAGAGGTGGAGAACGTGGTTAGGAAGTATCAAGAGGGGCATGCGCTTTCATTTAGTGAGTTCTCCGACAAGCTGGCTGGCGATGAGTTGCAAGAAGAGCTTTATTGGTACGGCGCGGATGCGGAAGGGCTTAGGTTTACCGAAGATTGGTATAGACGATGGGACTACACAGACGAGGTCACTTCGGAGGTCGAATGGATCTGCCGACGATTCTGGGATCAGGGCCTTTTAACAACCTACTCGGTATTGGACAGGCTTTACCAGATCAAGAAGCCCGCTCTGGTGGTGACTGGACGGCACGACCAGATAATCTCACCACGCCATGCAGAGGAAGTAGCTCGTCGTTTACCTCAGAGCCAGCTACGTATTCTTGAGCAGTCAGGTCACTACCCCCACATTGAGGAGCCACAGGAGTTCCGCCGCATTGTCTACGAGTTCGTAGAGTCTCAATAGACAGGCACGGCTTATAACAGCTCCATACCCACTACGCAGCCTTCGGCAACCCGCTACGCTGGTTCGCAAACCGTGAGACGTTATGCGACATGGAGGTTTTAGGGGTGATTGGCGGTCCCAGAAGGCACTAAGACCGTGGTGACTACACAGAGGACCAACCATCGATGAAGACTGAACTTACGGCCGAAGATCGGCAACTCCTACAGCGCTTAGAAGAAGAACTGTGGCGAGAGGAAACGCGTTTCGACGTATCGAGAATGGAGGAAGTCATCGCCGAGGACTTCTTCGAGTTTGGCAGGTCTGGGCGTATCTACCAGCGCGCCGACACGCTTGCGGTACCTTCAACGCCCATAGAAGCGGTGATTCCACTTCCAGCCTTTGATGCGCGTCTTCTTTCTGAAGGGGTCGCCCAGATAACGTATAATAGTGTCGTCACCTATGGCGAAAATATCGAGGAGGCACGAAGGAGCTCAATCTGGACGCGGTCGTCTGGAGATTGGAAGCTGAGGTTCCATCAAGGGACCCCATTTTCGAGTGACGATTGAGCGGGCTTTTCAATTGAAGGAGAATTGGGTGCAGAACCAATGGAACGCATCAATTTCGAACGAGTAGTTCCAACTGACCTGAACCGATTTCGTCCACTCGTTGAAGCGTACTGGCTGGAGATCATGCCACATGCAGATACGGTATGTACATCTGATGGTCGGGATTCGTATTTCGCAGATCGATTTCCCCTTTCCAACGCGGAACCAAGGGTATTTTGGGGGCTAAGCGAAGGATCCCCGGTGGGATTTATTTCATTCGCCATCTCTGGTACTAATGCAAAGATAAACGACTTCTACGTTGTTCCTGTCAGGCGCAGGAGGGGCATTGGGACGTTCTTGGTAAAATCAGCCATAGAAATTACCGACAGCATGGGAGTTGACCGGATCGATTTAAATGTCCGGCGAGACAATCCAGAAGCTTTGAAATTCTGGGAAGCACAAGGATTTATGATTGGGCACTACGAACTGATTCAATACCGAGATCCGGAAAAGCGAATTGGATTTCGAGGAGCTCTTTCCTCTGATTTCGTGTAGAATGCCCAATCGAAACAATTATGCACTTCTTAAATCGTCGTCGCCAAAAACCCCCCGTCAACGCGGATGTCCGTGCCGGTGACGAAGCCGCTGGCTGCGTCCGACGCGAGGAACACCGCTGCGCCGACTAGCTCTTCGGGGCGGCCAAAGCGGTCCATGGGGGTGTGGGAGAGGATTTGTTGGCCGCGTTCGGTTGGGGTGCCGTCGTCTTCAAAGAGCAAGCGGCGGTTTTGCTCGGCGGGGAAGAAGCCCGGGGTGATGGAGTTGACCCGCACGCCTTTGTCGGCCCACTCCCGCGCGAGGAATTGCGTTAGGTTCAATACGGCCGCTTTGGCCGCGGAGTACGCCACCACCCGCGAAACCGGCAGATGGGCGGCGATCGAGGCGATGTTGATGATGCTGCCCCGGCCCTGTGCGGCCATGGCCGAGCCGAATTCTTGGCAGGGTAACAGCGCGCCAGCCCCCAAGTTCAGGTCGAAACAGCGCTGCCAATCGTCGGTTGCTATCGCGGCGAAGTCTAGGTCGTCGTTTAGGGTCACCTGCGGCTGATTGCCGCCGGCTGCGTTGAGGAGCACGTTGACGGGACCCAACGCCGCGACGACCGCTTCATGGGCGGCCTTGAGCGACGCCTTGTCCGTGGCGTCGCAGGCGGCAAAAACGCCCGTGCCTCCTGCTGCTTCTATCGCCGCTACTCGCTTGTGTCCCCGGTCGTGGTCTCGTCCTAACACCGCTACGGAGGCTCCGGCCTCGGCCAATCCCTGGGCCATTGCTCCGCCCAATACGCCGGTGCCGCCGATGACTACTGCTACTTCGCCCTGCAAATTCCATTGACTCATCTCAATACCCCAGTGCTTTAGATAAAAGTCCAATAGTGCCGCCGAACACATTGCCCCAGACGATTAGCCAGCCCAAGTGCTCGCGGATTACTTCTTCCATCATCTCCTTGACCCGGTCGGGCGTCAGTTCCTCTAGCTTGGTCTCCAGCAGCCCGTCAACCTGCTCCCGCATGGCGCTGACGTCAACGCCTGCTTCGTCGGCCAAGAGCGGCGCAATCTCGCTTCCGAACCCGATCACGAACTGCTTGACCAGCGGCTTGACCGTCTGCGTCCCCACCAACTGGAGCATCATCCCCTGCGGCGATTCCGCTAACTCTTCGAGCTTGCGGTCGATGATCGCGTCAACCTCGTCGGACGCTAGCACCGTTTGCACCTTTTCCCCTACATCGTCTCCGGCCATCCGCTCGGCGAAGAATCGCTCCAGGTACTCTTCGTCGAAGAAGTAGCGCATGATGGCGTCTTTGACCGCTTCCCGGATGGCGCGGAAGCGTGCCGGGATCACCCCCGATCCGTACAGTAGGGGCACGCGGTCGAAGAGCATCTTTACGGCTAACCAGTTGGTCGTGCCGCCGGCAAAGCCAAATAGCCCAACCGCCAGCACCCACTCGCTGCCATTGATCCCCTCGACGCGCCCCCATAGACCTGCTATCAATAGGGCAAACGAAATTAGGTTGCTGACGTTGCCTTTTTCCCAACGCGCTTTCTTCATGGAGTTTATAGGGCCGTTTTCGTCTTCTGCTTGTCCTCGTGCCGCTCGATCCCCAACTGGACCAAGCGGTCGATCAACTCACCGTAGCTCACGCCGCTCGCCTCCCACAGCTTGGGATACATGCTGATGGGCGTAAACCCCGGCATGGTGTTGATCTCGTTGACGAAAATCGCCTCGTCACTTTCGCGCACGAAAAAGTCCACTCGCGCTAAACCCCAAGCTTCCACCGCCTGAAAGGCCCGGATGCCCAGTTCGCGCACGGCTTCTTGGGTGGCTGGCGAGATACGCGCTGGAATGATCAGATCGGAATTGTCGTCGATGTATTTGGCGTTGTAGTCGTAAAAGTCGTTGCCCGGCACGATCTCGCCGGTGATGGACGCTTCTGGCGACTCGTTGCCCAAGATCGCCACCTCGACTTCGCGGCAGCCACTCGCTTCGGCTTCGACCACGATCTTGTAGTCGTATTGCGCTGCTTCGTCGATGGCCTGCTCTAGCTCGGCACCATCGCGGGCTTTGCTCACTCCGACGCTCGAACCGAGATTCACCGGCTTGACGAAGACGGGGTAGTCCAGCGCGGCTTCGATCTCGGCGCGCACCCCGGCGCGGTCTTTTTCCCAACGGCTGCGCCGCACTACCTGGTAGTCCACCTGCGGCAACCCCTCGGCCTTGAAGACCCGCTTCATCAGCTCTTTGTCCATGCCCACGGCTGAGCCGACGACTCCAGCTCCCACATAGGCTACATTGGCCAGTTCCATCAGGCCCTGTACGGTGCCGTCCTCGCCGTAGGGACCGTGTAAGAGCGGGAAGATTACGTCGAGGGCTTGGTCCTGCACATCGCCTCGCTGCGCCACGAGCGAGCGCGTCCCCAGATAGTCGAGTGCTACTGGCGTTAGCCCGTCCTCGTGGACTTGACTGGACGCTAAAAGCTGCTGCGTGTCCGCGGCGGACAGCCAGCGTCCTTCCTTGGAGATGCCGATCATCACCAGTTCGTACTTGTCCTTGTCGATGGCTTCCAACATCGAGCGCGCCGAAATCACCGAGACCTCGTGCTCGGCCGAGCGCCCGCCGCAGAGCACACCAAGGCGTATCTTGCGACCCATGTATTGCTGTTCCTTCGATTAAGTTGCGAGTAGAATTGCCCCTCCCTGAAATATAGAAGGGATGCCGAAAGCTGTCGAGGAACGGCAACTTGCCCCTGCTGCGCGAATTGCGTATTTCTTCCCGCGTTCTCGTGCGCTGACTCTACTTATCTCAAGGAGTGAACTGCCGTGAAATACCGCTATGCTGAAATGATTTGGAACGAGACCCGGGACGCTGCCGCCGCGGGCCGCGTGGCCGTGCTGCCCGTCGCCACCCACGAAGATCACGGCCCGCATCTGCCGGTGGATACGGACGTGGTGCTGTGCCACGGCATCTGCGAGCGCGCCGTGGCCCGCATTCCAGAAGAAGCCGTGCTCGCTCCGCCCGTCACTCACGGCTATAGCCCGCACCACATGGATTTCCACGGCACCCTAACCATTACGTGGGACACTTTTATCCGCTACGTCAAGGACGTGTGTTGCAGCTTGGCCCACCACGGCTTTAAGCGCATCCTCATCGTCAATGGCCACGGCTCCAATACCTCGCCGCTCGACCTAGCGGCCCGCCTCACTGTCCTTGAATACGAGGGCCAGATCCTCTGTGCCTCGGTCAATCACTGGGATATACGCCGCGCCAAGACCGTGGGCAACGAACTGCGCGACTCGGATTACGGCGGTACCTCGCACGCCGGCGAATACGAGACTTCGCTTTACTTGGCGCTCAAGCCGGAGTTGGTGGAGATGGACAAGGCCGTTGACGAGCGTTCGCCGCTGTCGCCTAGTTTCCGCACCGATTTGTTGGCTGGCACGCATCCCGAGGGATCGGGCGCGCGGCTGATACCCTATTGGAGCCAGCAGACGGGCAGCGGGGTTATGGGGGACGCGACTAAAGCCACCAAGGAAAAGGGCGAAAAATTTTTAGCAGCGGCGACTGAAGGGCTTGTAGAGCTAATCCGCGAGTTGAAGAATCAGCCGATCTTGCCGCGCCGCGATCAGCATTGACGCGAGACGATCCTTTCCCATTACCCAATCAGGAGCTTCTAATGACTGAACAAGAAATGCTTGAAGAGCTGAAAAACTTTGACACGCCTTCCATTACCAACGTCGTCGCCACCTATCCAGGCGACCCCTTGTGCTTGGGGCTGTACAATCCCTGGAGCGAAAACTGGTACACCGATCAGTCGCTGCGCTGCATGTATCCCGAGCTTGGCCCTACGGTCGGCTACGCGGTCACCTGCACGTTCGGTCTGCCCGATCCCAGTTACAATGGCGTTAGCTTCATGGACGTTCTCGACGCTCTCGACGCCTCGCCCAAGCCGACGATTTTCGTCTTCCAGCAGAAGTTCCCGCCCGGAATCGCGGGCAAGGTCGGCCTAGCCGGCGGCAACATGACCACTGCCATGCAGGCTATTGGCTGCGTTGGCGCGATTTCCAACGGTCCTTCGCGCGACATTGACGAGATCCGCCCGATGAAATTCCAGTACTTGCTCAGTGGCATTACCGCTGGTCACGGTGCCCAAGCCATCCACGCGGTCAATGTGCCGGTCTCAGTCGCCGGTATGGATGTGGCTCCTGGCGAGATCATCCACATGGACGAAAACGGCGCAGTGAAATTCCCCGCGGACAAGCTCAGCGCGGTGCTGGAAAACGTCCGCGCCCTGCAAAAACACGAGGCCGAGCGCATGGCCCAGATGCGCCAAGCCACGTCCGCGGCCGAACTGCGAGCCATCTTCGGCGGGCACTCGTACGGCGACGATGAAGAGGAATCGTGAGTCGAGGTAGGAATGGGTGAAGCCCCTCACAAAATAGCTTTCGCCGGTTTCCGCCACGGCCACATCTTCGACCTCTACGCACTAGCTTGCGACTCGTCCACGCTCGAAGTGGTAGCTGCGTGCGAGGAGCACGCGGAGACGCGCGCCGAAATCCGCGCAAAGGGCACCGCCGCGATCACCCACGACCGGATCGAGCAAATGCTCGACGAGGTGGACTGCGATATCGTCGCCACTGGCACCTATTTCGCCGGTCGCGGCCCGGTACTAATCGAAGCCCTCGCGCGCGGCAAACACGTCATCAGCGACAAGCCTCTGTGTACCAAAATGGCTGACCTCGACCGCATTGCAGCGTTGGCGGGCGAGAAGGACCTCAAGGTCGGCTGCATGTTGACTATGCGCGACTCGGCTGCGTTTATCGGCGTGCGCAACCTGATCCAAGCTGGCCGCATCGGCGAAGTCCACGCCATCGCCTTTGGTGGCCAACACCCACTGCTCTTGGGCTCGCGGCCCGACTGGTATTTTGAACAGGGCAAGCACGGCGGCACCATCACGGATATTGGCATCCACGCCATCGACGCTTTGCCTTGGGTCACGGGCCGCCAGTGGGCGAAGATTAACGCTGCGCGCTGCTGGCGGGCTCTTGTTCCCCAAGACCTTCACATGCAGGACGCCGGGCAGATGATGCTGGAGATGGACAATGGCTGCGGGGTCTTGGGCGACGTGTCGTACTTTGCACCCGATAGGGCGGGCTATACGATGCCCTACTACTGGCGGACTACGTTTTGGGGGCGGGATGGAGTAATCGAGACTTCGACTACGGCCAAGGACATTCAGGTGCTCGGCAGGGAAGACGCCACCGTGCAGATCGAGCCGCTACACCCGGCCCAACGGGGCGGCTATCTGCGCTCCTTCCTCGACGACATCGCTGGCGATGTGCCCGCCAACGGCCTCGACACCGCTGCGGTGCTGAACTCGACTCGCAACGTTATTCGCATTCAGGAGGCGGCCGACAGGGGGGAGCGCGAGGTAGGGTTCAGTAGTTGAGGAAGTGGGAGAGAGGCAAGAGTACCTGCGGCGAGAGGCTTGTACTCCAAGTGATAACTATCAAGGCGCGTCGAGTAACGTGTAGTCGAGTTCTGCGACGTGGCGATAGTCGCTATCGAAGGTCAACAGACACCCTCGACATTCCATCGCCGCTGCTGCGATCCACACATCGTTCATGGGGATTGGTGTTCCGGCCCGACGCAACGCCACGAAGATTCGGGTATAGTGCCGAACGGTTTCGGAAGTGACGTCCAACACGCTGACGAAAGGCTCATTGAGGAAGTCAGCGAGGGCGTGGTGATTTTCCTGCACACGGCTCCCCAACTCGAATCCCGCTTCAAGCTCTCCGAGCACTGTCACCGGCATGATAACTACCGGCGCATCCGCCACATAGTCGATCACTTGAGGATGTCCGGTGCGCAGGTGCGAGTACGCGCTAGTGTCGAGGACAAGTCGGTCGGTCGAGTTCACTGCCAGTACCGTTCATCGACGACTCGCTGCGCACGTAGCGCATCAGTAAACTCCGAAAGGTCGTCGGCCGTCCATGTGACGTATCGGCGCAGGCGTTCGCGACGCGCATCCAAACCGACCGCGTCTTTCAGGAGGCGTAGCACGGTGCTGTTCAGGCTCTCACCGCGTTCCGCACTGACAGCGCGAAGCCGCCGCGAGAGTTCGGGATCGACATTGCGAAGGGTAATCTGAGTAGCAGGCATGACATCATGAATCTACTGTCATGCCTGCACCGCGTCAATTCTGACAGGCGGCGTGGCGAAGACGCGGGCAAAAGGTTTCGTCATTTCGGTTCTCCATCCATCCTCCCGCACGTGAACGCCTGCGATCCCTAGCTCATAAAAACAGTTCTTCCACCAGCGTCCGAGCCTGCTCGACGACCGTTTCGAGGCTGCCGGGGGCGAGCTTGGCCCAGTAGGTAACGTCTTCGTTGGCCTCGTGTCCACCTCGGGCGTAGGCCGCCCGCGTCGGGAGGTAGCCGACGTAGTGCGTGGTGAGGTGTGCTGGAAAGAGAAAAGGGGCCGCTGAGTTCGTTTTGAGCGCGAGTTGGCCTTCGACAAAAGGTTCCCCAGGCAGGCCGATTACGCCGAGGTCGCCGATGCGGAAAGCCTGGATTTCATAGGGAAACTTGGCATCACGCTGTCGGCATAGTTCGACGCTACGGGTTGATGCGGCGCGGAACCAGTGCGGATCCACTTCGCCGTTTGCGCCGCGTGGAGGTTGCGGATTCCCAGCGAGAATCGCGTTGACCTCGCGCAAGCGCTCAGCCGGAATATCGCGCAAGGGCAGGCCGAGCTTTTCCATTTTACAATCCAACGCAGCGTCGTTGGTGAACGCCATATTGTGCACGATTCGCTCGCTCATCTGGGCCAATTCTCGCCCCATCCGCTGGTGGTCCGGCCGGCAATCTGGGTCGAAGGGATGCCAGGGGTTGATGTTGCCGCAACAGCCGTTGACGACCAATGGTACGGCGTCAGGGCCGAATAGCTGCTGCATCTGTCGTGACCAAGCACCAGGCCAATCTGCTGATACTGCTCGATAGGTCTCGGGATATCCGAACGCATTGACCGGGTGACAGGTGTAGTGCAGGAGAAAGGCCAGCGGCTGCATATCCATGTCTTGGATGCAGCACACGCCGACTTCCGGGTCCATCGGCCCTTCGAGATAGCAGATATCCGCGATCCCAAACGGCTGCTGCTCCCGACCTAGCGGCTTGGGCATGGCGATGGTGCCGTCCCGGCGTATGCCGCGGCGATTGAAGGCCAAATCTCCCAACACGCCGCGCCCCAAACCGATGCGCACGGGTTGCAGCTTGCTCACTGCTTCGACTGCGGCTTCGACTGCGGCAGCAGCGGCCCGGTCGCCGTAGGCGCGCTCGGCTCCGCGTAGATATTCGGTCTCCTCGGTGGTCTCCAATGGGAAATCTGGATCCAGCATGAAGTAGCCGAGGCTCGGGGCGGAATGCGTTTGGGTCGCTTGGACCATGATTGCTTCGGGTGCGATGCCCGTTTGCTCGCCGATGGCGGCGCGGATTTGGTCTGTGTAGGAGCCGGTGACAATGGTGAGATCCAAGATCACCATGCAGACGCGCCGCCCGCCCGTCTCAAAGACGATGGCCTTGGCAAAGAGCGGGTCCATCACGGCTTGGGCTGGGCGATGTTCGCCAGCCCCGCTTCCCGCCAGATGCGTCCCCGCGGGCGGAGTAATGTCGATCATCGCCGCTCCGGCTCTCAGTGGGTTGGTCTCGTGCATGACTTTTCCTTTCGGCGCAGCTAATAGCGCAATGTGGCGTTGTCCCACCGCAGCAACGCATCTTGTGCTCGCCATTGGGGATGCGCTTCATCGTTGGCGGCGACGTGTTGCAACCACTCGGCGCAACGCGCATCCAAGGGACGCATACTCATCAGCGCGCCGAGGGCGTTGAAGCGGACAAAAGGCTCGGCGTCGGTCAGCGCCTCTACTACCCGTTCCTCTGCACCGCGCGCCTCTCGGCCCCATAGCGCCAGCGCCTGTAGTGCATTGTGTCGTACCCAGACATCTTCGTCTTCTAGGGCGCGCTCGATGTCGGGTATCAGTGCTAGGCTTTCGCGGCCTAGGTCGCCCGCGATGTCCGCAGCCATCGCTCGCAGCCAGGGATCGGGGTCCGCCAGCGTCTCGCGCAGCGCATCCACGGCGACGCGGCCCGCCGCACTCA
Organism: Candidatus Latescibacterota bacterium; assembly: GCA_022819745.1. Next base: position 73,307 of record JAJEGS010000039.1, on the reverse strand, counting down.
GTGCCACTGCCGCCATCTCGCGCTCTTGCTCGTCCCCGTGGCGCATCCGAGCGACTAAAGCCCGCGCTCCATCGGCATCTACTTGCCCACCCAGACCATAGGCCGCTTCTATGGCCTTGTGCTCTTGGTCTGACGCTAAATTTTGGAATAGCGACTCCAGCGATGCCGTGCCGCCGAGCCGTTCAGCTCCGCGACCGCCAAGCCAATTCCACATGGTCTGCCAAGTTTTGGGCAGGCACAACAAGCGTCCGTCGGGGAGTGCCGACCATTGGCGTGCGATTGCGGCAAAATCGGGATGGTAGGAGGCTGCGGCCTCCCAGCTTGGCGCTTGCGGTTCGCCCCGGCGGTCGAAGACAAATTTGAGCATAATCCGCTCGGTGTCGCTCGTATTAGCTCCGGCTCGGTGCCAGGACGAGAAGTGGCAGATGGCCATTATCCCGGCGTCGCCCTCGACCCCGCATTCCAAGGCTTCCATTGCCTCGGGCCGCTGCCGATAGTACTGCGACCCGGGTACCAAGGTCGTCGGTCCCAACTCCTTGGGCACTGCATGGGGGAAGTACGCCAGCAACACCTTGCGCGGCCGATGCCCATAGCGCCAGGGACGGGTCCAGCCCCGCAAGGCCCGTGGCGTCCCGTCTTGGTGAAATCCGCCGGCTGCTTGGCCGGGTTGGGTCAGGTGGGCATGGCGATGGCAGAGCATGTGATAATCCGTGCCCAAGATGCTCGTCAGCGGCCCCACCACCTGCGGATGCGACAATACCTGTGCCAGTGCCGGGACCTGTTCGTAGATGGCGTTGCCGGGATTTTTGCCCTCGACAAAGGCCGCGCGAGTCTGCGCGCAAACCGCTTGGTGTATCTCCGCGTCGATAGCGGGGTGGAAGATGTGATACCCCCGCGCGATAAAGGCGAGCATCTCATCGTCGTTGAGTCGAAAGTCCACAGGCCGTCCTCCTCGTCGGTTTTCTAGGGTCGTCGCGCTATCCGCTCTGCATCCGCGCCGCTTCTAATGCGGCCTGCAAGTCCTCCGGCAGGGGCGCGGTAAACTCCATCATATCTCCGGTGGTCGGATGCGCAAAGCGCAGTTTCTGTGCGTGCAGGGCTTGGCGTCTGATCAAGCTCAACATCCAGTTGGCTTGGCGGCGGTACTCGGGGCGAATTCCTCTGGCTTGGTCGCGGCCTCCATACACTGGATCGCCGAAGACCGGATGGCCGATATGGGCCAGATGCACGCGGATTTGGTGCGTGCGTCCGGTCTCTAGCTGGCACTCGACCAAGGTTGTAAAAGGACAGCGTTCGGCGACTTTGAAGTTGGTGGCTGCGGCTCGACCATCGGCGACTACGGCCATCTTCTTGCGGTTCTTGGGGTGGCGGCCAATCGGGGCCTCGATCCGACCTTCGACCTCCCGCATTCCTCCCCATACGAGGGCGAGATAACATCGTTCAATCTGCCGCGCTTGTAGGCTGTGGGCGAGCCGCCGGTGCGCGTCGTCGCGTTTGGCCACTAGCAGTAAGCCGCTGGTTTCCTTGTCGAGACGGTGGACGATTCCCGGCCGTAGTGCGCCGTTGATGCCCGACAGATCGCGACAGTGGTGCAACAGTGCGTTGACGAGGGTGCCCTCGGTTGCACCTGGGGCCGGATGCACGGTCATGCCGGCCGCCTTGTTCACGACTAGCAGGTCGTCGTCTTCGTACGCTATGGACAGGGGCAGCGCTTCGGGGCGTGCGGCTAGTGGCTCGGGCTCGGGCAGTTCGACGGCGATTTCGTCTCCGGGCTGGACCAAGTACGCCGGGCGCGTCTTTTGGCCGTTGACGCGGATCGCTCCGGTCTTGATGAGTGCTTGGATGCTGCTGCGCGAATGTTGGGGACAGTGGGTGCGGAGGAAAAGATCGAGCCGCTCGGCGGTTGATTCGACGGGGACGGCGAGGTCCATGGGAATTTACTCCCGCGCGATTTCCTCTTCGGACTCAGGAGAGGACGGCTGCTCAGGGGAGGAGTCCGTCTTTTCGCGGCGAGAGTAGCCCAAGGCCAAGAGCAAGACGCCGACGGTGACGAAGGAATCGGCAAAGTTGAAGATCGGCCAGCGCAAATCCCCGAGGCCGAAGTCGAAAAAATCCACTACCTCTCCCAAGTACAGACGGTCGATGATGTTGCCCACGGCACCGCCTAATACTAGGCAGAGAGCTAAGCGCAAAAGCCGCTCGTTTGCGGCGAGCGAGCGATAGAGGTACACGAGGATGCCGAGGGCGAGGAACGAGAAGGCCGTGTGTAAAAGCGGGCTGCCCAGGTTTAGCCCGAAGGCCGCGCCGGGGTTGTGGATGTAGGTCAGGCGGAAAAAGTTGCCCAATACAGGTTCGGATTGGTACAGCGTCATGGAGCCGCGGACGATGAATTTGCTTGCTTGATCGATGGCCACGGCCAGTGGTATGATCCACAGAAACGTCACTCTAAGTCCGACGCCTCTTCGCGATTGGACTTGCAGCTAATACACTGGGTGGCGGTGGGCACGGCCTCTAAGCGCCCGCGGCCGATTGGCCCCTTGCAGGTGCGGCAGATACCAAAGGTGCCGTCCTCGATGCGTTGTAGGGCCTCGTTTAAATAATCGATGTAATCGCCACCGCGCTGGGCGAGGAGCAGGGATTTTTCGCGCTCCATGGCGTCGGTCCCGTGGTCGGCCATGTGCAGCGAGTAGGTCGAGCGGTCCTCAGAGGCCGTTTCCCGGGCGTCGTTGCGCGAGGTGTTTTCGATGGCTTCGACATCGTCTGAGGTCTGGGCAATTTTTTCGAGGAGCAATTTTTTGAAGAAATCGAGGTCTTTTTGGTCCATCTGCTTGGGTTTGTTGTCCATTTTATTTTCACCTTTCTCCGCGTCGTCCGTTTGTACTAGGCCTTAGCAATAGCAATGGTGCCGTCGCAGCCGTTGACCTGCCTCTCCTGCTGCAAGAGCGCCCCTTGGGGCAGTTCTCCGGTGTGGAGGGCTAGCGCTAAAATTTCGGCGGCGATGTACTCGCGGTGCTGCTCAACTGCTTCCTCTAGAGCGGACGCGCCTTGTACCCAGATGTGGATGCGGTCGGCGACATCTAGCCCGGCCTCTTTGCGCATGTTCTGCACGCGGTTGACGAATTCGCGTGCAGTGCATTCGGCGATTAACTCGTCGTCGAGTTGGACATCTAACCCCACCCCGAGGTTATTGTCGAGGGCTACCACCACGCCTTCTTTCTCGCGGCGCTGCACGACGATGTCGGCTAGCCCGATCTCGCCGCCAGCCACCGAGAGTTGGCCACCACTTTCGAGGAGGTGTACATCCTCAGCCGTCAGAGCTTGGATGCGAGTGGCGACTGCTGGCATCTGCTTGCCGAAACGCGGTCCTAAGGCGCGGAAGTCGGGCCGGTAGGAGACCTCGCTGAACTCGGTCTCGTCCTCCACCAGCACCACCTCTTTGACGTTGAGTTCGTCGGCTAGCAGGTCGGTCATCTGCTCTAGCCCGTGGTGGCTGTGTCCGTTGGGGGGCAGGAGATAGAGGTGCCGCAGCGGCTGGCGCACCTTGAGCTCGTGCTTGCTGCGCAGCGAGCGGCCCAAGACCACGGCCCGTGTGGCTAGTTCCATTTGTTGCTCTAAGGCGGCGTCGCGCAAGTGCTCGTCAGCTTGGGGCATATCGCACAGGTGGATGCTTTCGGGGGCCTCGGGATCGACGCGGCGCACTAAGTTCTGGTAGATAGTATCGGTGATAAAGGGCAAGACCGGTGCCAGGGCCTTGATGAAGGTCACCAGCACCCGATAGAGGGTGTCGTACGCGGCCTTCTTGTCTTGGTCGTCTTCGGACTTCCAGAATCGGCGGCGGCTGCGGCGGATGTACCAGTTGGTCAGCTTCTCGATAAAGGCCACCATTGCCGGGACTGTGCGATAGAGCCGGTAGGCTTCCATTTCGGCGTTGAGGTCGTGGAGCAGGGTCTGCAACTCCGAAAGAATCCAGCGGTCGAGGCGGTGATCGAGCGGCTGTGCACGGCTCTTGTCTGGCGTCCAGCCGTCAATGGTCGCGTAGGTGACGAAGAAGCTATAGGCATTCCACAAGGGGATGATGACATCGCGCAGACTTTGCTTGATACCCTCTTCGGTCATACGCATCTCTTCGGCTTTCATGGCCGGCGAGTTGAGCAGATAGAGGCGCAGGGCGTCGGCGCCGTAGGTTTCGAGCATCTCGGCCGGATCGGGATAGTTCTTCAAGCGCTTGCTCAGCTTGCGTCCGTCGGCGGCTAGCAACATGCCGCCGACGATGCAGTTGTGGAAAGCTGGCTTGTCGAACAGGGCCGCGGCGAGGATCGTCAGGGTGTAGAACCACCCTCGGGTCTGATCGAGGTTCTCGGAGATGAAGTTGGCTGGGAAAGAGGCTTCAAAGTCCTCGCGCCGCCCGAAGGGGTAGTGGCTTTGCGCGTACGGCATGGACCCAGACTCAAACCAGCAGTCGAGGACTTCGGGCACGCGCTGCAGCGAGCCGTTCCCCGACGGTGCCGGGATCTCGAGGTCGTCGATGAAGTGCTTGTGCAGGTCATCGACTTCGCGTCCGGTGAGTTTGCACAACTCCTCACGGCTGCCGACGCATACGGCTTCGCCCGTCTCTTCGTTGCGCCAAATCGGTAGCGGCGTGCCCCAGTAGCGGTTGCGGCTGACGGCCCAGTCCGGTGCCGACTCAATGCCCTTGCCGAAGCGGCCATCGCGGATGTGCTCGGGAATCCACCAGATCTGCTGATTGGCGGCGAGCATCTTTTCCTTTACCTCGCCTTCGATTTTTACGAACCAAGTGGAGATCGTGCGGTAGATGAGAGGCGAGTCGCAGCGCCAGCAGAAGGGGTACGAGTGCTCGATGGAGCCTTCGGAGAATAGCTGGCCCGAGGCTCGCAAGCGGCGGATGAGGGGCGTATCGGTGTCCTTCACGAAAGTGCCCGCAAAGTCTGGGAGCTCGTCGGTGAAGCAGCAGTCGGCGTCGATGGGGCAGACCACGGGCAAGCCTTCGGCCAGACCGAGTTGGTAGTCGTCTTCGCCGAAGCCCGGGGCAATGTGGACGATGCCGGTGCCGTCGTCGGTGGATACAAAGTCGGCTGTTACGACGCGAAAAGCGCCCTCGTCGGCATGGCCGGCGAAGTAGGAGAACAAAGGCTCGTAGCGCAGTCCGACGAGGTCTTCGACGGCGACTGGCGTTACCTCGGCGATTTCGCTGTCGTGCCGACGGAAGAGGTTTTCGACGAGAGAAGCGGCGAGGATTAACTGCTCTCCGTCGCCGGTGGTGACGCACACGTAGTCGATGTCGCGGCCGACGGCCAAGCCCATGTTGGAGGGCAGAGTCCACGGGGTCGTCGTCCAAGCGAGCAGGGACAGGCGCGGCTCGCCGACGACGCGGAAACGCACGGTGATCGACGGGTCCTGAGTGTCTTGGTAGCCTTGGTTGACCTCGAAGTTCGACAGCGGTGTGGAGCAGCGGGGACAGTAGGCGAGGGACTTGTAGCCTTCATAAACGAGCCCCTTATCCCACAGCGACTTGAACACCCACCATACCGACTCCATGAAATCGGGGTCCATCGTCCGATACTGGTGGTCCCAGTCAACCCAGCGCCCCAATCGCTCGATCAGCCGCTGCCACTCGGCCGTGTAGCGCAGCACCAAGTCGCGGCAAGCCTCGTTGAATTGGGTTACGCCGTACTCGAGAATGTCGCGCCGCGACCGGAGCCCGAGCTGCTGCTCGGCTTCGTTTTCGACGGGCAGGCCGTGGCAGTCCCAACCCCAGCGGCGCTCGACCCGATAGCCGCGCATCGTCCAGTAGCGGGGCACCACGTCCTTGGTAATGGACGCCAGCAAGTGTCCATAGTGAGGCAGTCCGGTCGCAAAGGGCGGCCCGTCGTAGAAGCGAAAAGGCCGCTCGACCGAGCGGGCATCGACGGATTTGCGATACAGGTTGCCGTCGCGCCAGACCTCGAGGATTTCGCGTTCCTGAGCGGGGAAATCGACTTGGGACGGAACAGAGGCAAAAGGGGTTTGGGGTGCCATGCTCATTCGGCTACGGGGAAGATATTGTGGAGAAAGACGACGACGAGCCTGAGCAGGAAAAACAGGACTATCGGCGTAAAGTCTATTCCAGTTGACCAGAAAAACCTCGGCAAGAAGGAGCGCACTGTATCGAGGGCCGGATCGGTGACGCCGCGTAGGAATTGGACGAGTGGGTTGTGGGGGCTGGGATTAAACCACGAGATCAGCACCCGGATGAGGACCACGTAGCTATAGATCGTGATGAGACCAATGAGGAGGCCCTTGACGTCTGTAAAAAAACCGCCGAAATCGAACACGATTATCTCCTGTGTATCAAGTCAGCCGCGGGCCGAAGATCGCCGTGCCGAGGCGCAACAAATTGGCCCCTTCGGCGATGGCGAGTTCAAAGTCGCCGCTCATGCCCATGGATAGATAGTCCATGGACACGCCGGAAAATTCGCACTCGGCGACTTTTTCGCCGAGCTCGCGCAAGGTCCGAAAACAGCCCCGCACCGTGGCCTCGTCCTCGCTGTGGGCGGCAATGGTCATCAGGCCGCGAATCTGCAAGTGCGGCAGCGGCGCGAGAGTTGCGACTAGCTCGACGAGCTGATCGGGAACCACTCCGCCTTGGCTCAGGTTGCTGGCCGTGTTTACCTGCAAGAGCACCTCGATAGTGCGACCGGCCTGCTCGGCGCGGCGGCTGAGTGCCCGCGCTAATCGGGCGGAATCGACCGATTGCACGAGATCGAAAAGCTCGACGGCCCGCCCGGCTTTGTTCGTCTGCAAGTGGCCGACAAAGTGCCAAGCGAGTGGCGCGACGACCTGCGGGCGCTTGACTGCTGCTTCTTGGATGCGATTTTCGCCCACGAGGCGCAAGCCACAGGCGTAAGCGGCTTCGATCTCGCGGGCGCTGCGCGTTTTGCTGACGGCGACGACCTCAATCGCGCTTGCTACGCGCCCGCTGCGCTCGGCCGCCCGCTCAATGCGGGTGCGCAGTAATTCCCAGTTGTCGCGGATGTGGTCCATACAAAATATCTAGACCACTAAAGATACGAATCAGCCTAGTTGGACACAAACCAACAGCGGCTCGGCTCAGGCTGTCGCGCCGTCTTCTACAGAGCGGGCCTTTTCTGCGGCGCTAAGGCTCTCATCTACGAGCAATGACAAGGAGGAGAAAAGCAGGGTCGAAACGAGAATGTCCAAGAACACGGCCTGCGCCAAAAGCCCCTCGGCCCCTACGTAGGGGGCCAGCCCGTGCGGGCCGCAGAATAACTCGAATAGCAACGCGCCGCGCGGCAGGAGCCGCCAGCCAATGCGCCGCCCTGGATGAGGGCCGGGTAGCGGGTAGTACGCCATGGGAGTCAGTCCTCGCAAAAGCAGCGGCACGGCCACTAGGACGAGCGCGGCCTCGTACAACCCGTCCGCGGGCGGCCACAGTGCGCCGAGGTCGAGCGCGGTCCCCAAGAGTGCGAAAAAGAGCATGAAGGCCACTGGCGCGCCCCGGTGCAGTAGCAACCGTACGCGGCGGCTTTGCTGCTTGTCCTGTACGAGGCCCGCCACCAACCCGCAGGGCAAGGCCATCAGCCCGAGGATATCTAACGCGAGAGCTGTTAAGAAAAAAGCCCCGACTAGGCCGGAGACTATGGTCGCGCTTGGCGTGGCGAACCGCCTTAAAAGGCGCAGCCCCAGCCCCAGCCCGCCGCCAGCTACAAGCGATAGGCCGACGCGCCCGACCCATCCCGAGGCTCCGGTTTCCAGCAGAACCAGTGCTCCCCCCAATGCCCCGAGGGCGCAGCCCGTCCCTAGCACGGCCAGCACTAGCGCGCCGCGTCGGCCAAATTCCGGTACACCGGTGAAAGGCCCCCACAAGCCGGCCAATGCGCCGAGGAGCACGGCTTGTTCCCAAGGCAGCCCGAGCAATGCGGTGGCCGCGGTGACCGAGGCAAAGACCAGCGCGGTCACCGCCGCTACCAACCCAAGCGTGCGCCAAGCGTACGTTGGCCATACTACGTGCAGCCCTACTTGGAAGCCGACCCCGAGGCCCGCCGTGAGAAAGAGCAATTGATGCAGGGAGAATGCGCCTAGATCGACGAGTTGCAAGCCGCCGGTGCCCAGCAACATCCCGGCCCCGATCCATCCCACCAGGGCTGGTAGGCGGATCGCCTGCGCCAATTGGCCTCCGGCCGCGGCCAAGAGGGCCAGCGCACCTAGCATCCACGCGGCGTCAAAGGGGCTAGAGCGATCCTGCGGCGGTCCGTAGTAGATCAATAGCAGGACAAAGGCAGCTACTACTATCGTTTTCATGGCGAGAGACGGTCCCGCCCAGCTAACTTTAGTCGGCCCCTTTTGCGGCGGCCCGCTGTTGGCCTAAGTAGAGCACTGGGCTGGCGACGAATACAGACGAGTAGGTGCCGACCACGACGCCGATCATCAAGGTGATGGTAAAGTCGCGATTGACCTCGCCGCCAAAGATCATCAGCACCAGCACTGCCATAAGGGTCGTCGCCGAGGTGATCAGCGTGCGGCTCAGGCACTCGTTGATGCTCTGGTTGACCGTGCCGTCAAAACCCTGTCGGCGGGCCGTGTGCAGGTTTTCGCGGATGCGGTCGAAGACCACGATGGTGTCGTTGAGCGAGTAGCCGACAATGGCTAGCAAGGCAGCGACCACCGCGAGAGTAATCTCAATGTCGAAGAGCGAGAGCAGCCCGAGGGTGATGAGTACATCGTGGAAAAGTGCGACGACCGCGGCAATCCCGTAGAGAAAGCGGTGGAAACGCCAAGCCATGTAGATCAGGATCAGCGCTAGGGCCACCAGCACTGCGCGCACGGCCGCGTTGCTTAGTTCACTGCCGATTTTGGGGCCGACCTTTTCTTGGCGTCGGATCCACTCCATTTCCTCGATGCTGGAGGCAAATCCGGCCTTGAGTACCCCCATAATGCCGTCGGCCACCTCAGTGCCTGTTCCACTCTCGCTGACGCGGATGAGGATGTCGTTTTCCGATCCGAACTGCTTGATCTCGCTCTTGCTCAGGTCGATCTCGGCATCGCCCACGGGGACGCGACCGAGCTGGCTGCGGATGTCCTCGACTTGGATGGCTGGATCGAAGTGCAACTCCAGCAAGGTGCCGCCGGCGAAGTCAATGCCCTTGCGGATGCCATTGATGCCCAAAATGGAGACGATGCCGATGAGCAGCACAGCCGCCGAGGTGCCGAAACCAATGTTGCGCAACGAGAGGAAGCGGATGTTCAAATTGGAGAACAGTCCAACGGGCCCGATGCTCAAGCTCGATTGCTCCGACTTCCGGGTAATCAGCTCGAAGATCGTGCGAGTTACAAAGAAGGCCGTGAAGAGGCTGGAGATGATGCCGATGCACAGGGTCAAAGCAAAGCCGCGGATCGGCCCGGTGCCGAACTGATAGAGCACGATGCCGACGAGGAACGTGGTTACGTTGGCGTCGATGATGGCCGAGAGCGCGTGGCCGTAGCCGGAATCTATGGCCGCGCGCACGGTCTTGCCCGAGCGCAGCTCTTCGCGGATGCGTTCGAAGATCAGTACATTGGCGTCAACGGCCATGCCGATGGTCAGGATGATGCCGGCAATGCCGGGCAAGGTCAGCGTGGCGTGAAAACCGGCTAGGACCGCCATGATGAAGAGCATGTTGAGCAGGAGGGCGCAGTCGGCGATCAGCCCGGCGGCGCGGTAGTAGAGGACCATGAAGATCACGACCAGTACCATGCTGTAGATGGCTGCGGTCTTGCCTTGCTCAATAGAGTCGCGCCCGAGCGAGGGGCCGACCGTGCGGTCTTCGATGATCTCGACTTCGGCTGGTAGCGCGCCGGCCCGCAGCACGATGGCGAGGTCTTTGGCCTCTTCTTGGGTGCCGCTGCCGGTGATGATGCCGCGACCCTCGCTGATTTTGGTTCGGATGACCGGGGCTGAGTACACCGATTCGTCGAGGACGATGGCCATGCGCTCGCCGATGTGCGAACCCGTAATGCGGCTGAAGAGCCGCACGCCTTCATCGGTGGTTGAGAAATTGACGATGGGCTGGCCCATGTACTCTACTACTTGGCCGATGGAGACAAAGGCGTCCTGAATCATGTGCCCGGTCATCTCCGGCTTTTTGCGCACCAAGTAGAGGAAGTAGAACTCATTGCCCTCGGCCCCAGCGGGCTTGCTTGAAAAGAGAAATTCCACGTCTGCGGGGATGAGTTCTTGAGCTTCTGAGGTGTTGAGCAAGTTCTTGACGCGCAGCAAGTCGCGGCCCGAGACCGTGAGGTCTTCGCCGGTGGGGCTGAGCATGGAGGAGAGGGGCGCGCTTTCTGGTGTGGAGGAAAGGAGGAGGTCTTCTTCTTCCTCTGTGTCCTCTTCTTTCGGAGCCAGCACTTGGTCGATGCGCTGGATCAGGCGAGTGCGATCTTCAGCGGGTTCGAGGAGCTGGAATTCGAGCAGTGCAGTCTGGCCTACTAGGTCCTTGGCGCGCTGCACGTCTTGGACGCCGGGCAATTCGATGATGATGCGATTGTCGCCTTGGCGCTGAATAGTCGGCTCGGCCACCCCAAACTGATCGACGCGGTTGCGGATGACTTCCTGGGCTTGGGCGACTGCATCTTGGGCTTCCTGCTGCTCCATCCCCTCGGTCTTGACCTCTAGGACGAGGTGGATGCCGCCCTGCAAATCCAGCCCCAAATTGAGCGAGCGCTTTTTCAGATCGACGAGTTGCCCGGGAGATTTTAGCTCCATGGCCTCTCGCTCGTCGTCCGCCATGCTGTAAAATTCCACGCTCGGCAGCAGGTAGTACACTGCCGCGGCGATTAGTGCCACGATCAGCACGAGTTTCCGATTGCGTTTCATAAATTGGTCTTTACTCCGCTAGTGCCGAGCGCAGCCCGGCGAAGGTTTGTTGCTATTGCAAAAGCGAAAGCGGCCGCGCAGCCCGGTTGACGCCCGGTGCATGAGCTGTCCGTCTCGCGCAAAAAAAATGAAGCCCTCGACATCCGTTAGGCCCTCGACCAGCGCCAGCCCTTGCTCAGGCCCTAAGACGAAGACCGCGGTTGACAGAATGTCGGCGTCCAGTGCGGTCGCAGCCCACACGGTGGCGCTTATGCTAGCCCGCGCTGGATAGCCAGTCTTGGGGTCGAGCAGGTGGTGATAGCGCTCGCCTTCCCAATCAAAGTACTGCTCGTAGTCGCCCGAGGTCGCAATCGCCGCGAGCCCGAGGTCTTCTACTGCTATGTACTGCTCTGGGTTGCGCGGGTGCTGCACCCCAAAGAGCCAAGGCCGCCCGCCCGGCTTTTCGCCCCAATAGCGAATATCGCCCCCAGCCTCAATAATCCCGGCCTCCACTTGCAACTCCTGCATGGCCGCCACGGCTTGGTCAACCGCGTAGCCCTTGGCCGCCGCTCCCAGATCCAACCGCAGCCCCGGCTTGGTCATCCGAAACGACTGGGAGGCAACCTCCAAGCCTTCGTAGCCCACTAGCGCCAGCGCCGAATCGATCTGCGCTGGCGCTGGCGGCGCTGACGCATCGGGGAAGTTCCACAGGCTTGTCAACGCCCCCACCGTGCAGTCAAAAGCTCCATCGGTCAACGCGGCGAAGTGCTGGCTGCGCGTCAAGACCGCAATCAGCCCGGTCGGGCCGCGCGTTGGGGCGAATCGCGCCTGTTGCTCTAGCCGCCGCAATGCGCTGTCCGCGCGGTAGTGGCTCATCGACGAATCGACGCGGGCGAATTCCGCGTACGCCGCCTCTAGGTGCGGGCGAACCACTGCTTCGTCGCCGTAGAGCTTGACCGTGACGAGGGTTCCCAATAAGAGGCGGTCGGCGCGCACCGGCACGGCGGGCCGGGGCGACGGCAGAAAGTACAGGACCACGGCCAAACCGCCGACGGCCAGCAGACTGCGCTTGAGCATGAGTCAGTCGCGTCAATTGTTGCGTTCGACGACGAGTTGCACGGCTCGTTCTAGCGCGGCGCGGGCCGGGGAAGGGGTCAGAACTTTTAGGCATTGCTGAGCTTGGGCGGCGTATTCGTGTGCGGTCTCGGTGGCAGCGGCGACTCCTCGGTGCTCTTCGACAAAGGCTACGATCTGCGCCCATTCGGCTTCGTCTTTGTCGGGCCGGGCCAAAAGGGCCTCCATCTCGACCTGCGCCGCTGACGGGGCTTGCTGTAAGGCGCGTATCAATGGCAAGGTGATCTTGCCTTCGCGCAGGTCGTGTCCGACGGGCTTGCCCATAGTCGCCTGATCGCTGGTGAGGTCGAGGATGTCGTCGGCGACTTGGAAGGCGCGGCCGAGCAATTCTCCGTAGCGACCCATAGATTGCACGATCTCGTCTGATGCGCCGGCGAGAATCGCGCCAATCCGCGCTGCGGCCGAGATTAGGGAAGCCGTTTTGTCGCTGACCATGGCAAAGTACGACTCTTCGCGCGTATCGCACTGAGTGCCGATCTGGATTTCAAAAATTTCGCCTATGCTCAGCCGCTCGGTGGCGTGCGCGACTGCGCTTAGGACCTGCAGATTGCCGATCTCGATCAGCAGGCGCAGGGCGCGCGCGAGCAGAAAGTCGCCCATGAGCACGGCGGTCTGCCCGGTCCAGCGCTCGTTGACCGTCTCGCGGCCCCGGCGCATGGTTGCTGAGTCCACTACGTCGTCGTGGGCCATGGTGGCGGCGTGAATCATTTCGACGGCCACGGCCGTGTCGATTAGCTGTTCGTTCCAGCGGCCAGACGCTTTGGCCACGAGCAGGATGAGGGCTGGCCGAAGGCGCTTGCCCTTGAGGGTGGCCATGTAGCGGGCAATGATGTGGACCAGCTCGACATCGGCATTGAGTTCGGCGTTGAGCCGCTTTTCAAACCGGGCCAGTTCTTGATCGATCAGACCTATGCAGGGATCCATGAGAAAGGCATCTGTCGAAATTAAATCGCTAAATAAATAGAAAATTTAGAAGCTAAGTATTGAAAATATGCCTGTCAATCTATGCACAGAGTGCTGCCAATGGATTGATTTCGCTCTATGAATTATACTTGTCGCTTCATTGCAACACGGGGAGACCGCTATGAAAATTACTCAGATCAAGACCTATTTGATGCAGTGTGCGCCGCCGCAGGCGAGTGGTTGGTCGGCGCGCAACTGGCTCTTCGTCAAGGTCGAAACCGACGCTGGCATCTACGGCGTGGGCGAAGCCTCGGGCTGGCCGCGCGTGGTCGAAACGGCCATCCACGATCTAACGCCTTTGATGATCGGCGAAGACCCGTTCCACATTGAGCGGCTGTGGGGCAAGATGCAGGTGGCGATGATGGGCCACGGCATGACCGGCATCGTCGGCTCTGGTGCCATGACCGGCATTGAGATGGCCTTGTGGGACATCAAGGGCAAGGCCCTTGAGCAGCCGGTGTGGAATCTTTTGGGCGGCAAGATGCGCGACCGGGTGCGGGTCTATGCCCACGCGCATGAAACAGAGCGGGCGCGCACCTTGGTCGATCAAGGCTATACGGCGATCAAGACCGGGGGAATCAACAACTGCGTCGAAACGGTCGCTGCCATCCGCAAGGAAGTCGGCGACGAGGTGGATCTCATGGTCGATGTCCACGGCCCGCCTTGGCTGACGACGCGCGACGCCATTGCCTTGGGCCACGCACTCGAAGACTACGACCTGCTGTTTTACGAGGATCCAGTAGCCCCTGAAAACATCGACGCCCTCGCTCGGGTTGCCGACGCAGTAGATATTCCCATTGCCGCGGGCGAACGCCACGCCACTATTTGGGGGGTAAAGGAACTGATTGAGCGCGAAATCATCGATGTGGTGCAGCCGGATACGGGCCGCGCTGGGGGGCTGTCGCAGATGAAGAAGATCGCCGCTATGGCCGAGGTGCACTACTGTACGATGGCTCCGCACGACGGCTCGCTGGGGCCGGTAGCCGAAATGGCGGCCGTTCACCTAATGGCCACGCTGCCCAATTTCCTGATCTTGGAGCACCTAGCCGACGATGTGCCGCAGCGCTACGAGGTGATGACCGGTCAGCCCGAAGTCGTCGATAGCCATATCGCGGTGCCGGATGCGCCCGGGCTGGGCGTGGACTTGGTCGAGGAGGCGATTGCCCAATATCCGTCGCAGGGCAACATCGCCGCTCCAGATACGAGCTATGACTATCAATACGTCCAGGCGCGGGTTGGGCGGTCGCTGTGGCTCAGCGAACGGAAGATGCCGCCGCCGGGCTATCGTCCAGGCGAGATATATTAGGCGTACATTTTACCGGGGTTGAAGATGCCTTGTGGATCGAGGGCGCGCTTGAGCATCTGGTTCATGCGCGCCGCGCCGGTGCTGAGCGGAGTAAAGGCGTCTTCGTTGTGTTCGTCGGCTGCAAAGCGCCAGCCGATGGCTTGGTGGCGCGCGGCGGTGCGATGCAAATGCGCGGCTTGGGCGGTCACTGGCAACAATGCCCACAGCAAGCCGCCAGCCCAGTCCAGTCCCCAGCGGCTCAGTCCCTCGGCCTCTAGCGCTTTCATTAATTGCGCCATTTTGGTCGGCGGTCCAGAAAAGCGCCAGCGCTGTTGACCCTCGGCTGGGATCAGCCATTCCAGCTCGCGCCAGCTCCGCCAGAAGGCTTGCGATTCTGCCTCTTCTATTATCTCCGACTCGGCTGATTCTTCTTCGCGCAACGTTGCTAGCTGTGCCCGCACCGCTGGCTCTGGGCCTTCGACGCGGGCGGCTAACCGGTCGGCGTCGCAGACTAGGCCTGTGATTTGGAGGGGCCGCGCCGCCCAGGCGATAATTCGCGCCAATGCCGCGGTGGACGTCAACCCGTGAATGAACAGGGTTGCTTGGGTTTCAGGGCGCGGCCAGACCTTGAGGCAGACTTCGGTGAGTACTCCCAGCGTCCCAAAGGAGCCAGCGATCACCTTGGACAGATCGTAGCCCGTGACGTTTTTGACGACTTTGCCACCGGTGCGAATGCGCTCGCCGCAGCCGTCGATCAGCTCGGCTCCGAGCAAGTGATCGCGCAGCGCACCCATCTTAAAGCGCCGCGGCCCCGAGAGGTTGCAAGCCACGGTGCCGCCGATGGTCGCGGCCGCACCCCAAGCGGGTGGTTCGAAAGCGAAGTACTGGTTTTCGCCGCGGCACAGAGCTTCTATTTCGCTCAGCGTGGTGCCGGGGCGAGCGACTAGGACCAACTCGTTCGGCTCGTAGCTGATGATGCCGGTCAGAGCGGAGAGGTCGAGTGGGATTCCTTCGTGGTGGCGTCCGAGAAAGGATTTGGTGCGGCCAGCAAAAATTTTTAGGGCCGCGTTTTCGGCTAGGGCGTGGCGAACTCGTTCTTGGATGGCGTCGGCTGCGTCGTCGCCTTGATTCATGTGCGCGGAGGCTAGGGCTTTTGCCCGCTCAGACCTTGATCCCGTTTTCTTTCAGGAACTGATGGATGCCTTTTTTGTTTAAAGTGCGTAGGGCACGGGCGGTCAGGCGGAAGGTGACGGTGCGGTTTTCTTCGGGAATGAAGATGCGCTTTTTGATGAGATTAGGCTGTTGGACGCGCTTGGTTTTGCGCTGCGAGTGACTGACGCTGTTGCCAACTAGGCCCTTAACTTTGGTCAGGCTGCATTGTCTGGCCATGAGTGCCTCCCTGTAAGAAACTATAAAACATAGCGGCACTGAGCCGATAAGTCAAGGTGAGATACTCTTGACAAAAAGAGGGCTTGGAATGACCTTAAAAGTGCCAATCACCATGATCCAATGACCAATCCCATCCATACCATTTTATGAGATTCAAATGCTGTTTTTGGGTGATCGCGCTTTTTTGCGGGAGTGCGGCCATGGCGGAATTGCGCGTAAGCGAACAGACGCCACAGCGCCTGCGGTTGGTTTGGCTGCCCGAGGGCCGAGAATTGGAGCAGGGGCGTGGTGCCTTAGTCGGCGTCCCGACCGACGGACAGGTTCGCTTGGAGTTGGTCGAAGCCCGCGTGGCGCGGACGGATCGCGCCGCTGAAGACGACGCGCCCACGCCCGGTCCGGTCTTCCTCGGCGAAAGCGGTTTTGTGCGTCGCCAGCGCGTCGTTCCTGTGGCATTTGCCCCGCGCGTCGAAGCGGATGGAACGCGGACTCTGTACGATCGCATCGTCGTTGATTTGCACGTAACCGGTAGCAGCGGCTCTCGCGTTGCCGATCCTTGGGGTGAAGCATTCTACCGAGGGCTGCTCGTCAATCCCGAGCAAGCCAAGAACTGGCGATTGCCACTCAAGCGGCGGCCAGCGCGCAAAGCCGCGTTGCAGGAAGGGACTTGGCTGCGAATCTCCGTCGC
The DNA here is from genome assembly GCA_022819745.1 of Candidatus Latescibacterota bacterium. The sequence continues at coordinate 57,002 of JAJEGS010000039.1, read as the reverse complement.
GGAAGAGGGAATTTACAGGATATCGGGAGCCGACTTAGAGGCCGCTGGGGTGGCAATCGGCGACGTTGATCCAGCGAGTTTGCGCCTGTTTTACGGCGGTGGCAACGCCTTGCCCATCGACGAGATAAACCCGCCCCAAGCCCTGCGGGAAGAGGGCTTGGTCGTAGAAGACGGGGGCGATGGCCGCTTGGACGCGGACGACTTCGTCTTGTTTTGGGCTGAGCCGGTCAGCCGCTGGGATTACGTTCCGGCCAGCCGCTCGTTTCAGTATCGGCACAATGTTTACACGCGCGAGAATGCGTACTGGCTGGGTTTCGGCGGTGGAGGCGAGGGGCAGCGGGTCGAGCAGAGAAGCGGTGCTGTGGTGGAGGCCGACCCACAGCAGCCCACGAGTTATCGGGAGCGAATCCACGAGGAAGCCGAGCAGTTCATTCTCACCCAGCTTTATAGCATCAAGTCCGGTTACACTTGGTACTGGGAGGATTTTCGCGGCAATGCGCGCAATTTTCCGGTAGTGGTGCGGCAGGCCGCCTCCGAGCCGGTGGCTGTGCGTTTGGGCTTTATCGGGGTGCCTGGGACACAGCCGCGTTTTTCGGTGCGCTGGAACGAACAGACTATCGGAACAGCGGCTTTTGCGATTCCAGAGGAATCGGGCCAGATGCCGGTTACATCCGATACGCTGTGGGCGACACAAGGAGCGCAGGAAGGTCTGAACCACTTGGGGATCTTTCACTCCGGCAATCCGTCTCGCTTCGACTGGTACGAGGTGGAGTACAGCCGGGGCTTTGTCGCCGAGCGCGGCGAACTGTTTTTCAGTTATCCGCTGACGGGCACCACGCAATTCCGCCTCGCGGGTTTTGCCGACGAGCAGCCGCGCGTCTTTGAGGTGTCTGCGGGGTTGGCCGAGGTCGTGGACTTCGCGTACGACGCGCAGGCCGGGACGGTAATTTTTCAGGATCGACCCAGGGATGTGCCGCGTCATTACGCAGTAGGCGGCCCGGCGACTTGGAAGCGACCGATGCACATCGAACTCGACTGGCCCGGCGACTTGACTACTAGGAGCCGGGGGGCCGATTGGGTGGCGATTTACCACCGCGATTTTCGCGCTGCGGCCGAACGCTTGGCACAATGGCGGGCTGAAGACAACCGCTTCGGGCCGCCCCTGCGGACCATGGCCATCGATGTCCAAGACATCTACGACGAATTTTCCGGCGGCCTTTTAGACCCGGCGGCGATCCGCAATTTTCTCGCCTACGCGGCCGAGCACTGGGATCCCGCGCCGGTATTTGTGGCCTTGATTGGCGATGGCTCGTACGATTACAAAAACAACTCAGCCCTCAGTCAGGGCAATTGGATCCCGCCGTTCCAAGACGGCGACAGCACGTACGACGAGTGGTACACGCGCGTGGTGGGCGGCGATTTGTACCCCGACATGGCCGTTGGGCGGCTGACGGTGCAGACTGCGGCCGAGGCCGACGTGGTCGTCGATAAAATCATCGCTTACGACCGCGCGCCCGAATTGGGGCCTTGGCAGAGCCGACAGGCACTAGTCTCGGACGACTTGCTCAATCGAGACGAGCCGGGTAAAGTCGAGTCGTTCTTCATCAACGATAGCGAATACATGGCCCGCAACATCCTGCCCAATTCGCTGGACTTGATCAAACTCTACATCGCCCAATTCCCCTTAGAGGGACGGGAGAAACCGCGGGCCCGCGACGAGTTTATTCGGCTCTTCAACGAGGGCGCACTCACTGTGACTTATTTGGGGCACGGCAGCCTTAACGTGCTGGCTCACGAGAGTATGTTCTTGCTTGCCCGCGATTTGGACAAACTCAAAAACGGCAGTCGCCTGCCCTTGTTCTACACGGCTGCGAGTCAAGTTGGAGTGTTCGACGATCCAGTGCGCCTCTCCATGCCCGAAGCGCTCCTGAAGAAGGAAGACGGGGGCGTGATCGGCATGATCTGCGCGACCCGGGTGGGGTGGCACGGCACCAATGTCCAGTTGGCCAATCAGTTCTACTGGCAGATGTACCACACCGGACGGGAGCACGTGCCGATTGGGCTAGCCCTTTTCGAAGCCAAGCTAGTGCTGCTGCCGCGGTATAGCCCCAACGCTGCCAATGCCTACAGTACATTCCGCAATATTCAGCGCTACTCGCTCTTCGGCGACCCGGCGACGCGCTTGGCCATGCCGCGCTTTCAGGTGCAGATCGATGTGGCCGATTCGCTCCGCGCCCTCGGCGAAGTAGCCATCGTCGGCCAAGTCCTCGACGCCGCGGGTGCGCCGGCCACCGCCTATGCGGGCCAAGTGTGGTTGCAGGCTTTTGATTCGAGTGAAGAAAGCGACTTGGAGGGCTATACTTATCAGCAGACCGGTGCCCCCATTTTTCGCGGCCGCTTTCCAGTAGCCGAGGGCCGCTTCCGCGCCGCGTTTCGGGTTCCTAAAGACATTACGTATGGCGGACAAAACGGCCGCATCAGCGCCTATGTCTGGAGCGATGATCGCCCGGCAGCCTTTGGCGCGGTGGGTGGACTGGTGCTGGCGGGCACGGCTGAAGGGGTAGAAGCGGATGTGGAAGGGCCGGAAATTTCCCTGCGCTTCGAGGGAGCCAAAGGCAGCACGATTCCGCGACAGACGGTGTTGTTGGCCTCAATTGCGGATCCCAGCGGCATCAACATCACCGGAGAGACCGGGCACGAAATCGAGCTGGCCATTGACGACGAGCTATTCACCTTGACGGAGCTGTACAGCGTGCAGGGCGGGGATTATCGGCAGGGCGTGATCGAATTTCCCCTGCCCGAATTGGAAACCGGCAAACACGAAATCCGCCTGAAGGCTTGGGACAACTTCAACAATTCGTCGCGTGAGACCGTGGTCGTCACGGTTGGAGACGACGAAGGGGATACGAGCCTTGCCAGCGTCCTATTTTATCCGAATCCCATGCGCGATAGCGGCTATTTCACGTATGAGCTAGCAGACGAGATGCGTGCGGTGCAGATAGAGGTCTTTTCGCTGGCCGGGCGGTTGATAGAGCGGCTAGACGGGCAGACGCACGCTGGCTACAACCAAGTGCCTTGGACGCCGCCGACGGGTTTGGCCAACGGCGCGTATATTTATCGAATAGAAGCCGAGCGGGAAAGCGGTGCTGCGATCGCGCGCCGCGCCGTCTTGCAGGTCGCCAAGTGAGCATGGCGAGAGTGGTGAATTAGGAATTGCGAATTGCAAGAGGAGTGCCTTTGCAGCAGTGATATTGCCTTAGTACTAGGAGGCATCATTTTTATATTTTATTTTGAGCTGAGGAGGACTCCGCTATGAGGAAACTGACGACCCTGCTGTTGGCTGGCCTTTGCGTCGGCGCATTGCCCGATGGGGTCCGGGCCACGCCCGAGAGCCGCAGTGCTCCGCTGCTGTTGTTGATCGAGCCGGGTTCCCGCGCCATTGCCATGGGCGAATCGTACGTAGCAGTGGCCGATGACGCCACGGCGAGCTATTTCAACCCAGCCGCGCTGGTCGGGCAGAGCAAGAAAAAGCTCCACTTCTCGCACACTGCGTGGCTGCCGAAGCTGGCCGACGACTTGTCCTACGAGTTTCTGGCCTATTCCCAGCCCGTGGAGGGGTGGGGCAACTTTGGCTTCAACATCGCATTTTTCAACCTCGGCGAGCAGAGGCGCACCAACGAACGCGGCGACGAGCTAGGGGATTTCCGCAGTTACGACATGGCGCTGTCTGCGGCCTACGGAGCGCAGATCGGAGCTGACATGTCCGCTGGTATTGGCATGAAGTTCATCTACAGTCACTTAGCCAATCAGGGGGCCGGCATTGAGAAGGGTGATGGCACGGGCAGCAGCTTTGCTGTGGATCTGGGATTTTTATGGAGGCCCATCCCCAGCTTCAGTTTTGGCGCGGCTCTGCGCAACCTAGGCCCCAAAATTGCCTATATCGACGCCGCACAAGCCGATCCGTTGCCCCAACACATCATCGTCGGGGTGGCCTACGACGTGATGGATACCCAATACAACGACCTGATGCTCTCCTTTGACCTGTACAAACCGCTGATTGCCGATGGGTCTTTTGTCAGCAACTTGGCCAAGTCATGGGCCGACGAGGGCATGAGCAATGAGTTCAAAGAGATGGACCTGCACGTGGGCGGCGAATACAAATACGGGCTTTCCGCGCGCGAAGACGAGGCGTTTATCGCGTTGCGAGCCGGGCTTTCGTACGATTACGATGGTGAGGCAAGGACCAATACCTTTGGCGTCGGCCTAAAATACAACCGCTTCCAGTTTGATGTGGCGTATATAATTGGCCTAGGGGACTCGCCAGTGTTGGGAGACAATACGCCAATTTCCATGAACATCATTTTCTGAGGGTGTTTCCATCGGACGCTGGTTTTGTCTTCGGCGAGCTCAGACTTCGGCGAGCTCAGTCGAGTCGTCGAGTCGTTGCCGCATCGAGCGGCGACACTGCGATTTAGCTCCCTTGCTCCTCTTGGGCTTCTGCCTCACACTGCTGTTGTCAGCGACCACCGACGCTGACGCCGAGTGGCGAATTTTGGCCTTGCGCGTGGATTTTCCGCGCGAAAATCCCGATGAGCTGACGACTACTGGCATCGGCGCGTTTGATCTGCGCTCGGCAGAGCAAGCGGCGGAGGACTACGCGCTGCCCTACGACCTGCCGCCGCACGACCGCGCTTATTTCGAGCGGCATTTGACCGCGTTGGCGCGCTATTACGAGGTCGTTTCCGCAGGTCGGGTGGCGATTTCCGCCGAGGTATTTCCCCGCGTCGCACAGCAGGCGTACACCCTTCCCCAATCTATGCTCCACTACGGCAACGGACGCACGACCGAGGAGATCGGCGCGAAGTGGATCGAATTGGTGCGCGATGCCCTGCACGCTGCGCTGGCCGATCCCGACGGCCCGCGCTTGGACGAATTCAACAGTTTCCTCGTATTCCACTCCGGGGTCGGCTACGAGACCGGCGCACTGAACGACATTCGCTCGGTCTTCCTAGCCGAGAGCGATTTTGTGCGCTTTAACGATGGCCCGCTGACCGTGGGTGGCGTGGAGATCGAGCAGGCGTGGATCCTGCCAGAATCGCCCAGTCTCAATGGTCGGGCCGGTCTCAATGGCTTGCTGGCCAAGTTCTTTGGCCACCAGTTGGGACTACCTGGGTTATCCAATTTCGCTACTGGCTCGCCGGCGCTAGGAAGCTGGAGTCTGATGGACATAGGGGCCAACGCTTTGGGCTATGTGCGGACCGACAGCCTTGCGTGGGTGCGCGGCTTTGCGCCGCCGCATCCCATGGCTTGGAGCAAGATGCAGTTGGGATGGATCGAGCCGGTGGTGGTGAGGCGCGATACCGTACTATCGCTGCTGGCGACCGACCGCAGTGGAGATCTGCCCAAGGCCGTGCGCATCCCCATTGCCACAGGTGAGTACTTTTTGCTGGAGAACAGGCAGCAGCGCGGCCAACGCGGCGTTGGGGAAGACGAAAATAAGGTGTGGATCGTTCCCGATCAGATCACTATAGAAGAGAGCGTGTGGACGGCGATCGACGAATACGACGCCTTTGTCCCGGGGTCGGGAGTGCTGATGTGGCACGTGGATGAGGGCGTGCTGGCGCGCGCTGAAGACTCCACGGTGAATAATCAAGCCCATTGGCCGGCAATTGCCTTGGAGGAGGCCGACGGGTACCGCGACATTGGCAATCCACGCCGTGCGTGGGAGTTGCAATTCGAGGGATGGCCCGACGACCCGTTTTTCGTCGGCGGACAAACGCTGTTCGGCCCAGCGACGCGACCCGATTCGCGCAGCAATCGGGAGTGGGCCACCGGCATTGAGATCGAAGTGCTTTCCGCGCCCGGCGATACCATGCAGGTGGCCATACGCTTTGGGCGTGCGCGTCCGGGCTGGCCACGGGATTTGCCGGGCGACGGTCGGTTGCAAGCCGCGGATTTGAACGGCGACGGAATAGAAGAGTTGCTCTTTGAGGCCGGAGGTGGCGTCGGCTATGCGACCGGCGACGGCGTGGCATCGTGGCAAGTATCAGGGGCGCGGTTGCTGGCGGCTGGAGACGGCGATGGCGATGGCCGGCCCGAGGTTTTTTTGCGGCGCGACGCAGAAGTTAGCGCGTGGGACGTTGGGGCCGACCAACCGCTATGGCGGCTCGCCTTGGATGAGGTGCCGTTGGACGCGCGTTTCAGTGTGGGTGCGGAGACCGAGTTGCTGCTTGTCGGAGCGGAACAGATTTACGTAGTAGATGCCATAAGCGGCGAGTTAAAGGATCAAAGGTCGCCGATGATGCCCTCGGCTGCAGGCGATTTGGATGGCGACGGCCAAGTCGAGTGGATCTTTGCCGCGGTTGACGGACAGGTTGAGATCGGATCGCAGGTCGTCGAGTTGAGCGACTCGCTCGCCGTGCCGCCGGTCTTGGGCGATTTGGACGGCGATGGCTTGTTGGAGGTGGTTTTGCTTGCGCGCGGTGGAGCGATACACGCTCTGCGGGCCGACGGATTAGGCCAAGCCGACTTTCCTACGGCCTTGCCGCGCTTTGCCGAGGTCGGCGATCTGGTCTTTGAGCCGGTGCTTTGCGACGTGGATGCCGACGGCAAGCAGGAGATATTCGTCGCTGGCCACAGCGGAATTTTTGGCCTAGATGACGATGGACGGCTCTTGCCGGGCTTTCCTCTGCTGATGGCCGCTCCTCCGACGGGGTCGCCGGTGGTATTAGACTTAGAAGGTGATGGCCGCTTGGGGCTAGCGGCCTTGGATAGCACGGCTGTGTATGCGTGGGATTTGCAGCGGGTGGCGGCGCAGTACACCGGAGGACCGGCCCATTGGCCGCAGGCCGGTGCCGATGCGGCTGGATCGCGGACCGCGCTGGTGGCTGGTCGGCCCGTTGTAAGGCCCGAGGTGCCCTTGCTGGGCCGAGTCTATTGCTATCCCAATCCAGTCGGCCCGGATGAAGAAGCACATTTGCGCTTTGCGCTGAGCGCGGCCGGGCGCATCGAAGTGGAGGTGTTCGATGCGTTGGGCGGGCGCGTTGGCAAGCTCCGCAGCGACGGTTTGGATGCCGGTGAGCGCGAAATCACGTGGTCGGTGGAAGACTATGCGAGCGGTCTGTATCTATGCCGATTGATCGCGCACGGCGACGATGGACGGCGCGGAGAAGCCGTGGTCAAAATGGCGGTGAGTCAGTGAATTGGGAATTAGGAATTGAGAATTAGGAATTGGGAGAGGAATGCCTTTGCAGCAGTGAGATCGCCTTTACTAGAGGTTACGAGTTGAGGAGGATTCTTCTATGGGGAAACTGACGACCTTACTGCTGGCCAGCCTAGTAATCGGCTGGGCGGGTGTGTCCCTAGCCCAAAACCACCCGGAGCTGGAGTGGCAGGTGGTAGAGACCGAGCACTTCCGCATTTTCTACCACGAGGGGTTGGAAGGGGCGGCGGCACGGGCGGCGCGCATTGCCGAAGCGGCGTACGCTCCCCTTACCGAACTATATGGGTACGCGCCTGACGGGCGCGTGCGGATCGTGCTCAAGGACCACGACGATTACGCCAATGGCGCGGCTTTTTTTTATCAAGACACTATTGAGATTTGGGCTACGTCGCTCGATCACGACTTTGACCTACGCGGCAGTTCAGACTGGCTGCGCAATGTAATTACCCACGAGTTTGCCCACATCATTTCGCTGGGGGCAGCGCGCAAAGGCGTGCAGCGTGTCCCCGCGCTTTACTTGCAGTACTTTGGCTATCAGCGGGAGAAAAACCGGCCTGACATTCTCATCGGCTACCCAGATGTCATTGCCTCCTATCCGGTGATGGGCACGGTGATGCCGATGTGGCTGGCCGAGGGGGCGGCCCAGTACGGGACTGCAACTACGGGCCACGACCGCTGGGATGCCAATCGAGACATGATCCTGCGTTCCTTGGTGCTGGCGGGCGAGCAGCTATCCTTCGATCAGATGGGCGTCTTTGGCAAGCAGGGTTTTGGCAACGAATACGTGTACGACCACGGCTTTGGCTTGGTGCGCTACATTGCCGAGACGTACGGCGAAGAGAAAATTGCCGAACTGTACCGGGCCGCGTCGCGGTGGCATACACTTGCCTTTGACGGGGTGTGCAAAAAGGTCTTGGGCAAGAGCGCGGACGAGTTGTACGGCGAGTGGATAGAGTCCATGCGGCAGGGCTATCGGGCGCAGGTAGCGGCGTTGGGGCCGCTGCGCGAAGGCGAGCGGATCGTGGATGTTGGCTTTTCCAATTTGCGCCCGCGACTGGCGCCCAATGGCGAGCAGTTGGCGTATCTGTCAACGCGCAAGCGGCATCACTACCCACACGGCTTGATCGTGCGCGACCTCGCTACCGGCGAGGAGGAAATCGCCGCGTTCCCGGCGGCGGCTTCGACTGTGGATTGGTCGCCGGACGGGCGCAAGCTGCTCTTTTCGCGCATCGACCGGGCGGACAAATACGGTTCGCGGCAGGCGGATATCTACGAGTGGGATTCTGCTGCCGACGGTCCTAGTTTTTGGCGCAATATGCTGTGGATGGTGCCGACTATGGTCAGTGGCACGGGACCGGAGCCGCCGAGTGTTAGGCGGTTGACGCGGGGGATGCGGGCGCTGTATCCGACCTATTCGCCCGATGGCGAGTGGATCGTCTTCGTGCAGAACAAAGGCACCAACAACAATTTGGCGATGATGCGGGCCGACGGCACGGGGTTGCGCTATCTAACCCATTTCGCGGACGGCACCCAGCTCTACACGCCGCGCTTTTCGCCCGACGGCCGCAAGCTGGCGTTTGCGATTGCGCGCGAGGGGCAGCGCGACATTGCCGTGGTAGAATTGGACGCGGAGGGAGATTCAATAGGGCAACCACAAGGGGTGCCCCTACGGGTTGGAATTGCTACGCTGGGTACGGACCGCGACCCGGCGTGGAGTGCAGACGGCACAGAGATTGTGTTTGCGTCGGATTTTAGCGGCATTTTCAATATCTATGCTCTGAACTTAGAGACGCGTGCGCTGCGGCAGATAACTAATACTGTTGGCGGCGCGTTTAGCCCATCGGTCGGCGCGGACGGCGAGGTCGTCTTTGCAGCTTATACGACGGCTGGCTTTGAGATCCGCCGGTTGCACGACGAGGGGACGCCAGTGGCGGCTGAAGAGGCGTGGTTCTCTCAGGATTTGTCGCTGGATTGGGACGGTACGCCCGTGCCCGCATTGCCGAGTGCGCCGCAAGCGTATGGCATTGACTATCTCAAGACCGGGATCCTGCCGAGATTGTTCATAGACGAGGGACATTTCAAGGCGGGCGCATACATCGCCTCTGGTGATGTGCTCAATCGCCAGAGCGTATTCGCCGGGGGTGCCATCGCGCCAGCCAATGCAGACCGCGATCTATTCGCTATATACGAGTTCAAGGGATTTCGCCCCACACTCTTTTTAGAGCTATTCAACCAGCGTCGCCACTCGGCCCGCGGCGATAGTACGGAGGATAAGACGATCGTCGTCACGGGCGTCAACTACAGCTTGAGCCAACTCAGCGTGGGGGTGCGTGGCAAATTAGGTCGCCATGGGGAGTTGACGGCCTCGGCTACGTATGACCGCTACGACGCCAGTGTCGAGAGCGACTGCCTCGTCTGCAAAGCCAAAGGCGACGGTCAGGTCGGTTTCGAACGCACCAGACAGAGGCCCTTTGGTTTTACCTATCTCAACGGCTTTGGGCTGGGGCTGACCTATCGGATGGAGATGATTGCGCGGCGGCGGGACCGCGATATAAGCCCTGTGGGCCGCCAGCTCTATGTGCGCTACGACCGGATGTTCAACTTTTTCCAAGAGGGCTTTAACCAAGAGTCGTCCTTTATCGACGAGAATTACATCAAGCTCTTTTACAACCAGTTTACCGTCGATTGGAAAGAGCACATGGCCATGCCCGGCAATACTCGCTTGGGCCTGCGGCTATACAGCGGCTGGATCGACAGCGAGGCGGTCACTGATACGTCGCGGGTCGGCGGTTTCTTCGACTATCGCCTCGGTGGTCTCAACTTTATGAAGGGCTATACGTTTTACAGCATTGAGGGACGCAAGGCTCTGATGGGCACGGCGACGCTGCGCTTTCCCCTGCTGCCGAATATGGACAAGCGCATTGCGCAGCTATATTTCGACAAAGTGTATGGCGCGGTGTACGGTAGCATGGGCAAGGCTTGGGACCGAAATATAGGCGAGTGGAACGAACGGTATGGACGCGACGGTCCGCTGCGGGATGTGGGAGGACAACTGCGTTTTGATTTGATCTCATATTACAGCATACCGACGCGGGTGCAGGTGGATGTGGCTTATGGGATTGACGAGGTGCCAGATAAGGGGCGATGGAAGTCTTATTTTACGGTGTTGTTTGGGTATTTGTAGAAACGCAGATTGTTGGGGACGCACATTGCGACAAGTGCAACCAACAAGCACGGAACCAGTTCAAACCGCATTATCGTGATGCGGAGGGGGTAGAGATGTTACAGCACATGGCAATTCCTCATCCATTCCCCTATCAGGGTAGTAAGCGCGGTATTGCACGGTATATCCTTGCGCATTTTCCGCGCGACGTCGATTGCCTTATCGAGCCTTTTTGCGGGTCTGGTGCCATTTCTCTTGCTGCTGCCGCGCACGGGCTCGCAAAGCGATTTTGGCTCAATTATTTGAACGAACCTTTGATGGCGCTGTGGGAAGAAATTTTGCAGCGGCCAAATGAGTTGAGCAAAAACTACGAGCGGCTGTGGACGGAACAGCACTTGGACAAAAGGGCCTTCTTCCTCGGCATCCGCGACAAATTCAATGCCGAACACCGGCCTCATCATTTGCTTTATCTGCTGGCACGCATAGTAAAAGGTTCGGTGCGGTACAGTGCCGAGGGCTTGTTCAATCAAAGCGCGGACAATCGGCGGTCGGGCATGCGTCCCATACTTATGCAGCGCCAGATACTCGGTGTTCACGCGCTGCTTGCCGGAAGAACTACGCTTTCCGCAGTAGATTTCCGCAAGGTGGTCGCGGAGGCCGCGAAAGAGGATCTCATTTACATGGACCCGCCCTATCAAGGCACTTCCTTTACGAGAGATCACAGGTATTGTAGTGGGCTGAGCTATGCTGAGTTTGCAGACGCGCTCGAAATCCTGAATGACCGAGGGCTTTCGTATATGGCGAGCTACGACGGGAAAACCGGCGAAAAAAGTCACGGCAAGCCACTCCCCCGTTCACTTTCCCTCACTCATTTGCACATTAGTGCCGGACGCTCAAGCCAAGCCACGCTCTTGGGCGACAAGAGCGAGACTGTCGAATCTCTGTATATTTCGCCCGCTTTAGTGGAGCGCTTGAAAGATGGTCAGAGACATGATAGAATACCGCAAATTCAGCAGGAGCTCGCTTTGGAGTCAGCAATTGCCGGTCATGCTATTGGGCATTTCCAGAATCCTATAGCCATGTAGCGATGCGAGAGATGCGCAGACTGGATATTCTTTGGGTAGGTGAGGAAGTAGCCGAGTATGACCAATTGAAAGAGACCGCAGAAAAAGTTGGAGAAGAAACGCCGGCCTACGTCAAGAATGTATTGAGAAATCATCTCGAATGTGAAGGTGATTAGGGTATAATAGCTGGTCGCGTTTTGTCTGCTGCCGCAATGGAAAGGAGTAAGCATGACGAGGATAGGAATCGCGCTGGTGGTTGCGATGCTAACTGCTGGTGGCGTCCGAGCCGAGGGATTGCCGAGTATTTTGAGCGAGGAGGGGCAGGCGTTCTTGGTGGGATTGCGGGCGGTGGAAGGCGATGCTGATCCTGAGCCGACCCTGCGAACGCAGGAGCGCAAGGGCAAGTCGTCGAAGCGGGCGTTTTTGCTTTCTGCGCTGGTACCGGGGTTGGGCGAGTGGTATGCGGGATCGAAGAAGCGAGGGTTGATTTTCTTCGGAGCCGAAGCCGCGCTGGTGGGTATGTGGGCGGCTTGGACGGGCAAGGGCAACGATTTGGAGGAAGAGTTCCGGGCGGTGGCCGACGAGCACTGGGATCCGCTCAACTACCTAGCTTGGCGCGGCTCGACGATCTCGAACAATTCGTCGATCACGCACGCGTTGCCTTGCAGTAGCGAAGTTGTCGAAGTGTACATTCCGGCGATGCAGCAGTCGGGGAATGCGGATTTTGGCGGATGTGCGCCTAGCCAGATTCAGCAATACTACGAGTTGATAGGCAAATACGATCAATATGTAGCCGGTTGGGATGATCTGAAGCGCGTAAGGCGCGATGGTAGTATCGGCAATGCCGCCGCGCCGACTGAAGTCGATTCAGTCGAAAATTTCCATTCCGAGCGACGGCTCCGCTACGAAGATGATCGCGATGAGAGCAATCGCTTTCTCAAGCGAGCTTCCACGATAAGTGGGATCATTTTGATCAACCACGTTATCAGCGCCATTGACGCGGCGCGGGTGGCGCGGGCGCGCGCTGCGGGTGTGGACGAAGCGTCCCTGCGGCGGCGGACGCGCTTGGCGTTGGTCATGCAGCCGTGGGTGCGGGAGCGCGTGCCCATGCTCGTGGCGTACAAGCCGTTGGATTGAGCTTATGTGGTGCTGGATCGCATTGATTTTGTTGTTGCCCGGTGTGGCTGAGGCCGGGAAGGCCCAAGGGGCATTTTGGCGCTCTTTGCTGGTGCCCGGTTGGGGGCAGAAGTACGCTCAAGGTGGCGGTGGTGGCTTCTTGGCTGCTGAGTTGGCACTTTGGGGCGGCTATTGGGGTTTTGAGTGGCTGGGTCAGGTGCGCCGCGATCGCTACGAGGCGTATGCGGCCGAACGCGCGGGCGCGCGGCCCGAGGGCAAGAGGGACGACTATTTCGACGACTTGGGGTTTTATGCGAGCAGGCTGGAGCACAACCAGTTTGCCCGCTACGAAGACGGCCCAGACGCCGAGCTCTATCCGGTAGAAGCGGCTTTCTTCTGGGAATGGGACCGCGACGAGTCGCGTCTGCGCTACCGCGAGCTGCGCAATGCGAGCCAGCACGCGCAACGGCAGGCGCTCTATATGACGGGATTGGTGGTCGTCAATCATCTCGTATCTGCCATCCATGCGGCGCGGGTTGCCGACACGGATCAAGCGCAGACGGGTTTCGTGCCCAAGGTGGCGGTGAGGCCTGGGGGAACGGCGTTTTTCCTCGTCCGGCATTTCTACTGATGGCCTGCTTTTTCCCTCGTGCGGCCTTGGCTGCGTGGATGCTCTTACTGCCGCTGGCAGCCGTAGCTGAAGAGCGGATATGCGGGACGCGCTGGCTTGAGCAGCACCGCGCGTCTTTTCCTGCGGTAGCCCCCAAAGTAGTAGGTGCAAGTCAAGAAGTAGGCCCCATTGAAGTGGGGACCCAACTCCCCTTTTACGTGCCGACTGAATTCGTGCTCAAGTTGGCTACCTGCCGCTACAAGGGGACGCACTGCTATATCTTCGTCGAAGAAAGCCAGTGGGACATTATCGCAGCCCAGCCGGATGTGGATAAGCTGGGCGCGCTTTTTGACGCGGCGACTCCGGCTGATTCCGAGCGCGGAGTATTTGAAATAGCGGTCGATGCCTTTGGCGAACCTGCCGATGAGGACGGCGATCCCCGCATCTTTATCCTGATCTTAGACATTCCCGATGAGAGCGTGGTCGGCTATTTCGACGGCAACCTGTACGAGCGGGCGCAGCCTGGACTGCGGCGCGATACGATTTACCTCGACGCGAGCAAGCTGGCCTTCAGCGCCTATCTCGCCCACGCGACCCTAGCGCACGAATTTCAGCACCTAATCCATTGGGGCCACGATGCTGACGAGGAGGCATGGATCGACGAAGGGCTTGCTGGGTACGCCGAGGATCTGGTGGGTTTCCCCGAAGCTGACCCAAGCATGGTGCCGAGTTTTCTTGCGGATCCCAGTATCAATCTAACGCACTGGGCGTCCGAGTCGGCGAATTACGGCAAGACCTATCTGTTCGCCTCGTTTCTGGCCGAGCGCTATGGTGCGGGGCTGATTCGCCAAATCGTCGCCGAGCCGCGCAACGGCATTTTGGGCATTGACGACGCGTTCAAGAACCAAAACTGGGTCGAGGATTACGCGAGTGCTTGGCGTTTGTGGATTGCGGCTAACTACGCGGGTGGGTACGAGGCCCTGCGCGGTCGCCGCGCTGCCGCAGTTGCCGCGCCTGATGTGCCTTTCGCGGAACTGGCTGGCGAGGTTGGCAACCAATGGGGAGCGACGAACGTGGTTATTCGCTCGGAGGGGGATGTAGTCGTTGATTTTGCTGGCGCGGCCGAAGGGGACTATGCCGCGTGGGTTTACGCCCTGCGCGACCAGAGCGGCGAACTGATCGCGATGGAACTTAGCGCGGATAACACAGGGCAGGTGCAGGTCGCGGATGTAGATAGCGCGGCGGTTATCGTCGGCAGGCCCTCGCCGATGGGTGGGGATTTTGCCCTCGCGGCTCGGTATTTTACGCCTACAGTTGTAGCGATGCAGACAGATGAGCAGGCCGCAAACGACTTGGCCCCGGCTTATCCGAATCCGGCCAACAGCGCGGTGAACCTGCCCTTTCGCTTGGCAAGGGAAGCGGATGTCGAACTGGCGATATATAATGCCTTGGGCCAGCGCGCGGCCCTTTTGGTGGCGGAGCGACTCGGGGCTGGGCAGCACTTGGCGCACTGGGGCGGCGAGCGCGCGGCTAGCGGGGCGTATTGGGCTGTGCTGAAGGTCGGCGGGGAAACGCGGGCGCGCCGGTTGATGTTGGTCCGGTGAAGGTTGGACTAACCAACGTATAGGATCCCTATGTAGGTACGTGCGCCAGCCTCGGTGCGTCTGACGACCTACGATGTTGCGGGGACTCAATCCTCTATAAGAGTGGCTATCTAGCGGTCGAGCGGCGCGGCGACGATGTTGTCGATCAGTCGGACGTTGGACAGGCGTACGGCGAGGGCGATGACGACCGGGCCGGTGATACGAGCCACTTCTTCGAGCGTGTCCGGGTGTGCGATGGAAATGTAGTCGATGGACGCGTCGAGTGCTCGCTCGATGTGCGCCCGCATCTCGGCGATGATTTGGCTGGCGTCGCGTTCGCCCTGTTCGATTTTTTTTTGACCCATTGTGAGTGCTTCGTAGAGAGCCGGTGCTCGCTGTCTGTCTTCTGCGCTGAGGAGGACGTTGCGCGAGCTCATGGCCAAGCCGTCTGCTTCGCGCACGGTGGGAGCAACCTCAATGCGCAAATCCAAGTTCAAATCGCGTACTAATCGACGAATGACAGCCGCCTGCTGGTAGTCTTTTTGGCCGAAGACGGCTAGGTGTGGTTTGACGGCGGTGAATAGCTTGGTTACTACGGTAGTGACGCCGCGAAAGTGACCGGGGCGGAAGGGGCCGCACAAGCCCTTGGTTAGCTCTTCGACCTCGACGAAGGTCGAGAAGTCAGGGGGATAGAATTCCACTGTCTGGGGGTGAAAGACTGCATCGACCCCACGGCGAGACAGTAGGTCGAGGTCGCGCTCCATGTCGCGCGGATAGATGGCGTAGTCTTCTTTCGGCCCGAATTGCAGTGGATTGACGAAAATGCTGACGACCGTGCGGTCCGCGGCTTCGAGGCTGTGATCGACTAAGCTGAGGTGTCCCTCGTGTAAAAAACCCATCGTCGGCACTAGTCCAACGCACAGGCCCGCGCCGCGCCAAGCGTCGGATTGAGCCTGCATTTCCGCGACCGTGTGTATGCGTTTCATGGGATGGCGGGAAGGGTGAGAGGGCCGGCGGCCTTGGCTTCGCGACAATTGAGCGCGGCGAGATACGCAGCAAATGGCCGGCCGGTGACTGGATGGCTAAGTCGCGGGGCGATTTCGCAAAGGGGCACCAGCACGAAGCTGCGCTCGTGCATGTGCGGGTGCGGCAGGGTCAGATCCGCGCTTTCGACGACGCGCTCGCCGTAGAGCAGCAAGTCGAGGTCGAGGGTGCGCGGCCCCCAGTGAATGCGGCGTTGTCGCTGGTGTTTTTTTTCTGCGGCGAGCAGGGCGGCGAGCAGCAGCTTGGGAGCAAGTGAGGTTTCTAGGGCAAAGACGGCGTTGAGGAAATCCGGTTGCTCGACCGGCCCCATCGGCGGAGTTTCGTAGGCGTGGGAGACCTCCGCAAGATGCGTACCGGGGAGCGTAGCGACTTCTTTGAGCCCGGCTTCGAGGTACGCGCGGCGGTCGCCGAGGTTGCTGCCGATGGCTATATAGGCTCGCTCAGGCATAGGACCGGCGTATTTCGACTTCGATGCCGTCAAAGTGCGCGGCGACCGGAGGATTGGGTTTGCGCACGCGGACGACGAGTTCGACCGGGGCGCAATGGGTGCCAACCTGCTCGGCAATGCGCTCGGCGAGGGCTTCGACCAATTTGCAAGGCTCGCCGGTTACGACATCGGCCACCAGCGCGTACACCTCTGGATAGTTGATCGCCGCGTCAATGTCGTCGCTGCGCCCTGCCTGACGAAAATCGCCGTAGAGTTCGACATCGACTTCGTAGTGCTGACCGAGTGCGGTCTCTTCGGGGAAAAGCCCGTGATAGGCAAAAAAGCGCATGTTGCGCAGGCGGAGTGCGTCTTTAGGCATGGCAAGAGCTTCAGGCGCGCCCCAATGCCCGATAGGCTATGTCGCGGCGGCAATAGGCGTTGTCGAAGGCGATTTGATCTACTGCTGAGTAGGCTTTGGCGACGGCGGCTTGGAGATCGGCGTCTGTGGCCGTCACGCAGAGCACCCGGCCGCCGTCCGTAATGACACGACCGTCGCGCTGGGCCGTGCCGGCGTGAAAGACGACGAGGTCGTCGCGGTCGGTAAACGCCTCCAAGCCGCGGATCTCAAATCCCTTCTCATAAGCTTGCGGATAGCCGTCCGAGGCCATGACTACGCAGACGGCCGCCTCAGGCGAGCATTCGACTTGCATCTGGTCCAAGCGGCCGTCGCAGGCGGCGGTGAGCACATCGACGAGGTCGGTTCTGAGTAGGGGCATGAGGATCTGGCATTCGGGATCGCCGAAGCGGGCGTTGAACTCTACAACTTTAACGCCGGTGTCGGTACACATCAGCCCGCAGTAAAGCACGCCTTGGTACGGGGTGCCCAGTCGGCGCATTTCGGCGAGTACGGGTCGGATGATGCGCTCTTCGGCCTCGCGCACTAAGGTCGGCGTCATCACCGGTGCCGGGGCGTAGGCCCCCATGCCGCCGGTATTGGGGCCTTTGTCGCCGTCGTAGATGGGTTTGTGGTCTTGGGCGGGTGTCAAGGTGATAAAATGCTCGCCATCGCAGATTGCAAAGAGCGAGGCTTCCTCGCCGGTCATGTATTCCTCGACGACGATGTGATGTCCGGCTCCGCCCAAAACGTCTTCGTCGAGCATTTCGTGCGCTGCTGCGAGGGCTTGATCTACGCTCTGGCAGACGACTGCGCCCTTGCCGGCGGCTAGGCCGCTGGCCTTGACCACGATCGGGGCACCCTGCTCGCGGATATAGGCGCTGGCAGCTTGGCTGTCGGTGAAACTCTGGTGCCGAGCGGTGGGGACGCCGACGTGCTCCATTAGTTCCTTGGCGAAGACCTTGCTGCTTTCGATGCGGGCCGCGGCTTCCGTGGGGCCGAAGATCGCCAGGCCACTGGCGCGGAAGTGATCGACGATGCCGCCGGCTAGGGCGTCGTCTGGGCCGACGACGGTTAGATCGATTTGCTGCTCGTGGGCAAAGGCAATTAGGCGCTCGATTTCGCCGACGAGTTTTTCGCGTTCGGCCACAGGGGTATCGACGCGGATATCGACGCATTCAGCGAGGGAGGCCATGCCGGGATTGCCGGGGGCGACGTAGAGTTTGTCGATGCGCTGGCTCTGTGCCAGCTTCCACACGAGGGCGTGTTCGCGTCCCCCTTTGCCGACGACTAGGACGTTCATTGGCGTTCCTTTCTCAGGCTCAGAGATAACCAAATTCCCGCAAATCGCGCTCTTTGTCGCGCCAGTCTGGGCGGACTTTTACCCACAGCTCTACATAGACGGGCTCGTCGAGTAGTTCCTCCAAGGCGGCGCGAGCTTTGCGTCCGATTGCCCGCAGGCGCGTTCCCTTCTTGCCGATGACGATGCCCTTCTGGCTCTCGCGCCCGACGTAGATAATGGCGCGAATGTAGATTTTGTGGCCTGGGCGCTGGCGGAATTCCTCGATGTGGATGTTGATGGCGTAAGGTAGCTCGTCCTCAAGGTGCTCAAAAGCTACTTCGCGGATGCGCTCGGCGGCAAAAAACCGCTCAGGCTGTTCGGCCACCATATCGTCCGGGTAGAGCTTGGGGCCACAGGGTAGCTGGGTCTCTAGGCGCGACAGCAAATCGCCGAGCCCGTCACTGCGCAGGGCGGAGACCGGGATGGGGCTGGCGATGCCGAACTCATCCGCGAGACTTTTTTGCAGGCCGTCTAACTGGGTGGGTTGTACTAGGTCAATTTTGTTGAGCACGGCCAAGACTGGTACCCGCGCGCGCGCTAAGAAGTGCTTGACCAGTGCGCTGCGGTCTTTGGGGCGGGAGGCGTCGAACAGCAACAAGACTAGGTCGGCTTGGCGGGCGGCTTGGTCGATTTGGTGGGCCATGGTCTCGTGTAGCTTGTAGGAGGACTCTAACAGGCCCGGCGTGTCCAAGAAAATTATCTGGCTCTGTGGACGAGTGAGGATGCCGAGGATGCGGCTGCGCGTCGTCTGCGGTTTGGCGGTGACGATGGAGAGCCGTTGGCCCAAGAAGGCGTTGAAGAGGGTGGATTTACCCGCGTTAGGGCGACCGGCTAGGGCTACGTAGCCGACGCGAGGTTGCTCAGAAGCGGAAGCTGGCGGACAACTGGTAGGTTGCTTCGAGCGCATCGTGCTGTAAATAGGCAAGGTCGAGGTCGAGGTTGCTGTATGGGGTGAGCCCTAGCCCAAAGGACTGGCGGCCTTCCTCTAGTCCGGCCCGCAGGGTGATGTAATGGTGGCGGTATTCTACGCCGGCGTTGAGCGGGACGTCGGCAGTTGCCGTGTCGCCGCCGGAGCGGGTGGATAGGAGAGCGGTGGTCTGGCCCCCGGCAATGGGTATGGCGTACGCTGCGCCCAAGAGCAGCGAAGGTTGGATGCGGTCGCTGATGTCCGTATTCCAGACGATGGGCGTGGTGGTAATGTCGCGCACGTTAGCCGCCAGCGCGATCTGGGGACTCAATTGGTAGCGCACGCCTAGGTCAAGGCCAAAGCCATAGGCGTTAAAGGAAGCGACGTGGCGGTAAATGGCCTTGGCGCTTAGCCCGAGGGATAGGCGCGCACCGAGCTGACGACTGCCCGACAGGTACAGGGCGTAATCCGCGCTTTGTTCGGTAGAGGCGATGCGAGGACGATTGTCAGTACTGGGAGACTGAAGGGGCTCCGGCAGTTCGGTAAAGTGGATGTCGTCGATGCCCATGCGCACCACGCTCAGGGCCATGCCGTGCAAGAGGCGACCTGGACGGGCGACGGCGACAAAATCGCGCTGGATGAGGCCGGAGAAGTGTTCGGAGTGCGTCAGGTGAACTTGGCGACTGCTGAGGGCGGATAGGCCAGCCGCATTCCAATAGCCCGCGGTGGCGTCGTCTGCAAGGGCCACATAGGCGCTGCCCAAGGCCGCAGAGCGGGCACCCGCGCCCAAGCCGAGGAACTCGCCGGCGTAGCGCGAGGCGGCGTGTGCAGCCCCGGTCAGCAACAGGGCTAATGCAAGCGGAAGAAGGCTCTTGAGCATGGGTTGTAAAAAGCTAGCGGAAGGGTGGCCGAGTGTCAAATCAACTCACTGAACTATCTCCCGCAAGTGTGAAGATTTTCAGGCTATGAGGATGATTTGCAGATCCATGACGTTGGTACCTGTAGGACCTGTGATGACGAGGTCGTCCAACGCCGCGAAGAAGGGATAGGAGTCGTGGCGGTCGAGAAAGGCATGGGCGTTGAGACCTTGGGCGCGGGCGCGGCTCAAGGTCTGGCCGTCGGCTAGGGCACCGGCGGCATCGGTGGGGCCGTCGGTGCCGTCGGTGCCACCGGAGAGCAGGGTGATGGCGGGCCAGCCGTCGAGTTGGAGGGCTGCGGCTAAGGCCAATTCTTGGTTGCGCCCTCCCTTGCCATCGCCGCGCAGGGTGACGGTCGTCTCGCCGCCGGCGATGAGACAGGCGGGCCGGGCGATGGGGCGGTTGGTTTCGGCGGTTTCTTGGGCGATGGAGACTAATGCGGTCGCGGCATGGCGCGCCTCGCCTTGCAAGCGGCTGGTGAGGACGCACACCTCGTAGCCGAGCGTGCTGGCTTGGTTTGCGGCTGCGTCAATGGCCAAGCGGCTGTTGCCAATGACCAAGCTCTCGGCCCGGGCAAAGCAAGGGTCCCCGGGTTTGGGGGTTTCCGGTCGCTCGCCTCGGGCTCCGGCTTCGAGGTTCTGACGGACTGGAGAGGGGAGTTGATGGCGTAGGTCGTAGCGATCGACGATCGCTAGGCAATCGCCAAAAGTCGTGGAGTCTGGGTGGGTCGGGCCGGAGGCGATGGTGTCGAGGGGGTCGCCGATGACGTCCGAGAGCATGAGGGCAACGACGCGGGCGGGTGCGGCCGCGCGGGCGAGTAGTCCACCCTTGATGGCCGAGAGGTGTTTGCGCAGGGCGTTGATTTCGTCGATGGTCGCGCCGCAGGCGAGCAGGAGGCGGGTGGTTTCTTGCTTTTCTGCGAGGGTCAGGCCCTCGGCCGGGGCGGGCAGCAGGGCCGAGCCGCCGCCGGAGAAGAGGCCGAGGACCAGCGCGTCGGGAGCCAAGTTTGCTAGCAATTTGAGTTGGCGACGCGCACCGGCTACACCGGCTTCGTCTGGGACCGGATGCCCCGCTTCAAAGGTCTCGACCCGCCTCAACGGCAGCGCGTGACCGTACTTGGTGTTGATAGCCCCGACGTCAATGCGGTCGCCGAGAATCGCTTCAGCGG
Source organism: Candidatus Latescibacterota bacterium (assembly GCA_022819745.1). The sequence continues at coordinate 36,045 of JAJEGS010000039.1, read as the reverse complement.
CCGCAGCCATGGCAGCAGTGGCCTTGCCTGCGCCGACTAGGCGCAGGCTGGAAATGGTATCGAGGGAGAAGCGGAGCGAGCCACAGTGCAACTCATCGTCTGTGACCGCGAGGGTTTGGTGGATACAACGGCCGGGATCGGCGGCAGCGACCCCGGCGGCAAAAATGGCGCGCGCGTGGGCGCGCCGCAAAGCAGCATCCAACTAAGCGCACCCTAGAAGCGGCGCATGAGGCCCACTACTTTGCCAGCGATGCTGAACTCGTCGGCGTCGGGCGCGACGACGATGGGTTCAAACGCCTCGTTTTCGGGCAGGAGCCGGATGCCGTCGGGGTCGGGAGCATAGCGCTTGACCGTGGCCTCGTCGCCGAGCAGCGCAACGACGATATCGCCGCGCTCGGCGCGGTCTTGCTGGCGAGCGATGACGATGTCACCGTCGAGAATCCCGGCGTTGCACATGCTCTCGCCGTGGATGCGCAGCGCGAAGACATCGCCTGAAGCGGGGACGAGCGATGGATCGACATTGAGTGTGTTCTCGATGTTTTCGGTGGCGAGGATGGGGGTGCCCGCAGCGACCCGGCCCACGAGGGGCACTTCGCGCAGATCCGCGGAAAGGGAAGCGGGCTTGACGAAATCGACGAGCTCTATCCCCCGTGAGCGGCGCGCCCGGCGGCGGATGTAGCCTTTTTTCTCCAAGGTTTCCAAGGTGGTGCGCACGCCATTGGTGGAGTTGATGCCAAAGACGTCCATGATCTCGCGGATCGTGGGGGGACCCCCGGAGCGAATTGCATCGGCGATGAAGTCGTAAATTGCTCGTTGGCGTTCGGTTAGGGGTTTGGGCATGAGTGTACCTCCATAACTGGGGAGGAAAAGTGAAAGTAGAACTGAAAATATATATACTGCACATTAGTTCATTTGTCAAGGGGCACCTCTTCGTCTAATTTGCCCTTCCTATTACTTCTTCAGGGGAATTTTCTGTTTTTGCGCGATGGGAACGAAGGCTATGGAAGCCATAGTCGCCAATGTGCGGCAAGTGCTACAGGAAGCGGGATTGCAGGCCGATGCTAGCTTAGTCGTCGCTGCGTCGGGCGGCGTCGATTCGACCGTGCTGCTCGATGTCTTGGATGGCCTAGGGTACCGGTTGCACGTGGTGCACTTGGACCACGCGCTGCGGTCGGATTCGGCGGACGACAGCCGCTTTGTCGCCAACGAGGCGAAGCGGCGCGGGCTGCCCTGCTCGATAGAGCGGCGCGACGTAAGGGCTTACGCCCGAACCGAGGGCCTGTCGCTGGAGGAAGCGGGGCGGCGGCAGCGCTACGCCTTTCTCGACCAAGTCGCCGACCGGATCGGGGCCGAGTTCATCGCCTTGGGTCACCACGCCGACGATCAAGCCGAGACCGTGATCTTGCGCCTGTTGCGCGGCAGCGGTGCCACCGGTTTAGGGGGCATGGAGATTGCGCGCGAGGGCCGCTATTTGCGGCCGCTGCTGCGCGTGCGGCGCGCTGAAATCGAGCAATACGCGCGCCAGCAGGGCTTGCGCTACCGAGAGGATCCCTCCAACCGCGACCGGCGATTTTTGCGCAATCGAGTGCGTGGGGAACTATTGCCCTTGCTCAAGAGCTATAATTCTAACATAACCGAGGTTCTAAATCGCACGGCCGCGCTGCTCAAGGCCGAGGACGACTTGCTCGCCGCGCTAGCCCAAGAGGCTTTAGATACAGTGATTTGCGAGTGTTGCAACGACAAGGTGGCTCTTGATAGTAATAGGCTTCTCGCTTATCATATAGCCATACAAAGGCGCGTGTTGCGCACCGTGCTTCAGGGCCTTGCCGCCGCAGAAGGCCCTTTTGATTTTGCCCGCGTCGAGCAAGTGCGGGGCTGGATTGAGGCCGATGACAAGCGCCTGCGGGTGGTGGGTGCTGGGCTGAGGGGGCAGGGTTGTGGCACGCGCTATATCTTGCGTCGCGGTCAGCGGCCGCCGGTCGCGTGCTGTTTTGAGATACCCGGTGTGCTCGTGTTGAGAGAGCACGGCGTAAAAATCCGCGTCCAAGTCGTCCCCTCGGAGCACTTTGACAAGTCTCAGCTAGGAGGCACGCAGGTGGCTTTAGACGCGGACCGCCTCGGTGCATGGGTGCAAGTGCGCAGCCTGCGGCCGGGTGATCGCTTCCAGCCGCAGGGCATGGAAGGACACAAAAAACTGAGCGACTTTCTCATTGACGCCAAATGGCCGAAAATCTCGCGCGACGAAGTGCTAGTGCTGGCCCGAGCAGAGGAAATAGCTTGGGTCGCGCCCCTGCGTTCTAGCAATGCCTTCAGAATAAAATCTACTACGCGCCGCATCGCCTTATGCACGCTGGGGCATTGGGACGGCGATTGACCTAAGAGTATCTATCATGGAGGGACCAAAAAAGCAGGCCCCAGAAGAGCGCCCCACGCGTCTTAGGGACGACCGCGGGCAGGGCGACGGGGAAGACAAGCCGCGCCGCTGGCGCCGCCCCTCGCGGACCCAAGCGTTTTGGCTGTTCTTCGTATTGGTAATGATCTTCACCGCCAAATTCTTTGGCAGCAAACCCTCCGATCCTCAACTAGTCTCCTACAAGCAATACCGCCAATACTTGGAAGAGGATCGCATCGCCGAGGCCGTCATCGTAGGCGAGCGCGAGTTCAAAGGCGTCTTGCACAACGGAATCCGCTTTGTGGTCAACTTGGGGCCAATAGACGCGGCGACCAAGCGCGAATGGGAGGAACGAGGAGTCGATTTTCGCTTTGAGGAAGAACCCTTCCGCTGGTACAATTTTCTCTTCAGCTTTTTGCCGTGGCTGCTGTTTATCGCCTTCTGGATATTCATGCTGCGGCAGATGCAGGGCGGCGCGCGCGGGCTGTTTTCCTTTGGCAAAAGTCGGGCCAAGCTCCTGATGGAAGACAAGCACAAGGCTACCTTTGCCGATGTGGCTGGGGCCGACGAGGCCAAGAAGGAGTTGGAGGAAATCATTGAGTTTCTCAAGGATCCCCATCGGTTCCAGCGCCTCGGCGGACGGATTCCCAAGGGCGTCTTGATGGTCGGGCCACCGGGCACGGGCAAGACGCACTTGGCGCGCGCAGTGGCCGGCGAAGCGGGCGTCCCCTTCTTTTCGATCAGCGGTTCGGACTTTGTCGAGATGTTCGTCGGCGTCGGAGCTTCGCGCGTGCGCGACCTTTTTGAGCAGGGCAAGGCCAATGCCCCGTGCTTAATCTTCGTCGATGAGATCGACGCAGTGGGCCGCCACCGAGGCGCGGGTATTGGCGGCGGCCACGACGAGCGCGAGCAGACCCTCAACCAGCTCTTAGTGGAAATGGACGGCTTTGAGTCCAATGACGGCGTCATTCTCATTGCCGCGACCAATCGCCCCGATGTGCTCGACCCGGCGCTGTTGCGGCCCGGTCGCTTTGATCGCCGGGTGGTGGTTGACCTGCCCGATGTCAGAGGTCGGGAGGGCGTCCTCAAGGTCCACGTGCGCAAGGTGCCGCTGGATCCAGACGTCGATTTGCAAAAGGTCGCGCAGGGCACGCCCGGTCTTTCTGGAGCCGACTTGGAGAACTTGGTCAACGAAGCGGCCTTACTGGCCTCGCGGCGCGATCGCAAGACCGTTGACATGGGCGACTTTGAGGCGGCCAAAGACAAGGTCATGCTCGGGGCCGAGCGCCGCAGCATGGTCCTGACCGAAGAAGATCAGCGGCTTTCGGCCTATCACGAAGCGGGTCACGCTTTGGTCGCCAAGAGTCTCAAAGGCGGTCCGGCCATTGGCAAGGCGACCATTATCCCGCGCGGGCAGGCCATGGGCATGGTTTCCTTTTTGGCTGACGAGCGGCGTTCGCTGACTGAGACGCGGCTCAAGGCGCACTTGGCCACGGCGCTAGGCGGTTGCGCCGCTGAGAAATTGATCTTTGCCGAGCGCTCGACTGGAGCCCAAGGCGACTACCAGCAAGTGACGCGCTTGGCCCGTTCGATGGTCTGCGAGTGGGGTATGAACGAAGAACTTGGCCCTCTCTCGTTGGGCGGCGGCGACGACGAGGTCTTCCTCGGCAAGGAATTCACCCGCAGCCGCCACCTGAGCGAAGAGACAGCCCAGGCCGTCGATCGCGAGATCCGCAAGCTAGTGGTGGAGGCCGAGGAAACGGCGCTGCGCATCCTCGGGGAAAAGGAGGACAAGCTGCATTCCTTGGCCCGCGCCCTCCTCGCGTACGAAGTCCTCGACGATGCGGAGATCGACCAAGTATTGGCCGGAGAGCCTCTCGCCCGCAAACCAGTGCGCACCTTGAGCGACGAGGATGAGGCGTGATTTGGGAGTTGGGAAGTCGCACTCTCCACTTTGGCGACCAAGTACAGATCATGGGCGTCCTCAATGCGACGCCCGATTCGTTTTACGACGGGGGTTGCTATAGCGAGCCAAGCGCTGCGGTGGAGCGCGGCTTGGCGATGGTGGAGGAAGGGGCGGCGATTGTCGATATTGGCGGTGAATCGTCGCGACCGCCGATGTACGGGGTCGCTGAGGAGGTCTCGGTCGCCGAGGAGTGCGCCCGGGTTCTTCCGGTCGTTAAAGGCCTTCGCCACCAGAGCGATGTGCCCATCTCGATTGACACGGTCAAGGCCGAGGTGGCACGGAGGGCCCTTGAGGCGGGGGCCGATATCATCAACGACATTAGTGCCCTGCGGCACGATCCGGCTATGGCCGAGGTCGCCACACAGGCTAACGCCCCCGTGGTACTGATGCACCGTCGGGGCACGGCGGCTACCATGCAGCAGAATACCCACTACGACGATTTGCCCGGGACGGTGTACTCCTTCCTGCAAGAGCGCGTACGCACTGCCCAATCCCAAGGCGTCGAGCGCGTGGCCGTGGATCCGGGCTTGGGGTTTGGCAAGTCACCGGAGGGCAACCTCGCCTTGTTGGGGATGTTAGAGCGCTTCTTGGGCTTAGAGTGCCCATTGGTAGTGGGTGCTTCGCGCAAATCCTTTATCTGGAAGGCGCTCGGGCTCTCGGCTGCCGAGAGCTTGGAGGGCAGCTTGGCGGCGGCAGCGCTAGCGGCTAGGGCGGGTGTCCACGTGCTGCGAGTCCACGACGTGGCCGCGACGCTGCGGGCCGTCCGCTTAGTCGAGGCCGTGCGAGGCCAAGTGCCGTGCTAAAAGACCCGGTCCTGTTTCACTTCTTTGGCTTTCTACCCGTCTCGCTGACCTCGGTGGTGGATATCCTGCTGGTGGCGTTTATCTTTTTTCGCTTGCTCTCCCTGATCAAAGAAACCCGAGCCGCGCACATGGTCGCTGGGCTGCTGCTAATGGTGATCGTCGCCTTGGCCGCGCCCTGGCTCAAGATGAACGCCCTGTCTTGGCTTTTGGAGCAGGCGCGCTCCATCTTGCTGATCCTGCTGGTCATCCTCTTCCAGCCCGAGTTGCGACGGCTCCTCCAAGTCTTGGGTCAGACCCCGGCATTTCGCTGGTTTTACAAAGCCGAGACGTCACGGGTCATCGACGAGGTCGTCAGCGGAGTGGGGCGCTTGGCCGACTTGGGGTACGGGGCGCTGATCGTGCTGGTGCGCCAAGTCCAGATCAGACCGGTCATTGAGACTGGAGTGCCCCTGAATTCGGAGGTGTCGGGTGATTTGCTAACCACGATCTTCAGCCCGCGCGCTCCGCTGCACGACCGAGCTGTCGTCATTCAGGGCGAGCGCTTGGTGGCGGCCCGCTGCACCTTGCCGCTGGCTGAAGAGGTGGAAGACCAGCGGCTGGGAACCCGCCATCGGGCGGCCTTGGGTCTGTCGCAGGAATCGGACGCGGTCGTTATCGTCGTCTCCGAGGAAAACAGCACTATTTCGCTGGCCATTGGTGGGGTTTTTTGGCGGGGGCTGGACCCTCCGCAACTCAAGTTGCGCCTGCAAGAGCAGATGGCCTCGGGCCGAGCGTAGGCGGCGGCGTTTTGCTTGACACGGTCTCAGCAGTACTCTACTTTGAAATTTTTATTTCAATTAGATAATAAAAATTATGAGAAATAAACAGATGCGGCAGACCCGCATACGGGAACTGCTCTACAGAAGGTCCATTGATACGCACGAAAAATTGGCCGAAGTCCTCCAGCACCAGGGTATCGATGTCAGCCAATCAACCTTATCGAAAGATTTGCGCGAAATAGGCGTGGTGCGAGTGCCGCAGGCCGATGGGGGATTTCGCTATACGCTGCCCGAAGCTGGGGCTACGCTGCGCGACCTGCACATTCTAGAGCGAGAGTTGCAGGATTTCTTGGTCCAGACCGAACAGGTAATCAACATGGTGCTGGTGCGAACCGCGTCGGGGCACGCCCAAAGCGTCTGCGAGGCCATTGATCGCATGGGTTGGGCTGAGGTCGCGGGCACGCTGGCCGGCGAAAACACGATCTTTATCGTCACTCGTTCCGAGCAAGATGCGGCGAAGTTAGTCGATAAGATCGACGCAGTGTGCGGCGAGGAGAATTGATGGACGCCGAGGTCTTGCAGGACTTGCAGGTCCAGATCGTCAAAGCTGAGACCCTGATCGAGGCCCTGCCTTATTTACAGGAATTCCGCGGCAAAGTAATGGTTGTCAAATACGGCGGCAGCACCATGGGCAGTGGGGACACCGTATATAAGGACATCGTCTTCATGCAGGCGGTCGGCATCTGTCCGGTCGTGGTCCACGGCGGTGGCCCGGCCATCACCCGCCGCCTGCAAGAGTTGGGTATTGATAGTCAGCGCGTAAATGGGCTGCGGGTAACGGATGCAGCGACGATGAAGGTGGTAGAGGATGTGCTCTTTGGCGAGGTCAACGCTCGGATCGTCCGCGAAATTGGCACACTAGACGGGCGGGCCGTGGGCGTCTCGGCCAAGGACGCCGGGATCATGCAGGTGCACAAGCACTGGGTTCAGACCGATAGCGGCGTTCTAGATATCGGTTATGTCGGCGATGTCGAGCATGTGGATACCGCGCCTTTGTTGGACTTGATAGGCAAGGGCATGATCCCGGTGGTTGCGCCGATTGGCCGCGGCCCGGAGGGCGAGAGCTTCAACGTCAACGCCGATACGGCGGCCGGGGAAATCGCCGCGGCTCTGCACGCCGAGAAATTAGTTTTTTTAACGGATGTACAGGGCATTATGCGCGATCTCGCAGACGATGCGTCCCTGCTATCAACCGTGCACGTCTCTGAGGTGGGCGAGTTAATTGACCAAGGCGTGATCAGCGGCGGAATGATTCCCAAGGTCGAAGCCTGTATCAAGTCCGTCAAAGCTGGCGTGCGCAAGACCCACGTCATCGACGGGCGCGTGCCGCATGCGATGTTGCTCGAGTTTTACACCCCGCAGGGCATTGGCACCCAAATTGTCCAGTAGGACGACGGAGAAACCATGAAAACCGAAGACATTATCAAGGGCGAGGCGCAATACATTTTACAGACTTACGGTCGGCCCGAGTTCGTACTAGAGCGGGGCAATGGGGTCTATCTCTTCGATACGGACGGCAACCGCTACCTCGATTTTGTCAGCGGCTTAGCGGTCAACGCGTTGGGCTACGGCGACTACGAGGTGCTCAAGGCCATTGAGACCCAGGCTGCCAAGCTGATGCACGTGTCGAACCTCTACCACACGATCCCCTCGGTCGAGGTGGCAAAGCGGCTGGTTGAGAACTCATTTGCCGACCGGGTGTTCTTCTGCAACAGCGGCACCGAGGCGTGGGAGGCGTCGCTCAAGTTCTGCCGCAAGTGGGGCAACACCACCCACGACTCGCCCAAAAATCGCCTCATCGCCTTTGAGAACTCCTTTCACGGGCGGACGTATGGGTCCATCTCGACGACCGGCCAGCCCAAGTACCACAAGGGGTTTGAGCCGTTGCTGCCGGGCATCGACTTTGCCCAATTCAACGATTTGGCCTCGGTGGAGGCGCTGGTTTCGGATCAGACTTGCGCAATTTTGGTCGAGCCGTTGCAGGCCGAGGGTGGGATCCACGCCGCGACGGCGGAATTTCTCACCGGGCTGCGGCACCTGTGCGACGAGCGGGAGATGCTGTTGGTGTTCGACGAGATCCAAGTGGGCTGCGGGCGCTTAGGCTCGCTGTGGGCCTATCAGCAATACGAGGTTGAGCCGGATATTATGACCTTGGCCAAGGCACTCGGCGGGGGCTTGCCAATCGGCGTCGCGCTCTTGCGGCAGAAGGTCGCCGATGCCATCGAGGCTGGCGATCACGCCGCGACGTTTGGTGCCAATCCCGTGGCCTGCGCTGCGGCAGCCGCAGTTTTGGACAAGCTGTTGGAGCCGGGTTTTATCGCCGGGGTGCGCGAAAAGGGCGACCACTTGATTGATCGCCTACAAAAGCTGCAACAGCGCTGGCCTGAGCACATCACCGAAGTGCGCGGCAGAGGGCTGATCGCTGGCGCGGTCACCAGCCAGCCGGCCGCTGACTATCTGGCCGCCTTCCGCCAGCGCGACATCTTGGTGGCCACGGCTGGGGCTGATGTGGTGCGCTTTTTGCCACCGCTGGTCGTCGAGCAGGATCGCATCGACGAAGCAGTAGATGTATTCGACGAGATTCTGCGCCAAGGTGTCTGATGGCCGCGGTACAAACGCCTTGGGGCGGGCGGTTTCAGTCTGCGCCGGCCGAGCTGATGGAGCGCTTCAACGCCTCTATTGGCTTCGACCGCAAGCTGTTGGCGGCCGATATTGCGGGCAGCGTAGCTTACGCCCGCGCCCTGCAGCGGGCCGACGTCCTCAGCGCTGGGGAGTTGGAGCAAATCGAAGCGGGGCTAAAGCAGGTGCAGGAAGAATTTTCAGCCTCGGATTGCGCGCTCCCCGACGCGCTTGAAGACATCCACATGGCCGTGGAGCAGCGGCTAACCGAGCTGATCGGGCCGGTCGGAGGCAAGCTGCATACCGGGCGTAGCCGCAATGACCAAGTCAACGTGGATGAGCGGATCTACCTGCGGGACGCGATTGCGTCGCTTCAGGTGCAGATCCGCCATTTGCAAGGAGTGCTGCTGGCGTCGGGCGAGCAGCACAGCGACGTGGTGCTGCCCGGCTACACTCACTTGCAACAGGCGCAACCAGTACTTTTTCCCCACTATGCACTGTCGCTGTTCTGGATGTTGGAGCGCGACCGCGGGCGGTTGGGGGACGCTTGGCGTCGGGCGGATTTTCTGCCGTTGGGTTCCGGGGCGTTGGCTGGGAGCGCGTTTCCGCTCGACCGGACCTTCCTCGCCCGTGAACTCGGGTTCTCGCAGGTGACTCCCAATAGTCTCGACGCGGTCAGCGACCGGGATTTTTTGCTCGAGACTCTGTCCGCGCTGGCGATCCTGATGATGCACTTGAGCCGCTTTTGCGAGGATTTGATCCTCTGGTCGTCGGCGGAGTTTGGCTTTGTCGAGTTGAGCGATCACTTTGCCACTGGCTCTAGCATGATGCCGCAAAAGAAAAACCCGGACGCGCTAGAATTGGTGCGCGGCAAGACTGGCCGGGTGTACGGCAGCCTGATGGCGTTGCTGACGACGATGAAGGCCGTGCCGTTGACGTACGCCAAGGATCTGCAGGAAGACAAGGAGCCGCTCTTCGACGCGCTGGAAACGTCGGCTATTTGCCTAGAGGTTTTCGCCGGTGTTTGGGAGAGCATGGAGGTGTGCGCCGAGCGGATGGAGTCCGCGGTGGATTCCACGGCCTTGGCAACGGATTTGGCCGACTATTTGGTGGGCCAAGGCGTGCCTTTCCGCGAGGCCCATCGCGTCGTTGGCCGCTTGGTGCGAGACTCGCTAGAGCAAGACCGCGCCCTTACCGACCTGAGCTTGGAAGACCTGTGCGCACACAGTGCGGATTTCGGCGAGGACGCGATGAGCTTGCTCGACGTGCGCCACAGCTTGGCGCGCCGTAATATAGAGGGCGGCACTGGCCCGCAGGCCGTGGCCGAACAGATGGAGAAGGCGCGAGCGGTGTTGGCTGCTGGATCAGCCAAGTCCTAACGCTGTTGCTGTTTAGACGATTTGCCGGAGTTGAACCCCATGCAGATTGCCGTCAAAGACATTGAATTTTACGTGCGCGAGATGCGGATGCGCATGCCGTTTAAGTTCGGCAACGTGGTAGCTGATAGCCTGACCGCGCTGCACGTGGCCATGGACCTAGAATTGGACAATGGCCGTCGGGCGCGGGGCTGGACCGCGGATATGCTGTCGCCTAGGTGGTTCGACAAGGACCCAAACAAGACGATGGCCGAGGGCATCCGCGACTTGATGGATGGAGCGCGGGCGGCCGCCGCCGCTTATCGGGAGTCGAGTCGAGGCGGCGCGACCCCATTCACCATATGGGAGGCGGGTTACGAGGCCGGGCGGGCGTGGGGTCGGGCGCGAGGCGTCAACGACCTGCTGGCGTCCAATGGAGCGGCCCTGATGGAGCGGGCACTCATCGACGGCTTGGGGGTCGCGCTGGGGCAGCCTTATTTTGTGCTGTTGCAGGACAATGTTCTCGGGTTGTCGCTGGGGAAGATTCACTCGGAGCTAGAGGGACTGGAGCTTGCGGCGGTGCTGCCGGCGGCACCGGTGCGCTCGTTGCACGTTCGCCATACGGTCGGCTTGGTCGATCCCATCCGCACGGCTGCGATTGCGCCCGAGGAGCGGTTGAACGACGGGTTGCCGCAGTCCTTGGAGGAATGCATTCAGAGTCAGGGCCTGCGCTATTTCAAGATTAAAATCGGCGGCGATCCCGAGGCTGATTTTGAACGCTTGGCGGAGATTGCTGCGTTGTTGGACGAGAGCGGCGCGGAATATCACATCACGCTCGATGGCAACGAACAGTACGGCGACGCGACCGATTTGCTGGCTTTGTTGGAGCGGATTGAACAGGACTTGGGGGCGTTTTATCATCGCATCCTCTACGTCGAGCAGCCCATGGACCGCGCCCTTTCCCTCGATCCTGCGCTAAAGAAAGACCTCGAAGTTTTGGCGGCGAAACGCCCCCTGCTGATCGACGAGTCGGACGAATCCTTGGATTCCTTCCGCTGCGCATTGGACTTGGGGTACAGCGGCGTCTCGTCCAAGTCTTGCAAAGGTTTGGTCAAGGCGCTGGCCAATAGCGCGCTCGCTTGGCAGCGCACGGCTGCGGGGCACCCCTGTTTTGTCTCGGCTGAGGATTTGACCGTGGTACCGGTGGTGTCGCTGCACCAAGATTTGGTGCACGTGGCGGCACTGGGTATCGATCACGTCGAGCGCAATGGGCACCACTACGTGCGGGGGTTGGATCACTTGTCGGCTGCTGAGCGGGCGTGGTGCTTTGACCGGCACGGCGATCTGTACCGCGCCGAGGGCCAGAGCGGCTTGCTCGACATTCGCGACGGTCAGATCGCGGTCGGTTCCCTGCAACGGCCTGGCCTCGGGGTTGATGGTGCAGTCGATATTGAGGCCATGCGGCCGCTGGCGGAGGCACAACTCTCGTGAGCGCCGTAGAAATAAGGCTTGAGGACGTGCGGTTCTACATGCGGAATGTGCATACCCGCATGCCCTTCAAATACGGAGCGGCCGTGCTGACCTCCGTGCCGATCCTGCACGTGGTGGCTCAGGGTGCGCTAAAAAACGGCACTCCGGTACAAGGGGTTGCAGCCGACATCCTCCCTCCTAAGTGGTTCGATAAAGACCCGGCCAAAAGCTACGAAGACAATGTCGCCGACTTGCTGTGGGCGGCGCGTGCGGCGCGGTTGGCGTATTTGGATGAGGCTCGCACGCCCAAATCGTTTTTTGCTATCTGGCAGGCCGGTTATGAGCAGACGGTATCCGCTGGCGACGCGCACGGCCTGAATCGGTTGACGGCCGTCCACGGCAGTACGCTGATGGAGCGCGCCCTGATCGACGCGGTGGGATGTGGCGTAGGCGCGAGCTACTTTGAGTTGCTCAAGGCCAATCTCCTCGGCTTGGATCTGGGGGCGATTCACCCTGAACTACAAGGAGTGGAGCCTGGCCAAGTGATCGGGGCTGCGCCGCTGGCGCAGTTGCACGTGCGGCATACGGTGGGATTGGCCGACCCGATTGTCCAAAGCGATATTGCGCCCGAGGAGCGGTTGGACGACGGGTTGCCGCAGTCGCTGGCCGATTGCGTCGAGTGCCAAGGGCTGACGTACTTCAAGGTCAAGGTGAACGGTGACTTGGAAGCTGATTTAGCGCGGTTGGCCGCGATTGCCGAGCTGTTGGACGGGCGCGACGCCGAGTACAAGGTCACGCTCGACGGCAACGAACAATACCGGGAAATGGACGCGCTCATTGGTCTGATTGAGGCCCTTGCAGCCGCACAGCCGCGTTTGTACGAGCGCATTCTCTACGTCGAGCAGCCCCTAGAGCGGAGCGTGGCTTTGGATGCTGCACTGGAACCGGGCATCCGCGCCGCCGCGTCGCATCGTCCCTTGCTCATCGACGAGTCGGACGATGCGCAGGACACCTTCCGTCAGGCTTTGGCGCTGGGCTACGAGGGCGTTTCGTCCAAGGCGTGCAAAGGGCTGGTCAAGGCGCTGGCCAATCTGGCGTTGGCGCGGCAGCGGGAGGGCTGCTTTCTCTCGGGCGAGGACCTGATGAATCTGCCGGTGGTGCCCCTGCACCAAGATTTGGCGCACGTGGCGACGCTGGGGATCGGGCACGTCGAGCGCAACGGGCATCATTACGTGCGGGGGTTGGATCACTTGACCGCAGACGAGCGAGCGGCCTGCTTGGCCAAGCATGGGAAACTCTATCGGGAGGTGGACAGCGGGTTGGTGGCCTTGGATGTGCGGGAGGGAAAGATCGAGGTGGGGTCGCTGCAAGTGGCGGGTTTGGGCGTGGGAATGCCGGTGTCCGTGGATGAGATGGTGGAATTGGAGGAATGGAAATTTGCGTCGTTGGCCTGAGCTAGGAGATGGCTATGCTGGACGATTTTTCTCTAGAAGCGCTCGTCGCCTATGCGGAGGCGCACCCGCTCATCGCCATCTTGTTGCTGTTGGTGGCAGTGGTATTGCTAGGCAGCTTGCTGCGCAAAATTTTCAAGGTCGCGGTGGTGTGCGCGATTGTCTTATTGGTCGGCCTGTACTTTACCGAAGGCGATGACTCAGACTGGTGGAAACGGGTCGAAGCGATCGGCAGCAAGGTTGTGATGTGGGGCGAGGCATTGCTGGAAAAGGCCGACGATATCTTTGAGAAAGGCAAGCAGCAACTAGAAGGGAATTAGGCCACCCCGGCCTTTTTTAGTTGCGCGATAAAGGCCGCTTCGTCGAGCACTTTGACGTTGTTGGCCTCTGCTTTTGCTAGTTTGGATCCCGCTTTTTCGCCTGCTATGAGCAGGTCGGTTTTTTTGCTGACGCTGGACGTGGTTTTACCCCCCAAGCGCTCGATCAGCGCGGCGGCTTCGTCGCGGCTGTAGCCCGACAGGGTGCCGGTGATAACTACGGTCTTGCCGCTAAAAGGTGACGGCGACGCGGCGGCTTCTTCCGCTTTCATCTCAAACTGCAACTTGGCCTTATTCTTGAGCTTGTAGAGCACTGGATCGAGTGCGGGGAGATCGGGGAGGCTGGCATACAGGCTGAGGGCGATGGTCGGGCCGATCTCGTGGGTGGCTTCCAACTCTTCGACGCTGGCCTTGCACAAAACGTCGAGGCTGCCAAATGTCCGCGCTAAGGTGCGGGCTACGGTCGCGCCCACGTGGCGGATGCCGAGGGCGAAGAGCACCCGGTCGAAGGGTTGCTCTTTGCTGCGGGCGAGGCCGTCGAGGAGGTTTTGCGCCGATTTTTCGCCCATCCGCTCTAGGGCACCAAGAGATGCTACGTCGAGTTCGTAAAGATCGCTCAAGTCCTTTACCAATCCCTGCTCTACCAATTGTTCAACCACGGCCGGCCCCAAGCCCTCGATGTCCATGGCGTTGCGCGAGGCGAAGTGTTCGAGGCGGCGGCGCAGTTGGGCGGGACAAATGGGGTTGTCGCAGCGTGCGACGGCTTCTTCGGCGTCGCGGGTGAGTGGACTTTTGCACGAGGGGCATTGGTTGGGGAAGGCATATTCTACGGAGTAGGAGGGCCGCTCGCTGGGATCTACCTCTACGACTTTGGGGATCACGTCGCCGCCCTTTTCGATGAGCACGGTGTCGCCGATGCGAATATCCTTGCGGCGGATTTCGTCCGCGTTGTGCAGGCTAGCCCGGGCGATGGTCGAACCGGCCAAAGGCACGGGGTCTAAAATAGCCACTGGAGTCACGGCACCCGTGCGCCCGACTTGCAGATGAATATCGCGAAGGCGGGTGCGGGCTTGATAGGCCGGAAACTTGTAGGCCATGGCCGAGCGCGGGCTTTTGGCGGTGTAGCCCAGCCGTTCCTGCTGGCTGAGGCTATCGACCTTGATGACTACCCCGTCGATTTCGTAGGGAAGCTCGGAACGGGCGGCGGCGTAGTGGTCGTAGTGGTCGAACACGTCGGCTAACGAGGCACAGAGCTGGTGCTCCGGGACCATTAGGCCCCAAGCGCGGAGTGTTTCGAGGCACTCGCTGTGGCGCGTCTGGCTGCCACCTTCGGCGTGTATCCAGTAGGCGAAAAAGCGCAGGTTGCGCTTGGCCACTAGGTTGGGGTTTTGCAACTTGAGCGAGCCGGCCGTGGAGTTGCGTGGGTTGGCAAAAATCGGCTCGTCTTTAGCCGCACGCTGGTCGTTGAGCTTGGCGAAGTCGCTGCTTTCCATATAGACTTCGCCACGGATTTCGCAATTGATCCCGGCCTGCCGCAGCCGGAGGGGAATGGAGGGGATGGTGCGGGCGTTGGCGGTGATTTCGTCGCCTTGGACTCCGTCGCCGCGGGTGATGGCGCGCACGAGTAGGCTCTCTTGGTAGATGAGGCTGAGGGCCACGCCGTCGATTTTTAGCTCGAAGACGTACTCGACCGCTTCGTCGGGCAAGCTCTGGCGCACTCGCCGGTCGAAGTCTTCAACGTCTTGGCGCGAGTAGCTGTTGTCGAGGCTGAGCATGGGCCGCGAATGGCGTACAGTGGGAAAGTCGCTGGTGGGTGCGCCGCCGACGCGCTGGGTGGGCGAGTCGGGCCGCTTGAGTGCGGGATGAGCCTCTTCAAGGGCTTGCAGTTCGGCGAAGAGGCGGTCGAATTCTTGGTCGGAGATGGTGGGGGCGTCGAGGACGTGATAGCGATAGAGATGCTCTTCTAGTTCGTCCGCGAGCGCGGCGATGTGTTGGGCGATGTCTTGGGTCATGGTACAAAGTACGATAGGCGGAGCACAAAACCGCGTCAACTCGCCTTGTCTTTGGATAGTTGGGTCATTTTGCAATGTTCCGGTCGGCATTTCTTGGGCTGTTCAAGCGATCTCAAACGACCCCACTATCTGTCCGTGTATTGTCCATCTATGGACCCGGCTTTATATTTTTGTCGCGGAATGAGATAGGATATGACTGCTACTTGGCACGACTACTGGGAACTGACTAAACCGCGAATTGCCTTTTTGGTGCTGGTTACGGCCGCCTTCGGATTTTTCTTGGGCGGACAAGGCATTCACGCGCCGCTACTTTTTTGCTGCTTGCTCGTCGGTACGGGCTTGACCACGTGCGGCTCGTCGGTGCTCAACCACTATCTGGAGCGCGATGTCGATGGGTTGATGAAGCGCACGCGCAATCGGCCTTTACCGACCGGGCGCGTCAAGCCGGGCACGGCTCTGTCGATGGGGTTTGTGCTGGTTCTGAACGGGGTGTTTTTCCTGCTTTTTACCGCTGGGTTGTTGACGGCGTTTTTGGCGCTCCTCTCCGCGTTTCTCTACGTGGTGGTGTACACTCCGATGAAGCGGCAAAATTGGCTCAACACTTCGCTGGGGGCCGTGCCGGGTGCCCTGCCGCCCGTAGGAGGCTGGACAGCGGCGACCGGCGCGATTGACCCGGGGGCCGTGGTCCTGTTTCTCATTCTCTTTGCTTGGCAGCACCCGCACTTCTACGCCATTGCGTGGATCTTCCGCGACGACTACCGGCGCGGCGGTTTCAAGATGTTGCCCGTCGTCGAGCCGGATGGGAACAGCACCTGCTGGCAGGTGATGGGCTACTTGGTACTGCTGCTGATCTTTTCGGTGCTGCCTTCGTTCATGGGTCTCACCGGGCCGTTCTACCTAGCCGGGGCGCTGGTGTTGGGCACGCTGTTTTTGGCTTCCGGTCTCGCACTTAGCTGCTCGCGCTCTGTGACCAGTGCGCGGCGGCTGCTCAAGGCTTCGGTTCTCTATCTGCCGCTATTGTTGATGTTGAGCGTGGTGGATGCCGGATTTTAGGAGTGCGGCTTGCGCCCGCTCGTATTCTTCGGGCGCGTTGAGATTGGCAAAAAGCAAGCCGCGCTCGTCGTAGGGCCGCCAGTCCTTTTCCCTTACCAGATCCAAATTCAGATTGCTCAGTAGGTTGCGCATGCCGAGCTGATCGGCCTGTATGGCGGCTTCTATGGCTGCTAAGCAGGACGGCTCGTAGAGCGCGCAGAGCGGTTGCAGTCCTGCAGTCGTGTGGGGCACGACCGCTTGATGTGGCCCGCGCCGGTTGACGAGGTGGCGGAGGAAGTCTGGGGTGAGAAAGGGCAAGTCGCAGGCGAGGAGGAGCACGGGTGCGCCGGTTGTGCTGAGCGCGGTGTATAAGCCACCCAGCGGCCCAAGTCCAGGGCGGAGGTCGGGATGGACGGGCAGCCCGAGATGAGCATAGGCGGTGGGGTCGCCGATGATGACGCGAGGGTAGCCGAGGGGGTGTGCCGCGGCGAGGACGCGTTCAATCAGAGTTTGATCGCCTAATTGCAGGAGGGCCTTGTCGCGGCCCATGCGTCGGCTCTGGCCGCCGGCTAGCACGGCGATGTGGATCATTCGGAGTGCTGGCTGGGCTTCGACCTGAGCTCAGCCGAAGGGCGGCGGTTGATCTGGGCGGCTGCGTACCCAGCGCCAAAGCCGTTGTCGATATTGACGACAACCACGCCGGCCGCACAGGAGTTGAGCATGGCCAAGAGGGCGGCGAGGCCGTGGAAACTCGCGCCGTACCCCACGCTAGTTGGCACGGCCACGACCGGAATATCCACCAGCCCACCGACGACGCTAGCGAGCGCGCCCTCCATCCCGGCGACTACGACGATAGCCCGCGCTCGGTGCAAGAGTTCGCGGTACGCTAGGAGCCGGTGCAGGCCGGCGACGCCGACATCGCAAACCTCCTCGACATGTGCGCCCATGGCGCGAGCCGTGACGACGGCTTCGCGGGCCACGGGCAAGTCCGAGGTACCGGCTGAGACTACGGCCACTAGGCCCTCAGGCGCGGGTTGTTCGGCTCCCGGTACTAGGACCGTGCGGGCGAGAGGGTCGTGCTCGGCGCGGTCAAAGCGCTCGACGAGTGCTTGGGCCGTAGCCGCTTCGACGCGGGTGGCCAGCATCTGTGCGCCATGCGCGGTTATGCGTTCGGCAATGGCTAACACCTGCTCGCGGGTCTTGCCTTGGCCGAAAATGACTTCAGGGAACCCAGTGCGCAGGGCGCGGTGGTGATCGACGTGGGCAAACCCGAGGTTTTCGAAAGGCAGGTTTCTAAGTCGTTCTAAGGCTTGGCTTGGCGCGAGGTCGCCGGTGGCGACTTGTTCTAGCAGGTGGCGGAGTTGTTCTTGGTCCATGGCTAAGAAAGCGGGATCAACGGCAGCAGCGGAAGCCAAGGAGGGGCTGCTCGTAGGTTTGTAGGGGCGAGTCGGCGACGACTTCCGCTAAGGCTTCTATATCATAGGGGTCTTGGCCTTCGATGGGTAGGGTGCTCACGAGGCTTGCGCCGTCGCAGTCACTGCTCTCAGATACGCTGCTTGCTGCGATGTACACCGCTAGGTCGCCAGCGTCGTCGATACCGGCGAGCCACTCATCTATGTTGCCGGTCAAGTCAAAGACGCCGGTCGCGCTGCCGCAGTTGGGAAACGAGCCAGAAGGCGCGAGTTGGGCGGTTGGGTCGCTGCTGAATTGGGAAAAGGCCGAACCTGGCACGTTGCAGAAGCGCACGCCAAAGTGGTCGCGGCTGTCGTAGGCAGCTAAATCATCGGTCGAAGAAAAGCGCCGCGTTTGGCCAGCTTGGCAAGCGGCACGCCACTCGTCCGGGCTGCACAGGCGCTTGCCTGCGGCCGCGCACAGGCGTGCTGCTTGGAAAAACGAAGCGGACTGCGGCCGCTCGCCTCTGGCATTGGGATACTCGTACGCGTCTATCTCGTATTCTTGACCCGTTGGCAGGACTAGAGGCACCGTGCCGCCAGTCGGCAGAGGCGGCTCAATGGAGACGTGGAGGGCGATTTCGCGCTCGGTGTTTGCGGCACCGTCACTGGCGGCAACGCGCAGTTTGTGGCTGCCGGGAAAAAAGGCGACGACGGTAGTGCGCGAGCCGATTTGTCGTCCAGTTTCCTCGTCTCGAATGGCCTCCTCTGACCAGATGCTAAGGCTGTCCCCGGCCATCGGCTCCCAGTGGTATTCGAGTTGGTCGCCGTCAGGATCGTTGCCAAATGCGTCGATAATTATCTGCGGTGCGCTAAACGCGCTGGTCGCGTCGGAGGTTACTTTTAGCAGGGGTTCGCGCTGCACGACCTCCACGAGGAAGTTTTCGATCAGCACCTGAGCGTCTTCGGCGCAGCGCTGGCGGTCGGCTAAATCGGGTACGGCAAGGAAATTGCAGTTGCGGTCGGTTATCAGGACCTGGACAACAAATTGTTCGCTGGAGCCCGCGATGGTTTGGGGGGCGAACCAAGAGTTGGTCTCTTGGGCCTGCGCATCGCGGAAGCTGCCTCCGGCTGGAGCCCGCCACTCGTAGAACACAGGATCGTCGTCCTCGTCGGCTGCGCGGACCTCAAAGCGAACCTCGCCGCCGCGCGGGACTTGGCAGATTGCATCCGCGCTGTTGATCAGAGTGTCTAGGGAAGCTGCGCCCGGCGACTGGCAGGTCATCCGCGCCAAGTGTACGGTCGGGGGATCGTTGGGGAGGTTGTCGTGGAGCAAGCTACAGGCACCGAGGGCGAGAAACGGGACTAGGAGGCACCAACCGAGGTTCATTCGCCTTCGATCATCAGGTCGAGTAGCCGCTCTAGATCCCCATCGTTGTAGAATTCGATCTGTATTGCCCCCTTGTTCGCCGCGGTGCGACGGATGTTGACCGCGGTGCCGTAGCGGTGCTGCAATCGGTCCTCATAGTCGCGGATGTGGGGGTCATTGGGGACTTCTTTGGGAGACTTCTTTTTTTTGCGGCCCGTGCGCTGATTGGCGACCACTTTTTCAACTTCGCGGACGGCCATTTTTTCTTCGACCGCTCGGTGGGCCAGCGCGAGCCGGTCTTCGTCTTCTTCGAGACCGAGCAGGGCGCGGGCGTGCCCCATCTGTAGTTGACCGTGGCGCAAGAAGTCTTGGACTTCGTGCGGCAATTGCAACAGCCTGAGGAGATTGGTTACGGTCGAGCGATTTTTCCCCACCTTACGGGCGACTTCCTCTTGCGTGAGGAAGCACTTGTCGGTCAGCGAGCGGTAGCCTTCGGCTTCTTCGATGGGGGTCAGGTTTTCGCGCTGGATGTTCTCGATCAGCGACAGCTCCATCAAGTCTTGTTGGGACTCGATTTCGTGGACGATCGCTGGTATTTCTTGGATCCCCGCCTTCTTGGTAGCTCGCCAGCGGCGCTCGCCAGCGATAATCTGGTAGCTCTGGCCGATGCGGTTGACGGTGATGGGCTGGATGACGCCTTTCTCTTGGATTGAGTGCATCAGCTCGTCGATGCTCTCTTCGTCGAACTCAGTGCGAGCTTGATAGGGATTGGGCTCGATCTCATCGACGTTGATATAGAAGATCTGGCGCGAGGCGTCGGCTTGGCCGCTAGGTTCGGCGTACTCGGGGATGAGGGCGCTGATGCCCTTGCCGAGAACCGGCTTCTTACCCATGGTCGATCACTTCTCCTGCGAGGCTCATGTAATCCTGAGATCCCTGCGACAAGATGTCGTAGAGCACGATGGGTTGGCCGTGGCTAGGGGCCTCGGCCAGACGCACGTTGCGGCTGATGGAGGTCTTGTAAACCTTGTTGCCGAAATAGGACTTGACCTCTGAAGATACTTGGCGCGATAGGTTCAAGCGTCCGTCGAACATGGTGAGTAGGACGCCAGCGATCTGGAGCTTGGGATTGAGATGGCGTTGGATCTGGCGCACGGTGTTGAGCAGTCGGCCAAGGCCCTCTAGCGCGTAGTACTCGCACTGAATGGGTATCATCACCGAGTCGGCCGCGGTCAGGGCGTTGATAGTCAACAGCCCCAAAGAGGGCGGACAATCGAGAATGATATAGGCGTATTGGTCGCGGACTTGGTTGAGCAGCCCATCCAACTTCTGCTCGCGAGCGATCATGTTGACCATCTCGACCTCGGCACCCGTCAGGTTGATGTGCGAGGGAATCAAGGACAGGTAGGGTATATTGGTCTCGTAGGTAACGGTAGCGGTTTCTTTTTGTCCGATTAGCGCGTGGTAGATATTGGCCGGTTCGATCTCCTCGCTGTTTTGAAAGCCGCAGCCGGAGGTGGCATTGGCCTGTGGATCCATGTCGATGAGCAGGGTCTTTTGTTCGGCCACGGCCAAACTAGCCGCCAAGTTGACGGCCGTGGTGGTCTTGCCGACCCCTCCTTTTTGATTGGATATGGCGATGACCCGGCCCATGACAGAATCTCACTCAGCAAGGGCGGCTTGGGCGGCCGCCAAACGGGCGATAGGCACCCGGTAAGGGGAACAGGAGACGTAATCGAGGCCCACCTCGTGGCAAAAACCCACTGAACTGGGGTCGCCGCCGTGCTCGCCGCAGATGCCCACCTTGAGCTGGGGACGAGCACGGCGCCCCCGCTCGGTGCCGAGGCGCACGAGTTGGCCGGTGCCCTCTTGATCGAGGCTTTGGAACGGATCGTCGGCGAGAATGCCTTGGGCTACGTATTCGGGCAGGAACTTGCCAGCGTCGTCGCGGCTGTAGCCGAAGGTGAGTTGAGTCAGGTCGTTGGTCCCGAAGCTAAAGAACTCGGCTTGCTCGGCGATTTGGTCGGCGAGAAGCGCGGCGCGGGGAATTTCGATCATGGTGCCTACTAGGTACTCGATAGTGCCCCCGACGGCAACGGCGACGCGATCAACCATAGCTTTTAGGTCGCTAAACTCGCGCTCGGTTCCCACGAGGGGAATCATGATTTCGGGCAGGGGATTGACGCCCTTGGCACGCACGTTGACTGCGGCCTCGAAAATGGCCTCAACCTGCATCTCGTAGATTTCCGGGTAGGTGATCCCCAAGCGACAGCCGCGATGCCCCAGCATGGGATTGAACTCGTGCAGGGAGACTATTTTAGCCTCAATCTGGCTCAAGGAGACGCCCATTTCCTCAGCCATCTGTGCTTGCTGAGCTGGCTCGTGGGGCAAGAACTCGTGCAGCGGTGGGTCTAGCAGGCGGATAGTTACGGGCAGGCCGTCCATGGCGGTGAAAATGCCCTCAAAATCGAGCCGCTGTATGGGCTTGAGTTTGGCTAGAGCTTGGCGTCGCCCGGCCTCGTCGTCGGCGAGGATCATCTCGCGCACGGCCACGATGCGGTCGCCCTCGAAGAACATGTGCTCGGTGCGGCACAGGCCGATGCCCTCGGCACCGAAATTGCGGGCCACTTCTGAGTCGTGCGGCGTGTCGGCGTTGGTGCGCACGGCCAGTCGGCGCTTGCCGTCGGCCCAACCCATCATGGTGCCAAACGCCGACGAGAAACTCGGCTCCACAGTGGGTACTTGGCCCAGCATGACTTGGCCGGACGAGCCATCGATGGATATCCAGTCGCCCTTTTTGACAGTCTTGCCGTTGGCGGTAAACAATTCTTGGTGATAGTCGATTGCTATGGACTCGCAGCCAGCGACGCAGCACTTGCCCATGCCGCGCGCGACTAGGGCGGCATGAGAGGACGCGCCCCCGCGTGCGGTGAGAATGCCTTGGGCGGCATCCATGCCGCCGATGTCTTCGGGCGAAGTCTCTTGGCGCACCAAGATGACCTGCTGGCCTTCGGCCGCTTGTGTTTCGGCCTCCTCGGAGTTGAAGACCACTTGGCCGGTCGCCGCCCCAGGTGAAGCGGGCAGCCCCTCGGCGATGACGTCCTTGGGGCTCGCGTCGTCGAATGTGGGATGGAGGAGCTGGTTGAGCTGGTCGGGAGTGACGCGTAGGAGGGCTTCCTCTTGTGAGATCAGCCCCTCGGCGGCCATATCTACGGCGATTTGGACCGCCGCCGCCCCAGTGCGCTTGCCGTTGCGGGTTTGCAGCATCCACAATTTGCCCTTCTGGACTGTGAACTCCACATCCTGCATGTCGCGGTAGTGTGGCTCTAGCTGGTCACAGATCGCTTGGAACTGCTCGTACACCTGCGGCATTCGGCTGCTGAGTTCGGGCAGAGGCTGAGGCGTGCGGGTACCAGCGACCACATCTTCGCCTTGGGCATTGATGAGGAACTCGCCGTACAGGTGCTTCTCTCCGGTGGAGGGGTTCCGCGTGAAGGCCACGCCCGTAGCGCAGTCGTCGCCCATGTTGCCGTACACCATGGACTGGACGTTGACGGCTGTGCCCCAGTCGTGGGGGATGCCTTCGATTTCGCGGTAGCGGATGGCGCGCTGGCCCTGCCAAGAGCCGAATACCGCACCGATGGCATTCCACAACTGTTCGTGAGGGTCTTCGGGGAACTCGCGGTCGAGCCGCTTGGCGATTTCGGCCTTAAATTCGGCGACCAGTTCGCGCAGATCTTCGGCGCTCAGTTCGCTGTCGAGCGCGACCCCACGGGCGTGCTTTTTCGCGTCGAGCAGGGCCTCAAAAGGGTCTGCTTCTTTTTCGTCTTCGGGCCGCAAACCCATGACCACATCGCCGTACATTTGCACGAAGCGGCGGTACACGTCGTAGCAAAAGCGCGGATCGCCCGATTGTTCGATAAGCCCTTGGACGATTTGGTCGTTGAGGCCGAGGTTGAGCACGGTTTCCATCATGCCGGGCATGGACACTCTGGCCCCAGAGCGCACGGAGAGCAAAAGCGGGTTAGCTGCGTCGCCAAAGCGCATGTCCATGGTCTTTTCGACTTCGGCAATGGCGCGTTCCACTTGGTCTTTGAGTTCGCTGGGATACGTTTGGTCGTGGTTGTAGTAATAGGTGCAAACTTCGGTGGTGATGGTAAAACCGGCTGGGACGGGCAGGCCGAGCTGGGCCATTTCGGCGAGGTTCGCGCCTTTGCCGCCGAGCAGGTTGCGCATTTCCTTATCGCCTTCGGATTGAGAAGTGCCAAACAGATATACGTACTTTTCCGTCATTGCTTTCCTATTCTATAGAGGTAATGCGTTTTGAATTGAGAGGGCATCTCGGCCTTGACAGCCTTTGCCGCTGAGCTTGAAAAGGGTGCGAATTGAGGTGGAACATGCTCGGTGCTTCGAGGAATGGCCTCACAGGGCTGAAAGGGCTGAATATATCCCAAAGGAGAGGTTCGTGCAAGCATTACGCCCACACTTGTTCCCACCGCTGGCTGGTGGCCGAGCGATAGAGGGCCAAGGCCGTGCGCAGCTCGCCGAGGGCGTGTTCCGGTGGCGCGTCCGGGGCCTTGCCGTCGAGGACGGCGGCGGCAAAATCGGCTAGCTCTGGCCCAAAGGACTCGGTGTACCCTGGACTGGCAAAAAGCCGCTTGCCTTCGGGATGGTCTGCGTCCCACAGATAGAGTTCAGCACCGTCGAGAGCGGCGTTGATGGTCAGCTCGCCCTTGGTGCCGGTAATGCGCCACCAGGGGTCCGGGGCAAAGACCGTGTCGATCATCATGGCGTCAAAGATGGCGGTCTTGCCCGACTCAAAGCGGAAGAGTGCGCGGGCGAGGGACTCTCCTTCCATTTGCGCGAGCGGATGCCCTAGCACGCCGACCACCTCTTTGATTTCGCCCATCCACATGCGCAAGGGCCGAATCCAGTGCGAGCCGCCGTCAATGGCAATGCCGCCGCCGGTGCGCCCCTTTTCGTAGCGCCAGGGCCGTTCTTCTTTGAACCAATAGTCGTCAAAAGGATAGACAAAGGCCGCGCGGGCGGTGATGATCTCGCCGATGGCTCCGGCCGCAAGGTACTTTTGGGCTTCGACAATTTCGGGCCAGTACTGGCTGTTTTCCGCGACCATGAAGACGCTTGGGGCCGCGTTGGCCGCGGCGAGAATGCGATCGCAGGCGTCTAGGGTGGGGGCTATGGGCTTTTCTAAGAGCACGTGTTTGTCGGCAGCGAGGCACTGGAGGGCCATGGGTTCGTGCAGGTCGTGGGGCAGCATGATATCGACGGCGTCGAAGTCGCCCTTGGCGAGCGCTTCGTCGAGCGAGGTAAAGGCCTGCCCACCGGTTTCAGCGGCGTAAGTTTGGGCTTTGGATTCGTCGAGATCGACTAGCGCGGTGACGTCGATGCGGGGAGCATGGCTCTTGATGCCGTCGAGGTGAAAGCGAGCGATGGCACCGCAGCCGATAAAGGCGAGCTTGAGTTTGTCTGGCATGAAATAAGTCTCCGCTAGCGTAGGTGAATTAAGGCTGGGAAAATACGCAATGGAGACGCGGAAAATCAATAGAGTGTAGGGGCGACCGGCCGGTCGCCCCTACGTGGCGTTGCATAGGACGGCCATGCAGGCCCCCGTCCCCAAGCCTTTTAGATACCTGTTAGATGTTAGACACCGACAGTAGGGACGACGCGCGGGGTAGCGGGATCGGGTGCTTGGGGATAGATTTGGGGACTAAAACAAAGGAGGTAGCCATGAAGTACAAATTGTTTTTATATGCTCTGGTGCTGTGGGCGGGCGTCGCTTTCGCGGAAAAAGGAACGCTTTCCGGCGTCGTTATGGGGTCGGAGGGCGAAGCCATCCCCGGTGCCAACGTCGTCCTCGTCAGCGACCTGCTGCCGGGCGGCAAGATCGGCACGGCCACCGACGAAGACGGTCGTTTTCGCTTGGAGAGGCTGCCGGCCGGCGAGTATCAGCTCAGCGTTACGCATATTGGCTATCGGGCTCTAATGCGAGAAGGCGTGGGCATCGTTGCCGGTGAACAGGAACTGACGCTGACGCTGGAGACCGGGATCATCTTCCTCGACCAGAACGTAGTTTCGGCTTCGCGGCGGCAGGAAAAAGTCCTCGAAGCCCCGGCCTCAGTGGCGATAGTTGAGGCCGAGGAGATCCGCAATCGGCCGGCGCTCAGCGTTGCCGAACACATTCGCGACCTGCCGGCCGTTGACTTTTCTCAGACCGGCTTGGCGCAGAGCAATGTGGTCGTGCGGGGCTTCAACAATGTCTTTTCGGGGGCCTTGCTGACGCTGACCGATAATCGCATTGCCCGCGTCCCCTCGCTGCGGTTGAATGCCTACAACTTCATTCCGGTGACCAACGACGACATTGAGCGCATCGAGGTGGTGTTGGGGCCGGGGTCGGCACTCTACGGGCCGAATAGCGCCAACGGCGTGATGCACATCATCACCCGCTCGCCATTTACTTCGGCGGGGACCAATGTCAACGTTGGACTAGGCGAGCGGAGTGTGCGCAAGGTCGGTATGCGCCACGCCGGGGCTGCTAGCGACCGCCTCGGCTACAAGGTCTCGGCCCAGTACTATACGGGAATGGACTGGGAATACGAAGACCCGGTAGAGGTACAGGCTAGGGCCGCCAATCCAGACATCCAACCGCGCAGTTTTGACATTGAGCGCCAGAGTGCCGAAGCGCGCTTGGATTACAAGGCTTCGGACGACTTGACGGCCATTTTGTCAGCCGGATACAACAAAGGCGATCAGATCGAGTTGACCGGCTTAGGGGCTGGCCAAGCTCAGGACTGGGCGTACAACTACGTCCAGCTTCGCCTGCTGTACAAGAATTGGTTCGCCCAAGTCTTCCAGAACGGGAGCGACGCCGGCGAGACTTTTACTCTGCGCGATGGAAATCCGATTGTCGATAAATCTAAGCTGACTGCCTTCCAAATTCAGCACTCCGCGGTGCTGGGAGTGCGGCAGCGCTTCACCTACGGTGCCGATGTGCTGCTGACGCGGCCCGATACCGAAGGGACCATCACCGGCGGCAACGAAGACTACGATCAGACCAATGAATTCGGGGCTTACGTGCAGAGCGAGACGGCTCTGAGCGAGATGCTCGACTTGGTGGTGGCCCTGCGCTACGACGACCACAACCGCATTCCCGAAGGCGAAATCTCGCCGCGCGCTGGGCTAGTTTTTAAGCCGCAGGAGACTCAGATCCTGCGGCTGACGTACAACCACGCCTTTTCCACGCCGTCGAGTAGCAACCTCTATTTGGACATCCGCTCGTCCCAAGATCCCTTCGGTATTGGCGCGGCGTTTGCGCCGGTGCTGGGCTTTGCGCCGGCGATAGACATCCGTGCGCAAGGGACTTACCGCGAGGATATGGGCGGCGGCTGGACTTTTGCTCGCTCGGGCAATGGCCGGCCGCAGTTCCGCTCGTCTTTTGCGCCGGCGGCGGGGATGGATCCAGCCGACTACATCGATTTGGGGGATCCGGTCTTTACCAATGTGATGTGGGGCTTAGGGCGTGGTGGGGTGTTGAGCGCACTCAATACACCGCTTTTTATGGGGCTAGCGGCAACCCAGATAGGGATATTGCAAGAGCTAGAAAAAGCAGAGGCCGAGGTTGCCGCTCAGCAGCTTTTGGGCGGGTTAGATGCGTTGTTGCCTGAACAACTGACGGGATTGGACAACGCCCTACTCATGCTCAACCTCGAGAAGGTGGCGGCTGGCGATCCAGCTCCCTTTGATCCGGTCGCCGATGTTATCGACGTGCCGCTGACCCGCTCTACTACTACTGAGACCTTTGAATTGGGCTACAAGGGGATAGTCGGCGAGAAGCTGGTGGTGGCGGCTGACCTATATCACACCCGAATCCAAGATTTTGTCTCTCCGATTCAAGTACAGACGCCTAATGTCTTCCTCGACCCGGCTAGCCTCGGAGCGGCGCTAGGTGCTAGCGTTGGCGAGACGCTGGCCGGAAATGCTGAGTTGGCTGCGGCGGTCGCCCCGCTCGACAATATGCAGGTACCGGGCACTTTATCTGGCAACGGCAATGGCTCGCCGGTTGATGAAATTGTCACTTTGTTTGCCGGTGGGGCCGCGGGCATACCGTTTGGCACGGTTACGCCGGAGCAGGCCTTTGAGCCGACGGCCGTGATGTTGACCTATCGCAACTTCGGCGAAATCTCTCTTAACGGCTTGGATGTGAACTTGGCTTATTTCCCGAGCGACCAATGGTCGCTAACGGGCAGCTATTCTTATGTCGATAAGACTTTATTTGAGAACGTCGATGGCATCGCCGACATAGCGCTCAACGCGCCGGGTAACAAATTCAAGCTAGGCACGTCCTATACCTTCGACCAAGAGCAATTAACCCTAGGGGCGCAGTGGCGCTACGTGGGAGCGTTCCGCCAGGAGTCGGGCGTGTTCGTCGGGGATGTGGACGCGTACTCGCTGCTTGATTTGAACGCCAGTTGTCTGCTGCCGTTCGGAAGCAACCTGCGGCTCGGGGTGGATGTTTCCAACGCGCTCGACAACAAGCACCGGACCTTTATTGGGGCACCGGAGATCGGTCGCTTGGTCTTTGGGCAATTGGGCGTGGCGTTTTAAGGGAGGATACAGCAGGCCAAAGGGGGACGGGCGATGTCCGTCCCCCTTTTTTATGTCGGCTTGTTGCCGCGGGCCATGACCACTTTACCAGTGCGGACCATTTCCTTGAGGTCGAATTTGCTCAACAGCGATTCGAGCGCGTCCATCTTCTCGGTGGTGCCGGTGGCCTCGATGGTGAGGGTGGCTCCTGAGATATCGACTGTCTTGCCGCGAAAAACCTCGGTAATCTGCAAGACCTCGGTGCGCTCTTCGACCGAGCAGCCGACCTTGAAGAGCGCTAACTCTCGGGTGATGGCATCGTCGGTCGAGTGGTCCTTGGCGTGGATGACATCGACCAGCTTGTTGAGTTGCAAGATGATTTGGTTCAGCTCGGCAGCGGGGCCAATGCTGGTGATGGTCATGCGCGAGCACTGGGGGATGTGGGCCGGCGAGACGACTAGGTTTTCGATGTTGTAGGCCCGACGGGCAAAACACTGGGCGATTCTCACTAGGACGCCGGGGCGGTCGTTGACCAATAGGCCGATGGTAGTCTTCTGCTGGGGTTCGGTCAGCCTGAGTTGTGGCGCGTCCACCGCCTCTTGGCGGGCGTTGAGGTCAGCGGCGGCAAAGTCAATAGCACTTGTGGACATTAGGTACTTCCTTTGGGTTGGGCCAGTTTCTGCTTGGGAGCCTCGATCAGCATATCGGTGAGTGCAGCTCCGGCGGGAATCATCGGGAAGACGTTGTCTTCTTTTTCGCACTCGGCGTGGATGACGCAGGGGCCTTCGTCGTGGTCGAGGGCCTGCTTGAGGACTTTGTCAATGTCGGCGGTGCGCCGGATGCGGAAGCCCTTGGCCCCGTAGGATTCGGCCAGCTTGACGAAGTCGGGGTTGCCTTCTAGATCGACGCCAGAGAGGCGATTGTCGAAGAACAGATTCTGCCACTGGCGGACCATTCCTAAGTACTTGTTGTCGAGGACTAGAATTTTAATCGGCAGCCGATGGACGACGGCGGTGGCCAGTTCGCACAGGGTCATCTGGAAGCCGCCGTCGCCGCAGATGGCGACCACGGTCTCTTCGGGGCGACCAAACTGAGCACCTACAGCCGCGGGAAAACCAAAGCCCATGGTGCCAGCGCCACCGGAGGAAAGCCACTGGCGGTGGTGCGCTGTCTTGTAAAACTGGGCCGCCCACATCTGGTGCTGGCCGACGTCGGTGGTCACCACGGCGCGGCCAGCGGTCAGCTCGTATAGGCGGTCGATGACAGCCTGCATCTTGAGGCCACCGCGCTTGCCGTACTTGAGCGGGTATTTCGCCTTCCAGTCGTCGATTTGGGCCAGCCAGGCTGCTGTGTCTATAGGCTCGACGTAGTTGATTAGCTCTTCGAGTACTTGGCGCGCATCGCCTTCGATAAAAACGTCGGGCATGACCACTTTGCCGTATTCGGCCGGGTCGATGTCGATGTGGATCTTTTTCGCATCTGGGCAGAATTCGGCGAGCTTGCCGGTGATCCGGTCGTCCCAGCGCCCGCCCACCGACATAATCAGGTCGCAGCCGACGACGGCTTTGTTGGCGTAGGCCGTGCCGTGCATGCCGAGCATTCCCACCGAAAGCGCGTGCTGCTCGGGGAACGCCCCCTTGCCGAGCAGGGTGTTGGTCACTGGCATCCGCGTCTTTTCGGCAAAGGCTTTGGCCGCTTCGTGACCGCCCGAGGCGATGCAGCCGCCGCCTAAGTAGAGCAGGGGACGCTTGCTGCGGCGGAGGAGGGTGGCGGCGGCTTCGAGCAGTTCGGGCGCGGGCTTGGTTTGCCAAGTGTAACCAGGCAGGTACACCTTCTCAGGAAAGTCGGTGGTGCATTCGGGGAAGGGGTCGCCTTGGGTGACGTCCTTGGGCAGATCGACGAGCACTGGCCCCTGTCGGCCGGTGGTGGCGATGTGGAATGCCTCGGTCATCACGCGGGGGATGTCGTTGGGGTCCCTGACCAGATAGGAATGCTTGACGACGGGCATGGAGATGCCAAAGACATCGGCTTCCTGAAAGGCGTCTTTGCCGAGCATGGGGGTGACGGTTTGGCCAGTGAGGGCGATGATGGGCGCGGAATCCATCAGCGCGGTTAGCAGGCCGGTGATGGTGTTGGTTGCGCCCGGGCCGGAGGTTACGAGGACGACGCCGGGCTTGCCGGTGGCGCGGGCGTAGCCGTCGGCCATGTGGGTCGCGCCTTGCTCGTGCCGGGTGAGGACGAAGCGGATCTGCTCGGAGTTGAGCAGTGCGTCGAAGATGGGCATGGCCGCGCCGCCCGGATGGCCGAAGACGTACTCGACGCCGAAGCGGTCGAGCGCTTCGATAACTTTGTCGGCTCCTCTCGCCATGTCGATTTCTCCCTATGAATGAACAGTTTGAGAGTTATTATGTAATTAACTTGAGCAAAGTATAGGCAAAAATGGCGTTAATGACAAGAAGGAGAGAAAAATTTGAACAATTTGTAACGAAAAAGGATAGAACGTAGAGTCAGATTTAGAGGCTATTGCAGATTAAGAGCGGCTCCACACGTCCTTGAAGAACCGGACCCAGTTGCCGGAGAAGATGCCTGCGATGTCTGCTGGCGAGTAGCCACGGCGCGCGAGGATGGGCTGGAGTTTTTGCAGATCGGCGATGGTGTTGAGGTCGCGCGGGGCTTGCTCGGTGCCGAAGCCGCCGTCGAGATCGGTGCCAATGCCACAGTGACGCGAGGTGCCCAAAAGCTGACAGATGTGGTCGATGTGGTCGGCGACGGTTTCCAACGTGGCGCTAGTCAGTTGTTCAAAGGCGGGGACTTTGCGCTGCCAGCTTGGATCGAGCATCCAGGCGTCGAAGGCCGCGCCGATGACCCCATCGCGCTCGGCGATGGAGCGGATCATTTCGTCGGTGAGTTGGCGCTGGCCGGGGACCAAGGTGCGACAATTGTGGTGCGAAGCGCAGACCGGGCCGTCGTACAATTCCAAGAGCTCCCAGTGTGCTTGGTCGGTCAAGTGGGTCAAGTCGATGATGATGCCGGCCGCTTTGAGCGCGTCGAGCAGGGGTTTGGCCGGCGGCAGCAGTCCGCCTTCAGTGCCGGTGCCGTGCGAGTAGGTGCTGGTGCCGTAATGCGAGATCGACACTAAGCGCAAGCCGAGTTCGCGCCATTCGGGCACTTGGTCCGGGCCTAAAATGGGATCGGCGCTTTCCATGGCGAGGATTAAGCCGAAAGGGGTCGCTGGGTCGGGGTTTTGCCAAGCGGCGATGGTTTCGTCTAGATCCGCGATGCTTTTGACGAAGCGGAGCAAACCCGCGCGTTCGAGTGCTTGGTAGTACGCCAAGTGCCCACGGCCGACGCCGTGGCATTGGGCTTGGCAGTACATGCCGGTGCGGGTCCAGCGGTCGCCTGGATCTAGGCGCGACATCACCGTGCCGCAGAAGAGGCCGACCTTGCCTCGGCGCAGTTCGGGGAAGGTCACCGTGCAGGAGCCGAAGCCTTCCATAGTCTGAACGGAGTCATGGACGCGCACAGTGGCTGCCTTTTGCATTAGGTCGCGGTTGATTTGCAGGGCGGAGAAGGATAGATCGAGGTGGCTGTCGAGGATCAGCGGGCGCGCGTCGGTCATTGTATGACAATCCTATTGGTGGGGCGTGAGTTATCCGCAGATGGACGCAGATGGGCGCAGAGTGGTTGGTTCAAGGCTATTGCTTCCAGGCTTGGCGGAAGAAGCGCGAGAGGTTGCCGTGGGCTATGGCTGCAATGTCGTCGGTCGAGTAGCCCCGCCGGTCGAGGATGTCGAGGAAGCGCTGTAGGTCGGCAATGGTGTCGTAGTCAATGGGGGCCATTTCGCGCCCGAAGCCGCCGTCTAGATCGGAGCCGATGGCGACGTGGTCGCAGTTGCCGACGAGTTGGCAGATGTGGTCGATGTGATCGACGACGGCCGACATGGAACGACGAGCGGTTTGCGGATAAGTCGTCGGGTCGTCGAAGTTGATCTCGGGATTGAGCATGAACTCGGCGAAGACCGCGCCGATGACGCCGCCGCGCTCGGCGATGGCTTGGATCATCTCGTCGCTGAGGTGGCGCTGGCCGGGGACGAGGGCGCGGCAGTTGCAGTGGCTGGCGTGGACCGGCCCCGACCAGTAATCCAAAAGCTGCCAGAAGACCAAGTCCGAGGCGTGGGTTAGGTCGAGGGCGATGTTCGTTGCGGCGAGCGCGTCGAGCAGGGGATAGGCATCGGCGTATAACCCGCCTCGGGTGCCGGTACCATGACCCCAGGTATTAGCACCAAAGTGTGTCAATCCCACCGAGCGCAGGCCCTGCTCCCACCACCAGCTTACTTGCTCAGGGGCTAAGATGGGATCGGCGCTTTCCATGCTTAGGATTAGGCCAATCGGAGTCGTCGAATCGGGATTTTGCCAAGCGGCAATGGCCGCGTCGAGATCGTTTGTGTCGCGGATGAAGCGCAGTTGGCCCTCGCGCTCTAGCGCTTTGTAATAATAAAGATGCGATTGGCCGACGGAGTGGGCCGCTTCTTGGGTTCTCAGGCCGTCGTCGAGGAGGCCGGTGGGCATCTGCACTCGGCACATGATGGTCGAGAGCGCGATGCCGACGCGGCCTTGGCGCATCTGCGGCAGGGATACGGTGGCCGTGCCGCGCGAGGAGCTTTCGGGGCGTTTTCTGTCGCGCAGCGAGTCGGGGTGCGAAGGGCCTACGGGTTTGGGGTCTTCGCGCTCGCGCAGGACGCGGACGTCTTGGGTGAGGTCGCGGCGGTGGTGCACGGCGTTGAAGGCCAAGTCGAGATGGCCGTCTATAATGAGCATGGGTTGCTCGGGCATGATGGGAAACCCTTTAGGTTAATTCGCTAGGTATTTTTCTACTATCTCTTCACTGATCGTCTCGCTTAGCCACCAAGTCTTGGGTCAGGCGCTGAGCCAAGGAACCTTCTTGGGCCAACGCATAGACCATTACATTGATGGCGAGCATCAACTCGGCTTCATCATAAGCCCAATGCGAAGATTCCAAGGGATTTACAAAGACGAGCCGATTCTTTATAAAATGTCCTTTTAGGCCCTTAGTAATGTAACATGCTATAGACCGATCCGGATGAGGTTCCAAGAAGTATGATTGGAGACCGATATTAAAAAAAGGGAATTATATACAATGGTGCCCACCGTGGGCCATATCCCTTCTTTTTAGCTCCTTCATTTCACACGTACGCTAGCGAAAGGAGCTAGAACATGACTACTGCTAACACGCGCGATGCAATAGATGTTGAACAATATCTAAAAGAGGTGGATGAGGCTATCGCTGCAACACCTCTTGGGCCAGACGGGAAAAGAAGGCTGAAGCCCACTGCTGATCAGAAAAAGAGATGGCAATATGTGAAGTTCCCGGATGGGTTCGTGGGCCGTCGAGTGACTCCACTTTCAACAGAAGACGCACTTGATTAGGAAGACCGTCTTCGAGGTCGGGGGCGGGGAATATATGGGCCACGGGTTCCTCTTCCACTATTTGATAGGCTCCTAATAACCTGAGATTATCCATTCGTCTTTTCTCCTTGGTCTGGTCGGTGGGGTGGCCCAAGAACGGGCAACCAAGGGGGTAAGTCAACGAGAAAAGAGCGGCATCTGAGTTCTTGAGTTGCCCCTTTCCGCCTAGCGTTGTAGTTTATCCTCGCCGCTTTCGTCTGACCCGTAGTCGGGTCATCTGCTGAATACCATAGCCGGCCAAAAGGGCGCGGGGTAGCTCCCCGCGCTTCGGCAAATAAGCAGACGTTGCACCCCTGTGCAGACGAAAGTGGCAATGGCCCGGCACCCTCCGGTAGTTCCTCTTTTTTCTCTTGACAGCTCCTTTTTTTGGTCCGTATTTTCCGGCTCGGTACCTATGTGTGGAGAATCACGATATTGTGTCGGGTCTCCTACTAAATACAAGAACCGTTTGATCCCCTGATTGGGGTAGCTCCCCATCAGTAAATCAGGTGAACAGGTAGGACTTCTCGCAGCCTCTGCGCGTAGGTACCAAGGCCCGGCCATTTCCTGCGGGAAGTCCGCTGGGCCTCCTTTGTTGCCACTTTCAAGGGAGGCCGTCATGCGCCACACTTGGTTCCTATCTTATTGGGCATTATATGCCCTTCTCTTAACTGGCTGCACCCAAAACCCCATGGCTCCCGAGCCCGTCGTCGATCCTGTCGTCGAGGAGCCCCTTCCCGAGCCCCCTCCCGAACCCCTCACGCCCGATCAGGGGCGCGCCCTGCTGCAAGCGGCGGGCGTCCCCTACTCCCAGGCGTCTTTCTTGGCCGCGGCGCACGACGGCGACCTCCGTCTCGTAGAGGCGTTTGTGGCGGTCGGCATGGACGTTAATGTCCAAAATGAAGACCAGCACTACGACACCGCCTTGTTGCGGGCGTCCCAACAGGGCCACCTCGACGTGGTGGTGTTCCTGTTGAGCGCGGGGGCCGACCCCAACCTGCGCAACGGCCGTTGCGCCGGCCACATCGCGTTCCCCGACCTCGTGATCGAAGCCCAAGGGGACGGGCAGTGCAACCGGCAGACCGCGCTCGGATGGGCCAGCTATGCCGGCCACCTCGACGTGGTGCGGGCGCTGGTGGAGGGGGGCGCTGGGGCCGCGTATAACGAGGGCACTTGGCTGTACGTCCACGAGGGACCCGACCTGCCCCTCACGCTGGCGGCGGCGGGCGGCCACCTCGACGTGGTGCGGTATCTGGTGCCGCACGCGACGGTGCGGCTGTCGGCCTTGAGCACGTACGGCAACCTCGTGCGGGGCGGCTATCACGCCCTGCTGTGGGCGTCCTACGGCGGCCACCAGGCGGTGGCGGCCTTCCTGCTGGGCGAAGGCTCCGGCACGGGATCGGGCAAGTTTGACATCAACCCTCGCAAGCCGTTGGGGGCGGTGCGGGGTGAGGGGTACGCCCCCCTCCACTTCGCGGCTATCGCGGGTCAGGCCGAGATGGTGGGGTGGCTTCTGGAGCGGGGTGCCGACCTCCACGTGCGCGTCACGCGCTGGATCGTCGTGTGGGAAGGCGGCGAATACAGCACGTTCAAGTCCTTTGGGGCCAGCGCCTTGACGCTAGCCGCTAGTGAGGGCCATATCGAGACGCTGCGCCTACTGCTGGATCACTGGGTCTGGTCGTATGGGGCGGACGGGCGCGACGACCACGGCCGCACCACCCTCATGTACGCGGCGGCCGCCGGCGACACCCACACCATGCACGACCTCGTAGCCGAGGGCGCACCCGTCAACGCCCGCACCCACACGGACGCGACCGCCTTGATGTTTGCGGCACACGAGGGGCACGCCGACGCCGTCGCCCTCCTGTTGGAGATGGAGGCCGATACCACGGCCGCCAACAACAACGGCGACACCGCCCTGACCCTAGCGCAAGAGCAAGGCCACGACGACATCGTCTCGATGCTAGGAGGGTAGCGGCATGGTTGAAGCCTTGATCCTCGTATTCGTTATCATAGCGATTCGGGCCGTTTACCTTTGGATCGTCCGGGGGGCAGCCGATGCCAAGGCATTCGTTGAACAGAGTACAGACGAAGTCAATAAGACAATGGGCTGTTTTACTGCGGTGGGCTTAATCATCCTTGCGGCGATTATTATGATGTTGGCGTCGTAAATGGTGGGACTTGTTCTCTGTTCTTGCGGCCTATATATTGCCCAGTGTGGCCTGTTCTACTCGACTGACGTGAGGCCGACGTTCTTGTAGGACCGCCAACGGTCCGACAGCTTGACGCCCTCCAGTCGCTAACGTATCTTGGAAAAACAGGTTGTTCAAGAGGTCTTTCCCCCAGGATCAGGAGATCGAAGAATGGCTAAGCAAGTAACGTTGGAACAGGTAGCGGTAACGCTGGATCAGGTAGCGACGCAGATCACGGGCATCGCTGACCGCCTAGATAGGCTGGAAACAAAGGTAGATAGGCTGGAAACAAAGGTAGATGGGCTGGAAACAAAGGTAGACCAAGTCTTAGAGTGGCAGAACCGACACGATGAACAGTTCAGTCACTTAATGGCTCATTTAGTCAAGGAGGGCATCTATGCGACTAAGTAAAGCTGAGAAAAAGCTGACCGAGAAAAAGCAGGTTATGGAGGCTCGGCGTCAGGTGATGCCGGAGCGCATCCCGGACACGCCAGAGAACGTCGCCCAAGCTCTTCTGACCACTCCGCCGAAGAAGGCCGCCGAGTGGGCCTACCTCAAGAAGCGTCAGGATTGATCCCCTAAAGCCCTTTCCTCTACCAGAGCTTGATAAGGCAACCTCCTACCTACCATACCCGCAGCCATCAAGTTCATCTGGTCAATGGTATCGGTCTTTCGTCGATTGTGCCGTCCAGCAAACTCTCTTACATAGCGGCCCAAGTGCTTGGGACTCATCTGGTGGTATGTGCCGTAGTATCCGCGCTTGAGTAAGGCCCAGAAGGATTCCATCCCGTT
>JAJEGS010000020.1 GCA_022819745.1 Candidatus Latescibacterota bacterium | reverse complement strand
CTTGTATGCCGCCGGGCGCTTGGAGGGCTTGCGCAGCAAGCACCGACTCAAGCACTTCGCGCTGCGAGCAAGACTCTATCTCAAGGCGATTCGATCCGCCTTTGAGGAGCTACAAACCCTCAAAACTGCGTAACATCAGTTCTTAATTGATATAGCGCTCCAGATGCGCCAGCGCCCGGCCGCTATCCATCGCCTCCCGCGCCTCGGCCAACCCCTCTTCAGCACTCGTACTTAGTCCCAGATAGTAGTCGGTCAAACCGACATTGAGTACTATGCGGTCGTAAACAGGCCCCCGTTCGCCCTTGAGTGCCGCCAGCCCCATGTCGGCAAAAGCCCGCGCACTCACCTCCGCAGGACGCGGACTTTGCTCGTAGCAAAAGCCGTATTCTTGTGGATCTACGTCGCAGGCGACCGTCGTCAGTGCATCACCGACGCGGCGGAATCCCTGCACGTAGTTAATGGCCTTGCGCCGCGCGTCCGAGGGCTTCCCCAATCGCAATCCGTAATGGCTGCTCCCCTCCTCGCCCTTGATCACCAGCCCCGCGTCCAACCCACGCGCCTGCATCAACCCCAACAGCTTGTCCTCGTAGCCGGTGTGGTAAAAGCCCGCGACCATGCCGTTCCAAGCCGCGCCAGTAAACAACTGCTGCGCTTTCTCCGTAGTAGCCCAAGGCGGACGTTTGGCAATGTGAGTGCGCAAATGGCGCAACGCGTACGCGCGGGGAGCGTATTCGCGCTGACTCACGTATGCGAACCCAACGGCCGGGTCTTCAATGCAACAGGCCGCCTCCACCAGCGACAGATCAATTCGCGCACCCAAGGCCGCTAGCACCCCTTCCTCGGTAACTCCGCGCTTGGGCGGCATTTCAGCGACGCCGTGTAGCACGGTCGCCCGGCCCAAGGCCGCACGCACAGCAGCGACGAACAGCGTTGGGCGAAAATAGCGCGCTGCGCCGTCAAAGGGCTGGCCAAAATGCGTCAGCGCCTCCACTTGCAGCGCAGATACCTGCTCTGCGGGAAGCACGGCGTCGAGATGAGCGCGAACTTCTTCCTCATTTTCGATATTCATCCGCTGGCCGATCAAAAACGCAGCCATCAGTGAAGGACGCACTTCGCCCGCTAACATAGCCTCAAGCGCACCGCGCACTTCCTCGTAGCATAGGTGTCCGCCCTGCAAAATTAGGCGCAGCGCCTCAACCACCCGCACTTCGCCCGCGTCGCAACCAGCGAAATCAGGTGCCATCCCCAGCAGGAAGCGCAAATCCTCGGGCATCTTGCGGAGCGCATCCCCATAGCGGTCAAACTCCTCGATCTCGGCCGCGCTCCAACCAGTCTGCACACCAAAGGTGCGGCGGATGGACATCGCCGCGAAAAACGCGCCCATCTGGGCTCGGGAAACCTGCTCTGCGCGAGGTAAGTCTCCTTTGAGCGAGGCAAAAATCAGCTCCAGAATCCGCTTAGGATCTGGGTCGCCTTCTTTTTTGCCCAGCGGGCGGCTCTGGTGCGGCCCGGTACAGACGCGCGCTTGCGCCTCCAGCACTTCCTCGTTGGGACCGGGATAGGGATCGGCTTCAGACACGATTTTGCTTCCTTGATGAGCTAATGTTACACATAGACCTCTTGGGTATCAGATACTTCGCTCAGCATGACACTGGGGACCGAAGTGTCAGCATCTGTCATGCTGAGCGGAGCAAAGCGGAGTCGAAGCATCTCTATGGCTACCAGTTCCTAGCACGTCAGTTAAAAAATATACGATCCCCAGCCAACGCGCGCCCGACCTTGACGCGAGGAATCCAACGGCACCGATTGCGCTAAATACAGGTTCAACGCAATTTCTGATACCCCCTTTTCCGCAAGGAGGAATCTCCCATGCGCTGCTTGCCTTTTTTATTTTTTATCGCGGTCACAATCGCGGCCTGTGGTTCGTCCGACCTAGCCCCCTCGGCGCTGACCCACTACGTCGCGGCCCAAGAAGCCTTGGCTGCTGACGACCTAGACCAAGCGCGCCAAGCCCTGCAAGACTTGGTGCAAAGCGCCAACCCAACGCTCAAGCCGCTGGCGGAAAAAGCCGCAAGCGCCGCTGATATTGCTGCGGTGCGCGTTGCGTTCAAGCCGCTGTCTGAAGAAGTGCGGAAGGGCCAAATTCCCGAGGGCTACGTCGTGGCATACTGCCCGATGGCCGATGGCGACAAGGGGGCGCACTGGGTGCAGAAGGACCAGCCCCAAATCGCCAATCCCTACTTCGGCGCTTCCATGCTCCGCTGCGGCGAATTCAAGGAGTAGCCCGCCCGCACATGATCCGCGTAGAGTCCGTCACCCGCCGCTACGGCCTTTTAACCGCAGTTGACGAGGTCAGCTTTGCCGTTGACCAAGGCGAGATCGTCGGCTTCGTCGGCCCCAATGGCGCTGGCAAGAGCACCATGCTCAAGATGCTCTCGACCTTTATTCACCCCACGGCCGGCACCATCTCCATCGACGGACTCGACGTGGTGGAGCATCCGCTCGCCGTGCGCCGCCGCATTGGCTACCTATCGGGCGACACCCCGCTCTACCAAGAGATGCGCGTCGATAAGTTCCTTCGCTTCATCGCCCGGGCCCGCGGACTCGAAGGCGACGCCTTGCAGCACTCCTTAACGCGCGCGGTCGAACTCTGCGGGATCGAAGACGTGCTCACCCAGCGCGTCAAGGAGTGCTCCACCGGGTTCCGCCAGCGCATCGGCCTAGCTACCGCCATGGTCCACGACCCGCCGGTCTTGCTCCTCGACGAACCAACTCACGGCTTCGACCCCTTGCAGGTCCTAGCTTTCCGCGACACCTTGCGCGCGCTCAGCCCGGACCGGGCGATCCTCTTTAGCACCCACATCATCGCCGACGTCGAAGCCATTGCCGACCGCGTGTTGATCATCCACCAAGGGCGCTTGCTCGGCGATGGCCGCGTCGAACAATTGGCCACAGACGCCGGCATCCCCGGGGCCGGTCTCGAAGCCGTCTTCGCCCACCTAGTCCGCACCACGACTCGACTGAGCGGTTCGGCTGAGCTCACCGTCGAAGCCTCGCCGAAGTCAACCCCTGACCATGTCTGACGCGCAACGCCTTTCTACTGCCGAGTGCCTGCGCGGCACACGCATCGTCTTCGACCGCGAGCTAGAGTCGTACTTTGACTCGCCCATTGCCTATGCGTACGCCGCGGTCTTCTTAGTGCTGTCATGCACCACCTTTATGAACTCCTTTTTCCTCGACGGAGTAGTAGATATGGGGCCGTACTTCACCGCCCTGCCCTTTCTGCTGATCCCCTTCGTCCCAGCCATTACCATGCGGGCTTGGGCCGAGGAACATGCCCAGCACACCTTCGAGCTACTGATGACTCTGCCGCTGCACTCCTTGCAGGTCGTGCTGGGCAAGTATCTCGCGGCCCTCTGCTTCTACGCCATCGTCCTCGCCGGTAGCCTGCCCATTGTGCTGATGCTCCTCTTCCTCGGCGATCCCGATCTCGGACGCATCTGCGCGAGCTATCTCGGCGCGCTGCTGTTGGGTGCTTTCTTCCTGTCCTTCGGCCTGTTTGCCTCCGGCCTGACCCGTGACCAGATCGTCGCCTTTGTGCTCGCCGCGCTCTTCGGCTTTTTCTTCGTGCTCAGCGGGCATGAAAAGGTAGTAGAGGTACTCGACGGACTCGCGCCAGCCTATCAGCTCGGCACGTGGCTATACGAGACCATATCGGTCCTGCCCCACTACGAGGCTTTCGGCCGCGGCGTAATCGCCCTCGCCGACCTGCTGTACTTCGCATTGATGAGCGGCTTTTTCGTCTCAATGAACTATCTAAGCCTCCAGAGATCCAAGTATTGAAGCGGCACTTCTTGCTCCAGATTGCGCTGGCTTTCGCGCTGCTGTTGGGCATCGTCGCGTACGCCGGCCGCCTCCTGAACCTGACGGGAAGTTGGACCCTAGACCTAGCAGGGGACGACATCGCCACGCTCTCGCCAGCGACCAAGCACTACCTCCGCTCCCTAGAAACCCCACTCTCCATCACTTACTTTGCCACCGCCCGCGAAAACATGCCGGCACACCTCAAAGAACTCGAGCCCCAAGTCCGCCGGCTCCTGTCGGCCCTGCGCGACCAAGCGCCCAACCGCATCGACTATCGAGTCATCGACCCGGACCAAAGCGGGCGCGCTGGCATCGGCTATGCCGCTAGCAAAAAAGCCTCCTCCTTCAGCGTGCGGCGGGTGTTGCACGACGAGCATTCCGAGCAAAAAATCTGGTCCTCGCTGGTAATCGCGCGCGCCAACGCACCCGAAGTACTCGTCCAAAGCATCGAGCCAGAGCACCTACCTTACCTAGAGGAATACGTCATAGCCCAACTACAGGCCGGACGAGCGCCGCCGCAACCGACCTTCGGCGTCTCGGCACCGCCGCCCTTCCAACTCTTGGCGGCCTTTCTCAACGAGGCCGGGCCAGTCGTCGAACTAGATCTCAACAGCAATCCCACCATCCCCCCAGAAATCGACGTGCTGTTCTGGATCCAGCCCGAAGTCGCCACCCCCGAGCACATGCGGCAGTTGCTCGCCTTCCTAGAATCCGGTCGCAGTGCCGTGCTCGCCGGCAGCGCCTACCAAATCGGCTACGCCCCACAGGAGGACGCAATCTCCTACTGGGTACACCACGCGCCGCCTGCTTGGGGCCAACTGCTCCAGCCCTTTGGCCTCCGGCCGGTGCCGGACCTGCTCGTCGATAAAAACACCGGGCCGGTCATCCTCGACATGGGTGAAATCGTCGCACCCTTTCACCTCCGGGTGCTGCCCGCTTTTTACAACATGAAGAGCTTTGCCGCACCAGGTCGCGGCGGACTTAATTTCGTCGCCGCTAGCGCGCTCGAAGTCGATCC
This sequence comes from Candidatus Latescibacterota bacterium, assembly GCA_022819745.1. The sequence continues at coordinate 13,816 of JAJEGS010000020.1, read as the reverse complement.
ACAGGCCGTCCAAGCCAAGGGCTTCCATGCGGAAATCGTCGGCACCACCACCGAAAGCCCCCGCGTCCTGCCCCTGCCCACCGGCCCCTTCACCGACGCCGACTTAACCGGCGGCCTGTCCGTGCCCAAACAAAATTTGCTGGTCCTGCTCAAGCCGGACGATCCTTGGCGAGGACAGCTCTTCGTCTTGGCCAGCGCGTCGCCCTTCCAAGACGGCATCATCAACCAGCCCGGCTACGCCCACCGCGTCTTCCTGCAAAACCTCATCCGCACCTACGGCCAACCAGAGCGCGTATTGCGGGGGCGCGTAGAAAAGGGCGGGCCGCAGCGCCTAGTCCCACCTAGCGCACTCGCCCGTTTCTTCTGGCGGTTCTTTGCGGTCTTTTTGGTGCCGCTGGCGTTTGTAGGTCTCGGCGTTAGGCACTACCTCCGCTACAGCCGCCCAAGCCGGTCAACCGGTCGTTGGGGCCGCCAGTTCGGCCTCGCCTGCTTGGTACTCCTCGTTGGTGCGCTCGTCTGGCGCGGCCGCGGCCCCTACCTCGACCTGACGGCCGACCAGCTCAACACGCCGTCGCCGCTTTTGGGCCGCTTGTTGCAGGGCACGTCCCTATCCGCCGAACTGATCGCCACGCACCGCGCTTCCATGCCCCGGCAGCTCAAAGACGCCGAAGACCGCATCCGCACCTTGCTCGCCGACTGCAACATTCCCCTGCGCGTGATCCGGCCCGACGCGCTGACTCCCGACCAACAACAGACGTTCGCTGCCGAAGGGCTGACACCCTTCCCAGTCGAACGAGTCCTCCACGACACGCTCGCCACCCAGTACGTATGGAGCGGCTTGCGTCTAATTGACAACGCGCACACCATCGCCGTGCCGCGCCTCGACCAATACACCCTGCGCCACCTCGAATTCCTCTTGGCCGCAGCCGCCCACAACCTGCAACAGGGGCGCAAAATGCGCGTGGCCGTCATCTCCGACTTGCCGCGCCTCTCGCCAGCCGAAGCCCTCGAAGACTACCAGAAGAAGGGCCTCATCGCCCCGGGCGGCACCGACGTGTACAGCGACTTAAAAGCCCTGCTCGCCGACTATCTCTACGACGTCCACTACATCAACCCCCGCACGCCAGTCATGCCTCAAGACATCGACGTTCTCGTGTGGATGCAGCCGCGCCGCGACTCTGGTCCCATCCTGCTGCTGCTGAGCCAACATCTCGCGCGGGGGGGCAAGGCCATTGTCGCCATGCAGCACTTCAACATCCAGCAGCGCCAGTACCGCGGCTCGGGGTTTCAGACGGTGTACTGGCCCCAACCCCAATTCCAAGACCTCGACCGCTACCTCCAACTCTTTGGCGTCGAACAGGTCCGCGAAGTGCTCTTCGACCGCACCCAGTCTCATCTCGACTTAGAAACCCAAGTCAACCGCACGGCCGTGCGCGAGTACGATCCGCAACAGGTCGCCTTGCCGTTCTTGATCCGCGCCGTCGGCCAGCACTACGACCACACCTCGGCGATTACCCGGCATCTCGGCGATCAGCTCTTTATCTGGGGAAACCGCTTTGCCCTGAACTCGACAGAGCTAAGCAGCGCAGGCATAACGGCCCAAACCCTAATCTCCACCTCGCCCCAAGCCTGGGCGTACCCATGGCAGGGCGGTTGGCTGCCGCCCGAGGTCTTCGCCCCGCAGACGTACCTGCCCGGCCCCCAACCCCTAGCCGCGCTGCTTACCGGGCCTTTCCCCGAGGTAGATTTTGCCGAAAGTGAGGATGGCCGCGCCACGCTCCAGCGCGTGGGCGAACGCCCGCGACAAACTGGATCCCTACTCTTGATCGGCTCTTCGGAAATGTTCAAAAACGAGCATTTGCTGACCCCGGGCTTTCAGCACGATCAATTCTTGCTCAATGCCGTGGCGTACAACGCTTATGGCGAAGAGCTAGCCACCTTGCAGGCGCGGCGACCGACTTCGCGCGGCTTCCCCTTCCAAAGCACCGAGTCCAAGCGTCTGTGGCGGGTGTTCGTGGTAGGTGCGGGACCGTTGCTGTTTTTGGGCTATGCCCTCTATCGCCGCACGCGGTGCGCTGAGCTTGTCGAAGCGAGGCGAACGTGATCCGCTTGCTCTGCGCCCTAGGGGCCTTGCTGGTCCTGCTCGTCTTCGGAGAGCGCACGCTGCGCGAGCATCAGCGAGACGTGCGCCGCACCGCCGGTGCTCTGCGCCTCTTGGCACCCGAACTGACCTCAGCAGTCGATCAGATTGAGGTCCACGCCGCCGGACGCCGTTGGCACTACGTTCGGCGCGGGAACACTTGGCATTTTCCAGCCTACCACCGCGCCTTTGTTCTCAACCGCCGCGTCGATCACCTGCTCCAGAGCCTACTCGCCACCCCTGCGACCTTCGTCTCGACCGAGCCTGGAGACTTGGCCCGCTATGGCCTCGGGCCGGGTAGCGTCCGCATCCACCTGCTCGACCAACAGGGGCGTCCCTTGCTCGAAGTGCGCCAAGGGCGCGGTGCCCCCGGTGCTCGTGCTGGGGAATCGTATGTCCAGCGCATTGGTGCCGACAGCATCTTCCACCTCCACGCCCACCCCGTCCACGCCCTCGACACCGCACCGCCCGCGCCGATGCTCGACCGCCGCGTCCTGCCCCAAGCCTTGCAGCGCAAGGGCCTCCGGCGCATTGCCTTCGCCGGCGACCCTTCCTACCCAGTGCAATTCCTCAGCCGCCAGCTAAAACCCATGACGGAGCCAGGTCCTATGATGCCGACCTACGAGTGGGTCGCCTCGTCTGCGACCGGTGCGGAGACCTGCCCCTCGGCGAGTGTAGAAGCTTATGCCGATTTCCTCAAACGCCTGACGTGGTCGGCTTTGCACGATCCGAACCGCACCGATGCCTTTGCCGAGGCCCGCTACCTCTATCTCGAAGACGAAGAGGGCACCATAGACACCCTCGCCATCGGCGCAGCCGACGACCGAGGCCGCTACCTCCGCCTCCACACCACCGGCCACGTCTTCTCCATAACGCCCGAAAGAGCCGCTCTCCTCTTCCCCACTCGCTCCGCCCTCCTCGACACACTCCCTCAACCCTCGCCCTACCGCTAAGTTCTCTAGCCATGCTCTACCGCAATCTGCTGCGCCACCAGTGGAAGGAGTTCATCCGCAACCCCTCTTGGCGTGGCATAAGCGTCGCCTACGCCATTTTTCTAGTCCTGCTAGCGCTGTATTTCCTGCTCGTCCTCGTCCTCTCGGGTACCATGATCGGTCATCTACTAACTAGCCAAGATCCCACGGCCGATGTCGTCCACGTAGTCAACCAGCACTTATTGAGCGGTTTCTTGCTCTTGTTCCTAGCCCGCTTGCTCTTCCAAAACACGCCACAGCTAAAAATTGGCCCCTATCTTCACTTGCCCATTTCCCGGCCCGCGCTAACGCGATTTTTCTCTTTCGCGACCCTATTCCACCTGCACAATCTATTCCCGCTGGCCTTCTTCATCCCGTTCTGGATCAGCAATCTAGCGCTAGATTACCCCGCTTCTACATCGCTGTCTTGGTTGGCGGCTATCGTGGCGATCCTTGGTCTATCCAACTACTTGGTCATCTGTATTAACCTAGCCTTGGTCAGACGCGCCTTACCAGTCTGGATCTTGGGCGGAGGTACCTGCGGTCTAATCGCCTTGGATTATTGGCGACAGTGGGGCTATACGAACGCACTGTCGAGCGTAGTATTCGACTCTTTGCTGGGAGCGGGCGGCCCTGTGCTGGCATTAGCCCTGCTGGCAGCGACCTGCCTGCTCTTTGGCTTGACCTGTCGCTTGTTAAAGGACCATTTACACGACGAAGCCCAGTCCGAAAAAGTCTCCACTACTGGGTCTCAAAGCCTACTCGACCGGCTAGCCGGCTTGGGTCCGGTGGGCCAACTGATGGCGCTAGAAATCAAACTGGCGATCCGCAACAAGCGGCCCCGACAAATCTTGTGGTCTTCCTTGATGTTCGTGCCGTTGGGATTGATAAACTTCATGCTTCTTACTCGTGGTTCATCCGACTTCACATTCCTCCACTATCTTTGGGGATGTTTACTCACTAGTGGTTTTGTGATCAACTACGGCCAACTCATGTTTGGTTGGGAGAGTCTTTATTTTGACGGCCATCTGGCCCGGCCAGTCCATTTCCGCCACCTGCTATGGGCCAAACTATGGCTGATGCAAATTTCCTGCCCGGTATTGGCGCTAGTATGCCTGCCGTTCTTGCTGGTCTTGGCTCCCGAATTGCTCGTCTCGTACAGCGCCTTTTTGCTCTACAATATCGGTTTTAGCTCTGCTTGTATGCTGTTCTTTGCCACCATGAACCGCAAACGCCTTTATATCTCCCGTTCCTCATTTTTTAACCAAGAAGGCACCTCCCTACACCATCTCCTAGTCATCATTCCTTTAATGGTCCCACCCGCGATTCTGATGCTAGCGACCGACTTTGGCCCGTTGGCTATAGCTGTCGGCGGCCTGCTGTGCTGGACACTCAGTCCTGTTTGGGTCCATTTGTTGACCTATCGGCTGCAAAAGTGCAAGTACCGCATGGCGGCCGGTTTTAGGGGGAGATCCTGAACATGCACCTACAAGTCCAAAATTTGCAAAAGCGCTACGGCTTGGCGACGGTCCTCGACCTACCCGAACTCAATATCGACAGCGGTGCCAGCTTCGGCTTGGTGGGCAACAACGGCGCTGGCAAGACCACCTTTTTGCGCCTCGTCCTCGATCTGATCCGCCCAAGCGCGGGCCAGGTACTGCTCAACGGGCAGGACGTGTCCCAAGACGACGCTTGGAAGACCTGCACGGGGTCCTACCTAGACTCTAACTTCCTAATCGACTACCTAACGCCCGTGGAATACATCCACTTCGTCGGCAGTTTATACGACATGAACGCGGTCCAAGTAGAGGAAAAATGGGACCACTACCGCCCCTTTTTCGGCGATCAACCGCTCGACGGGAGCGAGTATATCCGCAATTTATCCGAGGGCAACAAGAAAAAAGTGGGGCTTGTCGCAGCTTTAATGGTCGAGCCACAGCTACTGGTCCTGGACGAGCCTTTCGCCAATCTCGATCCGACGAGCCAAATCCGCCTCAAGGACCTGCTGAAAACCCTCGACCAAACCACCGATACGACGCTCGTCATCTCCAGCCACGATCTCAACCACATCACCGAGGTCTGCCGCCGGATTGCCGTCATTGAGCGCGGCATCATCGTGCGCGATATCAGCACAGCCCCGGATACGCTGCGGGAATTGGAACGCTACTTTGCCGTCGAGGAAACGTAAAAGATTCAGTCGCGCTACTTCGCCTATAAACAAAAAATGGGACCTCGATTTGAGGTCCCATTTTGCTGACTCGCTGTGCAGCGCTGCTTACCTGAGCAGCAGCATCTTCTTTACTTCGCGGAACTCGCCGCCCGCCTGCAAGCGGTAAAAATACATCCCCGACGACAAGCTGTGCCCACTGTAGTCGGTCGCATCCCACTCCACCGCGTAGCGACCCGCGCTCTGATGCTCGGCTACCAGCGTCCGCACCGGCTGACCAACGACATTATACACGGTCAGCTCCACATCCGCCGCCTGCGGCAACGCATACTGGATCGTCGTCGTTGGGTTGAACGGGTTCGGGAAGTTGTTCGCCAAGGAGAACGCTTCCGGCCGCGTTTGAGCTACTGCCTTCGCCGCTCCGGGGTCGCTTATCACGATCTCTACCGAGTCCCCCTTCAGCCCGTCAATCGTACCGATCAGCCTGATGATCTCGTCGCCTTCCTCCAAGTTGTCGGCTCTTGGATCGACGTGAAAGTTCACCGTCCCTGTTATCGAGCCGGCCGGAATCTCAATAATGGGAGTAAACAGCGCGGCATAGTCCAAATCGCGCGTAGCCGTGGACTCGTTATCAATAGCCAAGCGTACGGTTGCGTCTTCTGCCAATGCCTTGCCGTCCAACGTGGCGGTGATCGCAACAGTGATCAAATCGTCATTCTCACTCAACGTGTTCGGATCTGCCGACAGCGCGATGGACGTACTCGGGGTTTCGTCGTCTCGGATCGCGATGTTGGTCACTAGAGTCTGCCCGGTCGATACGAGCGTGGCCTGCACCCCTATCGCCTCCAAGCCCTCTTCATTATTGTCGTTGATCGGCGTGAGGACCAGCGTCGCCGTCCCCTCGGTAGCGCCGGCCGGAATGGTGATAAACACTTCTAGGGCCACTGTGTAGTCCACATCGCGCATCGCTGCCGTCCCCTCACTTGGGGCCACAATAGCGAACTGCACGCTCTCGTCAGCCGCCGCGGCGGCCTCCAAGCTAAACGTCAGCGAAACTTCCGTCTCCGCAGCGTCCTCGCGGACCATCGCAGGTGCTGCCACCAGCCCAGCGGCCACAACCCCAGGAGCCTCTGCAGCCGGATTGACTTCAATGGTGAAGACCAGCACTGCGCTTTCGCCCGAGTCAATATCGACCGCCGTGTACGTAATTTCGACCGCACCATCAGTGGCTTGCGTCGGCGTGCCCGCCAGCGTCCGCGTGGCCGAATTAAACCACAAACCCGCTGGCAGAGCCGAGACGCTGTACGCCGGGTAACAGTCCTTATCCGTAACTTCCGGCAGCACCAAATCGACAATCGCCGTGCCCACGGTGTAGGTCCGGGCGGCAATCTCAGCACCCGCAGCAAAGGCCAGTTCCTTCTCTTCCTCAGCGATTACAGTAATAGCAAAGGACAGCACGGCCGCTTCGCCATCTCTATCGGTCGCCGTGTACGTAACTTCGACCGCACCGGCGGTGGCTTGCGTAGGCGTACCCGACAGCTTCCGCGTGGCCGCGTCAAACACCAAGCCCGCTGGCAGAGCCGAGATCTGATACGTCAGGTCGCCATCGCCGGTAGCCTCCGGCAGCACCAAATCGACAATCGCCGTGCCCACGGTGTAGGTCTGGGCGGCGATGGCTGCGCCCGCAGCAAAGGAAGGCACAGTGCCCTCGCTGCCGTCTCGCAGCGTTACATCTACCGTGCCGACCGTCAAATTGACCGCTTCGCCATCGGCATATTGGGCGGTGACTTGCCGGTTGGCATACGGCACCGTCACCCTAATTTTCTCTTCGCCTTCCTCAATCCCGTCGTCAATCGGGATGATGGTGATCGTCGCCGTCCCCGACACTGCGCCGGCCGGAATCGCCAGAGGACGCAGGACGGCCGTGTAATCTACATCGCGCGTCGCTTCGACCACATCGACGATCTCGTTATTCGCGTTTGTATCTTTGGGATCGGGGTCAATGATCAGCAGCACGATCACGTCTTGGTCAAACACCCTCCCGTTCAACGTGCCAGTCACCGCGACATCGGTCCTACCGGCCCCCTCGCTCAGCCTAGTCGGAGTCGCCGTCAGCGATATGCTCGTGCTGTTCGCGTCGTCGTCGGCGATCTCTATCGTTTTAACCGCTGATACGTCGCCGACTGCGATCTGTATGTATATCAAACCACGCGCAACCACTACGCTGTCGTTGTAGGGAGTAATGGTGAAGGTCGTCGTTCCCTCAGTCTCGCCAGCCGGAATGACAAACGACGCAAAAGACAGCGTGTAATCCACATCGCGCGTCGGCGTGCTCGTCACCACATCCCCCGACGGCAACGTCTCACCGGCTGACAACACGCGCAGCCGCACCGTCTCGTCCTCAGCCAAGGCATTTGTCAATGAGACTTTTAACTCGATGGTCGTCTCACCGGCGTCCTCGCGCACACTCTCTTGACTAAGCGCAATGGCATCGGCTGTGGCAGCGACCGCCTTCTTTATTTTGATATCCAACGGGCGGACCGTTAGCCCATTTGCAATCTGTATCCCCGCATTATTCGCATCACTATCGGGCGTCGCCACCCGGATCGTGCCCGGCAGCCGACTTCTAGGAGCGATGGTAATCGTCGCCGTCCCCGACACCTTGTTGCGCGGAATCGTCAGCGTCGCCAGCGTCACCGTGTAGTCCAAATCGCGCTGCGCCTCGCGATTGTCCTTGGTCGCATCCGCATCGTCGATAGTGCCGTCGCCATTAGTATCGGCATTGGGATTGGTGCCCAAGTCGGGATGATCGCCAATGGTCAAGACAAAACTCGTCGCCTGTCTTAGCACCTTGCCATCTAGGGTCGCCGTCACGGCGATCTCGGTCGCACCATCGGATCTATTTAGCTCGACAATATCGGCCGACAGATTGATGTTTTGGCTGTCCTTGTCGTCATCAATCAGCGTGATCGTCGCCGACTCGACCGTCTTAATGCCAGCATTGCCGCGGATCTCGATAGGAAGATCTGTGTCAACAACCTCATCGTTGACGGGGAAGAGCGTGATGGTCCCGGTTGCCCGTTTCTCGCCAGCCGCAATCCTGAGAACGGTCAGCCTGATGCGGAAGCGACTATTGAGCCCCTCCTGAGAGATTCCCAAGAGCACGAAGACATCCGTTTCTACTGCTGTATCATCCGTAACTTCGACTGTTACCTCAACCTCGGTCTCACCAGCGTCCTCGCGCACACTAGCGGGATTTACCGACAGCGCCAACTGCGCCTCGGCCTCCCCGCTCCATCCCAGCACCAAACCAATGGCCAACAGCCAAGGCACACAGACCAGACGCCGCACCACCAATTTCGCATGTATCATTACTTTACCTCCCAATGTAAGAGTAGTTGCCTGTTGGTTTATACAAATAAAATAAGAAATAGGGCCTCAAATCGAAATTTGAGGCCCTATTTCCTTGATGCGCAGTGATGCGAGTACTACTTGAGCAACAGCATCTTCTTGACTTCGCGGAACTCTTCACCCGCCTGCAAGCGGTAGAAGTACATCCCCGACGACAAGCTATGGCCGCTATCGTTCGTTGCATCCCACTCCACGACGTAACGACCCGCGCTCTGATGCTCGGCTACCATCGTCCGCACCGGCTGACCAACCACATTATAGACAGTCAGTTCCACGTCCGCCGCCTGCGGCAACGCATACTGGATCGTCGTCGCCGGGTTGAACGGATTCGGGAAATTGTCCGCCAAGGAGAATGCGGTCGGCATCGTCTGCAACGCTAGCGACGCGGTCGCGCCGTTGGCGTCCGTAACCGTGTACGTATAGAGGGTTGCGGATGCCGCCCTCGGCGTCCCCGCAATGGTCCGCGTGGCCGCGTCAAACGTCAAGCCCGCCGGCAGAGCCGGTGAGAGGGTGTATGTCAGCGGTGCCGTACCGCCCGATGCCTCCGGCAACACAATGTCTTCCACGCGCTGGCCAACGACGAATTCGCGGATTTCAGCCAAATCGTGCGAGGCCGTCGGAACGACCTTGCCAGAGCCGAAGAAATTGAAGAAATCGCCAAAATCGCCAAAATCTATCGGTTCGTTGACCGTGATAGTGAAAGTCAACGCGACGGCAGCCCCGGCGCTGTCAACCACCGTGTAGATGACGATGGCCGTGACCTTACTGTCCACTGACGCAGGGGTACCCGAAATCGTCCGCGTGGCCGGGTCAAATACCAAGCCTGCAGGCAGATTCGCGACGCTGTACGTCAGCGGTGCCGTGCCGCCCGATGCAGCCGGCAGCACGAGCGGGGGGATCGCCTCCCCAGCGGTGTACTCTTGGCTTGGAATCGCGGTGTTGGCGGCGAAGGCGAGGGCACCCGGATCGCCCGGATCACCCGGATCACCCGGATCACCCGGATCAGGCGGCATCGGTGCTTGGTCGCTCAGGGTGATCTCTGTCTCATCTCCCATTAGCCCGTTAATCACACCGATCAGCTTGATGGTCTCACTGCCCTCCGCTAAATCGTCGTCGATTATGCGGATCGCAAACTGCGTGGACCCCGTTATCGAGCCGGCTGGAATCGAGATTAGCGGATTGAATAGCGCGGCGTAATCTACATCGCGCGTCGCTGTTGACGCCGCATCAATGGCCACGATCACGGTTGCGTCCTCGGCCAATGCCTTCCCGTCCAACGTGGCGGTCACCGTAACCTCAACCTGACCGCTTCCTTCGATTAGCGTGTGCGGATTCACCGATAGCGAGATGGACGTACTCGGGGTTTCGTCATCGACGATTTTGATGTCCGTCATTAGCGTCGCACCAGAGGCGAACGTAGCCTGCACACCGATCGCTCTCTGGCCATCTACCGCAGTGTTGTTAATGGGGATGAGCGTGAGGGTCGCCGTCCCAACGGTAGAACCGGCCGGAATGGAAACGAGCGCCCCCAGCGATGCAGCGTAGTCCACATCGCGCACAGCCGGTGTACCTTCGCTTGGAGCGACAATCGTGAACGTCACTACCTCGGCCGCAGCCCTAGCCTCCGGCAAGGTCACGGACAACGAGATTTGCGTCGTCCCAGCGTCCTCGCGGATCGCCGAAGGCGTCACCGATAGCTGCGCGTCGGCAACCGGGGGCGGCATCTCGCTCTCCTCAACCGTGATGGTGAAGATCAACACGCCGGCGGCGCGGTCGTTGTCAATCACCGTGTAGATGATGGTGGCCGCACCGTTGGTCATTGCCATCGGCGTGCCCGAAAGCGTCCGCGTGGCCGCGTCAAACGACAAGCCCGCCGGCAGAGTCGAGACGCTGTACATCAGCGGAGCAGTGCCGCCCCTAGCTTCCGGCAGTACGAGCGGATCAATCGCCATGCCAGTCGCGTACGTTTGGTCGGCGATTGCATCGTCAGCAGCGAAGGTCGGGCGCGTCGGATCCACCGGCGTTGGCTGCGTACCCTCCGCATGAACGTCTTTCAGCGTTATCGCCGTTCCGGATACAACGAGCTTTTCTACGACTCCGTCCTCAGCTACCCCTTCGGCGTCCCCCGAACTCTTCAAGCCGATCTTCTCGTCCCCTTCCTTCCCGTCGTTGGCCGTGGGGGTGATGGTGATCGTCGCCGTCCCTTGTGTCTCGCCGCCCGGAATCACCAAGGTGCTAAGGGAGGCCGTGTAGTCCAAATCGCGCGTCGCAGCCTTATCATCGGCATTCACGGTGCCATCGCCATTAGTATCGTCAGTAATGACCAAGGGCACGATCACGTTATCTTTGAACACTTTCCCGTTCAAGATGCCGGTCACCGTGATTGAGGTCACCCCATCGCTCTCATTTATCTCGGTAGGATTCACCTCTAGCGCGATCGAATCGCTTATCGTGTCGTCGTCGGTAATCAGGATGCCTTCAGAGTAGGATCTGCCTCCAACCGTCGCAGTTACTTTGAAAGCCCGGAGTCCATCTTCTCTGTTGTTGTTGATAGGGGTGACGGTCATCGTCGTCGTCGCTGTGGTCTCGCCCTTCGGGATGACAAGTGCCTGCACTTCCGCCCGATAATCCACATCGCGGTCCGCATCATCCGCCAGTTGGAATCGATCGCCTATATCCGATCTCCTTTGTAGCTCTTTGATGTCCTCATCGGTGTCCGAAATAGTGAATAGCACCGTCTCGTCAGTCAACAAAGAGTTCTGCAAGGAAATCTCCAGCCTGATATTCTTCGTCGCAGCGTCCTCGCGGATCGAAAAAGGCAGTGCTGTGAGCCCTTTAATCCCTGCCTCGGGACCAGCCGTTATGTCGATTGAACTCGGATTAACTGGTATAGAAAGGGCAGGGGTGACACCCTCTCTCGTCACGGCGTTAGCAGGCATCAACCGAATAAGGCCTACGCCGTCGTTCAGAGGGGTGATGGTAATCGTCGCCGTCCCCGACACCTGGCGCCGTCGAATGGTTATCGGTCTCAGCGTCGCAGTATAATCCACATCGCGCCTCGCGATACCCGGACCCTGAGTATCATCAATAGTCAAGTCAAAGCTCACATGGTCGTCTAGCGTCTTTCCATCGAGCGTGGCCGTCACCTCGATCTCGGTTGCACCGTCGTTCTTAGTTAGCGTGGCGTCCGAAAACGAAAGACTAATCGCCGTGCTCGTCTTGTCGGTGTCAACCAGCCGAATATCGGTTGACCCGGCAACACCGCCAACGGTCCTGATCGTGACCAGCAGATCGTCGTGGGGGGGGGTGTCACTTTTAATGGGGGTAAATCGGATTATCCCCGTCGCCTCTTTCGCACCCTTGGCAATCACGAGCGGGGGAAATGCTATGCCGAATCGAGTGTTGAGCCCGGTCTGATTGGCACCCATCAACAAGGGTACGGACGTATTCTGCGTCACCGCCGTACCATCGCCAACTTTGACTTTTATCTCGATATCGGTCCCACCAGCGTCCTCGCGCACACTACTCGGATTCACCGATAGAATGTAGTCCGGCTCCACCGCTATTTGCTTGGCGAAAGATGGCAGTGGACTTACAGCAGAGCCATCCTCATCGTTGACAGTCACATCCATCCTTACCCAATAGAATCCCGTTCCGTCATCATCACTCGTACCCTCACTATCGAAAGCAAAGGCAGCCCTGCGGACGTTAACGTTTGTAGCTCCTGTAGCTCCTGTAAAAGGTCCAGGAGCAGTTATAGTCGTACTAAGGCTACCGTCAGTAATATCACTAGGAATTTCTCCGCTAAACAAACTCAGCGTGTACGTTACGGCTGCCACCCCATTTCCCGAGTGGAAATTCTTCGCATAAGACGTACTCCAATGCACAACAACCGAATCATCGTCTGCTGTCCCTGTCTCACCCAACTTATAGGATAGACGCAAATAGGGATCGGTGGCATGTCTATGTCCCTCCACGTCGCTGTGATTAGTCTCACCGCCACCAGCGTCATCAGCCACAGCCACCCCACTCCACCCCAGCACCAAACCAACCGCTAGCAGCCAAGGCACGTAGGCCAACCGCCTCATTAACAACTTCGTGTGTGTCATTACTCTACCTCCCCAGGTTGTGAGTAATTACAGATGATTTAGAATGTGGGAGCTAGGGCCTCGCGTCGAATTGGAGCCCCTAGCTCACGAATTCGCTGCGTGCTTACTTGAGCAGCAGCACCTTCTTGGTTTCGAGAAATTCACCGCTCGCCTCCAAGCGGTAGAAAAATACATCCCCGACTATACGCTATGTCCACTGTCGTTGGCCGCGTACTCCACCGCGTACTGACCGACACCATTAATGGACAGTCAACTTCACGTCCGCCGTATCAATAACTCTGTGTGTAGCATTACTCTACCCCCCCGAGTTAAGAGTAATTCTTAATCAAATATAGCACGTAGGGCCTCAAATTTCAATCTGAGGCCCTATTTTTATAAACGCGCTGTGCAGTGAGTGCTACTCAAAGAGGATCATCGAGGTAGATCATGGCACGAACACCTTTAGCCCGATATTGAGTAGAGTCAAGATAAAGGTCATGGCGAGCAAGAGCATCTTAAGGCTGCCCTTGAGTTCGGCAATATCCGCCTTGAGTTCGGCAATATCCGCCTTGAATTCTCCCCTCAACTCGGCAATATCCGCCTTAGTAGCCAAGTGCTCATAGGCTCCCTCTAGCCGGGAAACGCGCTCGGTTAGATCCGCCGTCTCGGTCATGATCTTCTCCTACTATCGCAGCTACTTGAGCAGCAGCATCTTCTTGGTTTCGCGGAACTCGCCGCTCGCCTCCAAGCGGTAGAAATACATCCCCGAAGATAAGCTGTGGCCGCCGTCGTTCGTCGCGTCCCACTCCACGACATAGCGACCCGCGCTCTGATGCTCGGCCACCAGCGTCCGAACCGGCTGACCTAATACATTATATACAGTCAGCTCCACATCCGCCGCCTGCGGCAACGCATACTTGATCGTCGTCGCCGGGTTGAACGGGTTCGGATAGTTGTTGGCCAACGAGAATACTTCTGGACGCGTCTGCAACTGAACCGGAGCCGGCAACCCCAGACGGTTGAAGCCAAAGGCGCTGTC
>JAJEGS010000019.1 GCA_022819745.1 Candidatus Latescibacterota bacterium | reverse complement strand
GCCTGAGATGGCTCAAACGGTGGATCGCCCACCAACGCCAACGCTTGCCCCCCTTCAATGCACAGTTGGCACCCACAGGAATCAGAACCGTTAGGAAAAACAAAAAACCTAGCAAAAAGTAAAAATGTAAGGGAATCAGGCGCGAAGCAATACAGACGGCGTTGGAGCGAGGGCTCAACGTGTTCAGCTTCCTAGCGGTTGATCCGGAGACCTACGCCGATCTGTATGATTTGGCGCGGAGCAAGGGGTTGCGCTTGGAGTTTCCGGACTTCGATTTCGCCGATGTCCAAAGGTGTCTTGCGGCCCAAGGCTCCGAGCGCGCTGTTGATGTGCCGGTGGTTGGGGTCTTTGGCACGAGCTCCCAACAGGGCAAGTTCACCTTACAACTCGCGTTGCGGCAAAAGCTGATTGAGCGAGGGTACAAAGTTGGTCAACTTGGCACCGAGCACCATTCGGCGCTGTTCGGGATGGATTTTTCCTTCCCTATGGGCTATGCCGCGCCTAGAGATCTGCCGTTGCAATACTACGGCCCGTACCTAGATCACAAGATGCGCGAGATTAACGCGGCGAAAAAACCGGATATCATGCTGGTTGGCTGTCAGTCGGGCACGATACCCTATGATGTCGTCAACAAAAACTCCCATACCGAGCCGTCGATCCACTTCCTGTTGGGAACCAAACCGGACGCCTGCATTTTGGTGGTCAATAGCACGGATTCGGATGCGTATATCCAGGACACCATCGACGGCATACGCATATTGAGCAAAGCCCCGGTCGTATTGTTAGCGATGAGCGACAAGGAGAAACACGCCCGGTCGGTCTATGGCAAGACTTGGGTTTCCTCCCGTCAGATGAGTGAGGGTGAGATACAGGACCACTTGGAGCGTCTGGAGGCTTCGTTCGGCTTGCCAGCGGTGGCGATTGTTGCCGAGGAGGGGCAGCAACAGATGATCGATATTGTTGTGAACCATTTTGCCGCAGAGAGCAGGCCGGTGGCCGAAGAGATTAAGAAGGCCGGATAGTAGGGGTTGGGTGTTCGGCCAAACGCACTAAGTCCTTAAGACCATGCTTTTGTCGCTGAACAGTGCGCTTTATTATCTGAGAGTACTGAGTGTGCATATCTAAATAGAAATGAGGCGCAATGGTGCGGCCGGTCCGTGCCCCAATCACAGGTATAACCGCAGTCTGGATGTTTTTTCTCTTTTTCAGTTGCAGTGCGTCCGACCGCGACGGGCCTTCCTATGGGGGGCGAGTGCTGATCGGGGAGACCGGGGGCATGGAGCCGATCAATCCGCTCATTGCCTCCCGCACCGTGAGCACGGAGGTATTGGACCTGCTGTTTGAACGTCTGTTTGCGGAAACGCCCGACGGTCAGCTTGCCCCGGCGTTGGCCATAGCTTGGCCATTTAGCCCCGGTAGGAAGTTTTGGGACATCTTGCTGCGGTCGGATGCCCAATTCCACGATGGTCGGCCCGTAACGGCTGAGGATGTGGTCTTTACGTTGCAATTGATGAGAAAGCAGCAAAACGGGGAGAATTTGCTCTTCGAGCGAGTTGAAGCACTTAGCGAGGATATTGTGCGGCTGCACTATATCGAGCCACCCCTTTCGTCATCTCTAGTACACTTGCGGCTACACATTCTACCCAAGCACCTCGTGGAGCCGCAGTTAACGGCTGGCTATGGGCTGGATGAATTGCCATTCAACCAGCATCCCATTGGGGCGGGTCCGTTTCGTTTTGCCAATTGGGTGGGAGAGGCTCACTTGCGGCTAGTGGCCTTTGAGGAATATCATGGGGGGCGTCCATACATAGATACAGTGGAAGTGCGCGGCGATTACCCGGACACTCGCTACGCATGGGCGGCATTTATGCGCGGCGAAAGCGATGTGGCCATGTTCGCTGCACCCGACGACCTGAAAAGTATCGCCGACAACCCGGCTTTCAAGGTGCTCAAAGGAGAGGGTCCGTCCTATACGGCGCTGAGCTTAGACTGTCGGCCAGAGTCTATATTGACCGATCAGCGCGTGCGGGAGGCGCTCCATTACGCGATTGATCGCCGAGCGGTATGGCGTCTTCTCAGTGGGGAAGCAACGGCGGATTCAGTTTTTATTGCCGGGCTTTTTCCGCCTGGCTCCATTTATAACGATCCGCAGGTGGCCGTACCGATCAAAGACCAGCGGCGCGCCCGGGCCATACTGCAGGCGGCCGGCTGGGTGGATGCGAATGGAGATGGGCTGCGCGAGCGGGATGGCGAGGCGTTGGAATTGACCTTGGGAATGGTCAAGGAGATGCCGCATCGGCACGACATAGCCGCCCAGTTGCGGAAGGATCTGGAAGAAGTAGGGATTCACCTGCTGATGCAGACCGTGCCTTTGCAGGCGCTTTCTTCCATGGGGGCGCGGCTCGATATGGTATTGAGGAAAGGGTACAGTGACCTCGACCCCGATATAATCGCGTCTAAATGGCATTCACAGGATGCCCGTAATTGGTCGAGCTATGTCAATGCCGAAGTGGATCGGTTGATTGAAGCCGGGCGGGCGGCCTACGACGAGAACGGGCGCATCGCCATCTACCGGCGCATCCATCGCCATCTGCTGGTAGATCACCCCACAATTTTCATCTGTCGAGAGCCGATTATGTATGCGGTACGACAGCCGTTGCGGGGCTTGGAGTCGATTGTGCGCATGGGAATTTTCCGCAGTCTGCCTGCGTGGTATTGGGATCGCGCTCGGTAATGGCCCTCATCGCCAACATGCAGCGCCTCTGGGTGCGGCTGCTAGGCAATCACCTGATCGTCGGGCTGGTGCCCGTGCTATTAGTGGCCGGAGTGCTCGTGTACACGGCGCGCAGTGCGCTAGAGCAGGCCGTGCTCGACGGCCATCAGCAAGTGGCCCGGCGAGCAGCTAAGGAAATCCACCATTTCCTTGACCAACCCATTGCCAGCCTCAAGGTGCTGGCCCAGAGCATGAACGTGGTTCGCGACCCTTGGCGTCGGCAGAGCCTGTTGAGTCAGGTCGGGTTGGAACTGGATGCGGTGGTTGAATTCTGCTTCGTGGATACGACTGGCTTGATCCAAGCCACCAACGTGCTCGATGTCCAGGCCCCACTCCAGCGCGGCGAGCGGCTACCGCCGGGTTATTTACCCCATGCCCGGGTGCTGTGGGCGGCGGTGAAGCGGGAAGAATTTTACGCTTCCGAGGTGATCCAACACGAGGGACAACCGAGCCTGTTTATCGGCTTGGCGGTCAAAGAGGGCGACCAAGTGGCCGGAGCCTTGATCGCCCGGTTTGCATTGTACGAGATTTGGCATCAGGTGGACCAAATTCGGCTGGGAGATACCGGTCGGGGGATATTGTTGGACGCGAGGGGCCGCTATATTGCTTTTCCTGTGCGCCAAGACATCTATCTCGACGCCCACCCTGAATTCGTGCCTCATCTAAGCGGGAACGGCACCCGGCAATGGCGCGACTTTGAAGGACGCGAGTGGATAGCGGGCTTTGCGTACATTGAGGACTGGGGCTGGACTGTGGTGGTGCGGCAGGAGGCGCGAGAGGCGTTTGGGCTGGTGGCCATGATGCAGCAACGCACCAACTGGATCACGGTCGCCTCGGTGGCGGGTGCCATTTTGCTGGGCTTGGTGCTGCTGAGGTCGATCACTCGTCCCATCAATCGGCTGATGCACACGGTGAGGGCCGTGCAAGCGGGAGAGGCGTTTGCACTTGAGCTACCGGCCATAAAGGACGAGTTGTGGGAATTGGGGCAGGCGTTTACCGAAATGAACCAAGCGCTTGAAGCTCGCAAGGCCGATCTTGAAGCCGAGTTGAACTTCAACGACCGGCTCATTGAGGACAATCCCCTCGCCATCGCAGTGGTGACCCAGCAGCGGCGGACCGTGCGAGTGAATAGGGCTTGGCACCAACTCTTTGACGAAAGCGGGGCCGGCGATTGGGACCAAACAGCAGAAGGACAGCAGCTTTTGGACTGGATCGAACACAACCCCAAGACGCGGGAAGCCGACAGTTTAGAGATCAAGCACTCCCAAGGCGGCACCCGGTTTTGGAACCTGAAGGTCGTGGACTTGGCGGGGGCCTTGCCGGGGCATTTGTTGCTGGTGATTGACGACCAGACCCAGCGGAAGCTGCTGGAACTCCACTACGGCCAGTCCGAGAAGCTGGCTTCCCTCGGCGAGATGGCTGCTGGCGTGGCGCACGAGATCAAGAATCCGCTGGCGATCATCCGACACGCCTACGAGTTGCTGACGCAGATTGTCCCGCAGGAAGTGGAGGGGCGAGACCAAGCGCTCAGGCCCCTCGGTGCGGCTATCGGCCGGATTGATGAACGGGTGGTCAATCTGCTGGACTTTGCCCGACCCGCCCAAGAGACGCAAGAATTGGTTGACCCAACAGGTATCCTACGACAACTGGTTGACCTCGAACAAAAACACGCCGAGCATCTCGGCATAGCCATTGAGGTTAGTCTGCACGAGGTGTCATCGGTCTTGGTGAATCGGGACATGCTCAAGGATGTTTTTCTCAACCTAATCAGCAATGCCTTTGCAGCTATGCCCGATGGCGGCAGGTTGCTGATCTCAGCCGAGCAGCAGGACGATTGGGTGGTGGTGGTGGTCGGCGATACGGGTACGGGTATTCCCCAAGAGCATATCCGGCAAATTTTCGAGCCGTTTTACTCGACCAAACCGCCGGGGCAGGGCACGGGGCTGGGATTGGCCATCGTCCACCGGCAAATACAAGAGATCGGCGGCCGGATTGAGGTCGAAAGCGTCCCGGACCAAGGTACGCACTTTTCGCTATATCTACCTACGGCAAACTCAGAGAGGAACGATTGACATGGAAAAACGCAACGGCAGAATACTCATGGTAGATGACGAGCAGGACTTGTTGGATTTGTCGGCCATTCTGTTGCGCCGCGAGGGCGTAGAGGTTGCTACCTGCGCCGGTGGCAAAGCGGCCCTAACCCTGCTGAATAACGAGGAGTTCGATCTCATCCTCCTCGATTTGAGGATGCCAGGCATGGATGGCCTCGGCTTCTTGGAGATCTTCAAAAAGCAGCAACGTCGGGAAGAAGTCGTCATTCTGACGGCCTACGCGGATGTGGAAAGTGCGGTGAAAGCCGTCAAGCTCGGTGCCTATGGGTACTTGTCCAAGCCCTTTGACACCGGGGAGGTGATGACGCATCTCAACCGCATCTTGGAGTTGCAGGCCCTACGCACCGAAAATGAGGCCTTGCGGCAGAAGCAACGGGGCGAATTAGGCAACTTGGTGGGCCAGAGCGAGAGTATGAGGCAGCTCTACCAACTCATCCGGGATGTAGCACCTACGCCGGTCACAGTACTGATTCGGGGCGAGAGCGGGACCGGCAAGGAACTGGTGGCCAACGCCATCCACAGCACCAGCGACCGAGCAGGTAAGCCTTTTGTGCGCTGTAACTGCGCGGCCTTGTCGCCGGGCGTGATGGAGAGCGAACTCTTCGGTCACGTCAAGGGAGCCTTTACCGGAGCGGTGCGCGACCGCGCCGGCCGTTTTGCCGAGGCTGATGGCGGCACCTTGTTCCTTGACGAGATCGGCGATCTCGAAACCAATATGCAGATTCGGCTCTTGCGCGTGATACAGGAAGGCGAGTTTGAGCCGGTGGGATCGACACAGACCCAGAAAGTGGATGTGCGCCTTATCACCGCCACGCACCAAGATCTCGAAGCCCGCATTGAGGAGGGCACTTTCCGCGAAGATCTCTATTACCGCATCAACGCGCTGACCATTGAAATACCGCCGTTGCGGGAACGTATAAGCGATCTGCCGCTCTTGTGTGCCTCCTTCGTCAGCCGCTACAACGGGATACTGGGCAAGCACATTGAGGGGTTTGCTAGCGAGGCCCTGCAATGCTTAGAGGAATACAACTGGCCCGGCAATATACGGGAACTGGAAAACGCGATCATGCGGGCGATGACCGTGGCCAAAGGCGACGAGATAGAACGCAAACATCTGCCCACCTCCCTTGCCGGTGGGATGGAGCCGGTCTATGGCGACGAGGATGCGTACTACGATATTCCGCAGCAGCTCTTCCACGAGGCGCGCGAACAGTTTGAGCGGATATTTCTTCGCCGGGCCCTAGAGCAGGCCAACGGCAACGTGAGTCGGACCGCGGAGGCGATTAAATTGACGCGGAGAAATCTGCAGCGGAAGATCAAGCAATACGAGATAGACGTTCGCGGATAAGGGGGCGTGAGTAATCGCCTATTCGTCCTCTAAAGGACCGAGCAATTCGTCTAGTTTGGCCTTGAGCTTTTGCTCGTCTCCGGGTCGGTACCCCTGATGCTTGTACCACACCGTCCCGTCGGCCGCAATAATCAGGGTCGCTGGGACGCCCGCTAGGTGGAACTGCTTGAGTACTTCGTTGGTCTTGTCCAGCAGAACCGGCAGTTTGAGCTTGTGGCGCTGCATAAAGGGACGCACCTTGGGCAGGTTTCTGGGGCCATCGACGTTGATCGTCAGCACTTGGACGCCGCGCTTGGCGTATTTTTCGGCTAGAGCTTGGAGCTTGGGCAGGCCCTTGATACAGGGCTTGCACCAAGTCGCCCAGAAGTCGAAGACCACCGGCCCTTTTTTGAGCGCCTCCACCAGCGAAAAGGTTGAGCCGTCGAGATTCTCCAGCACGAGCTGCGGTGCCTTTTCGGCGCGAGCCGAGCCGACGAGCAGCAAGCAGGTTGCCAAGGCGAAAATTGGTTTCATTTTCGGACTCCGTTCTCGTCTAACATACCAACCCTGAATGACTTGACGATTCGAGATACGGATCGTCAAGTTGTTTTATTATTCTGCGTCTATCTGCGTCCATCTGCGGATTATCTTATGAATGATTTAGGAAGAATCCAAGCCATGCGCTTCGTTCCCGCATTTGTACTACTGCTGGCCGCCCCTCTCCAAGCCGAGTTGCGTCTTTCGGCCTTGACCGAAGGCCAAGTCGGCAACCTGCCCGGTGCGCAGCCTAGCGATTTGCGGACGCTTTATCACCAGTTCAGTCTCGACTATGCAATCGCCGATTTCCAAGTCGGGGTCCGCGGCGAGACTTTTGGCACTAGTGCTGACAGTCGCAACTACGGCCAGCTTCTCCAGCGCTCTGCTTCCTACCGCCGGAGTGGCTTTGAAGCCACGGTTGGCAATTTCTACACCATCGTCGGCAGCGGCCTGCTCCTCCACGCCTTTGAGTTGCCCGGCGTCATCACCGAGGTGCGGGGCAGCCGTCGTCGCTACCAGATCGTGCGCGATCTCGACGGCGTTCAGGTGCGCTACCGCGCCAAGCGGGCCGAGGTGCTGCTGTTGCGCGGTGCGCCGATCAACAGCAATCTACCGCCCGGCTTGGAGGGGGTTGAGCGCCGCCCAGACGTGCTCCACGCTGGCTCGCTCCAGTTCAAGCCGCATCCGCATTTCGACGTTGGCGTTAGCACCATCCGCTACCCAGCCGGCAGGCGGCAAGAAACGACCGTAGCCTTCAATGCCCGCTGGCGGCTCGCGCCTTTGCTGGCTCGCCTCGGCCTCAGCGGAGTCTATGCCGATCTCCAAGGCGAGTACGCTCAGCGCGATGTGGCGCTCGATCGCTTCTTTTCGCTCGACCGCGATTTGGGCCGTGCCCTGTATCTGGCGGCTACCTTGGCGTCCGGGCCGTGGGGCTTGAGCTTGGAATACAAGGACTACGAGGACTTTGCCCTTGAGCACATCAACAATCCTCCACCCCTGATCCGCGAGCACTCGGCCTATCTTCTCAACCGCATCACGCACGACGTGCTCGCCGATGACGAGCAGGGCTACCAAGCCGAACTGAGTTACGTCCTACCCAGCGGCCAGACCCTTACCGCCAATGCGACCCGCGCCACGCGCCGCCGCGATTCGGGCGTAGCCGACGACAACGTCCTGCGCGAATTCTTTGTGCAGGTGGATTCGCCCTTGGGGCAAAGCGCTGATGTGCAGCTTTTTGCCGACTTCAACCACAATCGGATTCTCCTCGACGACAAAAGCCGCCTCTTGGGCACGCACTGGGAGTGGTTTCCAGACGGATCATACACCTTTGAGTTCGACGCGCAATTTCAAGACGTCGATCGGCGGTTTGGCGACTCAGCATTTCCTTACACTAACCACTATTATGCCTTAGCGATCCACCGTGCGCCCGGCCTCTCCGCCGCCGTGCAGGTCCAGCGCACCTCCGACGAGTTGGAAACCGGGGCCGATCCCTCTGGCATCACTTGGTGGCGGGGCCTCAACATCGGTGCCGACATTGGCGAGGGCCACATTCTCAATGTTTTCGCCGGCCAGCGCCGCTCGGGCTTGGCCTGCACGGCCGGTATCTGCTATGAGGTCCTAGGGTTTAAGGGCGTTGAAGTCCGGCTGCTCAATCGCTTTTTCTGATCCGCAGATGAGCGCAGATGTTGCTTGGATGAGCGCCTACCTAAGCAGCAGCAGCTTGCGGACTTCGGTGTACTCGCCGGCACGCAACTGGTAGAGGTACACTCCGCTGGTAACGGATCGTCCCGTTTGATCGCGGCCGTCCCAGCGCACTGAGAACGTCCCGGCTTCGCTAGATCCTTGGACGAGCACGGCCACTGGCTGGCCGAGTAGATTGTAGATCGCCAGCTCGACTTGGCTCGGCCGCGGCAGGGCGAAGCGGATCACCGTATTGCTGTTGAACGGATTGGGCGCGTTCTGCGCTAGCGAAAAGGCTTGGGGAGCGGATGCCTGATCAGACGTCTCCACCGCTGTCTCTACCGCTTCCTCTGTTTCCTCTGTTTCCTCCGATTCCGTATCGAAGAGGTCGAGTAGATCTTGGAGGTTGGCCGTTTCGATTGTTTCGCCGGTTTCGATTGTTTCGCCGGTTTCGATTGTTTCGCCGGTTTCGCCGGTTTCGCCGGTTTCGCCGGTTTCGCCGGTTTCGCCGGTTTCCTCTTCTTCGACGGTTTCGACCGTTTTCTCTTCTTCGACGGTTTCGACCGTTTCCTCTTCCTCTTCTTCGATCGTTTCTACCACTTCCTCCTCCAATGGAGGCAGATCGGCCAGTGCCAGCAGCACCTCGTCGCGGAGTTCGTCCATGGGGATCAGGGAAGTGGTCTTGAAGCGGATGAGGCCCTCGTGGTCGATGATGGTAAAGGTCTGGTAGGTTTGCCCGTACTCGGTCGCCATCTGGCCGGCATTCAATAGGAAGGGCATAGTTACGCCCTTGCCCAAGCGCCAGCGGGTCCGCACTTGTTCCGCGGTGCCGTCCCACGTATCGGCACCCAAAGCGACAAAGCGCTCGTCGGCAAATTCCTGCCAGAGTTCTTCAAAGCTCTCGGCACGCGAGAGACAGACCGGTCAGCTATAGCCCAAAAAGAAAATCAGCACGACTTGGCCCTCGAAGTCGCTCAGGGCTGCTTGGCCGCCATCGACTCGGTCTAAGAGAAAATCGGGGGCCGGATCGCCTATTTGTGGCACTTGGGCGTCTAGGGCTGAGGCTGCCAACATCGCTAAAGCTGCCAAACTGACTAAAGATTTTCTCACAGTAAACCTCCTTATGTTTGCCGCACGAACTTTTGGATGCGGTGGTCGGTTTGCACTTCCCCCACGTAGAGGTCGCCGTGGGAATCCATCCAGATGCCGTGGGGACAGCCGAGGAATTCTCCCGGCGCGTCGATGCGCTCGCCCGACCCCCACTGCGCGAGCCATTCGCCGTCGAGGTTGAGAATGCTCACCCGCTGGTCGAGTTCCGCGACATAGACCGTATCTCCGTCGAGGAAGATCGTATCGGGATGGTGAAAGCCGCCCCACTCCTCTAGGTAATTGCCGTCGGTGTCGAAGAACTGGATGCGGTTGTTGGCGCGGTCGGCTACCATCAGCCGTCCGCGCTGGTCGAAGCGCACGCAGTGGGGCAGATCGAACTCCCCCGGGCCGGTGCCGGGACGGCCCCACGTCTTGATGAATTCGCCGTTGGGAGAATACTTGTGGATGCAGGTGTTGCCGTAGCCGTCGGATACGTAGATATAGCCGTCGGCGTCGAGCGCCAAGTCAGTAGGCAGCCGGAAGGGTTGGCCCTCTGCACCTTCTTGGTCTGGCGTTCCCAAGGTCAGCAGCAGCTCGCCGTCGCGGGTGAACTGGCGCACGCAGTGGGTTTCGCGCTCGACGCACCAGATTTGGTCGCGGTCGTCGATAAAGATGCCGTGGGCGTCCTTTAGCACCTCTTCGCCCCACGAGGCGACGAAGCGTCCCTCGCTATCGAAAACGACCATGGGACGCTCGCTGCGGCTGTACACATAGACTCGATCTTCGGAGTCGCAGGCCACGGCCGGAACCCAGCCAAAGCGCCAGCCCTCTGGCAACTCAAACCAATCCTGCTGCACTGTATAGGTGAATGCTCCGCTGCCTACTAAGGTCATAGGATGCTCCTCTTTGCGATAGTATATGTACTTTTGCGTCGATAATTCATATTCCCCGCAACTTTCCTATTTCATCGGCGGGCAAAAGCTGTGCTCCGGCCGCGGCGTTGGCGCGGGCTTGGGCCGCTGACTTGGCACCGGGGATGGCCACTGGCGCGGCTGGATGGGAAATGACGTACTGGAGGGCTTTTTCCACCATGCCTTCGCCGGGCGCGACGACTTCGGCGAGGCGCTCGATGTGCGCTAGCTGGGCCTCGAATTTGGCGCGTTGTTCCTCACCAGCGTTGAAGGACTGCCGAATTTCGTCGGTAAAAACCGACTCCTTGGTGTAGCGGCCAGACAAAAGCCCCTTGGCCAGCGGCCCCCGCACCAGCACGGCAATGCCGTGTTCTTGACAATAGGGCAAAAGCTCGGCTTCGGGCTGGAGATTGATCAGCGAATAGTCCACCTCCACCACCGAGCAGTCGCCTCGGGCGTTGAAGCGCTGGAGTACTTCTAGGCTATTGGTCGAAATGCCAAAGGTCCGCAGCCGCCCTTCCTCGACGAGCGCGGCAAAGGCATCCAAGTAAATCGACGGATCAGCGATGTTGCCGTCGTGGCACAGCAGCACGTCGTGCCAGTCCGTGCGCAGCCGGTGCAAGGAAGCGTGGGCGCACAGGCGGATCATATCGACCGTGGTTTTGGGCACGCCCTGCCCGGTGCGCGCTCCCCAATTGCCGATTTTGCTGACTACAAAAACTTGGTGCCGGATGCCAGCTAAGGCGCGCCCCAGCCGCTCCTCGGACAGCCCGTTGGGCGTGCCGTAGGACTCAGCCGCGTCGAAGAGGTTGACGCCGCTGTCAAAGGCCGTGCGCACGGTGTCCCAAGCGGTGGCTTCGTCGATAGGACCCCATTGGTTGCCAATGTTCCAAGTTCCCAAACCGATGGCCGAGACCTGCCAGCCCGTCTGGCCAAATGCTCTGTACAACATGTGTTGTCTCCTTTCTGCGTTTCAAGGTAAGCGACCGCCTGCGTCGGTCAAGCGGGGCGCGTTGCCGGGGAGCGCGGAGGTTCCTACCTTAAAGTCATTTGGAGGATGCTATGGAATACTTTGGCAAAGGGCTATACCTGATTTTCTTTGCGCTAGTTTTCTGGTTCGTCCACCGGGCACACGGTCGCGGCCTCGGCCGCCTCGTCGAGGACAATCACCGGGCACACGAGCGGGTCCACCACACCCTAGAGGAGCACCCGAGGGGCGGCACGTGGCGGCAATACAAACAGTGGATGGAGGACGCAAAATGAGTTTGGAAACTACCACCTTGGGCGCGGGTTGCTTTTGGTGCGTCGAAGCCGTGTACCAAGATCTGCGAGGCGTTGCCAGCGCGGTTTCTGGCTATATGGGCGGCGCGTTGGAGCATCCCACGTACGAGGCCGTTTGCAGCGGTCAGACCGGCCACGCCGAGGTCGTGCAACTGCAATTCGATCCCGAGGTCATCAGCTTTGACGACGTGCTCTACATCTTCTGGCGCACGCACGACCCCACCACGCTCAACCGCCAAGGAGCGGACCGCGGCACTCAGTACCGCTCGGTGATTTTCTACCACAGCCCTGAGCAGCAAGCGGCGGCTGTCGCCTCCAAAACCGCTGCGGACGCGAGCGACCTGTGGGCCGATCCGATTGTGACTGAGATTGCGCCCGCTAGCGCCTTTTGGCCGGCCGAGGATTACCACCAAAACTACTACCGGCTCAATCCCAACCAGCCCTACTGCGCGATAGTCATCGATCCCAAGATGCAGACGTTCCGCCAGAAGTTTGCCGACCGCCTCCAGCCGACGGCCTAGGCATCGTGTCCACTGCTATCAGTCGGCTGCACGCCGAGGACTTTGAAGAGGCCCTCGACGTCCTCAACCTCGCCTTTGGCAAAGCGCCGCCCCGGGATTTTGAGGCCATTTTGCCGGCCTTGTATCGGCGCGGGGAAGAGGAGATGAGTTGGAACTTTGGCTTGCGCGAAGGGGGCCGCATCCGCGCCATCGTCGGGCTGTTTCCCCTTGCGTACCGATGGGGAAGTGCGACTCTGCGCGTGGCTGGCATCGGCGGCGTCTCTTGCCATCCGCACGCCCGCGGTCGGGGCTACATGCAGCAGCTCATGGCCCATTGCGTCCAAGTCGCGCCCGAGGAGGGTTTTCACCTGTCTTGGCTGGGGGGACAGCGCCAGCGCTACGGCTATTTTGGCTACGAGAAGTGCGGCGTGTACTACCGGCTTACGCTGAGCCAAACCAATGTGCGCCATGTCTTGGGGTCAGCCGATTTTGGGATTGACTTTCATCCGCTTGAGCGCGAGGATCGCACGCACCTGCAAAGCGTGATTGGTCTGCACGACGCCCAGCCGTTTCGCGGGGTGCGCGCTCCGCATCGCTTCTACAACCTGCTTCTGAGCTGGGGGCACCGGCCCTATGTAGCTCGTTCGCGCGATGGCCGCATGATCGGCTACCTCGTGGCCCAAGCCGACCGAACGTGCGTTACCGAACTGTTAGCTGTCAATGAGGGCGAGCCGGAGTTAGACATAGCTGCTGCTTGGGTGCAGCGCTATGGGAATACCAGCTTTGAGCTGCCGCCTTGGAGCCGCCTGCTGCCCAAGCTTACCCGGCTCTGCGAAGGTGTGAGCGCATCGAGTTCGGGCAATTGGCAGATTTTCGATTGGGCGGCGACGCTCGACGCCTTGCTCAGGACGCGCGCCGCGCTAGTGCCCCTGATGGACGGCGCGGTCGTCGTGGAGATTGCGGGATACGGTCGGGTTGCGCTGGAGGTGCGGGGTGACGACGCGCAGTGCGTTCTGACTGAGGCCACACCTGCGCTGCAGATGGATGCGCTCACGGCCATGCGTTTGATCTGCGGTCCCTTGCCGCCCTCGCTTGTGTTGCCCTTGCCTGTGGCTGCTGCCCCACTCGAACAGTGGTGTCCGCTGCCGCTTTTTTGGGGTCGCCAAGACGGAGTCTAATTCTGTAGTACGCGTTCGGTGAATAGTTCGAGAAAGCGGGCCTGTTCCACGTCCATCGCACACGTTACAGGCCGCCCCAGCCGCTCTTGGTCGCTCGCCAAGGCGCGTTGGTCAACTACTACCTGCCCGGCGGTCAGCTCGCCAGTCGTTTCCACATCCACCCACAGTTGCTGTGTGCGAAAGAGCTGCGGCCACAGGGCCGCGCCCAAGGCCACGGGATCGTGCAAGCGCATTCCGGCAAGTCCGTAGTGCGCGGACTCAAAGGCGATTACTGGCTCACATGCTGCACGGCAAAACGCCGCGTACGCACCTTTGCAGGCTTGCAAGGTGGTCTGCTCTAGCCAGACCTGCTCGGTGACGTCCAGTCCCACCAGCACCATCTTGGCCTCGGACGCTAGGACTTGGTGCGCGGCATGCGGATCGGCGTAGAAATTGAACTCGGCCGTTGGCGTGATATTGCCCGGCACGCGCACGGCCCCGCCCATGATTACCACTTGACGCGCCTGCTGTAGTACGCCCGGCACCTGCGCCTCGGCCTGTGCCAAGTTGGTCAACGGCCCGGTGGCGACGAGAGTCACCTCTCCGGGCCGAGCCTGCAAGGTGCGCAGTAGAAATTCCACCCCGTCGCCTGCTGACGAGGTGCGCGCTTCGGGCAACTGGGCCGCGCCTAGACCGGTTGCGCCGTGCACGTCGGCTGCGGCGACTGCGTCTCGCACCAAGGGTCGCTCTGCGCCGGCGTACACTGGAACGTCGGCGCGCCCCGCCCATTGCAACAGGCGCAGTGTGTTGTCGGTCGTCCGCGACAACGGCACATTGCCAGCCGCCGTAGAGACACCCACTAACTCGACCTCGGGCGAGGCCAAGGCCAAAAGCAGGGCGAGGGCGTCGTCAACGCCCGTATCGACGTCCATAATCAGGGGAGTTGCCGGCATCGCCTATCCTGCGACTTGGGCGCTGATGATCAAGTGCTCAACCCAGTCGTCCCCAGTGTTGGAAAGCTGATGCTTGACCTTCGGTGGGATGTGTACCGCATCGCCCTCGCGCACTTCGTAGATCTCTCCGTCGATCTTCATCTGCCCTTGGCCGCTGAGAAAGTAGTACACCTGTTCGGTGGCCTCGTGCTCGTGATAATCGCCTTCTAGTCCGCCTTGCAGACGATGTAGCGTTAGGCCGGAAAATCCCAAGAGTACTGCTTCGTTCTCGTCCAGCCCCTCGGCGCTCTGAGCGCGGAAGATCGACCAGATCAGTTTGGATTCATGCCCGACGACGGGCGTGACGTTGCGCCAATTGCGAATGACCATAATGTCCTCCTCGCGTTTTAGTCGTGCTGGTGAAATTGGTCGGCTTAACATACCAAACGGTAGGACGCGGGCAAAGCGCGCCCTGTTGCTGGTGCGTCGGCTGGTTAAATTAGGAATTAAGAATTAGCCGCCCGTACCCCTAGCAAGTTGCAAACGGCTATTAATTTTTAATTCTCAATTCCTACGGAGTAGCTACTATGACTACCGCCTCCATAGACATAGCTCCGCTGCCGCAAGTCACCTTCGGCAAAACCGGCGAACGCGTCCCCTTGCTCGGCTTGGGCACGGCCCCCGGCGGCTTTGGCCTAGCAGACGCGGATGCCATCGCGCTTTTTGAACGGGCCATTGACCTCGGCGTCACCTACATCGACACGGCCCCCGGCTACGACCGCGCCCAGAGTCAGCTTGCCCAGATCGTCCCCCGTTGTCGGCGCGAGCTGTTCTTGGTCAGCAAGGCCCACACGGCCCACTATCAAGAGGCGCTCGACATCGTCGAAAAGAGCTTGGACACCTTGGGCACCGATCACTTGGATCTGGTGTACGTCCACTCGCTGGGGCATTTAGACGTGGAACAAGTGCTGGCTAAAGATGGGGCGCTCGCCGGCTTGCGCGAAGCGCAGCGGCGCGGTTGGACTCGTTATATCGGCATCACCGCTCACCACGCGCCGTGGAAATCCGCCAAGGTCCTGCGCGAAGTCGAGATCGACGCCTGCATGTTTGCCCTCAGCTTCGCCGACTGTCACATCTACAACTTTGAAGAGAAGGTCCTACCCTTAGCCCGCGCTCAGAACGCCGCCGTCGCTGCGATGAAGGTGTACGGCGGGGCCATCGACATGGAATACGAAACGCCCCGCCCCTCGGAGCTGACCAATAGCGGCTTTGACGATCACGAGCGGGCGTTGCGCTACGCCTTGGGATTGCCGGGGGTGAGTCTGGCGGTCATTGGAATGTATAACGAAGAGGAATTAGTGCAGAATATCGAATGGGTGCGGCGCTATGCGCCGTTGGACGCTGGCGAGCAGCAGGCACTGCTAGTGCAGGGTCGGGATATAGCCCGTCAATGGGGGCCGCATTACGGGTCGGTGGAGTGAGCAATATAAAACATCAACGGGGAATTTATGAAAATTACCAAGATCAAATCCTTTGTTGGATCGAGCGGCTATTTTTTTGTCAAAGTAGAAACCGATGCGGGCATCTACGGTCTCGGCGAAGGGGGATTGAGACGGCGTGCCCTCGCCTTGGCCGAAGTCATTCGCTCTTTTGAGCCGTTTCTCATCGGGGCAGATCCGTTCCAAATTGAACATCTGTGGCAAGTGATGTTTCGCGGTGGCTTCTTTCCCGGCGGTGTCGTTCAATCCGCTGCCGTGAGTGCCGTAGATATCGCGCTCTGGGACATCAAAGGGAAAGCGCTCAATGTGCCTGTGTACGAGCTTTTAGGTGGACGCACGCGAGACAAGGTCGTCTGCTATCCGCACAACGGTGGGGGTACGATTGATGCCCTCGTCGAGAGTTGTCGGCAAACCCATGCGGCTGGTTGGAAATTCGTCCGCTGGGGCTTGGCTGATGGTGCAGATAAAGGGACGTTTGAACCCAGGCGCGCTATTCAGCACGGCGTTGAGCAGGTGGAGGCCGTGCGCAATGCACTAGGAGATCAGGTCAACATGTTAGTTGACGTGCATACCCGTCTCGACCCGGCGGATAGCCTCGATTTTTGTAACCGGGTTGCTCCGTACAATCCGTTTTTCATTGAAGATCCGCTGCGCAGTGAAAACCCAGCGAGTCTCCGGCGGCTGCGCCAACAGACCTCTGTCCCGCTTGCTGTCGGGGAACAATTTGATAGCAAGTGGACCTTCAGAGAAGTCATTGAGGAGGATCTGATGGATTACTGCCGCGTTGACTTGTGCATCGCCGGTGGATTGACTGAGGCGCGCAAAATTGCCGGGTGGTGCGAAACGCATTACATCCATCTGGCACCGCATAACCCGCTTGGGCCGGTTTCCACCGCAGCCTGTTTGCATTTGTGTTTGGCATCTTCACTCGTCGGTGTGCAGGAACTTCCTCGTGCGCCGATGTCTTCACTCACCGATGAGTTCCCGGTGCAGGTGCCGTTTGAATCTGGTTATCTCTTGCCTCCCGAAGCTCCTGGTCTCGGTATTGAATTCAACGAGGCCGCGCTCGATGCCGTGTCAACACAGAACTACGGACCGCCCACCGGCTATCTGCGCGATGATGGCTCCTATACGAATTGGTAGGAATGTAAAGGGTGGAAGCTACGGGCTGGTGGAGTGGGACTTTTACCCTTGAGGAGACGGTATAATGACAAGCCAAGATATAGATATACCTATAGAGTCAATCAATGTATTATGCCAACGCTATCAGGTGCGGGAGCTTGCGCTTTTCGGATCGGCTCTTGGGGATAGTTTCGGCCCAGACAGTGACCTCGATTTTCTGGTGGAATTTCAACCAGAAGCACAAGTAGGCTTTATGAAGCTAGCCAAAATGCAGAGAGAATTTTCGGCTGTACTTAACCGGAAGGTAGATTTAGTACCCAAGGGAGGACTGAAGCCAAAAATACGCCAAGCGATAATTTCTAGCGCAGAAGTGCTTTATGCGTCGTGAAGGACTATCTGATGTTAGCGCAAAGGCAGGCACTATAATGTCGCTAAACAAGGAAGACGTATGGGCGGACCTAAGGTATGCCCTCGATGAACTGGAAAGACCGCCGCGCGATATTCACAGCCGCTTGACTGATGCAGCAGACTTAGATTCACAATCGGACGATGAATTCCACAAAAGACTCCTACTGATTGGAACACTCTCCATAACATACTCAAAGGCTAAGGCAAGGGCGGACACGAGGAATGCTCACGAAGCAATCGAGAAGGGCCTAAAGGCGATTCTGATAGACGGCGGCCTGTCAGAGAATCAGGTTCGTTCTCGCGGGCACAAACTACATCTACTGTTGGAGGATGTTCAACAATACAACCCAAAGGCATTCGGTGAACTAGAGCGATGTTTCGACAGCACCATCCAATATCTGGAAAGCGTCACACCTCTCAAGCACAACACAAAGATTGTTGACTATTTTCAGAAACATGGTAGAGCTGAAATATTTTTCGAAAACAGATACGAAAGTATCGAGGGCAAAAAGGGTACGGATGGAGGAATGATTGGCCGTGTCTATCGTGAGATTATACGTGCGCTATTATCGCTCATATTCGGCTGGACCCCCAAAGACATAGGCTCCCGCATCGAGGAAGAGGCAAGAAAAGCAATATTGGCTGAGAGCAAACTTGATCCGGCGTGGGACGCAGCGGAGTGGTTGAATAGGGGACCCGTTCGCCCACGACTAGAAGTCATCGAAAACCTAGAGAATAATAAAGTGCTTCGTGCTGCGGTGCGGAGGTGTGCAAGGGAATCTAAGGATAGCGGGATTCAGCATTGGGCTAAGAGGCTCAGGCGCAATCGCATTGCTGCGAAAAGAAAGGCGCGAGCTGAGCACCGGGTTGGGTAGAATTCGATATCGTAGTCTCATTACCATGACGGAAGGAAAGGTGTTCACATTGGCCACGCTAGACCAGATGCAACGAGGAAGAAGACGAGCCACCGTCCGTCCCACGCATTTAGCTGGTAGAAGGTGCTTTCTCCACCAGACCGTCTAGAGGACTCGTCCCGCCCGTTTGGCGACTCAGGGTCCTTTCGAGTTGCTGCGACTTGAAAGGACGCGATAGAGGTGTTCGCGGTTGAGACCAGAGCGCTCTGCTAATGCACCAACGCCTCTTGTGCTTGGGCGACATCGCGCAGGGCCAATAGCAGCCCATCGATCTCTCCGTTTGCTTCGCACTCATCCAGCGCGACTTCCAAGTAGGCCCGAGCTTCTTCGGGGTCTTTGAGCGCTTTTAGCAGCCCTTCGTTGTAGCTGACCGTGCGTTGCAAAACCTGTTTCTCATTCATCACTGTGGCTCCTCAAGTCCTGCCAATATGCTTTGGCGAGTTCAATGTCGCGCATTTGGCCCATCAACGGGACTGTACTACGGACAGGTGGCGTCTCCATAAGTGGATTGCACAACCTGTTCCATAGAATCGATTTCTTCATCCGTTAGATCGTTAAAGTGGCTTGCGCGTTTTCGTGCGGACAGTCGGCCGTTGTTTTGGAGGCAAAAGCGAATGAAGAGGTCAATCTGTCGGTCGGGCATATCTACGATGTTTTGGATAGCTCGTTTGGTCGCATCGTAGTTGGCTAGGAAGGCCAACTCGCGGGCGAGCTCGGTATCGATGGTCTGATCAATGAAGCGAAAAAGTGCCTCCGCTTGGGGGGTCATATCGATATAGCGGTACCATGTAGCGGTATCGTTATGCACAGTCAGGCGTCCATCTTGGTCGAGTGTGTATTCCACTAGGGGCATTAGCTGTCGGGAGAATGCATTTAGGGAAGCGTCATAGTCGGCTGGATTCTTTAGCATGACCGCCGATATGGGAAACATCACGTTTTCGGGAGTAAAGTCGCGGCGAGCGAGAATATTGTGGATTAAGAAGCGATGGATTCGACCATTACCGTCCTCAAATGGGTGCAGAAAGACGAATCCATAGGCGATGGCAGCAGCTTGAATCACAGGTGGAACAGTGCCGGCTTCCATGCGTTTGTGAGAGACTACCAGACCTTCCATCAGGTCGGCTAAATCGTCGGGCTTTGGGGCCACAAAGTGGATATGCTCTTGCTGCCAAGCCACGCTCTGCCCGACGTAGTTTTGAGTAATTCGATAGTCGGTATCGCGGAAACGAGCGTCAACGATGCGGTTCTGTAAGTCAATTAATCGCGGCTTTTGACAAAAGTCCTCCTGCTCGGCCAGTTGGAGCAGTGCTACGAAGCGTTCGGTTCGGGTCCAGGAGGGGGTGATGTGTTCGATTTCAAAGGACGATTTCGTTTCCTTGGTGTACAGATAGTTGAGCGCGCGCTGCAACAATTCTGGCGCATAATGGGACACCACGCGCTGGCATCTCTTATGCAACTCATTCGTTTCAAAGTCTCGAAGAATATCGGTGCGACGAACTGTTGGACAGAATCGGCGTTCACCAAGCAGGTTGTCATTGATCCGTTGACGGCGGATTTGACGGCCCGGCTCGACCGTATAATAGGCATCTGGTTCGAGGAGGTCGATGTAGTTGCCTTGCTTCAGGTCATCCAGCGGGAGTATCTTTCCGGTTAGGAATTCATAGAGAAACCATAAGCGCCTGACGTACTTGCCGGTCGGCTTTGAGCGGACATAGTCGAGGAAATCTTTCTCTGATGCTTTCTGGAACAAGCTGGCGAGAATGGCGAGATTCGTCCCATCATACTTGAGAGCAAATTCCAGATGGTCGCCCAGTGTCTCCCCAGGCCAGTAATTAGATGGGTAAATTTCTTTGATGATGCCTGCGCGAGAATCGATTCGGCGGATTCTGCTGGTGGCTACTAAGGATGTATGCCAATTTGGGATGATGTCGAGTTCGTACTGCTCAATCAGTTCTGCATACCCCGCGAGCTTGTATTTCGAATGAGCTTGATCGTGTTTAGCCATAGTGCGTATAAAATTGTTCTAAACTATTATAAATTGTCCTAAACTATTATAAAACCATTGTAAACGATAATTATAGTTATTTTTCGGCAATTAACAAGAAAAACAGTTACGTCCTGCCCACATATTTTCTCCTTTGCTGGTAGAGCAGGCCGGCGACGATGAGCACAAGGCCCGCTAGGGTCGCCCAGCGAATAGACTCTCCCAGCACAAAGTGAATCAGTACTAGGGAGCAGAACGGGGAAATGAAAATTAGGTTGCCGACCTTGGAGGTGTTTTCCGCGTAGCGCAGCGCCCACTGCCACAAGACATACGTGATTCCCATCTCGAAAAGGCCGATGTAAGCCGCCCCCAACAAACCCGGCCAAGCAGGTGCCCGCCACTGTCCCATCAGCAGGACACAGCCGAGCGTTAGCGGCAGTGACAGAGCGAAATTGAGGAAGAGCCGCACCACGGGATCGCGCCTGTCGCGGGTGTTGTAGATCCAATAGAAGGCCCATACCACGGTGCTGCCCAGCGCCAAGGTCACGCCGAGTGGATCGGAAAAGCGCAAGGTCCAGATTTCGCCGCGCGTGGAGATGACTAGCACACCGGCGTAACAGATCAGACCCGCGGCCAGATCGTGTCGGCCGATTCGCTGGCCCAAGAGCGGGATGGAGAGCCAAGTCAGGGTGAGCGCCCAGGTGTAATTGAGTGCCTGCGCCTCTTGGGCGGGTAGAAGCTGGTAGGCTTTGAAGAGAATCAGATAGTAGAGTAGGGGATTTAACGCTCCTAGCGTCAGCGAACGGGCGTAGTCAGTCGGTCGGCTTCTGAGTACCTGGCCCACTTTTCCCTGCGCGATGACTAACACCCCCAAAGCCAATGTCGAAGTGCCGCTAGCCCAAAACAGCAGTTCGGCAAAGTCCATGTAGCGCAGGGTGAGCTTGAACGCCGACGCCACGGTTGACCACAGCAGCACTGAGGCCAATCCGCAGAGATAGGCCCTTTTCTGGTCGGCAACCACCACTGCGCACTCCGCTAAAACTGCGTAACCTGCTTGGGGCCAATATCCACGGCTTGGGCCAGTGCGTCGAAGTTTTGTTTCAGCAGCGCGAAGCGCACGTCTGCGTAGGAGGGATCGTCCCAGCGGTTGTCGAACTCGCCTGGGTCTTCCTGCAAGTCGAACAGTTCGCCTTGGGCGCGGTCGTGGTAGCAGACCAGTTTGTAGCGCTGGTCGCGGATCATCGTGCCGTAGGTGCCTTGGAGATGCTCCCGACCCGGTGCGTCTGGATTTAGGGCGCGGTAGTACTCGCTGCGGACGTAGGCGCGGTGCGTCTGGGTTTGGCCGGTTAGCAGTGGCCACAGCGAGCGTCCTTGCATTTTTTCGGGCGCGGGGACTTCGGCTAGTTCCAACAAGGTCGGGGCAATGTCCATCAGCTCGACTAGCGCATTGCAGACGCTTCCTTCCTGTACGCGTCCCGGCCAGGAGCAGATCAAGGGTACTCGCACCAAGCACTCGTAAAACCGGCACCCCTTGCCTACGAGTTGGTGATCGCCCAACAGCTCGCCGTGATCCGAAGTGAAAATCACGAGGGTGTTCTCGCGCTGGCCGCTTTCTTCTAGGGCTTGGATCATGCGTCCTACATTGTCGTCGATCAATTCGATCATGGCGTAGTACGCTGCCATGACTTCCTTGGCCTGATCCAAGCCAATGGACGCGGCTCCATCTACTGGCCCGAGTTGCGCATGGGCTTGGAGGTCCTTTTCGCTCCACAGCGGATCGGGCAGGGCTGCTGGATCATAGCGATCCAAGTACTCTTGTGGCGGGTCGAAGGGCGCGTGTGGGTCGAACATGTTGACGCTCATCAGCCAAGGCGTGGTGCGCTCATCACGCATAAACTCAATGGCCTTGTCTGCGCACCAAGTGGTCTGGTGCAGCGCGGGAGGCATCTGAGCTGGATCTTCGCGCAGGTCGGCTAAGATGCGGCCTTGGGAACGGACCCAATCGGCGTACGCGTGGCCTTCGGGCCACTGGTCGCGCGAGTCGTGGCTCCAGTGGAAGACGCGATAGCCGTCGTCGCCGCGCGGTTCGATCCGGCCATGGGCACCGGCTAGGTGCAGCTTGCCGGCCAGTCCGCAGTCGTAGGACGCAGCGTCGGCTAGCAGCTTAGTGACCAGCGGGGCCGCGCCCGCCCAGTAGGCATTGCCATTGGTGCAGCCGTGGACGCTGCTCGGATACATGCCGGTGAGGAAACTGGCGCGGCTGGGGGTGCAGATCGGGCTTTGGCAGAAGGCGTGGGTAAACGCGGTGCCCTCGCCGACGAGGCGGTCGATGTTCGGCGTGCGGATGTGCTCGTTGCCCAGCGCGCCGATTGTATCGTAGCGCTGCTGGTCGGTGCAGATCCAGAGAATGTTCGGACGCATGGTTCGGTCTCCCATCCGGTATAGGCGTGGTTCCGTATATTTACCCTAATATGTCCAACGCTATCAATGCTCTCGTTCTCGTTTTCGCTCTCGCCGGAGCGATTGCGGCCGATGACGCCGAGGTCCGCGGCATCACGATCTCCACGCACGGCATTGGCCGCGACTGGGGTAGTGACGCCATCGTGCCGACGCTAGAGGACATTCGCGCTGTCGGTGCCAACTGGGTGGCGATCCACCCCTACGCCAGTATCCGCGCCGATGGCTCACTCCGGTGGTCGGCCATCGACCCGGACGACCCGCCAGCCCATATCGTGCGCCCCATCCGCGAGGCCCATCGCTTGGGATTGCGCATCTACATCAAGCCTCATATTGCCTATTGGCGTTCGCCCTTTACTTGGCGGGGAGAGATTACCTTTACCCGCGCCGAGGATTGGCAGCGGTTTTGGCGGGACTATCGGGAGTGGATCTCGCTATTGGCCACCGTCTGCCGGGAGGCCGATGGCTTCGTCGTCGGCACTGAGTTGGACCGCATGCTGACCTTTGAGGAGGAATGGCGCGCACTCATTGCCGAGGTGCGCCAGCGCACCGATGCGCCTTTGACCTACGCGGCCAATTGGACTGACTACCGCCAAGTACCTTTCTGGGATGCTCTCGATGTCATCGGCATTCAGGCTTATTTCCCCCTCACTGACGATCCCGATTACGACGAGGAGGATATCCGCGCTGGCTGGGTGGAACGCATGGGGGAACTGCGGGCCTTTGGCGAGTTGCACAACCGCAACATCCTCTTCACCGAGTTGGGCTATAACCAGTCGCACCAAGCGCCGATTGCGCCGTGGGCGTATCCGGTGGATGGCGAGGGTGCGCTTCCCGTCCAAGTGGCCTGCATGCGCGCCGCGCTTGACGCCATCGCCGCTGAGCCGCGCGTCGTTGGTGCCTTGCTGTGGAAGTGGTTTCCGTATCCGCGCCCGGTCGGCCGCAACTTCCAGCTAGCGATCCCGCCGATCAAGCGCGTGCTTGCCGAGGCATGGCTCAATCCGCGATAAGCCCGGTCCCGCGCAGCAAGGTCTCTTGCACGAGGAGTTCGTGGTCGAGCGAGCGGTCTGGCCCGTGTTCGCCCTTGAGCACTCGCACGAGGGACGCCAGTTCGAGTTCGTAAAGTCCCTGTCGAGAAATTCCCGTAAAAGGCACCATCTGCTCACCCTGCGTATAGCCATCGGCTGCCTCGGTCAGACAGAGCCGGATGGCGTGGCCCGGCTCAAAAGGTTCGAGCAAAATCGCGCTGCCGCGCTCGCCATAGACCTCAAAGCGCCGCGCCATTGGCTGCGGTTCCATCGCCGCAATATCGACCCAAGCCATAGCCCGCTCGTATTCAAAAACGCCGAGCGTGTTGTCCTGAAACGCGGGCACGACGCCGGTGTCGTTGCGCAGAAAGGTCGTCACTTTCTCTGGCCGCCCTAAAATCCACACCACTTGATCGAGCATGTGCCCAGCTAGATCGTAGAAGATGCCGCCGTGGTGCCCGGCGGCGATTACTTCGCGCCCGGCCACGGTGATGTTGGTGGACATGTGGGCGCGCACTGAATAGACATTGCCCAAAAAACCCGACCGCGCCCACTCTGCGATCTGGCTGAAGCCGGGATGGTAGCGCAGCATAAAGCCCATTTGCACTTGCAGGTCGGCGGCCCGCGCCTCTGCGACGACCTGCTGCCACTGCGCCCAGTCGTCTCCGGCTGGCTTGTCGTACCACACGTGCTTGCCAGCTTGGACGATGCGCTCGGTCTGGTCCAAGCTCTCGTCGTTGCGGCCCTCGGAGGCGATGGCGACGATGGAGCTATCACCGAGCAGTTCTTCTTCGCTGTCCAAGAAGCGGACCTGCCGATAAGGTTCGTCGTCGGCAACTTGTCGGCGGCGCTCGACGTCGGGTTCGTACAGGCCGGCGACTTCGACCTCGGGATTGTCGAGCATTGCCTTGAGTTTGCCTGCGGCGTGACCGTGCTTGGTGCCGTATTGCGCCATGCGGATCATGGGATCTCCTCGTTGTAAAGGGGGAATCAAAACCCAATCAAACGTTGAAAATTGTCGTAAGATACTGTTTTTACAAGAGAATTTAACATTCGAAATGTCCGTTTTGCACCCAAAATCAAAACCCGATCAAACGTTGGCCTTTCACGCCCAAAACGGCACGTAGCCCG
The DNA here is from genome assembly GCA_022819745.1 of Candidatus Latescibacterota bacterium. Next base: position 4,235 of record JAJEGS010000019.1, on the reverse strand, counting down.
ATTGCGGACGATTGGGGTCGGCGACTTTGATGAATTGCCGGTCTCGCGCTCGTCGGATCACCTGTGACACTTGTGCGGCATTGCGCGTATCTATACCTAAACGTGCTCGCAGGCTGCTGTTTTTCATCAATTCTCCATTCACAAACTTCAACACGGCGTGCTGGTAACACGCCCGGACGCGCTCTTCAACCGTCATCGCAGCAAACCGACGCGGCGCAAAAAGAACCGCACAAGTCGCCTCTATCCCGCCTTCTTGGACGCGAAAGTCCGGTGGCGGCAACTGATAGAGCTCCACAGCCGCCACGACCTTGTCGATACCTGTACCTTGCTCCTCGCACAACTTCATGCGCCGCATGAAAGCGGCAAGTGCTTCGTTTCTCGAGCGCGGCGGGGAGTCGATAAACCGATTGGGGCTAATCAGAGGCTTACCCGGATTGGTGATTTCTAGCCGATTGCTGAAGAGTTCAATTGACGGTCCGGCCCCAGTAATGGTCATGTCTTGGTGAATGAGCGCATTGGCGATCAACTCGCGAAGGGCAATCGGCGGGAACAGCGGCTGCTCGATTCGGAAAACTTGGTCAATTTGCTCGTTCCTCGGTAACAGCCGGTCGATAAACTCAACAAGTTTGGCAAAGCCAACGGCGTAACCGCATGGTTCGTCGTGTCGGTGGGTTACCACATCCGCACGTCCCATCCCATTGTAGGCCGTGAAGCGCACCGCCTTACGCGCAATCCGCGAGTCGAACTCATCGAGGCGATTGGCAAACAGAATCGCGCCCAGATTGGTGATATTCCAGCGGCCACCGACATCCGGGGTGATGATTTGGTCTTGGTGCAAGCGCTCCAAGATAGCTTGCGGATTGGCCATCAGTGGTTGGTCCATAAGCGCGAAATAGCTCGCATAGTCAATGCGGGCCAGTACGTCATCGTCGGTGAGGAACTGTGCGGCGATGCCGCTTTCCCAGAGGTATGGCTGGAGTTTGCCCCAGAGGGTTTTTTGACGATCGGGATAATTGGATAAGCGCGGTGTCGCCGAACCGATTCGGATATACGCGGTGCGCTCAAACTCCACTGGACTTGTGGTTGCGGCGGGAATCTCAAGCAGAACCAGCCTTCCCTCTGGATGTGCCACAATCTGAAATGTGAAGGCGACATCTGGGCTGAGCCGCTGCGCGAGCCAAAACGCCAGCGGCTGGCCTTGGTATTTGACTTCATCGGGTTCAAAGCGCGTCCCGGTTATGGCGTGGTCGGAATCCCGCACTCCCCAAAGCAGATAGGCGAAATTTTGCTCTGCCAGCGCAGCGGCATTGGCGAGGGCCGAGATGTATTTGCCGATCACGGGGGGCGCAAAGTTGTTTTCCTTGAATTCAACACAGCTAGTCTCGGCAGACGCCGCCAGCAAGTCGTTGATCAGCGCGAGGGTTCGGGTGTCGTTCATGCGTTCATCTCCCTGCGGTCCCGTCTAAGTCGGCAGTGCGCCGTGCTTGGTGCCGCTTTGCGCCATACGGTCTCGAGGAAAGGTGGAATCAAAACCTGATCAAACGTTAAAAATCGTCGTAAGATACTGTTTTTACAAGAGACTTTAACATCCGAGACATTGGCTTTGCGCCCAGAATCAAAACCCGATCAAACTTGGACTCTTACGCCCAAAACGGCACGTAGTCCGATTGCGGACGCCCGGGGTCGGCGACTCTATTCATGCTCCTGCGATACCTTGGCTTTCAAGGGAAATTTTTCCGGGTGCTCGATAGATTCTATGCTCAGATCTACATCCAAATCCGGCCAATAGAGGTGCCCGGGCGTAGGCTGCTCAACTCGGAGGATGTTCCCAATCGGAACCTCTCTGAACCAAGGGAAATCCTCATAAGAGAGAAAGAATTCTCGTTCATCGACGAGAAGCCATATCCCATGAGTCGATATATTGGTTACTTCAACGTCCGAAATAGTTTTGCCAAGCTGTTCTGAGTTCATCGTAGTGCTCCTCAATAATCCGCTCTATTTCTCTGAGTCGAGGCCGTGACAACCGGTAGTTGCGGGTCAACTCAATCTGTGGTTCTAACCAAAACTTCGCCTCCCCATCGCCGCAATAGATGTGAACGTGCATTCTTGGTTCTTCACGAGAGAAGAAGTAGAATCGATAGCCACGTTCTCTAAATACCGTTGGACTCATAGTTGTTGCAAAAGGAGTTTGGGTGATCTGTCTGCTGTAATTCTCGCTTGATGTCAGCTAGAACACGATCATCCAACATGGATCATATCCGCTTCGCGTTCGAGAAAGGCCGTTAGGTCTGGGTCGGCATCTAAGTCGATCAGATCAGCGGGGCGACGCAATTCTATGAGCAGTCTTCCCTGCAATTTGAAGAACAGTTTCGCCGGACAGCCGCGGACGGCAAAGTCAGTATCTGAGCCGGGCCGTACGCGTCCCTCTGCTACGGAGCCGAACACGTACACCTGCTGACAGCCGGCCTCTTTGAGGATCGCCACTCCGCGGGCCACATCGCGCTTAATGCTGTCTGGAACGTTCTGTAAGCTCACTTTTGGACTCTCTTAGTCAACGCATGGATCGCTTTAGAGTTTAGAATGTAGGTAGCTCAGCAGCAAGGTATTGTCCCGTTTGCCGCTCAGAATCTTCTCCGTTTTCGCACCTAAGTACGCGCGGGAGAGTATGGCATAAGTCGTCATCGTCGTCACACAACCAACAGTCCATCCCCGCGTGTGCGGGGAACATTAGATCGCCAACCGCTTGTCTGGCCGAATCCACGATTCATCCCCACGCCTGCGGGGAACATTAAGGAGATGAGCGTTGAAAACCGCTCAGGGACGGTTCATCCCCGCGCCTGCGGGGAACATGAGGCGAAGCCTGAGCTGTATGAGCTGGACACCGGTTCATCCCCGCGCCTGCGGGGAACATCCCTATGAGTTTTTGCGGCTCGCAATGATGGCCGGTTCATCCCCGCGCCTGCGGGGAACATCCATTGTTCCCATTCGAGACGCCGCATGTCGCCGGTTCATCCCCGCGCCTGCGGGGAACATCAGTTGCTCGCGGATTTCGGTCGGGATTTGGCCGGTTCATCCCCGCGCCTGCGGGGAACATGAATTCTGCCCTTTTTCCGGGATGTAGCTCGACGGTTCATCCCCGCGCCTGCGGGGAACATCTGGCTCGGTTCCTAAGAAATCATAAACCACACGGTTCATCCCCGCGCCTGCGGGGAACATCGCGTCCCGCCATCGTCATAGGCGTAGGTCTGCGGTTCATCCCCGCGCCTGCGGGGAACATAGGTCGCCCATCATGTTGGCCAATTCATCCTTCGGTTCATCCCCGCGCCTGCGGGGAACATTTAGGATGCCGACGACGATCATGCGCTGCCGTCGGTTCATCCCCGCGCCTGCGGGGAACATTTTGCTATCAGGGATTAGAGAGGCATTACCTGCGGTTCATCCCCGCGCCTGCGGGGAACATTGGCGACCCTCGGGAGAATGCGACAATAGCGACGGTTCATCCCCGCGCCTGCGGGGAACATTCCCGGATTGTTCTGGTCGAAGTCGTTTACCTCGGTTCATCCCCGCGCCTGCGGGGAACATTTGGACACCAAGCTGATGAATTCCTTCATCGACGGTTCATCCCCGCGCCTGCGGGGAACATCTGCGTGGCCCTGATGTTCCAAAACCAGCTCGCGGTTCATCCCCGCGCCTGCGGGGAACATTTTCTCCAAGGCCGACTCCAAGAGGGCATTTTCGGTTCATCCCCGCGCCTGCGGGGAACATCTCTTCGCCGCGCGTGTTGTCGAACTCCATGCCGGTTCATCCCCGCGCCTGCGGGGAACATATGGCCCTCCCGGCCCTCGTCGTCGGCGGCGTCGGTTCATCCCCGCGCCTGCGGGGAACATCGCTGGAAGATTTTCTTGCGTCCGGCTCCCGACGGTTCATCCCCGCGCCTGCGGGGAACATCTTGAACGCCGTCGAGGCAGCTCCCTTCTCCCCGGTTCATCCCCGCGCCTGCGGGGAACATTCTTGAACAGGCTGACGCCAGAGCAGTTTGATCGGTTCATCCCCGCGCCTGCGGGGAACATTGTCGCTACTGTCCTTTCTGTGCTTCGATATACGGTTCATCCCCGCGCCTGCGGGGAACATACACCCTGAACTGTTTTCCTTCGACCGCTCTAAGGTTCATCACCGCGCCTGCGGGGAACATGCAACAACTGTTTCCAGAACTTCGTCAGAGACCGGTTCATCCC
>JAJEGS010000007.1 GCA_022819745.1 Candidatus Latescibacterota bacterium | reverse complement strand
GCCTGAGATGGCTCAAACGGTGGATCGCCCACCAACGCCAACGCTTGCCCCCCTTCAATGCACAGTTGGCACCCACAGGAATCAGAACCGTTAGGAAAACCAAAAAACCTAGCAAAAAGTAAAAATGTAAGGGAATCAGGCCGTCGGTAACATAACGTTCCGCCCCACCACTCGGAGTCTTTCCACTTCCGATCTTGTTCACTGTATGCTTCAGCCGCTTCACTTCCCAATGCGCCGGAATCTCTCCCAGCCACTCGACGCCGGAGTCCTTCAGGGGCACATCGGGGTCGAGGCCCTTGGTGACGGCGTGGCTGATGAGGGCGGTGCGCTTTTCTTGGAGCAGCTCGACCAGCCGCTCCTTCTTGGCGACGAGGGCGTCGATTTTGGCCGTTTCGCGGTCGAGGAAGGCGGCGATGGCGCGTTGTTCGGGGAGGGTGGGACATTGAATCAATATCGCCTTCATATCGCCTTGAGTAAGTTTGTCCCTAGTGGCACCGTCAATAAATGCACGATAGTCAACACAATTTAGAACATTAAAGAGAAAGTTTGCGACGATCTGTCGGTTCGGGCGTAAGACATGCATATGGTTGTTAACCCATATTCTGCCGGTAACATGAAATGCAACTGGTCTATTACTGTCGAAAAAAGGTGCGCCATCCTCTCCGATTAGGACAAGCTCTTCATCGAATAACCAATCATCCACATAGTCTACAATGGAATTAGCGCCCCAATACGGGTAGTTTCCCTGTTTAGTACCTCGTTCTTGTGCATTCAGAGGGACGCGACGACCGTCTAGGCACTCAGTAATCAGGAAAAGCCTCTTCACCTCCCAATGCGCCGGAATCTCCCCCAGCCACTCGACGCCGGAGTCCTTGTAGGCCGGATAGGGTTTCAACTCTGCCATGGTCCACCGGCGGGCCAGTTTCCAGTAAATTCCGAGTTGCGCACCATCGCATCCCATGGCTCGCTGAGAAACGACAGGAGACGAGCTCCCACGGTAGCGAAATCCGATGATGTCCCCGGAAGCTCGTTCCGTTCCAGATAGATACGCCACTGCTCGGCGCGGTTGGCATCGTCATAAAACTGGGGCGTCAGAGCGACTGGCAGATTCTGGAAGATTGTGGCCCGGCGTTTTTCGAAAGTTGCGCCTATGGCGCGTACGAGGGGATCGCCCTCGAATACACAGCGCTGTGAAAGCGAGTGAAGATCGTAAAAATCCTTGTAGCGACTGTTCCGCTCGCCGAGCACAACCATCGCGTGGAGCTTCTCGGCCACGACGGCTTCGCGTGGGTAAACGCGGATTCGCGGACGAGCAGCGTCGAGTAGTGTTGGGTAATGGGCATCGATCGGCGGCTGGATGGCATTCCCAAAGCCGATATCAATCTGCATCCGTATTCGCGCACTGGAAATCTTGGCCCAGAAGAGCACACGAAAGCCGACGTCCTCTTCGTGTGCGCGAATGGGTTTGACCTTAATGTCTCCACTATCAAAGAAGACTCCATCGTCATCGACTCTAGTCTCGCAAATGTCGCCGATGGCGGAGCGTACGTCGTCCGCTAAGGGACTTCCGTAGTCGGCAAAGTCAAGATCGTGCGTCGGGCGGTAAACTGCTTCGCCCCAAAGAACGAGTAGTGTCGCGCCCTTCAATACATAACGCTCTCGATGCTGCGATTCTCCAAGGCGGTAGAGGAATCGCTCTCTTGCGTATCGCTCCAACAAAAACTGGAAGTCCTCGCTGGTCTCACGACTCCGATTCATCAACCTTGCGCGAACCGATGCGCCTACGTTTCGACGCCTCCCGTGCGTCATAGCGGCAGTGCCTCCAAGTAGGCCCGCATAACCGTCCGCATACGGCAGGCTTCGGCGGCGCGCATGATCGCATCCACCGTCGTAATCTGCGATTGCAAGCCGTCGTGCAGCGCCTCAAGCGCGATGTCGATCCCGAACTTATTGCGATAGCGAAAACAATCTACCACGGTTCGGGCTGGCGATGTGATGCGAAACGGCACGCCCAGTGCCGAATGGCAGACCACGCCATAGGTCAGCATCGCGCCGGAGAAACGGACGATGCGTACGCGAGAAGGGGGGTGGGCAGGCTTGCGGGCCTTGCGGTCGAGGGCGAGCCAAACCTCGTGCGGCGACTGAGTGCCGATTTCATGGAAGCGGAGTGCCGTCAGCAGGCACATGACGGCGTTTGGGATGGCCGCGGCTACCATCGCAATCGTTTCGAGTTCCGTGGGTTCGACCTCGGAGAGCCGATAGAGGCCGTTTCCGAAGTTCTCGACGAGTCCCCCGGCGACCAAACCCTGAAGCCTGCGGCGGGAAATCCCGAGCGGCGCGAGGTCTCGCGGCCGGAAAAAGGTGCCGAGGCCCGCTGCTTGCAGTTGAGCTGTATCCAGTGCGTTAGTCATTCATAAATGATACAAAATGTCGGCACTTAATCGCAAGTGCCGACATTTTGTGCATATGGCTTGGTTAAAAAATGTCGGCAATACTTTAGTTAATGCCGACATTTTCTGCCGACATGTCTTTCAGCATCTCCAGAATGTCCGTCTCGATAGCTTGGATATCAGCTTCGATCTCCCCGAGCGGGCGCGGCGGCTTATACCGATAGAAATAGCGGTTGAAGTTGATCTCGTAGCCGACCAAGCCAACCTTCCCGTCCCTGTGATCGCGCTTCGACGTGTCGATCCAAGCATCGGGAACATGTGGTTTGACCTCGCGCTCAAAGAAGGCGCGGACGCTGGCCGGTACTCCGTCGTCATCCTCGGGATCTTCTCCTTCGGCAAGCGGCACGCGCTCGGTGTCGCGTAGTTCCGGGTCGGGTTCAGGCGCACCGTCCTTGTTGCGACAGATCTCGGCCGTCTCATCTCGCTCGGATAGAGCCACGAGGATTGCCTTCTTCGCCGGTGCTGGCAGTTTGAGTTCGGCTTTCCGGGTCGCTTTCGAAAGTTCCTTGAGGAACGCTTCTCGGTCCTTGTAAAGGGTGTCGGGCATCATCTTGAGCATGGTCCGAATAGCTTGCTGCAGAGCTCGACCCTCGGCCTCTTCCTTGGCACCGGCCTCTCCCCGCTTCTTCGATTTGGCCAGATTCTGAAAGCCTGTCTGTTCGCTGAGGCGCTCGATCCGTTCCGCGCTCGCCTGGAAATTGAGCCGCAGCGGCCGTTCAACGGTGATCTTGCGATACCCAAACTGCGCCGTCGAGAAGACGCGGCTGACGATGCGCTCTTCGTCCTCGATCTCGAGCGTCTCGCTGTCTTGATAATTGGCGAGCAGTTCCAGCACATCGGCTGCCTTTTCCGGCGGTATCGCGCGGCGCTTGTCGCCGAGGCTCCGGGGCATCGGGACCCAGAATGCAGAGGCGTCGATGAGCTGCACCTTGCCTTTGCGCGCCGGTGCCTTGCGGTTGGTCAGCAGCCACACGTAGGTGGCGATGCCGGTGTTGTAGAAAAGCTGTTCGGGCAGCGCGATCAGTGCCTCTAGCAGGTCGTTTTCCAAGATGTAGCGGCGAATCTCGCTCTCGCCGCTGCCTGCATCGCCGGTAAAAAGTGGCGAACCGTTCATAATAATCGCAATGCGGGCACCACCTTGGTCGAGTACTTTCGCATGGGCGAGCATGTGCAGCAGAAACAGGGTCTGGCCGTCGCTGATGCGCGGCAACCCAGGGCCGAAGCGGCCAGCCGTGCCCCGTTCGTGTTCTGCTTCGACCGTGGCCTTGTCGCGCTTCCAGTCCTTGCCGTAGGGCGGATTGGCGATTAGGTAGTCGAAGGTTTGGCCGGTATGGCGGTCGTTGGATAGCGTGCTGCCGAAGGCGATGTTGTCCGCGTCGCGGCCCGATGGGTCTTTTATGAAGATGTCGGATTTTGAGACCGCCCAAGTCTCTGGGTTCACTTCTTGGCCGAAAAGGTGAATCTCCGCCTGTGGGTTGATCGCGGGCCGGGGCGGATCGCCGTTCTCGTGCGTTCCACCTGCAATGTGCTCCTTGGCGATCATCAGCATACCGCCAGAGCCGCAGCAAGGGTCGTACACACTGCGCACAACGCCGGGAGCCGCGATGCGCTCTTCGTCACCGGCGAGCATGAGATCGACCATCAGATGGACGACGTCGCGGGGTGTGAAGTGCTCGCCGGGGTTTTCGTCTAGGGCTTCGTTGAAGCGGCGGATCAACTCTTCGAAGATCGTCCCCATGGTCGGGTTGTCGATCAAGTCTGGGTGCAAATCAACGGTCCCGAACCGCTCTACGACCTGGAACAGTAGCCCCGCCTCGTCGAGCTTGCTGATCGTGTTGTCGAAGTCGAACCTCTCCAGCACCTCGCGCATGTTGCTGCTGAAGCCGGCGATGTAGTTCCTGAGATTGGCGGCGAGGTTTGGCGCATCGGCGAGTAGCTTGTCAAAGTCATAGCGCGAAGTGTTGTAAAAAGCAAAGCCCGAAACCCTGCAAAGCTGCGAGTCTAGGTCCTCTAATCCACGCTGGCGTAGATCTACCTGCCGTTGCAGCACCTCATCCTTGGTCGGAGCTAGTACGCAGTCGAGACGGCGCAGTACGGTTAGCGGCAGAATGACATCTTGGTACTTGCCGCGCTTAAAGCTGTCGCGAATCAAGTTCGCAACGTCCCACAAGAAACTGACGATCTCACTATGGTTCATTGGCTCTCCTAGGCGACTTGTTCGGCACTGTGCGGTGTTTCCAGCACTTCGAGCATAGCTCGGGCGCAATACACTCGGTTGCGTCTCGCCTCTCCAACCAGTGCGACGATGCCTGCTGATTCCAGCCGGTCGAGGGCGCGTCGGGCCGTGGTATAGGCGACCGCTAGCCTTTGCGCAATTTCGCGCGCGGTCCAAAAGGGGTTTTCGACAAACAGCTCCAATACCTTCTCTGATTGTCTCGATTGAGTTCCAGCGAGTTGCTCCGACCAATGCTGAAACAATTCGTCGATGCGTTGGATGCGGCCAATAGCGTCCTCGGCTTGGAGTGCCACACCGCGCAGGAAGTATGTCAGCCACTCCTCCCACTGTCCGTTTTGAGTTATCGCCAGCAGGTGTGCGTAGTACTCCTCGCGCGTGGCTTCTAAATAAGCGCTCAAGTATAGAAGCGGTGCTGGCAGGACGCCTCGGGCGACGAATAGAAGCGTAATGAGCAGGCGACCAACGCGTCCATTCCCATCCAAAAACGGATGAATGGCCTCGAACTGAGAATGGGCGAGCGCGGCGTGTACCAGAGGGGGTAGGGTGTCGTCGTGGAGGAAGTCTTCCCATTCGCCTAGACACGCCATTAGTTCTTCTGGCGGTGGGGGAATGTAGGTAGCGTTGTTCAGGACGCATCCGGGCGGGCCGATCCAGTTCTGGCTGCGGCGAAACTCGCCGGGTGTCGCCGTGTCGCCCCGCACGCCCCGCATCAGCTTTTCGTGCAGTTCACGCACGAGGCGCAGCGATAGCGGTAGCGTGTTCAGGCGCTGGATACCGAACTCTAGCGCGACGACATAGTTGGCGACCTCGCGCAAATCAGCGGGACTTTGCTCGACCCTTGCTCCGGCCTGTGCGGCAAGCAATTCGCCTAGGGTTGTCTGCGTGCCTTCAATGCGGCTGGAGAGCACGGCTTCCCGGCGCAGGAATGGTCTGATGAAAAGGTGCGGATTTGGCAGCCGCCGACCTTCGCCTGCGAGTTGGCCTATTGCTTGGTCGGCGCGGGAGAGAGCGGCGACGAGTTCTTCGTCCCAAGCAATCGGTGGCGGTAGGGGTGCCGGGACGTAGGCGCGATAGCCGCTCGGACATTGGACCGTGCGACCGTGGGGCCGACGTGTCCCACTGATATTAGGATTCACCATGTTCCCTTGTTTTCAGATATGAAAATAAGGACAGGTCTTATTATCGTTAATACTGGAATGCGCTAATAAGATAACTTGATTATGAAGCCGCAAATACTCATGTCCGGTTTTGTTAAGCACACCATAATAAGTCGTATCGTTATTAATACTTAGTGCTGAAATATTAATAACTATCATCGAAGGCAAGGAATGAGCGTCAGCAATCGTGCAGGCCATCCATGTCCTCTCAGCTAGCGCTCAAACGCCACCCGCGTCGGTGAGCAGGCCGACGACAGCCGCGAGCCGATCCTTGTCTTTGACCTTGGAACGCAATGCAGTCGCTAGCGGCGTTGCGCCCTTGTCGTCTTTGGCGTTCACCTCGGCCCCACGGTCGAGCAGCAAGGCGACGATTTGGTCGAATCCCGCTTTGGCGGCGCAGTGCAATGCGGTCTGGCCCTTGTAGTTCCTGACGTTGACGTCGGCTCCGGCGTCGAGTAGGTCGCGCACGCGCTGGACACTGCCGCCGCGATCTCCGCGCGACTGGAAGACAAGGGGCGGCCAGCCGCCCTCGGCGTGGTCCACATCCACGGCGACACCGCGAGCGGTCAACAATTCGATGATTTCGGTGTTGACGATGCCGGAACGAGGGGCCTCGGCGTGGGTCGGATCGGCCCCGGCGTCGAGCAGGGTCTTGAGGATGTCGGCGCGATCCCGCCATACGGTGAAGCGAATCAGCCCACCACTGTACGGTCGAGGGTCGGCACCTCGCGCCAACAGCATCGCGACGATGGCGAGGTGCCCGGCGCTGACGGCGTAGTGCAAGACTGTCATGCGCTGGCTGGAATCGTGCTGTGCTTTCTCGGCCGTTGCCAGCTCGGGTTCGCGGTCGAGGTAGTCGGCGACCGCATCGCTTTCGCCGAGAAAGGCCGCGGTGTAAATGTCGGTCGCTGCACCGCGTGTTAGCAGGTGGTCGGCGACTGCGTGGTGGCGCTTGTAGCGCGCGGCGCAGTAGGGAGAGATTTCGACGAGCAGAGGCGTGAAGTGACAGCCGCAGGCGTGGATGTCAGCGCCTTGATCGAGCAGGTAATCGACCATGGCGAGCCGTCCCCGGTACGCAGCTTCCCACAGCATGGTGCGGCCGTGTGAGCCGATGCAGGTGATCCACGCTGGCTTCTGCGCCAATACGGCTTGGACCGTTTGGAGGTCGCCGCGCCCGGCGGCAGCGACCGCGATCTTGAGAAAATCACTGATTTTTCCCGGTAGGATCAACATCGTTACCTGACCTTATGGACTGTAGTAGTTCCAAGTCATCTTACTGCGTCGGTAGTGGTCTTGCGACCATAGGCGCGGATGGTCAGAACTTGGATTCTCGGACTCGTTGAAGTAGATGTGGAGTTGGTTGCCGTGCAAGACGATTAGCTCTTCGCGCCAATCGCCAGCCACATCGGCGACGTAGAGCCGGTCGGCTTTTTCCTTGAAGTGGTGGAGAAAGCGCCCGCTAAGCGGATCGAAGATGCCAATATCGCCGGAGGTGTGGCGCTCTTTGGCTGCGGCAAGCTGTTTGCGGTCGCCCGTCCAATCGATCTTGTGGATGACCTCGACGCCTCGTACGGTCCAGCCCTCGGGCGCTACATCGTCCATCTGGTAATCCGCGATCTTCTCGCCCTGTGCGTCAAAAATGAAAGGCTTCTGATGCTCGTTATAGCGGCTCCGACACCATATCTCTAGGCCCGGCCGCTCTAGGTCGAACTCGCCGACCGCCGCATTCTGGGGTTCTTGATGGCGGAAGTGCGTTTCCCAGAAGAGTTGTTCGTGGTTGTAGAGAAAAATGCGATTACCGCCGCCTTCTTCTAAGGCGACGATTTCCAAGCCCGGTACATCGGGAAGCACGTCGTAGATGAAGATCGAGTCGATGTGACCGCGCAGGGGAATTTGTAGTAGAATTTCGCCATCAGCAGAGACGACCGTAGCGCCGATCACTTCGTCTTGTCCGTCTCTATCCAGATCCGCCAGCCGCGCGCCGTTGTGAGCGCAGGAGACGAAATCGTCGCGTTCCCACAGGGGCGTAAAATGGCCGCGACGGAGATCGTCTATCGCATAGGCTGCTAGAAAGCGACCCATGCGGTAGCCCTCGGCATTGGTGGTTTGGAGAAGTAGATCTCGATCACCTGCGCCACGGAAATTGGCGACGACCAAATGCTCCCAGCGTTGGGTGCCTTTGGGAATGGGCGGCTTTGCGGTCCACTGCTCGTGCCCTGTAGTGCCATCGACCACGTGGAGCGTGCCATCTTGGGTAAGGAACAGGACTTCGACCTGTTTATCGCCATCGATGTCTGCGGCTTGGACACCTGGCCCGTGATGGCCGGGTAGGCCGATGCGCTCTGAGGAGCCGCCTATCCAGAGGTCGGTTTCGAGTGTCCAGAGTTTGCGACCATCGTGGGCATGAGCCGTGAGATGATTGGGAACGGTGACCAAGTAATCCATACGTCCATCGCCATTCAGATCGGCGACAATGAGGCCGCCGGCAGAATCCTTAGGGCCGGGAATGTCCAATTGGATGACGAATGGATTTACGGGGTATGTAGGCCAGTGCGACCGCATGTTCCCGGTGGTGGAACAACTGGCTAGAATTAGCAGCGTCAGAAGAAGTTGCAACGCTCAGATTCCGTTCGAGCGGGCGCAGGCCACGGCAACAATATCAGCGGGCGCGTGCCAAAACGCAGACCAATTCTCGCCTCTGTCCTCACTGCGATAGAGCTGATCCTCGACAGCGGCCCAAGCAATCCCCTCGGCGTCAAAGGCGATGTGGAAGGTGTCGATATTGCCCTTGGCTTCGGGGAAGCCAGCAAGCGCTTGGGTCCAAGTGCGGCCCGCGTCGTGCGAAAAGTAGAGCTTGCCCTGCACATCTCTGCCATGCCCCGGTCCTTTGCTGACGCTGGCCAGTAGGCAGTCGGGATCGCGCGGGTGGACGGCCACGGCGCGGCCATAGCGGCTTGCCAACCCATCCTTCCGATGCTCCCAAGAACCGCCGTAGTCGTCGCTGACAAAGACCGCGTCTGCGGTGTTGGCGTACACGCGTCCCTCCGTAGGGGCGGTAGCTACCTGATGCACATCGGCATCCAAGTCCGGGGTCACCGGCTCCCAAGTAGCGCCTCGGTCGGGCGAGCGCATGATGCTGCCGACGTGGATATCGGCGAAAACCCAGTCGCCACTGTGCGCCAAGCTGCGCACGGCCGGTGGCCCGCCCCAAGGCGTGTACCAGCTCTGGCGGCATTCCAAAGCGTCAAAGGATTCCATCCGGCGCGCTGGCTCGTCGCCGTCGAGGCAGTACACGTGGGGCGGCTCGGTGCCCAGTAGCACTTGCAGCGGCTCTTCGGACAGCAGAGCGATGCACTCCACCGGATCGCCGATGCCGGTGGCCTGCGGTTGAGCTTGGCCATTGGCCAAGACGACTACTTGGCCGTCGGCTAGGCCAATGGCGGAACATCGGACGCCTTCGTCTAGGCAGCGGATGCCGTCGATGGCCAAGCGTTGCGTAGGCGTGCCATTCTCCAAAGTGAAGACTTCGTTGCTGGTGGCTATGAGCATGATCGTCCTCCTGATGTTGGTTTTACAAAAGCCAAACCCGCCGACGCATGGCATGGCGCGCATGGTGCCGGCGGGTTTTTGTGGCAGCCTGTTAGATCGTATGAAAGCGATAGCTTCTAACCCTGTCAAGGCCGCATTGTGCACTTTTCGACGATTTGGGCCTTGCACAAATGCGGGCCAATGATTTGCCGCACCTTCTCAGCGCTTGAAGTCGTACTCCATCAGTTCGGCAGTGCCCTGCCACACGATACCATTGTGCCCCAGCCGCCGCGCTTCGCTGACGATGCGGTCGATTGCCTCTGGTGGCCAACCCTCTCCGTGGATAATCGGATAGGAAGGCATGTCCGCCGGTAGGTACAGTTTTGCCTTCACCAGATCCCGCAACACCAAATCGGCCGTGGGGATCCGATAGGCCAGCGTCGCTGGCTCGTCAGCGCCGTATGCGGCGATGGTTTCTGGCAATCCCATGCCGTCGTACCCCGTAAAGCGATAGACAAGCTGCAGGGCATCCTCTTCCCGCAGGTTGGGAATTTCCTCCTGCAGAAAGCGGGCCCACTCGATGAACGTGTTGCAGACAAAGGCGGAAATGTGGGACACCAGCGGGCTGGCAAAATCGGCCATCTCACCCCAGCGCCGGTAATCGTGGCCCGCCGTCAGTGCCATGGAGGCGGGGTAGGTGTCGGTGCCAAAGGCCTTGTCGGGGGCCGCCGCGTGCACTGCCTTCCGAAAGCGCGCCAGATTGCGGACGACGAGGTCACAGCGGAAGCGGACCCAGTCGAGTACTCCCGATCCCAAGCCGAGAGCGTGGACCACATCGAAGAAGCCAAGCCCAAGACGGACTACCTCGCCGAGGCGGGTACCGTCGAGCTGGCGCAGGCCCTCCCGGGCGCGCTGCAAGTCCTCGACCATCGCTCCCATGTCGTAACCGAGCTCTTGGGCGGCGGCGGTGCAAGAAGAACAGGTGCAGCCAAAAAGCCCTAGGGGAAAACTGCCCATTGGATAGCGGAAGTGAGTGATGTCGAGTGCGTCGAGATCGTACTGGGTCACCCAATACACGCACACGGCCTCGATCCAGTCTTGCACATCCTGCCGCGATGGACAGAACATGAGGCGGCGGATCGTCCAAGCTCCTCCGTACGTCCACACGTTCAGGCCGGCCTCCTTTAGTTGCCCCACAGCCCTTCTGAACGCTTCGTCGTCGCCTTGGGCCGCAACGCCGGGACCGCACAGGGCTTGGGCCTGCTGGTATTCCCTCGGATCTACGGGCCGACCATCGAAATGTCGTATAACGAGTTTGCTCAGTTCCGCTTCTGTCGGGGTACGTCCCCCATAGGGACTGAGGGCGAGCACCTCTTCTGATAGCTGGCCTGTAAAGGAGAGAACCACCGTATTCAGACCGATCTCATCGCGCAGCCGCTCGACGTAATCGGGGTATTTGAGGACCTCACCCGTAGTCAGATAAATTCCCGTGAGCCAATCATTGGTCATTTGTTTTCTTTCTTTTGGGAGTTGTAGCGAATTTTGCGGAGAATGGAGTGACCGCTTATTTAAGATGGCATAAATCTTTTGTGTTGCTAAAATCGATTATGGACGAAAAGAGTCTGGAGGAAAAATGGTTCTCAGTGACCGCGTAATCAAGACGCTACTGGCAGAAGGCAAAATCGTCGTCGAGCCGTTGGGGGAGGGGTGCATTCAGCCGGCCAGCGTTGATGTTCATCTCGACAAGCACATTCTCGTATTCCGCAACTCGCGCCGCCCATTCATCGACGTGCACGAGGACTTGAGCGACTTGACGGAAATGGAGGAGATTGGCGAGCAGCCGTTTATGTTGCATCCGGGCGAGTTCGTGCTGGGCAGCACCCTTGAGACGATAGGGCTGCCAGACGATCTGGTGGCGCGGCTGGAGGGCAAGAGTTCGCTGGGGCGCATTGGGCTGCTGATTCACTCGACTGCGGGGTATGTGGATCCCGGCTGGAAGGGCCATCTGACGCTGGAGCTTAGCAATGTGGCAAATCTGCCTATTACGCTGTATCAGGGTATGAAGATCGGGCAGCTCTCGTTCCACCAGCTAGCGACGCCGGCGGACAGCCCCTATGGTTCGCCGGGGCTGGGCAGCAAATACCAGGGACAGACTGTGCCTACGGCCAGCCGCGCGTACCGGGATTTTGAGGAAGGCAAAGGTTAGCGAGCTGCGCGTCTTTTGGAAGCTGACAATCTATCCGAGGGAATAAATTCGGATCGTGCTGTCTGTTGATCGAGATGATGAAAAAGCGGGCGCGGGAAGGTTTTACCAGCGGTTTGGCTGGATGCCGCTGGTGCGACAAAAGCACTGGAGAAGACAGAAAGAACGTTGAAGTCGATGAATAATCTTCAGCAGGTCGCGTCCTTGCCTTCGCTGCCGTACACGGCGAGGCGTTCCTCTCTTGAGGTCTCGTCCTCGCTGACGCTGGAGGGGATGAAGTGGAGTTGCAGGGATCGCCGGCCTTGATCCGATCGGTTGGCAGGCGATCCGTGGTGCAGCCGACCGTGCCAGAACAGAATGCCCCCGGGCCTGAGCGGCACGGCGACGATGCGCTCCCTGGCCACGTCAGTATCGCAGATCTGCCAGTCCCGTCTGCTGAAGTGGATCACGGGCCCTTCGAGGTGGCTGCCCGGAATCACGTGCATGCAGCCGTTGTCGCGATGCGCCTCTTGCAAGGCGATCCACACGCTGATGATCTCTGTGTCCATGGGCAGATCGAAGTACGCGTGGTCCTGGTGCCAGGGTTTCTCGCGTCCGATGCGGGCTGGTTTCTGCATGGCCTGGTGGCGGTAGAGCTTGGCTGGTTCGCCCATCATGCACCCGAGCACGTCTAGCAGGCGCGCATCCCGGGCCAGTGAATCGAGGCGGGCATCGAAGCCGACCCACTGCTGCAGCTTGCGCACCAATGTCTGTCGCTTGTCATCCGAAGCGCCCGCCAGTTGATCCCTGACGCCGCGTTCGAACTGCACGCCCCTGAATCCCTGATTCTTGCCGTCGATCAGATCTTCCACCGCTTTGATGGCATCGGCCATCTGCGCGTCCGAAAAGGCACCCTCCACGGCGAGGAAGCCCTGCGCTTTGAAGCGCTCGATCTCAGCGTCGCCGACATGCTCCAAACCGTTGACTGGTTCGGCTTCTCCGGTCGGGACGTAGAGATCGGGGTCGTACGCTTCGCTTCCGTGCTCGTCTTCTACTGCGTTTTCAGTCATGGTCGGCTCTCTTTTTTTCCTAACTCTAACTAAAGAATAGCGATCATCCGGTTTATCTCCAACTTTTGGCTACTCGGTAGATAGCCTTTGGCCTGGGCAGCCAAGCCGGGGATTGCGCCGAGACATGTGCGAGTTGGGGCATGGAGAATAAGATTAGGAAATTGAGGTGACGAAAAAACAAGTCCCCTTCTAAACAAAAAGTGATCTGGGATCGTTTAATCCTCGATGGGGGTTGGAAGCGAATTTCACAATGTATGCGTATTTGACTAGGGCATTGCGTTTTGGCTGAGGTGTTGCGGATTGAGATGCCGATTCGAAAGCGGTCTATGAGCCTCGACGAAAGCAGGTTGATAGCACGCGCTAAGGAGGGAGACGCCAATGCCTTTGCCGCGCTGTTGCGGCAGCACCAGGAGATGGCCCTGCGGGTGGCCTTTCAGATCGTCGGGGATTGGGACGATGCCGAGGACGTGTGTCAGGAGAGTTTTGTCAAGATACATCGGCATCTGGGGCGCTATCAGGCGCGGCACAAATTCTCGACGTGGCTCTATCGGATAGTGACCCATACCGCGATTGATCTGCTGCGGCGGCAGCAGCGTACGCATCGCGCCGAGTTGCCGGACGATGTACCTGTTGCGTCAGAAGAGGAAGCCACGGATTGGCAATTGAGTCTGGAGAAGGTATTGAGCGAGTTGACGCCCAAACAGCGCAGTGCGTTTGTCCTGCGCGACCTACAGGGGTTTCCGTTCGAGGAAGTGGCCGAGATACTTGATTGCAGCGGGATCACGGCACGGGTGCATCTGCACCAAGCGCGGAAACGGCTGCGCCAACGATTGGAGAGCGAGCGATGATTTGTCTCGTAGTGAAGAGGTTGCTGCCCCTATACGCGGGGGGTGACTGGGGAAAGGGGCTGACGGGCTGGACGGAGCGGCACCTGAGCCAGTGTCCGGGGTGCCTAGCCGAGTATGAGGCGTTGTCGGCGGCACGCGACCAAGTGCGCGAGTTAGCGGCGCAGAACGCGCCCCGACCGTCGGCAGATCTAGCGGGTCGGACAATTGCTCAACTAGCAACGGATGCGACGGAGAGCAGGGGACGCTTTGCTTGGCCTGTCAAGATAGGGGTGGCGGCGGCGATAGCGACAATAGTCGCGGGAGTGGGACTGTTGCGGGAGAGTGGGGAAAAGGCGACCGCACCGCTAGCCGATGCGCCTGTCGTGCAAGCCTTGCCAGCGAACGCTGCGCTCGGCGAGGAAAATCCGGCCGCCGACTACGCCAGTCAATTCGAGGAACTGAGCCGCAGCCAAATCCGGTTGCTACTCAAGCGCCTGGACCGCAAAAAAGACCTCAGCGACGCCGAACTGGAGCGCAAGTACCCCACGGTCGAATCCATTGCGTACCCGTCGGGCACCCAGGTTTTTCTGCACTTGGCGGATTCCAACACCGACGTCGTCTGGATTCTGCCCCATACCGTCTTGTAAAAGGAGATGATGCGATGGACGCCAGAATTTTTATATGTGCTCTAATTACCGCAGTAAGCAGCAGTATCCTAACTGCCTCAACTCGAGCGCAGGACGGGGACCGCATTGAGGAAATCCTTCCCGCCGGAGTTGGACTCTTTGAGTTTCAAAGCATTACGCTCCAAGAATTCATTGGGATGATGAAGGTGATGGGTCTCAGAGTCAACACGGGTGAGTCGATTGGCGACAAGCACTATATCCGCTTCGGGAGCGCGGAGGAGTTGGCGCGAGCGCGGGATATTTTGGCGCGGATTGATGTGCCGCTCAAGGATATCGCCCTGCACGTTCAATTGATCCTGGCAACAGACAATGAGATTGACGCAGTGAATCTCCCCGATGAAGACGGAATACGCGGTCAGCTTAGAGAGCTCTTCAGATTTCCGCGCTATTACATCTTGAGCAGCAGCTATTTGGTCGCCAAATCCGGCCAGCAGGTCGAGTCATATCTGGAGGGTGTGCCGCTAGACAAGAATATACATCCCGATCACAAGGTGGAAGTTTTCAGCTTTTACGTAGAGCCTACTTTCATCGACGAGGGACAGGGGGTAATTCGCGTGCATAACTTTTCCGTCGCACGCGAATTACCCTACCCGCCTCGCAGAGTGTTGAAGACCACGCTCAACATCAAAAACGGCAACTCTATAATCGTCGGGGGATCCAATATCGACGAGCGCACTTACGCAGTCATCGTCAAGGCCGAGGTGCTGGAATAACGCGCGCTGGGACTGTCAGAGGTCGCCGCCTTGCTTCGCGATAATAAGAGCTTGAGCCTATTGGTAGATGGAGCCGTTGGCACGCCTAGAGACGCGGTGAATCTTGAGCTAGTTTTTGAGCCACCAAGGCGTTCATGCTAATACCGGCCCGCCCGGCCTCCATCGCCAGCCGCCGATGCAGGCGTTTATCAATCCGCACGTTAAATTGACCGCTGTATTCTTTCCGGGCAGGGGCAACCGGTACTGGCTCGTTGTGCGTCCGGTAGCTTTCCTTGGTCGCTTCCCAAGCTATGGTCAGCTCTGCCAACGCTTCGGTTGGTGTATCGGCAAAGGCCGAAATGCCGGGCATTTCTACTAAGTGCGCCAGCCAATCGCCGTCTTCATCCTGAAAAAGATTGACCGAGAAGCCGTCGAAGTTATCCGCCATTGCCTTGTTCCTCCTCATAGTATTGTAAAAATTGCTCGACTTGATAGCCTTTGGCCCGGTTGCCCTTGGGCTGTATTGACAAGCGCACTCCTTGGGGCGAGTACCAGATGCGGTGCGAGCCCCGTTGTCGGTCAAAGATCCAGCCACATTGTTTGAGCAAGGTTTCAAATTCGTTGAAGCGCAACCCGTTGGAGTTGCGGATTGCTTTGTCGAGCAGCTTTTGCTGGCTGACCATGTATGTAACTATATGTGGTTACAGAGAACAGCACAAGGGAGATATTCGACGGTCTGAGCTAGATCGCGTCCCACTCGCATTTTGACGCCGATACAAGGCGCAGTATCTTCCTTGCAAAACTACGCTATTGCTCAACCATCCCTTAACCGGAGCCTCGCCATGACCGCGCCCATCGCCTTGGGATCCCGCCGCGAATTATTCGTCGATCACTTTCTCATTGAACACCTCGATGAGGCCGCTCTGCACTTGCATTCGCCCGTCCGCCGCGAAGTGGTCTATCAAGTCTCCCAGCCTTGGGACAACGCCTGCACGGGCTGCTACAATCTGACCCAGGACGGAGGCCGCATTCTGCTATACTACCGGGGCTTCTATCCGATTGGCGCGGACTACGCCGATGGCGCGGCCAGCCAGACGACCAACTTGGCCGTCAGCACCGACGGCATCCACTTTACGCAGCCCGAACTGGGCTTGGTCGAATTCAACGGCACGCACAAAAACAACGTCCTCATCCAGGGCCACGAGAGCCACAATTTCTGCGTCTTCCTCGACGCCAATCCCGCGGCCGACCCGGCGCAGCGCTTCAAAGCTGTGGGCGGCACCGGCCAGTCCAACTTGCACGGCTTTGCCTCGCCCGACGGCCTCCACTGGACTCCGGTCAAAGAAGGCCCCTTGGACGTCACTGGGGCCTTTGACTCGGTCAACGTCGCCCTGTGGGATGACCACATTGGGCGCTATCGGCTCTTCAGCCGCTACTTCGACAGCACCGGCGGCCGGGTGCGGGCCATCCAGAGCTGCACTTCTGAGGACTTCATCCAGTGGACGCAGCCTCAACCCCATGAGTATGCCGACGACGTGCCGCTGGAGCACTTCTACACGAACGCCACCACGCCTTGCCCCGGTGCCGAGCACATCCTGCTGTCGTTCCCCATGCGCTTTTTGCCCGAGCGCCAGCTCGACATCGCCGCGATGGATTACCCAGGATCGGGCTTGTCCGACGCGGTGTTTATGAGCAGCCGCGACGGCGTCCACTGGGATCGCCCCTTTATGGAAGCGTGGGTGCGCCCCGGCACGGATCAGCGCAACTGGTCCCACCGGAGTTGCACTCCTGCTCCCGGCTTGGTGCAAACGGCCGACGACGAATGGTCCATGTACCTTTCGGAAAACTACGGCTGGTCAACTAATCGCTTGCGCCGCGTGGTGGTGCGGCCGCACGGTTTTGCCTCGGTGCGGGCCGGGTATAGAGGCGGTGAATTGTTCACCCGTCCCTTGCTGTTGGAAGGGGACGCCTTGCGCCTCAACTACGCGACCTCGGCGGCAGGGTCGCTGCGGGTGGAACTCCAGGACGAGTCGGGCCAGCCCCTGTCTGGGTATGCTTTGGAGGAGATGGACCCGATCTACGGCGACCAACTCGACGCGCCGGTGGTTTGGAAAACAGGAGGCGACTTGTCCGCTCTCAAGGGCCGTCCGGTGCGTCTGCGGGTGGTGTTACAGGACGCTGATTTGTTTGCCGTGCGCGCCGCGTAAAAATTACGAGTTGCTGCCTCTCAGGCTTACGTCGTTGATATAACCTTTGCCGCTTTCTTCGATATTCCGGACAAGGGAGAGCGACTTGACGGATTTTTTGAACCAAATATCAAACACCACGACGACCGTCCCATCCTCATTATTGATCACGTCTGCGACCTGCCAGCGCTTGGTATTGGAATTCAGGATCATATCCGTTGCTTTTTGAACCTCTTCGACGTTGGTTGCATGAACTTCGATCTGCGCGTCACAGGGTTTTGGGGTGGGAATGGCCGTGTCGCCTGCTTCAGAGACTTGGGCCGATTTGTCAGGATAAACAATGGTCCAGCCGGATATTACGGCCGGCCGCGCACCAAAGTTGCTTTTCCACACGCCCAGCGCTATGGCGACGAAAACCAACGATGCGAGGTAGGCCACCGTAGTAAGCTGGGTGCCAGCCGCTAGCCCTATGCCGATGGCCATGAACATGTACACGGCATCCATCGGCTCTTCGAGTGAGGTGCGAAAGCGCACGGCGGCCACGATGCCCGCTAAGCTGAAGGCGAGGGCTAGACTGCCCTTAACTAAAAAGACGACCAGCGTTATGGAGGTAGGTATCACGAGTAAAGTATGTGCAAAGGATTGACTGTATTTTTTGCGCGGCCGCGTCCAGCGATAGACCCAAGTAACGGGGAGCGTAACCCCGAAGGCCAGCACCAAAGCGACCATGACTGGAATGGTGTGTGCCGGATCGACGAGCCGCAACACTCCTTCTTCGATATTGCCGAGTGGAAATGGAGCAGTCTCGGTCCCGAACTCCAAGGATTTTGCTGCGAAGATGCGTTTGCGCTCTTGGGCGACGTAATAGAGGATTTGGGGGAAGAGGTAAAAAATTCCGCTGAGCGCTAAAAGCCATGCGGCATAGTAAACGAGCAGACGTATGATCATGTTATTGAGCATTATGTATCCCTCCTTAATTAGCTAGAACACCAAACCCGCGCGCAGATACACTCCGATAAAATCATCGCCGTTTACGACTGCCGCGCTCAAGATCTGCATCCGGCGGAGAAAAGACAGCCACAATCCACCTCCCACGCCGGTATGCCATGTATCGGCGTCGTTTGGATCTTCGGCGAAAACAACTCGGCCAGCATCAACCGCACCGAACAGGCCCAACTCTCCCGGTAGCAAGAATTTGATTCTGGCTAGCACCAAGCGCAGTTCGGAATTGCCATACAGTGCGGTATCTCCTGCGAACCGGTTTTTCCGGAAACCACGCAAATTGCCATTGGACGTGCCACTACCGGCTAAGCCGGGTCCGCCCAAGAAGGCGCTCTCGTGGAAGGGAAAGGTTCCCCACACTTTCTTGCCGCCCGCTCGCAAGGCAAGGGTCGGGTTGGTAGGAATGCGAGCTGTTACGTAAGTACGCGCTTCTCCGTCTATGCTGCCAAAGGCCGACTTCACATCCCAAATTTTCGGATAGACGGTTCCGGCAACTCTGACCGAAAATCCCCGAGTGGCATACGCTGGATTGTCACGCGTGTCGTACGCGATTTCGCCTTGTGCTCCCACTTGGCCGAAGGAATCCGTGCCGTATAATGGGTGGTCCAGAGAGCCGATAAATTTGTCCTTATTGGAACTTAGCGGCGTATTTGCATACTTGATAATCGGCCCCAAGCCAATGGTCAATTTCGAGCGCAGCGATTCTATGTCTCCTGTATGCTCTGCTGCGCGAAATTCGAGGGATGGGGCGAAAGCGAAATAGTTTTGCTCCACTTGATAAAAAGAAGATGGTCTTGGAATCTTCGTTGCATTGCCGAATCCGTTGAACCGGATTACTTGAAGACCAGAGTACTTGAGATAGATTTTTGCGTCGAGATCGGACAGTAGTTGGCGGAAGGTTCCGGTATAGGAAACAGATGCCTTGAGACGATTGATCGCCAGCCCGGCGTTGAAGGAATGACGCGAAGAGAATGGGTTTTTGCGATAGCCGAAGTATTGCCGGCTACCGAGACCGCCTACGAACACGCTCAAATCTGGATTGGCTATAAGGATCGGGAGCGTAATCGCCTGCCTGCCCCAGTCTAGTGCATACCGCGCGCGGAGAATCCGTGCGGGAGGACGCTTGTAGGGGCGCTTGTCGATTTTTGCGCCCTTGCCTTTGGCGAACCGATTTTTTCCGCGATAATCGTAAAACCGGGTCTTTGTGGCTTCGGCCTGAGATGAGTTTGTGAACGCGTCGGCTCCGCCTCCACCGTCGATGCGGATGGCAATCCGTCCCTTGGCCCCTGCTACCTCCGCGCGGTCGGCTCCTCCTCGGAGGTAGATGCGGACTTCCCGGGTTTCTTGGGGGTGGAACGTGCGCTGGAAATAGGGCGCTCCATCAGGTTCTTCTATGAGACCGATGCGGACCAAGAGGTCGCCGTTCGGCAGGTGTTCACAGTGGGCGTATTCGTCCTGATCGGTCGCTTGGATTTCGGCCTCGCGGGTAATCAACGCGTAGTAGCGGCGGGCAAATTCAGGCAAGGCGTCCCTTCTCGATTTGAGGGCTTTTGTAAGCGCTTTCCCGACGATCTTGTAATACGACGGGGGGAGTTGCCGCACGGCATCCTCGATGACCGAGTCTGGTAGGTCCTTGCGGAACGCCGTTGCGACCGAATCCCATGCCGTCTTATGGAGTTCGACTAGGAATTGGCGATCCAGCTCCCAGCCCGTGGTCGATAGGCCCACCAGACTCGGATACGCGGCGTCGAACTCGATTTGCATCGGAATCCCTCTGCGCGCCACAGCCATGCCAAACCCGTCGAAATCGACAAAGGCTTGGTCGCGATCCTCTGGTATGGGCAGCCAAGTATAACAATCGCCAGCGGAAAACCGCGCCCAACGCCACTGACCGTAGTGGCGATCCCTGTCGTTGATGAGAAAATCCATCAGTCTCGCCTTTAGATAGGCGCGGGCATCGACGCGGTTGCAGGGTGTTTTTTCCAAGCGCTTCCACAGCTTATCCGTGCCGCTGATCTTGCGGGAACCGGCAAAGCCGGGCGTATCGTCTGGTCCTTCAGAAGGGTGTTCTTGTAGCATTCCTATAAGGCCGGCAAAATCTTTGCGGTACTCCCCCAGCCTTTGATCATCTGGAATGACTACGAGTGTATGCTTGGTATGGAGGATGCCCGTGGCTTCCAGCAGCGGATCGACCACGAGTGCCCCGGTGGGCAGCAGCGCACTGATCATGTCCTGCAGGACGTCATCTACGACCGTATTCTTGAGTTCGTCCCATTTCCTTTTCATCGGATCTTTATCCAAGGAGCGAACCGTATAGCGGCGGCCATCTTGTCCCGTAAAGTGCAGAGAGATGGACTGTCCGGCTCCGCCGGTGCGAAGCGGCGTCAAGCCTCCGCCTACGCGGTCGAGGTCGAGGACTGTAACCTCAATAGGAGTGGCCCAGAGATCGCGGTAATCGCTGCCGTAGAGCCAGCGTTTGAATCCGCCGGCGCGGAACCGTTCCCCTAAAATCACTACGTGGGTTTTGGCACCCGGCGGAGGGATGGAGCGGTGAATTTTGTGCCCTAAAGGCGGGGATTCTTCCGAGGTTGATTCTGCTGGAATAGAAATAGCGAGTACCAACGAGAGTACTATGGGAATCCGCTTGGAAAATACCATTTTTAGAAATTTTGTCGGCTTCGGGCTAATCCGGTAGGTGGCTTGACTCATAACTGGATGCTTCCACAGATCCACCCTCGTGGCCGCGTCATCGCAAAATTGTCATCCGGCCGATCGCATGGCTGTACGAGTAGGTACAGCTTATTTAACGAGGACCATCTTGCGCACGTGGGCGACTGGTCCGGCCTGCAAGCGATACAAATACACGCCGCTGGCGACGTGCGCGCCGCGGTGGTCGCGGCCATCCCAGCGGGCGGCGTTGGCACTCGTCAAATACTGACCCGCCGCGCGATAGCCCAAGTCGATTTCTCGGATCAAGGCCCCTCGGATATCGTAGATCATCAGGCGCACTTGGGTGGGGGCGTGGAGTTGATAGGGGATATAGGTGTCTGGGTTGAAGGGGTTGGGGAAGTTGTCCAGCAGCGCCGTCTGTGTCGGTAGCATGGTCGAAGAAGATTGAACTGCCGTTGGCTCATCAGGGGTGCTGTCCGGCGACATGTCCCACAGTAGGACGGTGCCGTCGTTACCCCCACTGGCGAGAATTTTTCCATCGGGCGCAAACGCCACCGAAGTGACTATACCCATATGTCCTTGCAGTGTATTCTGTAGGTTTCCACTATCGACATCCCACAACCGCACCGTCTGGTCATAACTGGCGCTGGCGAGAGTTTTTCCATCGGGTGCAAACGCCACCGAAGTGACTTCATGGGTATGTCCTTCCAACATATTTTTTGGGGTTTCGCTATCGACATCCCACAACCGAATGGTCTGGTCGTAACTGGCGCTGGCGATGGTTTTCCCATCGGGCGCAAACACCACCGAGGTGACTCTATCCGTATGCCCACGCAGTGTATTTTTCAGGGTTTCGCTATCGGCATCCCACAACCGAATTGTTCGGTCGAGACCGGCGCTGGCGAGGGTCTTCCCATCGGGTGCAAACACCACCGACAAATAGACCCCTTGCAGTGTATTTTTTAGGGTTTCACTATCGACATTCCACAACCGAATCGTCTGGTCATAACTGGCGCTGGCGAGAATTTTTCCATCGGGTGCAAACGCCACCGAAGTGACTTCATGCGTATGCCCTCGCAGGGTATTTTTATAGGTTTCGCTATCGACATCCCATAACTGAACCGTCTCTCCAGCGGCGCTGGCGATGGTTTTCCCATCGGGCGCAAACACCACCGAATGGCCCCAAAGAGTGCGTCCTTGCAGCATTGCGCTTTCGATATCCCACAACCAAATATCTCCACCGCCCCCTCCAGCGGCGCTGGCGATAGTTTTTCCATCGGGCGCAAACGCTACTGAAGTGACTCTACCGGTATGCCCTTGCAGTGTATTTTTTAGAGTTGCGGTTTCGACATCCCAAAACCGCACGGTGCCGTCGAGACCGGCGCTGGTGAGAGTTTGCCCATCAGGCGCAAACACTACCGCGCTACTCGTATGCCTTTCCAACGTGTTCTTTAATGTTGCGGTTTCGACATTCCACAACCGAATTGTCCGGTCGAAACTGGCGCTGGCGATGGTTTGACCATCGGGTGCAAACGCCACCGAAGTGACTTCACGCGTATGCCCTTGCAGGGTATTTTTTAGGGTTGCGGTTTCGACATCCCACAACCGCACGGTCTGGTCAGAACTGCCGCTGGCGAGGGTTTTTCCATCGGGCGCAAACGCTACCGATGAATAGCCCCCATGATCATAGCCTTCCAAAATGTCCAGTAGGGTTGCACTGCCGACATCCCACAACCGCACGGTCCGGTCGTAACCGGCGCTGGCGAGGGTTTGCCCATCGGATGAAAACACCACCAAAGAGACTCTGTCCGTATGCCCTTGCAACGTGTTTTTTAGGGTTCTGCTGTCAACATCCCACAACTGAATCGTCTCGTCGTAACTGGTGCTGGCGATAGTTTTTCCATCGGGTGCAAACGCCACCGAAGAGATTCGAGTTATATGATCCGTGAGCAGGGCGAGTTCGGTGCCGGTGTGGGCCTCGTAGAGCCAGATGCCGAGATCGCTGGCCACCGCCAGCCGCGTCCCGTCGGACGAGTAGGCCACTGGGTTCCGCCACCCATTGATTGCGCCTTTACCTAGGCGGGCGCGGGCACCTTCGGGCAAATTAAAGGGGTTATCGTCTTGGGCGTGGCTAGCCTGCACGCATAGGACGGAGACCAACAACAGGGCGAGATTGCACAACCGGGGCTTTTTCATCGGAGAATTCTCCTTCTGGCCGAAGCTGGATGTATTCGACGAAGAGCCATTTAGGTTCCCACGGCAATATACATTATAGCCCCATACACTGCGATGGATTTTCCAGAGTAGCTGGCACTACAGGCCATTTTCTCGGCGAGCATAGCGGCCCCGAGCGCGGATGTTTATCCTACTATCCATGACTAAAATCCTCTTTCTCTGCACTGGCAACTCATGCCGCAGCCAAATGGCCGAGGGCTTTGTCCACGCACTAAAATCCGCTCGGTTTGAAGCCTACTCAGCCGGAATCGAGACCCACGGCCTCAATCCCAATGCCGTGCAAGTGATGGCCGAGGTCGGCATTGATATTTCAGCGCAGGAATCGACGCACGTTGACCAGCTCCGCCACATTGACTTCGACTGGGTGGTCACGGTTTGCGACCACGCGGCCGAACAGTGTCCTGTTTTTCCGGGGTGCGCCCGGGTGGTGCATCGGGCCTTTGACGATCCGCCGAAGCTGGCGCGGGATGCGCGCAGTGAAGAAGAAGCGCTGGGGGCGTATCGGCGGGTGCGCGACGAGATTGGTGCTTATATCGAGACCTTGCCCGAGGGCTTGGCGGGATAGATGCGCCTAGGCTACGGAACGACGGTAACGGTAAAGGGGCGCGTATGTTTCGCTGAGGTATGATACGATTTCTGGCTCAGGGGGTCTGTCGGCCATTTCCCCTTATTTAATGAGGACCATTTTGCGCACTTGGGCGACTAGTCCGGCTTGCAAGCGGTACAAATACACGCCGCTGGCGACGTGCTGGCCTCCTTGGTCGCGGCCATCCCAACGAGCGGCGCTGGTGCTCGTCAGATACGGACCTGCCGCGCGATAGCCCACGTCGATTTCTCGGACTAGCGCCCCTCGGACATCGTAGATACTCAGGCGCACGTGGGCGGGGGCGTGGAGTTGATAGGGGATGTAGGTGTCTGGGTTGAAGGGGTTGGGGAAGTTGGCCAGCAGGGCCGTCTGCGTTGGCAGTGGCGAAGAAGATTGAATCGCCGTCGGTGTCGAAGGGGTGATGTACGGCGACATATCCCACAGCAGAATCGTGCCGTCTTCACTCCCGCTGGCGAGAGTTTTCCCATCCGGCGCAAACGCCACCGAAGAGACTCGATCCGTATGACCCTCTAGGATGGCTTTGGGAGTCCCGCTTTCGACCTCCCACAGCCGCATTGTATAGTCGTCGCTTCCACTGGCGATGGTTTTTCCATCCGGTGAAAATGCCACCGAATTGATCCGATCCGTATGGCCCTCTAGGAGGGCTTTGGGCCCCCCGCTTTCGACATCCCATAGACGCACTGTGCTGTCCCAACTAGCACTGGCGATGGTTTTTCCATCCGGCGAAAACACTACCGAAGAGACTTGCCCCGTATGGCCTTTCAGGGAGGTCTTCAGGGTCCCGCTTTCGACATCCCACAGCCGGACCGTATAGTCGTTGCTTCCAGTGGCAAGGGTTTTTCCATCCGGCGCAAACGTCACTGAAAAGCTCCAACCCGCATCGTCCCACACGGAGGGACCCTTTATGTAGGCTTTCACTGCTCCGCCATCTACATCCCACAATCGAATCGCGTCTAAGTAACTACTAGTGACACTGGCGTTAGTGACACTAGCGAGGGTTTTTCCATCCGGTGAAAACGCCACCGAAGTGATTGTTTGCGTACGGCCCTCTATGACGGTCCTCAGTGTTCTGCGGCTCACATTCCACAACAGCACCGTCCAGCTACCAGTGACACTGGCGAGAATTTTTCCATCCGGCGAAAACACCACTGAATTGACAGTCCCCGTATGACCTGTGAGCAGGGCGACTTCGGTGTAGGTGTGGGCGTCGTAGAGCCAGATGCCGAGGCTGCTGCCCACCGCCAGCAGCGTCCCGTCGGACGAATAGGCTACTGCTCGGCCCCCCATACCGATTGCGCCTTTCCCTAGGCGGGCAAGAGCACCTTCGGGCAAATCAAAGGGGTTATCGTCCTGGGCGCGGCTGGCCTGCACACATAGGACGCAGACCAACAACAGGGCGACGTTGAACAACCAAGACTTTTTCACGGAATTCTCCTTTGCCTTATTTAACGACGACCATCTTGCGCACTTGGGCGATCGGCCCAGCTTGCAACCGATACAAATACACGCCACTGGCGACGTGTTGGCCTCCTTGGTTACGGCCATCCCAACGAGCGGCGCTGGTGCTTGTCAAGTACTGACCCGCCGCGCGATAGCCCAAGTCGAGTTCTCGGACTAGTGCCCCCCGGATATCGTAAATGCTCAGGCTCACTTGGGCGGGGGCGTGGAGTTGATAGGGGATATAGGTGTCTGGGTTGAAGGGGTTGGGGAAGTTGGCTAGTAGCACCGTCTGAGTTGGTAGTGGAGGTGAAAATTGAATCGCCGTCGGCGCAGAGGGAGTGATGTACGGCGACATATCCCACAGCACAATTGTGTTTTCATAACCTGCGCTGGCTAAGGTGAGCCCATCGGGCGAGAGCACCATGAAATGGCCCCACATGTTACGCTCTTCGAGTGTGTTTTTGAGTAGTCCGGTGTCGGTATCCCACAACCGCACCGTGTCGTCTAAACTTCCACTGACGAGGGTTTTTCCATCGGGCGAGAACGCCACGGAATGGACTTCTGCCGTATGCCCGAAAAGGGCCGCTTGGGGTTGGTTGGTACTCACATCCCAGAGTCGGACCGTCTCGTCATGACTTCCGCTGGCAAGGATGTTGCCAGCGGGCGCAAACGCCACCGAAGTGACCCGAGCCGTATGCCCTTTGAGTGTGTTTTTGAGTTGTCCGCTACTCACATCCCAGAGTCGGACCGTCTCGTCATGACTTCCACTGGCCAAAATGTCTCCATCGGGTGAGAACGCCACGGAAAGAACTATCTCCGTATGCCCTTTGAGTGTGTTTTTGAGTAGTCCGCTACCCACATCCCAGAGCCGTCCCGTCCCGTCGCTGCTCCCACTGGCCAAAATATCTCCATCGGGTGAGAACGCCACGGAAAGGACTCCCGCCGTATGCCCTTCGAGTGTGTTTTTGAGTAGTCCGGTGTCGGTATCCCACAACCGAATTATCCCGTCAAGACTCCCACTGGCAAGGGTTGTACCGTCTGGCGAGAACGCCACGATATCATCCCCTTCGAGTGTGTTTTTGAGTTCTCCGGTGTGGGCATCCCACAACCAAATCATCCCGTCAAGACTCCCACTGGCAAGGGTTGTACCGTCTGGCGAGAACGCCACGGAAATAACCCTCTCCGTATGCCCATAAAGGACAGTGGTGGGAAGAGCGGTCGGCTGCGGAAGCGGCGTCGAGCCTCCCAAGGCAATGGCCGATCCCCATCCTGATAGATGAAAAACATATTCTTCGATGTCTGAGCCGTTTAGGTCTGCCCTGTAGAGATACGAGTCAGTTCCATACACCTGGTCGTAGGACTGCTCCACCCAGTATATCTTACCTCCGACTATATCCAGCACTATGTCCACCGGCTCGTCTAATTGCGTGACAAGGGTTTCGATATTGGTGCCATCGAAGTTGGCGCGCTGGATGGAACCCGTTTCCCATAGGTTATTATCCCCCACTGCGAACTCGGTCCAATATATCTTCTTGTCGTCTCCATCTAGCGCAATGCCCCACGGCTCCTTTAATCTCGTGACAAGGGTTTCGATATTGGTGCCATCGAAGTTGGCGCGCTGGATGGAACCCGTCCCCAATCGGGTGTAATCTTCCACTGCGAACTCCGTCCAATATATCTTCCCCTCATCTCTATCCAGCGCAATGCTTCTTGGTCTCCTCCCCTCAGTGAAGGAAATGAGGGTTTCAGCGTTGGTGCCGTCGAGGTTTGCTCGGTGGATACTCCCCCAAAACGTCGCCCAGTATATCCGACTGTCCTCTACATCCACGGCGAGGTCCACAGGCCCCTCTAATCCCGTGAGGAGGGTTTCGGCGTTGGTGCCGTCGAAGTCGGCCCGGTGGATGGCACCTGTGTCTATCCAGTATATCTGACCTCCGTCCACATCCATAACAAGGTTACTTGGCCCCCCGGTGCTTAGGGGAGGGAGGAGGATTTCTGCATTGTCGCCGTCCAGGTCAGCCCAGCGGATAGTTCCCGCGAAAGATAGATCTTCGCTGAACCCCCAGCCCGGCCAGCCCTCGATGTACCAATAGTCTGTCCAGTATATCTTGCCTCCGTTTACATCTAAAGCGATGCCCTTTGGGGCTCTCATTTTTTGTAGGCGAAGGGTTTCGATGTTGGTGCCATCGAGGTCGGCCCGGCGCATTCTACCATAGGAGTTATCCCAAGATCCACAGTAATCTTCCAGAGGAGCACAATAATTCCAGAGTTCTCCCTCCACCCAGTATATCTGGTCCCCGTCTGCGTCCACGGCGAGGGCCACTGGATTCTCTAAGAACGCGATCAAGGTTTCGACATTGGTACCGTCGAGGTTGGCGCGCTGGATTCGGCCCGGGTCAAGCCCTATCCAGTATATCTGACCCCCTTCTACGTCCAAGTCGATATTTCCTGGCTGCTCTAATCCTGTGAGCAGGGTTTCGACGTTGGTACCGTCGAGGTTGGCGCGCTGAATTCGGCCTGTACTCGGTTCCGTCCAGTATATCTGATCCCTGATCGCGTCCACGGCTAAGCCCTGTACCGCCACTCCTGTGAGCAGGGTTTCGACATTGGCACCGTCGAGGTTGGCGCGCTGAATTCGGCCCATGCCCGCATCCGTCCAGTATATCTGGCCCTCAGCCATATCTAGGGCGAGGCTACTTGGGTCATGTAATCCCGTAAGGAGAATTTCAACGTTAGTACCGTCGAGGTTGGCGCGCTGGATTCGGCCCATGCCCGCATCCGTCCAGTATATCTGACCCCCGCCTTCGTCCACGGCCAATCCCCCTGGAATACCTACTCCTCTTGGGGTAACGAGGGTTTTGTCATTGGAGCCGTCCAAGTTGGCCCATGCGATGCTGCGATGGCTTGTCAGGTCCATAGTGGAGAACCCCCCTTTCAACCAGTATATCTTACCCTCCGCAGGTGACTGACCGTAGCTGTCTTGGACTCCAGAGACACACCCTGCCGCTGCTATCATAAATGCGATGATTTTTCGAGCAGGAGTTGGATTCATCAGAGTTCTCTCCCTTTAAGAATTCATGGTATCTTATTTAACGACGACCATCTTGTGCCATTTGGGGACCGGTCCGGCCTGCAATCGTAAACATACGAATTGGCGACGCGCTGTTCCATGAACGCGGCCGGCGAAGACGCTACGGACCAAGTTCGCGCAGGATCGACGAAAAATTGTAGATTATCACCGCACGCTACCATCCATCAGGAGAACGCCTTATGCAACTAACCCCCAAACAGGTCTCCCAATTTGCGGAGGACGGCTATCTGCTGCTGCGCGGCGCATTGACCGACGCCGACCTCGACCCGATCATCGCCGAGTACGCGATGAGATTGGTGCTTATATCGAGACCTTGCCCGAGGGGTTGGCCGGCTAAACGCGTCGCCTGTTTCAGCCGGACACTACAGGCTGTTCGCCGTTCTGTTCCATTATCAATGCTACTGGCTACCGCGAGTCGAGTGCGATCTTGACTTGATATGGGTAGGAAAGAGATATTACCGAGACAATTAGCAATCAGTGTAAGGAGATATTGGTTCATGACTTTGAAAGAGAAATTGCATCGTCTAGTCGATGAATTACCCGAGGCAGAATGCCATGCTGCAGAGCGCTATCTGGAATATCTACGCGACCAAGGAGACCTTTTGCTGCATCGGCTTGCGTCAGCGCCCTACGATGATGAACCTGAGACTCAGGAAGAGCGACGAGCCGTTGAGGAGGCATACGAGGACCTACAGGCTGGTCGTACACACTCCTTGGAGGATGTAAAGCGAGAACTAGACCTGTGAGTCGTCCTGTCCGCTTGACAAATCGAGCCCAGCGCGATCTGCGGCGGGTAGGTCCGGCTGTGGCCGGTCAGGTGGTCGAAGCGCTGGAGCGTTTTGCAGAGACAGGGCATGGTGATGTGAAGAAACTGCGCGGTGTAGAGAGCGAGTGGCGACTACGGGTGAGTGAGTGGCGTGTGCGATTTACCATTGGGGAAGAGACCTTGATTGTGTTGCGAGTGCTACCCCGAGGAAAGGTCTATCGGTAAAAAAGAAGAATTATAAATTATCGCCGCACGCTACCATCCATCAGGAGAACGCCTTATGTACCTAACCCCCAAACAGGTCGCCCAATTCGCGGAGGACGGCTATCTGCTGCTGCGCGGCGCGCTGACCGACGCCGATCTCGACCCGATCATTGCCGAGTACGAAGAGTACATCGGTCGCCGCGCCGAGGAACTATTGGCGGCTGGCCACATATCGGCTCTGTACGCGGACGAGCCTTTCGACCGCCGCCTCATCTCGGTCTGCCGCGAAGACGACGCGATCTACAGAGAACTCGACATCATGTACTTGCGCGGGCGGGCCTCATTTGAATTTTTGCGCAACGACCGCCTACTCGATATGGTCGAGAGCTTGGTCGGGCCGGAGATCACCTGTAGCCCAATTCAGCACACCCGCGCCAAACTGCCCGCGGGTGTGACGCCGAGCGGCAGCGACCCGCACGTGGCCCCTTGGCATCAAGATGCCGGCGTTACTTGGGAGGAGGCCGATCCGCACTTCATCCTCACGGTGTGGCTGCCGCTGTGCGCGGCGACACCGGAAAACGGCTGTTTGCAGATTTTGCCGCGAGCGCACCGGAATGGGCTGGTGCAGCACCACATTAAGCAGGGGTTGGGCACGGTGATCATCGACGAGGAAATGCCGCAGACTGAGGCGCTTACTTTGCCGATGGACAAAGGCGACGTGCTGCTGATGGACAAGCAGACCCCGCACCGCTCGACGCCCAACAACGCAGACACGGTGCGCTGGAGCATGGATTTGCGCTATCAGAAGACAGGGACGCCGACGGGTCGTCCCTTCTATCCCGACTTCGTGGTCCGCAGCCGGGCCAACCCCGCGTCTGAGCTGAGGGATTACGACGAATGGTGCCGGCAATGGGTAGAGTCGCTAGCGGCAGTGCAAGGGCAGGGGCTTAAGGCGCATCGGTGGGAGGTTGTCCAGTAGCGACGATGCAGCGGAAGGTGAGGTTGAGGCGCAGGGTACACGGCCGTCGGGTCTTGGGAACTTGGTGCTGCCAATGGGCTTGGGTTGGACCGCGCATGATGAGCAGCGCGCCGTGCTCGAGGGGGATTTCGACCGAGGGGTGGTCGCGGCGTTTGTGCCGCAGGAGGAAGCGTCGCGTCTCGCCCAAACTCAGCGAGGCGATCGTCGGGTTGGCTCCCAACTCTGGCTCGTCGTCGCTGTGCCAGCCCATGCTGTCGCGGCCGTCGCGGTATTGGTTAAGCAGGACGCTGTTGAAGGGAGAATCGGCGGCGGTTTCGAGCCGCGCCTTGAGATCTAGCAGCGGTTCGGTCCATGGGCGCGGTTCTAGCGCCAGCCCCGAATAGACGTAGTGGGCTTCTGGGGAGCCGTGCCACGCTGAAAGACGCGGCGCGGGGTGCTGGCGGCCAAAGATGACGACGTGGTGCTGTTGCCACTCAATGCCGTCCAACAGTTGCCGCATGAATTGGTCGGCCTCGGCAGGGGCCAAAAAGTCGGGGGCGTAGCGCAGGTCGCCGTCCGGGAGGGGAATGGCCCTCATTCCACTGCAAAGCCGAGGTCGTCTAGCGCTTGGCACAGCGCGGCGCGGCCCGCATCGTCGAACGGGATGCGGGGAGGACGGGCAGGGCCTACGGGCAGCCCGCGCATGGCCAACATCTCCTTGACGGCCGCTAGCAGGTCAAAGTGGAACAAGGTGGAGATGACCTCGTTGGCGCGCGCTTGCAGGGCCATGGCCGGCCGGATGTCGCTCGCTTCAAAGTGCTGCCGCATTTCCACGAACAGTTTGGGCATGATGTTGTAGGTCGAGCCAATGGCTGCGTCGCTGCCGGCGACCATGCCGCCGAGGCAGATTTCGTCGGGGCCGGAGATGAGGTTGAGATAGTCGCCGCCTAGCTGCACGAGGCGCTGGAAGAAGTAGAAGTTGCTGTCGGTGAACTTGAGGCCGCTGAAGTTGGGCACGGCTTCCATGGCCTCGAGGAACTGTTCGGCGGTAACGTTCTTGTCGGCCGTGTGGGCGAGCCAATACACGTAGAAGGGCAAATCGGTGGCCGCGCCAATAGCGGCGTAGTGGGCGACCGCAGCTTGGAGGTCGTTGGGCTGATCCACCGGCGCGACCGAAGCTACTGCGTCTGCGCCGGCGTCTGCGGCGTGCTGGGCCAATTTCACTGCATTGGCCGTGCTTGTCGCGCCGACTTGGAAGATCAGCGGTACGGCACCGGCCACTGCGGCGATGGTCGCTTCGGTCATGGCCTTGCGCTCGGGTACGCTCATGGCGCTTCCCTCGCCCGTGCCGCCGCAGACAAAAAAGCCGTTCGAGCCAGCGTCGATTAGATGCTTGACGAGTGGCTCGACGCGCGCCGGGGCCAAGGCGCTGCCGTCATCGGTGAACGGAGTGACGAGCGCGGGCCAGATCCCGCGAGCTAGTTTGTCGGCCATTGTGCTTTGATCCTCTAATGTTGGAATGGAAGGGCCTAAACCACTTGGCCACCGCGGATGGTAGCCACCGGCTCCCAACAGCCGCCGGGTCGCTCCTCGCCGTTGACGTCACGCAAGGGCAGGGCCTCTTCGTTCCAGCGCAGCACCGCCAAGTCGGCGCAAGCGCCCGGAGCTAAGGTGCCGACTTCGCCCTTTAGGCCCAGCACCTCGGCAGGGCGGGCCGTGGCGCGGGCGAATACATCTGCTTCGGCCATGCCGGCGGCGATGAGCTTGGACATTGTGCGGGGGAGGTCGTGCTGGGGGCGGCTGTCAACGTGGCGGTTGTACTGGTCGGTCGAAACCGTATCGACGAGGAAACCCTCGGCAATGGTGGTCTCGGCAATGGGAAAGCTGAAGGAATTCATGCCGTGGCCCAAGTCGAAGAGGACGCCGCGCTGGCGAGCTTCCCATACGTCGTCGGCAATGCGGTCGCCGTCCAGCAGGTTTTCGGGCAGGGCATTGAGGGAGTAGGTAGCCACGTCGCCGGGACGCAATAGGGGAAGCTGTTCGCGGCGGGGCCAGTCGGGCTTGAGGCGAGTGCCCACCAGCAGTGGTTTGCCGCTCAATTCCGCGGCCTCCAGCCCGGCGGCCATAATGGGGCGCGGGTCGAGGCCGTCGGCGCAGGCTCCGCCGGTGACGGTGACGGCAATGCCCCAAATGCTGCGGTCGTCCGAGGCAATGGCATCGGCGCAGGCTTGGGCATCGGCGTCGGCTAGGTCGTTGAAGCAGCGCACGGGGTGGGTCTCGCCGTGTTTGCATAGGTTGATGGCTAGGAGCACGCGAGTGCGCGAGGCATCGATCACGGTGCGGCGATAGTCGTCGATGTTCACAGCCCCGGCATCGCCTTGGGACATGACGGTGGTGACGCCGCGTGGCAAAAAGTGGATGTCTGGATCTACGCCAAAGCGCGATTGGCCGCGAGCCGGGTGGGCGTGCAGATCGACTAAGCCGGGTAGCAGGAGGGCGTCGGGGAAGTCGAGCACGGTGTGGGCCGGTCCCTCGACGCCGGGACCAGAGGCGACAATGCGGTCGCCGCGAATGGCTACCGCGCCGGGGCCATCGAGGCCGCTATCCGCGCAGAAGAGGCGCGGGACGCGCACCAATAGGTCGTAGGGTTGTTCGGTCAATTTTTAGTACGCCACGGCGATGGTGCGGAACGCAGTGTCATTGCCGGCATCGGCACCCAGATTGACGCGCAGGACGTACAGGCCGGGGGCGGCGCTCGTTCCGTCGATGTCGCGGCCATCCCAGGTGAAGAGGCGTTGAGAGCCTTCGGCGCTTGGAGTGAGGACTGCTACTTGGCGTCCGGCTAGGTCGAAAACTTCCACCTGTGGTTCAGTGCCCTCGACTTTGAAGGCGACAAATCGCACCTCTAGTTGGTCGTTGATGCCGTCACCATTGGGGGTTACGGTTGCCGAGGCCAGTTGCAAATCGCTGATGAGCTGGCTGCTGCTGGTCAGTTCGGGCAGCATGACGATGTTGGAGCGGCGCTCGGCTGCCTCGACCGACTGCCACAGGCCCGGAGCTTCGCTCGATCCGAGGTCGAGAGTAAAGACGGTGGCGTTTTGTAGCAGGCGGGTAGTGAAGCTCACTTGCAGCGAATCGCCGGAAACCACCTGCGGCAACGCGATGAGCAGCGAGTCGGCCTGCATGTCCAAGGTGGCCGGAACGACCGGTTCTGCGCCGACCATTACCGACACGCTCTGGAGGTCAACCGGCTCGGGGACGGTGAAGCGCATTAGGTCGAAGCCGCTGTCGAGTTCGTCGGTCTCGGGCCAAAGGGTGTAGGTGAAGTGCGTGTCTTGGTTGGGGCTAGCCTCGCGGGGAGCGACGCTGCCGCGCGCGCCTTGGACTAAGGCGTTTTCGTATTCGACGGAGACCGAGTTGACGGTCGGAGCGACAGCGGGGTCATCGGTGGCGAGGATCATCTCCAGCAGCATGAAGCGGCGGGGGCTGTCCGACTTGAAGGACTCACCGGAAAACTGGTACACATTGCTCCAGGCGTCCCAGTCCTCGC
This sequence comes from Candidatus Latescibacterota bacterium, assembly GCA_022819745.1. The sequence continues at coordinate 65,193 of JAJEGS010000007.1, read as the reverse complement.
CGACGACCAGCGTGGTGTCGATGGGACCGCGCAACACTTTGGGCGAACTCTTCCATTTTTCTTCGGTGATTTCTTCGCCGAGCTTATTGCGAAACGTAAAGACCGGTGCTAGCGCGTTGCCCGAACGCGAGCGCAACTGCATCCGGGTGCCCGGAGGCAGGTCGGCGTCCCAGTGCAGGGCCTTGATGACTTTGGGTCGCCCATCGCCAGCTACCTCGCCGAGATTGATAAAGGCCGACTGCAACTCGACTTGGGCTGGATAACCCGGAGAGAACAGTTGCATCTCGCCCCACTTGACGATGCCCCATCCCCTGCAGGTAACGCCGTGCCAGAACAGGTAGCGAGCCTTGCGCGGCGCGAACAGGTAGCGCATGTAGAGCAGGTTGTCGGCGTTGGGGGCCAGATGGGTGAAGACCTGTTCGTAATCGACGTTTTCGGGGACTTCGACGATGGGGGCGGTGCCCGTGGCCGGGGTGCCGTCGGAAAAGAGAAGGGTGTGGCCCGGCCCGGTGCCAGAGATGGTGAAACCCAGCGTGCCTTCGTCGGGCTGCATGGAGTAGATGAACATCTCGTCGATAAAGAATGTCGCGCCTAGGTCGGCGCGGAACCACGTGCCGCCTTCGGTCCATTCCGCCAGCGCACCGCGACAGTCGGTGACGGTGTTGTTGGTGTTGAGGTTGGCGTCGAACAGGTTGAAGGTAGAGCCGGTGCCATCGCCTTCGACAAAATTGCCGCGCTGACTGGTGCCGATGGCAATGTTGTCGCCAATGCCGATGACCTCAATTTCGGCGAGGGCGGCGTCGGCGTTTTGTTCTTCGGAAATGATTTGGATGTACTGGATCAACTGGTAGTTATTGCGTTCTGCAGGCGTTAAATCCAAATCGGGGTCAATCACGAGCGCGCTGTCGCGGCCGGCATAGCGCAATGGGATGACGATTTCGGATTCGGCGTTGGGGCGCGTGGTGCGGAAGGCTTGGCGATAGAGAAAGAGGTCGTCCGTGGCCGCAATGCGCACGCCGGAGGTGGTGAAGACGCGGAATTGGCGGAACGGGCGCGCGCCCTCTTGGTCGGGGAATGTCAGGCGAATCTCGCGGGCGAGGGCTGCGCGGCCTAGGTCGATGGTGATAAACCAGTCCTCGCGGGCGTCGTTCGGGCTAGGTTGCCAATAGGTGGTTGGATCGCCGTCGATGGCCAGCGGGGCGTCGGCCTCGTTGGAACCGGCTTGCCAGAGGCCACCGGCGACGGCGTCGCCCCGCTTGCGGGTCTCGTGGACGAAGAGATGCGCGTCCTCGATGAGGTTGATGTCTTTGCGAAATTTGACGAGTGAGAGCTGGCCTTGTTCGCCGATCTGGACCAAGCCGAAGGGCTGTTGCCATTGGGCCCATTTCTCGGCGCTGTCAAAGGAGAGCATATCAGCCGCAAGTGGTGTGGCTAGCACGAGACAGGCGATGATTGCGCGTCTCATCAAAATCTCCTCTTAATAAGCGATACCCAAAGGGCGTAACTGGGGATCGGCGGCAAATTCCGAGCGCAGGGTTAAGGCCGTCAGGTAGAGGCCGGGCGGCAGCCACTGGCCCGATTCATCGCGGCCATCCCAGCGCAGGCTTTGCGGGCCGGCGTTCTGCAAGCCAGCCTCGACGAGGGCCACGCGCCGCCCGTCGAGGCTATAGACCTCGAGGACGACGGGCACGGGTTCGGGCAGGCGGAACAGCGAATAGGCTACGTGCAGTTCGTCATTGATGCCGTCGCCGTTGGGTGTAAAGACCGCAGAGGAAAAGGTAAGGTTCTGGATGAAGGCGGTTGTTTGTCCAGTAGTGCCGAGCACGCGCAGGCTGTTGGTCGAGAGGGCATCGCCGACATCGGCACCCACCACAGGTTGCGGCAGAACGTCGCGTTCGCTGTCTAGAACCTCGCTTTGGAAGGTGGTAGCGAATTCAAATATCTCCGTGCCAAAGACGATGCGGATCGGCGGATTGTTGGCGCGGGTGATGCGCTCGGGTAGGCGGATGAGCAGGCCCTCGGGTTCTTGGGTGACCTCAGTGGGCGTAGCTTCTGTGCGGCTCTCGCCTAGTTGCAGGCTTTTGAGTTCGGTTTGATGCCCGGTGCGAATGCGTAGCAGGTCGAAGCCGGGCGCATTTACGGCCTCAAAATCGGCTTGGAGATCATAGATGAATTCTATGGCTTCGCCCAAGGGGACTTGGGTGATCCCGCCGACGGGCTGCGGATCGTCTAGCGGGGCCACTTCGCCGCGCACGTTGGCGGCCAACAGCGGGGCGGTTTCGATCCACAATGAGTCGAGGCGCACGAAGTCGTCGAAGGAGTCGCTTTCCATGGTGACGCGGAACTGCAAGTAGGTGCCGTTGCGCAGGCTGATCGGTTGACCCGATTCGACGAAGGGCGCGGACCAGAAGGTCCAGTTGTCTGAATCGTAGCCGATGGAAGCACGGACGCCCGGCTTGGGCTGGCGTTCGGTCAGGTCGTCTGCGGCGGTGACGCGTACGAAGCGGGTGCGCAGGGCGTTTTCATAGTGGTCGCGCGAGACTACGCGTTCGAGCCCGGTGTCCATGTACTCGTGATAGACGGCTGGATCGTCGTCTAGGCCGGTGCGTATCTCGATTTTAACTTGGGCCGCTGCGTCGGGAGTTTCCACTGAAGTCCCATCAACTATGCGGAATTTCGTTGCCTGCCAGAACAGCCGTCCGAAATTCACGGGTGCGCCAAGGTCGGTTATCTTGGTCTTGTAGATGGCCTGCCGCGGCACGCCTTGGGCGAAGAGCTGGAACTCGCTGATCGAGCCGATGAGGGCGATGGCGACGTTGCCGCTTTTGGCTTGGGCGTCCTCGTCTAGTAGCGAGAGCGTCCGGCGGTAACGGAAGAAGCGCAGGTACTGGCGAGTGAAGTCGATGCGCACATGGGGCTCGAAATTGGAGTTGACGTCGGCGATGACGGTGGAGAGTGGGTTGACATTGCCTTCGAGTACTGGAGGCTCGGGCGCGACTGAGGCGGTCACCTGAAAGGCGGGAACAAAGTCCGTTTCGAGTGGCGTGCCGTCGGAGCGAAAGCCCTCGCTGGGCGGGATAAAGCCGAAGGCCACCGCTGGCACCGACACGGCCAAATCCATGGTGAAAGTTTCCTTTTCAATGCGGTCGGCTTTGGGTGGGTTGTAGGTGATAGGATCGCCATCGATGAGCCAGGAGCCGTTTTCCGAGGGGTCGGGTATGCCGTGGTTCCACTTCCACATCCGGGGTGTTTCGCCGTCTAGGTAGTCGAAGATGCGGTCGCTGGGGTCGCGCCAGAAGGCCCAATTGCCGATGTGGGAAAAGACCGTCTCATTCTGCGTGAAGTACGTGGGCTGGATGGCACCAGGAGTAGTGGCGAAATCGACGAAGAGGCGGGTGGTGTCGTTTTCGCTCCAGGACAGGCCGCTGCCGCCTAGTTGCCAGTGGGAAATTTGGGCGGTGGCACTTTGCGCTACAATTAGGGTGAACAGGACGATTGTGGCACGGCGCATGATGACTCTCCTTCCGTCGAATCGTGCGCTAATATAACGCGTCGGAAGCGATTATCCTATTTAAGCAATATCAGTACGCCACGGCGATGGTGCGCAGTGCCGTATCGTCGCCAGCATCAGCCGCTAGGTCGATGCGGCAGAGGTAGGTGCCGGGCGGTACGAAGTTGCCTTGCGCAGTGCGTCCATTCCAAGTAAAAACGTGAGCTAAGCCGTCGATGGTCGGAGTCGCTAGTTCGGCAACCGCCCGTCCGGCGAGGTCGAAAATGTGCACTTGGGGCGTGCGTTGTGCGACCTTGAAGGCGACGAAGCGGATAGCTACTGCGTCGTTGATGCCGTCGCCGTTGGGAGTGAGCACGGGCGAGGAAATCGAGAGGTCGTCGATGAGCTGAGCCGTGCCGGTCAGTTCGGGCAGCATGACGATATTGGCGCGGCGCGTCATGGGTTCGACCGATTGCCACAGGTCTGGATGAGCGCTTGATCCCAAGTCGAGGCCGAAGAGCGTGGCGTTGTGTACTACGCGGGTGGTGAAGCTGACTTGGACAGAGTCGGCGGTGATTGCACGAGGCAGGCCGATTTGTAGGGTGTCAGCGCGGATGTCGATGGAAGATGGCTCGATATGGGTGTCGCCCGCGCGGACTTCGACGTCGGACGCCTCAGAGGGCAGGTCAAAGCGCAACAGGTCGAAACCTGCGTCCTCGGCATCGGCTGCGGACAACAGGGTGTAAGTGAAGCGGGTGTCCTCGTTGGGTTGGGCGACTCTCGGGGCGATCAGACCGCGTGCGCCCTGCAATAGCGCGTCCTCGTACTCAAGCGATAGGGCGTCAATCGCGGGGGCTACCTGTGGATCGTCCGTTGAGAGGATCAGCTCCAATTGCACGAAGCGGCGCGGACTTTGCGACTTGAATGCCTCGCCGGAAAAGTTGTACGCCTCGCTCCACGCATCCCAGTCTTCGCTGACCACGACCGTGGTGTCGATTCTCCCTCGCAGCACTTTGGGCAGGCTGAGCCATTTCTCCTCGGTGATCGGTTCGCCGATTTTGTCGTGGAAGGCATAGACTTCGCCTTGGGTGTTGCCCGAGCGCGAGCGCACTTGCAGGCGCGTGCCGGGTGGGATGTCGGCGTTCCAAGAGAGGTTGCTGATGACTTTGGGGCGGCCGTCGCCAGCGGCCGCGCCGAGATCGATAAAGTCCGAGCGCATGATTATCTCGGCGGGGTGGCCCGGTGAAAACAGCATCAGCTCGGTCCAGCGCGAGCCCCAGCCTTGGGGGGTGTGGGCGTGCCAGAACAGGTAGCGGACTCTGCGCGGTTGGAACAGATAGCGCAGATAGCGCATGGGGTTGGCGTCGGGTTGGTCGATGAGGGTCGCGAAGTCGAAGGATTCGGGGATGGGAAGTTGAGAGCTGATGACGCGGGTGCCGTCCGAATAGAGGAAGTTAAAACCACGCGGCGCGCCGGCCACGCTGCCGACCGTGCCCTCGCGTGGCCGCAGCGCATAGAGAAAAAGCTCGTCGAGCCAGAATACGGCCCCTAGGTCGATGAAAAACCAAGTGCCTTGGTCTTCCCAGGTGCGGACGCGGCCCTCAAAACCTACAGGCAGGATAGAACTGGCGGTGTTCATGTCGCCGTCGAGGATGTTTTCGGTGGAGCGGGCGGTGAGTCCGTCGATGATGCCGCCACGGCGGTCGTTGCCCAAGCTGACGTTGTCGCCGACGGCCATGACTTCGATCTCGGCTAGGGCACCTTCAGAATCGAAGTCTTCGACGGTGAAGTTGATGTACTGGATGAGGCGGTACTGGTTGAATTTTTCTAGATCGACGTCGCGATTGGGGTCGAGGACTTGGGCGGAGTCTTGGAGGTCGAAGGCGAGGGGGAACGAGACCGTGGTGTCCCGGTTGGGTTGGGTCGTGAGATAGACCGGGCGAAAGATAAAGAGGTCGTCGAGGGCGTCGGAAGTGATGCCGGTGGCGGTGAAGACGGTGAACTGGCGGAAGGGGCGAGCGCCTTCTTGGTCGGGAAAGTGCAGGCGGATCTCTTTGGCCAGCACGGTGCGGCCGAGGTCGATTTGCACGAACCAGTCGCCGAGGGCGTCGTTGGCAGAGGCTTGCCAGAAGGTCTTGCGGTCGCCGTCGATGATCCGTCTGGCCGCGGTCGGGTTGCTGCCGGCTTCCCATATTCCGCCGCGCACATTGGCCCCACGCGAGCGGGTGAGATGGGTGAAGGTGGGTGCGTCGGCTACGGCGTTGATGTGTTTGCGGAATTTGACCAGTTGCAAGCGACCGCGGTCGTCGAACTCGATCAGGCCGTGGGGCATCTTCCAGGTTGACCATTTTGCTGCACTGTCGAAGCGGAATTCCGCGGCCGCGAGAGCGGTTGCCGAACAAAGGACTGAAATCAGTAGGCGCATCGGACGTTAGTAGGCGACGCTGAGGGCTAATAGCTGCTTGGCTTGGACGGATTGGGTTTGCAGCGCGAGGGAGAGCAAGTAGAGGCCCGGTGGAAGAAGCTGGCCGGTCTCGTCGCGGCCATCCCAGATAATCGCCTGTGGGCCGGAGTCTTGCAGCCCCTTGTCGAGGCGGGCGATGCGACGGCCATCCAAGGCGTACACTTCGAGTGCTACGGGTACGGCACCAGGGAGGCGGAAAAGCGAATAGCGCATCTGGAGTTGATCGTGGACGCCGTCGCCATTGGGGGTCAGCACAGGGGTGGACAAAGCGAGCGATTGGATGAAACCGGGCGTTGCGTCGTCTGCGCCCAACACCCGCAGGCTGTTGGTGGAGACCGCCGCGCCAGCATCGCCAGCCAAGATCGGCTGCGGGAGTGATTCGCTGTCAGCGGCGAAGATTTCGCCGGTAAAGGTGGAGGCGAATTCGAAAACTGCGGTGGCGAAGGTCACGCGGATCGGCGCGTTGTTGGCACTGGTGATGCGCTGGGGCAATTGGATCGTCAACCCGTCGTCTTCGGTTATTGCGACGGGGTTGACGGGAGCGAGCGGGGTGCCCATTTCGAGGCTGCGGAAGGCAGTGCGGCTGCCGGTGTGGATTTTGAGCGCGTCGAACCCAGGAGCGGTGTCGCGGTCGAATGCGGCCCGCACCTGATAGACGAATTCGGTCTGTTGGCCCAAGGCCACTTCGGTAAAGCCGCGCTTGGGCTGCGGGTCGTCGCGCCGCGCCACTTCGGCGAAAACCTCGGCCGCCAATAGGGGCGCGGTCTCGATCCACAGCGAGTCAAGCCGCAGCCAAGCGTCGAAGTCGCGGCTTTCTATGGACAGATCCACCTGTAAGTGCGATCCGCTGCGGAGCCGGATGAGTTGGCCCGATTCGGTAAAAGGAACCGACCAGAAGGACCAGTTGGCGGAATCGTAGCCAATGGAGGCGCGAATTCCGGGTCGCGGGTCGCGGTTGAGTTGGGCGGTGAGCGTCTCGTAGGTCTCGCGCGCGACTTCCTTCTCGCGGCCGATGTTGGTGTATTCGTGGTAGGTCGCTGGGCTGTCGTCGCGGCCGACGCGGACCTTGGCCTTGAGCCAGACGGGGGCGTCGGGATCTTCGACGACCGCGCCATCGACCAAGCGCAGCGGCGTGCCCGCCCAGTGCAGGCGGCCAAAATTTACGACTTGGCCGAGATCGATAACTTGGCTGAGGTACACGACGCGCTGGGGTATGCCTTGGCCGAAGACCTCAAATCCCCCGATTGAGCCTTTGAGCGCGATGGCTTGGTTGCCTTGGCCGCCGCAGTCGCGGCAGATGTTGAGGGCTTCCTCGTCGGCCAGCGACGTTTGCCGCCGCCAGCGAAAGAAGCGGGCGTACTGGCGGGGGAATTCTATCTGAACGGAGGATTCGAAGTTGGCACCGACATTGGCGATGGTTTTTTCAAAGAGATCGTTGCCGCCCCAGTGAACGGCCGGTTCAGAGTCCGTGCCGATCGAGACATCAAAAGCCGGGACCGCGTCGAAGGGCAGCGGTGTGCCGTCAGAGCGGAAGCCCTGCGAGGGGGTGAAGAAGCCGAAGCGCACGGCGGGGATCGGCACGGCGGTGTCGAAGGAGAAGAACGTGGCTCTGATCGATTCGGAACGGGGAGCGTTATAGGTCGTGGAGTCGCGATCAATTAGGAAAACGCCGCTTTGGGTCGGATCGCCGCCGGCACCGTTCCAGCGGTTCCAGAAGCGGGGTTTCTGGCCATCTACATAGCCGAGGTTGTGCAGAGAGGGATCGCGCCAGAACTCCCAGTTTTCCAGCAGGTGAAGGACGTTTTGGTGCGGCTGCAAGTAGAGCGGCTGGATCGCACTGTCGGCAAAATCGACAAGGACTTGGAGGGAGTCGCGCTGGTCCCACGCCATGCCACTGCCGCCGAGCTGCCACTTTTCTACTTGAGCGTGGCTAGGGGCGATCGCGAGGATTAGGATCAAAGGCCAAGCACTGCGCATCGGGCATCGTGCCTCCGCTGAGGTGAAATGCTAGCGGGAAGATAACGCAAAAAGGGCTGTGCGCCGAATTAAATACTGATGTTACGCATCTGGGCCGAACCGACAGGTGTAGGGGCGTCCCTTGTGGGCGCCCATGCAACACCGCGTATTCAGCCAGTGGGATCCGACGAGGGCAACCACGAGGGTTGCCCCTACAATGCGTAACGTCAGTTAAATAATTGCCGCTGGATGGGAGACCCTAATAGGCGACAGCGATGGTATGCAGGACCGTATCGTCACCAGCGTCGGCACCGAGATCGACGCGCAGGACGTAGATGCCAGGCTCTACGACTGTGCTACTGGCCTGAGTGCCGTCCCAAGTGAAGAGGTGGTGCAAACCCTCGGCGACTGGAGTGAGAACGGCTACTTTGCGCCCGGCGAGGTCGAAAACTTCCACGCGCGGTTCGCGGCCTTCGGCTTTAAGGACGACGAACTGCACCTCCAGCCGGTCGTTGATACCGTCGCCATTGGGCGTGAGTGTCGGCGAGGAGATGAAGAAGTCGGCGATGAGCTGGCTGCTACTGGTCAGTTCGGGCAGCATGACGATGTTGGCGCGGCGGGCAGCCGGTTCGACCGACTGCCAGAGGCCCGGATGCGCGCTGGAGCCTAAGTCCAACGCAAAGAGCGTGGCATTGCGCACTATACGGGTGGTAAAGTGGACGCGGACCGAATCGTCTCTGACCGGCTCGGGTAAAGCGATGAGCAGGGAGTCTCCGCGCAGGGAAGCCGCCGCCGAGATGGTTTCTGCGCCCTTTTCCACGCTCACGCTGGGCAGATTGATCGGACCCGGCAGGTCGAAGCGCATTAGGTCGAAGCCGATGTCATCGGAGCCAGCGCTGGGCAATAGGGTATAGGTGAAGGCCGTCTCCTCGTTGGGTGGAGCACTGCGCGGCTCGATGCGTCCGCGGGCAGTCTGGAGCAGCGCGTCGTCGAATTCAATCGACAGCTCGTTGACTGTGGGCGCGACCTCGGGGTGGTCGGTGGCGAGAATTAGCTCCAGTTGCACGAAGCGACGCGGGCTGGCCGATTTAAAGGTTTCGCCGGAAAACTGGTACACATTGCTCCAAGCGTCCCAGTCCTCGCCGACGACTAGCGCGGTGTCGATGGCACCGCGCAGCACTTTGGGCGAGCTGTTCCATTTTTCTTCGGTGATCTCTTCGCCGATCTTGTTGTGGAACGTAAAGACCGGTGCCAACGCGTTGCCCGAACGCGAGCGCAGTTGCATTCTGGCTGCTGGAGGCAAGTCGGCGTCCCAGTGCAGAGCCTTGATGACTTTGGGCCGCTCATCGCCGGTGATCTGGCCGAGGTCAATAAAGCCGGAACGCAGTGAGACTTGAGCGGGATAGCCTGGAGAGAACAGCATGAACTCGCCCCATTTGGATTCTTGCCAATCGCGGTCGGTCAGGCCGTGCCAGAACATATAGCGCATCTTGCGCGGTCTGAATTTATAGCGTATGCGATAGAGGCCATCCGCCTTGGGGTTGACGTGCGTGAGCAGTTCACTGTAGTCGAGCGGCGCAGGTACAGGCAGGGAAGTACCCACGCTCAGCGAGCCGTCCGAGACTAGGATGTTGTGACCTGGGCCAGCCGAGCCTCGGTGATAGCCCGCAGTGCCCTCAAAAGGTTGGAGTACGTAGAGGAACAGTTCATCGACGAAGAACACGGCCCCTAGATCGACGTAAAACCAAGTGCCGGCCTTCTCCCAACCTTGGTCGCCACGCCCAGAGGTGATGAGGTTAGTGGTGTTGATATCGGCGTCAAAGAGGTTGTTGGGGGCGGCGGCTACGGTACCGTTGAGGAAGGTGCCGCGCTCGGCAGTGCCGATGCTGATATTGTCGCCCACGGTGAGTACTTCGACTTCGGCGAGCGCCGCATCTGGGCTCTGGTCTTCGACGACGATACTGATGTACTGAATCACTTGGTAGCGGTTTTCAAAGGTGCGATCAATGACCATAGCTGGATCGACGGTCAGGACGGTGTCGGCGGTCGGGTACTCAAGGGGAATGGTCAGGGAGGTGGCGCGGTTGGGCAGGGTGGTGCGATAGACTGGATCGTATTTGAAGACATCGGCCGTGGCTTGGATGCGCGCCCCGGTGGTGCCATAGACGGTGAACTGCCGCAGCGGGCGGGCACCCTCTTGGTCGGGGAAGGTCAGGCGAATGTGGCGGGCGAGTACGGCGCGGCCCAAGTCGATATCGAGGAACCAATTTTTGATTTCGTCAGCCGGGTCGGGTTGCCAGAAGGTCGCGGGATCGCCGTCGATGGCGTTTGTGGCTGTCGCGCTTCCACTGCCGGCCTGCCAGATTCCGCCTGCCACTTCGCCGCGTTTTTGAGTGGAATGGGTGAAGAGATGGGCGTCGCGGATGGCGTCCACTTCCTTGCGGTATTTGGTCAGGCGCAGCACGCCCTCTGCATCCACCTGTACCAGCCCGGCAGGCATGGTCCAGCTTTGCCATTTTTCTGCGCTGTCGAAACTCAGCATTTCAGCCCAGCCGGAAATGGTCGGCAAAGCGAGCCAAGCTGCACAGGTAACGAGGAAGCGCATTTTAGTAGGCAATGCCCAGCGGACGCAGCAGGCGTTCGCTGATCTCGTCGGATTGCAGCCCTACTTCGAGCAGGTAGAGGCCGGGTGGTAGGAGCTGTCCTTGGGCGTCGCGTCCGTCCCAGCTAAGGCGCTGCGGTCCGGCAGCCTGCGGCGCAAACGACAGGCGGGCGACTTGTCGGCCGTCCAGAGAATAGGCCCGCAGTTCGACGGGTACGCTGGCAGGTAGGCGGAAGAGGGAGTAGGAGACCTGGACTAGGTCGTTTACACGGTCGCCGTTGGGGGTCAAGACCGGTGTTGAAAAGCGCAGGTTCTGGATTGCGTTGACAGAACCGCTTTTTGCACTCAGTACGCGCAGACTATTGGTTGATACGGCGGCTGTGGCATCGCCGCCCCGGATGGGTTGGGGTAGGAGTTCGGTCGCGGTGTCGATAGCCTCTCCTTCGAAGGTCGTGGCGAAGACGAAGACATCGGTCGTGAACTCGATGCGGATGGGCGCGTTGTTGGCGGCGTGGACCCGCTCGGGCAACTCGATGAGGAATTCGTCGTCGTTGATCTCGACCCGGCGAGGCTCGACGGGCACCAAGGGATCGCCCATTGCCAGCGTCTGAAGGTGGACTCGGCTGCCGGTGCGGATGCGCAGCGCGTCGAAGCCCGACTCGGAGGCAGCAAAGTCGGCGCGAATATCGTAGCTAAAGCTCGTCGCCTGCCCTAGGGCCACTTCGGTGAAACCGCTCGGTTGCGGGTCGTCGAGGCGGGCGACTTCGCCGACGATCTGGCGCGCCAGGAGCGGTGCCTGCTCGACCCACAGCGAATCTAAGCGCGTAAAGGCGTCGAAATCCGCGCTGTCGAGGGTGATTTTGACTTGGATATGGGAGCCGCTGTGTAGGTTGAGCGGCTGGCCAGACGCGGTGAAGGCGGGCGACCAAAAGGTCCAGTGGTCCTCATCGTAGGCCACGGACGCGCGGACCCCAGGCCGATCGCTGGCGACGTAGCCGTAGCCTTGAGACTCCTTGAGTTCGAACTCGTAACGCTGGCGCGAGACTTCGACTTCGCGGCCCTTGTCGTCGAATTCGCGGTAGATGTTGGGGTCTTGATCCCTACCGGTGCGCACCTCGACGCGTAGCCCAACAGCCGCTGCGGGATCCGGGACCAAGGCACCGCCCGCCATTCGCATGGAAGTCGCCGACCAGAACAGCCGGCCGAAGTTCACTTCCGCGCCTAGGTCGATGATTTTGGATAGATATAGCACGCGCTGTGGGACCCCGTGGGCGTAGAGTTCAAAGTCGCCGATGGTCCCCGGCCGCGCTTGACCCGACAGCGAATTCTCTTGGATGACCAAGGTCGGATCGAGTACCGACTCGTTGCGCCGCCAGCGGATGAAGCGGACGTATTGGCGAGGCAGGTCGATTTGCACGGTGGGGGACAGGTTTTCGGCGACGTCGGCGATGAGCGGGCCAATGCGTGCGTAGCTGTTGTGCCCATGCCATTCGGGATCGGGTTCGGTGGCGACGCTTACTTCAAAGGCGGGGACCGCATCTTCGGCCAGCGGGGTGCCATCCGAGCGGAACCCACGCGGTGGCGTGAAAAAGCCGAAGCGGGTGGCCGGGACGGGCACCGCCACGTCAAAGGTAAACCAATCGAAGTTCCGCAGGTCCGAAGACGGGGGATTGTAGGTGGTGCTGTCGCCATCGACTAGGTACGTGGCATTGTGGACGGTGCGCGAGTCGCCCAAGCCATGCTTCCAAGCGCGGGGTCGCTGGCCATCGATGTAGCCGATTTCGCGGGGAAATTTCCACGGGGACCAGTTGTCGAGGTGAGAAAAGACGGTTTGGGCCGAGGTGAGGTAGATGGGCTGGATGGCCCTAGGAGCGGAATCGAAGTCGATGAAGATGCGCACCGAATCGCTCGCCGACCATGCAAGGCCGTCGCTGCCGCCGAGCTGCCAAGTGCTTATTTGCGCCGACAGAACGCTGGGTAGCAGAAACGAAAAGAGGATGGCAAAGACGCGGCGCATGGGCAGGATTCTCGGGAGACAGGTATCTACAAGAGATTAGATACGCAAAATCGGTCGTCTAGACAAGCGACCTATACCCGAATGGCACCAGCCAATCCTCCTCGATCCCTAGATCAAAGCCCGGTCCGCGCGGCGCAAATTCCAGATAGCTGTCTTTGGGCACCAGCGCTCCCGGCTCGGCTACTTCCTCCAGCGGAATCCCCGGATCTGAGCCGATGTAGTATTCGCCCCAGGGCGTGTTGGGCATTGCCCAAGTCAAGTGCTGGCCATAGGGGTCGCGCCCGCCGCCGTGGAGGCAGACTTCGAGGCCAGCGGCCTCGGCCATGTGGCAGATTTTGATACAGGCGGTCAGCCCGCCGACCCAGTGGATATCGGGTTGCAGCACGTCGAGGGCGCGGTGCTCGATCATCTGTTGGTAGGGGTAGTGCGTGTAGAAGTGTTCGCCGCTGGCCAGCGTTTGCCAGGGTAGGCACTCTTTGAGTTTGATGTGACTTTTGATGTCTTCGGGGATCAGGCACTCCTCCAGCCAGCGCAACTTGTAGGGTCTGAGGCGCTCGGCTAGGCGGACGCTGTATTCGACGTCAAAGGCCATGTAGCAGTCGAGCATCAGTTCGCAGTCGTCGCCGATCAACTCGCGGACTTCGGCAACTCGCCGCTCGTTCTGGTCTAGGCCCCACAGGCCGTCGGCAGGGCCGTACTGGCAGGGGAGTTTGAAGGCGTGGAAGCCCAACTCGCGGTACCAATCGACATCGTCGCCGGTGGCGTAGGTGAAGATGCGCTCGCGGGCTGGGCCGCCGATGAGTTGGTACACGGGCTTTTGCTGCAGCTTGCCGGCCAGATCCCACAGCGCTAGGTCCACGGCGCTGATGGCAACAGTGGCAATGCCGACGGTGCCGAAGGGTTTGGAGACGCGGAACATCATATCCCACAACTTGTCGATGGCTAGGCAGTCTTCGCCTATGAGGATGTGGGCGAAGGCGTCTTCGATGACCGCAGCAGTGGGCCGACCAGCCGCCGTGCCCAAGCCCCAAGTACCGTCCTCGGCTGTTACTTTGACTGCGAAGCCGGGCCATTGCCGGGCACCGTAGAGTTGACGCCGGGGCTTGAAGCGAGGGAAGCGCGACATCGGATTGGCTACTTCGATTTCGGTGGGCCAAGCCTTGCGGCGGGGTTGGCTCTGTTGGGCCGGGGCCGTCGAAGCCGAAAGCGTCGAGCCGGCTTGAGAACGGGCGCGGAGCGAAGGGCCGTCGGGGCGTTGGATGCGGACTAGGTCGATGGATTTGATTTTCATTGCTTTAGATGCCTTAGAGCTAAATTGCTGTGAATGTATCCATGATGTTAGTATAGAACAATCTTGGAACCCTGCGAAAGGAAGGATTGATCTGATGAGTTGCAATAACCAACTTCTCGGACGCGGGCAACGACGAAAGCCTTTAGAAGCCTCAAGGAGATCGCGATGCGTTTTTTTAACACGGCTGGTCCGGTTCGGTCTGAAGAGCACTATCACATCCCGCCGTTGGACCGCTTGAATCTGGACGGGGTGCTGACCCTCATTCAGCAAAAAAAGTACTTCGTCCTCTATGCGCCGCGGCAAACGGGCAAGACTTCGGCCCTGCTGGCGTTGCGCGATCTGCTCAATGCCGAAGGGGTCTATCGCTGCGTGTACGTCAATGTGGAAAGTGGGCAGGCTCTGCGCGAAGATGTGGAGCAGGTCATGCGCACCTTGTTGGCCGGGTTGGCGTCGCGGGCGCGTTTGACGTTGGGCGACGAATTTTTAGGCAAAGTCTGGTCGGGTATCCTTGCCGAGGTTGGACCGGGTATTGCGTTGCAGGAGGCATTGACGCGCTGGTCGGAGGCGAGCCCCAAACCGCTGGTGCTGCTCATCGACGAGATCGACGCCCTTATCGGCGATTCGCTGCTGTCGGTGCTCCGTCAGTTGCGTTCGGGGTACGATTTGCGGCCGGAGGGATTTCCGCAGAGCGTGGTGCTGTGCGGGGTGCGCGATGTGCGCGACTATCGCATTCAATCCACCGCGGAGAATGCGATTATCGCCGGCGGCAGTGCGTTCAATATTAAGGCGCAGTCGCTGCGGCTGGGCGATTTTCCACGGGAGGAGGTATTGACGTTGCTCGGGCAGCACACCGCAGAGACGGGGCAGGTGTTTGCTGACGAGGCGCTGGACACGGTTTGGACGCAGACGCAAGGGCAGCCGTGGCTGGTCAATGCGCTGGCCGACGAAGCCTGTTTTCGCGGCGAATTCGCCGAAGCATGGCATCGGCCGGTCTCCGCCGAAGCTATCCTTGCGGCGCAAGAGCAACTGATCCTGCGGCGCGAGACGCATCTGGACCAGTTGGCCGACAAGCTCAAGGAGGAGCGGGTGCGGCGGGTGGTTGAACCGCTCTTGAGCGGCGGCGAAGTGCGCCACTTCACCGACCGCGACATTGAGTATGTGCGGGATCTGGGGCTGGTGGCGCAGGATCGCCCGTATCGCATCGCCAATCCGATCTACGCGGAAGTGGTGCCGCGCGAACTGACGTGGGTGGTGCAAGAGGAGTTTGAGCAAGAAACGGCTTGGTATGTCGATGCCGAGGGCGGCTTGGACGTGGTCGAGTTGTTGGCGGCGTTTCAGGCGTTCTTCCGCGAGCATTCCGAGCACTGGGTTGAGCGGTTCGCGTACAAGGAAGCGGGGCCACAGCTTCTGCTTCAGGCGTTTTTACAGCGCGTTGTGAATAGCGGCGGTCGAATTGAGCGGGAGTATGGCTTGGGTCGGATGCGGACGGACTTACTGATCGTGTGGCCGCAGGGCGAGCAGAAGCGTCGGTTCGTCGTCGAGTGCAAGCTACTGCACAAGAGCTTAGAGCAGACGGTTGCCACGGGGTTGGAACATGGAACAGACCGCGGCTTACATGGATCGGTGCGAAGCAGAAGCGGGGCATCTGGTGATCTTCGACCGGGGCGAAGGAGATTGGGCAGAAAAAGTGTTCCACCGCCGCGAGTCGGCAGCCAATGGTGCCGTCATCCACGTGTGGGGTATGTGATGGAGGAGTGAGCGCCGACGATCCTGAGATTGGCCCCATCCGGTCGGATTTAACCTCGCAAAATGCTCGGTACCAAGACCTTTCGATAGCTCCGCAAAGGAGCCAGCGGGGGTTTTAAGAACGCTTTCTAAGCGGGATTAGCGGGTAGTCTGCTGGTGGCTTTTGATTGGTGGTGGCTTTAGTCCTTGTCTTGCTTTTTCGCTTCCCTAATGATTGACTTCAAGAGTTTTCCGACACTCCCAGCCTGGTCGAATTGCTCAATAGGAACAGAAAGAATTTTTCCATCCATTCGAACACTGATGTCGCTATGCGTCATCCTAAACCAACTCCCATCAAATTGAAACTGATACTGCCCAACGTCACTGAGGCCTTCCTTAGTATGAACTATATTGGACGCCTTTCTTAGCCTACTAATACGGGCCTTCATTAAATGATTATTGGATAAGTCTTGGACTAAGGCTTGAAAGTCACGAACATCAGTTATAGTAGCTTGGGCTGCCTGATAAACAATGCCATGGGATTGAGGGACAAGGGAACACCAGCGAACAGACTCATCTGCAATATTATTGGCACGTTGAACTATTTGGCGAGCTATTCCAAGATCCATACTTTCCAGTTCACCGAACCAAGTAGCAATGAGTTTCACCCCAATATGGTACTCCTGAGCTATTTGTAGCTCTAGGATATGAGCGACCGTATCGCCGGGGAAGTCCTCTACAAACTTGTTGTACTCATGGATAAGGGGCAAAATGCGGGGTTCAAAATTCTGGGACAATTCCAAGACAGCATTCGGAATCTCTTCCTTCTTTATCTTTTCTACTTTCCTTGCTTGAAGGATAGACCCAACAAGGCCGCCTACAGCAACAGTAGATCCAAAAGCTCGGGCCCCCTTGTCCTTGCTGCCGATTGCTACCGTCGCACCTCCCGCCGTAACAAGCCCCCACAAGGCTGCGTCTTCTCCTAAAGCATCTTTTTTGCCCATTAAGACATCGAACAAGAGTTGCCTCTCTTTCCAGTAGGCCTCCATCCCGTCTTTATACAGCATGAATCTGTAAGACATGGCCTTCTTAGCCACATCTGTCCTTGGAAATTCCGTTACGACTTTATCGTACCACTCACGGGCCATAGTAAACTGATTGATATGGGAAGTGTATATGCTCCACTGTTTCGGAGGGTCCCACCAAAACTGAGCGTTAAGAAGATAGGATTGAGCCGATACATCACTCACCTCTTCCTTTGCGCTCTCAAGGACCAAGGCATCGTAATCTTCCAAAAGGTATTTAATCCCCGCTGATACGGTCCGTCCCTTTTCTGTATCGGGAAACTCGTCAATGAGAAGCCGCCACGTTTCAGTAGCTAATCCGATGTCCTTATTGTTGAAGGCGATAAGCCCAAGCTGATACAAAGCGTCTGCCTTATCTTCTTCGTGGGCCATGTCGTTGTATAGCAGGTCGATAAAGGCCCGTTTTGCATCCACCTCAAGGCCGTGCATCTTGAGCATGAGGCCGCGACTAACCGATGGCTCGGAATAACTAGGAATTGACCAAGCGAGGATCAGCATGGCCGCTAGGGTAAGTAGGTATTTCACAATATGCTCCTTTGGGCTACGGTTAAACCCATGTAGGATAGAATCTGATCTATCGCGTCGGAATCAAATTTGCGCGGTCGTCGAGTGGCCTAGGCATCAAGCGTTCTTCGAGGGCGAGACGCCCTCGATCCCAGCGGCGTTGAGCTACATCGAGAGGCCGAAGCCCTAGTTTTGAGTTTATCGTGCCTTTAGGCGCGACACGCTTCTAAACGTAGCTTTACCCGTTCCCTCCCCACGCCAGCGCCTCGGCTTCGGCTGCCGACAGGGTTAGGTCGGCTTCTTCGGCGGCAGGTTCTTTCCACTCAGCTAACAGATCGGCCAACTCGGCGAGAGAAGCGGTTGTCAGCAGGCGGCGGCGTAGCTCGGAAGCGCGGGGCAGGCTTTTGAAGTAGAGCGCGAGGTGCTTGCGCGTCTCGCGGACGCCGGCGCGCTCGCCTTTGTATGCGGCCATCAGGCGTAGTTGCTCCAGCGCCAAGTCGATGCGCTCTGAGAGGGTCGCGCCGCTGCGGCCGGAAAAGAGCCAGGGATTGGCCAGTGCCGCCCGCCCGACCATGACCGCAGCACAGCCTGTTTCCCGCTGCATGAGACGGGCGTCATCGAGGGTGAGCACGTCGCCGTTGCCGATGATGGGTAGCGAGGAGGATTCGACAGCGCGACCGATCCAGTGCCAGTTGGCTTGACCCTTGTATTTTTGCACGACGGTGCGGGCGTGGATGGCCACTGCTTGGGCACCGGCGTCTTCGCAGCGACGCACCACTTCGAGGATGTTGATCTCCTCTTCGTCCCAGCCTAGGCGCGTCTTGACGATGACCGGAACCGAGACGGCTTTGACCGTGCGCTCGACGGCTTGATAGAGCCGATCGAGATCGCGCAAGTAGGCCGCGCCGCAGCCTTTGGCGACGATCTTGGGTACGGAACAGCCGAAGTTGATATCCACCACCTGTGCACCGCGTCGCTCGAATTCCCGCGCTCCATTGGCGATCAGGTCGATGTCGTTGCCGTAGATTTGCGCGGCCAGCAGCGAGATGCCAGTGTCGGCGTAGATGGGCGCGTCGGAAAAGTCGAGCATCTGCAGGCTCTTGCGCGAGCGGATGCCGATGGTGCGGCAGTTGATAAATTCAACCCCGACCAGCCGCGCCCCGAGGCGCGCGCAGATAAGGCGAAAGACCCAGTTGCTCACCCCGGCCATTGGGGCTAGGGTGAGGATGGGCATATCTTCCTTGAAGGGGCTGAGTTGGTGCGGGCCGAGTTGCACGAGCTTACAGGGGGTTCTCCATTTGCAGCTTGGCGGCGATGGCCTTTTCTCTTTCGGCCTCGGCGATCATGCCTTTGCGCTGGTAGAACATGGAGAGGCTGGTGTGGACGAGGAAGTCGTCGGGGTCGTGCTCAGCGGCTTTTTGCGCCGCGCTGAGGGCTTGGTCGAGGTCGCCCAATTTTTCGTGGCAGTGCGCCATCGCTTGGTAGGCGTCGGCAAATTGCGGGTCGAGCCCGATGGCTTGGGCTAGATCGTCCAAGGCACCAGCAAAGTCTTGCTGGACGAATTTGTTCATGCCACTCTTGTAGAGGGCCATTTTGTCGGTCATGGCGTGAGCCTATTTGAGGTGAATTGGCGATATTGTAACATTCAAAAAGTAGCACAAAGTGATATATTGATGCAATGGCGTCAGACTTGGGGAACGAACAAAGGAGGAGTCATGTTGCACTGGGCTATGTTGGGCGCGGCCTTGCTGGCCTCTGGCGTCGAGGGGCAACCGCGCTTCGACATTGAGTACGTAGAGAGCATTGAGCCGCGAAGTTATGTGGCGCACCGCACGGCCGGGGCTATCGACATTGACGGCAATCTCGACGAGCCGTCTTGGCAGCGGGCGGATTGGACCGAGCCTTTCGTCGATATTGAGGGCGAGCGTCGGCCCGTGCCGCGCCTGCAGACGCGAGCCAAGATGCTGTGGGACGACGAGTATTTATACATCGCCGCCGATTTGGAGGAGCCGCATGTGTGGGCCACCATTGAGCTGCGCGACGCGACGATCTACCAAGAAAACGATTTTGAGGTTTTTATCGACCCGGACGGCGATACGCACCAATACTACGAGTTTGAGATCAATGCCCTCGGCACGGAGTGGGATCTGTTGATGATCAAGCCCTACCGCGACGGCGGCCCCTACATCAGTGCTTGGGACATCGCCGGTCTGCAAACGGCTGTGAGGGTGTGGGGCAGCATCAACGATCCCGCTGACGAGGACCAAGGGTGGTCGGTGGAGATGGCTTTCCCGTGGGCCGTACTGGCCGAGGCCACGCACAAAAAGGTGCCGCCTATGGATGGCGATCAATGGCGGATCAATTTTTCGCGCGTGCAATGGGCCTTGGCCACCGACGTGGGCAAGTACATCAAAGTAGAGGACCACAGCCCGGATAACTGGGTCTGGTCGCCGCAGGGGTTGGTTAATATGCACTACCCGGAAAAGTGGGGGTTCGTGCAGTTTGCCACCGAGGTCGTAGGGCGGCAAGAGGTATCCTGTCGCCCGGCAGCCGCCGAGGAGGCCAAGCGCGTTTTGCGCGGGATCTACTACCGCCAACAGAGGTTTCGTCGCGAGCGCGGCTACTATGCGTCTAGCCTGGACTCGCTCGGCATGGAAGCGCGGGTCTTGCAGCACTTTCGCTGGCCGCCGGTCATCCAAGTGACTGACCACCAGTTTGAGGCGCAGCTAGAGGAAGCCGTCGATTTGGACGAGGATGGCCAGATCAACCGTTGGCTCATCCGCGCGGACTCGCGCACTTGGCGCGATTAGGGCCGTTGCCCCGACCGCGAAATCGCCCTATACTGCCTTGCCCATATCCACAAACCATTTTAAGGAGGCCCTTGTGAAAAACGGAAAATTGATGCTCCTGCTCGCCTGTTGTCTTTTGGCCCCAGCCGCGCCGCTGTGGGCGCACTGCGAAATCCCCTGCGGCATTTATGGGGACGAGGCGCGTTTTGCCGCGATTGCGGAAGATCTGACGACCATTGAGAAGTCCATGACCCAAATCGCAGCGCTGGCTGGCCAAAGCGATGCTCAAAGCGCGAATCAGCTAGCGCGGTGGGTGGCCAACAAGGAAGAGCACGCCAACAGAATCCAGCACGTCGTCACGCAGTATTTTATGACGCAGCGGCTCAAGGCGGTAGAAGAAGGAGACGAGGAAAGGGCCGCATATACCGAGAAGCTGGTGCTTTTGCACAAGATGCTCCGGGGGGCCATGAAGTGCAAGCAGACGGTGGATGTGGAGGAGGTGGAGAAGATGCGGACCTTGTTACACGAGTTTAAGCACGCCTATCAAAACTGACGCCTGCTCAAGTCGCGCTGATGGAAGCCCCGTCTCCCTTTGTGGAGATGGGGCTTTTTTTAGCGCAGGAGGATGAGCTTGGCGTAGCGCGGGGGGCTATGCTCGATGCGGAAGCGGGCGAAGTACGGACCGGTGGCGGCCGAATGGCCACGTCCGTCGCGGCCATCCCATTGCACCTGATGTACGCCAGCGTGGAGCGGTGCGTTCACTAGTGTGCGCACAAGCTGGCCTTGGATGTTGTAGATAGCTACGTGAACGGAGGCGGTTTGGTTGAGGTGGAAGCGGAGTTGGGTGGTTGTGTTGAAGGGGTTGGGCCACACTTGGAGCGATGTTGCAGATGCCATTTTAGCTATTGCGGACACTGAATCGGGTGGCGTGTCTATAGCGCGTCCGGGAGAAAAAGGAGCTTGGGTCGGCGAGGCGGTTTTGTGTGGGACAAACGCGTCGTATTCCAGTGAAGTGCGGACGATAGACTGGTCGTCGGGCCAAGTAGCGTGAGAGACGCGGGCGACGAGATAGCCGGTTTTATCGATCAGGTAGATGGCTTCGCCGCTGTTGGTCAGGCCATCGCCGATGCGCCCGTCGTCGGTATAGACGGGGACGGTGAACTCCGACGGATTGCCGCCGCCGAAAAGGACGACGTACGAGCGCGGGGCAATGATGGCACCGGGCGGGAAGCGGAAATAGTCGCCCAAGGACCCCGCGTCGCCCAACTGCCAACTGGCCAAGGAAATGGTATCTGGGCCAGCATTGTACAGTTCGATGAACTCGTCTTCATAGGGGTCTTGCTGCCCGTCTTGGTTCGCATCGCCAGCTAGTCCATCGGGCGGGTCGGCGAGCACTTCGCTGATGATGAGGGCAGAGAGGGGGTTGACGGGCGGTGTTGATGCGGTCGGCGATCCGGGAGAAAAGGGGGCTTGGGTTCGCGAAGCGGTTTTGTGCGGAACATAAGTACTGCTATCGGGTGCAATGCGGACGAGGGATTGGTCGTCGGGCCACGTGGGGTGGGAGACGAATGCGATCTCGTGGCCATGGTCGTCGATTAGGTGGATGGCTTCGCCGCTGTCGGTCAGGCCATCGCCGATGGTTCCATCGTCGGTATAGACGGGGATAGTAAAATCTGTCGGCTTGCCGCCGCCGAAGAGGACGACGTACGAGCGCGGGGCGATGACGGCGTCAGACGGGAAGTGGAAGTACCCACTTGAGGATCCCAACCGCCAACCGGCTAGGGAGACGCGACGTGAGCCAGCGTTGTAGAGTTCGATGAACTCGTCTTCATGCGGGTTGTACTGACCGTCTTGGTTAGCATCACCAGCCGATCCTTCAGGCGGGTCGGCGAGCACTTCGCTGATGATGAGAGGGTAGGTCAAGTGTCCGGGAGAGAAGGGCGCTTGGGTCGGCGAGACGGTTTTGTGCGGAACATAAGTGCTGCTATCGGGTGCAATGCGGACGAGGGATTGGTCGTCGGGCCACGTGGGGTGCGAAAGGAACGCGATCTCGTGGCCATGGTCGTCGATTAGGTGGATAGCTTCGCCGCTGTCGGTCAGGCCATCGCCGATGGTTCCATCGTCGGTATAGACGGGGATGGTAAAATCTGTCGGCTTGCCGCCGCCGAAGAGGACGAGGTACGAGCCGGGTTCAATGACAGCATCGGACGGAAAGCGGAAATACTGGCTTAGGCCCCCCGCGTCACCTAACCGCCAGCCAGCTAAAGAGATAGGCACTGGACCGAGGTTGTAGAGTTCGATGAATTCGTCTTCATGCGGGTCGTATTGACCGTCGCGATTAGCGTCGCCGGCTAGTCCTTCAGGCGGGTCGGCGAGCACTTCGCTGATGATGAGGGCGTAGGTCAGGGGCGCGCGCGCTCCTGGAGCGTGTCCGGGAGAGAAGGGGGCTTGGGTCGGCGAGACGGTTTTGTGCGGAACATAAGTACTGCTATCGGGTGCAATGCGGACGAGGGATTGGTCGTCGGGCCACGTGGAGTGCGAAAGGAACGCGATCTCGTGGCCACGGTCGTCGATTAGGTGGATGGCTTCGCCGCTGTCGGTCAGTCCATCGCCGATGGTGCCATCGTCGGTATAGACGGGGATAGTCAAATCTGTCGGGTTGCCGCCGCCGAAGAGGACGAGGTACGAGCCGGGTTCAATGACGGCGTCAGACGGGAAGCGGAAATACTGGCTCAGGGAGCCAGCGTCGCCCAACCGCCAACCGGCTAGAGAGACGCGACGTGAGCCAGCGTTGTAGAGTTCGATGAACTCGTCTTCATGCGGGTTGTACTGACCGTCGTGGTTGGCGTCGCCAGCCGATCCTTCAGGCGGGTCGGCGAGCACTTCACTGATGATGACGTTGGCTGCGGCAAGGGACGGGAGCCAAAGCAGCGTCAGCAGGGCGAGGTTGTAGCGGAAGCGGAACATGACCTACTAAGCCCAAGCGGCTAGGCAGGTTCTTAAAACCCGTTCTGTCTTAGGGAAGACGTGAAAGGACATTGCAAAGCCTCCGATAAGTACCAATATGCGACCGAAGGTAGCTATGCACAACCTGCGTGGGGATGGGGCCTCAGTGGAGGAGGACGAGCTTGGCGTAGCGCGGGGGGCTATGTTCGATGCGGAAACGGGCCAAATACAGACCGGTGGCCGCCGAATGGCCGCGTTCGTCGCGGCCATCCCATTGCATCTGGTGTGCGCCGGCGTGGAGCGGCGCGTTTACCAGCGTGCGCACCCGTTGGCCGTGGACGTTGTAGATGGTCACGTGGACGGAGGCGGCCTGATGGAGGCGGAAGACGAGGTGGGTGGTGGCGTTGAAGGGATTGGGCCACACCTGAAGCGAGGATACAGATCCCATCGCGGGAACCTTGGCCGCTGAGTCAGAAGGCGCTTCTATGGCGCGGCCGGGTGAGAAAGGAGCTTGGGTCGGCGAGGCGGTTTGATGCGGGACGAATGCGTCGCCGTCAGGTGGCGTGCGGACGATAGACTGGTCGTCGGGCCAAGAAGCGTGAGAGACGCGGGCGACTAGATAGCCAGTTTTGTCGATTAGGTAGATGGCTTCACCGGCGTTGGTCAGGCCGTTGCCGATTTTACCGTCGTCGGTATAGACGGGGATGGTGAATCCGGCTGGACTACCGCCGCCGAAAAGGACGACGTAGGAGTGTGGGGCAATGGCGGCACCGGGTGGGAAGAGGAAGTAATCGCGTAGGGAGCCGGAGTCGCCTAACTGCCAGCTAGCGAGAGAGATGGTATCGATGCTGGCGTTGTACAGTTCGATGAATTCGTCTTCATAGGGGTCGTAGTGCCCGTCTTGGTTGGCGTCGCTAGGTGGGTCGGCGAGCACTTCGCTGATGAAGAGAGAGTAAGTGGGGCTGGGACGCGGTTTTGGCAGATCTGATCTAGTCTGCTTTTTGGGGGCGATTCCGGGTGAAAAGGGGGCCTCGACTGGCGAGACGGTTTTGTGCGGGACCAAGTCGCCGTCGTCTGGTGGCGTGCGGACGAGGGATTGGTCGTCGGGCCACGTGGAGTGAGAAAGGAACGCGACCTCGGCACCGCGGTCGTTGATCAGGTGGATAGACTCGCCGCTGTCGGCTAGGCCATCGCCGATGGTGCCGTCGTCGGTATAGACGGGGACGGTGAATCCGGCTGGACTACCGCCGCCGAAGAGGACGACGTATGAGCGCGGGGCGATGACGGCGTCGGGTGGGAAGTGGAAGTAACCACTTAGGGATCCGGCGTCACCCAACCGCCAGTCCGCTAGAGAAACGGGCACGGGTCCGTCGTTGTACAGTTCGATAAACTCGTCTTCATGCGGATCGCGCCGACCGTCTCGATTGGCATCGCCAACTCGTCCCTCCGGCGGGTCGGCGAGCACTTCGCTGATGGACAGAGGATAGGTCAAAATGGGCCGCGTTTCTGGAGCGTGTCCGACTGAAAAGGGAGCCTCATGCGGCGAGGCCATTTTGTGTGGAACCAACGCGCCGCCGTCCGGTGGCGTGCGGACGAGGGACTGGTCGTTGGGCCAAGTGGAGTAAAAGAGAGACACGGCTTCATAGCCATGATTGTCAATCAGGTAGATGGCTTCACCGGCGTTGGTCAGGCCATCGCCGATGGTTCCATCGTCGGTATAGACGGGGATGGTAAACCCTAAAGGCTTACCGCCGCCGAAGAGGACGACGTACGAGCGCGGGGCGATGACGGCCTTGGCTGGGAAGCGGAAGTAATTGCTTAGGGATCCGGCGTCGCCCAACCGCCAGCCAGCTAGGGAAATGGGAACAGAACTGGCGTTGTAGAGTTCGATAAATTCGTCTTCATGCGGGTCGTACTGGCCGTCTCGATTGGCGTCGCTAGGCGGGTCGGCGAGTACTTCGCTGATGACGAGAGGGTAGGTCAAAATGGGCCGCGTTTCTGGGGTGTGTCCGGGTGAAAAGGGGGCTTGGGTCGGCGAGGCGGTTTTGTGTGGGACGAAGGGGCCGCCGTCGGGTGGGGTGCGGATGATAGATTGGTCTTTGGGCCAATCGTCGTGCGAGACGACATCAATTTCGTGGCCATTGTTGTCGATCAGGCGAACGTCTTCGCCCTTGCTGGTCAGTCCGTTGCCGATTTTACCGTCGTCGGTATAGACGGGCACAGTGAATCCCGAGGGGTTGCCGCCGCCGAAGAGGACGATGTACGAGCCGGGTTCAATGACGGCGTCCGCTGGGAATTGGAAAGAGTTCTTCGGAGCTGTGCTATCGCCCAGCCGCCATCCGGCCAAAGAAATAGGATTTGAACCAGCGTTGTAGAGTTCGATAAAATCATCTTCATACCCGTCGCGCTGGCCGTCTCGATTGGCGTCGCCAGCAAGACCGGAAGGCGGGTCGGTGAGCACTTCGCTGATGAAGAGGGGATAGTCTGGTTTGGGGATGATGTGGGTGTGGCCGGGGGAGAAGAGGGCCTTGACCGTCGAGACGGTTTTGTGCGGGACCAAAAGGCCGCCGTCGGATGGGTTGCGGACGAGGGACTGTTTGCTCGGCCAATCGTCGTGCAAGACGACGTCGATCTCGTGGCCGATGTCGTCGATCAGGCGAACCTCTTCGCCCTTGCCGGTCAGGCCGTTGCCGATTTTTCCGTCGTCAATATAGACGGGGATGGTGAATCCCGTCGGGTTGCCGCCGCCGAAGAGGACGACGTA
Source organism: Candidatus Latescibacterota bacterium (assembly GCA_022819745.1). Next base: position 39,560 of record JAJEGS010000007.1, on the reverse strand, counting down.
CGAGCCGGGTTCGATGACCGCGTCGGGGGGGAATTGGAAGTGGTTTTTCTCCGCCGAGCTGTCGCCCAGTCGCCAACCGGCCAAGGAGATGGGCTCTGAGCCAGCGTTGTAGAGTTCGATGAATTCGTCTTCGTACGTGTCGCGCTGGCCGTCTCGATTGGCGTCGCCAGCAAGACCGGAAGGCGGGTCGGCGAGCACTTCGCTGATGAAGAGAGGATAGTCTGGTTTGGGGATGATGTGGGTGTGGCCGGGGGAGAAGAGGGCCTTGATCGTCGAGACGGTTTTGTGCGGGACCAAGAGGCCGCCGTCGGGTGGATTGCGGACGAGGGACTGTTTGCTGGGCCAATCGTCGTGCGAGATGACGGCGACCGTATCGCCGGTGTCGTCGATTAGGTGGATGTCCTCGCCTTTGCCGGTCAGTCCGTTACCGATGCGCCCGTCGTCGGTAAAGACAGGGACGGTGAATCCCGTTGGATTGCCGCCGCCGAAGAGGACGGCGTACGAGCCGGGTTCCATGAGGGTGTTGGCTGGGAACTGGAAAAAGCTGTCCGACGATGGGCTGCTGTCGCCTAAGCGCCAGCCGCTTATATCGACGGGTGCTGAACCGGCGTTGTAGAGTTCGATGAATTCGTCTTCGTATGTGTCGCGTACGCCGTCTTGGTTGGCGTCGCCAGCAAGGTCGGAAGGCGGATCGGCGAGTACTTCGCTGATGACGACCGTGGCCTCGGCGAAAGATGCGAATCCAAGCAGGAGGACGAAAGATAGGAGATAGGCCATGCCCTTGCTTAAGCAAAGAGCGGGCCAATCTGTTGACTGTTCTGTTATTTATTTAGAAACAAATAGTTACGACTAGATAGATGATTTTTATGCCCGGCGACAATGACCCCTTGGGGACACAGCGGCGCAGTCGGAGGGTAACGCTTCTATCACTGCGGAGTTGTGATTTTCAGACCCAGCGATAGGTGCGAGCGCCGCGACTGGAGACGCGGGCGAACTTCCAGGCCGTCAGCCACTCTTGGCGGTCGTGGACCACCAGTTCGGGATGCTCGTGACTGCGGACGAGGAGGCCGGGTAGGTGGGGCCGGCCATTGGGCTTGCGGGCGTCGTTCCAGCGCAGGTCCATGCTCCAGCGAATCGCGTCCGAGCGGTTGGGCTGGCTGCCGTGCGGGGTGCGGCAGTGGATGGCGATTAGGCCGCCGCGTTGGACGGGGATGGTGACTGGGTCCCAGGGGGGCAACTCTTCGGGCGAGACGGTGAAGCTGCCGCCTTGGTCGGCGGGCGGGCGCACGTGTCGGCGCAGTGGCTCGTGGTGGCAGCGGGGATAGATCATCAGGGTGCCGTTTTCTTCGTCGGCATCGACGAGGGGGATCCAAGTGGTGACGACGAGCGTGTCGTCGGCTTCGGGCAACAACACGCCGAGGTCTTGGTGCCAAGCCGTGGAGCGCGCCCATTCGTTTTGCGAGAAGTTGCCGGCGTACTCGTCGCTGGCCGGAACTTTGGCGCGGATGTGCTGGCAGGAGTTGGCGTAGATTTCCGGGCCGATCAGGGATTCGATCAGGGCGAGCAGTCGTGGATTGTGCAAAAAGGCGAAGATGTTAGGCCCCAGATTGGCGGGGAAGTTGATACCGGCTGTGGCGCTGGCGTCGGCTTGGGCGAGGGGAATCAGGCGTTTGGCAAAAGGCAGCTCTGCGTAGTCGCGTTCTATTTTGCCAGCGGCCAGCAGGCGTTGGGCCGCTTGATTGACGATTTCCTCTAGTTCCGCTTGGACTGGATCCAAGTCTTCGGGGGCCAAGGCGTCGGGCACGTGGACGTAGCCTTCGGCGTGGAAGAATGCGAGTTGCTCCGAGCTGAGGCCGGACATGGCGCGTTTTAGAAGGTGCCGATGATCGATGCCCGATGGACTTGGCCTAAGTCGGGAGAGGACGAGTACGCGTAATCGATTGCGTAGCGGTCCATGATTAGGCCGGCCCCGGCGCTCAGGCCCAGCGGCTCCTCGTCTTGGCTGCCGGTCTGTTGGGTGGTGTAACCGGGTCGGATGTAGAGACCCCCAGCGAGTTCGACCTCAAGGCCGAAGGCTAGGTAGGAGTCGTTGTCGTTGGGCAAGTTGAAATCGGCGACAAAGAGCACGGGTACTGGCATGTGCGCGAGGTGATGGGCCATCCCTAGGCGGATGTGTACCGGCAGCGAGTCCTTGAAGCCCTCAGTGTAACCCGAGCGGACAAAACCGAGGTTGGTGATTGCCGCGCCGAGCGTCGTGCCCTCGACCGGGGCGCGGACGAGGAGGCCCAGATCGGCGAGATAAGCGTCTGAAGAAAACTCGGCGATGTTTGAATAGACGGCTTTTAGATTGGCACCGACGGCCAGCCAGTCCGGCCCGAGCTGTTGGGCGATGGACAGATAAGCGGCGAGGTCGGTCGCCGAGAAGGTCCCTAAATCGCGTCCTTCCGCATCGGTATGCCACAAGTCGCCGTAGGATACGTAGTGGACGCTCAGGGCGTGGACACGCGACCCGTTGGGGGCGGCGATAGAGGCGAATCCGGCTTGGGAATCGACGAAATAGCTGTTGTAGGCGAGCGCGGCTGTGCGTTCGCTTAAACCGAAAAGTCCGGCGGGATTCCAGGCCGAGGACTCGATGTTGCCAGACACGGCTGCATAGGCCCCGCCAAGTGCAGCAGCGCGGGTGCCGACGCCGATCTTGAGAAAGTTGAAACCCGTGGTGCCGGCGTTGGGATTGAGCGCACTAGCGGGCGTCAAGGTCGAAAGTAGGATGCAGGCGACGAGGGCACAGTATCTCATGGTTGGTCTCCAGCTATTTACTAGCAATTTTGAACGGTTCGAGCGATGGATTGTCTTGTACATCCTATTCTGTCGTCTATCTGCGTCCATCTGCGGACCACCTTGTAAATCTCAGGCGGCTGCCCGTTCGAGAGCATGGGCTGCACACAGCAAACGAGCTTCTTCGAGGGGCGGGGCCAATAGTTGGACGCCAATGGGCAAGGCACTGCGGCTGTGGGCAAAGGGTACGGATATGGCCGGAATCCCGGCGAGGTTGACCGAGGCTGTGTAGATGTCGTTGAGGTACATCTGCAAGGGGTCGTCGAGCTGTTCTCCGAGGCGGAAGGCAACGGTCGGGGCCACGGGCGAGATCAGCACGTCGCAGGCGGCAAAAGCGCGGGCAAAGTCTTCGCGGATCAGGGTGCGCACCTGCTGGGCCTTGCGGTAGTACGCGTCGTAGTAGCCGGCGCTCAAGGCGTAGGCCCCGAGCATGATGCGGCGCTTTACTTCGGTGCCAAAGCCCTCGCTGCGCGTGTGCAAATACATCTCTTGCAGGTCGGCACTGCCCTCGGCGCGATAGCCGTATTTGACGCCGTCGTAGCGCGCGAGATTGGCCGATGCCTCGGCCATGGCGATGATGTAATAGGTGCTGATGCAGTATTCGGGGTGGCCGGCTACAGGAAGCTCAACATCCACGAGCTCGGCTCCTGCATCTACTAAAGCGTTGGCTGCGTCTTGCGCCGCCTTGGCTACTTCCGCGTCGAGGGCGGCGGGAAAGTGCTCGCGCGCTAAGCCCACTCGCAGACCGCGGACGTTTCCTTTGAGCGCGGCCCGATAGTCCGGCACGGGGGCGGTGCTGGAAGTGGAGTCGCGGGGGTCGTGCCCGGCGATGGCTTGGAGCAGGAGAGCGGCGTCTTCGACATCTTTGGTTACGGGGCCGATTTGGTCGAGCGACGAAGCGTAGGCTATGAGTCCGTAGCGCGAGACGCGGCCGTAGGTGGGCTTGAGGCCCACGACGCCGCAGTAGCTGGCCGGTTGGCGCACTGAGCCGCCGGTGTCTGAGCCAAGGGCGAGGATGGTCTCGTCAGCGGCTACAGCCGCGGCTGAGCCGCCGCTGGAGCCGCCTGGTACTCGCTCGGGGTCGCGGGGGTTTAGGGTGGGGCCGAAATGGGAATTTTCGCAGGACGAGCCCATGGCGAACTCGTCCATGTTGGTCTTGCCGATGAAGACGGCGTCAGCGTCGCGCAGCCGTTCGACGGCCGTGGCATCGTACGGGGCGATGAAGTGTTCGAGAATTTTCGAGCCACAGGTGGTGCGTCCGCCGCGCACGCAGAGGACGTCCTTGAGGGCCAAGGGAATACCCGCCAAAGGCCCTAAAACCGCGCCCGCTGTGCGCCGCTGGTCGATGTCATCGGCGTGCGCTAGGGATCCCTCTGGATCTACGCTGATGAAGGCGTTGATCTGGCCGTCGATTGCGCCGATGCGGTCGAGCGCGGCCTCGACTAGTTGACGGGTGGTAATTTCCCCTTGTTGCAGGCGAGCACTGAGTTCGTGGGCAGTGGCTTGGTTGAGCGCCATAAGTTACGAGGCGGCTTGGTCCTTGTCCTTGGACTGGGACTCAATCTGGGCTTGGTCCTTGGACTGAGGCTCGGTCTGGGCCGGAGGGGCCGTAGGCTGAGCAGGTTGCTTGGGGGCCTCGATTTCGTCCTGCACGTCGCGCATGGCGGTGCGGAACTCGCGGATGCCCTTGCCCAAGCCCTGTGCCATCTCGGGGATGCGCTTGGCACCGAAGATGAGCAGAATGACGACGAAGATGATGAGTATTTCCCAATGGCCCATACCGAACATGGCTCTAGCTCCCGAAAGATGTGTTCAATAGCTGTGGCGGAAGTAGTACCAGCCGACGACGAGTCCCAACATCGTGATTAGGTTGAACTTCAGCGCCAGCTCAAACGAAAAGGACAGGATGATGAGGTTGAACATGTGCGGCCCAATGGAATACTCCACGTAGCGCAAAAGGGCGAGTTCGACGATGGTATCGGGGCCGACTATGGCGATGAGGATAAACCTCAGCATCTCACCGACGATATTGGCGCCGATCATCGTGGTGAAGAGGATGAGGATGAGATGGGTGAGAGGTTTATCGTGCAGCATTATAACTCAGGCGTGTTGCGTGACGTCGCCGTGTACGAGCCGGAATATCCAGCGAACGGGCCCGGAGAAGATGTACACGAGGGTCATGGGAAAGAAAAAGGTGCTGTCGTAGATAGTCAGCCCGACCGTGGTGATGAAGTAAAGCTGTTTGAAGCGGTCGCCGAGGGAGGTGCCGCGAAAGTTGGGAATACTGTCGTAATCGAGCCGACTAACCATCAGGAAGGACAGCACTAAAATCAGCAGTACGGCCAGCGGCGTGGCGTGGGGAATGGGCCACGCTTTGATAAAGACCGCGTACTGGGTGAGGCAGACCGCAGCCGTGGGAATGGCCAATCCCATGTAAAATTCGCCGCGCTCGCCGTCGAGACTGAGCGTATTAAAGCGGGCGAGACGCATAGCACCGCAGAGCAGGAACACAAAAGCCAGCGCCAGTCCCCAGCCGGTTGGCAGGTGGGCCTGATAGATGATGGCCGCGGGCACGATGCCAAAGGTGCAGACATCGACGATGGAGTCGAAATGGAGTCCAAACTGGGAGTCGCGCCCCATGACCCGGGCGAGTTGGCCATCCATTTTATCGAATACCGCGCCCAAGAAGATGAGCCAAGCGGCCGGCACGTAGTTGCCGTTGAAGGCATAGTGCAGGGCGAGGAATCCGCAGAACAGATTGCCGATGGTGAACGCGGTGGGTATGAACTGCCTCATTATTTTAGCATCCTTCCTGCCGCTAGCGCCGCGTCCGATAGGGACGCTCTTCGAGAGTCAGGTCTAGGTTGTAGTGCTCGTTGTGGCGCACCACGTCGAGCGCGGCGACTTCGCCGACGCGCAAGCCGCGCAGTACACCAATGGCCTCGTCGGTGCTGCGGATCTTTTCGTCGTTGACCGCAACGATTACGTCGCCTTTTTCGAGGCCCGCTAATTCGGCCGGACTGTCGTTAGCAACCCTGACGACTAGGACTCCATCCGTGGAATCGAGCCTTAGGTACTCGGCTAGAGGCGGAGTGATGTCTTGGACGGCTAGAATGCCGGTCCAAGAGCGACGCACATGGCCGTATTGGCGAATTTCCTCCAAAAAGCTCGTGGCCGTGTCGATGGGAATGGCGAAGCCAATGCCAATAGAGCCGCTGGCGTATTCGCCGCCGGTGTAGATAAAGCTGTTGATGCCGATGACCTCGCCGTCGGCATTGACCAAGGGGCCACCGCTGTTGCCGAGATTGATGGCCGCATCAGTTTGAATCATGTCGCGGTAGTAGTAATCGCCTTGGGGTTCGGAAAAATCGCGATCTAGGGCGCTGACGACGCCGATGCTGACGGTAGGCCCCAAATCAAAGGGGTTGCCAATAGCAATAGCCCATTCGCCGACCAGAATATCGCCCGAAGTCCCAAGGGGCGCAACCGGCATGTCGCCGTCATCTACCTTGAGGACGGTGAGATCGAAATTGGGGTCTGAGGCCACGTAACGGGCCTCAAAGGTGCGGCTGTCGGGCTCGGGTAGAGAGATGGTGATTTTTTGTAACTGGCGCGGATCGCCGACGACATGGCTATTAGTGAGAATGTAGCCCTCGTCATCGACGACAAAACCCGAGCCGGTGGAGACGCGGTCTTGGTAGAAAGGCGAGAAAAGGTTCCAAAAAGGATCGCCGCGATACCTGTATAGATGCTGGATGCGCTCGCGGTAGCGCACGTGGAGGCTGACGACCGAGGGCTGGACCCGCTCTACGGCCCGCACGACGGCTGTGCGGCGCGATTCCCCAATGGACGCGCTGGCATGATTCAGAGTTGATACCAGCAGAGCAAGTGAGCAGAAAAAGTGCAAGGTTGGACCTCGGGAATGAACTTTGGTAATGATGAGTAATTATATAATAATCATACACATAAGTTGCAAGTACTGCACAGCTATCTCGCAGGGCCGCTAGTCCGGCAATTCGCCGCCTAAACGCAGGATCACATCAAAGCGGTCGTTTTTGGCGGCCTTATTCCTTTTGACAATGCCGCATTTGGTGCAGCGGTGGACGAGGATGTATTCGCCGCGTTTGATGGTAAAGCCCACCGGATCCATTAAGCCGCGACAGTGTTCGGCGCGGTCGCCTGGGTTTACATCGACGTGTTGGCTCCAGAGGCATTCGGGGCAGTGGTTGGTGTAGCCATCGCCCTGCACGGAAAAGCCACAATTTTCGCAGGTAAAATTTTCAATGTGCCGCTGGAATTTTTTGTGCATTTAGACTACCGTGCTAAAACTATCGGGGTACGCCACCCACAGCAGGCAGAGGCCACATGCAGGGGCCGTGGCACCGGCTGCGGTGCGGTCGCCACTGGCGAGTAATTCAGCGATGGCCGTCGGTGGCCTCGTGCCGCGACCGATTTCGACCATGGTGCCGACGAGGATCCGCACCATGTGGCGCAGGAAGCGGTTGGCCTCGATTTCAAAGATCAGTTCGGGGCCGCGTTGGGACCAGACCGCGTCAAAGACGTGGCAGGTCAGGTGCTCTGGGATGGGGTCTTGTTTGCAAAACGCCCCAAAAGAGTGTTCTCCGTAGAGTGAGTGGGCGGCCGCGGCCATAGGATCCAAGCATAGTTCTGAATAATAGGTCCATACCTGAGTGCGGTTGACTGCCGCCTTGCCTTGGTGAATGCGGTAGCGATAGCGCTTGCGGGTTGCGCTGTAGCGGGCGTGAAAGTCCGCGGCGACCTCGTCGGCGGCATGCACGGCAATGTCCGGGGGCAAGAGGCCGTTGAGGCTGCGGAGCAGCCGGTCCGTAGGCAGTGCGCCCTCGGTCTGGAAATGAGCTACCTGCCCGAGGGCGTGGGTGCCGGCGTCCGTGCGGCCTGCGCCGATGAGGCGGACCGGCTCTTTGAGCAAGGTGTGCAGGGCTTGTTCGAACGCGTCTTGCACGGTGCGGCCGCTCTTTTGGCTCTGCCAGCCGGCGAAGTGGGTGCCGTCGTATTCGATTACTAGGCGCAGCGTCCGCATCGCCTAACGCAAAAAGTACACGAGCGCGACCAAGCCTAGGGCGGCCAAGGCGGATAAACCGTCGGCGCGGCCAAAGCGCAGCGGGCGATAGTGGGTGCGTTCGGCTCCGCTAGCGTAGCAGCGACTTTCCATAGCCAAGGCGAGGCGGTCGGCGCGGCCGCAGGCTGCGACGAGGAGGGGTACGAGGAGGGGCACGAGGTTTTTGCTGCGGCGCAGAAAAGAGCCACTAAAGTCGGCCCCGCGCGCTAGTTGGGCTTTGCGTAGGCGCTCGGCTTCGTCGAGGAGCACGGGAATGAACCGCAGGGCAATGGAGATCATCAGCGCCATGTCGTCGGCCGGAAAGCCGAAGCGGCGCAAGGGGCTGAAGAGGCGCTGGAGGCCGCTGGTTATCTCCATCGGCGCGGTCGTGAGCGTCAAGAGCGTGGCGGCGACGATGGCTGCGGCTAGCCGTGCGGTAAAGAAGGCTCCCAAGTGCAGGCCCTCAGCGGTCAGGGCGTGATCGGAAAAGGGCAACGACAAGACGGTGCGGCCGGGCGTGAGCAGCGCGTGGAGGCCAAAGGTGAACAAGAAGAGCCAAGCAAAGGTTTTGAGCTGGCACAGGATGAGGCGCAAAGGCACCCGCGCCAAGACGATGGCCACCAGTAGGAAAGCTCCAAGAAGCAGCAGGGCGAGTGCGTTGGGCGCTGCAAAAGCCGCCAGCGTCAGCGCGAATGCGCCCCCTAACTTGGTGCGCGGGTCGAGGCGGTGGATCGGCGAATCGAGCGCGAGGTAGCGGCCGAGCGCGATGTCCTGTAAAAAGGCCAAGGGCTAGGGCAAGAAGCGGTTGGTGAAGACCTCGGTGGGGTCCACCACACCGTCTTTGATCAGGTCAACGGTTACCATTTGTTCCAATAGCTTTTGCCAGCGCTCCAAGGTCATGCTGCCGAGGCCGTTCTGTTGGGCGACTGGATCGAGAACCATGTCCATGGATTCGGCGGCACCATAGGCGAGAATATCCATACCCATCTCGGGGTTGAGGCTGTTGATATGGCGGTTGGTCGCCTCTGGCTCGGCGAGGTATTTCTCCCAGCCTTTGACGCTGGCGCGGACTACGGCTCCGACGAGTTCAGGTTCGGCGGCGATGCGCTCTTCGGTGGCGATGAGCACGCTGGCATAGGGGTTGAAGCCGGTGTCGGCTACGAGCAGGGCCTTGGGATCGCCGCCTTTGGTTTTGGCGACGAAAGGCTCGCTGAAGACGTAGCCCTGCTGGGCGAAATTCTCGTCGGCGAGGAATTGGGCCACATTGCCGGGATAGGGGACTATTGTGACGCCTTCAAATGGGTATTTCCAGCGCAGATAGTGCGAGAAGGCCGGTCGTTGCGACAAGGCCAAGGTGATGTTTTTGATTTGCGAAATGGAGTCAATACCCGAGCTCTCGTGGACGATGATGCAGTGCGGGTTGATCTGGTAGGATGCCATGAGCGCGACCACGGGGATTTGTTGGGCGCGCGCGTACAGGATGTCGTCGGCATTGACTATGCCAAAGGCTACCGCGCCGGTGGCCACGCGCTGGACGACCGGCGAGTCCGGGCCGCCGCCGAGGATTTCGACCTCAACGCCGTTTTCTTCGTAGTAGCCGTGGACTGCGGCCGCGTACAAGCCGCCGTGTTCGGCTTCTGGGAACCAGTTGAGCGCGAGTTGGACCTTGGGTAGGGCGTCGGCTGTGGGGGCTTCTTTTTCAGCGGCGCAGGCGACGAGCGCGAGAAAGGCCGCCAAGAGCGAGTATTTGAACATCACGGGAATCCTCCTAGTGATTGCAGTGGGAGTTGGCGCGCCGCCATGTTACTCGGGCGCACCCGTCCAGCGTCTGAGCAAGAAATTACTCAAGCTGCCCACGGTGGTAAATAGCCCCAAGCCGAGCAAGGTGCAAAACAGAATGCAGGCGAAGAGGTAGTCGGTCTTGGCTTGGCCGTTGGTGAGGATGATCAAGTAGCCGAGGCCAAAGTCCTCGGTGCCGTAGCCGGCGAAGAACTCGCCGACAATTGCGCCAATGACCGACAGGCCGCTGGAGATGCGGACACCGACGAGCATCTGGGGGACAGCGCCGGGGACGCGGAGCTTGAACAGCACCTGCCAGCGATTGGCCTTGTTGAGCGCGAAGAAGTCGAGGATGTGGGGATCGACGCGGGTCAGGCCGTCGGTGGTATTGGCGATGACTGGGAAGAGGGCGATGATGAAGGAGACGGCCACCACGCCTTGGAGGCCGTAGCCGATCCACAGGATGATCAGGGGCGCGATGGCCACGATGGGCATGGTCTGCAAGAAGATCGCGTAGGGGTAGAGGCTGCGCTCGATGAGGCGCGACTGGGAAAACAGCAGAGCGACCAAGAAGCCAAAGGCAAAACTGAGGACAAAGCCCAAGATGGCACCTAATGCCGTCAGCAGGGTAGCCGACAGCAGGCGCGGCAAGTTGTCGGCGATGGCTTGGGCGACGAGCAGGGGACCGGGCAGCAGGAAAGGTTCGATCCCGAGGAGCGAGACTGCGCCTTGCCAAGCGCATACGACTAAGGCGAAGAACAGCAGTGGAGGCAGAATGTTCGTTGTTAGGGAGCGCAGGCGTTTCATAGCTCGTCGGCGTGGGCGAGTTGGCGCGAAATCCCGTTGGCGATGCGGATGAATTCAGGGGCGCTGCGCAGGTACGCTGAGCGCGGATAGGGAAACGGGATGGGGATGTCGGCGAGGATGCGGCCGGGACGCGCGCTCATCACGAGGACCCGCTGGCTGAGGAACACGGCCTCGGAGACGTTGTGGGTGACGAAGAGACTGGTCCAATGGTCTTCCTGCCACAGGCGCAACAACTCCTCGTTGAGCCGCTGGCGGGTGATTTCGTCGAGTGCGCCAAAAGGCTCGTCGAGGAGCAAGATTTGAGGGCGAGTCACCAGCGCGCGAGCAATGGAGACTCTCATGCGCATGCCGCCGGAGAGCTGGGCTGGGTACGCATCGGCAAAGTCGGTTAGGCCGACTAACTCAAGCGTCTGGGCGACGCGCTCGTCGGCGTCTTCGTGGCGCAGCTCCAAGGGGAGGGTGATGTTGTGCGCGACCGAGCGCCAAGGCAACAGCGTGGCGTCTTGGAAGACGAAGGCGAGGCCGAGCGGGTCGTGGCCCTCCACGCGCAACTCGCCGCTCGTGGGTTCGTCGAGGCCGGCCACGAGGCGGAGGAAGGTGGATTTGCCGCAGCCGGAAGGGCCGACGATGGAGACGAATTGTCCGCGGCTAATTTCCAGATTGAGGTCGCGCAGGGCTTGGACTCCGGAGGGGAAGTATTTGTTGAGTCCTGCGGCGACGACTAGCTGCGACTCCATTTAACCTCGGGGATGATAGGTCTTGTGGACCTCTTTGAGGTAGCTGAGGTCGAGGTGCGTGTAGATCTGGGTGGTGGAGATGTCGGCGTGGCCCAACAGTTCCTGCACGGCGCGGAGGTTGGCACCGCCTTCTAACAGATGCGTGGCAAAGGAGTGGCGCAGGGTGTGGGGGCTGATCTCCCTGCCGATGCGGGCCTTGTCGCCGGCGGTTTTGATGATTTTCCACACGCTCATCCGCGAGAGCGGCCCGCCTTGGGCGTTGAGAAAGACGTGATCGCTTGAGTCGGGACGGGCGAGGTGCGGGCGACCTTGGCGCAGATAATGTCTGAGCGTGCGTGCGTCTTTGGCCGCGATGGGTACGATGCGCTCGCGCCGGCCGCGGATGCGGACGAGGCTCCGCGCCAGCAGTAGGGCCTCCTGTTGCAGCGAGGTCAGCTCGGAGACGCGGATGCCGGTGGCGTAGAGTACGGCGAGGATGGCCCGGTCGCGCTGGCCCAGCGGCTCGTCGGGATCGGGCGCGGCGAGGAGGGCAGTGATTTCCTCGACTGAGAGTACGTCGGGCAGGCGGCGCTCCAGCTTGGGTGGGTCGAGGAGTTCGGCCGGGTTGTGCGTTGTTGCGCCCTTGAGCAGTAAGTACTGGTGGAAGCGCTTTATTGAAGTGAGGTTGCGGGCCATGGTGGAAGCAGTCAGGCCGGCGTCGCGCAGCGAGTGGAGCAATTGGGCGATGTGCTGGTGTTGGACGGCCTCTAGGCTCTCGACGCCTTGGTTGGAGAGGTGGTGCAAATAGCGATTGAGGTCGCGGCGATAGGCGTCGAGGGTATTGGCCGCCAACCCATTGTCGCGCTCCATGGCCTGGAGGAAACGCTCGCAGGGGACGGACAGGGCCGCTGCGAGCGGGCGCTCAGGCGTGGATTTTGGACGGGCCATGATCCGGGCCGTTGAGATGGGCGAGCAAGGCGTCGGCCTGTTTGCGGCTGAAGCCGGGGAGGGCGGCGATTTCCTCGGCTGGTGTGGTAGCGATGCGCTTGACCGAGCCAAAGGCGACGAGCAGGGCCTTGCGCTTTTGCGGGCCAATACCGGGGACGTGATCCAAGGTGGAGCTGAGCGCGCTTTTGGCTCGTTGCTGGCGGTGGTTTTTGAGCGCGAAGCGGTGGGCTTCGTCGCGCAGCATCTGCAACAGGCGGAGGCTGGCCGAGGTCTTGGGCAGCAGCAGGGGATCGCGCTGGCCCGGCAGGAAAACTTCCTCAAAGCGCTTGGCGAGGCCGACGACGGGTTGGTCTGCGATGTCTAGCTCGCGCAGGGCGGCGACCGCACTGGCGAGTTGGCCCGGCCCGCCGTCGATGAGCAGCAAGTCGGGCCGCGGCTCGTTGCGCTCGGCTAGGCCGCGGAAGCGGCGATAGACCACTTGGTGGATGGCGGCGTAGTCGTCGGGTTGTGCGAGGTCGCGGATTTTGAAGTAGCGGTACTGGCTGCGCTTGGCTCGGCCGTCGATAAAGCAGACCACCGAGCCGACCGGGTTCGCGCCTTGGAAGGTGGAGATGTCGATGCCTTCGATATGGCGGGGCGGAGCCGCTAGCTGCAAGTCGCGCTGGAGGGCATAGACCGATTGGGGGATGCGGTCGCGCTTCAGTTCGCGCTTGAGTTGGCGTTCGGCGAGCATCTGGGTGGCGTTTTTGGCGGCCATGTCGAGCATCTGCGCCTTGGCACCGCGCTGGGGGGTGGCCAATTCGACCTTGCCGTCGGCTTTTTGCGACAGCCAAGCGGCTACCTCGTCGATGTCTGCTAGCTGGGCTGGCAGATGGATCTCGGACGGGATAAAGTCGTTTTGTAGGTAGAATTGCCGCGCAAAGGCCGAGAGGATTTCCCCGTCTGAGGATTCCATGACCCCGCCGAGGAAATGGTGCTTTTTGCCGAGCAGGCGGCCCTCGCGGATTTCGAGGACGCTGCAACAGGCTTCGTCGTCGCTGCGGGCCATGCCGAAAACGTCGCGGTCGATCTGGTCGTCGAGGACGACTTTTTGGCGCGCGCGCATGGATTCTAGGGCTTGGATCTGGTCGCGGAAGCGGGCGGCTTTCTCGTAGCGCATGTCTTCGGCGGCCTCAGTCATGCGCTTTTGCAACTCGCGGATTACTTCGGCGTTCTGGCCGCGCAAGAAGCGCACGGCCCGCTCGACGGTTTTGCGATAGTCTTCAGCCGAGACGAGGTTTTCGCAGGGGCCTTCGCAGCGCTTGATGTGGTATTCGAGGCACAGCGGCACTTTGTCTGAGGGCAACTCGGCGTTACAGGAGCGGATGGGGAAGACCTTGCGCAGCATGTCGAGGGTGGTGTGCATGGCGCGGACATTGCTGTACGGGCCGAGGTAGCGCGAGCCGTCGCGGACTACGTCGCGGGTGGCGAAGATGCGGGGGAAAGGTTCGGCGGTGATGCGGATATAGGGGTATTTCTTGTCGTCTTTGAGCAGGATGTTGTAGCGCGGTTTGTGGGTGCGGATTTGGGTGGCTTCGAGGATGAGGGCTTCCTGCTCGTTGCCCGTTACGATGTAGTCGATGTCGGCGATGTTGCGGACTAGGGCTTTGAACTGACGCCGGCCATCGCCGCCCGACGTGCGAAAGTACGAGCGCACTCGGTCGCGCAGGCTTTTGGCCTTGCCGATGTAGATGATCTGCCCGTCGCGCCTCTTCATAATATAGACGCCGGATTCGTTGGGCAGGGCGTCGAGTTTGAGGCGCAGATCTTCGGAGAGGTTGTTCATCAGAAAGCGATGCAGGTTGACATATTGCAACGAGGATAAGGGTTTTGTTGGGGGGCGTCAAGACGGGAATGATTCAGTAGCGGACGAGGACGCCTCGGGCCTCTAAGACGGGAATTTCGTTGTTGCGAGCGTGGTCGCTGAGTGGGTTGCTTCCTAAAACGACAATGTCGCCTTTACCTAGACCTGTGTTGTCGATCAGGGGCCATACGTATTCAATCTGGTTGATAGACAGGTCTAGTTGCTCCAAATGGGTCAAGGAGGCCAGCGGACTTACATCAGAAATCTCGTTGTGGGACAGGTAGAGCCATTTCAGATTGGTTAAAGAGGCCAGCGAACTTAGATCGGAAAGCCCGTTGTCAGACAGAGAGTTGGGGTTGTCGGACAGGTCTAGCCGCTCCAAGTGGGTCAAGGTGCTCAGCGGGCTTAGGTCAGCAAGTCGATTGCCGTCCAAGTAGAGCCATTTCAGGTTGGTTAAAGAGGCCAGCGGACTTACATCAGAAACCCCGACGCCCATACCGCCTATGTTGTCGGACAGATAGAGCCACTTCAAGTTGATTAAGGAGGCTAGCGGACTTACATCAGAAATCTGGTTGCTGGACAGATAGAGCGTTTGTAAGTGGGTCATTTGAGTCAGCGGACTTAGGTCAGAAATCTGGTTGTCATTCAGATAGAGTATTTGCAAGTGGGTCATCTGGCTCAGCCCGGTTATATCAGAAATGCGGTTGCGATTCAGATAGAGCGTTTGCAAGTGGGTCATTTGAGTCAGCGGATTTACATCATAAATGTGGTTGCTGTCTAGATAGAGCGTTCGCAAGTGGGTCATCTGGCTCAAGGGACTTAGATCAGAAAGCCCGTTGCCAGACAGATAGAGCCATTTCAAATTAGTCAAGATGCTCAGCGGGGTTAGATCAGCAATCCGATTGTCGGACAGATAGAGCGTTTGCAAGTGGGTCATTTGGCTCAGTCCGGTTATATCAGAAACGTGGTTGCCATCTAGGTAGAGCGTTTGTAAGTGGGTCATCTGAGTCAGTGGGGTTAGATCAGCAATCCGATTGTCGGACAGATAGAGCCACTTCAAGTGGGCCATTTGAGTCAGCGGGGTTAGATCAGAAATCTTGTTGCCGTCCAGATAGAGTTCCTGTAGGGCGGTACAATGCTCGATGCCTTCCAAGCTGCGAATGGATTTATAGGAGGCCGAAAGACTCGTTAGGGCGGCGACATCGTCTGGCGTAAGAGGGCCTTGGGGGCAACCTAGTGCTTGCCACACTACCCGCTGTAGTCGGGCGTCTGTAAACAAAGCGACGTCGGGGGCCGGGGGCGTCATGTGGTCGCCGATGTTGCCGCACTGGCCAAGGTTGCCGATGTCGCCGCGCTGGCCAGAGTCGTCAGGAGCCGTTGCGCGGTCGCTGTCACCGCACTGGCCAAGGCCAAGGGCCGTCAGGGCTAGCAGCATTCCATAAATCAAGGGGCGGAGGCGTATCATGGTTGATCTCCTTGGGGTACGCTTTCGCAGTCGATTTGAATCGCCTCTGCCATTCTGTCCAGATCTTCTCTATCTATCGTTCCTGCAAAGCGCAGCAGAGTCTTGCCGGGTGCGCCTTCCATCTCGGACTTTGCTAACGAACGCACGAATTCCAGCACCTCCGCTTGTTGGCCTTTTCCCAATTTATGGATCTCATCGAGGATTTCTTTTTTCACAGACATATCTTTCATTTTCAGCCCTCTGCGTTCACGGGTTATACATGTCTGATCGGGCGAGAGACGCGGGTTTTGCCCGATTCGGCGGACTTGGGCGAATTCAAGTTGCTCAGCGGCGATTCGCCCTCTCTTCGATATCGGCACACCTTGCAATCAAGTCGTCAAAAGGTTCATCGTCATCGAAGAGCATGCCGTCGCTCAACATTCTTTCGTAGTCGTCGGCAAGCACCTCATAAGCATGGCCCTCTGATAACAGTTGCAAGCCACCCGAGACCGCCGCTTCGTAATCTATCCAACTGCCAGCAACGTCCTTCTCGCGGAAAAACATCGCCTTGTGCCGCGCAACTGATAAAGCGATACCTGTGCGGTCGGCTAGTGCTTTTTCAGCATAGTCGGCGTCGTCTAACCGGACCAGATCGTACCAGTGCCGAGAAAGACGCTCCCCTCGACGGCGTTGCTGTTGGCAAAAGACGTGTATGGCCGTCGCCTTTTCCCAAAACGTGCGCTCGGCCAGCATGACAAATGGGCGGGCCGAGGGAAATACGACGTCCGGTATGAAGGCGGCAGCATCGCATTCGGTCAAACGCTCTTCGCGAGGCTCTCCGGTTGAGCGCGCCCCGAACTCGACCATCACTTCTGGCCTTACGAATCCATAGTCGGCAAACAGAGGCGTATAGCCGACGTACAGCCGATCTTCTTCAGCGCGAAGCTGAGCGGAGAGTCCTGCTTGGGTCAGATTTGCTTCAATAGCTGGCAGTGCCCGGTCTTGAACCCATGCTACCAGCCGTCTCCTAATCGCCCGCGTCCAGCGTTGCTCTTGGCTGCGGCTGACCGGAAGCGCCTCCTCGCCACTATCGGCTACGAGGTCAGGCGCAAAAGCGCGGATGTCATGGGTGATGTCGATGTCTTCTGAAAACCGCTGGATCGCGTGATACGCCTTCGCCAAAGATGTGCCTCCCTTCAAAACCAGATCCCTGCCGAACAGTGTTTCGGCGAGAGCGTGCAGTGTCTGTATAACCCAGATGTCTTTTTCCAGCAGATGCGCTCGACGGCCACTTAAGCCAGCGGCTACTTCCAGAGCGTCGCGTCTGTCACTGGCCGAAAGGGACTGGAATAGCGCATCAGGCATTGACGATCCGTGCGCTCACGAGTTCTGCAAGCCGCGCTGGCATTAGGACGCGCAACCCAACGAACTCGTCAAGGTCGGCAGGAGAGAGCTTGCTCACAATCGCGCCGAGGTTCTCTTCAATCTCTCCCAACCAAGCGAGGGCGCGAACCGCATCGCCGGCCGGTCGGTTAGGTGCTACCAACTGCCAGCGCGGGGCATGACGCAAATGCACTGTCAGTGCGCCGAGTTTTAACCGACGGCTGGGGCCAGAGGTCAGGTACACCGACTGCACCGGTATTTGAGTGGTGAGGCCGAGGGAGTTCGCCGCCGCACCGCCACAGGGAACAATGGTCTCCCCCCACAGTTCCGCCAGCGTTTCAATGACCTTTTCAACTGCGGGAGGGCGCGGACCGAAGCGAGTCTCTATAGGCCGGACATAGATGCCCTGACAGATCCGCATTAATTGTCCACGACGTGCGAGGCGCGACAGTGCTTGATCGACTGCCGCTCTGCTTCCGAGATGGAGCAACGCTCTTGGGCACAATAGCGACCCCTCGGGCAGCTCGGCGGCGCGTTTGGCGATGTGCTGAGATAGGCTTGTCATGGTCGTATCCATTGGTATGATGTCAGAAATATAGCGGAGAAACTGACTTAAGCAAGGAGAGGATTGACATATTGCAACCAGGATAGTGCAGGCGCACGAGATAGACGCCTGCCGCCACTGTCTGGGCTGAAGGTCTCAATTACACCGATCAACAAAAGCTGAGCTTGGGACTATACCCGCGCCGAAAACAATGGCGCAAGAACATTCAATTGCTGTCATTATAGGCTACCTCTGCGCCGTATATTTGTCAGAAAAATAAAGAAATGATATTGATTCCAGCCGGCGTATTCCCGATGGGAACCTCAGACCGGGAAGCCACCCGATTAGCAGCCGCGTACGGCTACCACACTAGCTGGTTCATCGGTGAGATCCCTCAGCGGTCAGTGTACGTGGATGCTTTCTACATCGACAAGTTCCCCGTGACCAACGCTCAATACGCCGAATTTGCGGATGCGACGGGCCATCCTCCACCGGCTTTCTGGTCCGATGGGACGCTCCCGACCGAAAAGCGCAACCATCCAGTCACTGGGGTAAATCAGGACGATGCGTGGGCGTACGCAAAATGGGCGGGCAAGCGCCTGCCCACGGAGGCCGAGTGGGAAAAGGCGGCGCGCGGCATGAATGGCCTTCGTTTTCCTTGGGGCAACCAGTTTGATCCAGAGGTATGCTGCTGGGGACGCTCCGGCCGGGAAGGTCCGGCTGCCGTCGGCTCCTATCCCGAAGGTGCTAGCCCGTACGGGGTCATGGATATGATCGGCAATGTGGCCGAATGGTGCGCCGACGCACCGGGACCGGGATCGGCTTTTATCAAGGGGGGATGTTACCTGACTAAATCGGTCGTCAATCTGCGACCGGCGGCGCGGAATATGAGCGGCTTCACCAATAATCGGTCCATGTTCTACGGTTTTCGCTGCGCAAAGGAGGCTGGCTAAGATGGCACCAATCAGGATCGAACCCCTCTCGGGGACAGGAGGGTCAAGCTCGATGAGTTTTTCTCTATCCAATGTTCCGGCTTTTCCAGAAGCTACGTTTGGTGCCTGCTTTCCCGAAGCGATTGGCGATGCCGCCGCTGCAACTTGGTTTGGCGACGAAGTGGAGATCAACTGGGAAGAACGCGATGGAGGTGTGCTGCATTGTGTCGGCAGGCGTCCGGGGGAACTCTCCTACACTGTCACTCTTACCCCGGGAGAGGAGATGGTTGAAGCGCATCTGAGTCTGACCAACGAAAGCACTAGGGACTGGGAGACCACCTTGGCCTTCAACTGCTTTAACCCAAATAATGCCGAAGCCGTTTGGGACCACGACTGCCTGCGCCATTGGGTCGGCCAGCAGGGCCAGATGAAGCGTCTGATGGCGCTGCCGCGTCAGTTTGGTCCCCGGCCCACCATCCAGCTTTACAGCGTCGAGGGCGCTCCTCTTGGAAAAAAGATCCCTTTTGTAGCCAATTTTGCGGCAACGCCCGAAGATGTGGTTCTAGATGGCTGGATGGCCATCCAGTCGGTGGACGGTCGCCGCTTTATAGCCACCGCGTCGAAACCAGCTCTCTTCCTATTCCAGAACATGGAATACTCCTGCATACATAGTGCTCCGAGTTTTGGGCCTCTCGCGCCTGGAGCGACCGGCCAAGCCATCACGCGGCTTTATTTTGTCGAAGGCGATCTGGCCCTATGGCATGAGCGTATGAAATAGGAGCAGACGACCCGATCGCAGCTATGGTGCTGATTCTGATAATCACTCTTTGCCTGTGCGCCTTCCTGAATTTCGTCGGCGTCCGCAGCTATGTACTACTGGATACGTATTCGGGATTCGCCGACCACTTCACCACCATAGGCGTTATCTTCATCGTTTTCTGGACTACCGTCGTTGGCTTGGCACTACGCCTGTTGCATCCTCTCCTACGCCTCTCCGCAGCCCATCTGGCGCTTATTTATTCCGCGCTCATGGTCGCCACGGTCATTCCCACTATGGGTTTTGGTGGTTATGTCATCCCTCTGCTCGCCGGGGTGTTCTACTACGCTACACCTGAGAACAATTGGAAGTATCTCATATGGGACCACATACCCGAATGGGTTGTGCCACGAGACCTCCAAGCCATCACGGGCCTATTTCAGGGCATCCCCGCGGATCAGCCTATTCCGTGGGGCCTATGGATCAAGCCTCTGTTCCTATGGGGAACATTCATGTTGGCCTTCTATCTGGTCAGCGTATCCTTTATCACCTTGATGCATCATCAGTGGTCCCGCCGAGAGCGCTTGGTTTATCCGATGACCATTTTGCCGACCAGCATGGTGGAGAGTTTGGACGATCCGGCGGAGAGTATCTTCAGAAGTAAACTGCTGTGGGTCGGTTTCCTGATCGCTTGGTCCATACCCACCATAGATGTGCTCGACCGTCTTTTCGACTTTCAGGTTTTAGACGGTTTTGAAATTCCCATTGCCAACGTACTAGTGTCCCGCAGTTTGGGTCTCAGTTACCGCATTGAGATCAATCCGCTGATCATAGGTCTGGGGTATCTGGTAAATCTAAACGTGTTGTTAGGCGTTTGGGGCTGCCATGTACTGATGAACTTGGAGGACAGCCTGCTGGTATGGGCCGGGATTGCAAGTCCATTGCCAGCCGGCCCTCTGCCATCCGGCTCGGTGCTTATGACCCACCAGCAGATTGGTGCCCTGTTTTTCTTAGTCCTCTCTTCCCTGTGGGTCAGTCGAGATTACCTGCGCCAGCAGTGGCGCCTGATCGTGGGCGGCGGCATCCAGGAACCCTACCTGCTCTCGCCACGCTGTGTCGCCCTCGTCGGCTTGGTCGGCCTGCTGTACATGGCCGGCTTCCTCTATGCCACTGGGCTTTCCCTCCTATGGAGCCTAGGCTTCCTCTTGGTAGCTCTGCTCGTCTTCTTCGGCATGGCGCGGCTGGTAGCTCAGACTGGTCTCGGTCGCATGCGGGCTCCCTATTCACTGCCGCCCATCCTGACCAATATCTTGGGAACTGGACATCTCTCCGACCGCGACCTGACGGCCATGGGAGTAAACTTTGTCTGGGCCTCCGACCTCCAACTCTTCTTCATGGCTACCCTAGCCCACGCTTTTAAGGTCTGTGAAGAGGCAAAGCAAAAGATCACGAGCCGCCAGCTCTTCCTCTTTATGACTGCTGCGCTCATCGTCAGTCTGGTGACGGCCTTGGGCTGTTATATCTGGCTGGGCTACCGACACGGCCTCATCCACGGCTGGATCTGGTACTTTGTCATGTCGCCCGACTTCCACTGGGGTTGGGTCGCCAACACCATGAACAATCCCCACCCTCCGCAACTCCAGACGGCCTTCTTTATGGGTGTGGGAGCTGCGCTAGCTGCCTTGCTCACCTTTGCCAACCATCATATCGCCGGTTGGCCTCTACACCCTGCGGGACTAGTCTTGGGCATGACTCAGAATATCCGCTTCGACTGGTTCAGTATCTTTCTGGCTTGGCTCCTCAAGGCCGCAATTCTGCGCTACGGCGGGGCGAGTCTCTTTCGGCAGGCGCGACCATTTTTCATAGGCCTCCTGCTAGGAGCAAGCGTCGGCATTGGCGGGGCTTCTCTGGCCGTCTCTTTTTTCTATGCTTGAGATCCTGCCCGAACCGGTAGATAGCGCAGGGATTTGAGCCTTGGTTGATTAACGCTAAATTTTTTTAAAAAAATTAAATATATCTTGACTTGATTGTATGGTAGTTATATCTTGCATTCCCATAAACTGAGGAGGGAATTATGATGAAAAATCTTTCGATTGTAGCGGTGGGGTTGATCGCCTTGGCCAATGTGGTTTCTGCCCACGTCCCTGAAGACAAGATATTGGGTGCTTGGCAGTGGCCCACGTCCCACCTTCCCGTCCTCGACGGCGATATCTCCGAATGGGAGGTGTTGCCCGAGGAACTGTGGATCGAGATCAACGAGCAGGATTTCGGCGGCGACTTGGGCACCACCAAGGAGATCGATGTGTCCGACATGTGGTTCCGCGTTGCCATCTCTTGGCACGACGAAACCGACCGTCTCTACTACGTCATTGACCGCTTTGACGATTTATGGGACCGCGATGGTGGAGGTTACGGTGATTCGGGCAACGATGATAGCATCGAGATAGGAGTGGACGCCGACCACTCTGGCGACTGGTACTTCACTCTAGACCGCGGGCTGCCCGAAGAAGAACTCATGCGGTTGGACGGTGCCCATGCGCAGACCTACCACTATCGCTGGCCGGCTATCGAGCCGGAAGGTTGGAACTGGTTCTGGATGAGCTCGTCGACTTGGCACGATGAAGAGCCTTATTCATGCTGCGCCGATTCGTTTACCCTAGACGGCTCCCACGGCACTCAGGCCACTCTGAAAGCCGAGTGGTACACAGTAGCGTGGGACGACTTCAACTTCCAGGGGCCCGAACAGAGCGTCCAACACGACCTCGTCGAGCTCGAAATTATCGGCCTTGGGATCGCAGTGATCGACAACGATATAAGTCCGTCCCAAGAAGACAAACGCTTCGGTCGTTTTATATTGGGTGGCCAGAACGATGTATTCGGAAATGCTAGTTCGTTCACCGACTTCGTGTTGCTCCCGGTTGATGAGGAGCGTTTGCCAACCGCGGTCGAGAGCGATACTTGGGGTAGCATCAAGTCCTATTTTATGGAATAAACCTTCTCGCTGTATCTTTTACGATCCCTAAAAAGCTGTGCTCGGGCATCCGGGCACAGCTTTTTTATATTTGCGCGTGAGCCTAGAGATGAAGGCCGCATCACATAAGCTTATCTCCAACACCGACGTATTTGAGGCGATCTTTTAATAGGCGATGGAAATGACGCGCTGCGCTGAGTCACGGCCTTTGTCCGCATCCACCTCCATGCGAAGAAGGTAAATGCCCAGGGGCAGGAGCTCGCCTTGACTGTTGCGACCATCCCAGCTAAACGAAAAGCGGCCGCTCAGGTTCTCACCCCTGTGTATCGTTGCTAGTTTCCTGCCTGACAGGTCGTATAGTTCCACAGCTACTGACGCTGGGCTCGTCAGATTTAGCAGGTCGTAAACGATCCGCACCGCATCGTTAATCCCGTCTCCATTGGGGGTAAAAGCCGCTGGGGAAAGCCGCAGCGTCCAGATCGTCTCCTGTCGCAACTGACTCAGGTCCACCTTCAGGGTATTAGTGTCAGTTAGCGGGTCCGCATCGCCAGGTGCTACTGTCTGATGCATCTCGTGTGGTCGCGTACTGTCGAAGACCCGTCCCGCAAAGATAGTACTGAATTTGAACACCTCTGCCCGAAAATCTAATTCGATCAATTCACCTGTGCGCTCGAAATCGATCCTCGGGATCTGCACGGCAAGCCCGTTGTCTGTCAGGTGCCTTATCTCGAATTCCACTGGGGTGCCGCTGATGCGCACCGCGTCCACCCCTTTAAGGGCTCCGGGCACGTCGATCTCGATACTGTCAAAACCCAGATCATTGGGTGCAATTTGAGGACGTAGTTTGTAGGTAAAATTGGATTCTTCACCCGCAGGCACTGCCACCGGAGTGATCTCAGCGAGAACTTGACTGGCCACCGGCGGTACCGACACCCCAAACTGAAGGTAATCCAGCCGGGCACCAGCTTGCACTGCAGAGGTGAAGTCGATCTGGAACTGGATAAACTGCTGTGGTTTGGAGCTCACTAGAGAGCTACTCATGGCCTTGAAGTCGTATGGGGCTGACCAGAAGCTCCAGTTTTCACCGTCATGGGTAGTCCCTGCCTTTTCGTTAAACGATAGTTTCTGGTAGGCTTGTCTGGTCAGTTCTGCTCCGTTGGCATCTAGGCGGGTGCGCTCGCTGCCGCGCTCGGTGAAGCGCCAGTACGTGTTCGGTTCGCTATCGTCGCCGCTGCGCGACTTTAGGTCGATTCTGGCCTCTGGGTCAACGCGGCCGGACCATGATATCCTTCCCAGAGTGGCCGGAGCACCCAAGTCGATGATATTAGATACATAGCTTGCGAAGGGTGCATAGCCGATTCCGTAGATCTCGAACTCGGCGATCTCCCAGACATTGCGGGTGTTTTCGAAAGCCTGAAAGACCAATTTGCGAGAAGGCATCTGTGGCAGTTGCAGATCGACGACGGCTTCGGTGTTTTCTCTGATATCGTGGATTAGGTCGAAGTCGCCGGCACTCTGCGTGGGACAACTGGGGCATACGCGGAAGAGTACGTTAAATTCTCGCGTACCATCTTTGAGTGAATCCCCGTCGCTGATGCCGATCTTGAACTTCTGCACAAATCGGTCGCTTAGGAACTGGTCGCGCGGATAGAAGCGAACCCTGTGGAGGATCACCCTACCGCCAAAATCGAAAAGCAAGTTTTTTTCGGTGGCCGAATACGAGGCGAAGCGGCCGTCCCCTAGGTAGATGGTGCTCGGATCCTGGTCGAATATCAAGGCATCCTCATCGCCGTGCTTTTCCCAGCCTCGGAAACTCAAATTCTCTATCTGGCCGCCGCGCTTCTCGATCAGCGGCGTGAGATTGAGATTGGGATTAAGGCGCAGTGGAGAAACCGAATCGGGACTCACCTGCACCAGTTCCGCTTTGCCGTGCAGATTTTCTTCTATCGCTTCCCAAGATAGCTGCACGAACTCGTGCGGCATCTCCTCCTCGGGAGCAGGCAGGTGTTCGCCGCCGATTCGGTATATAGTGAGGGCTGTAAGGCGCTCTCCATAGCCTGCACTGAGCAAGACCAGCAGGGCAACCAACAGACTGGGGAAAAAACGTTCTCTCGTCACGGCCGCACTTCTTACTCCTTCTCTCGGCAACCGGATCAGTCGCCGCAATAGTTTGTAGCAAAGTCTTGCGCTGGTCAGAGCGCAGCTTTGGCCCCCAAGGCAGATCAATAGCTTACGCCTATGGAGCGCACGACGGTCTCGTCCCCGACGACCGCTCCGAATGTATTAGCAGCGATCTGCAGACGAGCAAAGTAGATTCCCGGGGGCACCACCACGTTCTTATTGTCTCTACCGTCCCAGCCGATCTCATAACTTCCCGTACTCAAGGGGCGTTGTTCGGCTAGGTGCCGCACTGTCCGGCCGCTGAGATCGTAAACGGTTACTTCCACCGGACTAGAAGCACTCAAACGAGTGACCCGGAATGAGAAAACCACCTCGTCGTTAATCCCGTCGCCGTTGGGGGTGAAGACGAGGGGCTGCACCTCGATCCCGGTGATCAGCTTTTTGATCTTGAGTGTGCTCACTATCGTGGTCGTGTTCCCTTGGACTGCCGCTAGGACATCGCCTGGATCTGCCCGCTGCCAAGTGTCCTCGCCTTGGTCGCTGTTGCGCACGGCCGGACGCAGCACAGCGCCCGAAGCAAAGAGCGCGGTCCTGAAGTCGAGCCGCAGCAGGTCAATGCCCTGATTCGGCGCTATCCTTGGAAAGGATAGACGCAGGCTGTCGGCTTGAGTGGGTACAACGGAGACTCCTTCCACGGCCAACTCCCCATCGTTCCTGTACAAATCTACGAACTGTAGGTTCATATCGGATGGAGCTACGAGGAGCAATTCGTCGAAGCCGGAATCTCTGACCGAAAACTGTGGCTCCAAGTAGAGCGAAAAGACTTGTTCCGTTCCTAGCGAGTCCACTTGAAATGGCGCGATCTCGCCGACTAGTCTGCGGACTACGGGATCGACGAAGTGCAGACGGATCGATTGGAGCGCGGCGTGAAGTTCGGGATTTTTGGAAAGCAGAGTCGCCCGTATTTTGAGGAATTCGCGCGGCGAAGGCGAAGTAATCGGGCTGCCCGTCGCCTCGCTGTACGGCTCGCTCCAGTCGCTCCAGTCGCTTCCCGGTACATCTTCGGCAATGATATCACCTCTGAAAAGCGACAACAGGTCTTCGTATTTTTCCTTAGTTAGCTCAGTGCCGTCTTTGTGAAAATAGTGCAGCTTTTCATCTAGTTGGCTGCCACTGCGCGTCTGAATCAGCACATCCGTACCTCGGGGAGTATCCGCCTGCCACTCGATGGAGAGCAGATTGCGGCTGCCTCCCAGACGGATCAGATCCGACTCTAGGAAAACCCTCGGTTGGAAACCTTCTCCATAGAGCTGTAACTCGGCTAGCTGGGCGCTTCCTTCCAGACCCGCTAGAAACCATCTCAGTCTAAAAAAGCGCGCCGCTACCTGCGAGAAGGTATTGACTTCAAAATCCTTATAGGCGATCTCGTGCTTGCGCTGCAGCAATTTGTCCCACTTCAGACTGCCATCCGGCGCTAGGGAACCGTCTGAGGTCTCCGCTGTATATTCGGCGAAAGACTGTCCTTGGAAAACCATTCGGTGCGTATCGATCCAGAAATGCGAACCCAGATCGACGACCAACTGCATCTCCTCGCCGATTCTGGTCGGGTCTGGAACACCCCAGGGCAGGCGCGACTTGCTGTTTGGGTCGCCATCGACGAAGTTGCCGGTTGCAGCAGCCGGCTGGCTGGTCGATAGCCGACCACCTCGTTCGATAGCGCCGCCGACTATCTCATCTCCTTCACTCCATACTTCTACTTCTGCCAGCCGGGGTCGCTCGCGCCGGAAATGGCGAATGTCCCCCTGCTGCTCCACCGACAGTTGTTCATAAACCTCCTTCCCGACTCTGAAGCTGCCTCCGTCGGGCAGACGCTTGTGGTATTCGATCGCACCTCGATCGGGAGCCGACAGAGCATTGTATTCTTCCTGAGTAAGTTCCTCGCTGCGGTCTAGGTTGCTGCCGCTGACGAGCACCTGAAATAAGCGCACGGCCTGCCCCCCTATTTCGCTGTCTGTTAGATCAATCTCAAAGAGCCTTTCGCTCCTGTTGGGCTGCAGAGTGCGAAGCACGGTCTTGAAGGTTGGGCGCGGAAATTGGGCCCGTTTCTGCCCATCGGTTACGAGTAGTTCAAACAAGAGAAACGGATCTCCCTCTTGGGCGAATCGCACCACTATCTTCCTAGCAAAGACAAGCCGTCCCAAATCGACGGTGAACCACCATTCCGAAGAGAGATTGTCTGGATTCCGAGGAGGATCGGGCTCCCAGTAGGTACTCGGGTCGCCATCTAGGACGTGGATTACATCTTCCGGATTGGAGCCGGCTTGGATGGCATCAGTCAGGCTGATCTGTTCGGGGGCTTTCTTGGTTAAATTACCCGGAGGATGCCGCCGTAGAAATTCAACTATATCCTCCACCGCATTGGTACCTCGCCGCAATTGACGGGGCCGTACTGTGCCTGTGGCGGAAATCTCCACGGTTCCCGCAGGGAACTCCCAGTTCTGCCAGTGATTCCGGGTATTGACGAGGACCTCAGCGCTGCCGATCCGATGCCCCCGCTGCTGAGCCCATCCTATCGTACTGGTCAGCAGCAGAGCCAATGCACTGAGTCGGCAGAGCCACAGAGTATGTCTCATATTTTCCAGTCCCTTTTCTCAATGCGGCAGGCCAAGAGACCCTTCCTTCTTACAGGCCGACGAACATCGACAGGAAGGCCAATCCCGAAGTCCGTATCTTGCGTTCATCGGTGGCCGCTTCTAAGGAGCGCCTGTCGTAGCGCAGCCCCAACTGCGTGGTTAAAGAGTACCCCGAGTACGGATGGGTAGTCGATAGTTGCAAGGCGAAAACGGTGCCGCGAAAATCCCCGGTCAAAGTGCCAGTAAGCAGGTTGTCCTCCTTTTCTTTGAGGTTGTAGAATAGCCTCTGCTCCAAGCCTAGCTGGACACGGGTATTTTGCAAAAAAGGCACTTCGGTTAACAAGAAAAAGAGCGCATCCCAAGTCCGTTGCGCATCCTCGTTCTGCTCAAAGGGCACGACGTGTAGGAACTCACTTTTGAATCTGGGCAAAAACGTTAATTCTCTCCAAGTTAAATTACAATCGACCTTGTCAATCAGCCCTACCATCCCGGAAGTCCGGCGGCCATCGCGACGCTCCACTCCCAAGGGATCAAAATCCGCCAGCCGATTCTCCTGCTCATCTAAAAAGATGTTCCCCACTTCGTCCAGCGAGAATCCTTTGTCGATCTCTCGCTGCCTGAAAACCTCCCACTTGAATCGGTGCCGAGTACTCCACTGACGCGGGCTGGCATATTCCCAATCGATGTAGAATGTATTGATCCAAGTGTTCTCTGCAGCCAACAGATCGGGTACGGCCATATTGCTGCCGCTGGTCTCTCCGGCCTGTCCGAACAGCGTGCGGGACATGACCCACTGGGAGAGTGGATCGGGAATATCGTCCTCGGCCTTTTTGAGCATATCGAAAATCCGGACCCTTCCCCAGGTCGGCCAGTCCCGTTCTAGGGTGAAGATGCCGTAGGTAGTCTTATTCCTGCGGTCGGTCTTTCGCTGCACTTGGTTCAGGTGTCCCAGAGTTATTTTGACTGCGGGATTGATTTGGACGCTGCTGTAGAGGTTGTAGCCCCAATGGTCTTTTTTGTACGGATAGTCTGGCAAGTCGTCGTTTTCGAAGCGATCAATCCAGCCATTGTTGTTCAGGTCGATGCCGAAGAGGAACTCGGGGCGGTCCGAACTGTAGCGCAGAAACGGTTCGTCGTAGTCGGGGAAGAAGTTGGGGCGCTCACTGTTGCTGTTCTGGTTGAAATCGGAAATGAAATCGCCGTTCTCATCGTACCCGGGAAAAACTGCCGGGTCGGGCACGCCCTCCTCGCGGATCGAGAACGCCGTTTGACCTGGGATCGGGATCAGGCTGCCCTGATTGAAACGAATCTGGTCTGGATGGCGGTCGTTGTCGTCGTTGTCATCGACAAAGTCGTACAGACGGTTCGTGGCTTCGGGTGAAAAGTCAACTATGCCACGGCCATCTACTGGCTTGACGCTGGTGCTGTATTCGTCGTCCATGCCGAAGGCCTCGGCGAACAAGCGCCAGGGGCCGACGCGTTTGGTCAGGTTGATCATCCAGCCGACGGCCTCTCTGTCGCCTGAAGTACCGGCAATGGCCCGGTGTTTTTCGCGGTTGATGGCCGGATATTTGCGGTACCGAGTACTGAGATTGAACTCACCGTAGAAGTCGAAGCCATAGAAATTTCGCACTTCGGCAGTGATCCCGTAGATTAGCTGGGCGGTAGGTAGGCCGTAGTCGAAGACCACTTGGCGCTGGTTCAAGCGGTTCTTGATATTGCCGATGGCGCGCTCGACTAGGAGAAACTGCGGCTGGCCATCGAGGTTGGTTTGCCGGTCGGAAGTCACCTCGACTCGGTAGTCGTTGGCCAGCACCAAGCGGAAGCGCACGTTACTGATGGCGTTTATTGCGTCTTCGGCTTCTGCTAGAGTCAGCTTGAAATGCCGCTGCATCAGGAAACGCAGGCTGCTCTCTTCGCTTTCGGTCTCTCCAGGACTCAGGACGTATTTGAGGGTAATACTTTCGGCTCCGTCAGCCGTCAGGAACCCGTCGCGCACGCTGCCGCCCTCGCGCGCAGCGTGAAATCCGATGCTGCTGCCTGTGATGACCGTGTCGATGGGCACCACCTGCACGCTGTCGGCGACCTCGATCCGCTGAAGCAGGGTGGTCGTGATCTCCACATCCTCGCTGAAGAGGACAGCCCCACCTTCATCGTCCTCTGGAGAGTCGTCGCTGAGACGCACGACCAGCAGGTTTGTTTGCCTACTTAGCTGCCCCGCAGTCAGCATGCCCTTAAAGGGATTGTCCCTGAAGCTTTCCCGCGAGCCGCGGACGTTGTGGGAATTCACAGCGGTCAGGCCCAAAGTCAGGAAATCGGTTAGGTCGGCTTCGAATCGTCCTGCTGAAAGGTTGGTGGAATTAGACAGGGCCACTGTGGGGGCCAGATAATCAATCTCGACGATTGGGGCCGAAATTCTGGAAAACAGCCCGGTGGCCCGGAAGCGGTCGCCTACTAGGCTGGTCGCGATCCCGTTAAAGCCGGCCTTGCGGAACGTCATGGGAGTTAATGTGGCGTTGATCTCGTCGCCGATGAGGATTGAATAGCCGTAGTCCCCGCTCCTGTCTTTGCCGATGACTAGGCGCTGAAACCAGGTTTCGTAACGTCCGGGCTTGGTGAGTTGACTGCTCTGGAAGGGACGCGGACGGGTCTGCCGCCAATCGTAGATGATCCAGCCTCGGGTGACAAATGAGCCGAAATCGTCGTAAAAATGAATCCCTTCAAGTTGGCGTTCTAGATAGCGCCGGTAGGGCTCGCGGGCGTAGTTGGTGTACTGCCACTGGCGTCGGCCGTACTCGGCGAATAATTCTTGCGGCAAATACCACCGCTGCACGCTTGGGTCTAAGGCCTCTAGCAAAATGCTCGGACCCACCGCCGTATAAGTCGTCTGTCCGCTCGTCCGCCGGCCCAAGCGGTTGCCGTAGTCCTCCCCAGCGGCGAGGGGAAGAGCTATGACGACAATTAGCGCAAGGGCCCCTGAAAAGCGGCAAATATGTAGCGCGATGCCCGGTGTCATGGTCACTCTAAACCGGCATAGACCGTTATGAAAGTGACGGTTTCGTTGCTGGTCTTTATGTCCTTTTCGAATAGAGATGGATTGGCGCGTGGATCTTTGCGCAGCACCCGCTCCGCTCCGATGCGACTAAAGCGCAGGCCCAGCAGGGTGGTTAGCTGGTAGCCTTGGTAGGCCGAGGAGTTGGCTAGCTGGACGGCGATGGTAGTTGAGTTCAGGTCTCCAGTCTGGCCGGCGATGCCTTGGTCTAGCATCTCCTTTTCGTCCACCCACAGGTCCCGGAATCGCAGAACTTCCAAACCTCCTTCAAGGACGGTATGGCGCAGGATGGGCAGCCGAGCCAGCAGCAGGGCCGTGCCCGTCCAGCTACGGTGCTCTTTCTCTTCGGCGAGGAAGGGTGTGCGCCGCAAATATTCGCTTTTGAACTTGGGCTGTAGATCGAGGCCGCCCAATCCGTACAAATAGTCGATCTTGTTCACTAGGCCGAACAGACTGGATCTATCCCGGAGAGAGCGTCCCTCGATATCGCGTGGGCGATCCTCTTGCTGATGGAAGGTCTCGTATTTGAGTTTGTTGACGAAATTGAGATGCTCGATGCCCTTATAATCGAACCCGATCCAGAGCGTGTTGATATAGGTGTTCTGGGCCGGCAGCAGGTCGGGCACTAGGGGCTGGATGACCGCCGATTCTATGTAGGGTGCCGGTTCGCGCCGGTCGTCCGCGATAGCATCTTCTGCTCGTTTGAGCATATCAAAGACGCGCACTCGCCCCAAGCCGGGGTAATCGCCATCAAAGGTTAGCAGCAGGTAGTCCGTCCGGTTCTGACGGCCCTCTGATGGCTGCTCCTCATCCGTGCGCCCGATGGTCAGGCGCACATCCGGCGCGATATGCACACCAGCAAACATATTGTAGCCGCGGCGGTCGGGCTTGTAGGGATAGTCGGGCAAATCGTCGTCTTCAAAACGGTCGATCCAGGCGTTGTTGTTTAGATCGATGCCGAAGAGGAATTCGGGGCGATCTACTTCGTAGCGCAGGAAAGGCTCTTCGTAGTCGGGAATGGTGTTGGTTACGGCTTCGTTGTCGTTCTGGTTGAAGTCGTTGATGAAATCGTTGTTCTCGTCCCACCCCGGAAAGATCAGCAGGTCGTTAAGCGTGCCGAAGCGAATCCAGTCGGGGAAGCGGTCTTGGTCGTCGTTATCGTCGACGAACTCGTACAGATAGCGCTGAGTATTGTCGTATTGCACATCGCCTCTGGAGTCCACAATGAATGCCGTAGTAGAGTAGGCTTCGTCAAATGAGTATCCCTCCGCATAGAAGAACCAGGGATAGGTTTGTTTGGAGACGTTGAAGTTCCAGGCGTCGGCGTCTTGAGAGGATATCTTGTGTATCTCGTTGGCGCTAAAGAGCGCGGCGTTTGGGTACTGGGTAAAGCGCTTGTTGCGGTCCCACTCTCCGTAGAAGTCGAATCCCCAGACATCGGTCCCCTCTATGGAGAAGCCGCCCACTAGGTTGGCTGTGGGTAGCCCATAGTCGAAACGGACCCGCTGCAGGTTGGAGGTGTCTTTGATATTGCCCGGTGCCCGGCGCACAGTCGCTAGAGCGGGTCGGGCGCTGTCGATGGTCTCGGGGCTCAGTGGGGGGATCGGCGTGTCGTGCCGGCCGCTTTGTCGATCCGACCACATTTCTATCTTGAAGTCGTTTCCTACCAGATAGTCAAACTCCACCTTGACGATAGTGGTGGGATCCGGACCGATATAGCCTGGGTCGTTAAAGTCGTAGTTGAGGACGATGCGCTCCTGTCCATCGGCAGCCAGAAAGTCTGGACGGACAAATCCCCCGAAGACGATGGGCCATTCGGCTCCGGGCCGCGTGACTTCTTGGAGTGTAAAAACACTCTCTTCATCGGTCGCGAAATCCCGGCTGACGATGCGCATGTCGTGGTTGAAAAGAGCCGTTCCTCCCTCGCCGTCTTGGGGTGAATCGTCGCTGAGGACGACGGCGATGGCCGTCAGCGGGGTACTGCTCTGGCCGTTGGTCAGATTGCCGGCCAAGAGATCGCCGCCGAACAGGTCGAGGGCCGTGTTGGCATTGTGGGCGTTGACCAGAGTTGCTCCCAGCTCTACGAAGTCTCCCACTTGGAAGGTAGCTCGACCTCCGAAAAAGGTCGTCTGATTGGTGCGAACAACAGGTTCGCGGGTCGCTCCAGAGATAGGATCGCTGATGCGCGAAGCCAGAATGGTGGCATGGTACTTGTCAGAGGCAAAATCGAGCTGTACTCCGTTAAAAGTGGGTTTGGAGAATGTCATGGGGGTGAGCGTGGTGCGGATGCGATTACCCACAGTGATTGAGTAGAAGTATTGCCCTTTCGCGTCGCCACCGATAGTCACTGAATTGAACCAACGGCTGAAACGAGTGTCTTGGAAAATGCCGCTACCCAGTTGCTGGGGCTGATTCTGGCGCCAGTCGTAGATTAGCCAGCCGTGACCGATGAAATTGCCGTAGAAATCGTAGAAATAGCCGCCTTCTAGCGAGGTGTTGACGTAGCGCTGGTACGGATCTCTGGCGTAGTTGGAATATTCCCACTGGCGCCAGGAATAATCGAGGAAAAGCTCTTGGGGGACATACCACTTCTTTACGGCCGGATCGAGCGCCCCGAATAACACGCCGGGCCCCCGAGGCTCAAAACTCACCTTACCCCCGCGTTGCGTGCCGATGCGAGAATCGTAGCTCTGGGCGTCCAGTATCCCGGCGCAGAGCAGGAAACAGGCTAGGCCGACGAGGAGGCAGTTCTTGGCGATGTTCACTTTAAGTCTTCCTCTCCTCGATTGAAGTGTCTGTCGCGTTTAGACCAAACCTAATAGACCACACCAACCAAGCCCGCTTCTTCTACTTTCCCCGTCCCAGCGGTCAGAGAAACGCTAAACACGTAGTGCCCCGGCGGCACGAGATTGCCTTGCTCGTCTCTCCCGTCCCAAGAGCGGGTAAAGCGGCCGCTGAGGTCTTGATCTTGGTAAAGATTCCTGACCAGACGGCCGGCTAGGTCGAAGATGCGCACTGCTACCGGCGAGAGTCGCCGTAGGCTAGTAACATCGTATTGGATAAATGTCCGGTCGTTGAGGTCATCCTCGTTGGGGGTAAAGACAGCCGGCTTGGCTCTCACATTTATGAGCAAATCTCCGACGAGGGGGCCGGCTACGGAGAGGTTGCGGGCCACTGGAGTGCCCACTGGCTGCTGATCGATATCGGCAAAACCCAGCGGACTCAAATCTGCCGCGTTGCCCGCAATGACTCCTTGGCCGATGGTCGAATTCGCTTGGCTGTGTCGGGCCCGGCCGGTAAAAGTTGTACCAAAGCGCAGGACGGTTCCCGCGAACGCCACTTTGAGCAGTGCGCTGTCCTCGACGATGGGGTTAAAGGCAATGACGAAACCGTCCTCGCGCACCTCGAGAACGCTGAAACCGTTCTGGGATAGGGGCAGTGCATCTAAAGAGGCGGTTGAGAAGTCGGCTTCCTGCACGGTACCATCTACTTGCTCTATTTCGATCCGTCCAATTGATTCAACCCGCACCGGCGTATCGATTTCGAAGCGATCAAAACCCCGGTCCTGTCCAGGCCTAGAGCGGTTCCGCACGGCGTACATAAAGTCAGTCCTCTGCCCCAAAATGGCCGTGCGCGGCGCGATCTCGGCGACCAGTTCTGCGGCAAAGGGAGGAGATAGCACTTCGAAAGCCAGACCGCCAACGCCCGTAGCGGCACTGAAATCGTCGCTGAAAAAGTCGATGGAGAACTGGAAATAGCGCCGGGGCACGAGTGAGAAGATTTGGACGCCTAGACCGGTGTTCTCTAGTTCCTCTTCGTTAGCAACGACCCCGGCACGCGCTTGGGGAGGGGACCAATCGCTCCAGTTGGTCAGGTCGTCGCGAATGCCGCCTTTGTCGTCATTGCTCAACCTGCCGTAATCTCCCTGATCTATAACGATCAAGGCCTGCTTTTCCAAGGGTAGCTCCTTGAAGACTCGAAAGGCTTCCCGCGCGTCGATTGCGTCGTTGTCTAAGACGGTCTCGATCAGCGTTTTGAGTTCTTCGTCCTCTACATCTTTAGCCTGTTTCCACGGTACCTCTACCTCGGAGGTGTTGATGCCTCCCCGGTACACGCTGCTAATGATCCCGGTATCGGTGCCCGTGCCGCCGCCTACCCGGAAGAGGCGCTCGCCGGGACGAATTTTGTTGAACTCGATAGGCTGCGGGTCCAACCCCGAACGCGTACGAATCTCCACTTTAGACCGCTCTGTGTCTCCCTCCTTCTCCTCCAGCCAGCGCAGCTTGCCCACCAGCGCGAGGTCGCCAAAATCGAATACATTCGAAACGTAGCGAGCTTCGGGTACGAAGCCGGTGCCGAAGACCTGAAATTCGGCGATTTCAAAACCGACCGTAGTCAGAGATTTTAGACGGATAAAGCGGACGTACTGTGGCTCTATGCTGATGTCCACCACCGCTTTGTCGTTCTGAGTCTCGAGGACCACGGTCTCAAAGATCGGCACTCCTTCTAGCTGGGTCTGCGGAGTGCCGTCGTTGACGAAGAGTTCGAAACCCCGGATAAAATTGTTCTGAAAGGGAAAGTCGGGAGCCGGATGTTCGGGGTCGGCGTTGCGCGGGAAGAATTTGAAGCGGTTGATTCCGAAGCGAGATCCTAGGTCGAGATCGATGATAACGCCCAGTAAGGGAGAAGCTTGGCGCATATCCAAAGCCGTAGTTCCGTCGTCATCGATCATTTTGGCGAACTCGGCTCCGCGGGAGGAGTTGAGGGAGAGGATGCTGCCGCCCCGCTCTTCGCTGTTGGCTCCCACGGCGATATTGGCTGTGATATCGGCGCGTTGCGGAAAGATCCAGTTGGGCCTGTCTTGGGGGTCAAAGTCGATGACGCCGCCCGGCGCGTTGGTGTGCTCGACAGTGCGAGCGGTTCGGATGACGGTGGCCGGAATACTGCCGCCGCCGCTTTCCCAGTCCAATCCTCGACTGCCACCCACGACGACCACTTCCGCCGTACACCGACTAGCTATCGGGACGAGCGCGGCTAGTCCTGCTAGGACTAGTCTGGATAAGTGTGATTTTTCAAACACCTCAAACCACCTGGGTCTAGGGCCTATGTACTGCCAAAAAGAGGCTTAGAAGACGCATTAAACCCACCTAGCATCGATGTTTAGACAATATAAAGAGAATCAGGTAAAAACTTCAAATAAATTGAATAAATTTATGTCGAATGTAATGATCTCCCCTAAAGCATTTTGCCAATAGCGTTTGTTTTTAACAGTGGGGACCAAACCCGACAGCCGGTCCTATGGTTTTAGATAGGAGTGAAGTGCTTGGAAATATGTTCGTTCTTATCGAGGAGCTTTTCGGCCGTGCTGCTGTCGGTGATTAGACAGTTGCCCCAGCCTCCTTTTAACATGGCGCGCAGAGCCTTGACCTTAGGGAGGCCGTAGGCCAAGATGACGACATGCCTGTTCCGGCTTCTGGCCGCTTTTTTAATTTGTTCAGGTGCGACCTTGAGGATCTTTTCGTCTAGTTCGCAGACAACATGCTCTCCTTCGGCATCGAAAGCCGAGTAAGCACTAATACCGACGATACCCCGATCCTGTAGTTTCTTGTAATCTATGCCTAGATCGTCCATGTTTTTCCTGTTGGTCCTAGAAAGGGAACGGCCCAAAGCGCCAACACCGAGAAAGAAAACGTCAGCTTTCGAGGCTGCTTTCAAGGTATTCTGGGCCTTCTTCCTGTAAATAGGTAGATCTTTGTCTCTGGGGCCTGGCAGGATATGGGGATTCATCCGCGTTGCCCCGAACTGGACCAGCAGGCAGTTGACTAGCAGGTTCACGGAAGTATAGGGATCGTATTGGGGACCGCCAGCGACACTGTACACCTCGATCTGCGAAAATGCCCGGCGCAGTTCCTCTATCATGCAGAAGATCGTCTCTCCCCCATCGAGGGTGATATGGATCCCATCGCGAGCAATAGCTTCGAAGTAGCGGGCTGCTGCTACGCCGATTCCCCGCAGGCGTTCTCGCCCAGATATATTTTTCGAAAAGGGTACCACGATGGCGTTAGGGGCTGGAATGTCTGGAGAGAACAATTCTTGGACATGGGCGGCCAACACATTCTCTTTGGGCATGGAAATCAAGTTTTGCACAAAGCCATTCTTTTTTGCCTGTGACAGGATCGTGTTCACTAGGCCGGGACTAATGCCCATCTCTTGAGCTATGTCTTTTTGTTTTTTGTGAAAATGGTAGTACTTGATCAATATTGACGCCATGCGTGCCATTTCGCTGTCGTTGAATTTGGTGTTTTTTAACATCATGAATGACTCCAAAACTGAGTTTTATATTCCTGACCTAGCCAATTATCCATCGGATCGCCAAAGATTTTATAGGCATTTGATCGCATGAAAAAAATCAATAGATTTGAAAATTTTAACCAACTATTTTTTCGCAAAACCGAAAGGATCCAAGTAGCGCTTATGCAAAAATACCTGTTGACCTTTCTCATGGGAGCTAGCGTAACCATCGCCTTCGCCGACGATTCTCGCCCGTTGCCGGAGGCCGAGTCTATTCTCGCCATAGTAGGGAGCGAGGCGATCTCTTCCTCGGAGTTTAAGGCGTTCAAGTCCCGCGTTTCTGCCGGTATGCAGGTGGGTGAGACTCCCCTAGAAATCGATAGGAACCTGCTGGAAGCCCTGATAGACCTGAAACTCCTGCTCAGGGAAGCACATGCCCAGAATATCGATAGCGATCCTGTATTCCAGAAGCGGATGGACGAGCAGGTAAAATCCCGCCTGCTCAAATTATATAGAAAAAGACAGATCGTTGACAAGGTGCTAGTTACCGATGAAGAACTTCACAGGCATTATCGCGCCACGCACCGGGACCGCGCCCTCCGCCTAGGTGGAATCATGGTCGAGACTAGGGAGGAAGCTCAGCAGGTCGTCGCAGCGCTCGAAGCAGGAGCCGATTTCCAGCAACTCGCCCGCGAGCGCTCATTACATCAAGACACCGGAGAGCACGGCGGGGATAGTGGCCAATACAAGCTGAGAGACCAAACGAGGCCAACCATTGCGGAAAAAGTTTTCCATCTAGAAATAGGGGAAATCTCAGAACCAGTGCCTTTTTCCTACGAAGGCCAGAAGGGGTATGTCGTTTTTAAGGTTCTGGACGCCGTCCCGGTGCCGCTGGAGTCGTCTGAACAGAGAATAAGGGAAGAGTTGATATCTTGGAAAATGGCGACTAGGACCCAGGCTCTGCTCGATTCGTTGAGAGAGGAATATGCGCCTAGGATCATGTATCACAGGATTCCGCTGCTGAGCGCTGTAGATGGGGCTAGCTTGTCCGATTCTACGGGCAAAAAAGCTCTCTGCACCTTCAAAGGGGGACAGATTGCGCTTGCCGACTTTCTCCAGAATGCCCAGAAGATTCGCATCGCTCCTCGGGAGCTGGCGGACAGCAGTCGAGTCGTGGCTCTGCTGCAGAACATATTCATACCGGAACGCCTCTTCCTCCAAGAAGCCAAGGCTCTTGGCCTAGATCAGGATCCGGAACTACTGGACTTTCTCAGCAGGAAACGGGAGGAATTGCTCATCAGCCTTCTGCGGCAGCGCGAGGTGGATCAGCACACGACCGCTAGCGATGAGGAAGCTCAGGCGTTCTTCGACGCCCATCCCGAAAAATTTACCTCACCCGAAACGATCGTGGTGACCGAGATTTTGGTGCCTAGCGATTCCCTTGCTTATCGCCTTAAGCGAGAACTCCAGGAGGGAGCGGATGCGACCCAGCTAGCCGTGCAGCATACTATGCGGGAAGGATCCCTGCATCACAGCGGCAATCTGCGTCTCAACGTTTATACTCAAGCCTTTTATCCGAGCATTTATGAAGCAGCGCAGCATTTGGAGGTAGGCGAAGTAGGTGGACCAGTGCCCACAGGGGAGGGGTATTCTGTGTTTAGGGTAATAGATCGAGGGCGGGAAAAAGAGCCCTACGATGCCGATACCCAGCGTCGGGCCCGGGCTTACGTGAAAATCGACAAAGCCAAGAGGGGCTATGTGCACTATGTCCGCAGTTTACGGCAGAAATACTCCGTCACCTTATTCGAGGAAAACGTGGCGGAAATGCAGCGGCTGGCGGAGGAGTGAAATTTTTCTACAAGTGCGCGGTCGGGTGCCTCCTCGGAGCGGCTAGCGGGTGGAGTGAGCCGCTGGCCGCGCAGTTTGTCGATCGGGCGGCGGACGCTGGCCTGACGCAGCCCAATGTCTCGGGCACTGACCAAAGCTACATAGTCGAGGGGATGATGGGCGGTGCGGCCTTTTTCGATTACGACCGCGATAGCGACGTGGATTTGTACGTGGCCAACGGCTCTTCCTTTGCGGGCTTTGTCGCTGGTGAGCATCCGGCCAACCAACTTTATCGCAACGACGACGGTCGCTTTGCCGAGGTCGCCGCTGACGTGGGCGATACGAGCTGGTCAATGGGATGTGCGGTGGCCGATTACGACAACGACGGCCACTCGGATCTCTACGTTACCAACTTTGGCCGCAATACCCTGTATCGCAACTCAGGTACCGGTCGTTTTGCCGATGTGACGGTAGAGAGCGGCGTAGGCGATAGGGAATGGGGTACTGGTGCCAGTTTTGGCGATTACGACCGCGATGGCGACGTGGATTTATACGTGGCCAACTACGTGGATTTCTCCCTCGACTACGAATCCCCAATCCCCTGTCTGTGGAAAAACGTGAAGGTGTACTGCGGGCCGATGGGCTTGCTGCCGGCGGCAGATGTGTTTTACCGCAACAACGGCGACGGGACGTTCTCTGAGTGGACGCAACAGGCCGGGTTGGAGGGCGAGAAGTTCTACGGCATGAGTGCCCTGTTTGGCGACTACGACTACGACGGGTGGCCCGACCTATTCGTGGCCAACGATTCTACGCCCAACCTGCTTTTTCGCAATCGCCGCGATGGTCGCTTCGCCGAGGAGGCCCTTGTGGCCGGGGTGGCATACAGCGGGGAAGGTGTGACGCAGGGGTGTATGGGAGCCGCGTGGGGCGATTACGACAATGATGGCCTATTCGACCTTTTTGTCACCAATTTCGCCGACGAGTACAACGCGCTGTACAAGAACGAGGGTGGCGGCTTTTTTGCCGATGTGTCTTTTGCTGCGGGGATCGGGGCAGCACCAGCCGAATTGGTTTCGTGGGGCACGGGCTTTTTCGACTACGACAACGATGGCGACCGCGATCTTTTCGTAGCCAACGGCCACACCTACCCGCAGGCTGACTTACCGAGGGTCAACTCCAGCTACGAACAAATCAACTCGCTGTTTGAAAATAGGAATGGACGGCTGGTGGAGGTGTCGGCCGCAGCGGGTCCGGGCTTTACTTTGCGCCGCGTCAGTCGCGGGACCAGTTTCGCCGACTACGACGGCGATGGCGATATCGACTTATTCGTCCTCAATCTCAATGGCCCGCCCACCCTGTTGCGCAACGACGGCAACGACGGCAATCACTACCTGCTGGTGCGCATGGAGGGCACGGTAAGCAATCGCGACGGGATTGGTGCGCGGGTTATTATCCATGCCGGCGGACAGACCCAACACGCCGAAGTGCAGAGCGGGGGAAGCTATTTGTCGCACAACGATCTGCGGCTGCACTTTGGCTTGGGCCAAGCCGAGCGCGTGGATCGGCTCGAAGTACGCTGGCCCAGCGGGGCAGTTCA
>JAJEGS010000018.1 GCA_022819745.1 Candidatus Latescibacterota bacterium | reverse complement strand
CTTGCATGAGGGCTTTCTTTAGCATATGAATAAGCACGGTGCGGCTCCTGTATTTAGGATTTAAATGCAATCTTGGGCGATTGCAAATAAAACCTAAAGCAGGGCCGTACCACAACTTACATTACTGTCGTGTACTTAGGTTGTGACGAGATAGATGGAATACTTGGTTATGAATCAGAGGGGAAGCTTGGGCCTTATGGTGGATTAGAAGGACAGGTCGGGGATGTTTTGAGAAAAAGACTGGAGGGGCGCTATTGGAGGTCCTTTAACCCTGTAGGCTGGACGGAGTAGTCTCTATGGCCTGTATCTCGACTATACGCTATCTCATCGAGTTACGCAGCTTTTGTCCCTAACTTTCCCATCCCTGTAACCTTTCCGCTACACTCCAGCACCTCCGATCCCCCGCCTCCCTCTGAGCCGCCGCCTTAGCACGATTTTTGCCTATTGCGGATACCACCCCACCCGCAATCCAGTTCGGATGGCTTGCCAAGCCCTAATTCCCAACCGATCGCCATGGCCGAAATCGACATCGTTTCCAAGCACCTAATCCAAACCTACCCGGCCGACTTCGCCCGCTTCGCCCTCCAGCGCGATGACATCGAAGGCGTTGAAGTGCTCGACACCGAGCAACCCAACGTCCGCCGCCCGGACAGCCTCCTCCGCGTGTGCATCGGCGGCAAGGAGGTGTTGGTCCACCACGAGTTTCAAACCACCGACAGCACCGCCCCCCCCATGCCCCGCCGCATGGTCGGCTACATCGGTCGCCTGATCGAACGCTACGGTCTGCCGGTGCATTCCTATGTC
Organism: Candidatus Latescibacterota bacterium; assembly: GCA_022819745.1. The sequence goes on along the minus strand of JAJEGS010000018.1, from coordinate 148,153 downwards.
CTCTACCTGCGCCCCGATGCCGGACGACGCGATCCGGGCTACTACATTCAAGAGCATCCCGACCATCTAGTCGTGATCCGCTACAAAGTGCTCCGTCTGAGTCAGCTCCCCGGTCAGGCCGTGCTCGACAGCGGATCGGTGGGCTTGCTGCCGTTTGCACCCCTGATGCAGCCGCCAGCCGGACAGGCTGAGGCCGCGTGGTTAGAGCAGTGTGTGGCCAAGGCGTGGGACATGCCGCTGGCGCGGTCGGTCAAAGCCGATGTGCTCACCGGGTTGACGCTGTTGAGCAGCTTAGTGTATAATCCTCAGACGATCACGGCCATAGTTTCCAAGGAGTATCTCATGGATCTCATGCGCGAATCCTCGTTTGCCCAATACCTGACCCAACAAGCCCGCGAGGAGGGCATTGAGCAAGGCATTGAGCAAGGCATTGAGCAAGGCATTGAGCAAGGTATCCGCGAAAGCATCCAAGAAGTGCTAGAACTGCGCTTTCAGCCGCCGGCCGTGCGCCGCTTAGCCGACCAGATTGCGGCCATCGACGAGGTGCCGCGTCTCAAGCAGTTGCATCGGGCTTCCATACAGGTGCCCAGCCTCGAAGCCTTTAGGAACCTGCTAGACGCCGACGAGTAATCCCAACCAAGAGGAATACCTATGAGCCAATACTGGATTGAAGACGGACAAACGCTGCTGTTCATCGGCGACAGTATCACCGACTGCGGTCGTCGCGGTACCGAGGCCCCGCTAGGCAACGGGTACGTGCGCCTGTTCACCGAGTTGGCCACGGCCCGCTTCCCCGAGCGGCAGGTTCGCTACATCAACAAAGGCATCGGCGGCAACCGCGTCACCGATCTAGCCGCCCGCTGGCAAGACGACGTGCTCTACCACCGGCCGGACCGGCTGTCCGTCAAAATCGGCATCAACGACCTGCACAGTCATTTGCGCGGGGCCGAAGACGGCGTCGATCCGGCCCGCTTCGCCGCTGTCTATGAACAGATATTAGAGATCACCCAAAACAAGCTGGGCTGTCCCCTCGTCTTGCTCACCCCGTTTTACATCTCCACCGACCACAACGGCCAAACCTTCCGCAGCCAGGTGCTCGAACTCTTGCCTCAGTACATCGAAGTGGTGGAGCAATTAGCCGAGCGCTTTGACGCCCGCCTAGTGCGCTTGCAAGACGTTTTCCAACGGCAACTTCAGTACCGCGATGCCGACACCTTCTGTCCAGAACCGGTCCACCCCAACCAAGCCGGACATTTGGTAATCGCCCAAGCCCTGATGGACGCCCTGACTGCGTAGTGGGGACGAGCACAGTCTCACCAGCGTCGAATCTAAGCGGTGGAACTTACCACTCTCCTGCGACGTCAACCCATCAGCGTCTTCTACCCAGACATTTCACAAAACAGCACCTCTGCGTACATTTATACTCCTCCCCCTAACCCACACCCGCTACCCAAGCAGGATAGTATTCGTCCGACCATCTCTTGATGGCACGGGACAAGATTGAATTGCCCACACCGAGTACACTCTAACCTTATGGAGAGCATGTAACATGCCGATTCGCTTAGCCCTACTCGCCCTCGCCGTTGCTCTGTGGAGTTGTGGAGACGACGATGATCCCGCCCCCACGGCGGCTGCCGTCGATTCCATGATCGCCACGGCCGATTCCATGCTGGTCGCCGCCCATACCATGATGGCCACCGCTGACTCCATGCTGACCACCGCGAATGCCATGATCGCTGCGGACGCCGATTCCACAATCGCCGCCGATGCCGATTCCATGCTGGCCGCTGCTAATGACATGCTGGCCACCGCCAATGCCATGATCGCCGCCGCTAATGCCATGGTCGCTGCGGATGCGGATTCGACCATAGCCGCCGATGCGGCTTCCATGCTAGCTGCTGCGAATACAATGCTGGCCGCCGCCGATTCCATGCTGGCCGCCACCACTTCCATATTGGCTCCAGAAGCGGTTGTGCGTCCAACCGGAGAGTTAAAGCCTTGGGACCTGTCGTCTATTGTCACGGCCGACGAGGTTCGCGCCATGCCTCCGGGCACGACCGTATTCATGCGCACTGAATTTGCCAACGGCGAATTGGCCGACCTCGAAATGACGTTCGTCCAAGTGGTCGATGATTTTCTGCCGCCCATGCCGATTTACATGTTCGAAGCCTCGGATCCTGCTCTGATACAGATCGGGGGCGTTGCTGGGGGGATGAGCGGTTCGCCCGTTTTTACAGAGCAGGGTACTTGGGGTGCCATTGCTTATGGATTTAATGGCCAGACTAGCCCGCCGTACTACGGTTTTGCCACTCCCATAGAATGGGTCATTGGCACTCAGGGATTCGTGCCAGCGGCCAAACCCATGGCCACTTGGGAAGGGTACAGCATCAGCCCCCTAGAAATCCCCTTGCTCAACACCGGACTCAATGGGACGCGTCCGCTGCCTGAAGGGCGTTCGTCCCTCCTGAGCAAGACTGTTGCTGCTGGGCTAACCCAAGAGCGCCAAGTTAGCTTTGAGGCCGGTAGGCCACTGACGGTTGGGTTGCTGCTCGGTGAGCTTACGCTGGGTTCGATGGGAACCATATCGTACGTCGATGGCAACCGGGTCTATGGGTTTGGGCATCCAATGAATAGTTCTGGTCCAGTAGAACTTCCCATAATCGAGGCAAAGGTGCTCGGCGAAGTTTCCAATTTGGGTTCGGCGTTCAAGTTTGCAACGCTGAACCCAACGGTGCGCGGCACCCTGACCGAAGATCGCTTGCCCGCGGTGCGCGGCGTCCTCGATGAAGAACCAGACTTAGTACCTATTAAGAGCGTCTATACGTTTCCGTCGGGAAGTACCGTCGAACTTGCGCACAGAATGGCCGTCGGCATCAGCCCATATACCTCGCTCAATCTCGTCGCCAATGCATTCTTTTATCCCTTGTCCAACCGGGTCGATAACGATCCGGAGCACAGCATCCGCGTTACGACGGATATTGCCTTTGCTGGCTCCGATTCAACACTCACCCGTTCCCGGCTCTACTCCACATCAGGTGGACGGCTCTTGGCCTCAATTTTCAATGCCTATAACGACGTTTCATTCGCACTCGAAGAACTTACGACGAGGCTCGATTACGCCGTATATGTGCGCGAGGCCGAGGCACATGTCGAAGTGATTCCCGGGACTCGTTTTGCCACCTTGGGGCAGGTTATGGCTGATTCGGTTATCAGCCTTGGCAGTACGCTGAACATTACCACTGCGCTGCGCGTAGGGCGGACTGAGGACCGAGAAGTAGAGCTAGCCCTCAGCGTGCCGGATACGCTGTGGCCTGGCTTTTACCAGCTAGAAGTGGGATCCGCCGCAACATTAGGACCCGATGAGTTACTGTTCGCTCCACCACAGTATGGCCCTCCCACTGAGGAATCGCTCGATGATGTTTTTGCCCGCCTGAATAAACCCGACGAGAACGTCCTCTTAAAAGCTCGCTTGGCGTTTGTCGCGCCACTCCCACCACCGCCACCGCCGGAGCTACCGCCGGAGCCTGAAGGTGGTGAGGGTGAACCCGAAGGTGAAGGTGATGAAAGTGGTGAAGACGATTCCGAAGGTGGTGAAGGTGAAGAGGTCGAAGACGGTGAGAGTGAAGAAGGTGAGGGTGAGGGTGAAGACGGTGAGGGTGAAGGCGAAGACGGCTTTGATGAGCTTCCGCCTCCCGGAGCTACTCCTCCCGGTCCTCCACCACCGCCCCCTGGGCCTATTTCTACGCAGCAAGACGTAGATCTGTTGCTCCAAGGTATTCAATTCCTTGAGATAACAGTGGTGCCAGGAGAATTTTTAGAAGAGGAAGTAGTAGAAGAATAGTATAGGGGGCGGTTCCCAAACCGCCCCACCCCAGCCGCTAGGTGAATCCGTACTGCCACCCAAACAACGTAGGGGGCGGTTCCCAAACCGCCCCCTACGCCTACCGGTTCGACGCCGGTGCGCAACGTCCGTTAATAATCGGCCACCGACCCATCCCGCAGCCGATTATCCGGCCACTTAAACTGCCGGCCACTCTCCTGCCCCACGGCAATGGCCTTTTCCTCGTCGATCTCCACTCCCAATCCCGGCCCTTCCGGCAGCGACGCATATCCCTCCGCGTCCAAGGTCCACGTCTTGTGCGCCACGCCTTCCGGCAATTGGTGATCGTAGCCCTCGTGGATGAGGAAAAACGCCACCGATGCCGCCACGTGTAAGCTCGCCGTCAGGCCCAGAAACGACATAGTGCAATGCGGGGCAATCGGCACGTGATGCGCCTCGCACAGCGCAGCGACCTTCTTCATCTGGCTGATGCCGCCGCCGTGGCCGCAGTCGGGCTGCAGGATATCTACTACTTGGGCCTCCAAAATCTCGCGCACCTCCCAAATGGTGCGGTCGCGCTCGCCAGTCGCCAACGGCACGGGCACGGCCGCGCGCAGCTTGTGCATAGCCTCGATGTTGCCCGGCACCCACGCCTCTTCCAAAAACAGCAAATCGTCCGGCTTGAGATAACCGGCAAACTGCTTGACCAGCGGCAGCGGCAACATGCTGTGCGCATCGAACATCACCGCCCCATCCGGCCCCACCTTGGCGCGCGCGTCAGCCACCCGCTGCACCAACTCTGCCACCTCAGCCGGCGTCCCCGCGTGATATTGCGCGCCCCCAGGGCCGACCTTGATCGCCTTGGGACTGGGATACATCCACACCTTGTCGCGGCAGGGGCCGCCCAACAGGCGATACACCGGCACCTGATAGAGCTTGCCGGCAATGTCCCACAGCGCCATGTCAATAGCCGAAATCACGTGTACCATCAGCCCGCCGCCGCGCAGGTTGCGATGGGCGCGGAACAGCCGCTGCCAGTGGTGCTCAATGCGCGTCGGGTTTTCGCCGACGACGAGCGAGCCCAGCGACTCGGCCAAGGCGCAGGCGACCTTGGTCTCCATGTTGTTGATCTCACCCCAGCCAACCACCCCCATATTCGTCTCCACCTTCACGTAGCCCTTGGCCCCCACCGGAATGGCCGTCAGGCGCTCGACCCGAATGGCCGAGCCGCGATCTTCCACTGTCATGTGCTTCCTCCTAGTTTAAAGTTTGACTCTAACGCCATTCCGCTGCGGTTGCGACCTGCTCGACCGCCGCTGCCAACCGCTGGAATGCGGCTAATCCGTATAGAGGACTAAAATCGCCGATCATTTCAGCTACGCGATGGGCGCTCGACCGCCAATTGAAGCGCTCTAAGCGACGCCCTTGAAGTTCGCTTGCCTGACGCAGAAGATCGCGGATGAGTTGTTTGGGATCAGCCAACTCTTCGAGTCTTTGCACGTCCGGCACAGCTAGTGGTTGAGTACCGTTGGGATTGCCCGCAGCCTTTCTCAACGCAGCTTCGTCGATGAGTAACCATGCTTCCTGCATCCGCACAGGCACCACGCAGACAACACGCACTGAATCTTCCATCGAACTTTCCTCTATGGCCTTGCGGATCTCTGCCTCGCGCTCTTCGATTGGGGCATTTTCCGCGTCCCAATGTACAAAGAGCAGATCGCAAGGATACAACTCAACGCTTCTGTCAATGCGTTCAGAAAGTTTCCTAGGAGAAGGAGATAGGCGACGCAGGTCGGCAAACTCCGCCTGAATGGGAATCGCACCGAGGTACTGGCGTATTAGCCAAGTGAGAATCGGTAGGAGGGCGCGGTCAGACGATCCATCCGCCAGCAGCGTGTAGCGCAGTTCCTGCATCTGACGCCAAGCCTACCAAGAAGGAGACAGAAGCAGTTTATGCATATCTTCTCTATCGACTACCCGCTTCTGCCTTGCTGCCTCTGCGTATTTTTTAGGCAGCACAGGATTTAGATAGGCAAGTAAATCACCGCTGCGGGCGGCGTATTCGCTCTCTTTGGCTCGCCAAGTATCAGACAGGCAGAGAAAATGGGCCTTTTTGCAGAGGCGTCCCTCCCCATCTATGGCCTCTTTTGTCTTTACAAATACGACGCTCTCATCCGGGACTTGCTGGAATACTACAGGCGAGTGGGTATTAACGATCACTTGGCGCAGGGGATTGTCCTCCCCAACAGGCTGTTGGGTATCCACCGCAATGTCCATGAGTAGCTGCAATATGGCCGGAATCCGCGCCGGATGAATACCGTTTTCCGGCTCTTCCAGACAAAGCATACCCTGCATCTGTGGATCGATCTCTAAGACGGCCAGCGCTAGGAAGCGCAAGGTACCATCCGACAGGGCGCGTGCTGGGTGCTGGGTCCCCTCCCCGTTTTTTACATATAAAGTTAGTAGCTCCCGCTTCTCATCTCGTTCTATATCAATATCATTCACATCGTCAATAAGCTCGGCTAAGCGGTTGGCGATCTGGCTATATGTAGAGCCTTTTACCTGTTGCCCATCATGGCGAGCCAAACGGTACAACGTAGCCGCCAAATAGCGGCCATCCGCTCCTAAATGGGTAGGAGAAACAAATTCATCGGGCCTTCTCAGTGCCGAAGGTTCCAGTTGCAGCATCTGCCAAGATTCCATCTCTCGGCGAGCGACTAACACCGTAGGGCTTTCCGCTGCATTGGCTATGGAAAGCACCGTGCGCGGCAGGTTGTCGGCAGATCGGGGTAAAGGACGACCACTGCTGCCGCCATCCTGATGTAGTTTTATGACTCTGTTCTCGCCCTCATCGGCGGTTGAAATGAAGGGAGCATGGCGCTTACCACACACTGCGGATTTGCGCCAGTCCTTTGCACTGTGAGGGAATAAAAGGTGTTGGGAGGCGTCGCGTTGGGCGATAGGGACCAATTCTTCTTTGACAATAGCAAGCGCACCTCGTACTAAGCTATCGTCCGTCTCTCGGTAGGCAAGCTCTAGAGAATAGCGCAAAGATGTAATACTGGCCTCGGCTTCCTGCCCCAAGTCGTCGATGGCTCGACGAGGCACGATCATCTCTGCCTCAAAGGTTATGCGCTCGGCATAATGGTCTCCCACGCGGTGGAAAAGATCGCGCACGTGTGGTGTGCGGCTGTCTTGGTCGCGCACGGCGGCGGCGGCTTCCATGAGCGTGTGATTGGCCAGTGCGCTCAAAAACCGAATCGCGTCGAACAGGTTCGACTTACCCACCCCATTCGGCCCGACCACACAGGTAAACGGACCGAGATACAAATCCACATCCACCAAATTTTTGAAGTTAGAGATTTTCAGTCTGGTCAACATAGGTCATCACCTCATTAGGAGGGCTTACACATCTCTCGGCTCGTCCACGACCGCTCACTCGTGCCAGATGTCCAAATAATAGTCAACCTCTTATATCCCTGCTACTCGATTGGCCCTACCAACGCCTCGTTCTTAGCTTAAACAAATACCCGTACCTAACGACAGGAGATATCATGGTCGAAACTAACGACATCCAACGCCCACCCAAAGACCTCATCGACGCCCTCGCCCCTATTTCCAGCGCGACCGCGGCCGGTGAATTAGCCCGCTTGGGCATCCGCGACCCCCACATCCAAGGCCCCGTCTCCCGCACTCCGGGCAAGCACGTCGTCGGCCCGGCCCTGACTTTGCAGTTCATGCCCAAGCGCGAAGACCAATACTCGGTCGATGAATACGCCGACCCGGAAAAACAGCTCCACCGCCACGCCCTGTACCACACCCAACCCGGCGACATCATCGTCGTCGATGCGCGTGGCGACATGCACAGCGGAGTCTTCGGCGAGATGATGCTCACCTTTTTCATGGGGCGCGGCGGCATCGGCGCGGTCATCGACGGCTGCATCCGCGACTTCCCCCAGGTGCTCAAAGACCTCGACATCGGGCTTTGGCTGCGCGGCACCACCCCCAACTTCCACACCCAAACCAACATCTTCCCCTTCGCAGTCAACGTGCCCATCGCCTGCGGCGACACCCTCGTCATGCCCGGCGACATCATCGTCGCCGACGACGACGGTGCCACCGTCGTCCCAGCCCAACTCGCTCCTGAACTAACTGAAAAGGCCCAAGCGCATGCCGAGTGGGAGGACTTCAGCCGCATGAAGCTGGCCGAGGGCGGGCACCTGCGCAAGTATTACCCGCTCAGCGAAGAAGCCCGCGCCGAATACGAAGCCTGGCGCGCCGAACATGGACAATAGCCCATGACCTCGCGCCCCAACATCGTCTTCGTCCTCACCGACGACCAAGGCTACGGCGACTTGGGCTGTCACGGCAACAGCGCAATCCGCACGCCGTGCCTCGACCGCTTCCACCAAGACGCCGTGCGCTTCACCGACTACCACGTCGGCTCCACCTGCGCCCCCACCCGCGCTGGCCTACTCACCGGCCACTACTGCAACAGCGCCGGCGTCTGGCACACCATTGGCGGCCGCTCGCTGCTGCGCGCCGACGAGTGGACCCTCGCCGACGTGCTCACTGACGCGGGCTACCGCACCGGACACTTCGGCAAGTGGCATCTCGGCGACAGCCCGCCCTACCGGCCGCACGAGCGCGGCTTTGCCGAATCCATCTACCACGCTGGCGGCGGTATCGGCAACACGGGCGATCCTTGGGGCAACGACTATTTTGACGACACCTATTTCAAAAACGGCGTCCCCACTCCATACGAGGGCTACTGCACGGACGTGTTCTTCCGCGAGGGGCAACGCTTTATTAAAGAAAACGCCGACTGGCCCTTCTTTTGTTACATCGCCACTAACGCTCCGCACGGCCCGCTCAACGTCGAGCCGCACTATGTCGAGCAATACCGCGACATCACCCCGCACGAAGACCGCGCCCGCTTCTACGGCATGATCACCAACATCGACGAAAACTTCGGCCAGTTACAGGCCACGCTCGACGAGTTGGGCATCGCCGACAATACCATCCTCATCTTTATGACCGACAACGGCACGGCCACCGGCGTCGAGCTAGACGACGATCAGTTCCCCCGCGAAGGGCCAGGCAGCTACAACGCCGGAATGCGCGGCAAAAAAGGCTCCCAGTACGAAGGCGGCCACCGCGTGCCCTTTCTCATCCGCTATCCCAACGGACACATCGCCGGCGGCCGCGACATCGACGCGCTGACCAGTTACGTGGATTTCATGCCGACCCTGCTCGATTTGTGCGAAGTCGAAGTCCCAGCTAGTCGCACCTTCCACGGTCGGAGCTTAGTACCACTGCTGCGCGGTGCGGACGATTCAGCCTTGGCCGACCGCGTCAACGTCTGCGACACCCAGCGCGTGGCCAATCCAGTCAAATGGCGCAAGAGTTCGGTGATGAAAGGCAAGTGGCGGCTCATCGACGGCCGCGAGCTCTACGACTTAGGCACAGATCCCGGCCAACGGCAGGACATCGCCGCTGAGCATCCTGACACCGTCGCCGACCTGCGCGCAGCATACGATGACTGGTGGGAACTCATCTCCGAGCAATTCGACCGCGACGAGCCGATTGCCTTGGGGGGGGACGACCAACCCGCCAAACTCACCACCCACGACATCCGAAACGAGGCGTGCAGCGCCGTCTGGAATCAGCGCCAAGTTCGCGCCGGGCAGATTGCGAGTGGCTTTTGGGCCGTTGATGTCAAAGAGGCGGGCCGCTACCAGATTGAACTGCGGCGTTGGCCCGAGGAAACTGGCTATGCGCTTGCTGCGGGAATTGAAGGCGACGACAGCGGCTGGTACCGCGCCGGCATTGAGTCGAAAAATGCTCCAGCCTACGAGGGCGGAGTCGCCCTCGCCCTCGGCTGGGCACAACTATCCATCGGCGGCCAAAATCTCCAGCAAGAAGTCGATCCTACTGCGACGAGCGCCTGTTTTGAGATCGACCTCGCCGCTGGCCTTGACCGACTCTACGCCTCGTTCTACGACCGCATAGAGCGGACTATCGCTCCTTACTACGTGTACGTGCGGAAGTTGTCGGACTAGGGAGCGTCGGTTTTCTGAGATGCTATGGCAGCTCGTGAGGACAACGAAACGATTTTGTGACCGCTTGTTTTTTGCCGTTCACGAGCAGCGCGGCAAATGGCCTTGATGTCGTAGTTATACTGCGCCGCATACTCTTCGCGTATGCGGCGAACTTCTGCAATGATTGGATCGCGCCACATGTTACACAGTTTTGAGGATCAATCTTTTACAGAATCCAAATACAATGTATCAGGACATATATCTTGTCCATGAGGCCAAACAACGGTTCCATCCAAGGCTTTTGCCTTCTTAAAGTAATTTCTGTCTTGCAATTCTTGAAACACACCAAAATCCAATAATCCAGAACAGTCGTAGAACCCTTGCTCTCCATTATCGAAAATCAGCTTCAATTTATGCCCTTCTATTGCAGTAGCTTCTAATATTCTTGGGTTCATAAAATTTACCTCAAAGGATCAATTTTGTAGGGTTGTTGTCCAGATACAGCAAGTTCCCAGTCTGCCACAAGCTCATCCTTGTGCAATTCAATCCACGCTTGTAAAAGTTTCATTTTTGAGTTCGGAATACTACCATCAAGAACCTCGCCATCAGGTATTGCAACGATCACTTCTTGGCCTTGATACTTAGCATGTATATGTGGCTTATTATGCTGCCTATTGTCCATAAAATACATATAGACAATTATTCCATAAAACATAGATATCGCCGGCATTCATCCCTCCGTACAATATAGATTGTAAAAAATCTTCATACATACACCTTGTCAATGGACAATCTCCCCACCCACTAGCGCACCAGCAGCAACTTCCGCGTCTGTCTCTCGCTTCCAGCCCGTAGCTGGTACAAATACAATCCCGAAGCCAGCGGTCGTCCCTGCCCGTCGCGGCCATCCCAATGCAGCACGTGCCGACCAGCCGACCGATGGCCACTGATCAGAGTCGCCACGTGCTGCCCTGTGAGGGTATAGACTTTCAGCTCAACCTCTTGGGCGCGGGCGAGGGTATAGCGGATCGCAGTCTGGCCGTTGAACGGATTGGGAAAATTCTGCTCCAAGCCGAAGTGCTGCGGCGTCGCGTCTTCGCGCGCCTCGCGGACGACGGTCGGTCTGGTAAACTCCGTGCGCACCAGCCGCAGATCGTCGATGTAAAAGCGCCCCTCTAAATTGGCAGCAAAACGCACGGTCTCTATCGGTCGGTCGAGAATGCCAAATGCGCTTAGGGCAACTTCTATCTCCTGCCATTCCTTATGCCCCAAATCCAGCCCGTAATCCCCTGCTCCTTCCCCCAAAAGCACGACCCGCTGGAAGCCGCCGCTTTCCAACACCACCTCCACCACATCGTCTTCGGCTGGCACCACATCGCCGGGATGGAGCGCCAACCGCAGCGCCCGATAACCCACCGTCTCGATAGGTGCCGGTGGCTCCATGTCCAACTGCCAAGGCAACAGCCGCGTCAGAGGATCGGCCGTCAGCACGCCAGCCGCGATGCCGGTAAAAACCGGGCCACTGCCGTCGAACTCAAAGCTGTCCAAGCCCAAACCAGCGTTTGCGGTCCAGCCCGCAGCCAACTCGTCATCGACGATCGCCAAGTCCTCGGCTGGCAGCACCACTAGCGTCCGAGAGAGCTCGATTTCAAAAGGACCTTCCGCCGTATTTTGCGCCACGCTCACCACGATCTGCTTGCGACCGTTGGCCTCCGCGCCCGCCAAGGCAGCCTCCAGCCGGTAACGCCCGTCGCCCAAGGCAGTGAGCGGCGTTTCAGCGCTGCCGCCCAAGGCACTTAGATCGGCGCTCACTACCGGCTCGCCGGCTTCCCGATCAAAGCGCGTCAGCGCAATCGCCGCGGACAAATCGAGCGACTGACCAGCCAAGACCGTATCCGGCGGCCCAACTTCCCACTGCCCCATCAGCGGCCCAACCCGCACCCGAAAAACCGCCTGAGTCGTGTGATCGCTGGAGACGTATAGCGCCCCTTGGGCGTCGCTTTCCAAGCCCACGGGCTTGCCCCATACCCTGTTGCTACCCGGATTGGGACGGAAGCCGGTGAGGAAATCTCCTACTTGAGAATTTTGCCCATCCGGGTCGCTAAACACCGCCACTACCTTATAGCCAGGGTCGTTGCCCCGCGCACCGGCGCGCAGCGCGACGAAGGCTTGGTTGCGGTATTCAGAGGGAAATTGGTCGCCAGTGTAAAAGTGGATCGCCATCGGCGCTGTGTGGGCCCCGACCGTGGCAGCCGGCTGCTCCATTCGCTCCACGTCGAGCGTGTCTTGGCGCGTAAAGGGCGCAATCGAGCGAAAGTACTCGTCAATCTCAAAGTCAACCCACGCCTGATAGCCGTGCGCCAGTGGCCAGCCGTAGAACCCACCCTCGCGTACAATGACAATGGTCTCAGGAGGCAAGTCCCGCCCGCTGCGGTCGTGGCCGTTGTTGGTCGCCCACAACTCGCCTGTGAGCGGATGCAGCGCCAAGCCTATGGAATTGCGCAAACCTCTGGCGAAAATCCGCCGCCCCGTGCCGTCGAGGTTAAAAGCCAGCACCGTAGCGCGCTCGGGATCGCGCTCGCGGCACAGATCGCAGGAGGATCCCTGATGCACATATACCCGCTCGTTGGCCTCGTCAAAGACGATAGTGTGCGTAACGTGCTCAGCGGCACCTAAACCGGGGATCCACGTCGCCAAATCCGGGATAAAGACCTCGCGCTCTTCGTAAAAGCCGTCGCCATCGCCGTCCCTGAAGCGCACGACCTGATCAGTATCGGCCACGTACATCGCCCCCTGATAAAAGGCTAGGCTATTGGGCCACAACAGATCGTCGGCCACCGTTCGCACCTCGTCGGCGCGGCCATCGCGGTCGCGGTCGGGCAGGGCCACAACGCGCCCGGTGCGGTTGGGATCGGCGCGCCACTCGCTATTGCCTCGGGTGCCCATGACGGCCACGTGCAACACGCTATCCGGACTCCACGCCATCAGCCGTCCTTTACCGATATCCTCGGCGAACAACTCGACGACAAAACCAGGAGGGACGTTCAAGGTCCGATCCTCCAGCCCTGCCACGGCGACCGGCTGGAGTTGGAGGTCGATTTTTGGAGTCAGATAAACCTCGCCAGGGGCTTGGGCATAGACACTGCTGACGAGAAGGCAAAGGGCGATGAGCAAACGCATCGTTGGCAACCTTTCTTGCAAGTGGAGTGAAAATTTGTCTATAAAAACGCACCCGGCCCCAATAAGGGCAAAACGCGCCTGCCGTGAGTTCCTGAAGACACGCTGCAACAGATAGCGCATTAACCCGCCGCGTCTTATCTTCCCGCGCACACTTCACCCGGAGAATTCATCATGCGCATCGGCATCATGGGCGTCCACTACGGCCACATCGGCGGCATGATCCAATCCGCCTTACAGGCAACAAACGGCCAGATCGTCGGCTTGGTTGAAGACGACGACGCACTCTGCGAACGCTATTTATCCATCCCCCGCTTCGCCACTTTAGAGGACATGATCGACCGCGCCCAACCCGAGCTAATCCTCGAAGGCTTGATCCACCACGAGAAAACCGCGCTCGTGGAAACCTGTGCCCGCGCTGGGATTCACCTGCTGCTCGACAAACCCCTGTGCCACTCGCTCGACGACTGGGAACGCATGCGCCGCGCTGTCGCCTCTAGCGCAATCCACATATCCATGTGGTTCACCTCGCGCAGCTACCCGCCGTTTATCGCCCTGCGCCAAGCCATCCTCGACGGCGCGCTCGGGACCATCGCCAGCCTCATCTCCACCCACCCGCACAAGATCCGCCGCGACACAGCCCCAGCCTGGTATTTTGACCCGAATCAGTACACGGGCGCGTTCCACGACCTCGCTTGCCACGGCGTCGATCAAATCCGCTGGCTCACCAATGCCGAATGCGTCGGCGTCCACGCCCTCACCACCTGCAAGCGGTTCACGGAAGAGCCGCGCCTAGACGACCACGTGCAGGCTTCCTTCGCGCTATCCGACGGCGCGTTGGCCACCCTCACCGCCGACTGGCTCACGCCCCAAGCCGCGCCCTCGTTTGGCGACACTCACTTCATCATCATGGGCACGACCGGCTCGGCACACCTACGCGCCTATGCCGACAACCACCTGCTCATCGCCACCAACGAGCGCGCCCCGTACTCACCCGATTTGCCTGCCGACCAAAGCGGCGCGTTCGTCGCCAACCTGATCGACGCCATTGAACGCGGCACCGACCTCTTCATCCCCACCCGCTCGGTATTCGCCACGGCCCAAGCCTGCCTAATGGCCCAAGAATCCGCCCGACAAGAGGGCGCGTTCCTCCGCATTCCACCCTTTGCGCTATGAGTGATAATCATGTCCACCGACCTCATCGACCCCAAAAAGCACCGCCAGCTCTTTCTCGACAGCCGCGCCTTAGTCTCTGAGCAAGGCACCACCCGCACCCTACATCCGCCCAAAAAGTGCGGCCCCCTCATCACCGGCGGCATCCAGAGCCGCAGCGCGCCCTTGTGGAACCCGGACGAGGGACGCTACGAATGGTGGTACAACGGCCCGCAAGCCCGCTTTGCCATCTCCCACGACGGCGAGCACTGGGAAAAACCCTCCCTCGGGCTATACGAGTCAAACGGCAACAAAGACAACAACATCGCTTGCGATCCCAACGGCCCAGGCCTGTACCACATCGTCCGCGACGAGCGCGACCCAGACCCGAACCGCCGCTACAAGGCCCTGTTCGGCAGCAGTGGCCGCGACGGTGCCGTCTCGCCCGACGGCTTTGCTTGGACCCCGCTTCCCAGTTCCTTCATCCCCAGCCAAGACGAGTCCCAGTTTGTGTACGACCCCTATACCGAGCAATTCCTCGCCATGGTCAAGCAGCCCACCGAGTGGGGCCGCTCGGTCTGGCTGGCGACCAGCCGCGACTTTGACCACTTCACCGCGCCCGAACTCATCTTCCACGCCGACGAAACCGACTGGGAAAACTGCCGCCAACGCGTCCGCACCATCATCGACGACCCAGCGTACATCACCCCGCCAATCGTCGATGACGAAGACTACCACGCCGAGATCTACAACATGGCCGTCATGCCCTATCAGGGCCTGTACATCGGCTTCCCCACCGTCTTCAATCCCATCGGTGCCATCCCGCCGCCGGCCACCAACTTCACCCGCATCAACCAGATTGAAATGGCCGTCTCGCGCGACCTGCACACCTGGGATCGCGTGGCCGACCGCACGCCCTTTATCGGCATCGAACCTTGGGACGGGGAAAACTACGGCACCAGCCAGCTCCTCATGGCCGGCGCACCGCTGGTGCGCGAAGACGGCGAGATTTGGGCTTACTACAACGCCCTCCGCATACCGGGCAGCGTGGAAATGTACCAGCGCTTCAATCGCTGCAAGGAGCTATTCCGGCTCGGGGTAGCAGAGCGCCACTTCGCCGACCCAGGCGCACTCTGCTTGGCCAAGCTGCCGCCCGACCGCTTCGTCTCCATCGACGGCGACGAAATCGCCACCCTCGTCACCCAGCCCTTCCACTGGCGCGGCCAAGACCTCTACCTCAACGCCGACGCCCGCTGGGGCGAAATCTACGCCGAGATCCAAGACGCCGAGACCGGCAGACCCCTCCCCGGCTTTTGGGTACCCGGAGAGGAACCGCCGCCCTTCACCGGCGACAGCCTGCACGCCAAATACGAGTGGAAGCACCCGCACGATCTGGTATTTGAAAAACCAGTGCGCCTGAAGTTCTACCTGCACCAAGCGCGGCTATACTCCTATTGGCTGGAAGACCGGCGCGTTGAATAGGAGTCGGCGGCCTCGTGCCCGCGGCTGCACACGCACCGACAGCGCGGCTTCCTCGCTGCCGCTATGTGCCTTGACCTGCTTTTGAAGTACTAGAAATTCGTAGGGGTGGGTTTGTGGAAGTACGGTAACATTCGATCCTGTACGGTAACAGTTTCAGCTAGCCCGAAAATACCTTAACGGCCACCGTCACGAGCAAGCCCATCATCGTCGTCCACATGCCGATCATCGTGCCGATCAGCCAGCGGAAGTCCCGGCGGTGGCTGATCTCCAAGCTGTTCATGCGGCTCTCTAGCTTGCTCTCTAAACTGCTCATGCGACCCTCTAAATCGTTCCTCAAGCTGTTCATGCGGCTCTCTAGCTTGCTCTCTAAACTGCTCATGCGACCCTCCAAATCGCTCCTCAAGCTGCTCATCTGAGCCTCTAAGCTGCTCATGCGATTCTCTAAGCTGCTTATACGATTCTCCAAACTGCCTAAGCGGTCGTTGATCTGCTCAATGATGCCTTCGAGACGACCAAGGCGGTCGCCGTAGTCGAGGGGAGAACGTTCTGCCATGCCTACTATCTCCTTCTTGACAGGTCAATGTACTCACCATCGGGCACCCGTTCAATAGAGCACCCTGCTACTCGGCAAAAGCAAAACGCGGACCAGAAGCTCTATCTTCAACGCACCAACGTCATCTTCCCGGTCCGCACCCCACCCACAGCGGCCAAGCGATACAGGTACACGCCACTGGCCACCGCCCGCCCCGCGTCATCGCGACCATCCCATCGCGCCACGTGCCGTCCCGGAGCCGCCACGCCCTGCACCAGCGTCCGCACCTGCTGGCCGTTCAGCGCATAGACCGCCAGATGCACCGGCCCAGCGGCCGGCAGCGCGTAGCGGATCGCAGTCGTCGCATTGAACGGGTTGGGATAATTCGCGGCCAACGCCAGCGCGGCTGGCTGCGACGCGGCCTCGTGGAGCACGGCCGTCAACTCCGGTCCCACAATCCGCAGTTCGTCGAACCAGAACTGAATCCCATCCAAGGCGTGGTGTTCGGCCACGATGTCGAAGCGATCGATGGCCTGCCAGTCGAACGCGCCGACCGGCTCGAACCACTCATTCTCCCAAGCTCCGTGTTCGGCGAAGTCGCGTAGGGGGATGTGTACCGCGTGCCATTCGCCATCCCACGGCACCACCTGCTCGTCTATCGTATAGCGCATGCGCCAAGGGTGGTCGTCCGGGTCTTCGGTATCCGTATCGACCAAGCGGATGTCAAACGACGATCCCGGCGTATCCCCCCGCACCCAAAACTCGACCGCGTAACCAGTCGAAACCAACGCGGACAGGTCCTTGAAGGGCTTGAAGTCGAAGCCAATGAACCCGTAGAGCGGCACCCCAGTCCAGCGCATGCAGTAGCGGCCCACCGTTGGGTCCGCCTCATCATAGTAATCGACCGTACCCGCACTGAGGTGGTTAGATTCGGCCATGTGCGGGCCGAGGGAGTCCTCGTAGAGCACAAACCCCTGTTGGTCTGGCTCGGCGACAAAATCCCGCTGCGGCGGCACGTTTAGCCCCAATGCCTCCAACAGCGGCACGTTCAGGTCAAACTCAAACAACTCGTCCGACCCGCGCTCAAACAAGCCAAAACCACCGCGATAATCCCAAATCGCCCACGCAATACCCCGCTCCTCCAAGTGCTGCCGCACCACCTCGTACCACAAGATGCGGTCGCTGTTGTCGCTGTTTGGGCTGTACACCCCAAACTCCCCGCAAAACAGTGGCACGCCGCGATCCTTCTGAAAAGCTGATGCCTCGTCAATCAGTATGCGCATCTGCGTGATAGTACCCTCTTGGCTGTAGTTGCCCAGCGCCGTGCCCACCCACGTGCCCTGCAAGGACGAGGGCAACGTCGGCATGCGCGCCCGCTCGTAGGGAAAGGGCACGCCGCGCAACGGGACTAGCGAGGGATTGGTCCAGCTAGCACCTTGGTGGGTAAAGACAAAAGGCTCGTAGAAGTGAAACGTGTACACGAGGTTGTCGTCGGCAAAGACCGGCATCCGCTGCAGGTTGCGGAAGCTATTCCAGTTGGCCGGGCCAACGACGATCGCGTGCTGCTGATCCACCTGCCGGATCGCGTCAATCACCTGCTGCTGGATCGCGTTCCAAGCCGCGTCGCTAATGCCGTGCGGCTCGTTGAGGATCTCGTAGTAGAGCCGGGCCGGATGCGCGGCAAAATGAGCAGCAAGCTGGGTCCACACCGGCACCAGCACATCGCCGATGTCCGGCGAAGTATTCACCGCCGGATCAAACGAGTGGTTGTCCAAAATCAGATGCAGACCCAACTCGTCGGCCCAATCTGCGATTTGATCGAGAAAGGAGTAAAGCAAGGGATCGATGCGGTAATCCGGCGGACCGCTGGTCATGGCGTGCAGATTAATCGGCAGGCGCACCACGTCGCAACCAAGCTGTTGGATCCGCTCGAAATCGGTCCGGCCAAACTTGGCAAAGTGCACGTTCTGCGCACTCGGCGCTTGCAGCCAATTGGTCAGATTGACGCCCCGGCTAAACGGAGTCTCGGTACCCCACGCGGCAACGGCCCCCACCAACAGGAGCCAGAGACTGATTGCTTTTGATTTTAACATGGCAGGAAATTAGACTCACCACCGCTTCCAAGCAACGCGCACGGCATGGGGAAAAATTGGAGGCTTTCATTCCTCGCCTGAATTGCCTATATCTCTGGCCACAAAATCGCGTTCCATGCCCACAGGAGCTACGCCGTGAAAATCACCACCATCGAAGTCATCCCCCTGCGCCTTCCCTACGAGGCTCGCATCCGCAAAGCGTTTTACCACTTCGGCATGACCGAAGAGGTAACCGTGTACAAATTCCACACCGATACCGGCCTAGTCGGCTTGGGCGAAAACCCCGGCCCGCCCTTTGAGCAGAGCTTGCTCGACGCCTATCTCGGCACCAACCCTTTTGACCACGTCATGGGCACCGGGCGTTTCAATCTCGACATGGCCTGTTACGACCTGATGGGCAAACACCTCGGGCTGCCGGCTTGGAAGCTGATGGGCCAACAGGTGCGAGAGTGGGTGAGCATGGGTTGGTGGATGCCCAGCATGTCGCCCGAGGACTCGGCCGCTGAGGTGCAAGAAGCCGCCGCTCGCGGCTATCGCGGGCTAAAATGCAAAGCCCGCGCCTTCTACGACGTGGTCGAGCAAGCCCAAGCCATGCAGGAAGCAGCCCCGCCTGACTTCCGCATTGAATTCGACTTCAACGGCGCACTCGTCAACGTGGAAAAAGCCCTTCCCATCCTGCGCCAGTTGGAACAAATCCCCATAGTCAAAGGAATCGAAGAGCCGATCTTCGCCTATGACATCGAGGGCTGGCGGCGCTTGCACCAAGAAATCCGCATTCCCTTCTACCTCCACGGCGTCAGCACCATCTTCGACGGCCCCTCGCGCCAGCCTTCCGGCCCCTGGCTTGGGCTGCGCGCTGGCGATTTCGACGGCGCTCTTTGTAGCCACGAGACCATCCGCAACGCGCTGGCCGCTTCTTGGGCCTTTGCCGCGGCCAATACCCCGATCCTCTTGCAATACGTCGGCACCGGCATCACCGCAGCCTTCGCCTGCCACCTCGGCGCAGTAATGCACACAGCTACCCTGCCGGGCGTAACCGCCCATCACACGTACGAAGACGACCTAATCGTCGAGCCGCATCAAGTCCAACGCGGCTTTATGCAGGTACCCACAGGCCCCGGTTTAGGAGTAGAACTAGACGAGGATGCAGTCGAGCGCTACCGCGACGTACCCGCGCCGCAATGGCCGCGCCACTTCTCCGTCGTAACCCTGCCCGGCGACCTCGAACACTACTACTGCAACCTGCGCCAGGCCGAGCGCCTGATGAAACAAGGCGTTGACGAAGCCTTCGCCCCCGGCATCTGCCTCACCGAGCGCGAAGACGACGGCAGCGCAGACTTCGATGAACTCTGGCGCAAACTCCAAGAACGCGACTGGCCCATTTGGGTCTAGAGGAGGCTCCCGTGAAAATCACTCGCATCATTCTCCACATCGTCAACGTGCCCGAGCGCCACTGGTGGTGGTCGGACGACGTGTACGGCCAGCCCTTGCACCAGCGCACCGAGCACGGCGTCGCCGAAGTCGAGACCGATCAGGGCTTGACCGGCCTGACGCTAATCGGGCGCTTTACCGCCTTGGACACTATGCGCCAGCAGTTTGAGACTTGGCTGGGACAGGACGTCCTCCAAGTCAACTTGGCGCAGGGCAACGGCCCCATGCAGAGTGCTTTTGAACAGGCCGTACTCGACTTGCGCGGCCAAGCCTTGGGCGTGCCTATCTGGCAATTACTAGGTGGACGCTTGCGCGACCGCATCCCGGTCACCCAATGCACCGGATACAAAACGCCCGAACACACCGCAGAGGACGCCCAATGGGGATGGGAGCAGGGCTTCCGCGCGTACAAGATGAAGTGCATCACCAGCCGCGAGAAAACCCCCGAAGAGCGCATCCGCTACGTCACCGACCGGGTTG
Source organism: Candidatus Latescibacterota bacterium (assembly GCA_022819745.1). The sequence continues at coordinate 127,945 of JAJEGS010000018.1, read as the reverse complement.
AGGCCATCCACCGCGTGATCCCCGACATGGTGGTGCGTCCAGATATCCGCTGGCGCTTGGAAGAAGTCTGGGTGGCTCAAGAATTGGCCCGCCGCCTACAGGGCCATCGCATGGACTCGCTCGAAAGCCCCATTGCCAAAGGCGCAAGCGCCGGCACGTTTTCCGAATGGCGCCGCCTGCGCCATACCATCGACCTGCCCATTGGCGACCACGTCGGCGACGCGGCCGATATGTTGCACCGCTTTCAGGCCGAGGCCCTCGACTACGTCATCGTCGGCGGAGCCAGCCACTTTGAAACCTTGCACCGCTCGCACTTCGCGCACGCGCTGGGACTAGGCGGCTGGTCGCAAACCGTGGCTTATGGTCCAGGTGCCGCTATGGGCCTACACGTGGCCGCCTGCATGCCCCATTTGACCCAGCCCTACGACATGGTCGGCCCCATCGCCTGGCAGCACTCCTTGGTCAACGAGGAATTCGTCCTCGAAGAGGGCAGCTTCCTAGTCTCCGACCGCCCGGGCTTGGGCTACACCCTCGACCGCGACGGCGTCGAACGCTACCTAGTGGAACGCCACATTTTCCCTTAGGACTCTTACAACGCCATGTCCGCAACCCCCGAATACCGCACCCGCTCCAACGCTTCCTTCGCGCTCGACTTTTCCCTCGACAAAACGCTGACGGTCGCCGCTTGGGTCGAAAGCCCCTCCGTCCGCGCCGAAGCCATGCAGCCGCTCGTCTCGCAGTGGCAGCCCCGCGCCGCACTCGACGCCTTCGCCGCCTATGATGCCGGCCACACCGACGGCTTAGTGACCCAAGGCTACTTCGGCGCAGTATTCGACGGGCGCTACACATACTTCTGCCCCATCCGCGACCAGAATGAGCGCACGTCCGTCCACGGCCGCGTCCTCCGCCTCGACACTCAAGCCGACTTTAAAGACCCGGACGCTTGGGCCGCCTACGACGCCAGCTACACCGACGGCCTGCACACTTCGGGCTTCTACGGCGGAGCCTTTGACGGACGCTACGTGTACTTCAATCCCCGCGACGACGGCACCGTCCACCACTCGCGGCTCTTGCGCTACGATACTCAAGCCGACTTCAAAGACCCGGACGCTTGGGCCGCCCACGACGCCCAACTCCCCCACTCGGGACAGGGCCTCGCCTTTGACGGACAGTACCTCTACTTCTGCCCGGGCTATACCCGCGCATCAACGGGCGGTTTGGACGACGAGAACAGCGGCCACATCCTCCGCTACGACACACGCGCTCCCCTAAAGGACCCCGCGAGCTACGCCGTCTTCAACGCCCAACAACTCCACCCGGAGGCGGCCTGTTTCGACGGTGCTGCATTCGACGGACGCCACATCTACTTCGCGCCGCTCAGCAGCGGCCACGTCCTTCGCTACGCAGTCGCTGGGGATTTCGCCGACCCACAAAGCTGGGACCTGTACGACGCCCGCCCCTTGGGGATGCAGATGAACGTCGGTGCCGTGTTCGACGGGCAGCACATCTATTTTTGCTCTTACGGCAACAGCACAATGCTGCGCTACGACACGGCCGCGCCATTTGCCGATCCACAAAGCTGGGACACCCACGTTCCCGTGGAGAACAGCGGCTTCGACGGCGGCTTCTTCGACGGGCGCTACCTGTACTACGTGCCCTTCACCCGCGCCGCCGCACCCGGCGAGAGCGTCTTCCACGGCGCTTGGCTGCGCTACGACACGGCCGCGCCATTCGACGACCCAGCCGCTTGGGACACGCACGACGCCAGCTATACCGACGGCCTACACACCACCGCGTACAACGCCGGCGCATTCGACGGACGCTATTTCTACACCGCCCCCTGGCGCGGCGACCGCGACGGCAGCCACGCCCACGGCCGCGTACAACGCTACGACACCCTCGGCGCAGACGGCGCGTTCTCCCTGCGCTACGGCGATGTAGGCCACAACGGCGGACTCTGCGCAGCCGTGCCCGGCCCCAGCTTCATCGTCAACACCACCGGCGGCGCAGTCAGCATTGCCACTCACCAAACCCTAGCCCCCGGCGTCCATCACCTCGCCGGGGTGTACGACGGCGCGCGCATCCAACTCTACATTGACGGCGTAATCACAGCCTCGCGCCCGGCCTGTGGTCGTCCGTTGCAACAGACAGACATCCCCGTAACCATCGGCCATATCGCCGGCGGCAGCGCCCGCTTCCAAGGCACCATCGCCGAGGTGTATTTATCCCCTGTCGCCCAAAGCGCCGCTTGGGTCGCAGCAACTTACCGCGCGGGAGCGCCAACCTAAAAGGAGCTTCTCTCATGGACGAAAAATACACGGTCGCCATTATCGGCTGCGGCCGCCTCGGCCAGCACTACGCCGAAGTCTATCAAACCCTGCCCAACACCGAGCTAGTCGCCATCGCCGAATACAACCCCGAGCGCCGCCAAGCCGTCGGCGAGCGCTTCGGCGTCCGCGCACTCTACCAAGACGCACAAGACCTCTTCCGGCACGTCGTCCCTGACATTGCCGTAGTCGTGCTGCCCGGCAAGTACATCAAAGAGGCCGTCATCGCCGCGGCCCAAGCTGGCGTCAAGGGCATCTCCACCGATAAACCCATTGAGGCCCGCTTGTCGGATGTCGATGCCATGGTCGAGGAATGCGAAGCGCGCGGCGTGGTCTTTGCCGGCGGCAACCTGCAACGGGCCATGGGAGAGGTGCAAGAAGCGGCCGGTTGGCTGCGCGCCGGCGAGTACGGTCCCTTGCGCGGGGCCAGCGTCCACGGCTGGGGCGGCGAAATTTCCGGCGGGGGCTGCCAGCACATCGCCGTGCTGCGGCTTTTCACCCAAGCCGAGGTGACCCAAGTCACCGCCTGGGGCACGCCGCCGGAGGCCCTCGCGCGCGACGACGATGAGGGGCTGATAATCAACGGACAATTTTCACTCAGCAACGGCCTCGTCTGCCCGGTTTTTGGCCAACCGACGCCCAGCCGTGGCGTGAACGTGTGGACTGACGACGCGCTCGTGCGCTGGGACTGGGGACCGCCCGAGATTTTCCAAGGCCGCGACGCTCAGGGTGCCCGCATAAAGATTGACCGCCCCTACACCCCACTCGAATACCCCCGCTTCTCTTATATGGGCACTTCGGTACTGTCGTTTTTAGATGTCGTAGAAAACGGCGGCGAGCTGTACATCTCCGGCCACGACCTGCGCCAATCGCTCGAAGCGGCCATCGCCGCCAAGTACTCGGCACTGTGGGGCAATGTGCCACTCGACCTGCCGCTCGCCGACCGCTCGCTCGCGCTCTATCCGAGGGCCTATCGCTGGCTCGGCGGCGACCATTCCGGACGGTCGCAAACCTACGCAGAGGCGCTAGAAGGGACGCTTTTCCCTCGGTCTTCTTAGGCTAGCGTAAGGTCCGGAATCATAGCGCCGGCAGCGCCACCGCTCAGTGATTCACCAAATTTAAGTAGGAGTAGAATCATTAGTGAATGATTATGTCGATTTCAGCCCCAAAGAATACCAACAGCGGCTGAGCAAGCTCAGGGGGTTAATGGCGGAGCGCGGTATCGACGCTGTGCTGGTCACCACCGAGGCCAATCACCGCTACTTTACGGGCCATGTGACCCATCGCTGGATGCACCAGTACACGGCCATGTTCGCCCTGCTGCCGCTGGAGGGCGAACCGCTGCTTATTGTGCCCCCGCAAGAAGCCTGTATGTGCGAGGAAGATTCCTGGATGAAAAGCATCCGAACCTTCCCATTAGAACATATTTTCCAGGGTGTCGATGCCATTGCCGACGCCGTGCGCGAACTCGGGCTGGAAGAAGGCCGCATTGGCACCGAACTCGGCGGGATAGTCGCGCTCAGGATGCCTTGCGAAGATTTCGACCAGTTGCGGCAAAACCTGCCCAACGTTGATTTTGTCGATGCGTCCGCCCTATGTTGGCAGTTGCGCGCCCGGAAATCGAGCGCCGAAGTGGAACGCATCCGCGAGGCAGTGGCCATCACTGATGCAGCGTATCAGGTCCTCTTCGAGGAGGTCAAACCGGGGATGAGCGAGCGGGAGCTCTGTCGCCTGCTCGCGGGCGAACACCTATGAGCGCCTCGGGCCATGCCGACTATGCCGCAACGGTCAAAGGTATCGGCCATGCGATGGGGCTGGAGATTATCGAACCGCCCTTTATCGCCTTTGAAAACGAGGTGATTTTAGCAGAGGGAATGGTCTTCACCATCGAACCCGGACTCTTCACCGCCGACGCTTTCTGTATGCTTGAAGAAGACGTGCTCGTCACCGATCGCGGCTACGAGGTGCTATCCAAACCCGCAAGCGCTGAGTTGCCGGTCCTTTGAGACCATGTACCTCGTTAGGTATGGTCTCATGCGCGGTGGTTGGATAATTAGGGCAGTTCCACCTCATCGCCGCGTGTGCGGTAGCTTCTAGTTCCCTCTTCCGTTATACTTCCGTTTATGGACACCTACAGGTCGTACATCGAGGCTTGGCAAAAGCGTCTGCGCCAAGAGCGGCAAGCGCTCGACCAAGCCGCACGACAAGCGCGGGAGCAGGCGCAGGTCTGCGCCAAAGCGCTCGTCGAGCAATACGGGGCCGAGCGCGTGTACCTGATCGGCTCGCTGGCCAGAGGGAGCGGCTTCCATCCGCGTTCCGACATTGACTTGGTCGTCGCTGGCCTAGCACCGGAACGCTACTTTGCGGTGCTAGCAGACATTGCCGACCGGGCAATCCGCGAGGTTGATTTGATTCTACTTGAGTCGGCGACGCCGGCCATGGTCAAGTGCGTGGCCAACGAGGGAGTACTGCTGTATGAGCGCACAGAGATTCCTACTGCTCAAAGCGGACATTGACCGCGAGTTGGCGCAGGTCGCCGCCGTAGTCGCGGAAGGTCGAGAAACCTTGAAACAACTCGACGGATCGCCCACTACGCTAGAACTGCGCGGCATAGGTAGCATCCTGCACGACTTCTACACCGGCATCGAGCAGATAATGGAGCGCATCGCCACCACATTCGATGGCGAGTTGCCCGCTGGTGCTAATTGGCACGTGCAACTCTTAGACCGGATGACGAGCGAAATCGAATCAGTGCGCCCCGCCGTCCTCAGCTCAGACCTCGCAGACGCGCTACGACCCTATCTGCGCTTCCGCCATCTTTTTAGGAATATATACGGCACTCAATTGCGCTGGGGGTTGTGCCGCGGATTGGCCGCGGAGATGGAGGATGTCTGGGAAAAATTCCACGGCGAAATGGAAGCATTCAAAGACACGTTGCAGCGCTTGCACGCCGGTTGTAGCTAACCCCAAATCCATTTTACTCAATCGAAGCAGGGAAGTTCCACCTCGTCGCCGGTCTGCTCCTGCCAAGCGCGAATCCGCTCCCTCAGTTCGTCGACCCGCGCTCGCTGCTCGCGCCGGTGGTATAGATTCTCCAACTCATGCGGGTCTGCGTTCAGATCGTACAGCTCGCCTTGACCCTTGCCATACAGGTTGAGCTTCCAGCCATCGGCTGCGACAATGGTACGGAGAGGATGGACCAAGCTGCGGTTCGGCTCGGCTTCGCCGATCGAAGCCGGCGGATGGCCGTCGGCACCGCTCCACTCGACAAACACGTCGTTAGCCGCCAAGTCGTCGCGACCGCACAGCACTGGCACCCTGCTCTGCCCCTGCAAATGGTCCGGCGCTTCTATCCCCAGCAAGTCCATCAGCGTAGGCACCAAGTCGATATGACTGAACTGGCAGCCGATTCTCCTTGGCGGCGCATCCAACATAGGCGCACGCAGCAGCAGCGGCACCTTAATCGACTCCTCGTACATCAGGGTCTTGCCCAAAATCCCGTGATCGCCCATGAGTTCGCCGTGATCCGACGTGAAAATCACAATGGTATCGTCGGCCTTGCCGCTCTCGTCCAAAGCCTGGAGGATCTTGGCCACCGAGCGATCCACCAGCGTCACATTGCCCCAATAGCGGGCCATTAGCCCGCGCCAGCCAGCCTCGGTCTGCAAGTCCAACCCGTAGTTTTCCGAAGCTGAGTAAAAGGCCGCCATCAGCCGCACGATCAAGGGCGCGTCGTCCGGAGGAAGCTGCCTAAAGCTCGGCCCAGTTGGCAGGATCTCCGGGTCGTAATACTCGTTGAGCGGCCCAGTGTGCGGCGGATGCGGCTCCAGATAGCTAACGCACAGCGCAAACGGCGCATCGCCGCTCTGACGGATGTACTCTGCGGCCTGATCGCCCAAAAACGCCGCCTTCGTATATTCCTCCGGCATGGACGCCTCGGCGTGGCGCGAGAATACGCGCTGACCGAGGTTTTCCGCATCGGGCGCAAACCCCTGCTCGACCAAGAAATGGTGATACGGGCTAAGCACGTCCAGCCGCTCCTGCTCAGAATAGCAACGCCGGTACGAGTCTTCGCTGCCGACCCACGTTTCAAACCCGTGCTGGGGGAAAATCTCATCCCCCAAGTGCCATTTGCCCATAAAAGCCGTCTGGTATTCCGGCGGCAGCAACTCGGCAAACGTCGGCACCTCGGCGCACAGCGGCACATTGCACGCGGGCACGCCAGCGGTATGCGGCCACAGCCCGGTCAGCATGGTGGCCCGCGCCGGGCTGCACACTGGCTGGCTCACATAGGCGTTTTCAAAGACAAAGCCGTCATCGGCCAGCCCGTCGAGGGCCGGAGTCTCAATCTGCTCGTTGCCATAGCAGCGCAGCGTATCCACCCGCTGCTGATCGGTAAAGATGTAGAGTACGTTGGGATGTCCCATAAAATCTCCTAGTCCGGCTGATCCCCGCGCCGATTCGCCTGCGCGCGCGGCGTCAGGTCAAAGTAGGTCTGATGGCCCGCGAAAAAGCGCTCTAATTCATCGACCATGAGGCGGAAGAAATGCGGGTATTCGTCGCCCACGCGCCCGGAAAAGTGCGGGGTCAAAAACACGTTGGGCAGGTCGATAATCTCGCTGTCGGCCGGGATCGGCTCCGGGTCGAAGACATCGAAACCCGCGGCAATGTCGCCGCGCTTGAGGCGCTCGATCAGGGCCGCAGAGTCGAAGATCGGCCCGCGCGACACGTTCACCAAGACCGCTCCCGACGGAATGAGCTCCAACTCGCGCTGGCCAATCATGCCTTGGGTCTGCGGCGTCAGCGGTGCGACGCAGACAATCGCATCGCACTGCGACATCACATTGTCCAGCGACGTGAGCACAAAACCCAACGCCTCGGACAACTCCTGCGGCAAGTACGGATCATACACCCACAACTCGACCTCAAAGGGCCGCAACAGCTTCATCAGCCGCCGCCCCATGTGGCCACCGCCGATCAACCCCACCCGCTTGCCCGTGAGCATCCCGGCCATCGGCTGCATGGTGGACCGGTCCTGAGTATTCCTAGCGAGGATGCGGCGGAAGAGCGCACCGGCATTGCGCATGGCAATCAGCGTCAGCGCCAAGGCCCACTCGGCCACCGGATAGGACGAGCCATTCGTCGTATCGACCGTGCGGATGCCCCGCGCCCACGCCGCGTCCAAGTCAATGCGCGTGGCAAAGCGGTCGCCTTCCAGTTCGCCGATAAAGCGCAGCCGGGGAGCGGCTTCCAAGACCGCTGCATTAACCCTCGGCGCACCGTGGCAGACGACCAGCGCATCTACTCCAGCCAATTCCTGTGCCAACTGCGCAATGGCCTCGGCGTCTTCGCTGGCCTGGTAAATGTTGCCGCCCTCGCAGGCAAACCACGCCCAATCGGCAACCTGCTCTAGGCGCGTCAACTCCTCTGGCGGCAGGTAGCCATGGCGCACCCGCTCGCTACAGGCGATGAGTACTTGCGGACGATTTCCCATTTCTTTCTCCCTTGGTAGAATAACAGCGGTTCGCAATACACAGAGCTAAATAGCATATTTACACCCGCCCCACAACACTGGAGATACCATGCTCGCCCTCGAACCTATTGCCCCAGACGCCATCGACCGCGCTGCCGCCCTCTTTCACCGCGACGGTTTTGCCGTTGTCACCGACGCCCTGACTGACGAACAATTTGCCTATCTCACGGAAGGTGCGCACCGCGTCGTTGCCGAGCAGACCGCCGCCATCCCGCTCGATAAAGCCAACCGGGGCTTTGCGCGCTATTCCTTTGGTTCTCAGATCCACCATCCCGAATGGGCCATGCTCGTGGACTTGCCGACCATTTTGCCGATTGTCGAAGCCATTTTTGCCAGCGACCAGTTTACGTGCAGCGGTGGCGGCGGCGATTACTCCCTGCCCGGCGCAAAAATCCAGCCTCTGCACCGCGACATGGCCGACGTGATTGGCGATCCCGAACAGCGCGTCACCATCATGGACCTGCCCACGCCCTTTGTCGTGGTCAACTTTCCCATGATTGATTTTAGTGCAGAAAACGGGGCCACGCGCTTCATCCGCGGCACCCACCGCTCGCGCCATCCCGTCCCCAGCCTCGAAGACGAACCCGCCTATATGAAAAATTCTATCGCCTGTGCGCCGGCCCGCTCGGCCCTCATCCGAGACGTGCGCTGCTGGCACGGCGGCACACCCAACACCTCCGAAGATGTGCGCATTATGACGAGCGTCGGCTATTACGCGCCCTGGTTTCGCCGACCCCACGGAGATGGAGAAATGCCCCGCGCCCTGTACGACGGCCTTTCAGAGCGCGGGAAAACGCTGTGCCGTTACATTGTTGCGTTGGACTGAGTTTTGGAGAGTCAGAGGGGCTAATTCACGCCGCGTTTTCGTAATGCGGCGACGGCACTGTTGGATAGACGCGGAACACGTGCCGGAATACGTCGTCCGTCTTAGTTCCGACTTCGGCTTCCGAATAATCGTCTGCGGGTAAGCCGGTCTCGTCGCAGCCGGCGAAGGTCTTGTAGATTTGGCGGTAGAGGTCACCGCGCACCCACAACTCGCGCACGCAGAGGAAGTGGTTGTTCTCCGGTTTCATGTTCTGCGGATTACAAGGCGACTCGATAACGTCCTGGATCGTCAACATTTGGATCAACCGCGATGCGGTCAGTGACCAAAGGCTGGAAATCCTCGCCACTCATCGGCTCGTGCTTCTTCCAACGGCCCCGCATTTCAATCAAAACGCGCTGACTTGATGGCGCTGGCATAGGATTAACACGCACTACTTTCGCGGTGTATTCATTGGGGCCTTCGGTCATCGCCATGGCCAAATCGCTCACGAGATAGCGCGGTGTCCAGCCGATCATATAGTAGTCCGTCGTCTGGATTTGGACGGCCAGTTTGGTTGCCGTGGTGTAGTGCTCTGCCGCCGCGAGCAAAAGATTCTGTCGCCGAACCACGATCCCCTTCAAACTGTGCCAATTCTACCTTCGCGTGTCTAACGCCGAGCGCAGACGCAACTTCTGCGGCAGTTTTCTCTGCCCAGTGTTCCCCTGTGTTCTGCCGAGGATACTTGAAGAGCCAGTTTACATCTTCATCGGGATCGCGATACCAGAACTTCGTCTTGGTTCCCATATCTTCCCGATCAATGACCCATTCAGGTTTCACTTCAACGATGCGATACGGATCTGACATAGTATCAATGCCTTGATGTCAAACCTCAGACTGTCGTTTCCCAATTCACTAAGCACGTCAGCACTAGTTATTGAGTCTGAGTCAAGCGATCTCGCAACGCTTGGCCCTTGTCCGTCAGCCGATATTGCTGCTTGCCGCTTCTGGGTTTGTCGGGGATGGTCATTTCCAGCCACTCGGCATCGAGCAGAGGTTGGAGATAATTGGTCCGAAATGTCTTCGGGTGTTTCAAGCCTAGCAGAGTCATGATCTCCCTTGCCGTGCGGGGAACACGGCAATGCCAGATAACTTGTGCGGTAACTTGTGCGGTAACTTGTGCAGTCAAGTCTTCCAAGCTGGCTTCAAGTCTCTGTAACGTGCTGTCCGAAATAACTTTAGGTGTACTTGTACGGTCCGTGTCGGGTACTTGTGCGGTGGCACGCGGGGTATCCCGGACCTGACTTGTTTCCGACTTGATCTCGAATTCTACGACCGGCCGTTTGAACGTCGTCGTCACCCAGTGCTCGGACACGTCGATCACCGGCTCCGCCACCCCGTGCTCTCGGCAAAGCTCCCGAATGCGCCGGATGCCCGAGCCGATATTCTCCACCACGTCCATGCGGTACAACATACTGAACAGCAGCGGATTGCGCGGGACGCTCTTGGTGCCCAGATCTGCTTCCTCCATCCCTGCGGGCAATCCGCCTGGGCTGACGATTTCGATTCGGTCCTTGAAGACGTAAATCTGGACGTTCGCGGTCGAGCGGTAATCGCGGTGGGCAACGGCATTCGCCACCGCTTCCCGCAGGGCCTCTTCGGGCAATTCCGGCCGTTCCTGCCGCCTCACATGCTTGATGATGTACTCGACATTGATTTTGGTGAGAATCCAAGCGACTACTTCGTCAATCATCGTCGGAATGTCGCTGTGGAAGTCCCGCCGATCGAGAATTCTCACCTTCTCGGTCCCCATGAACAGGGCACAGGACACGTGGGCGGTGGTCGTGAACCTCCGAATGTCTCGGGCTAGCAGCCATGCCCCGGCATGGGTCATGCGGTCTTGTGCATCGACTAGGCCGAGGTTTCGGAGGGCCACGAGCCGCTCCATCGCCGCTGGGATCTTGGCGCGTTCACTAAACCGCGCCCAAGTCTCGTCATCAAGGTCGTTTTCCATGGAGAAAATTTCACAGGGCTTCTTGTCGAAATGAAGGCGTCCAACCGCGTAGAACAGGTTTTCCACTTCCTCATTCGACATCTGCTGACTATTCGCCCCGTCGCGTATGAAGAATCGCCCGCCGAATGAGTAGGGCTTGCGTTCCTGCGGTGGCACGACCACGCATAAGACCTCACCGACGCTCTCGACTTCCACCGAGATCGGCGGGTCTGCCGACCGTGCGGTACTTTGCACCCTCGACTTCAGCCGATTGTGGTCGTCCACACCGACGATCTCTCCGGCATCTGAGACGCCGAGCAGGATTACTCCGCCGGTGGCGTTGGCGAAAGCGCATATCTCCCGCCCGAGGTCGGAGGGCATGGCCCGCTTGAACTCGGTGGTGGAACCTTCGCCGAGGGCGAGGAGATCGGAGAGGGATTGGGGGTTCATATCAGCGGACCCAGTTTTCCAGCATGAGTCCCGGAACTTTTTCAAACTCCTTTACATTATTGCTCACCAAAACCAGCCCGTACGCACGCGCCTGACCCGCGATCATCATATCGTAGGGGCCAATCGGAGCACCAACGCGATACAGTTCCGCACGGATTCGACCAAAATGGCTGGCTGCAACTTGGTCAAACGGCATGATCTCAAGCCTAGTGCCCAGCGATTCAATATCCGCCAGATTGCGCTCGGGCTGGGCAGAGCGTTCAACGCCATAGATAAGTTCGCCCCAAGTTACGGAAGAAATTGCCATCTGACCTTGCGAGCGATTGAATTTTTGTCGCAGCGATTGGGGGCGGTTCTTGATGGCATAAATCACCACATTGGTATCTAGCAGATACCTGAGCATCACAGTTTTTCTCGCTGTGCATCGGCCGGCTGTTCCCTTACCGACATAAAATCATCTGAAACACCGGGGCTGTTGAACCACTCATCCCAACTCTCGCCCGCCGGTGTGATAATGCGCTTTGACCCTATCGCGACGATATCGACCTCGCGCACTGATTCCGGCAGTGCAACGGCCTTGGGCAGCCGCACCGCTTGGCTTTTGTTGCTCATAAAAACTTTCGTGTGTGCCGTTGCCATATTATGACCTCGCTTTAATTTAATTTGGATATACAAAAAGTATATACAGACGTGGCGAAGGCGCAAATCTTCCGCCCGAGGTCGGAGAGGGATTGGGGATTCATATTGCTATTTCGCCGTTCATCAGGCGCGGGAAAAGCAGATCGCGGGCCTGTCTTAGGCTTCCAGTTCATCCTCTGGCCTCGACCTGTTTGTGCAAGCACCTCCTGCCCAATTTGTGCAGCAAGCTGCTGCACTATTTCTCCTCCTCCTCGTACATCTCGGGATCCGGCTCAATCTCAATGACCTTGCCTTTTTCCATAACCACTACCCCGGTCTTGTACTGATGCGCGATCTTGTGTGCACGTCTAGCAGCTCGGTATAACGCACCGGGGACAGCCTGCATATCTGGATCGTCAAGTTTAGAAACGGGGATTGGTCGCTTCGGCTTTTTCATGGATTCTCTCCTTCATCAACCAATATGAGAGTATGGCCGCTGTTATCAAACCACTGCCAATAATCGACGATGTGGCGATACATATTCTGAAAATTCTTTAACCCACTCGCAAAGCGGCGACGAATGACATCCGGTGGGACATAGTGGCCGCCTTGCTTTACGCGCAATTCAACTCGCTTGATCGCTTCTTCCGGCCCCATTCTCCCACTCCAACAACTCAGCCTCTATCTAGGGGCCGTTGCTGCGCCAAGGAATTTGTGCAACGGTGCGTTGCACAATTGCGCGGGCCGACCAAGCTTTCCCTGTCGGCCAATAGACTTCCGGCCAGAATTCTCGGCACCTGATCGGTTCTTCGTCATATCTCCAACTCTTCAAAGTTCTCCTTAATCGTCGCTGACAGCCCCACTTCAAGCGAACAACTCTACATCCCCACCGCAAACACCTTCGCCCGCCCCATGTGCAGGCGAATGGCCACCTGCCTACCGCGCAATGCCGACAAATCGCTGCTTCCCCGCCACGTCGCCACCTTGGCCAACTCGTCGCCAGCCAACACATCCGCCTCCTCTAACCCAAAGCCCTCTATAGCCCGCACCGGCGCGGCCGGAGAAGAAGGCGGCTCGACCAACTCGGCCTTGATCCAACCGCCTTCCTTTTGCGTCTGAAAATTGAGCGTCAGCTCGCGGCCATCGCACTCGCGTTCGACCAGCGTTACGCGCCCCTCCACCGGCGCTTCGAGCGCTATCAGCCGATCCCGCTTCCAAGTAGCCCACCGCCATTCCGCAGGACGGTCTGGGTCGTACCGCTCTCCCCAGTCGTGCAAGTCGTACTGCCCAATGAACATCACGCCCCACGTCTCCGAATCGAGCGGGACCACTTCCGGAAAGGCAAACACCATGCCGTACCCTTCCGGCTCGCAGGAGATGATGGGCTTGCGCTCGGGCCGACTCCACAGCAAACCGTCGCGACTAGTCGCCAATTGCACATCCACAGTAGCCGCCCAGCGGTGGTACATGGCCGGAAACATCAGGTGGAAACCGCCGTGGGGATAGCGGCAATAGCCCGCCGCGTACACATCGTCGTCTATGGGATCTTGCGGATCCGTGCCAAATACCGGACGCGGCGGCGACCAGTTCCCAAACTCCGCGCCCTCAGTGCGGCGCACGATGCGGCGGCGATGCTGATGGCCGCGCAAATAGGCCACGTATAGCCCGGCCTCCGCGTCGTACGCAGCAATGTTGTGGCTGTCGAGTCCGGTGCGGCCCACGTTCAAAAGCGGCTCCTCCAAGAAGGTCCACTGCTTGCCGTCGGGCGACACCGCACCTGTAAGCAAGCCGACAAAATACAGCGCAGCGGCCCGCTGCTCCGGCGTGTAGCCAGCCTCTGTCATGGCGCGGCGAATGGCCCACTTGCGCTCCCGCGTCATCGCAGGCACCGGCGCGCCCTCGTGATAGGTAATAGAATCGCGCGCCATGGCTTTGTAGCGAGCCTCCGGCGGGGCCACGGGATCCACAAACACGGATTGCAGCCCAAAGTCGCCGAAGCGGAAGAGCAGATTGTTGGCCGTGCTGCCGTCGTACTCTTGCAAATGCAGGGCCGGTCGCTCCCAACAAAAGCCGTCCGCGCTCTCGGCGTACGCAATGAAGGGAGGTTGATCGTCCCCAGCACCACGGGCGATGTACCACATCTTCAGCACGCCGTCATCGCAGAGCATAGCTTGCGGCGTCAGACCGCCCGCTTCCCAAGGGTGCTCCGGCGCAATGAAAACCGGAGATTTACTCGCCTCCTGCACGGCCAACCGCACGCCCACCGGCGGGTCTTGCACCCAAGCTTGGCCGCCTTCGATGCCAGCTTGGCCGGGCCAAACGCCATACCAATCGAGAAAAGGGTGCGGCATGGCTTAGGTCGGCCAGTTCTGGTGGGCCAAAAGGCGCAAGCGGTCGGTTTCGCTCAGGTGCTGCTTGATTTCTCCTGCGAACTCCGCCAAGGTCTGCTCCACTGTGGCATCCGACGTGTCGAGGGCGAATTTCTTGCGGATCAGCGAATCGCGGTATTCCTCCTCAAAGCGCTGCAACACGTATTCAATGTCCTTTTCCTGCACCACCGGCCGCTCGTGCGGCTGCTCGCGCATGCGCTGGGCAATGACCTCGGGCCGCGCCCGCAGCAGCACGAGCACCGTGTCGGGCGCGTGCTGCATGACCTCCTCGTCGAAGGAACGAGCTAGTGCCGCGCGGTCGCCGTACTCGCCCCGGCCCCCATAGCCGTAGTACAGGGGCGCGTACACGGCCTCTTCAAGGTGAAAACCCACCAAGTTGTGGTCCGGGTCGCTGTAGAAAGCAGAATGAAAGTGGTAGTTCATCATATAGCGCTGAAACATCTCCTTCAACCGTGGACTGAGAGCCAACAGTTGCTCCTGTTCCTCTACGGGGAACTCATTGCACGGCAGGCTGAAGTGATCGTGGAAAGTGCGCGACGAGCCAAAGGTGCGCTCGATCCAACCGACGATGGCGTTGGCCAAGGTCGTCTTGCCAGCGTATTCGCAACCTACGAGGATCAGTTTCATATTCCGTTCTCCCGCGCCTGAACGGCGCTAAACAAGGTTATAGCTTCGCGTAATGGTGCCATAATATAGCGCCAAGAACGGGTCAGTCCTAAAGTCAGACTCATGCGCGGAAGGCTTGCGCGTCCCATGATAGATTGGTATGATTTTATGAATCTGGAATTCATATCGAGGTCACATGCGAATATCTGAACGAGGACAAATCACCATCCCCAAGCAACTGAGAGACCGCTTCGGCATGAATCCCGATGTCGAAGTTGAGATCACTCCAACAGAACACGGTCTGCTCATTCAGAAACGGACCGCATCGCGGCACCCGGTGGAGCGCGTGTACGCCATCTTGGGTAGGAACGTAAGAACCGACGACTACATCGAAGAAATCCGTGGGAAATGATCACCGCCGTCGACACGAGCGTCCTATTGGACGTGTTTCTCGCCGACGATCAGCACGGCCCCCGGTCGAAGGCGTTGCTGCGGAATGCCTACGATAGAGGGGCCATTCTCATCTGTGATGTGGTATATGCGGAACTCGTTCCGGCGTTTGATGACCGGGCCACGCTCGACGGAGCACTGCGGGAGATCAGCGCGACGATCTCACCCATCAATACCGATATTGCTTACGAAGCCGGACAGCGCTGGTTGCGCTACCGGCAGGCCGGCGGGCCCAGAGATCGGATTATTACCGACTTTCTGATCGGTGCCCACGCCGTTGTTAAAGCCGAAACCTTTCTCACCCGGGACCGCGGCTTCTACGCGACCTACTTCCCGGAATTGCACAGCAAGTGAGGTTCCACCTTCTAGGACGTTCTCAATCGCAGTCCCATCCAAGCACTAGTACGCCACCGCAACAACGCGCCGCCTGCTATAGCTTTCCTCATCTCCTTCGACGCGCAGTTCCGCCACGTACAGCCCCGGCGTTACCTGCGCACCCCAACTCCCCCTGCCGTCCCAAACCCAAACCCGACCACCAGCCTCGCCCTCCTCTTCCCGCACCCATACCAGCCGCCCCGCAAGGTCGAAGATCCGCAGGCCGATCCACCGCGCGGCCAAGACATTGACTAAGTCGAATTCCACTTGCAGCGCATCGTTGACCCCGTCGCCATTGGGCGTCAAAGCCAGCGGCCCCATCGCCACGTTGGCCAGCAGCCGCGCTCCCACGGGCAAGCGCACGGCATTCGTGCTGCTGACAACTTCCGCGTACGCATCGCCCGCATCCACCCGCTGCCGCAACAGCGCGTCGGCAGGACCTTGAGCAATAAAGGCGTCAAAGCGCGTGGCATCGACAAACACGGTTCCGGCAAAACGCAATTCCACTAGCTGACGGCTCTTGACCGGCGCGGCCAAGGCGATGGCCACCCCCCCTTCCGTCGGCTCAGCCGTCGCCTCCACCACTTCACCCTCCACCAACACCTCGACAAACTCAATCGGCGCGGAACTCTCCACCTCCAAGTGGTCAAAGCCACGGCCCGCCACCCGCTGCGGACGAATGTAATAGGCAAACTCGGTGCGCTCCCCAGGCTGCACTTCGACCGGGAAAATCTCCCCCACTACTTCTTGCGCCACCGGATCGCCGAACTCGATCTCCAGCCAATCTAAGGTCGCCCCCACATCCGGCTGCTCAGACACCAAGGCGACATCTAACTCGGCGAATTGTCGCGGCGAGGGCGATGCGAATGGCTCGCCCGGCTGCAAGTACAGCTTGCTCCACGGGCTCCAATTGGCCCCCGGCGACAGCGCAGTGTCGATCCGGCCCTTAAAAGACGGGATGAGCTTGTTGTACTTCCGCTCGGTGACGACCCGGCCGTTCTTGTCGTGATAGGTGATATCCATTTGCAAGTCATTGCCCGTGCGGCTGCGCACCTCCACCCGCGTCCCAACGGGCGCGTCAGCTCGCCAGCGAATCGCGTGTACCTGCTTATCGCCGCCGAGGTCAATCAAGGGCGAGGCCAACATCACCCGCTGCGGATAGCCCTCGCCAAAAACCTGTAACTCGCGCGTGCCACCCCAAAACTGACAGGGCGGCACAATGCCGCAGCCCACGCAAGCGGCTGCACAGGCCGCGTCCCAAAACACCCATTCGACCCGCACGTAACGCGTCCTGATCGGCGCAAAGTGGTGGTTGGCGATCCCGAGCTGGCGATTGGCTGTCGTAGCTTTACCCGCGAATTGCCGGTGCCAGATGCGCGTGCCATTCGGTGCCAGCGACCCATCCGAGGTCAGCACCTCGTAGCGGTCAAAGTTGAAGCGGAATTGCCCAGGCCGCGACAAAAAATTCCCCACGATGCGCACCAAATCCACCCAATAGACCGCGCCCAAATCCAAGGTCATACGCGAGATCACATCAACCGGGCGGTTGATGCGACGATTCTCCGTCCACAGAGAAAATCGGCCGTCGGCCAGCGGCAGCGAGTTGGCAAACGACGCAGCGTCGCCAAAGCCGTCGATATCGACGATGATTTCCAAGTTCCCGCCCTTGGCCGCCAGATCCAAGGAGAGGTTGTCGCCGATAGCTTCGGCCTCTACTTCGGCCAGCGCAGACCCAGCTCCACAGTCGAGCATTTCGACGCGGATAAATTGCACAAACGGATCGCGCACCGGGTCCAGCTCCAGCGCGACCTGCTGCCGCTGGTTTTCCTTAAAGCGCTCCTTCACGCGGTACACGAGGCTGCCTTCAATGGGATTGCCGACCACGTCAATGGCTGGCTCGCCAGTGGAAAACAACACGTCGAACAGTGCGCACGGCGGCGCACTCGCCAAAAAAGTCAGCGCGACCCGGCGCGCGGCCACGGCTCGTCCCAAGTCGATCTCGATCCACCAATCGTCGGGATCGTCGGCCAAGTCGGGACTCCAACCAGTCAGTCGATCCCCGTCAATGGCCCGCGCCGCAGCTAGCACATTCGAGCCAGCCGCGTGAACCCCGCCGCCAAAGGCCGCAGCATCGCGCACTGGATCGACGTTTTTGCGGATTTCGACCGGGCGGATGATCCCAGCGTCGTCGAGTGCGACAATGCCCAGCGGCAAGCGCCAAGTCCGCCACTCATCAGCCGCGTCAAAGCGGAGTTGTTCGGCGGCCAGCGAATCGGCTAGCCAGAGTATAGCGGCGGCGTGGAGGAATACTTTGCAAGACATGGTGTCTCCTATGACATCGGTCGCCTTGGCTGGCGTTCCCCACCGCAAGCGACGCAGAGCCATAGTATATTGAATCGCACTTCTCCATCCAATCCGCGCTTGCCTCTTATACATGGCCCTTGTTATTGTAGAGACAACACACGCGTCGCCCACCAACCGCGCACTCTTTGGAGGAAAAACCATGCCCGCGCTCACCCCCAGCCAACTCGACCACTTCGCCAGCGAAGGCTACGTCGTCGTCAAAGGCGTCCTCGACCCGGCCACCACCCTCGACCCAGTCATCGACGAATACGCCACGGTCCTCGACAGCTTGGCCGACGATCTCTACGCTCAAGGCGAAATCACCTCGCGCTACGAAGAGCTCGAGTTTGGCGACCGCTACATCCAAATTTGCGTTGAAACTGGCCGTATCCACAGCCAGTACTTCGACTTCTCACTGCCCTTTCAAAACGTCCAGTCCGACACCCCCTTCTGGGCCGGGCCGGCCGTATTCCGCGCCTTCACCGACCCGAACCTGCTCGACGTCGTCGAGTCGCTGATTGGCCCAGAAATTTATTCCAATCCCGTCCAGCACGTGCGCATCAAGCCGCCCGAGCGCCACCTGCCCAAAAACCAGTTCGGCAACGCCGTCCTCGGCGCGACCCAATGGCACCAAGACCACGGCGTCGTAACCGAAGAAGCGGACGACACGCAGATGCTGACCATATGGTTCTCGCTCCAAGACACGCCCATTGAGAAGGGGCCACTGATGGTCGCGCCCGGCTCGCACAAAAGCGGACTGCTGCCGCACTGCTCCAACTACATGGACAACGCACCACAATTCGCCGGCGCGACCCAAGTCCCCGAAAAGCTCTTCGCCGCCGATCGGGCCATCCCCCTGCCGGTCGAGCGCGGCGACGTCATCTGCGTCCACAAGCAGACCGTCCACGGGTCCTATCCCAACGTCAGCGACGAGGTCCGCTGGAGCTTTGACCTGCGCTACAATCCCACCGACCAGCCCACCGGGCGCATCGCCTTCCCCGGATTCGTCGCCCGCAGCCGCCGCGATCCAGACAGCGAACTGCGAGACCCAGCCGAGTGGCACCGACTGTGGCTGGAGGCGCGGGCCAAGATGGCGACCATCAACCAAGACGGCCAGATCGACGTCCCCTTCCGCCGCGAGCAAATGGAAATGGCGCATCCCCTATGTGCCTAAACGCCATGCAGCCATTCGATAGCTACGCCGACTTACTCACCTGTATCCAAGACAACGGCCATACCCCACAAATCCTCGGTCGCGCACCCGACGGCCAACCCATCGTCGCAGTCAAAAGCGGCGGCGACAAAACACCGGCCATTTTCATCAGCGCTGGCAGCCATGCCACCGAACAGGCTGGCGTCAGCGCGGCCTGTGCCCTCATCGACGAGATCGAGACCGAGCACCAGCTCTACACCATTCCCAGCCGCGACCCCATCGGCATGAATGGCCTCGCCTACGCGCTCGGCCTGAGCCTAGACGAAGCCCCGACTCTTGATGGCCTCGACGATGTCGCTCCCTTGCTCAAAAAGCGCGGCGAAGTCCTCTATGAAGAAGGCGATACCGTGGTCGCCCTCATCGGCGAGTACGGCTACGCGACGAGTAACCTGTACAACCATCGAGTAGGGGACTGGATCGAAGCACTCAAGGGCCGGAGGCTCTACTTCCCCGCTAGCAACCCCGGCGTCGAACGCACGTACACGCTGATAATCGATCCCGCCGGCGAAATCCTCCACCTCAACCGCTTCCACGACACCCCTTGGGCACCCGTCGAGTCGCGCTGCACTCGCGACCTGATGGCCGCCATACAGCCCGGTTTGACACTGGACCTCCACGAACACGGGGGCGACTTCTTCTGGTTTTCAGCGCGGCACCAGCGCACTCCTAGCGACCAGCAGTGGGAAGAGGTCATGGCCAACGAGATGATCGCCGAGGTCGCCGCCTCCGGTGCGCCTCTCGCTCCGGACAATTATTTGCCCGGATCTTTTTTCACAACAGGGCCGCATAGCGTCTTCTGGCTCAATCCCCAGCAGCGCGGCGAGGGCCTCAACCTCGCCGACTTTGCCGCGCATACCTACGGCTTGGCCTTCACCATTGAGACCGGCATGGAACTGCCCTTTGCCGAGCGGGTCCACACCGCAAAGATCGTCGTGCAAAAGGCCGTCGAGGTCTTTGCAAGACGCCACGCCGGATGCCCATCGGCCACGCCCTAAGCCGCTTTCGGCTGCGGGAATTCAACCGCAATGTCCGGCTGTTCTTCGCTTTTGGCACCTCGATCAACGCCGGCATGGCGCTTTTTTCCCTGCTGTACAACCTCTATTTACTGCGCCTGAGCTACCAAGAGGATTTCATCGGCCAAGTCGCCAGCATGGCACCGCTGGCGACCGGCCTATTAGCCCTACCCACCGGCATCCTGAGCGACCGCTTCGGTCGCAAGCCCTTTCTCATAGCCTCGGGTCTGCTGCTGGCCATCTCCCAGTTGGGCCTGTGCTTGACCACGTCGCCGGGCGCATTGTTGGCGTTTTCGTTTGTCGGCGGCGTGGCCATGGCTTTCGTCTGGGTCAACCACGTGCCCTTCCTCTCGGACAATGCCCACCCCGCGCGCCGCGCCGAAGCCCTCGCCATCTGGTCGGCCCTGCAAATAATCGTCCGCATGCTCTTGAGCCTAATCGGCGGTTTCATGCCCGGAGTCATGGGCTATTTCCTCGGCCTCTCCACCGAGGTTCCCGAGCCCTTCCGCTACGCGCTGTTCTTCGGCGCGGCGTGTTCGCTCATCGCCGTCGTGCCGCTGTTGTACGCATCCGGTCAAACCCGCCGCGAAAGAGATCCTGCGCCAACCCGGCGTCGCCCTAAGCTCGACAGTTCAGCTAATCTCACCGAAGCCCGAAAGTCGCCAGACGAGAACGAGCCAACGACCTCGCCGTGGCGCGTCTTTGCCGCCATTACCGCCCTCAGCGGCACGCGCGGCTTCTCCATGGGGCTGACGTACCCGTTCTTCAACGTATTCTTCGAGGCCGAACTGGGGGTCGGCCCGGCTGCGATCGGTGCGATCTTCTTCCTCAGCCAACTCGCCGGCCTACCAGCGACCTTCGCCGCGCCGACCCTGGTGCGCCGCTTCGGGCCGACGCTGACCATCCTGCCATCCCGCATTATGGGCGGCAGTGCCCTCGGGATCATGGGGGCCTTTATCAGCCTGCCGTTGGCCGTGCCTATGTTCCTGCTCGTGCGCATCGGCGAAGTCATCGACAACCCATCCGACCAGCACTTCTCCACCCAAGTGCTGCCCCGGCGCTTCTGGGCGCGGATCCAGGGCCTCCGCGTCTGCGGCTTCCAGCTTCTGAACTTCCTCGGCAGTCTCATCGGCGGCATGCTCATCCTCGACTATGGCTACGGGGCCGTCTTTGGCTTGGCCTGCGCGTCGCGGATTGCGAGTGGCCTGATCATGGCGGCTTTTTTCGGGCTAAGACCGGCGCGTTCTCTTGCAGGCGAGCGCTAATACAAATCACTCGCGTGGGAATCTAATCACCCACAACTCGCTAGAGTACTTACCGCACAATGACGAAGTTCCTATTGACACAGGAACTCCGCTCTATTAGTGCGGTTGATGGTCCAGATTGCTCTTGATTTGGCCCCAAGAGGTTCCTCTGTTATCCAACCACGAGATTATCGACGGCGACGGGAAGCTCTGCGCTGCTGAGGACAATCACTGAAGTCCCGGCGCGGGTCCTCGCTGACCACATCTGGATAGTAGAGCGGCTGGTCCGCTTCGACCAACATCCCGTCTCCACGCATGATCTGGTTAGACGTTCGGGGCTTTATCCGGCTTGGATACTGCTTGCGATATTGCGCGCTTTCCCGCCTCGTCGCCTCGACGGCTTCCGCAAAATCAAAGCCCTCGAAGAGTGCGGACTTGAGGTTCTCCAGTTCGGCGGCTGTCTCCCCTGCGGCGCGGCCTACCAAATTGCGCTGCTCGTCTGGATCGTCTATCAAATCGAAAGCCAGATCGTCGTGAGTGTGGCAGGCAATGTACTTGTAGCGCGGCGAGCGGATCATGCGGTATCCTTTGCCCAAGTTCTCGACGATGACGCCGGGACGTACTGCCAGAGCCGGGCAGACATCGCCCCGCACCGCCGGCGTCAAGTCGATGCCGTCCAGATCATCGGGCAGGGGCGCGCCGGTCAGGCCGCAAAGCGTGGGAAAGATATCGGCTAAGCTCACCGGCGCGGTGATCTCAGTCGGCGAGAGCTGGCCCCTGCGGTGCTCCGGCAGGGAAACGATCAGCGGCACCCGAGTAGATGCTTCGTGCCAAGTTTGTTTCCACCACAGGCCGTGCTCCCCAGCCAGTTCGCCGTGATCCGAGGTATAGACGATGATGGTGTTGTCGAGCAGCCCGTCGCGCTCCAAGACCGCTAAAAAGTCCCCTATGATCTCGTCCAATTGATCTACGCAGGCAGCGTATGCCGCCCGGGCACGCAGGGTCTGCTCCGCAGTGATCTCTTCGGCGGGATGTCCCTGGGACTCGCCGCCATCCGACCTCAGCGCTTCCAAGGTCATGGGGTGATTTTGGGCGTCCCCGTTGCGGCCCACCTTCGGCGAGGTAACTCCCTCGGGATAGTAGCGCTCGAAAAAGCGGCGGGGTGCGTTCATCGGGAAGTGCGGGTGGACGAACGAAGTGTACATCAGCCAGGGCTGGTCCGGGTGGGCGTGCCGGTGTTCGCGCAGCCACGCCGTGGCCTCGCGCACGACAAACTGCTCTTGGAGCAAAGATTCGGGAATATCACTGAGACCGGCATCCTCAATGATGGAGGGCATGAAGATGTGATCCTGGACCCCAGGCAGAAAAAGTGGGTCTTTTTGATGGCCCGGCGAGGGCGCGGCAAAGTCGCCGTAGGGGCGGGCTCCGAAGCCAGCATACTGACGAGATCCCTGCAGGTGCATCTTGCCGACGGCGGCCGTGGCGTAGCCGTGCTGCCCCAAGTGCGAAGCAAAGGTAGGAGTGTCCGGCCACAGGACCGGGCAACGATGTGGGTGCCGGCCGGACAGCATCGACATGCGGCTGGGCGTACACAGGGGCATCTGGCAATAGGCGGTTTCAAAGTGGACGCCCTGCTGGATGAGGCGGTCAAGCGTCGGCGTGCGGCATGGTTCGCCGCCGCGCTCTGGAGAGCGAGCCGAGAGAAAGCGAAAACTGTGTTCATCGCTGAGGAGAAAGAGGATATTGGGACGATTGGGCATGGGTATAGCTCCTGTAGAATTAGATCATCACTTGGACAAAACTCTATTTTCTCAGGGTGTAATAGCGCAAGAAATATCTCGGACCGCCAACGGTAACGGTCAAAAATAAAGCCCCTGATTGCTCAGGGGCTTGTAGAGTGGTGGGCGATCCCAGACTCGAACTGGGGACATCCTGCTTGTAAGGCAGGCGCTCTGACCAACTGAGCTAACCGCCCGGCTTTTAAGCATAGTTATTCCGGCCTTTATACGCAAAATGAGCACCGTCCATTTACTGCTCATCAGCCGCGACAATTTGTTCATACCGGGCCATGGCCTCCCCCGCCTCGGCGTGTAGTCCCTGTTCCCTATAGACCATAGCAAGCCCGTAATACGCATCGGCATAGTCCGGGCGAATTCGCAGTGCGCGTTGGTAGCATTCCAAAGCCTGATGCGGTCGGCCATTGAGTAGCTGGGCACTGCCCAAATTGTTGTAGGCCAGTGCGTACGACGTATCAATGCGGACGGCGACTTCGTACATCGCAATGGCTTCCCTGGTATCTCCCAAGCGCAAATACGCGTTGCCGAGGTTGTTGTACGCCGGGGCGTAACCCGGCCGCACGGCGAGACAGCTTCTCAGGGCGCTGATTGCCAAGGAGGGCATATTCAGCTTGGCGTAAATCCCGGCCAAGGCGTAATGGGCTAGCGCGTTATCCGGCTCTCGCCGCAGTCGGTTTCTGAGTTGAGCTAGATCGTCAGCATGGGGTGCCAGCTCTTCAAAGCGGCCCAAGTATTGTTGGGCTTCCTCCTTTCTTCCCTGTCTGACGTAAAGCATCCCGAGCTTGAAATAGGTCCGCGCCCGCACCGGGTCCAAGGCAATGGCGCGCAAATAGTGTGCCTCGGCGAGCGTCTCGCCACCCCGTCGCTCCTCGGCCAACCCCAAACCTACATGGGCTTGGGCTGCGCTCGGATCGAGCGCGAGGGCCGCGCCAAAAACCGTTGTGGCCGCATCTACTTGGCCAGCTTGCAGCAGGGCGTGGCCTAGGCCTATCCGCGCGCTAGGCCAATCCGCTCTCAGTGCCACTGCTCGCCTAAATGCCGCAATACCTTCTTGGTACTCGCCGAGGCGCTCGGCGTAGATCTGGCCTAGGGCGTAAAATGCCAAACTGTACCCCGTATCAATGCGAGTAGCCTGCCGCAGGGCTGCAATCGCCTCGTAGTAAGCCTTGAGCTTGATGTACGCCAAAGCGAGATTGTAGAACGCCCCGGCATTGTCTGGATCAAGTGCCAGCGCCTGCTGGTACAAATCGCGGCTGAGGGCGTATTCCTCTTGTTCTAAGGCCAAACTGGCCAAGCTACACAACGCACCCACGT
Organism: Candidatus Latescibacterota bacterium; assembly: GCA_022819745.1. The sequence goes on along the minus strand of JAJEGS010000018.1, from coordinate 103,478 downwards.
GCTCATCGTCCAGCGAGAGGGCGTTGCGGAAGTGGCTTTCGGCCTGCTCGTATAGGCCCTGTTTGCAGGAGATATTTCCCAGCCCAACCCAAGCGTCCACAGTCCTCGGATTGATACTCAGGGCCGTGCGGTAGTGGTGCTCGGCCCCTTGGTAGGAGCGCTCTTGCAAGAGCAGATCGGCCAGTTGCCAATGGGCTTCGCTATCCTGCGGATGCCGCTCCAGCCACATTTGAAAGTCGGTCTTGGTCGTGGGGGGATGGTCGCACGCGACTAGCGTGGCCAGCGCGATCCCCAAGAGAACAGATGGAGGGGTGCTGCCCATCGCCCTATTAGCGCAATCCGGCGAAGATGGTTACAAACGTGAGGAAATTGGTCTCATCGCCTTGTTGCAATGCCCGGCGTTGCCAGCGCACACCGATCTTGGTAGAAAGTGCATAGCCCTGATATTCGGAACTGTTGGTGAACTGAGTGGCCAAAGTCAGGGTAGTGAAATCCTCGACAAAGGCCGGCGGCAGCGGATCGGGCTCTTGCTGTAGGTTCCGAAAGACCTCCCATTCGATTCCCGACTCCGAGACGAGCTGGCCGGGGATGAGATCGTACGTCCCGATTAAGAAAAAAATCTCCGACAGCTCATTGCGTCGCAGCGCCAAGGGATCTGTCGGAACTTGGCGGGTGTACTGCTGCTTCCACTTGGGCGAAATGGTGATCCCTGCAAACGGCTCGTAGAAGTACTCCGCTCTCAGGATAGCACCTAAGAAACTCTCGTCGCGATTTTCCTGCGCCTGATCTCCGCGCTGAAAGTAATGGTCCCATTTGACTTTACCGGCTACGTTCAGCGGTCGCAGACGATGAATAGCAAAGTCGAGGTACGACGTGTTGATCATCGTATTCTGGGCGATCAAGCGATCCTGCACATCCTGTAGCCCCCCTGCCGAAAAAGGAGACTGTACCCACTGGATCAGTGCATCGGGAATATCGTCGCGGGCAAGGCGCAAAAATTCCATGAAGCGAAATTTAAAGCCGCGCAATGGCAGGTCTTCCTGCCAAGTAAAAAGCCCATAGCTCGTCTGATTGCGCCGGGCGCTACCGATCAACCACTCGCGTAGATGCCCGACCATGACCTTAGAACCGGGCTGCATTTCAGCACCCGCGTAGAAATTGTAGCCCCGGTGGTCGCGCTTGTAGGGATAATCGGGTTCGGTATCGTTTTCGAGGCGGTCTATGACGGTGTTGTTGTTCATGTCGGTACCGAAGAGAAATTCGGGCGGATCGACATTGTAGCGCAGAAAGGGTTCGACGTAATCGGGCTGCAAATTGTCGTTCTGGTTAAAGTCGTTGACCAAGTCGTTGTTCTCGTCGAGGCCGGGAAACACTTCGACATCCGCGGCGCGGGTCGTCTGCTGCCCCGGCACAAAACCACCCCCGGTAACGCGCCGCCGCCAGTCGGGGAAGCGGTCTTGGTCGTCGTTGTCCTCGACAAACTCATAGGTGAAGTTGAGCTCATCTTCGTAGTCGATAAAACCGCGCTGGTCGGGAATGACCATAGAGGTGCCGTAGTTCGGATCCATGGAGAAGGCCTCGCCATAAGCGAACCAAGGATAGCTCAACCGCGAGGCCGTGACGTAAAAAGCCTCGGCGCGGTCGGACGCTAGCGCCTGCCTTTTGACGATATTCTGATTGGGAAACTTGCGGTGGTGGCGATTGACGTTGAATTCGGAGCGGAGATTGAATCCGGCCAACTCGGAAACTTCAAACGTAAAACCCATGATTTCGTTGGCCGTTGGCAAACCGTACTGGAAGCGAACGACCTGTTGATTGGAGCCATCGCTGATATTGCCGTTGCTCCGCTTGACCGGCAAGAAGACCGTCTCGCCGGTGAAATTAGTCTGCATATTGGAGGTTACCTCTATGCGAAAATCATTGGCCACCACCAGCTCGATATCGATCTTGCGGGCTTCTTTGAAATCGCCGATCTGGTCCTTTACGCCCGGGACGAAATCGCGTTCGATGTCGTAACTAAGCGTCAGTACATCGCCGCCGTTAGCTTCAAGCAGGCCCTGACGCCGCGTCCCCCCGTCAATAGAAGGTTTTATTTCCGGATGCTCGACATCGTCGATGAAGATCCGTTCGCGGAACAGCAACGCACCGCCGGTGTTGTCTTCGGGCGAATCGTCGCTAAGGCGAACGACGATGCGGCGGACGTTTTCCGCGTTCAAGCGCCCCCCCAAGACGCCCTTGAGGGAATTTTCCTCGACGCTCAAGCGGCTGTTTCCGTGGTTGGCATTGACATACGTCAATCCGAGTGTGGCGAAATCGCCGACTTGGGCGACTCCGCGCAGGCCGTACAAATTGGTGAAGACCGTCTCTCTCGCTTCGGAGATTTCGCTGTCGAGGCGCTGGACGGCCGGATTGTCAATGCGCGAAGCAATAAGGGTCAAGGCGTATTTGTCGGACTGCATATCCCACTGGATACCGTCAAAGAGCGGCTTCGAGAAGGTCATCGGCGTCAGCGTGGTCCGCAGCTGTTCGCCGACGGTCAGTGCAGTGTAGAATTGCCCTTTGGAAGCTGACGATATCAGGACGCGGTTGAACCAACTATTAAAGCGGGGATTTTTGAAAATACTGCTGCCGAAATCGAGCGGGTGTTCCTGACGCCAGTCGTAGATGCGCCAACCCCGGGTGATATAGTTGCCGTACAGATCGTAATAGCGATCTCCTTCCAAGAAGAGGTTGACGTAGCGCTGGTAGTTATCCCGGGCGTAGTTGGTGTACTCGTAGGTCTTCCAGCCATAAAGGTAAAGCAGCGTCTGGGGCACGTACCATTTTCGCAAAACCGGACTCAGCGATTCAAAATCGACCGGCGTTCCCGTCGCTCTGTACGGATTGAAGAACCCACTCTGCAAGTCGGCCTTGAGCTCCAGTGGCAAGAGGGCGAGCAAGACAAAAGACCAAATGGCTTTATTCATCGCGCTGGTTTCCCGTATCGATAGCGGTTTGCATGGCGACGCCCGGCTCAACTAATAAACCAGATGGACGACGCGCTGTCGCCGTTCCGTCGTAGTGTCGGTCTCTACCTTGGCGTCCAGAATGTAGATACCGGGGGGCAACAATAGACCGCTCTCATCCCGACCATCCCACAGATAGTGCGTTTGATCCACCTGGTTAATGCTAGCGACTAGCGCACCACTCAAATCGTAAATCGCGACCTTGGGTTGGGCGGTGGTTTTTACCACCAACAAGCGTAGCTGCAACCTGTCGTTAATGCCATCTCCGTTGGGCGTGACAATCTCCGAGGTCACGTCCAATGCGCGGATGAGGTGCTCCTCTTGGGCAATCTCGGGCACGAACACCGTCAAAGCGCCTAGGTCTTCCGGCTGGATTCCCTGGCGAATATCAGGCTGCGTCGTAGAGCTTACCCAAGCGTCGAAAGCAGCAGCATTGGCCAACAGGCGCAGCGGCAGTTCTACTTCGATGCTGTCCCCGCGGACCTGTTCGGGCAAGTCGATCACGACCGAATCTCCGCTGGCCTCCACCTGCAACGGTTCAACCCGACGATCCCCTATCCGCAATTGCACCCCACCTTCGAGAGGATTCGGCAAATCGAACAAGAGGCGGTTGAAACCCCGATCGGTCGGTCTCGTGCGACCTCCGAGGCGGAAGGTAAAAACCGTCAGTGAATCGAGGACTGCTTCGCGTGGGGCAACGCTGGCGAAAACCCCGCCGCCGATGAGCGGATCGTCGAAATCGAGGGCTATCTCGCGCAGCGTCGGTGCCACCTCGGGATCTGCAGTCTGCAGGCGCACCTCCATTTGGACGAATCTCCTCGGCGTGGGCGAGCGGAAGGCTTCCCCAGGTTCCTTATAGGCCGAGCTCCACGCGCTCCAGTCGGCACCGGCTTTCGTCACTATTACTTCGGGCAATTTCTGGCTGGCCGGCAGTTTGTCCCAGCGTCCTTTGGGAACTTCGCGACCATTTTTGTCGTAATAGAATATCTCTTCGTCTAACGTATTGCCGGTGCGCGTGCGAAGTTCTATACGCGTCTCATCCGTTGTCTCCGCCTCCCAGCGCATTCGGCGCAGACTTTTGGCTCCTGCCAGATCGATAAAATTCGAGGTCATTACCACCTCGGCCGGATGGCCTGCGCCATAGAGGAAAATCTCGAATAAATGGAAAACAGTTGACCTGTTGACCGGAGATTCGTGATGATAGAACAGATAGCGCACTTTGCGGGCGGGAAAGCGAAAATCAAAATTGCGGTTTCTCGTACCCGCGCTGCTCAGCGTTTCGTTATCGACAAAGCTGAGCAACTGGTAATCGACCGGACTCTGAAGCCGCTCTTCCCCCTGAGTGGGAATCGGCGTGCCGTCCGAGGTCAATAGTTCAAAACCGGACTGATTCCGGTACGAATTCACCCCTAGCGTAGCAAACCCCGGCGGCGGCTCTACCATTGTTAGTTGATCAATCCAGAAGGTGGCCCCCAAATCCCATTCAAACCAATCGCCTTTATCGCGCCAGTCGAGGTCCCCCCGCGAGGTCAAAGTCCACCACGTAGCCGCGGTTCCATCCATGATATTGGCGATAGTGCGCGGGTCGCGCCCAGTCCGTATGACGCCTCCCCGCTCAATCGTCCCCGGAGCAATGTTGTCGCCTATGGCCTCGACCTCGACCACAGCCAGTGCCGCATCCAGACTTTTAGCGTGAGCGACGACGCGCACGTACTGAATGGACATATACTCTAAGGTATCGCTGGTCGCCAAATGCTCGCCGGTGGCGTTGCCCAACTCTGGCGTCACAAGATCGTACTCTATCACCGTTTCCTGGCTGGGCTGGGTCGTGCCGCCCACTCGGTCGTAGCGAAAAACGTCTTGGCCGGTGAGAAAAGGCGTTCCCTCGGTGACGAAAACGGAAAACTCCCGCAAGGGCCGCGCCCCCTCGGTATCGGGAAAGGTCAGCCGGATCTTTTTCGCTTGGACGAGGCGGCCCAAATCGATCTCAACCCACCAATCGTCGAGCGGGGCCTCTTGGCTGGGTTGCCACCAAGTAGTGGCCGCGCCATCGAGAATATGGGCGGCTTGGTCAATATGGGTACCCGCACTGCGAATTCCTCCCTGCACCTCTTTCCCCTTGGCGTTTAGGTGGAAGAATTCGGCCGCATCGGCGACGGCATCTATATCGCGTCGGAAATGTCTCAGTTCCACGCTGCCATCTGCCGCTAGCGATAGCACCCCTTGGGGAAAAGTCCATTGCAGCCACTGGTCTTGGCTGTTGATGAGCAGCGTTCCAGCATCTATTTCCCCGATGGGAAAAAGCGCCAACAGCGTCAACAAGTACGTCCGTTGCAACATGCTATCCTCGGATGCTCAATACGCTACCGAAACCGAACGAAATTGCTCTGATACTTCCTTGTCTGCATCTACCTTTATGTGCAAAAGGTAGATGCCCGGAGGGACCAGCGCCCCTTGGTCGTCGCGCCCATCCCATTGCTCAGTGTAAAAACCCTTGCTGAATTTCCCGCGCACCAACGCCCTGACCCGCTGGCCTGTAAGGGTATAGATGCTAACTTCGGCGGCGATGTCTTCCACGCCCAGCAGCGTAAACGCGATGTCGAGTTCGTCATTGATGCGGTCGCCATTGGGCGTCAGGAACGACGAATCCAACGCAATCTCGGAAAGCGCTTCTATCGAGGTTCCCGTGGCGAAGACGCGGATGTCGTCGCTATGGAGTTCTGCACTCGCGTCGCCAGGATCGATCGACTGGGGCAAGTTTTCGCCCGTCATTTCCAACACCTCGCCGAGGAAGTAGGTAGTAAAATCCAACAAGGCCGTGCGAAAGGTTAGCCGCAGATGTTCCTCGCCATCGGCGCGCACTACTTTATGCGAGGGGAAATACACCGCTAAAACCCCATCGGCGAAGCGGACGCTGTCGGGTTCTACTTCCGCTAGCGGCTGTCCAATCTCCAACTTGGCGAACTCGGCCTCAGCTACAGTATTGAGTTTGAGCGCATCAAAGCCTAGCTGACCGTCGGTGCCGAAGCTAGCCAAGACGTCGTAGATAAATGTTGTCTCCTGGCCAGCCGGTGCTTCGGGTACCCGGTCTCCTCCCTCAGCCAAACCCACCTCGCCAATGAGGGATTCCACAAGGAGCGGCGAGTACTCAATCGCCACGGATTTCACTCGACCGAAAGTGTGGAAATCCTCGGCTACCATATTGAACTGAAGCTGCATATAGCGCCGTGCATCCGGCGAACGGAGCAACTGGCCGGAAAGGTCGTAGGGCGTTGACCAGAAACTCCAGTTTTGCTCGTCGAGCTTGATCGACGATTTGTCGCCAGGGCGATTGCCTTGGACAAAGGGCGATTTCTCCAGCGCCTTATTGTAAACCGCTTCCTCTACTTGCCGTTCCGTACCTATGTCGCTGATGATGTAATAAGCCTGCGGGGTGTCATCTTTGCCGGTGCGCGTTTCCAACACCAAGCTGATCGGCGCATCCGGGGCCGGAATGGGTTTGGATTCGCCTGGCGTTTTGCGGAATTTCTCAAACTCCCAAAAAATGCGCCCGAAATTCACCGGCGCTCCCAAGTCGATAACCGATGTGCGATAGCTAGTCTCCGGCGCAAATCCCTCGCCGTACACTTCAATCTCGCTCAGCATGTACACCTGTGCGATCAGATTGAAGGCAATGCGCAAAAAACGCAGAGTCTGCGTGGGAAAGCGAACATCTATAACGCGATCGGAGTTGACAAAGGTACGCGACAGTACCTGCTCTAGGGTGTGAGGCCTGTCTTCTTCGCTGAGCAGGAGAAAATCCACCGATTCTCTGGCACCCGATATTTCATAAGCCCGGGGGAAGCGCTGCTTTCTCAAGCCTCCGCCTTCGTCCAGTCCGGTAGCCGGGGGATAGAATACCACGCGGTTTATGGGAATGGGAAACGCAAAGTCAAACGTATATATATCTTCTCGGCGACCCCCACCCACCACAGACCAGCGCAGCTTAGTCACCGTAGCGAGATCTCCATCGATGACCTGAAAGGGTGCCGTGTGGTAAAGGGGCAGAATACTGGTCCAGAAACGAGGCGTTACCCCCAGTTCAAAATCGTCCCTTTTGGGTTGTTTACCTAGCTGCCAAGTGCTGCCCAAAATCGTGGTGTATTCGCCGCTCTCCGTGCGGGGGCCGGCGATGATATTCTGCTGCGGCAAGAGTTCAAGGGGCTGTAGGGCACCATCGACTGAGACCGTCTCCAAGCCTACTATTCGCTCACCCAGTTCGTCCCATGGTACCCCACCCTGTCCGAGGACCAAGGTGTGGACCTCGGCCCGCAGTGACTCGATGCCGCTCAACAACACCGCAGCAACGGCAATAAAAGTAATCCTCATTCGTCCAAACTCTGGGTTGCAATCCCCGTATGTTAGATGGGATCGCTTGTCTAGGGTGAATCAGCAGGTGAGTGGCTTATGTTGAGATGTAGGCGACAGAATATACGGCAGAAAGACGGCGCTATAAAGCCCTCGCGGTCGAGGGGAATCGCTTGTCACTGTTGATCTTATACCCTAGAATTAGAATTTGCCTCATGGCCGACACAGACTAGCGATAACACGACATGACTAATGCCACGCACGCCCTACTACTTCCCAACCAAGTTGACGAAGCCCTCGCCACGCATTTTGCCGAACTCGGCGTCGGCACAATCGCCGCCTACAAGCTCTGGTGCCATCGGCACGGCCTGAGCACAGCGTTAGATAAGACGCCGCAAGAGCGGTCTGAAGAACAAGCGCTTTTTGCCGCGTTGCAGCCCTCGGTAGATCCAGCAGCTAGCAAAGAACACGACCCGCGCCGCGCCGCACTGATCCGTCGGCTGTTCAACGGCGAGTTAGAGGACGAAAAGCTCAACGACCTGCTCTCGCGGCTGCGCGTCGAACGCAATGCGCTGGCCGACAATCCAGACACCCAAAAGGCCCTCGGACAGCTAGTGCTGCACATCGAAAAATACGGCCATTTGCTGCGGCCCATGCCCGTGCTCAAGCGCCTCGGTGCCAACCGCGCCAACACCTATATCGCCGCCCTCGGGCAGCTTGCCCGGAATCACCGCGACTGGCTGCGCCCACTGGAGGAGTGGCGGCCAGACACGGCCAAGGAGCGACCGCAGTTCCAGTCGCTGGCGCGGCACCTGCTCGCCCGCTACGAAGTCCCCGCGCCCATGGACACCGCTTGGCTCCAAGGGCATACTGCGGAAGCCTATCAGCAGCAGGAGTGGTTCAAGCACGTAGCCGGCGGTCAAAACCTGCGTACTGCAGGTGTGCCCATGAAGGTCACCAAACGCATGGCGCATATCTTCATGCAGATGAAGCATCCGCACCATACTCTGCTCCAAGCGCTGCGCATGGCCCAAGTAGAAGCACTCGGCGGCGATTCCCACGTCTCTTGGTACGTAGCCGCAACGCCGCTGGGCGACTCATTGGAAAACGAGGACTTCTGGATCTCGGTCGTCCACTTCTACGTCAACAACTACCCCATGCTACACCGCACCTACTTTCTACCGGTTTACGACTACATCCGCCACCAGAAGTATCTGCCCCAGCAGATTGCGCAGCCCGACGGCACCCAAATCGAGGGCCCTCCACCACAGCCCAACTTCTGCATGAAGGGCCGCAGTGCCGCTAAGCTGCTCAACCAAGTGGATCAGTGGCACGAGACATTGTCGGGAGCAGAAGATGTGCCGCTCAAGACGTGGGCGGCTACGGGTTTGGCTGGCTTCCACCTCGAAGAATACGACGCGCAACTCAAGTGCAACCTCGTCTGGACCATCTACGAACTCTGCACCTCGCAGCAACTTCAAGCCGAGGGCCGCATCATGGGCCACTGCGTCTTTTCCTACACCGACCAGTGCCTTGCTGGCGACACCTCTATCTGGTCGCTGCGGGCACTCAACGCCGACGCCGAGGAGGCCCTCGAAAAACGCGTCCTCACCATCGCCGTTGACAACCGCCAACGGGCCGTCACCCAAGCCCGAGGCAAGTTCAACATGGCGCTCAATCAACGGGAGCGACTCGAAAAGAGACGCCGGGCCGGTTCTCTATACGTGCATTTGTTGCGCGAGTCAGCGCGAATTTTGCGCCTGTGGAGCGATAAGGTAGGGTTGGTGCAGAAGGGTGCGTAGGGACGGCTTGCGCTCCGCACCGCCCCTACGCACGAGACGCGATTTAACGAGACAGCGATTTAATCTGTCCCCACGACTGGGCTTCGACGCTCGTCGCAGTAGCCGAAAGAGAAACGGGTTGCCAAGCAGGATAATCTCCGCCCAAACCGTCGGTCAGATTGACCAAGTTGCTCCCGTCTATATCAACAACCCAAACTCCCTTATCCCTTTGCTCGTTTGTGGCAGAAAAGGCGATTCTCATGCTGTCGGGCGACCAAGTAGGCTCAGACGGGACAAACTGGCCGGGTTCAAGTTCTATTCCTGTTTGTTGGGGCAGATCAAGAGGAATCTTCCGGGAATCTTCTACCAAGTTCATGCGATCTTCCCGTTCATAAGGCCATTCACCGGAAGTGAAGATAATTAGGCGTAGATAGGCATCGCCCTCAGAGTCCTGCAACACGACGGATGCTATTTTGGTTCCGTCTGGAGAACGACCGCGATTATCGTGGGAACCTCTGACTATCCAAGCCGCCTCCTTCCAATCCATGAGTGAGGAGCCACTGCCGTCCAGCGCCACAACGAACACTTCATACCGCCCTGTGAGATATTTTATGGAGTAAATGAGACTTCCGTCTTCAGCCCAAATAAGATACTTACGTCCGGGATTTGTTAGAGATCCCATTTGTTGCGGATTGCCGCCATCGGCGTCCATCACCCAGACGGCACCAATGGAATAATCGACCTGGCCGGAAGCGGGATCTTTACTAAAGGCGAGATAGGCGATCTTCGTGCCATCTGGAGACCAAGCTGGGCTAACGCAACGCCCATGCCGGCCTTGGGTTAAGTTGACGGGGGCGCTCCCATCCGCATTCATAATCCACACGTCACCAGCCCCCTCGCGCCACGAAGTAAATGCGATTTTACCGTCGGCTTGCCCCCACCCAGCACCGGCCAGCCCCAGCGTTGCCAAGCAGACGATCAGCATGGATCGACAGTTCATAATGTGGCTCCTTTCGGGTGGAAGGTATTATGAAATATTACATTAAAACCATGGGCGAATGCAAAGCAATCTTTCAGGCCCATCGGCGGCCGTTGAATTCAATATGCCACACTGAGCGTCCTAGCCAACACCTCTTCCCCTGATTCAGTCTCAGCCGCAATGCGCGCGATATAAGCCCCCGGAGGCACCAGCTCACCGGTCGCATCGCGGCCATCCCAAGTGTGCTCGTAGGCTCCGGCAGATAAGGCGTCTAAAAATAGCTGACGCACCCGGCGTCCAGCCAAATCGTAGATGCCGATGGAAAATTCGACTTCTTGCACCAGACGCAGGACTTGGAAGGCAATGCGACTCTCTTCATTGACGCCATCCCCATTGGGCGTACACACCGCCGGTACGATCTGCATCGTGGATAAAATCCCACCCCCTGCGGCATTGGAGAAAAAGACTCGGTTGGTGTTGGTGCCAACACTCGAACTGGCATCGCCGGCAGCAACGGGCTGGGGCAAACGGCCCCCAGAGTCGATTAAGTGGCTCACCAAATCAGTGGCATAGACCAGAATAGCCGTGCGAAAGGTAACGCGCAGCGGCTGGTTATTGCTCGGCGTGATCCGATTCGATGGGAAGTACAGCATTAGCCCCTGCGCATCCGCGTGAACGCTGTCGGGCGCTACCTCGACGAGCGGCTCCCCCATCTCGAATTTGAGCAACGTCGGTTCGGTTTGGGTCGCAATGTGCAAGCCATCGAACCCAACCTGCGCGTCGCTGCCAAATTCCGCCCGGATGTCATAGGTAAAAAGGGTGTCCCGGCCTGCTGGCACCGCGACTATACCATCGGTGGGAAACGGGTCTGCGAGAACGGCCACCTCGCCTACGGCGCGGTCAGCCAGCGGCAGAGAGTAGCTAATAGCCAAGCTATCTATCTGGACGAGATCGGTAGAAGTGCCCTGAAAAAAGAGCTGGAAATCAAAATACTTCCTTGGGCCGGGCAGTTCGAGGGGATAGGTAAAAGTCCCCGTCGAGTCAATGCGGATCGGATTCTTCCAAGTCCAGTTTTCGGCATCGTCGAGGATAGAACCGCGAAAATCCTCCGCCAGCTTGGCATAGGCGTCTGCAGTCGTGGGCTGCTCTGAACCCGTTTCGCGATCGACGATTTCAAAATGGACCAGGGGGGTCTCGTCCGTGCCGTTGCGCAGGGTCAGGTCCACAGACGCGACCGCGGCCGCGGTCGGCAGCAGGACGCCGTCCGGCTGTCGGCGCAACTTGGTGGCTTTGATGGAAAGCGTGCCGAGAATTGCTGCCGTGGGCAACTCAATGAGCTTGGAATTGTACGTGCCCTTGGGCACGAACCCTGTGCCAAAGGCTTGGATTTCCGCTATTTCAAACGGATTGGGCGACAGGATGCGCAGTCTGATAAAGCGAATTAGCTGCACTGGAAAGTCGATTATCGTCCTCGGCTCGGGCTGCAAGTCAACGCGTTTTAAGACCTGATAGCGCGGTGCCCCTTGCTGGGTATAGTCGCGGCCGTCGTTCACGGAAAGCTCAAAGGCCCTAGGGAAATCGTCGGGAAAGGATGGACTAGGGAAGTAGATCAGGCGATTGACCGGAAAAGAAACCCCCAAGTCCAAGAAAAAGATGCGTCCAGTCTGATCGGTGCCCAGCCCTTTGAAGCGGTCGCCAGAGGAAGTCTGCTCATCGCCATCGACCAAGGCAGCATCAGAGCCTTCGATCGCGGCGTTGTCCCAGATATGGGCACGGCCTTCGGCGACAAAGTCCAAGGTAGGCGAGTCGCTCCAGTCGAGCGAGCGGAGGATATTGTCGGTTTCTGCCAAGCCGATGGGACGAATCAGAGCCGGGTCTTGCAAATCTACTCCTCCGGCAACCGCAGCTTGAGAATCCCAAGAAAGCCCGTCCCCACCAACCTGATAGCTTTCGACCTGTGCCCCGAGCGGCGCGCTCAGCCAACATACCCCGCACAAAATGAGCCTGCCCGCCAGCAGTCTCATTCTTGCGCCCAATCTGCCGGCGGCTGATATCCTCTGAACACCTCGCGCTGGAAGCGATACGCCAGATCTATGGTCTCGACAGGTTGCTGCCTAAAGTCAAAGCGAATCGCCACATCGCTGAGGTGAACGGTAAACTCATTGATATCGTGGGGTAACGCGGGAAACACCACATACCCCTCGACTTCTTGGCCGCTGAAAACGTCTTCGGCTGGATACATGGTGCGGGTCAGAATCTCCCGGCGCTCTTGGAAGACGCTGTAGGCATTACCCGCATATCCGGGAATCATGGAAGCATAGAATTCGAGGATGTCCGTTCTGTTGAGCGGATCGTACTCGCGGCCAGCCTGTTGGGAGACGAGGGTTATGCGAGTGGGGTCCAGATGCACCTTGGGATACTCGTAGTTTTTCACCTGAACCGCAAAAACAGTGTACTTGGGCGGCGTATAGGTATCGCCCAGCGGCTTCCAGTTGCCGAAGGTATATGGATTCTTGGAATTGGCACCCGCCACAGAGTACTCGGCGAATTGCCGGTTCAACTCTTCGTCCGTCATGGGACGCAGGGAAACTTCGAGGCGGTTGAAAACGGCGATAATGGTTCCGTCGTCCTCGACCGAAGCATAGACTTCCTGGCGATTTTCGGGCGCAGGTTCGATTGGTCCTGGGAAGTAGCGACCGCAACCGACCAGCACCAACAGCACCAAGACACTCAAGCATAGACTCATAGCAAAGCGCTTCCCAAACGTCCTACAAAACGCGAAAGCGGGGAAGTAGAGATAATCACACCTCTCCTCCCCCGCTGCTAAATAAAATGGAGAAATTTTACTCGTCGAAAGTAGCCTTGATTTTTCCCCAAGTACTGCCTTCGACCGCAGTGCCAGCATCGCTGCCCCGGGTGTACTCACCTACGGTCAGTAGGGTAAAGTCAGAGGCGAAATCCTGATCTCTATGTGCCCCGTTGACGTCTCCGGTGACTAGCTGATGCGTCCGGGCGGCACCCTCAGCCGGCGTTGTATCGGCCTCGTTGAGCTGATAGGTGAGACCAATGGTCATTCCCGGCTGCAGGACCACGCGTTCGGTAGAGGCCTCGTCGTTTTCCAAATTGACCCACAGCGGCATGGCGAACTCATAGCCTAAGGTGACATTAGTCGATCCATGCGTAGCGCCAGGCGGGCTGAGACCGACATCGGCCTCAATATAGGCCGTGGCCCACTGCTTGGCCGGATCGGCGTCTTTGCGCAGCCAAGTTGTGCCGTTGCCGTAGGGCGTCGAATACCCGCCGGGCACCTGCACGTGCATGGTCCACTGCTGCGCATTTACTTGGTTCGGATCGCGGTACGGACCGCCGCTGTGGTCGCCGTCGGTAATAATTTCGAGGTCGTCCTCATACCATCCGTTTTCCGGATCCGTTTCGGCCGCGTGCAGCGAATCGTCCGTCACCCGCACAAAGCCATAGATGCGGTTGTCGGGTGCCTGCGTCCAAGCGGTCCTGATGGAAACATCGATATCGCTCTTGTCGGGAATTACCTGCTGTACGACCTCGCCCATTTCGTCGGGAGTGACGATAAAATTGGGATCGTACCACGCCCAATCTCCGTCCTCACCATCGGCGACATACGTCACATCCGAGGGCCATTCCAAAGCGAAATACCCAAAACCATTGGCGTTGCTGTGCGCAAAGCACACGCTCGTAGCCAACAGCAAAACGCCAAAAACAGCACAGACTCTCATGGTTAGCCTCCTTTTAGAGATTAAATTGGCTGTTTCGTTTGTCAGATATGCTCTTTCTGCTAACAACTAAAACCTCCTTTTTGAAGAGTTATACCCTGCGCCCTTTTGCCCGTTCAAGCTATTTAATAGCATAGTGCATGTCAACTTTCACTATGGAGATTTGCCCACCATGCTTAACTGCGTGCTGAGCGGCTTGCTCGCCTGCTGTCTGCTCTTTGCCTGCGGCGGCGATGTCAACGACGAAGCTGACGTCCCCCGCAACCGCTCGCTCATAATGAACTGCACGCCGCCCAACACCTGCGCCGGCCAAATCCAGGACTACGATTCCTTCAACCCATTTCTCCCCGGCAGCATCTCCAGCACTGGCCACAACTTCCTCTACGAACCCCTCTACTTCTACAACCCCTATGGCAAAGAACAAAACCTCATACCTTGGATCGCCACCGGCCACGAGTACAACGACGACTTCACTGAAGTAACTATCCACCTCAGAGAAGGAGTAAAATGGAGCGACGGCACGCCTTGGACGGCGGCCGACTTGGTATTCACAATCGACATGCTCAAAAAGAACGCTCCCGTCCTCAACGCCTCGGTCGATATGGAGCTATGGGTTGCAGAGGCCAGCGTCGTAGAAGACCTACAGGCGAAAATCGCGCTAAAATCGCCGAATCCGCGCTTCGTATTCGAGTATTTGACCAACAATTTCGGCAACGGCATCCCCATTGTCCCCAAGCACATCTGGGAGGGAGAAGACGCGAAAACCTTCGCCAACCTAGATCTCCAACGCGGCTGGCCCGTAGTCAGCGGCCCCTACCGGCTCGTCCGTTCCGAGTCTCAGCAGCGAATTTGGGATCTGCGGCGAGACTGGTGGGCGGCTGAGATAGGCTTTCGCCGACTCCCTCGCGTAGAACGCCTGATCTATCTGCCCTACATGGACGAAGACAAAAGGGTGCAATTGCTGATCAGCAACCAAATGGACACCTGTCTGGACCTGCGCCCGTCCAATATCAAGACCATTCTCGACCAGAATCCCGACGTATCTACTTGGACCGGCCGCGAACCTCCCTACGGCTACCTCGATTGGTGGCCCATCGCCTTGGGCTTTAACAATCTCGAAGCGCCGTTTGCAGATGCGGAAATCCGCTGGGCGATCAACTACGCCATTGACCGGCAGCAACTCGTCGAGGTCGGCTGGCAAGGTGCGGGAACCTATTCCCTGCTCCCCTTTCCAGATTTCCCACCCCTGCGCCGTTTCACAAACCAGATCGAGGATTTGCTCGCCCGCTATCCAGTCGGCACACACGACCCAGCCAAGACCGCGGAGATCATGCAGCGCCGAGGTTGGGTGTTAGAAAAAGGCATCTGGACCAAGGAAGGCACGCCGTTCAAAATCACCATCGACCTGCATCCAAATCTCCACGACATCGTCCCCGTGCTGGTCGAACAGCTACGCCGCGCCGGCTTTGATGCCGGTTTCAGAATGACTTCCGATTATTACACCCGCATGACCGTGGGCGACGCCCGGGCCTTTCTGATCGGCAATGCGGGCAGCGTGCGCGACCCGTACTTCACCCTCAGACTCTATCACAGCCGCTACGTGCAACCGACCGGCACAGCCGCTATCTACTTCTGGCGCTGGCAAAACGACCACTTCGACCAAATCATCGACCGCATGGCCGGCACGGCCCCCGACGATCCACAACTGCTCGAACACTTTCGCCAAGCCATGGAAATCTGGCTGCGCGAGCTGCCCTCCATCCCACTACTCCAGTGGTACCACAGAATCCCCCACAACGAAACCTACTGGCAGAACTGGCCCACCGCGGAGACGCCTTATATCAACAGCGCCTATTGGGCGCGCACGTGGCTGCTGGTTCTCCTCGAACTCGAACCTGTGCAATAGATCGCAAACTTCTCATGCCCCTCACCAAAAACTTCTACCTCGTCCTCACCCTCAATCGCCCCGTACACTCCTGAGTTGTGGAGAAGCCATAGTGATAGTAGCGGTCCTTTTGTTCGGCACCCTCTTGGGATGCGCGGAAAACCATTCTATAGCAGCGCGGATCGCCGATCGCACCATCGCGATCGATCAGGTGGAACGGGTCTGGGACAAGCTGCCGCAGGAGCAAAAAAAATCAAAGCAAGATGTCCTAGAGACGCTTATCAATCGCGAGGTGCTGTTCATAGAAGCCAAGAATAGGGAACTAGATAAGAGCGCACAGGTACTAGCCAGTTTAGAACATGTGCGCCGACAACGAGCCGTAGAACGCCTCATCGAAAGGGAAGTTAAAAGCCATATAACGGTCTCTGAAGCAGAGATCAGGACCTATTACGAAGGCAGCGACCTGCGCACCAAGCGCGAGGTGCGAGGGCGGCATCTCATGGTGAAAACAGCGGCAGAAGCGCAAACGCTCTACCAAGCGCTCCTAGACGGCGAAAATTTCGCCGAGCTAGCCCGTCGCTTTTCCCTGGACCAGCAGACCGCTGATAAAGGAGGAGACCTAGGCTACTGGGACGAGTCCTTAATGATCGGCCCCGTCAGCAAGGTGCTCTTCTCCATGCAACTTGGCGAACTATCTGAGCCTTTCCAAGGCAGAGAAGGCTACTTCCACATCGTGCGCGTGGAGGACGAGCGCCTACTGCCCTATGAGTCCTTAAAAAAGAGGATCAAAGATAGGCTCTATTCGGATCGCCTTGCCGTGCGTACAGCGGAGTTTCGCACGAACATCAGAAAGCAGTTCAATCTGCAGCTAGTCGAAGAAACTTGGTTGCAGCTAGTCAAGCTGGGCAAAACCGCCTCTCACGGCATCCCCGAGTTCGACGGGGACGAGCACTTAACAAGGCCGCTAATACTCTACGAAGGAGGACAGGTCGCGCTTGAGCAGTACCTGCAATGGCTCCTAGCAACCCCATCCCAGCGGCGGCCCGTAACCGTAGATACCGCGAGCATCGCTCGGTACGCCAGACGCACGGCAGTAGATTCCGTGCTGTTGCCGCTAGCCGCTCAGCAGGCCGGGCTAGCCGACGACGACGAGATGAAGCGCTACCTAGAAAAGCGTCAATCGCTACTAATGATCGAAGAGTTGCGCCGCCTAGAAGCAGAAGCGCCGATTGTCAACGAAGCTGCTATGCGGACCTATTACGAGGAGCATCTATCTTGGTTTACCGATCCCGATCTGCTCATCTACGAAGCCATCCTGCTCCACCACGAAGCAGATGCACTCGACGTCGCCGAAAAAGTGCGTCAAGGAGCCGACATGTGGACTTTGGCCCAAGGTTATCCGCGCTTTCACGACGCTTGGTTTCACTATAACATTTACCACATCCACCGCGAGGAAGACGAACAACACGCCCACTCCCCGCACACCATGTCGGCCGTGTTAGCAGCGGTCCGCAAAACCCCGGTGGGAAAAGTCGGCGGGCCTTTCTTGGTGCATTTCCAGCCACGCGAAAAAATCTGGCCGGGATACATCGTGTTTCGCACGCTGGAGCAACGCCCTGCCCGATTGCTACCTTTTGCCCATCCCGAGGTTCAGCAAACCGTAAAAAAGATGGTGCGCTCGGCAAATGGCCAGCGCATTGAAGAGCGCTTTGAAGCTTTTCTAAGCCAACTGCGGGAGAAGTACGCAGAGCAAATTGAAATATACCCCGAGAACTTAGCATCCGAATCGGCCTTATAAATTCATTCCTGCGAAAGGCATTCCATGCACATCACCAAAGTCGAAATACGCACCGTAGCTCCACCAGTTGACCGCTTCACTTGGTCGGACGACCTGCCAGATCAATACTCAACCAACACAGTCATCCGCATCTATACAGACGAGGGCGTCGAGGGCGTAGCTAGCGTCTGGAACGCGACCTCCTTTGACTTCGAGCGCTACACCGCCGAATCCATACGCCACCTAGCCCCCATCCTGCTGGGCAAGGACCCGCTCTTGCGAGAGCATATATGGCACGAGATCAGGCCGCGCGTCTTTCCGCTGCCGCCCCAGTCGCTGGCCGCCATCGACATCGCCCTGTGGGACCTAGCGGGCAAGGTAGCGGACCTGCCGCTCTATCGCCTGTTGGGCGGAGCACGCGACAAAATCCCCGCCTACGCTAGCACCCCGCTCTTTGAAGACGTCGAATCCTATCTAAAAAATGCCGAGGAGTTCATCGCCCAAGGCTTCAAGGCCATCAAGTTCCACACTTGGTGCATTCCCGAACTGGACCTCGAACTCGCCCGCGCCGTCCGAAAGCAGTACCCCGGCAACGACGTCGCCTTCATGCTCGACGCCGAGAACAACTACGACCGCGACGGTGCCCTGCGAGTCGCCCAAGAACTCGAAGCAATGGGTTTCACGTGGTTTGAGGCCCCGTTGCACGACTCAGACCTCGACGGCTACCGGGAGTTGACCAGCCGAGTAACTATTCCCATCCTGCCGTCCGGCAACTGGTTCCAAGACCTCCACACCTTTGCCGAAGCCCTCCATTCAAAGGCGTGGGGCCGCGCCCGCACCGACGCAGCCATGATGGGCGGGATCACGCAGACCAACAAAGCAATCGCCCTCACCGAAGCGGCTGGCATGAAATGCGAGATCATGTCGTGGGGATACAGCCTCGTATCGGCAGCCAACCTGCACCTGATGCTGGCGCACGACAACTGCTCCTATTTCGAGCAGTCAGTCCCCTGCGAACCTTACGAATACGGAATGCAAGACGTCATCCGCGCCCAACCCGACGGCTATGCCTATGCGCCTGCCGGACCGGGCCTCGGCCTCGCCGTGGATTGGGAGGCCATGGCAGCGGCCACGATCCATTCGATTGTCGTCGACTAGGACATCCCACCCATCTATTTTTCGCAGACGGCGACTCCGATGTGGCGGTAAATACCGTCTTGATCAACTTGTATTGTACCGTCGCCCGCCCCGTAGATATTGCCTTGGTCGCGGGCCGAGTAATAGAGCAAATAGCGGTCGCCATCTGCGAGGACGCATGGCGTTGAAGTGTAGCGGCCATCAAAGTGATCGGGATGGCGCGTGGCTGGGAAAGCCGAGCGCTCAAAGTGGTGCGTCCAGTGCAGACCATCGGTCGAAGTCGAGGCATAGATTTCGAAAATGCCGTCCGCTACGTGGCAACCGTACCACATGGTGTAGGTGCCGTTGTTTTCTAGGACATAGGGATAGACGATACTCCTGTGGGTTTCATTGGCCACAACCGCTGGTTCTGCATCTCGGCTCCAGTGCAGACCATCTTCTGAGGTAAAGCGGTAGATGTGGCGGGCCATGGCGCGAAAATCGTCGTCTGCCGCCGGCGCAGAATTCATCCACATGCGATAGCGGCCCGGGCCATCCTTGAGCACACAGGGGCGACGACCGCTCGGGTAGATCGGCTCGGGGTGGACTTCCCAGCTCCGACCATCCGGGCTGGTGGCATAACCAAGCATCTGTCGCATAAGGGGGCCTTTGCTGGTGGTGCCGAGGCGCTGGCTCATCACGAACCACATCTTGTACAGGCTTTCATCGGCATCAAAGAGGATGTGCGGTGTCTGCCACGCTTGGCCCACGGGGGTCTCGCCCGTGCGCAGAATGGGGTTATCGGAAAAGGCCGTCCAATGCAAGCCGTCCTCTGATTCAGCATAGCCCAGATCCATGTCGCCGTTGCGCGTGGCACTACTGTTGCCCAAATACCACATCTCGTACCGGCCGTTGATTCTTATCACCGTGGGATTGTAGAGCGTCACTCGGCACCAAGTCTGCTCTGTCGTCATAGTCGAGAACACGGGCTGAGACGATCGCTGCCAAGCTAATTCGTTGAGAAATGCATCCGCCATTTTACATCCAGAATCGTCACTCGCCGATCATGGCAGCAGTAAGACGGTCTATGAGCGCATCGTCGGCTGGCAGCAGGCCGGAAGCTGGCAAACGCCGCAGTAGGTCAGCCCAGCGGTCGTACTGCACTTGCGCCCGTTGCAAGTAAGGCACCGCTTCCTCCTCACGCCCCTCAGAGGCCAAGGTCACACCCACCCAGAAGGGAGCCTCGCCGCCCGTTGCCTCATCGGGCACCAGTTCGGTCGCTGTGCGGTAGGCATCCATAGCCGCCTCCATGTCTCCTGCGGTCACCCATTCGTCGCCCTCGTTGAGCTTGTGGTAGGCCCGCGCCAGACGCACCAAGCGGCGCAGTTCCTCCACCGGCTCGGGATGGTCTTCCACGCGCAGGTCGAACACGCGATCAACCCACGGCCTACCCGTATCCTCGGCAGAGACCACGAGGATGGCTGCGGACTGCCGACCGCGCAGGTCGCCCCCCTCGGCCTCGGCGACCTCCAGAGCCACGAGCAACCGCTCGGCCAAATCGCCTTCGGCATTCTCGTAGGCGTGCGCCATAGCCGGCCACACGCTGTCTCGGTCCATCAGATTCGCCTGAACGCTGTACTGGGCACCGGTCTGATGGCCAGCAGCGGCAATAGCCCGCTCGCCCGTGTGGACGGCCACGTTCCCAGCAGCATCGACCATGGCCACTTGCCGGACCGCAGCGTCGGCATCCCCCGCTAGCAGAGCGGTGAGCGCCGCCGAAGCCGTCTTGCCCATGGCCATCAATTCAAGGCCAAGCGGACCGTAAGCCGGATCAACAAGAGATTGAGTTGCCACAGCACCAACGCCGGGACGGGCCCAAGGAACGATAGGCCCCACGGAAAACCAGTGGGACTGAACGGCGACGCCGAGCTGACCGCTGAGGGAATCGCGAGCGACGATGGAATAAGTAGCCACAGGTCGCCGCCAGTCGGGTGCATCGGCCGCAGCTAGCTGAGCCGTGGCGAGAATTAAGATGAGTAGGCGCATGATTCCTCCCAAGTGTCGATGAATGGGAATTAACTTTTCTTGTCCTTTGCCAACGGCCCGGTCGGTGCATCCTTGCTGTAGAGCGACGATCCCCGCTCGTACGACACGGTCACCTCGCCATTGGCCACGTCCAGTCGCGGCACATTGTTGTTAAACACATCGCGGTCCGGTCCGCGCATCACCGCCAACTGGGCGTCGCTCATCCCCTCGACCAATTCGCCCCAGCGGTTTTCTGGGTGGGCCATCTCGCCGCCGCTGCGGTTGAAGTTGCGCGACGAATACTTAATCAGGATCCCCCGTCGCGCAATCTCGCTCTTCCAAGCCAACGCTCCGTGCGTCGTGCCGCCGTCGCCAAAGAACAGCACGTCGCCGGCCTGCATCTCGACGTGTTTGACCAGCCCCATATCGCGGTCGCAGGTGCGCACGCCGGGGGGCATCTTGTAGTACGCCTTGTGGCTGCCCGGCACGCAGGCAAAACCCCCATCACCCGCCCGCACATCCCTGAGCTGCCAAGTCACGGTAATCGCCTCGCAATAGCTGCGGCCATTGTGGTACACATAGCCGCGACCGGGATTGAGCGGCTCGTTAGCGTCGTGCAGCGCGTGGCCACTGGTGCCCTTGACCGCGACAAAACCCGTCGCGCCTCCCATCCGTCCACCACTACCGCCCATCCAGTTCAGTCGGTGCTCGACTGCCGGATGCGCGACCATCTGCCGGAACGGCTCGCAATAGGGCTGGGGCAGTTCCAGCAGTCCGTTCAACAAGGGCCGCCCAGTTCCCGCCAGACTTTTGGACCCCCGCGCCAACTCTTCGCCGACTTGGATCCGCTCCTCAAAACGATCCACCGCTTCGTTGGCCGCAGCCAACCATTCCTCGTCCATTACCCCGCGCAAAACCAGATAGCCGTTGAGGTCCCAAAAGTAAAATTCCCGGTAGTCAATGTCGCTGTCGGGATCTACCTGCAAAAGCGACGGATGAAAAACCCCGGACTCCATCCGCGTCGTCTTGCCATCGGTCACAATCGTCGGCGGCGGAGTCGTGGCTTGGTAGCCCGGCTTGTAGAGCGAGGCCCTCTGCTCTGCATTCAAGTCGGCGTGCCACTCTGGGCGCGGCTCCGCTTCGGTTTTCGGCCCAGTCCCCGCGCTGCGGATCGCGCCGCGTCCCACAAATTCGTAACTCAACAGCCGCTGGCGTCCTTGCCCCGTCCACGGCCGCATCCCCTGCGCCGTCGCCAGCGCCACGATCAGCAAATCCCCCGCCTTGAGCGCCGGTTGGAAAACAAGCCCCATATCGTCGGCCCCTGTCGCCACTTCCTCCGGCGTCGCCACATTGCCCTTGTGGCTACACGGCACTAGCACAAAGCCGCCGTCCCCTTCCTCAACATCCTCCAGCGCCCACAGCACCCGCACCCCCTCACTGAAGCGCCGCCCGTTCTGGAAGTAGTACGCAATGGCGGGATCCCGAGGCTCGTTGCCGCCTACCAGCGGCGCGCCCGTGTCGCAAGTCTCCTCACACCAGACTTCTGGTGCGCGGTCGAGGATAAACCCCTGGCCGACAAGCTGGTTGAGATACCACACCAACGCCGGATGCACCAGCAAGTCGCGGAATGGCTCCCGCGCCTTCCCCGGCCAGCCCAGCATCCCCTCCGTCGCCCCCACGGCGTCGATCTCCCTATTGAGCCGCTCGACCTCCGGCCGAGTCAACGTCCCCGGCACGTGCAAATACCCAGCCACGTCAAAACAGTAATTCTCTTCGTTGGTCATCACTTCGCGGTCCATTGGACACCTCCTTTGTCCGGTGTGGTGTTTAGGCAGCCACGGGATCGCTGACCTCAACTGCAAGGCGTAAGCCCAACTCGCGCAGAACCGCAGTCAAACTTAAGAGTTGGGGATTACCCTGATCGGACAGCATTCGATACATCGACTCGCGATTGAGCTGAGCGCCCTCTGCGAGCCGTTTCATGCCGTGGGCTTCGGCTACATCGCGCAGCGCAAGGAGGAACACATCAGGGGAGCCATCCTCAAGAGCAGCAGTCAAATACGCAGCCGCTTCGCTGGGATCTCTGAGATCCTCAAGTAGCCCTTCTTTATACGGGCGAGATGCTTTGCTCATCTGACGGCCCTGCAAAATCTACTGACAGCCGCAGCCCCATACTATGCAAGATGACGGCTAAGGTATGGAGACGGGGATTGCCTCCCGCCGATAGCGTTCGATAAATATTGGACCGATTCAAGCCGGTTTTCTCGGCCAGTTGACCCAGCCCCCCTTGCGCCTCTGCCACGTCCCGTAAGGCCAGTAAAAGCGCTCCGTCGTCGTTATCATTTTGATATTCCTCAAAGGCCACATCAATGTACGCCTTAGCCTTGACAGGATCGTTGAGTTCCTGCGAATGGAGTTCTTTAAAGGCTCTCAATTTTCTCATGGCTCCGACTCCTTGTACTTAGCCCAATACGCCTGGGCTCTCCTTATATCGCGCTGCTGGGTGGCTTTATTACCTGCCGTAAGCAGAATAAGCCGATCTGCCAACTCCGCAAAATACACTCGGTACCCCGGTCCAAAGTCCAACCGAAGCTCAATGACGCCTCGTCCCACCGGCTTACAGTCGCCTAGATTCCCAGCTTCGACGCGCCGGAGTCGGTTGCGAATGCGTGCTTGGGTACGTATGTCTCGGATTGCCTCATACCAGTCGATGAATGGCTCCCGTCCTCGGGCATCGCGATAAATCTCTAGGGCTTTTCCAGGCATAGTTTTCCGCAAACATCATTCATAATATACAATCTTTATAGCCGACTGGACTACTACCTGCTAGTAACAATGGACGCCGCCCCGCCGGCGCAATATATTGCGCCTACCAATCAACAGGAGAACACGCCATGGCTCTGACCCCCTGGATTCGCATCGGCCAGCCCTTAGAGGCGGTCATGTCCGACTACGAGCGCATTTTCGACGCCTGGGAACAAGGCGGCATTCGCGGCCTTGTCTTTGGCCGTCTGGTCTTTGCCGACGAGCAGGGCCATAGTACCATCCCCGCGTTCAAGGGCGACCCCGCGCCTTACCAAAAGCGCGGCCTCAACGCCCAACTACGCGACGTGCCCCTACAACCCGACAAAGAAAAGCTCCTGCACGCCATGCTGGCCGACGCCAAAGAGCGCGGCTGGACCGTGATGATCTTCGCGCCCGCCTCCGGCACCATTGCCGCCGAGGGCCTGCCGCTGGAGGAGGATCCCTACGGCACTCAGGCACACGCTGCGTCTTGGGAGGACATCTTCGCGGCTTTCCCAGAAGCCGACGGCGGCATTGTCGATGGCTGGACCGAGTCTCCCTACGAGCTGACGTATCACCACGGCAACGCGGTTTTCCGTCCACTCAACGACGGCCAGCGCCGAGAAGCAACGGCTAGAGGCTACGACGCCGAGCGACTTGATCAGGGCCGCCAGCATTTGCACCAGCGCTTCCAAAGCTTCACGCCCGCCGAAGTGTCCTACTATGGCGATTACGGCGTGCTCTCGGAGATGAACCTCTTCGACATCAACGAGGACGCGCTCTACTGGCTGCGCTGGCGACGCGAAGACGGCATCCGCCAAGGCCGCGAATTTCGCCAAGCCATCGACGAGTTGCCGCGCCAACTGCTGTTGGGCAACGGCCCGCGCTCGGCTGTGTTTTCCGGCATGACCGCACTCGACTTCCACGCTTGGGGCCAGATCGTGGATTTGCTCTTGGTCAAGCACTACTTCTGGCATCGCGGCTTTGACGGGATGTACGGCACAGTTGCCCGCTGGATACAGCAGATTCAGGAGTGGAATCCGGTGTTGAGCGAGGCGCAGTGCTGGACGGTGCTCCGCGCTTGGCTCGGCATCCGCCTGCCCGAAGTGGAGTGTCTAGCCGACATGGAGTTGGGATTTCCGCAGGCTTTTTTTGACGAGGTGGTGCAGGAAGAGACGCGCCGCGCCATCGCCGCGGTCGGCGACTCGCAAAAGATCCTGCCTTGGGTCGATACCGGGCGCATGCCCCACGGTGGCGACCCCATGACCTCCGGCGATCTCTACCGCATCCTCCAAGCCTCAGAAGAGGCCGGGCTACAGCGCTTCCTCTTCCACAATCACGCCCACCTGACCGCAGCCGAATGGGCGGTTATCTCACGGATGTGCGGCGCAGCGTGGGACGAGGATCCAGACGGCTACTGGCCCCCGGCAACGCCCAAACCTGGGACGTTTTAATACACAGGATCAAACCATGGCTAAAAAACGTGGCAAACAACGTCCCATCCGCGTCGGCGTAGTCGGCGTCGGTCGCGGCCGCTCCTTCATGCAGGCGGCGGCGACCGGCATGGAACTGGTCGCCATTTGCGACATTTGGGAAGAGCGCCTCATGGCAGAAGGCAAGGCCCTCAACGTGCTGACATTTGTCGATTACGACGAATTCCTCGGCTGCGACATGGACGCGGTCGTGCTGGCCAACTACTTCCACCAGCATGCGCCCTTTGCCATCAAAGCGCTCAACGCCGGCAAACACGTAATGAGCGAAACCGCGGCCTGCCACACCTTGGGCGAAGGCGTGGCGCTGGCGCGGGCGGTCGAGAAAAGCGGCAAAATCTACATGTTCGCCGAGAACTACCCCTACATGGTCTTCAACCAAGAGATGAAGCGGCTCTACCAACAGGGCCGCGTCGGCGACTTCAAATACGGCGAGGGCGAATACGTCCACCCCGACCCACCCGAAGTAAAACTAGCGCGCAGTTGCGGCCGCGACCATTGGCGCAATTGGATCCCCTCCACGTACTACTGTACCCACTCCATCGCCCCAGTCATGTACATCACCGACACCCGACCCGTAAAAGTGAACGGCTTTGTCATCCCCTTTGACTTCGCTGACCCAACCCAAACGCTACACATGAACCGCAGTGACACCGCCGCAGTGATCATCTGCCGGATGGACAACGACGCGGTAATGAAATCGCTACACGGCGCACTGCGCGGCCACGGCAACTACGTCCGCATCCACGGCAACAAGGGGGTGATGGAAAACTGCCGCCACGGCGACAAACAGCGGCTGCGCGTGTGGTACGAGCCGTGGGAAAAGCGCAAGAGCGATCCAGTCGAAACCGTGTACAGTCCCAACTTTCCCGTACATCACGGCCAAGCCACTCGCGCCGGACACGGCGGCGGCGACTTTTTCACCAGCTACCACTTTGCCGAGGCCATCCGCACCGGAAAGCAACCCTATCTCGACGTGTACCGCGGCATCGACATGAGCATCGCCGGGATCCAAGCGTGGCGTTCGGCGCTGAACGACTCAGCGCCAATGGAAATACCCGACTTCCGCCGCGAGTCAGTGCGCAAAAAATACGCCAAAGACGATTGGTCGCCCGACCCCGAGCGCAAAAAGAAGGGACAGCCGCCGAGCAGTATTTTAGGTGAGATCGAACCAGACGCCGCAGCGAAAAAACTGGCGAGCAAAGTCTGGGCAGACCAAGGCTATCTGGGCGATTGATTCTTCACAAAGCGCTCTTGGGACGCTCCTTGGTTGGGTCGAAGAACGGCACCCGCACCACCTCGGCATCCACAATGCCGTCCTTTGGCAACTGAACCTTCACTTGCGTGCCTCTTCTCCAGTGCGACCGAGGCATGACGGCCAGCGCTATGTTCGACTCCACATTCGGCGACCAGAAAGCGCTAGTCACGTAGCCTACGTCATCGTCCGAATCGCGGTCCTTAACTAAGTAAAAGTCCTCGTTGTACCAAGTAATCGGCTCGCCGCCGACCTTCAGGCCGACCAGTCGCTGCCCAACCCCCTCTTCCTTAATTCTGGCCAGCGCCTCTTTGCCAATGAAGTCCCCTTTATCCAAGTCCACCTGCCAGCCAAGCCGGACTTCAAATGGATTGTTTTCTATATCCATGTCCTGACCGTAGGACAAGATGCCGGCCTCCAAGCGACGGACGTGACTGGGGGCGATCACACCCAAGTTGAACTCCTCTCCCTGTTCCAAGATATGCGGCCAAACATCGTCGGCATGGAGCATGGCACCGTGTAGGTATATCTCAAACCCGACCTCGGCGGAGAAGCCCGTGCGCGAAATCGTGACCGCATGGCCGTTCAGTGTGTCGTGAATCAGGTGGTAGTATGGGATTTCTCTGATGTGGGAACCGAACATCTTCTCCATCAGCAACACGGATTTGGGGCCCTGTATTTGGACTGGCGACACGTCAATCTCGCGGATGTCAACGTCGAACTTGCCGGATGCGTTGACCCCCTGTGCCCAAAGCAGGAGATCCGAGTCGGAAATACTGAACCAGAACTCGTCGTCAGCCACCCGCAGCAACACCGGATCATTTATGACGCCACCGTACTGGTTACACAGAATCACATAACGGGCTTGCATAGTCGGCACTACGGTGTGTACATCGCGGGTAATGAGCATGTCCACAAAATCGGCAGCGTCGGGACCCTTGATCTGAATCTGACGCTCGACTGCCACATCCCACATGCTGACGTGTTCGGTCAGATATTTGTACTCCTCAAACAGTCCTCCATCCTCAGGTTTGATATACGCGCGCGGATGATACATGTGATTGTACGTCGTATATGCCCAGCAGCCTGCCGCTTTTGACAGGTGCCACCACGGAGACTTCCTGATGCGGGCAGATATTAACATTTGGGCGTCGCTGTTGCCGCTCTGCCGCAGGTTAATCGGCAAGGTACGCCGCTTGAGACCGTCGATTACCAGAGTTTGTGCCATCTGAGAACCTCCAGTTGTTTGGATTTCTATATCAATTCGACGCAACGCAACACGCAAGGGTTTCACGCTTTCATCTTCTTGCCTTCCGGGTCGTACAAAGGCTCCTGCGCAACTGTTGCTTGCAGACGCTCGCCAAAGTAGAGGATGTCAACGCTGGTCCCCACCTCGGCGTAGTTCATCGGCAGATAACCATACGCAATGCCAAGGCCGAGTGAGTGGCCGTAGTTGGCACTCGTCACGTAGCCCAACACGCGGTCATCGTCCAAGATCGGCTCTTTGCCCATAACGACGGCGTTAGGATCGTCCAGCGTCATACAGCACAGCTTGCGCGTCAGGCCCTGTGCGCGAATTTTCCGCAGCTCGTCCCGGCCCAGAAAATCGCCCTTCCCCATCCTCACCGCGAAACCTATACCAGCCTCGTACGGATTGTACTCAGTGTGGATGTCGTTCCCCCACAGTCGGTAGCCTTTTTCCAAGCGCAGCGAGTCGAAGGCACCTCCACCTGCCGCGATGACTCCAAGCGACTGGCCTGCCTCCCACAGGACATCCCACAACCGCAAGCCCTGCTCGGCGGGAGCGTAGATTTCCCAGCCGAGTTCACCCACGTATGAGATACGCAGCGCCAGTGCGGGAACCTCAGCTATCCGTATCGGCTGCGCGGTCAGGTAGGGGAAGCCCTCGTTACTTACATCGTCCTCACAGACCCGCCCCAGCAAGTCGCGTGCTCTTGGTCCCCACAAACCGACACAGCACAGCCCCGACGAAATATCAGCCACCCCAACCGATCCGTCGTCCGGTAAATGCTTCTGAATCCAGCCCAGATCGTGGCGTCCCATAGCTCCTCCCGTGACCACCATGAAGCGGTCCTCACCCAAGCGCGTCACAGTCAAGTCACACTTGATGCCGCCCCGAGGAGTGAGCATAGACGTGTACGTGATAGTCCCGACGGGCTTGTCCATCTGATTGGTAGTAAGACGCTGAAGTGCAGCGAGCGAGCCTGCTCCGGTCACCTCGAATTTAGCGAAGGGAGTGAGGTCAAACAGGGCTACTCGCTCGCGAGTGGCGACGTGTTCTGCGGCGATCGTCGGCGACCATTCTCGCGCCTCCCAGCCAGTTCGCGCCGCACCGGTAACGGTAAGAGAGTCGAGCAGCCCCTCGTTCGCACTGTACCACTGAGGACGCTCCCATCCCGCGTTCTCGAAGAAGACAGCACTCAATTCCCGCTGCCGCGCATAGAACGGCGTCAATCGGAGATTGCGCGGATTGGCTATCTGCTGGCGCGGGTGGATGATGTCGTACACCTCGCGGTACTGTTGCGCAGCCCGGGCGCGGACGTAGGAGCGGCTGTATGCGTGCGGATGAAAGCGCCTTATGTCGCACTCTCGCAGATCGCTGGTCGGCTCGCCGTTTGCGATCCACTCAGCAACCGCCTTGCCGACGCCGCCAGCGTGCGTAATCCAGACGGCCTGTGCCGACCAGAACCCGCGCACTTGGGGCGCTTCGCCGAGTACGGGAAATCCGTCGGTAGTGAACGAGAAGAGACCGTTGAACTTGCGCGTCAGCCCCACGCCCTTGAGGCTCGGCAACACTTCCCCCGCCGCCGCCATCGCCTTCTCAAAGTGAGGCGGCGTAAACGGCATCTCGGCCGGAGCAACCGGCGCTTCCTCGTGGTCGAGAATGTCGTTGGCGTCCACTAGGAGAGGTTCGTGCTGGTACGAGCCGATGCCGTAGCACTCGCCGACCTGCCGGAAGTACATGGCCCCGTCTTGGTGCCGCAAGAACGGCTGTGATATATCCTCGGTCGCACCAGCGAGTTCCCGCAGTGGCGTCGTAACGGCGTAGAGATGTTGCATCGGCGACAGCGGGATGGGCACATAGGCAAGCCCGCCAACCTTTGGAGCCCATATACCGGTAGCAGCGACTACCAGGTCCGTCTTAATGTCGCCGCGCGTGGTATGGACCGCCGCAATCCGTCCATCCGCGATAGTAAAGCCGGTAACTTTGACATTACTGTAGAACGCTGCGCCATTTTGTTCCGCCTCTCGCGCCATCGCTTCAGCCGGCCTCGTCGCCTTCGTCTGGATGTCGGAAGGAACATACAGCGCACCCAAGATGCGATCAGACAGCATCGGAATCAGACTGCGTGCCTCGTCGGCGCTGAGCAGATGGGCCTCCACCCCCCAACTCATGCCATACCCGGCCTTGCGTTTCAGGTCCGTGAGGCGCTCCTGCGTCCAGGCCACTTCGAGGCTACCCACACTCTTGGCGCATGGCTCGCCATCGAGTTCCAACTGTCTCCACAGCTCAACCGTATAGTGCGCAAAGCCCGTCATGGTCTTCGACGGGTTGAGTTGAAAAACGAGGCCAGGAGCGTGCGATGTCGAGCCGCCGGTCTCAAACAGCGGCCCTTGCTCGACGACGACAACATCCCGCCAGCCGAGTTTCGTCAGATGGTACGCGACGCTGCAACCTACGATGCCCGCGCCAATGATGACGCCCCTAGCTTGCTGCGGCAATGTGGTATCAGACATCTCCTATGTCTCCCGAGTCAGCTCATCGGTTGCGATACGGCGTTCCCCTCAGACATCCATCGTCGGCGGCCCATCGTAGCCAATGCTCTGCCACCCGGCGACATCACCACCCCTGAGGCGATAGGGATGCGGATACAGCTTGAGCGTGCGATCCGCAAATGGCAGGGACACCCGCTCGTGTCCCCGATGGGCTGAGCGCACCAAGGCGATGGCCACTTCGAGCGAGTGGCGGTAGTCGTCGCCGCTGCTATACGGCTCAGTGCCGTCCCGATGGGCGCGCATCAGGCGCTCGATAGTATAGGTGAAGGCGTCGGCCACTGGCTGATCCAAAAAGTCGGGATACACCGGAGAAGCCGCCGCGCCAGTACCCTCAATCAACACCGGCCGCGGGCGCGCCAAAAAGACCTGCCCACGCTCGCCGACGACCGAGATAAAGGTCGGCACTCGGCCATCCGGCTCAGGGGCGACGACCTCGCAGACAATGCCACCGCTCAGACCCAAGCGCCCATACGCGGGTACATCCCCCTCCTCTACAGGAGTGCCTTCCGCCACGTACCCCGGCACCGCCGGTAAGGTGTACCCCTCCACCCATTCCACATCCATCCCGGTGAGGATGCGTAAAGCCGCAATCTGCACGCAACCGCCGCCCGACACCTCAGTCGGCAACCCACCCGGAATCGCCGCCCCAGTCAGCCGACCAATGTGCCCCTGCCGCACCCACTCGACCACCTCGGGCATATGCGGCGTCGCCCATCCAGCCTGAGCGCAGCCGAACAACGTGCCGTGCTCCCGGCAGATGCGGATCATTTCGTCGGCCTCGTGGAGTTGGTGAGAAATCGGCTTCTCACAGGAAACCACCCGCACACCAGCGCGGGCGCAAGCCGTAACACAGGAGTAATTCTGACCCACCGGAACCACGGCAGAGACAATATCCGGCACTTCTACCGCCAAGAGGCCGTCGAGATCGTCGTACACCTTCTCCACGCCGTAGCGCTGGGCAATCGCGTCCCGCCGCTCTCTGGCGCGATCGACGAGACCGACAATCTCACAGTTGGGATGAGCGGCGTACGCGCGCGTGTAATAGCGTCCCCACGTGCCGGCCGCACCGACGACGGCCACCCGGTATTGTTCATTAGTCATTGGTAGTCTCCTATATTGACGAGAATAGAGGTCGCAGTTATATTTTTGCGCGGAGAATAAATGATGCAAACTCTACGCACCGAACGCCACTATTACTATACCCCACTTCATAGACAGGGGTAGTACGTCCGCTTTATCGTCTCAACCGCGTTTACAAGCCCCTGATTACAGGGGCTTTTTTTATGCCCATACCAGAAGGAAATGCAATGAACATCATACCCGATCTTGAATTTCGCGGCCTGATCTACCAAGCCACCGACCTCGACGGCCTCGCCGAGCGCCTCGCCACCAGTCCAATCGTGCTCTACAACGGCTTCGATCCAACCGCCGACAGCCTGACAGTGGGCAACCTCGTGCCGATCCTGCTCCTGCGCCGCTTCCAGCTCGCCGGTCACAAAGTCATCGCCTTGGCTGGCGGCGGCACCGGCTTGATTGGCGATCCAGGCGGCAAGACCGAGGAGCGCCAACTCAATGCCACCGACGTCGTGGCCGAGTGGACGCAGCAGGTCAAATCTCAGCTAGAGCGCTTCCTCGAATTCGACGGCCCCAACCCCGCGATCATGGTCGATAACCACGACTGGCTCGGCCAACTCGCGGCCATCGACTTCATGCGCGACGTCGGCAAGCACTTTCCCGTCCCCTACATGCTGGCCAAGGACTCGGTCGCCTCGCGCCTCGAAACGGGCATTTCCTACACCGAGTTCAGCTACATGGCGCTACAAGCGTACGACTTTTTGGTCCTCAACGAAAAATACGGCTGCGAGTTGCAGACCGGCGGCTCTGACCAGTGGGGCAACATCACCGCTGGCACCGATCTGATCCGCCGCTCCGCCGGTACCCGGGCCTTTGGCCTGACCTGTCCGCTAGTAACCAAAGCAGACGGCACCAAATTCGGCAAGACCGAGGCGGGCACGGTCTGGCTCGACGCCGCTAAGACCTCGCCTTACCAGTTTTACCAGTTCTGGATCAACGCCGAAGACCAGAAGGTCATCGACCACCTGAAAACGTACACCTTCTTGGAACAGGACGCGATCCTCCAACTCGCCGAAACTGTCCGCGACCATCCCGAACGGCGCGAAGCCCAGCGCACCCTCGCCACCGAAGCAACGACCATCGTGCACGGAGCCGACGCTGCTCGCCGGGCCGAACGCATCTCGCACGCGCTCTTTTACGGGGAATTTCAGGACCTATCCGAGGAGGAAATCCTCGAAGGCTTTGACGACGTGCCAACGCACGCGATGGGTCAGGAGGAATTAGGACTGATCGATCTGCTCGTCGCGGCCGGCGTCTCGTCCTCTAAACGCCAAGCCCGCCAAGACGTGCAAAACGGCTCAATCTACATCAACGGCGAGCGCTGCACGGATATGGCGCGGAGTATGCGGTGCCAAGATGGCCTACACGGCAAATACCTAATCGTGCGCCGAGGCAAGAAGCAGTACACCCTCGTCTGCTAGAAAACGGTGAGAAGGACAACATGGGGCAAAATTTATCCATGCACCTTAACTCCAAACTGAACAAAGGATTGGGGATCAGGATGTCGGTCGAGGTCGATTACGGTCACCACTCTGCCGGTAGCGTCTTCCAATTCTTTCATTAGCTCAAGCACGACAGGCGAGCAACCTGCCACGGCCACATCAATGTTGGACGACTCTCGCCAAGAATCGGGGGACCGCAACGAGCCGACAATGTACGCGACCTCGATTCCGAAGGGTTCCCGCAGTTCCAACAGAGTGCGACGAACACAATCGATCAACTCGGCTTGCTCGACCGCTAGCCTCTGACGGCGTGCTCTTATGGCCTCGTCGAGGATGCTGGTGTCAAACATACTTTTGCCGCTTGGGTTTTACTCCCACTCCACCGTGCCCGGCGGCTTGTGGGTAATGTCGTAAAAGACCGCTTCAATGCCCGCTAGTGCCAACAGCCGCTCGCACACATCGTCCAAAAACGCCTGAGGCAACGGGCAAAAGCGCGCGGTCATAAAGTCGGAAGTCGCAATCGGCCGCAGTACCACGCTCTCTTGCACCCCATCCGACGACAGTGGCAGCAGCACCGTCGGCATCTGGGTCACTTCCTCCATCAGCCCGTGGCGCTCCAACGCCTCCATGCTGATGGCATCGGCCTGGCGCAGTAGATCGAGCCGGTCGCGGGTCAAATACCCTGCTTTGAGATTTTGCTGCGGTCGCGGTGTCGGCCCCAGTAGGTAGATCACCCGATTGATCGACGGGAAGTTATTGGTCAGCTCGGTAGAAAGGGCCTCTAGCGTCTTCCACTCTCTCTGGCCGGTAACTACCGCTGGATGCGCGTAGGTCCGCGAATCGCCCTGCACCCCAACGCTGAGCAACGGCAGCACATCGAGCGCCAGACCGAATGTCGCCGCCACCTTTTGCGCCTCGGCGACCGTCTCAAGCGCCAACCCGGAGTCAGCGTCCTCTGCGTCTGGCCCATCGCTGCACAAAGCCCGCACCGCCAGCCCTGGCCCTGGGAACGGATGCCGCCAGACCAAGTGATGCGGCAAGCCGAGCGTCTCGCCCAAGGTGCGTGCCTCGTCCTTGTAGAGCTGGTCCAGCGGCTCGACGACCTTGCCCTCGGCCAAGAGCTGATCGATGACACCGACGCGGTTGTGGTGCGTCTTGATAACCGCTGCGTTTTCCGTACCGCCGGACTCAATCGTATCCGTGTAGAGCGTCCCCTGGCCCAACAGCCACTCGTCCGGATCCAGTGCCAGTGCTGCCAGCGCCCGGTCGCGGACGCGGATGAACTCCTCGCCAATCCGCTGCCGCTTTTCCTCTGGGTCGGCAATCCCCTCTGTGGCGGCGAGGAATTCCGCGCTGGCATCGACGACTTCCAGATTGTGCAGGCCCGCGCCCTTCATCAGCCGCTCGACCATCGTAGTCTCGCCCTCGCGCATAAAGCCGTTGTCAATGTGCAAACCCAACACCCGCTCTGCACCCAAAGCGCGGTTGAGCAGGAGAAACGCCACCGACGAATCGACGCCGCCGCTGACGAACAAAAAGACGTTGCGCCCCTGCGCCTGCTCTTGGAGCCGCTCTATCGTCTCCTCGGTGTAGCGCTCCATCGTCCAGTTCCGCTCTGCGCCGCACAGCGCGGCGAAGTTATCGAGAATATCCATGCCTCGGACGGTGTGCGTTACTTCTGGATGGAACTGCAAGCCGTATATCTTGCGCTCGGCGTCGCCCATTGCCGCCACCGGGCAGTCCTCGGTCGCGCCCAAGACGGCAAATCCGGGTGGCAATGCTGCAACGTGGTCTCGATGGCTCATCCACACCCGCTCGCGCGCGTCCAAGCCAGCCAGCACGCCCTCTGCCTTGTCAACATGCAGATAGGCCGCGCCAAACTCGTGAGTCGTCCCCATCTCGACTTGACCGCCCAGGCGATGGCAAAGCAGTTGGTGGCCGTAGCACAAGCCCAGCATCGGCTTGCCCATCGCCAAAATCTCGGGATTGTACGCCGGAGCTTCCGGGTCATAGACACTGGCCGGACCGCCCGACAGAATCAGCCCGTCGGCATCCTGCAACTCGGCAACCGCAGTCTCTGGCGAGCGAATCTCAGCATGGACGCGGAGGCGGCGAATGCGGTTGGCAATCAGGTGGGCGTACTGCCCGCCGAAGTCGAGGACGACGATGCTCAAAGTTTACACCTGCCCTTTCAAGCTACCCCACGAAATGGGTGCTACACTCGTCTGCTCCGAATCAATATACAACCCTGCGCCAATGTAATAGGATGCCCCATCAATCTCGATGGGGGCGACGTAGCTTACCTTGGTGGACTCGTCCTCTCCTTCGATCGCCGGATTATCAAAGAGATATTCCGTGAATCCGCCTCCTGCTTGTGCCGCCGCGATATTCTGCTGGACGATCTTAACGCCATTGCTGTCTTCTGAGTCGATGTTATTGACCCCTTCACGCGCGGGTTGGGTCGCGTGGAAAAAGCCCGTGCCGTCGAAACTGGTGATGAAGATATAAATCGGCCCATGCCGCCATTCTTCGTCGGTCCTGAAGGTCTCCAAAATGGCCGTCCGCTCCGCCTCGTCTTGCGCAGACTCCACCAGGCTCTTCGCTTCCAGCACGAAATTCTTCAACGTCTCTCGATCTACTACATCACTTGCGGCAGCGTCTGCTTTTTCTGCGCCGCTGAGCAGCCCTATCGCAACTAGGACAAATGATAATGTTCGGATCATGATTTCCTCCCCGTAGTTGGTTAATGAGTGATATTTAGTACGTAAAGAGGCTTTAGGTATATAGTCAAGGCGCGTCGGCTTTTTTCGCTTTTAGCAAATGGACTGATAGGACGCGAGTGCGCCGCAACCTATATTTGCTCGCATGACTTCCACACCCACCCCAGCCGAACGCCTGCGTCCCGAACTGGGCCTAATCGGCACCATCGCCCTCGGCTTGGGTTCGATCGTCGGCACCGGCGTCTTTGTCAGCATTGGCATCGGCGCTGGCATCGCTGGCCCGTCAGTCCTCGTCGCCATCGCCATCGGGGCGCTGGTCGCCCTCTGCAACGGCCTGTCCAGCGCCCAGCTAGCTGCCAGCCACCCCCTCAGCGGCGGCACGTACCAATACGGCTATGAGTACGCTTCTCCAGCCATCGGCTTTACCGCCGGGTGGATGTTCATCTGCGCCAAGAGCGCGACCGCGGCCACTGCGGCGATGGGACTGGCCGGCTACCTGCTCAACGCACTAGATCAGACCGCATCTATCACCCCGGTCGCCCTAGCAGCCGTGCTAGTACTCACCCTCATCTCCCTCTTGGGCATCAACCGCACCAACAAGGTCAACATCGCCATCGTCGCCGCGACGCTTTGCTCGCTAATCGCCTTTATCGTCGCTGGCACACCCAGCGCCCTGAGCAACCTGCACCTGACCCCTTTCTTGGGAGACCAAGGCTGGTCGGCCCTATTGCATGCCAGCGCCCTGATGTTCGTCGCCTATACGGGCTACGGTCGCATCGCCACGCTCGGCGAAGAAGTTCGCCAACCCCGCAAGACGATCCCCCGTGCCATCGTCGCCGTGTTGCTCATTTCCATGATGCTCTACATCGGCGTCGGTGCCATCGCCATAGCCGCCGTAGGCTCGGAGGCTTTTTACGCGGCCACTATGGACAAGGCCGCCCCCCTAAAGGTCATCGCCCACACCTTTGATGCACCCGGCATCTCTTCGCTCCTAGCCTTGGGAGCCATCACCGCTATGGCCGGGGTGCTGCTCAACCTAATCCTCGGTCTGTCGCGAGTCCTGCTGGCCATGGGCCGCCGTGGGGATATGCCCCAAGCGCTTGCCCGTCTCAATCGGAATCAGACTACGCCCTCTATTGCCGTGGTGGTCGTCGGACTGGCGATCGCCGGGCTAGTCCTCGTAGGCAACATCAAGACCACCTGGTCCTTCAGCGCCTTCACTATTCTGGTCTATTACGCCATCACCAACTTCTGCGCCCTGCGCTTGCCAGCCGACCAACGGCTCTACCCCCGGTGGATAGCCATAGTGGGCCTAGTCTCCTGCTTAGGGCTGGCGTTTTTCGTCGAGCGCACAATCTGGCTCAGCGGCTTGGGGCTGCTCTTGCTCGGCTGGTGTTGGCACCGCGTGGCGCAGCACCGCATGACAAAAATATAGCGCGCATGGAACACATAGAAGCGCCTGATCGTGTATATTACTGACGTTACGCACTGTGTTGAACCGCAGAGGTAGGGGTGTCCCTTATGGGCACCCAAGCTTAGCCAGCGGACATCCGTAAAAGGGCAACCCCAAGGGTTGCCCCTACAATGCGTAACGCCAGCTAACCAGTGCTTCAGGAGCAGTTCCTATGTCTATCTCCCGTCTAATCTGGATCAGCCTGCTGACGAGCGGCATCGCCGCCGCCGACCAAGGCCCCTTGTCCCATCGGGGCGATTGGGCGTTGGGCGTGGCCTTGCCCTCTAGCAGCGGAAGCAGCTTCAGCCTGTGGAAGATCCGCTCTCCCACCACCGCCGTGGGCTTGGAAGTAGGTGTTTCGTGGAGCTACGCCGATTCCACCGACAATGCCGATGATCCCGACCCGACCACCCTTCAAACACATTACCTATCGCTACAACTGCGTCCTACTATCAAGCACTATCGTCCCCTACACGACCGAATCGCCCCTTTTACGTACGGCCAAGTCGAAGCTGGTTTTCGG
This sequence comes from Candidatus Latescibacterota bacterium, assembly GCA_022819745.1. The sequence goes on along the minus strand of JAJEGS010000018.1, from coordinate 66,215 downwards.
GGCTATAAACGAGACGACGATCCGCATACGCAGCGCGGCAGCAGCTCAGGCAATATAGGGCTAGCACTGGGATTAGGAGTCGAATGGTTCCCATTCCAACGCATCAGTTTGGGCGGCCAGACTGGGCTGAGACTAGGCTACCGCTACGGGCAGTACGATACTAGGGGCGATAATAACAGGTCTAGTAGAAATTGGTCCCTTTACCTAAGAACCTTCCAATCGGAAGTGAAGGCATTGATGTATTTTTGATGAAAGGCGATTCCTCTACTTATGAACAATGCGATGCCTCTTTTAGCTCTTACTTTGCTGCTAGCTATCCATATAACGGCTTGCGATTATTGGAGCCCGACACAGCCTCCTACACAGCGGCTCTCTGAACCTCCTACACGACCCTCTGAATCGTCCTATTCTTCTAGGCGTTCGCAAAGCATTTTTCTCGACGGAGGTACCCGCTTCAATAAGAATGATCGTTTCACTATAGCTCTCCGGAACTGGCCAGCCAGTACTGTAGATGCAATTTATTTTTTACCAATTAACGAGGCCACAGGGTTTGGTCATATAGACCATTCCGAGGAAAGAACATACGTCTTTGTACAACCCGAGGCCGGGTCAGCCGTGCTGTGCCGCGACGATGGACGAGCCATTGATGGGTTTCAGCCGAACCCCGCCTTTGCAGAGGTCTGTATTGTCGATGGCCAAATAACCTTGAGCAAAGAGCAAGGATATTCTTTTGAGGACAATCCCGCTTCTCTAAGGGTTGTATCCACAACAGAAGTAAGGACCTACCAACGGTCGGACTTCGATATCCTCTTAGAGACCGCCAGAATCATCGCTAACGATACTTCGTGGTTTGATGAGAAGGGTTATTTGCGAAACAAGCTCGTAGATTGGCCGGCGAGTGCCGTAGATGTAATCTATCTTGAACTGCTTAACGAGACCACAGACTATGGTCACAGAGACGATCTCAAGCAGAGGATATACATTTTCAGGCGGCCGTCCGAGGCCGAGTCAGCCGTGCTGTGCCGCGACGACGGGCGAGCTATTGATGGGTTTCAGCCGAACCCCGCCTTCGCAGAGGTCTGTATTGCAGATGGCGGAATAACCTTGCGCAAAAAGCAAGACTACTCATTCAAGGATAATCCCGTCTTTTTATGGGTGTTTCCAGTACCACAGACTCCAAGGTTAACCGGCGATTAGGTGAGGATGTTCTACGCTATAGATGAGACCCTGTTTCTTTTGAGAAGAAAGTCATGTTTATTTTCACTCTGATCGGTATCGTCCTGTTGATAAGCACTGCCGCCGCGGACCAAGACCCCTTGGCCGACCGGGGCAACTGGGCGTTGGGTGTAGCCCTGCCTTCCAGCAGCGAACTCGACCTCAGCCTGTGGAAGGTACGCTCTCCCGTCACGGCCCTCGGCTTAGAAATAGATTTTTCGTCGTATTACAGCGATCGCACTTCTGAAGATCTCGACAACCCCGACCGATACGACTCCCAATCTCAATCTCGTTCTCTAAGGCTGCAACTCCGTCCTACCATCAAGCACTACCGCCCCCTGCACGACCAAGTCGCCCCTTTTGTTTTTTACCAAGCCCACGTGGATCTTTCCGTTTTTTGGAGTCGCCTACTAGGTATAAATTCGGGAAGACAACGCACCGGAACCAAGCACGATCTGGGAATAGCGTGGGGTCTGGGTGCCGACTGGTTCCCGTTCCAACGCATCAGCTTGAGTGCCCAGACCGGACTGGACCTGAGCTACCTCTCCGACAAACTCCGCTCTGACCGGCGCAAGTGGGAGTGGTCCCTCAAGACCTTCCAGACGGAAGTGGCGGCACTAGTGTATTTTTGACGCCGCCTTGTCAGTGCGCTGCCGTTGCTTAGGGCCACTTGGGCTGCGTGTAGCTTTTAATCACAGCCCATCCCATAATCAAAAAAATCAAAGTCCCGATCCTTCACCAGCAGCGTCGGTCGCTGCCAGCGATCATCGTCGCGCGCGGGATGGTCGCAGTTGTGGTGGACGCCGCGGCTTTCCAAGCGCTGCCGCGCCGAGCAAGCAATGAGCTGAGCCACGGTCGCCAAGCTCCGCAGCTGCACTAACTCGCCGTCGAGCCGATGCTCGCTGTACAACGCTTCAATCTCTCGCGCCATCCGCTCCGTCTCCTCACAAGCCCGCTGCAAGCCCCGGTCGCTGCGCACGATCCCCACTTCGTCCCACATCAAGCGCCGCAACCACTCCCGCCGCTCCTCCAACGCATCGGGCGCAACGGCATCGCCCCTATGCTCCATCTCGAACAGCCCCACCGCCACGGGCGCAATTGCACCGGCGTGCGCGACAGCGCGCCGTGCAAGAACCAACCCTTCCAACAGCGAATTGCTCGCCAGCCGATTGGCCCCCTGAAACCCACTCATCGCCACCTCGCCAGCCGCGTATAGACCCGCAATATCCGTCTGGCCGTGCGCATCCGTCCACACCCCACCGCAGCTATAATGGGCCGCCGGCACCACCGGAATCGGCGTCTTGGTCATATCCACGCCCATCCCCAGACAATGCTGATAGATGTTGGGAAAGCGGCGGCGGGTCTGATCGGCGTCTTGGCCGGTAACGTCCAAATAGACGCACTCGGCACCACTTTCCTGCATCTGCGCGACAATGGCCCGCGACACCACATCGCGCGTCTGCAACGGGTCAGTAAACGCCGCGCCGCGCTCGTCGATCAGCACGGCACCAAACCCGCGCAAAGCCTCGGTAATCAGGAACGAGGGCCGTCCCGGATCGTAGAGCATGGTCGGGTGGAACTGCATAAACTCCATGTTGCTCACCCTCGCTCCAGCCCGCCAAGCCATAGCGACTCCATCGCCAGAGGCCACTCGTGGATTAGTGGTGTGCAAAAAGACCTGTCCGCAGCCGCCCGTAGCCAGCAGCGTAACCGGTGCCACCGCGGCAATAGGATCGGCTTGCTGCGAGTCCAATACCCAAGCCCCGTGGCAACGCCGCTGCTCATCTACGATTAAGTCTATCGCCAAATGGTGATCGTACAAGGTCACTTGCGGCAGCGCTTGCACGGCTGCGACCAAGGCGCGCGTCACCTCGCGGCCAGTCATGTCGTCCGCATGCACCACCCGCGCATGGGCGTGCCCACCCTCGCGCCCCAACGCCAACACCCCAGGCCGCGCTTCATTGAACTGCGCGCCAATCGCCAGCAGTTCTTCTACCACCTCCGGCCCTTCGGCCACCACCCCTTCGACGATCGTGCGGTCGCACAGGCCCGCGCCCGCCGCAATCGTGTCCTGCGCGTGGCTGGCGACCGAATCGGCCGCATCCATGGCTGCGGCAATACCCCCTTGCGCGTATTGCGTGTTGGACTCGCGCCGCTCGTGCTTGGTCACTACGGCTACGGATCCGTGCTGAGCAGCCTTGAGGGCAAAGAACAAACCGGCAATGCCACTGCCGAGAACGAGATAATCCGCCTCGATTTTCATTTGATAAAGATCATCTTATTGGCGCGGGAGATCGGACCGATGCGCAATATACAATAATACATGCCACTGGCCACGCGCTCGCCCCGCTCGTCGCGGCCATCCCAAGAAGCGCTGTACAACCCCGGAGCCGCCAGATCCTCCACCAGATGCCGCACCAAACCGCCGGTCAAGGTGCGGACTTCTAGCTCGACCATGGTCTGGCCGGCGACAATGGGGTCGTTGATCCCGATCTGATAGTCGATCTGCGTACCTTCGTTGAACGGGTTGGGGTAATTCTGCCCCAAGGCAAAATCCAAGGGCGTGCGCGGATCGAAGTTGAGGAAGGGCCGCCAGTTGACATCGCCGCTGATCCGGGCCGCTATCCAACTCTCGTCCTCGTTCCCCCACCAATTGTTAATCGCCTGCAATGGTTGATCAGTTTGATTATCGAGCAGTTGCTCACCCTCTTGGACGCCGTTCAAGACCAGCCGCGCCGGCACCACGCTCCCCTCCATCCGCATGGCCAACGCATTGCGGAAGAATTGATTGCGCACAATACGCGGGCGCGCGCTTCTAGTCCAAAGGCCAACTTCGTGATTGTACAGCGCGTTGCCCTCGATCTCGACTTCTCGCGTCTCCACGCAGTAAATCCCAATCCCACCGGTAAACGAATTGCCCGCCACCTTGCCGCTGGTCCCCCGCCCCAAGACCAAGTTGGCCTCCTCGGGCGCAGCCGAGCCGTTGGCGTTGAAACGAGTATCAAGCAACGACAAAAACCCACCCTCGCGCCAGAGGCCAGCGCGGCCATTGTCGTGCAGCTCAGCTTGGTTTATCCGCGTCAAGCCTGGGCCAGCGATCCAAATGCCCACTCCACCTGCTTCCTCGACGTGCACGCGATCTAAGAGAATCTCCTCTTCGACCCTTTCTAAGCGAATGCCGTCCGCACTGGAGTGGCGGATAGTCACATCTTCTAAGGTAGTGGCGTGGCCGATTTCTTTGGCCAATAGGCCATAGTGAGCATGGTCGATGAGGATGCTGCGCAAATAGGCCGTGGCCGTTTGGTGCAGCACGATGCCGTGCCAATCTCCGGGCTGCGGGTCGGCTGCGGCCGAGTGGAAGGTGGTTTGCCCCTGCCCCGAAACGCCGATGAAGAGATCGCCGTACACTATCAGCTCCGCGCGCGCCGTATCCGCACCCGCAGCCAGCGCGTCCGGCCCCACCTGCACCTGCGCACCAGCGCGGACATCGAGGTGCCCCCCGGGCAGAACGGTCACGTCGCCGACAATCTCAATGCGGTCGCGCCAAATTTCCGCGTCGGCAATCGGACCGGCGCGACGGCGGTCTTGCAGCTTGAGATCGGCCACCATCTGGTCTCCCGCACGGCGGATGTTAGTCACGCTAATTCCCGTCGTCGATGCCGGATTGGACGCGGCCCAAAAATCGGTAAATTGCTCGCCGTCAAACACGTCGGTGGCGTCTCCAAGGTTGCCGCCAAAATCCGTGCGATAGCGCACGTCGTGCGCCCAAAAGTCGAGATTGTCGCGGCCGTTAAACGGGGACGGCTTGCGGCCCAAGGGGAAGCCCGCATCGCTAAAAAGCCCATCGGCGCATACTAAATCCACCTGTTTGATGGCCTCCATATTATTGCCGTTGCGGGTGGGATTTATACGCCAGATCAACAAGCCCTCGGCGGGCAGATTGCGCTCGTAGTAACTGTGCTGGCGGCTGCGGAACTCCACGAGAAAAAAGTGCTCAGCAGGCGCAGACGCGGGCAGCAAATACACATCACCGCCCGCGTTGACATCGGCAAAAACCACGTCGTCTTGATCCTCGCTCAGCACGTTGAGTTGTTGGTTGTTTATCCCCAGCCAGCCGAGTTGCCCCAAGCTCCACGCGCAAAAGGGATTGGGGCCATCTACCTCGTTCCAGCCGCGATTGCCGTGCCCCATCAACCCCCAATAGCCAATGCCGCCCGAGTCGTCTTCCGGCTCAGACCCATAATCGCGGTCGTACAGGTCAGGCAGCCCCAGAAAATGCCCAAACTCGTGGGCCATACTGCCTACGGCCTCGACAAAAGACCGTCCGCGCTGGACGGCACCTTTCTTCGAGGCGATCCGGATGAAACCGCCGCGGAGGGCGCGGTCTTGGCTCACAAAATCATTGCCCAACCCGAGCCGAGCAACACCCGTGGCCTCTTCGACGATAAAGCCCGTCGGAGCCGAGGCTGAGACAAGAAAAATATAATCCACGTACCCATCGTCGTCGCCGGAGTTGGGCACTCCGTCGGGGCCGTCGTTGTCGTAGCGGCTAAAGTCCACGTCGGCATCAACGGCCTCGATGATCTCGCGGGCAAAGCGACCATACCCGCTCTCTTGGCCTGCGTACACCTCGGCATTGCTGCGGGACGCGTACCAGCGGGGCAGCACCTCCCCAGTGAGTTCGAACTGCCCGCGCGACATCTCGCGGTAGAAGTGGGTCAGGCTGCCCGGCTGATCGGCAAAAATCCCCGCCGCAAAAGACGGGACCTCGCGGCCCAAGCCGCCCTCATCGGCAAAATGCGCGAAGATGGTCAGGGCGTGGATGTGCCCGGTTTGGGGAGCGACGCCTTGCAAGGGGGCTGCGCTTACTTCTGCGGCGATGAGGGCGACGAGCAGTAAAAGGCTTCTCATACAAGAAGTCTGCAAGATCGCAATCGCAGGGGCAACCCTCGTGGTGTCCTATGGGGGACGGAGCAGACTTTACTTACGGTTGGCGACGACCGAATTGCAGATGAAAGCGATACAACAGTAGTAAGTACAAAAATAATAGACGCAATTCTAACTCGGTCGGTTGCCGGTGGACGGCGGCGTGAGCTTGTTGGGAGGCGATTGCAGTGTTGATTCCGGCGTCGGCAGAAGACAACAGCCACATTACGACCCCCAATATCAAGGATATGCCGACTCCCCCGACGAGAAAGAGGCTCCAAGCTATCCAGTTAAAAAAGGCAGGAAGTGGAGTAAGTCCATACAGACTGACCGCAGGGATACCGGCGATCAGCGAAAGGCCGATGATGGTAAAACACGCTAGCAGAAAGGAGACAGCCAAGAACAAGCGATCCCGGAAGCTGTATTCAGCGGGCGGGTCCACGCGAGGTTCAACGCCTGCCTGCCTTGCGTACTTTTGCAGACGCATTTCCGAAAACAGTATCAAGGCTGAAACGACTTCTCTCGATAACCACAGCGATCCATACAAAATGACCGCCGTTACAGCCCAATCGCCTATGGGGTATTCTACCACCCAGAACGCCAACATCCATACCGTAGTGTATGCGATTGCCAGCTTGAAATCTCCAACGGGAAGAAGGGCTTTTTTCATTTTTGCTCTCCCTGCTGATCGTCCGTTTCATCGGCGGAAGATTTGCGTAGGCTAGCGAGTGTCAAATCCCACACGTCCTTTAGGCTGGTCAAAGTAGCTGCAACGCCTAATGCGATGTTGAGTCGGCGTTTTTCTTGAATTTAGATACTGTTAATAAACAGCTTAAAACGATTCATGTGCAAGACCCTTCGCGGGTGTCCTATATCTGTCACCTATCGCCCTTCGTCCAATCGATCTGGACTCCGCCGTAGTGCCTCAGCCGCTGGTCGCGCTGCATCCGGTAGCGCCCGCTCAGCACCCATCCCCGCCAAGCGACCGAGGCCAGCGCGTACCCGCGCCAGCCCGTGCCGTAGAGCGGGCGAACGCTCACGGCCCCAGGAAGATCCACCTCGTATTCGTAAATCCGCGTCCACCACGAGTCCGTGCGGAAGCGGCTCACGTGCAAGGTCAGCCAGCGCGTCGTAAATCGCACGCTGCCCAACAGACCCCACTCGGCGCGAGCAGCGCGATGCCAGCGCACTAATTCGCCGCGCCAGCGCCAAGCCCCCCGCTCCAAATCCAAGCGCCATTTGTGACTGCGCTCTTGCACTAACCGCTCGTCCGCCCAGCGCGGCCGCAGGCGTCTCTGCCACTGCCCGCGCATAGCCCAGTGGCGACCCAACCGCTGCCGCATCTCTCCTCCCCAAGTGGCGTACGTAGCCGGCACCGGTATGAAGTAGGAGCGCGCAGGCCGGCGGTACACATCGACGTAGCCGCGCCAGCCCCGTCCGCTGACCTCGGCGACGCCACCCTGTTCGTTCTGCATGGCCGAAGTCCCCGGAGCCGCGCCAAAGAAGCTGTGGAACCCCGGCGCGTAGTAGCGGCCCAGCGTCCGCAGCCGCAGCCCCCCATACCGCCCTCGCAGTTCCCCAACCATCCCCCAATGCCCCACCCCATCACCAGCCACCTCCAACGCCGCTCGGCCTCGATCCCAAGCCACGCGCACATCTACAGCACCCACGCGCTGCTCGTCGCCGACAAACCCCCAAGGCGTCCGCCCATTCCGGCGCAAATCGATATGGTAGGAAAAGTCCAAGGCCAGCAGGGTCGTGCCCCACTGCCAATGCTCGCCCCGCCAGTGCAGCCGGCCACCGCCAGCCCGGATGCCCAGCAGGTCGCGGCCAGCTATCTCGGTCGCGGTCACGTGATAGCCGCTCTCGGGCAGCGACCGCACCTGCCCCTGTTCGTCCAAGCGTCCATCCCGGCGCGTCCAACCCCCGAGTAGCATTCCACTCCACGCCCGACCTTCGTAGCGCCACGCCGCACCACGCAGGGCGTGATTCTCCCCGCTAGAGCGATACCCCAAGCGCCGACTGTCCCCCGCTGGCATCCTCGGCGCAATACTCCCACGCCGGTTGCGCCCAAACACCAAGCCCGCACCCGTGCCGGGCCGCAGGTCGCCGACGACCCATTCGGATCGCTGCCTCTGCACTGCGTAGTAAAACGTCCTAAAATCGCTCCACCCAGACTCGCCTGGGTCGCGCTCGGCCAAACCAAAAAACGCCTGTCCGCTAACCGGCGCGATCTCTACCCGCTGATACAACTGCCACCGCTCCCGAGCCACTTCCGCCCCGCGCACCCGCCACCGCACAGCCGCTGCGTCTAGCCGCCCCAAGTCGTCCAACCGCTGCTCCAAATAACCCGCGTCCTCCTCCCCCAAATCCCCCTCTGCCCACACCGGGCCGACCAATGCTAATACCCACAGTCGCCACATAGTCTTTCCTCCTTTTTTTCGACTACTGCAACAACTGTGCCATGGGGCTTGGTCAGTGGCGGGGGCAGTGGCTAGTGTATCCTTTATTCCCTATTCTGTTTTCTTTGCGCTACATTTTACCCTGTCCGTTATTTTATTTGAGACTTGGAGGATTGCGATGAAGGAAATAGGTATTTCCGAATTTAAGGCGAAGTGCATCGACGAATTGAAGAAGGTGCAACGGACGGGGGAACCGCTCCTCGTGACCTTGAACAAACGGCCCATAGCCACGGTCAACCCATACCGCGAAGAAAGCCGCTCAAACAGAGAGCTAGGCAAACTGCGCGGGCGGATGACCATCCACGGCGACATCGTTCATACTGATTTCGGAGATGAGTGGGATATCCCGCTCGACGCACGCAGTTGAAAAATCCAAACACAGAGATAGCAATCCACTCAGCCCTGCAAGACTTCGCCGCCTCGGTGACCGAGAAGATGACGCAAGTTACTCTTGGCGGCGCACCCGAAGACCAACTGCGTGGCCCCTTCGAGACCTTTATGAAAGAGGTGGGCCGCACTCTTGACTGGAATGTCGCCTGCACCGGCGAAACTCCCCTGCCCGACCGTCTCGGTCGTCCGGATTACGCCGTTCACCTTAACCAACTGCTCGCAGGCTACGTCGAACTCAAGGCTCCCGGCGTCGGCGCAACAGCCACCCGTTTCAGAGGCCACAACCGCGATCAGTTCAAGCGGTTCTCGGCTGTTCCCAACATTCTTTATACCGACGGTAACGAGTGGGTGCTCTACCGAGACGGTAAGCAGGTGCGAGGTTGTCATCTGTCTGGCGATGTCGCCGCCGACGGTAGAGAGGCCGCCATTCTCCAAGACGCCCAAGCCATCGAAGACCTCTTGCGCGATTTCCTCTTGTGGGAGCCTAGTATCCCCGTCAATCGCAATCGCAAAATTGACCTCAATCGCTTTGCCGAGCTACTGGCACCGCTGTGCCGCATGTTGCGCGACGACGTGATGGACGCGCTCAAAGACCTGAATTCGCCCCTCGTCCTCCTTGCGCAAGACTGGCGACAACTCCTCTTCCCGAACGCCTCGGACGAGCAGTTTGCAGACGCGTACGCCCAGACCGTAACTTTTGCTCTATTACTAGGCCGCAGCGAGGGGGCTGACCCGCTCTCCCTTGAAAGTGCGAGAGATGCCCTCGCCGTACAGCACAACCTGCTGTCGAGAGCACTGCAAGTGCTGACGGATACCAATGCGCGTACCGACATCGACGCTTCCCTCAACTTGCTACTGCGCGTCATTGCCGTTGTACCGACCGCCACACTCTCCGGCCCCGAAGATCCGTGGCTCTATTTCTATGAAAACTTTCTCGCCAAGTACGATCCTAAGCTGCGCAGGGACGCTGGGGCTTACTATACTCCAGTGGAGGTCGTCCGTGCCCAAGTACGTCTAATTGATGACTTGCTCGTCAATCGTCTCGGCAAGCCGCTGGGTTTTGCTGATCCCGGCGTAGTCACACTCGATCCTGCGGTCGGAACCGGGACCTATTTGCTCGGAGTCATTGAACACGCCCTCGGTCGGATCGAAGAGGAACAGGGCGCGGGTGCTGTCGCCGGCCAAGCCACCGCGCTGGCTAAAAACCTGTACGGCTTTGAGCTGTTAGTTGGGCCTTATGCGGTGAGCGAACTGCGCGTCAGCCGTACCCTCCATGACCGTGGTGCCGATCTACCCCAAGACGGCACACACCTTTATCTGACCGACACGCTTGAAAGTCCCCACGCTTCACCACCGCAATCGCCGTTATTTTTGCAACCCATTGCCGAACAACACGCTAAGGCACTCAAAGTCAAGAACAAGGTCCCTGTCATCGTCTGCCTAGGCAATCCTCCCTACGACCGACATGAGGCTGATGACTCCAATAAGGCCCGAACTGGAGGTTGGGTCCGCTGGGGAGACGGCAGTGAGCGCACTATTCTTCGCGATTTCCTCGACCCTGCTACCGACGCCGGGCACGGCGTCCACGTCAAAAACCTCTATAACCTCTATGTCTATTTCTGGCGCTGGGCACTGTGGAAGGTCTTTGAGCAAGACATCGCCGAAGGGCCCGGCATCGTCAGCTTCATCAGCGCATCGAGTTACCTCGACGGCGACGCTTTCTCTGGGATGCGCGAACATATCCGTCGGCAGTGCGACGAGGTTTGGATCCTCGACCTTGGTGGCGAGGGACGCGGGACGCGCCAAGATAGCAATGTCTTTGCGATTCAGACACCAGTGGCCATTGCTGTGGCGTTTCGTGCGGGGGAGGTGGAAACCGATAAGCCCGCGAAAGTCCGCTATGCCCGGATTGAGGGAATACGCACAGAGAAGCTCGCCGAGCTCGCCGCTATCGACGGCTTTGCGAAAGTGAAATGGAAGGATTGCCCAGATGACTGGCAGGCTTCATTTCGCCCAGCGGGTGAAGGGGCTTACTTCGCTTGGCCATTGCTCACCGATCTCATGCCGTGGCAGCACTCAGGAACGCAATTCAAGCGGACATGGCCGATTGGACCAGACGCTGAAACATTGGAACGGCGTTGGCGCGGATTGTTAAGTGCCGATGATCGCGCCGAGGCGTTCCGTGAGACAGGCGACCGTACTGTCAATGGGACGTATCGCATCGCTCTAACAGGCCGGAGCGACTCGACGCCGATTTCCAAACTACCGAATAACACTCCCCTTCCCGAAGTCCGAAGATATGCGTACCGCTCTTTTGACCGCCATTACATCATCGCGGACGGTCGCTTTATGTCCCGCCCGCGCCCCGACCTATGGCGCGTCCACAGCGAGCAGCAGGTGTATTTGACGACCCTGCTGAAAGATTCTCTAGGTCGAGGACCAGCGGCAACCGCCTGTGCGCTGATTCCCGACCTACATCACTTTTCGGGCCGCGGCGCAAAGGACACCGTTCCCCTCTACCTAACCGCCGACGCCTCTCAGGCGAACATTACCCCTCGCTTGCTCGAAATCCTCGGCACGGAATACCAACGCAAAGTCACACCCGAAGATTTCCTCGCCTACCTCTACGGAGTGCTGGCGCAACCAGCCTTCACTACGCGGTTTGAGAAAGAGTTGGGAACACGCAAACTGTGCGTACCCATCACAAAGGATGCGGCACTGTTTGAGAAGGTTCGCAAGGCAGGGGCGCGGCTGCTGTGGCTCCACACCTACGGCGAGCGTTTCGCCCCCACTGAACAGACGCCCGGTCGTGTTCCGCCCGGTGCGGCCAAATGCGTCGAGGCCATCCCCGGCATGGCCGAGGAGTTTATTTATAACGACTCTAATCAGACACTTCGTATCAGCGGAGGCGAATTCGCACCCGTCGCACCCGAGGTGTACGAGTTCGAAGTCTCCGGCCTCAAGGTCGTACAGTCCTATCTCAAGTACCGCATGAAGAAGGGGGCTGGCAAAAAATCCTCGCCCCTCGACGACATCCGCCCCACACGCTGGACCAGCCAGTTCACCACGGAGCTACTTGAACTGCTTTGGGTTTTGGAGGAAACAGTAAAGTGCTATCCCGAACAGAAGACGCTGCTAGAAGCCGTCATCAAGAGCGACTGCTTCCAAGCCGACGAACTACCGACTGTCCCCGACGAAATGCGCAAGCCACCGAAGATACAGACCATCAAGGGCGACCTGTTTGACACGGCGGGCGGCGATTAATACGCCTTTGGAAATCGGGATAAGATAACCGGATGAGCGAAAATAGAATGAACGAAAATCGTCAAGTTAAAGACGTTGTAGAATATCTGCAGGTAGTTTCAAAGATAAAAACTGAATGGCCCAACTCTGCTTTAGTCTTTCGAGGTCAGAAAAACGAGGAGTGGCCTTTGGCGTCTTCAGCGGAGCGCCGTCTAAAGACGAGTCTCCTAAGTCAAAACATAATACCTGATCGGTTATTTATTGAATACCACGAAGACCTGCTGAAGAAATGCAAGCTGAAGAACTACGACCAGCGCGAGCAGAAGCAATTAGACGACCTAGAACTACTCGCCGACCTCCAACATCACGGAGCCGCAACCTGCCTCATTGACTTCACGCGCAATGCCCTTGTCGCCCTGTGGTTCGCCTGTCAAAAATCAGATGATGCGGATGGAAAAGTATTTGTCGTCAACACTACTGATGAGAAAACCTTTTTGGAAATAACGCATACGGATATAGAGAACAAATCAATAAGCGACATCCTCGAATTCAAAACTCGCGAGACCGATAAAGATCAGACAGTTGAACGTCCGACACTAGAAACTTTCGCGACGCTGCCCGATAAACCAAGCTTCTGGTATTGGAAACCAGCACACTTGAACGAGCGCATAACGGCTCAGCACTCTCTATTCCTCTTCGGTCTTCCTTCCTCGGAGAAACTGAGATCGAAGGAGATAATCATAGCATCAGCAAGCAAGGAGCAGATACGAAAAGAACTGGAAGCACTGCACGATATCTGTGAAAAATCCCTCTTCCCGGATTTTGTCGGCTTTGCCTATATCCAGCGTGCTGATGCTCCTTACCCCATCCCTGATGCCGAGGAATATATCCTCCGCGGAGCCGAGTCAGACCAACGGGGACAGTATTCGGAGGCCATCGTAAATTTTACCAAGGCGATTGAGCTAAAACCAGATTACGCCGAAGCCTATTACGCCCGCGGCCATGTTTATGGTAAGCAAGGCGAGTACGACCAAGCCATTGCAAACCTTACCAAGGCGATTGAGCTAAAACCAGATTACGCCCAATTCTATTACTTCCGCGGTCTTACTTACAGTGGCCAAGGCGAGCATGATCAAGCCATCCAAGACTTTACCAAAGCGATTGAGCTAAATCCAAAGTTGGCCGAAGCCTATTGCTTCCGCGGTTTTGTTTACGAGGGCCAAGACGAACACGACCTAGCCATTCAAGACTCTACTAAGGCGATTGAGCTAGAATCAGATTACGCCAAAGCCTATGCTATTCGCGGTCTTGCTTGGTTACACCTAAAAAAGTGGCAAGAAGCCAAATCAGATCTGACTACTGCCAAGGATATGGGACTAGACATCGTCGATTCGTTTCAAATCGATAGTAAAAGAATCGCCGACTTTGAGCAGAAAACCAAGATTAAATTGCCGGAAGACATAGCAGCAATGCTGACAAAAAGCGAAAATTGACCCCATAAATTCAAGCCCAATCCCACAAGGAGCACCCCACATGAAACTCACCACCTGTAACGAGTACTTCACCGACTGGCCTATCGAAGAGGTCTTCGACTACGCCGCCGACCTCGGATACGCCGCCGTCGAAATCGCCCCCTTTACCCTCGCCGACAGCGTCGCAGACATCTCCGCGTCGCGCCGCGCCCAAATCCGCGCAGCCGCCGAACGCGCTGGCGTGGAAATCGCCGGCCTGCACTGGCTCTTGGCCAGTCCCGACGGGCTGTACATCACCCACCCCGACCCAGCCATCTACCAGCGCACCTGCGCGTACTTCAAGGAGCTAGTCCAATTCTGCGGCGACCTCGGCGGCCAAGTGATGATCATCGGCTCACCCATGCAGCGCAACGTACAGGAGGGGTGGGATTACCAAGAGTGCTGGAACCGCATGCGCGGGGCGTTTGAAGGCAGCTTGGAGTTAGCCCAGCAACACGGCGTCTATCTCTGCATAGAATCGCTGAGCAAAGAGCAGACGAACATCATCACCACCTGTGCCCAAGCGCGCAAAATGATCGCCGAGATCGACCACCCGCACTTCCAAACCATGGTCGATGTATGCTCCGGCTCGACCGAGGAAATTCCCGTCCCTCAGCTTTTGCGCGACTCCGGCGAGCACCTCTACCACGTCCACGTCAACGACGCCAACAAGCGCGGCCCCGGCTTTGGCAACACCGACTTCGCCAGCGTCATGCGGACGCTCAAGGAGCTGGACTACCAGCGCTACGTCTCAGTGGAAGTGTTCGATTTCAGCCCAGATCCGCGCACTATCGCCGCTGGCAGTTTGCACTACCTCAAGGGCCTTGCCGACGCCCTGTGACACAAATCCACCTCCCTTGACAGTAGCGCCCTTTTTGCCAACTTTCGGGCGCTCATAAAGAAAGGATTCTCATGCCCAACTATACCCTCAACCACGTCCACCACGAAGCCGTCGACGTCCACGCCGCGGTTGACTGGTACAAAAAGCTCTTCGGCGCTACCAGCGATCCGCCCTTTGAGCGCGGCGGTGCGACTTGGGTGCCAGTCCACATCGGCGCGGTGCAAATCACCGTCACGGACCGCGAGTTTGCCTCCATGGAATTGGGGCGCTACCAAGGCTACGACCACATCGCCCTCGTCTCCTCCGACTTCGATCAAACCCTCGCCGACATCGCCGAGCAAGGCGTCGAGATCTGGATGGGGCCAGTGACGCTCGATGATGGCAACCGCATCGTCTTCATCAACGGCCCAGACAACGTCAAGATCGAGTTGATGGAGTAGCGCTAAGATGGAAGTCCGCCCCTTCGGCTCATGGCCCAGCCCCCTCTCGCCCGACGAATTGGCTAACTCCACGCGCCTCCGCGACGTGGCTTGGGATACCGACGGCCGCACTCTCGTCTGGCTGGAGGGACGCGGGCCAAAGGGCGTGCTCGTCTGCCAACAGCCGGGCGCTGCTCCGCGCGATCTCAACACCGCGCTCTCGGTGCGTGCCCAAGTCGGCTACGGCGGCGGCGACTTTGCCGTCGCTCGCGCCTACGCGTACTTCGCTGAACACGGCGGCCGCCTCTATCGCCAGCCACTAGCCGGCGGCCCAGCCCAGCCGATCACGCCTCAGTTTGGCCACGCCGCGTCTCCTGCCCCTGCGCCAACAGGGCGTCATCTCGCATACGTCCACACGTACGAGGACCGCGACACATTAGCCATCGTCGATGTCGCCGGATGCTCTTGGCCGCAAATCCTTGCGGAAGGGGCCGACTTCTACATGCAGCCAGCCTGGCATCCCAGAGGCGACCGCTTGGCCTGGATCGAGTGGGACCATCCGCAGATGCCTTGGGACGGCACCCGCCTAGTGCTGGGCCAGCTTGCGCGCAGCCGCCTTTCGGCTGAGCTCAAGTCGAAGCACGGGCTGCCCAGCCTGCGCACAACCGAGGTGCTCGCCGGCGACGCAGACACCGCCATTGCCCAGCCTTGCTTTTCACCCGACGGCCGCTATTTGGTCTATGCCTCGGACGAGCGCGGCTACAGCAACCTCTGGTGCCGCGATCTCGCCAACGGGGACACGCGTTGCCTGTACGAGGACGCCAACGACGTCGCCACTCCCGCCTGGGCACAGGGCATGCGGGCATTCTCGTGGGCCGCGGATAGCCGCACTTTGTATTTCGTGCGCAGCGAAAACTCCCAGCGCTTAGCATACGCGCTCGATTTCGCCAGTGGAGCAGTCGCCAAGGTCGAGGCGCTGGCCGCCTACACCCACATCGAACAGCTTGCGGCGGCCCCGCGCGGCAAGGGCTTGGCCTGCATTGCCGCGGCCAGCGCGATCCCCGCCCGCATCGTCGCTGGTACTACCACCCAAGTAGCAGTCCGCGCCCGCTCCGCCAGCGAGTCGCTTGCCCCAGCCGACCTCTCCACGCCCGAGCCAGTTTCTTGGACCAGCGAGGACGCCACGCAAGTCCACGGGCTGTACTATCCTCCGGCCAACCGCCGCTTTACCGGCCGCGGCCGGCCGCCGCTGATCGTGGCCATCCACGGCGGCCCCACCGGTCAGATAGAGACCGGCTTTGAAGGCAGCCACCAATACTTTGCCACTCGCGGCTGGGCCGTCCTCGACGTGGATTATCGGGGCAGCACCGGCCACGGGCGCGCCTACATGACCGCCCTGCGCTCCCAGTGGGGCCTACTCGACGTGACAGACGCCATCAGCGGTGCCCAGCACCTCGTCTCCAACGGCCTCGCCGACCCAGAGCGCCTCGTCATCATGGGTGGTAGCGCCGGTGGCTACACGGTTTTGCGGGCGCTCACCACGCGGCCCGGCTTCTTCCGCGCCGGCATCTGCCTCTACGGCGTGGCCAACCTGTTCACCCTCGCCGCAGACACCCACAAATTTGAATCCCGCTACCTCGATTCCATGATCGGCCCGCTGCCCGCAGCGGCTGCGGCCTATCGCAATCGCTCGCCGGTCTATGCCGCCGACCAGCTACGCGACCCAATCGCCATCTTTCAGGGAACCGACGACCAAGTCGTGCCACCGGCCCAAGCCGAGGAGATCGTCGCCTCGTTGCGCCGCCGCAACATACCACACGTCTATCACCTGTACGAAGGCGAGGGCCACGGCTGGCGCAAACCCGAGACCGTGCGGGCCTTCTACCAAGCCTGCGAGGCTTTCCTCCGCCAACACGTCCTCTTCGCCTAAAGCTCGCCCAAAGGAGTATCCCTTGCACTACGAAACCGTCATCGGCATGGAAGTCCACGTCGAGTTGCAAACCGCCTCCAAGATGTTTTGCGCCTGTGCAGCCGATCACTTTCAGGTGGTGGCCAACGCCCACATCTGCCCGGTGTGTACCGGCCAGCCCGGTGCCTTGCCCGTGATCAACGGCCGCGCCGTCGAGCTGACGGTTATGACCGGCATGGCCCTCCATTGCCAAATCAAGCCCAGCAGCGTTTTTGCGCGCAAAAACTACGTCTATCCCGATCTACCCAAGGGCTACCAGATCTCGCAATACGAACAGCCCCTGTGCGAGAGCGGCTGGATCGCGATCAACGGCGAGAGCGGCCCCAAGCAAATCGGCGTCGTCCGCGTCCACCTCGAAGAAGACACCGGCAAGCTCCAGCACGCCGGCAGCTCCAGCCTGATCGACTACAACCGCGCCGGCGTGCCGCTGATGGAAATCGTCACCGACTCCTCGCTCCGCTCGGCCGACGAGAGCTATGCGTACCTGACCCAAATCCGCCAAATCGTCCGCTACCTAGGCGCGTCCTCTGGCGACATGGAGAAAGGGGCCATGCGCTGCGAGGCCAACATCTCGATCCGGCCTGTGGGCAGCCGCGAATTGGGCACCAAGGTCGAGGTCAAAAATCTCAATTCCTTCCGCGCCGTGCGCAGCGCCATCGCCTATGAAGCCGAGCGCCAGCAACAGATCATCGAAGCCGGCGGCCACGTCCGTCAAGAGACCATGGGCTGGGACGAACGCGCCAATATCACCCGCCCGCAGCGCAGTAAAGAGACCTCGGACGATTACCGCTACTTCCCGGAGCCAGACCTGCTCGTCGCGGAGTTAGACGACGAGTGGATCGCCAGAGTCCACGCCAGCTTACCCGAGCTGCCCGACGCCAAGGCCGCGCGCTTTGCTGACACCTACGGACTCAACCCCCAAGAAGTCACCGCTTTGGTCGAGGATCATGCCGTGGCCGCGTATTTCGAAGAGGCTGCACAAGTACAAGGCGCAGATCCCAAGCAAGTGGGCAACTGGATCACCGGGGAAATTTTTCGCCGCCTCAACGCCGAGGGCCGGTCGATTGAAGACGTCGAGGTCCAGCCAGCCGCGCTCGTCGAGTTGCTCGCCTTAGTCAAAAAGGGCACGATCAACCAAAACGCGGCCCGCGAAGTCTTTGGCCAACTGTGGGAACAGGGCGGCTCGCCTGCCGAGATTGTCGCCGCGCGCGGCCTCGGGCAAATCTCCGACAGCGGCGAACTCGACCAAGCAGTAGCCGAAGTGATCGCCGCGCATCCCGACGCCGTCGAAAAAATCAAGGGCGGCAACCACAACACCGTGCAATTTTTGATGGGTCAAGTGATGCGGGCGACGCGGGGGAAGGCCAACCCGCAGCTCGTGCAAGAATTGCTGCGCAAGCAGTTGGGGATATAAAACGGTGCAATAACGAGAAGCTCGCGCTCGTCAACACCGAACTAGGGCCGCTGAATCCACATTCTAAATTGTGGTAAATTCAGAAGATACGTCCGAATATACTACAAAAAGTTCGATAGCCGACGCTAGGCTCATGAGCTGCCCTTGACGGCAATCGGCGATTCTGCTATATTGCATTTTATGACAAATATAACAGAATTACACGCCATCCCAGCCCTATTGCGCACCATCCGCGCCCGCCTCGATCTCACCCAAGAGCAGCTCGCCGAGCGGCTCGGCGTGTCCTTCGCCAGTATCAATCGCTGGGAGGGCGGCGCAATCAAGCCTCAAAAGGCCGCGCAAGAGGCCATCGCCGCACTCGCTGTCGAAGCGGGCGTTGACGCGGCCGAGCCAACCGAAGCAGCCGTGCGCGTGACCCAGCGGCGGAAAGTCAAAGGCCGTGCGGCTGTGCCTTCCACCAAGCCCATGGAGCAGATGCTCTGGGACGCGGCCTGCTCTATCCGCGGCGAGAAAGATGCGGCAAAATTCAAGGACTACTTGCTGCCGCTCCTCTTCCTCAAGCGGCTGTCCGATGTGTTCGACGACGAGATCGAACGGCTAGTCGAGGAATACGGCGAACGAGACATCGCGCTGGAAATCGCCGAGAGCGACCACGCGCTGCTGCGCTTTTACCTGCCCCCGGAAGCGCGCTGGGGCATCATCAGCGGTCGCGAAAGTTACGAGTGGCCGACCGACGACCAAGGGCGCAGCACGCAGCCGAGGGACATCGGCGAGCATCTGACCAAGGCGGTGCGGGCGGTCGCACGGCAGAATCCCTCGCTTGCGGGCGTCATCGACTTTGTCGATTTCGCCGCCGAGCGCAATGGCGAGCGCGACATCAACCCGGCCAAGCTCGCCGCAGTCATCGAGACCTTTTCTGATCCCCGCTACCGGCTCGGCCTCGCCGATGTGCAGCCAGACTTCCTCGGCCGCGCCTACGAGTATCTGCTGCGCAAGTTCGCCGAAGGTTCCGGCCAAAGCGCCGGTGAGTTCTTTACCCCCACCGAGGTCGGTTTCCTCATGGCGCACATCATGCGCCCAAGGCCCGGCGAGGATTGCCACGACTACGCCTGCGGCTCGGCTGGCTTGCTCGTCAAGCTCCAACTCGTCGCCCGCGAACTCGACCCCATCAGCCGCGTGCCGCTCAAGCTCTACGGCCAAGAACTGCAAGCCGAGAGCTACGCCGTCGCCCGCATGAATGGGATTATCCACGACATGGAGGTGGAAATCGAGCGCGGCGACACCATGATTAACCCCAAGTTCAAGACCGCGACCGGCCAGATCGCCACCCACGACATCGTGGTCGCCAATCCTATGTGGAATCAGCCGTTCAGCCCGGAACTCTTCGCCAACGACCCATTCGACCGCTTCCGCACCCAAGGCGGCGCGACCACCGGCAAGGGCGATTGGGCTTGGCTCCAGCACACCCTCTCCTGTCTGAACGAGCGCGGGCGGGCGGCGGTAGTGCTCGACACTGGCGCGGTGACGCGCGGCTCGGGTGCCAAGCACGAGGACCGGGAGCGCAACATCCGCAAGTGGTTTGTTGACCGAGACCTGATCGACGGCGTGATCCTGCTGCCGGATAACCTGTTCTACAACACCAGCGCCGCTGGCGTGATCGTGGTGCTGTCGAAGCGCAAGCCCGAAGCACGCAAGGACAAGATCGTGCTGCTCAACGCCAGCAAGCGCGTGGGCAAGGGACGGCCCAAGAATTTTATCCCGGCGGAGGACATTCGGCTGGTTGCGACGGCGTTTGGGAAGGGGGAGCCGGTGGAGGGGGAGGTTGCGGTGATTACGCGAGAGCAGGCAGAGGAGGCGGACTATAACCTGAGTCCGAGCCGGTGGGTGGGGCAGACGGATGCAGTGTCTCAGCGTCCGATTAAGGAAATCATTGCCGAAATGCAGCGCCTCGATGAAGAGGCCCGCGAGATTGAAGCGTCAATGGCTCAAATGTTGGCCCGATTGCAGTAAGCGCACACTCAATGGCATAAGGAGGCAAGAAAATGGGAGCGACACACGTAACAGTCAGGATCACGAACCCTGCTGACTCGGACAGGTACTGGGAGGGACTATTTTTGGTCGATACAGGAGCTACAGATTCCCTTGTGCCCAGACCGCATCTGGAGGCTATCGGCTTGGAGCCCGAGGGGAAGCGCGTGTATGAACTGGCCGATGGCAGCGAGATCGCAGTGGACGTCGCCGTTGCCAAGATCGAGTTCATGGGCGAGTTCGTCGGCGGGACGGTCGTCTTCGGCGACGCTGACGCAGAGCCGCTGCTGGGCGTGACGGCGCTGGAATCCGTCGGCATAGAAGTGGATCCGGTGAATCAGCGGCTAAAGAGGCTGCCGGCCGTGCGGCTCAAGGGAATGGCAGGTTTGCGATGAATGAAGCGTGGGCGTGGCGTCCCCTCGGGGAGATGTTCGAGATCGGCGCGGGCAAGACAATGTCCGCCGCCGCTCGGAATGGTGCCGACAAGACTCCATTCCTTCGGACATCGAATGTCCTCTGGGATGAAATTGACCTGTCGTCTGTAGATGATATGGCGATTCCAAGCCACCAACTGCCTGCCAAGCTGTTGCGTCGGGGCGACCTGCTTGTGTGCGAAGGTGGCGAGATCGGGCGGGCTGCGATCTGGAACGGCGAAGTCGAAACTATGTCGTTTCAGAACCACTTGCATCGGCTACGGCCCATTGTCGAGGAGGTCGAGCCGCGCTTCTACGTGTACTTCCTGCAATCCGCCTTTACTCAACTCGGCATATTCGAGGGTGCGGGCAATAAGACGACGATCCCAAACCTGTCGCGTAATCGATTGGCAGGGCTTGAGGTGCCGCAGCCAAAAATTGACGAGCAGCTAGCGATAGTTGACGCGCTTTCGCGGGTTCGGGAAGCCATCAAGACACATCATCAGAGCGTCACGCTTGCACAGGATTTGAAACGTGCCGCGATGCGGGAGCTATTCACTCGCGGACTCAGGGGTGAGGCGCAGAAAGAAACTGAGATTGGGCCGGTGCCGGAGAGTTGGCAGCGATTACCTATATCGGCGCTTGGGAAAATCGTGACAGGTAATACACCACCGACTAAAGATTCGGCAAACTACACTGAGGGAGAAGTTCCGTTCATTGCGCCTGGCGACATTGAGTATGGCTTCAGGATCGAGAAAACCGAGAAGTTTCTCACCGACCAAGGACTAAAGTATTCGCGACCAATAACAGAAGGAACCTCTTGCTTCGTCTGTATTGGATCGACTATCGGCAAGGTTGGGTACACGATATTTCCGATCTGTGCAACCAATCAGCAAATCAACTCAGTTCTGCCAAACGACAGGTTCGATCCACTGTTCACCTTTTATTTATTAACGTTTTGGGCCGATCATGTTCGGAAACACGCTTCGCGAAGTCCGGTCCCGATTCTAAGCAAGGGCGCATTTGAACAGATTGAGGTTGTAGCGACTACGAATATCGACGAGCAACGCGAAATCTCCGCTATCCTCGACGCCATTGACCGCAAGATTGATCTGCATCGCCGAAAGCGCGCAGTGCTCGACGATTTGTTTAAGGCGCTGCTGCATAAGCTGATGACAGGTGAAATTTGCGTCGCCGACCTCAATCTGTCGGGGCTACAATTGGCCCAAGATTCGTCGCTAGATTGAATAGAACTGATGGCAGATAAGCATTCACATCCCGTGAGAAACGGAATTATAGCAACAGTAGTTGGAGGGCTGATCCTGTCCGCCATCCCATCATTGCGCGGTTTCTTTGTAGAAATGATGTCACGGGTTTGGGCGGGCGTTATTTGGGTTTGGGCTGCACTGGTCTCCAACTATTCGGTGCCGGGTTGGGTCCTTCTTATTACCGGATTATTTACGCTTGTTGGTCTTGTCGTTGGTCTTGTCTTGCTCTGTGTGGTTCTGCGACCCCAGAATGAACCCGCACATAGGAACTATACTGGAGATATGCTGTACGGAGCGAAATGGCGTTGGTCGTGGAATGGTAACGAGATCTCAAATCTTTGGTGTTTCTGCCCAACCTGTGATGCACAATTGGTTTACAGCGAAGATTTTACAGAAACAAACTTCATCTGCGAACGTTGTCCTTCAAATATAGAAGATCGTCCCTACCGATCACAGGGTCGAGTTATCGCTACAGTAAAGGGGGGTGATAGGTACTATGCGGTGAATGCAGCAAAAAGGGAGATTCTGCGAAGAATCAGAACTGGTGAGAATCTTTCTTCCAATAGCTGAAACTCGTATCGCTGGCATGGAACTGGAATTATCTGAACTGTTCACAGGACGCAAAGTGGATCTGCGAACACCCGAGGATCTGAGCCCCTATTTCCGGCAAGACGTTCTGGCTACCGCAGAAGTGCAATATGATCGGACATGACTGAATGACCCGCTGCGCCTACATCTTTCTCGACGAGTCTGGAAACTTCGACTTCAGTGCAAGTGGTTCCCGCTACTTCGTCCTGACCGGAGTCAGCATGCGGCGACCGTTTCCGGCGTTGCGGACGCTTGACTCGTACAAGCATGACCTTCTTGAAGCCGGACGAAATATCGAGTACTTCCATTGCGCTCACGACCGCAGGGCGGTCCGTAATCGGGTATTCGATCTGATAGCCGCTCATCTCAATGACATGCGCATGGACTGTCTGGTGACGGAGAAATCAACGGTCAGTGCTAACTTACGGCGAGACACGTATTTCTATCCGAGAATGCTGGGCTACCTGTTGAAGCATATCCTGTCCAAAGAATTGACCACGGATGCCAAGGAAATCATCGTCATTACAGATTCCATTCCGCTGCACAATAGGCGGCACGTCATTGCCAAAGCGGTGAAGCGAGCGTTGACGAAGATGTTACCAAAGACAAAAAAGTATCGCATCATGCACCATAGCTCCCGCTCGCACTTCGGACTACAGGTGGCGGATTATTGCTGTTGGGCTGTATTCAGGAAGTGGGAACAGGGGGACACGACTCATTTTGATCGCATCCGGCCGAGCTTGGCGAGCGAGCATCAAATGCTCCGCAAGGCGACACGCCGTATGTTAAAGAAAAAATGACCCCCCCGACTACTCCGTTGCCGGAGAGTTCTCACCTGGAGCGCTTGTCATCGGGGGGGAACCTTTTGACATCGGGCTGGATAAATCACACCCGACCGCCCCTCCTGACCACCCGGGGGCATCCTAAGGGGATGCCGTCGTCAGGAGAGGACTTTAAACTGATGAAAAATGTACTCTTCAGGTCGGGCGCATGTCAAGGTCTGGCCGATGCGCGTTGGAAACGCCTGTGGGACCACAAGTTGGCTTATTCTGGCTTATTCGTGGATACTGTCCATGCATCTATCTGGATTTGGGACAAAGCACACATTGTCCCCAAAAAGCGACCCCCCCGACTACTCCGTTGCCGGAGAGAGCACCCTTGGCACTCTTGTCATCAGGGGGGAACCTTTGAGTATCGAGCTACGCCCGACAAAAATATCATACGGCTAAATGTCTATCATAACAATAGTACAAAACGAAGCGCGACTGCGATCTGTCGTCGCCTGCGCCATGCCGAGGAGATCGGCTGCTCGGAGGAAAAGCGTGAGGGGACAATAAAGGGGGTCTTAAGGGGGTCTTAAGGGGGTCTTAAGGGGTGCGATTATGTCTCATTCGCGTCAGGCCAGCCTATCCAAAAGTGTACGATGATCCGCTCTGGCCACGATCACCAAAGGCGGCGAACGCCATAACTATCGAAGAGCGGTTCAATAGAAACGAGGACCAAATTGCCGGACAATGCTTGGGCGATGAGCATTCTGTCGAAGGGGTCGCGGTGCGGACCCGGCAAGGCCCCAGCGCGCACGGCGTGCTCTACAGTGATTGGCAGTTCCTCAAAGTTCTGTCCAGCTATTGCCCCGGGAATGTCGAGGGCCAATGCCTCCGCGTCCGGGAGTTTGCCGATCCGATGTTTGGTGGCGATTTCCCAAGCCGACGCCGCGCTGACTATTACTTCGTTGTCCTCATCCCCAATCGCCTGCCGGGCAGGTAGCGACAGGCGATTGCTCCCGGAAAGCCACCAAAAGAACGCATGGGTGTCGAGCAGTAGTCGCAACGCTCAATTACCCTCCCAAGCTGCCAATTCCTCTTCTGGCAGCGGGTCAAAGAAAGGGTCGTCGAGTTTTATCCGGCCCTTCATGGAGCCGAATTCCCGCTTGCCCTGCTTTTGGACGCTTACTATCTGGGCCACCGGCGTGCCGCTGCGGGCGATGACGACCTCCTCCCCGGCCTCGACTTTGGCAAGCAAGCGCGACAGGTTGGTCTTCGCTTCATGGACATTCACTGTTATCATCGCCAACTCCTTGAGAATGAAGTTAGCTAAAAATATAGCTAATCGAGAGGCTTGGCAAATGGAGAGCCGTTTGTGACCACCTTTAACATCACCGAAGCCACCACCGTCCAGTTCCCCATGGTCCACCACGCGGCCGAAATCGGCTGGACGCCACTCACTCCACAAGACGCCCTGCACAAACGCGGAGGCGAAGCCGGGATGCTATTCCGCGATGAGCTTGAAGGAGCACTCGGGCGATTCAATCCCTGGATGACAGACGATTCCATCCGCGCCGTCGTCGAACGACTCGAAGCGATCTCACCGACGATTGAGGGCAACCGCGAAATGCTCGCTTGGCTGCGCGGGGAGCGGCAATGGTACGACGAGGCCGAACAACGATCCCGCCCCGTCCAGTTCATCGACTTCGCTGCGCCCAGCACCAATATCTTCCACGTCACTTGGGAATGGAAGCTCAAGCCACCAGCGCGCAAGGGCAACCGCGCCGACGTAATGTTCGTCGTCAACGGCGTGCCAGTCGCCATCGTCGAGCATAAGCACCCAAAAGACGCCGACGCCATCGAGCGGGGCGTCACCCAGTTACTACGCTACGAGAAGGAGACACCGGAACTGATGGGAGCGGCGCAGCTCTTCAACGTTACCCACCTCCTCGACTATTGGTATGGCGTCACTTGGAACATAGCACGCCGGTACATGGCGCGTTGGAAGGAGCGGCCAGAGGAAAACTACCGCTTCGCCGTCCAGTCGTTCTTCGAGCCAACCGACTTCCTGCGCACCCTACGCGATTGGATCCTGTTCTACGTCGAAGACGGCGAGACACGGAAGTCCGTGCTGCGCCAGCACCAGCGCCGAGCCGTGGACCGCATCGTCGAGCGCTGTGCCGAGCCAGCGAAACGGCGCGGACTCATCTGGCACACCCAAGGCTCCGGCAAAACCTTCACCTTGCTCACGGCCGCTCGTCTGATCTTGGAACGCAAGGATGAATTCCACACGCCGACGGTGGTCGTGGTCGTGGACCGGACGGAACTCGAAGGACAACTCAAGGGCTGGGTCGAACGCCTGCTCGGCGAGATGCAGCAGCAGGACATCGCAGTATGGCGTGCAGACTCCAAGGCCGAACTGCGGGATATGCTCAAAACCGACAAGCGCGGCCTAATCCTGTCCATGATCCACAAGTTCGAGGGGCTGGAGAAAGACGCCAATACCCGCGACAACGTGTACGTATTCATCGACGAGGCGCACCGCTCAGTCGCCAAGGAACTGGGCACCTATCTGATGGCGGCCGTGCCCAACGCAACGATCATCGGCTTCACCGGCACGCCAATTGACCAAACTGCGTACGGAGAAGGCACCTTCAAGATATTCGGGGTCGATGATGAGTTGAACTATCTCGATAAGTACTCCATCGCCGAGTCGATTGAGGACGAAACAACGCTGCCGATCCGCCACACCATGGCCCCGAGCGAGATGACGGTGCCGGCCGAGCGGCTCGACCAAGAATTCTTCGCCCTCGCCGAGATGGAGGGCGTCACCGATGTCGATGAGCTCAACAAGGTCCTCGACCAAACCGTCGGCCTGCGCACCTTCCTCACTGCCGACGACCGCATCGAGAAAGTCGCCAAGTTCGTCGCCGAGCATTTCCAAAAGAACGTTGAACCGCTCGGCTACAAGGCGTTCCTCGTCGGCGTAAACCGCGAAGCCTGTGCCAAGTACAAGCGGGCGCTCGACAAGCTACTGCCGCCCGAATGGACTGTGCCAGTCTATACCGAGAACGCCTCCGACATCGTCAACCGCCCGATCGTGGCAGAGTACCAGCTTTCGCCGGAAAGCGAGGCAGACACGCGCCTGATGTTCAAGAAAGCGGATGCGAATCCGAAGATTCTCATCGTCACCGACAAACTGCTCACAGGCTACGACGCGCCGCTCCTCTACTGCCTGTATCTCGACAAACCCATGCGCGACCACGTGCTCTTGCAAGCCATCGCGCGCGTGAACCGCCCTTACGGCCCGCAAAAACGGATCGGCCTCGTGGTCGATTTTGTCGGCGTGCTGCGCGAACTAAAAAAGGCGTTGCAGTTCGACTCGTCCGACGTCAGCGGCGCAATTGAAGACCTCAATCTCCTGCTAAGCGACTTGCTCTACAAGCTCAAACAAGCGGAATCTACTTACCTCGCCGATGGGGAAAACGGTGGCGCAGATGAACGACTGGAGAAGCTCGTCTATGGGCGTTTTCTAGAACCAGAGCAGCGCAAGGAGTTCTTTGAAGCCTATAAGGAGATTGAGGCACTTTGGGAGATCCTGTCGCCTTCGCCAGCGTTGCGCGACCACATCGAAACCTTCAGGCGGCTGGCGCGACTCTACGAGACCGTGCGCAACGCTTATACCAGCGGTACCAACTACACGGCGGACTTGGCTAACAAAACGCGGTTTCTGGTACAAGAGAATGCTACTCAAGAAGGGCTGGGCCGTTTGACGAAGACCGCGACGTTTGACGTATCCACCCTTAAAGCCCTGCGAAGCGAGTCAGGCTCGGACGCGGCCAAAGTGTTCAACCTCGTGCGCGGCCTCCGGCAGGAAATCGAGAGCAACCCAGACAAAGAGTCCGTACTGCTGCCCTTAAAGGAGCGCGCCGAAAGCATCCTGAAGGAACTAGAAAATCGCAAGACGACTGCGCTGGCGGCCATGGATCGGTTAGCATCTCTCGCCGCGGAGAAGGATGCTGCCATCCGGGCCGAACGGGATAGCGGGCTATCGTCGTGCGCATTCGCCGTTCATTGGGCGTTGAAGGACGACGACAAGCTGAAGATCGCTGGCATCAACACCTTGGAGTTGGCACAACGAGCGGAAATGCTTCTCGACCGTTTCCCCAACGCGCCTGTCAACGCCGATGAGCAACGACGGCTGCGCACGGCCCTCTATGTCCCGCTGCTGCGACTGCAAAGGGACGAACGGAGCCGCGTCGTAGAGCGCATCCTCGGCATTTTGGGAGCAAGCATTGATGCGGACGGCTGACGACTCGACTGAGCTCGCCGAAGACGAACGGCGAGAGGTCATGCGCGAGCGCGTCGCATCTTGGGCGCAGCGGCTGAACGTCCAGCCACGGCAGGTGCGCGTGCAGCACATGACGCGCAAGTGGGGCTCGTGTTCGACCTCAGGTATCGTCACCCTTGCCGCTGACCTCGCCGATCAGGACTCAGGCTTCCAAGACTTCGTCATTGTCCACGAACTGCTGCACCTGCGCGTGCCCAACCACGGCAAGCTCTTCAAAGCCTTGCTAACGGCGCACGTACCCGCTTGGCAAACGCACGCCTCTCAACGCACCAACGCCAAGCGCCCCACCGCGACAAACGAATCCGCCACCAAGCGATAGAAGTAAATCCCCGAGGCCACCACGCGCCCATCTCGGTCGCGTCCATCCCAGACGAATCGGTAGCGGCCAGCCGCTAATGGCCCTTCTACAAGGTGGCGCACGGGCCGTCCCAACGCATCGTAGAGCACCAGCGCGACCGCCGCCGCCTGCGGCAGCTCAAACGACAGCGCGACCTCGGCGTTGAAGGGGTTGGGATAGGCCGGATGCAAGGCAAAGTCAGCGGGCAGCGCCATCGCCTTAGATGCTCCTTCCTCCGTAAGAAACGGCACCCACGCCACCGCACCCTCGATCTGCGCGGCAATAGCTGCGCTGTCAGCCCCGCTCCAGTAGTTGTCTTGGGCTTTTAACTCCTCGGCGCTCAAATTCTCAATGGCCGTGGTATTGTTGGCAAAAGTGTTGCCGCGAATCGCCGTCGGCACCTGTGGCCCTTCGACCCGGATGGCCACGGCATTGTCCGCAAAGCGATTGCCAAAAACGTGCGGCGCAGAATCCACAGATTGAATAGCTGGCGTACCGCGGATAAACTCGCTGCCGCGAATCTCCAGTGACTCCACGCCCGTTAGTTCCAAACCCCGACCCCCGACAAACGAGCCCATCTCAATCACCCCTCTCGTCCCCGGCCCCAAGCGCAACCCCGCGGCAACATGCGCCCTAAACGTCGAGTTCCATATCTCCACTAGCGACCCGGAGATTTCGGCACCAGCGCGCAAGTTGCGCTCGACTAGCACCTGCGCAAGGACCAAGCGCGCCGCGCCCCTAGCCCGCAGACCATCGCCTTGATTGGCGACGAGGCGGCTGTTGTGCAATTCCACCTCCCCTAGCCACTCTTCCAAATCCATGCCGTGCCCAGTGTTTTGCTCAATCTGCGACTCCCACATCTCAATGCGCTGGCCGCGACCTCCGATGGCCCGCACCCCAGCCCGCGGGTCGTCCGGATCGAGACGGCCATTGTCAATTACAGCGACGCGGATGGCCTCTAAGGATGTGTTGTAGAGCAGGATCCCCTCTTGGCCGTTGCCTTCAATGGTGGCGTTGCGCAACGCGAGTTGCCCGGTACCGGCCACGAGCACGGCCGGGCCGGCAATGGTGGTAAATTCGCTGCGATCTACCTGTGCTCGGCCATTGAGCCTCAGCAACAGGCCATTGCCGCCGCTTTCGCGCACCACAGAGTCGGCAATGCGCAAGCTCGTTGCCTCGTCAATCTCGCCGCTAAAGGCAAAAGCCGTGCGCGTTAGCTCGGCGTGCTGCACCTCGACTTGAGCACCCGGCAACACGTGAATGCCATACCACAAGCCGTCGTTGTCCGGGCCGGGATCGGTGGTTAGCTGCGCCCGCTTTCCGGCCATCCCCTCAATCGTCAATGCGCCTTCCACGATCAGCTCGGCGAAGTCCGGAGATACGCCGCGCCGACTGAGATCAGAGCGGGCAAAAGACACGCTGCTCGGACCGATGTGCAGTTCGGACCCAGCCGGCACCACCAAATCCGCGTACACGGCCTGCTCGTCTAGCCACTGCGTCCGCCCCGGCGGCAGGCGGAAACCAACGACCCCGCGATGGGCGTGTTCAATGGCGACCGCCGCCGGATCGACCGCTTGGCCGTCGAGCAGGTAAATGCCCGACCAATCCAAGGGGCCGGTGCGCGGCGCACTCGACGCAAACGATGCGCCCTCGCCGATTTTGAGCTCGCCATAGACAATCAGCTCGCTGCGGTCTGGATCAAATCCCGTGCCCTGCGCATCCCCGCGGGCAAAGCGGACCTCCGCACCAGCGTCAATGGTCAGCGTGGCACCCGGCACCACCACCACATCCCCATCCAAATCCACCCGCCCCGTCCACGTCGCGTCGCCGACAATGTGCCCGGGGCGTTGCTGCCGCACCACATCGACGACCATAGATGTGCCTTGCGGGCGGATGTTGTCGATGGCCACGCCCAACGGCAAGTTCCGCGCAAAGCCCGTGTGGCCACTGAAGGCCGGGTTCGTGTCCCAAGCGAAGCGGCGGAAGCGCACGCCGTCAAAAGGATCGGTCGCGTCGCCTTTGTTGCCGTTGTGGGCTGAAGAATACGCTGTGTCCCGCGCCCAAAAGTCGAGATGGTCCCGTCCTTCCACTACATCGGGGTCGCCGTTGGGGGTAAAAAGCCCATCAGCGCAGACTAAATCGACCTGTTTGTGGCGTTCTTCGTCGTTGTCGGCCTGCTCGTCTATGTGCCAGATGAGTAGGCCGTCTTGTGGGATATTGCGGTTGTAGTACGAGCCATCAGCGCGCCGGTGTTCCAGCAGGAAGTACTCGTCTTGGGTCAGGGGAATTTTGTATGCCTTGCGGTCACTGAAGATCTCCCCTATCTCCAGCCCTGCGACGCTCCCTTCCACTTCCACTACCTCCACCCAACCGAGCGTGGCTAGCGACCACGCCGAAAAGGCATTGGGCCCATCTCCTGCGCCCCAACCGAGCGTCCCCCAACCCATGATCCCCCAATTGCCAATACCCGCGGAATCGTCCTCAGGCTCCAACTCGGCCACGGTCAACGATGTCTGATCGAAGAGATCGGGCAATCCCAACACGTGCGCAAACTCGTGGCACATCGTCGCGGCCGTAATGCTGAAAGTGTGGCCCCGCTGCGTGGTACCGCCGAAACCCGTGAAGCGACTCCGCACCCGCACAAAGCCACCGCCGGCCGCCGGATCGCCGCTAATGTAATCGGTGTCTAGCCCCAGACTGGCGATGCCAGTGGCCGCGCTGATGAAGAAATCGCGGGGAGCAGTATGCAAGTTGATAAAGACGATATCGACGTACCCGTCGTCGTCACCTGAGTTGGGCACTCCGTCGGGGCCGTCGTTGTCAAAGTGGCCAAAATCGGCGTCCGCGTCGGCTGCTGTGAGGATCTCCAGATTGAAGCGGCCAAACTGGCCCCTAGCCCCTATAGTGTCGGCCAAGTAGGTATCTGCGGCAGCGAGCGAGCGATAGCGCCGAGGCAGCACCTGACCATCGACGTGAATCCGCCCGCCCGACATCTCGCGGTAGAAGTGGGCAAAACTGCCGGGCAACTCGTCGTCGAAAAGGCCGTTCGCCCATGAGGGCGCAGTAGTAGGAGCACCCTCATCTTGGAACTGCGCGAAGATAACTAATGCACTCAGGTGCTCCGGCGTCTGCACAACCTGCTGCGCCGATGACTCCAACGCCGCGCAGGCAAACTGGGCCGCTAGAGCTTGGGATGGGAGAAAAAAAAGGAGGAAAAGGAACAATCGCTGCGGCACGAGGGATGCTCAAATCGCCAAATCAAACGGCAGATCGCTGATATCGCGCAAGCGTCTGCCGGAGACTAGCGTATCCAATATATCGGACTCTGAGTCGTTATCCGCAACGGCTTCTATCAATTCGCGCAACGCAAAATGATAAATGCAGTCTATATCTCCAGTGCCATAGGCCAGCGACGAGATTCTACTCGGTAATGGTTCACCAACAACGACGACGATGTGTGGCGTCCTGCCCTTGCGATTGCGCACCAAGTTCAATCCTTCAGTCCGTGCATTTTGCGAGCGGTCGCTGCGCATCGTCCATTTGCACGAAACGCTGGCGTGCAAAATGTCCACTTGCGAATTCGCACTACGCAAAGGCGTATGCGTGGCTGTTTCACCATTGCCCAACAGTACGTCGTCTTCACTGATCATCTCGTCGGCGACCGGCTTCCGGCAAACCACAATATCGGGCTTAACGATGTAATCCCCGAAGACAATCAGTAGTTCCTTGTTCTCTTCGACTACTCGCGATACATCGGACAAATGCTGGTATTGCTCGAAATTGCCTATCTTACCGCCTAGCGAGAATTCCCATTCACCTGGACGCAGATGAGCTAGCAATCCAAATGCGTCGCGCAAAAAATCCTTAGTGGCCGCCTCGAATAGGTGGCCTGCCGTTTGTCCGGCCAGTTTTCCGGTTTCTACCTGAAAACCGATAAGTTCAATAATTTTCCTGCCGATTCTGACACTTGCCGCGCTCCCCCCTTTATCGGCATTGTTCGGAATACCGGATTCGTCTTGGCGCAATACCTCGTCGCAAATCTGGCGGTGATATGCACGTCTCAGATCTTCGATTTTTCCCGTCATTACGGTTTCACCAATCCAATCACGTACTCTTCGTGCATCCGTTCCTCAATCTGTGAGTGTCGCTTATTGCCCCAGCGCGCTGGCATCATACGCTTGTCTCGATCCAAGCGGCGGACACCGATTCCTGCCAAGTCAAAACCGACTTTTTCTCCAATGGCAGCGAGCCCCCTTTGCGTCTCGACATCCATACCGCGTAGATGCGAGGTACCGACGACAATCACGGCCGCCTTGCCTTTTTTTAAAACCCGCTGCATCTCTGCGATCACGGCAGACATCTCGCCGAAATATCGGCGCAAGGCCATCGCTTTTTTCGAGTCGAGTTCAGTCAGTCTTGCCAGCGTTTTTTTACATTGTTCTGGCAAATGATCGTACTCCTCGCCGGATGCGGCATCGTGTCCCAAGTACCGGGCGCGAATCTTGGTGAGATCGTCTATCTTCCAACCAAACCACACTAGCGAAAACTTGTGCGCCCGCATATAGTCAATCGCATTATTGGCGTAAGGCGGCGACGTCACAATCAAGTCAACGCTTGCATTTGCCAATCCGGTCTTTTCTGCGCTAGCCGCTCGAATCTGAAAAGGCGTGTCCATTGTCCGGGATTTCAAACGGCTCCTATCGTACGCAATGAGATTGCGTTCTAAACGCTTAGCAAATTCGACAAACGCCGAATTCGGATTCTTCTCGGTGTCCCTGTGGGGACGCGTATGCGCCAGATCGCGAGCGAGCGAAACCCCCCCGGATTTGGCGATGATCGTCGAAGAAAAAACTATCTTAAGAAAATCTCGTATCCTTTCCTGACTCTGCGATATATCAGAGTCCTCCGAATACTCGGGCAGGGATTCAATGTTCTTCAAAAGCGCGATCAACTCCAACTGCTGCTGGGGCAGAAACCAGTAGTTGATAAACTCACTAGTTTTCTCATCGAAACGCAGATTTAGCTCCCTTTCTAGATCGTCACGGTTTTGCCAATAATCGCGCTTTGCCGCGTCGATAATTCGATATCCGGCTTGCAGAGTTTTTGCCGCTTTCATAGGTGTCAGCTTGGCCGCCGCAATCATTCGTGCCAACGGATCGATATCGCAACCTATCACGCGACGTCCCAGTCGCACAGCTTCCACCAGCGTCGTCCCCGAACCAAGCATCGGATCGAAAACTACATCTTCCACATCCGAAAGATGCTCAATGAAAAATTGGGGCAATTGCGGCGGAAACTTGGCGGGGAACGGATGCCAACCATGCGAGGCATACTTGCCGTCTGTACCGTGAAAATCCAAATCGGCACACAATGCTTTCCGCAATGTGCCAAAGTAACTAACAGCACTCATGCGTTCTTCCTCTACAAACTCAAGGTTCATTCCATAGGGACATGATGTTCTGCTGTGTCCCTTGAATGAGAATATTCATCTTTTGTATGGAAAATACGTCAGCGCCAGCCCAGCGGCATACATCAAAACTTATCAATCGGCATCTGCCGGCATTCGCGGATGAAGACTTCGGCTTCGCGGCCATAGGTGAGAAAAGGGTCGTCGAGGCTGAGGAATTTATCGTCGCCCACGCAAATGGAATCCCAATCGATTTGGTAGCGCGTCTTCTGGTCAGTCAGCGATCTCATCACATGGGAACGAGCGCAGGCGCGGGTATCAACCGGGGGATGCGTAATGGCTTGGTTGATCTGCTCGTCGCTTACTACTCGCTTAACCATCCCGCGCTCGTACAGATCAAAATAGAGACTCCGCGCCGCGTTGAGATTGTGGTATTCCAAATCCAAACTTTGGATCCAAGTATCCTGCCAGTCCAATCCCTCTTCCCGCATGAAGTATTCCAACAGCCACTTCTTAGCCACCCAATCGACGCGATCGACCAAGCACCCAGGATCGTGCTCTAAGGCGTCGATGACAAAGCGCCACTCGTCCAACACCCAATCGCCCTCTTCGTCCCGGCCGCGCAAATGGCGCTCGGCTAAGTCGAGATACGCGCGCTGGATCTCCGTAGCCGTAGTGTAGCGACCGTCCTCTAGCTGCACTTCCCAGCGATAGGTCATGTCGCGCGAAATGTCGCGGATGGCCTGCACCGGGTCGAGGAGCTTGATGTCGTCGCAGATCACGCGCTCTTGCTCTTCCAAAAGCTGCAATACCAAGGCCGTGGTCCCCACCTTCAGGGCCGTGGCGTACTCCATCATATTCGAGTCGCCTACCAACAGGTGCAAGCGGCGGTATAGCCCCCAGTCGGCTAGCGGTTCGTCGCGCGTGTTGATGATCGCGCGGCTGAACTGAATCCACTGGTAGATCTCGGTGACGATGTGGTCGGCCCGCTGCGACAGTTGGAATCCAACGCCTTCGTCCTCGGCATTGCCGTACTCGAAAATATCCGTGTGGCAACCCACGCGACCAGCACCGGCGAATATCTGGCGGGTGACGAAAAAGGGCAGCATGGTCGGCAGCAGCACTTGCGAAAACGGCACCTCCCGCCGCACGAGATAGTTTTCGTGGCAGCCAAACGTAGCCCCTGTGTAGTGGTCGATATTGTTCTTGAAAAAGGCCGCGCTATCGGCCAAGCCAAGCTGATCTAGCGCGCGCTGCACCAACCGCTCGCCCGCCCGGTCGGCAGCCACCAAATCAAAAATCCCGGTGCATTCTGGAGTGGCGTATTCGACGTGGCCCATGTCGATGTACAAGCGCCCGCCGTTGAAGAGAAATCCGCCGTTGCCGGGCGGCTCGTCGCGGCCCCGATAGTGCATATCGACAATGCCCAATTGATCGCGGTAGAACACGCAGTCTTTGGCCTTTATCGACACGAAATCGGGACTCAAAAAGGGATCCGAAGCCGGCGGCAGACAGCCGTACTCGGTTTCTAGCCCGTAAATGCGACCTTCCATACTAGACCTCGAAGTAGGAAGCGAGTGGCTCGGCTAGTTGTTCCGCGCTGAGCAGGCGGAACTTCGACTTGGCGGCGCGCTCGCGGTCGAGCACCGCGGCCTCGACTGTCAGCCCTTGCAAACCGCCCTTGAGAAAATCGCGCACCGCCTCCGCACTGGGCACCTCTCCATCGCGGGCGTCGAGGGTCAGCCGGCCCAACCCCCACACTTCCAGCGCCGCGCCCAAGGCTTGGTCGAGGGGAAGCTCTGGGCTGACCGTTTGCAGTTGTGCCGTCATGGCCTGTGCGCTCTCTGCGTTGCCGCTGATGGCCGCCGCTCCACCACTTTGGGCAAAAGACCCATCGGCGTCAATAGTAAAAAAGGCGTCTCCGCCGCCATCCGGGTCTAGCTCGGCCATCATCACGCGGGCGACAAAGGGCGAGCGAAACAACTCGTCGAAAGCCGCCTTCATCAGCGGGCCGATGCCAAAGCTGACCAACCGCTGCAAGGTCACGTCGTTGGCCGATAGGTTGAATCCTTCAAGATGCGCGATGTCGATGACAGCTTTGCGCAGCTTCTCGATGTCGGCCGGGTGTCCCACGGCCGCGAAGGCGATCTCGTCGTACACCTCAAAGAGCTTGCGCGGGCCTGGGGTAGCCGTCAGCAGCAGTACCCCATCGGCATACATCGTGCCCACTACCGGACTGCCGCTCGCGAGTTGGTCTTCCACGTACTCGCGGCGGTTGTTGATGGCCTCGACCCAGCGATAAGGTTCTTCTAACATGCCCCTCAAGCCCTTTGGTAGAACGCGGCCAAATCCACTTCAGGCACGGTATTCAAGCCCGCGGCCGTCACCTGCACGACCTGGGGAAAGATGTGCGCGGCCTCGCGGAAGCCGCCGGTAGCCGTGTCGTATTCAGCGGCTGTCTCCAGCATCTTGAGCACCAGCTCGACCGCCTGCTCCCCGGCCATTTCCCGCAGTGGCTGCGGCCCCCAGCGATTTTGGTAGTACAGCGCGCCGCGCACGATGTGTGCGCCCGACCCGGTGGCGCAGAAATCCACGCACTCGAATTCAGCCCCCAAGAGGTCGTAAAAGAAAATTTTGCCCTCCGCGGCCACGTGGTCAAAGGCCGCGAAAATCGGCACCACCGCGCCAATCCCCTGCATGGCCAGCGGCAAATTCTGGCGCAACAGCCGCGACAACGTCCGCACCTTGCCGTCCAAGCTCAGCCCTTGTAGCTGGCTGCGGCGGTAGTACTGCACCGACATTTCCAGCATCCGCGCAATGTCCCACGCCACCCCTGGCGAGCCGGCAATGGCCATAACCGCTTCGTCGTCGATGATCAGCACTTTGTCGGCGCGGTCGTACACCACCGAGTTGCCCATCGTAGCGCGGCGGTCGCCAGCCACCACCACCCCATCGGCGCAACGCACCGCTACAATCGTGGTGCCCTCAACCGGCTGCAAGGACGTTTCCGTAGCGGCGACTGGGGCGGCGGGCAAAAGCCCCCGCTCCTTGAGCAAGTCGAGGAAATCGCAGCTTTCCATCGGCAACTACTGTCCGGTGCGCTGGCGGTAGCGGCGCGCCTGATTCGGATCTACGCGGCGCATCCGCTTGAGGATGTCGTCCGTGCTGGGGCGCTCGACCCGCGGCCGGCGCGGGCCGGTGTCTGGCCCGTCGTCGTTGTCGTCGATCGGCTTGGTGGGCCGGGGCGCGCGCTCCCGGTACTCAATAAAATCGCTCATGGTGCCACCTCCGGTTTTGGTTTTCTACCCAGTCTAACGAGCAAATCCTCAACGCTCGCCGCCGCGTCTAAGGCTTGATTATAATAAGCCGCTGTCTCTCGACTGACACAAGCCTTGAGGTCGATGACCTCGGTGCGGCCGTCGAGGTCCAGCTCAATGCTGTCCCAGTTGAGCGAGCGCACTGCGGCAGCAAATTTCTGCAACATCTTGCCGCGGAAGTAAGCCCGCGTGTCCTCCGGCGGATTGACCAACGCCCAACCCACCTCCTCCTCGGAGACGACGCGCTCCACTTGGCCAGCGGCTTCAAGCGTCGGATATAGCCCCTCAGCCGGGTCTATGTTGTGGTATTCGAGGTCTTGGCTTTGCAGCCACGCGCGGTCCTCCAGCCGTTCCCAATCGAGCCCCTCGGACTCGGCAAACGCATCCAACAGCCATTTTTTGGTCACCCAGTCGAGGCGTCCCACCAGCTCTTGTGGGTCGCGCGCGAGGGAGTCCAACACATCGCGCCAAGCCGCAAGCACCCAATCGGTCTCCTCGTCGCGGCCCTGAAAAACTCGCGTCGCCGCCGCCATAAAGGCCGTCTGTATCTCCAGCGCCGAACTCACCTTCCCCTCGACCAAGGCCACTGGCCACTGCTGGGACTCGTCGCGGGAAATGGCCTTGAGTGCGCCAATCGGATCGGCCAAGGTAAACGAAGGCAATGCACCGGCCTCTAGCAGGTCCAGCACCAAGGAAGCTGTGCCGACCTTGAGCGCAGTGGCGTATTCGCACATGTTGGCGTCGCCGATGATCAGGTGCAGGCGGCGGTATTGCGCTGGATCGGCGTGCGGCTCGTCGCGGGTGTTGACTAGTGGGCGGCGGTGCATGGTATCGACGCTGGCGATGACCTCGAAAAAGTCTGCACGCTGGCTTAGCTGGTAGGTGGCAGGACGCGCCCGGGTGTCTTGTTCGACGCCGACCTTGCCGGCCCCGGCAAAAATTTGCCGCGTCACCACAAAGGGCAGCAGCCCGTCAATCACCTGCTGGAAGGGCATGTCGCGGCTGAGTAGGAAATTCTCGTGGCAGCCGTAGCTGTGCCCCTCAAAGTCAGTATTGTTTTTGTATAGACGCACCACGCCGCGGCCGCGGTCTTCGGTGCGCTGACGCGCACACTGGAGGAGAATCCGCTCCCCGGCGCGATCAACGGCTACCAAATCGCGGAGACTATAGCATTCTGGGGTGGAAAATTCCGGGTGGGTGTGATCGTTGTACAGGCGCGCACCGTTGTGGACGATCAGGTCGCTTTTCAAGTCCGCGAGCTGGATCCGGCGCTGGCGATCCTTCTGCAAGTGGACGGTCTCGTCTTTGTCGTTGAGGAGTTCGGCGACCTCAAAGCCACGCATATCGAGCCGGGGGTTTTCGAGCGCGTAATTCCACAGCGCGACAAAATCTTGGCGCACATAGCAGCGGATCAATTCCATGGACTCTACCACCACGTCCATGGACTCGTCCTCATCAACCTGGATGCCGTACTCGGTTTCTAGCCCGCAGAGCCGCTGCATGAGCAGAGTCAGATCACCTGGCCGATGCGCTTTTCCGGTGTTTTTTCCGGCTGGGGTCTAACGGGTATCACCCTCACCACGTTTTCCGGCTCGTAGTCGAGCAGTTTGAGCCAGTCCTCGACGCTGTCCGAGGGTGGGAACACCTCGTTTTCGCGGTATTCAGCCCGCGTCGCCTGCCGCAAATCCTCGCTGCAGATCCCGCCTTCGGGGTCGCCCTCGGCAATGGCGCGCTTGATCGCCATTTCCTTGGCCCGCGAGACGACCGAGGCGATGATGGCCCCAGAAATCAGGTCGCCGCGATAGAGTACTTCCTGGCGACCGCTGCGCAGCGACACCTCCAAGAAGCGGGCCTCTTCGCCTTTGGAAAACAACTCGTCTAGCCCCTCCTGTATCAGGGCCTCGCGCGCAGCCGCCTCACCGCCGTGCTGCTCCACCTCGGCGTGATCGATCGGCAGTTCGGGCTTGAGGTAAATGCCCAAAATGTCGCCAGCCGCCTCGTAGTTGGGACGCGCCACCTTGATTTTGCGATCGATGCGGCCGGGCCGGAGCACGGCCGGGTCAATCAGATCGTGGCGGTTGGAGGCCAAAATCAGCACCACGTCTTGCAGCGACTCAATGCCGTCCATCTCAGTGCAAAACATCGGCACGACCGTATTGGAGATGTTGTGGCTGCGCATCGAGCGCCGAGTGCCCAAGATTGACTCGGCTTCGTCGATAAAGACAAAGGGCAAGTAGCCTTCCTTGCGCTTTTGGCGCGCTTGGGCAAAGACCTCGCGCACCATGCGCTCAGTCTCGCCGAGCCACATGTTGAGGATCTCCGGCCCCTTGATGTGCATGAAGTACTCTTCCAACTCCAAGCCCTCGACTTCGCGCATGTGCTGCACCAAGTTGTACGCCGTGGCCTTGCCGATGAGGGTCTTGCCGCAGCCCGGAGGGCCGTAGAGCAGGAAGCCCTTGGGCGTCGAGTACTCGAAGCGCTCGAAGAGTTGGGGGTGCAACGCGGGCAGTTCAATGGTGTCGCGGATGGCCTCAATCGCCTCTTGCTGGCCGCCGATGCTCTCCCAAGGAGTTGGAGGAACGTCCTCAATAAAGTACTCCTTGCTCTCAGCCGACTGCAAAACTTCCAGCGCGACCTTGTAGGCCGGATCCATCCGCACCTCGTCGCCGATTTGCAAGTCCGCGTCAGCCAATTCCGCAGCGCGCTCCACGACCACTTCCTGCGTGCCGTGCGCTTGGGCAATCCGCAACCGGCCCTCCGGGAGTAAATCGCCGACCTTGGCCACCGGCCCAGAGGGGCTGTGCCCCAAGTTGCCGACGACCGCGTATGCTTCGTTTACCAGCACCCGGCAGCCGACCTTGAGCTGGGACACATCGACGCGTGGGTCAATGTTGGCGTAGTACTCGGCACTGCCGACGAAAACCGTGGCAATCCCCTCGCTCGGCATGCCGAGAAAGATACCGACGCGGTTGGCCGGTGCCGTCACCTTCTCTAGCGCGGCTTCCATCTCCACGAGCGCCCGACGCGCCTCCTGAAAGGAAATCTCTCGCTCCATGAGCTGACGCCGGAGGCGGTACAGCAGGGGCCGAGCGGGGTCGCGGTCCGGAGCTAGCGCGAGCAACTGATCAACCAAGCGCAACGGCTCGGCGACCTGCTCCTCCGGCTCTTGGGCCTTGTCGTATTCGTGCGATTCCCTGCGGTTCATGGCATCCTCTCACTAGTAGATCACGTCGCCGAGACGCCCGTAGCGCACTCGGCTGGGCAGCCGCCAGATAAAGGTGGCCACCACCGCGGGCAGGGACGTCAAGCCCCGATAGTAAGGCCCTCGGGTGTCGGGTTCCCACGACCAATAGATATTCATGGCCTTGCCCTTGATCAACCGCTTGGGCACGGCGCGAAAATAGCGGCTGTCCGAACTGTTGTCGCGGTTGTCACCCATCATAAAGAAATGGTCTTCGGGCACAATATACGGACCAAAGTTGTCGCGGGGATTGAGCTCACGCGGATAGTACGCCCGGTCGGTGTGCTTGGCTAGCGGGGGCTCTTGCACCGGCTTGCCATCGACGTGGAGCACTTTATTGATGATGTGAACTTCTTGACCCCCAACGGCCACGCAGCGCTTGATCAAGTCGCGCCCCTCGTCCTGCGGAGAGCGAAAAATGACAATGTCGCCCGGCTGCGGTTCCTTGAGTGCAGGCAGGCGGAAGAGAGAAATGCTCGTCAGGGGCACATCGACCGGAACACCATAGACAAACTTGTTGGCCAGCAGATAATCGCCCACCAAGAGCGTATCTTCCATCGAACTGGAAGGAATGTAAAAGGCCTGCACCACACTGGTGCGAATGACCAAAAACAAACCTACGACAGTCAGTATAGAATACAAGTATTGGCCAAGTTCGGACTTTGGCTTGGCTCGCTTCATCCGCAGTATCTCCTCAGACCTGAGTATAACAAACTACCCCCCTAGCCGCCATTTGTGCCTACTGTTTAGGCACCTTCACTACCTGCCCAGTTTCCCAGCTTTCGATAAGCGCCTCAATTACCAACTGGACCCGCAGGGCGTCCGCTCCTTTGGCATCCACCTGCGCAGGCGGGACTTGGTTGCGCAAATCGTCGATCCACGCATTGATGCGCGCCGGAAAGGTATCCGCAAAGCCGCCCATGCCCCCGAGGTGATCGTAGCTTTCCACTTCCCGCGAAAAGCGCGGATAAAACGTCAGCTTCTCACAGGCTTCATTGATGATAACCCGTCCCTCCGAACCAACTAGTTCCAAGGTCTCCAAGCCGTAGCTTCCCCCGGCGTCGTACGACCCGGTCAAATGCCCGATGACGCCATTCTCGTACAGCAGATTCGCCTGCACATTGGACCAGATCTGCCGCCCTTTTCCCTTCTTAAAAAAAGCGTGTACCCGATCCACTCCTCCGGCGAAATAGCTCATCACGTCCAGCGAGTGCGGATGCAGAGCGCGGATGTGGAACCACGGACTCGACTCGTTGGGATTGTTGATCCACATCGTCATGTTGATTATCTGCAATTCGCCGAGCCGCCCGTTAGTCAGCCATTCCTTGGCCTTGACGGCCGCAGGCGTGAAACGGTGGTTCAGGTTGATCCCATAGGGCAACTGCTTTTCTTCGGCCAAGGCCACCATTTCCCGCGCCTTGGGAATTTCATTGGAAATCGGCTTCTCGCCCAGCACCGGGATGCCGGCCCGCAAAAGCGCCATCGTCGGCTCGTAGTGATCGCCCCCGTTTTCCACCCCAGCCGTGGTCACCGAGCAGGCGTCGAGTTGCAGGCCGCTGGCAATCATCTCCTCGATCGAATAGAAGGCCTGCGCCTCATAGGACGCAGCCGCTTTGTCCGCTTGCTCTTTAACCATATCGCACACAGCAACGACCTTTGCGTTCTCGTTTGCCGTGTAGCAACGGGCGTGATTGTTGCCAATTCCACCCATGCCGACAATCCCAATGTGAAGCATTGCAAACTCCTTTTTAACTTTTTGGAATAATTAGTGCCTAATCTATGAGAACTATTCTGCGTCCATCTGCGCCATCTGTGGATCATTCTTATTGAACGGCCACCGACGTTGGCAGTTCCACTCCCAATTCGGCCGCCAAGGCTCCTATCTCAGCCCAAGCTGTCTCATCCACGTCCAGACCATCGCGCCGCCGCGCCTGCAACCGCTGGTGCGCCCGCTCTCCAGGCAGCAATACCTCGGCCACCCCAGTAGTTGGCGGACACGACTTGACCCACTCGACAAAGGCCGCGACCTCGGCGTAAAACTCGTCCAACGGCAGGAAAGCCGCGACATTGAGCACGGCGATGAACAGCGCGTTGCCCGTACGCTCGGGCACTTCTTGCGTCATCCCCGCCCCAGAAAGCGACCCGGCCAGAATATCAACTAGCACGGAAAGCCCGTAGCCCTTATGCCCACTCTGTGGGAAACCGAGCGGCAAAATCGCGCCAGCGGGCGGGCCATAGTACGCTTCTACTTTCGTCGTCGGACGACCCTCTGAGTCGATCAGCATCCCCGGAGGCGCATCCTCGCCCCTGTTGCGCAAAAGCCGCATATCGCCGCCGGAAAGCATACTCGTCGTCATGTCTAGGATCACGGGCCAATCGCCGCCGGTGGGAATGCCGCAGCAGATTGGATTCGTCGGCAGGCGACGGCTGCGGCCGCCAAAGGGGGCCACCGCACTATCGCCGCCGTGACCATTGGCCGCGATGAGAACGATGCAGTCGGCGCGAGTAGCGATCTCGGCGAAACGCCCCAGCCGCGCCACGTGGTTGCAGTCGCGCACTCCGACGACTGCCACCGCCCCGTCGCCGAGCTTGTCCAGCGCCCAGCGCACGGCCTCGGTGGCCGTCACCGGGCCGTAGTTCCACTGACCGCTCAGCCGCCCCCCGCACTCGCTTTCGTCCAGCACCACCAACTCGGCTTTAGGCTCGACTTGGCCGTCGCGCACCATGTTCACGTATTGGGGTAGCCGCAACACGCTGTGGGTATCGTGTCCCATCAGCCCGGCTTCGACCAAGTGTTCGGCTACCAACGCCGCATCGTCCGCAGGAACGCCGACCCGTCGCAAGCAAGCTCGCGCCAGCGCATCGAGATCTTCG
The DNA here is from genome assembly GCA_022819745.1 of Candidatus Latescibacterota bacterium. The sequence goes on along the minus strand of JAJEGS010000018.1, from coordinate 23,237 downwards.
GCGCGCAAGGTCGGCACTAGGGCCGCTCCTCGCCCCAGGCATCCGCCACGACCAACAGAGCGTTGACCACCGGCCGTTCGCCCGTGGGATCGGATGGCTTGTTGACCACCTGATCGCTTACGACCATCGTCGTCGAGCCGCCACCGTCGAGGTTTAGCCCTTGATAGGCATTGACCTTGGCGCGGGAAAACTCGGCTAAGCGCGTGCGCATAAATTCGGCTAGCTCCTCCAAGCTCATGCCGACACTATATCCTGGCTGCCGCCCATCGACGACAATCAGGAAGAGTACCTCCGCGTTTTGAGAATACCCAATGGCCGTGCGCGGGTGTCGCTTGTCGGCAAAGCTGCGGCTGAGCCGTTCCTCTTCTACTTCAATGGATACTCCGCCGTTGCGCAGGATGCGCGGGCCGCCACTGATGGCTTCCATTAGCTTGGCGTGGGCCGGTGCCAGCCGACAATACAGCTGCACCGTGTCGCCCAAAGCGATCTGTTCCGTCGCCTCGTATTCAGCACCAGCGGCCAACAGCCACTGATCGTGCTGGAGGGAGAGCGGCCAAGCCTCCCGCCGAATCTGTTGCACCCGCAAGGAAATCGTGTCGTTGGCGATAGAGGTGTCGCCCAGCCCTTGCAACAAAAAGCCCGTAGCTGCTTGCAGCGAATCCCCCTGTGCGCGATCGTTGAACACGGACAGTTCCCCGAGCGCTGGCTCGTGGTTGAATCCCGCGACGAGTAGGTGTTCGCCCTCGGCCGTCAACAGGCCCAATTCCATCTTGTACACTGCGATCAAGGGCTGGCCTGCCTCGGTAATGGCAAAGGCCGAGCGCCGCTGTGGAACGCGGATGAGATTGCCGGACTCGATATACAGCCCGGCTGGCTGGCTGGACTCTCCGGGAAACAAAAAGTCTCCGTTTATGGCCGCTAAAGCGCCCGTGGCCAAGCTACTGGTCTTTTGCGCCTCTTCCTGCTTGGCCATGCGCACGCGGATGCCCGCCGCCCAAGCGCGCGGCAGATCCACTTCCACCACATGTATCCGCCACGGTCCTTCGGGCAAATGGATCTCGTAGGACACCACCCCGGGCGCTAGTTCCTCGGTATTTTCCCGAGTGCAACTCCCACTCAAGCACCACGCGAGAATCGCGAGGAAGAGGCGTGTGGACGCCTTATGCGGTATAGCCAAAAGAGTGTACCTCAGCGGCAAGGGGGCGAAAGGCGCACTATGGCACCCCTCGTTGAGAGCGCCCAAAAGTAGCCCTGCACTTCAACCGTGTCAATTTTTCTAGCGACTGGCCTAGTCGCAGACCAAGCCCTTTATTTAGAAAAAGCTAAAGAGAAAGGACGCCAATGAAAGCCATACTCGTAGGGTTGGGCGGCAGGGGCCGCTATTGGCTCGACCAATGCCGGAAACAGCGGGATGTCGACGTGGTCGCCTGCGTCGAGCCGAGTGCGCAAAACCGCGAGCGAGCGGTCGCACAATGCGCACTCGCCGAGCGTTCCATCTACCGCGATCTCGGCGCGGCCCTCGCGGCTGTGCAAGCCGACTTCGTCCTCGACGTGACGCCGCCAGCCATCCACGAAGACATTGCCATGCAGACCTTTGCCGCGGGCCTGCACCTGCTTGGAGAAAAGCCCCTCAGCGACGATTACCAAGCGGCCCAGCGCGTGGTGAAGGCTGGCACTCAAGCCGGCGTCGCGCACATGATCACCCAGAACTACCGGTTCAACGGCCTGCCGCGCACAACCCACCGCCTGCTCACCGAGGACCTCATCGGTCAGGTCGGCCAGCTCGATGTCTCGCTCTACGTCAATTGGGCCGACTCGCCCGGCTCGCACTACGTCACCGAGCCGTATATGTTCCTCACCGACATGGGCATTCACCACTTCGACATGATGCGCTACACGCTCGGCCAAGACCCTGTGAGCGCGCACGCTCTCACTTGGAACCTCCCTTGGGGCTGGCATCAAGGCGACGCCGCCCAGATGATACTCTTCCGCTTTGCCAATGGCACAGTCGCCACCCACCGCGGCATCGGCTGCACGGTCGGGCACGTGCCCGCCGGGCACAACGGCGAGTGGCGCTACGAGGGGCCGCGCGGCACCCTGACGTGGGAGGGCTTCGACTTGTACCACACCCACTCGCACCGCACCGACCCCAAAATTCGCCGGCAGGTTCCTCTCGACGACGATGGCGGCCAAGACCAAAACCCTGTGCTGCGGGAATTCGTCACCGCTATCGAAGAAGGCCGCACGCCCGAGTGCAACGCGGCCGACAACCTCAAGTCCATGGCCATGGTTTTTGCGGCAGTCAAAAGCGCGATGGAGGGCCGCGAAGTATCCATCGCCGAGTTATAGATTTGGTTCTTTCTCCATTGCCACAGCTTGCTACTAACCCCTCTTTAATAGACTTATGACCCTGCATCTTTTTGATACCTATGCCCGCCAAGAGCGCCCCTTCACACCGCTCGCGCCGCCCCAAGTCCGCCTGTATGCCTGCGGCCCGACTGTGTACAACTACCAGCACATCGGCAACCTGCGCACTTACATCTTCGAGGACATCCTGCGGCGCGCCCTCGAATACAGCGGCTATGAGGTCCACCACGTCGTCAACATCACCGACGTGGGGCATCTGACCTCCGACGCGGACACCGGCGAAGACAAGATGGAAGCCGGCGCGCGGCGCACCGGCTTGACGGCTTGGGAAATCGCCGAGCGCTACACCGCAGATTTCCAAGAAAAGCTCGACTGGCTCAACGTGCTCGCGCCCCACGTCTGGTGCCGGGCCACCGACCACATTAGCGAGCAGATTGCGGCCATCGCCGCCATCGAGGAAAAAGGCTATACGTACCGCACAGACGACGGCCTGTACTTCGACACTTCGCGCCTGAGCGACTACGGCCATCTCGCCCGCCTCAACATCGAGGGCCTACAGGGCGGTCAGCGCGTCGATCTCGGGCAGAAGCGCCGCGTCACGGACTTTGCGCTGTGGAAGTTCAGCCCAGCAGACGCGCAACGGCAGATGGAATGGGACAGCCCGTGGGGGCGCGGCTTTCCCGGCTGGCATATCGAATGCACCGCTATGGCAGCTAAGTACTTGGGGCCGTACTTCGACATCCACTGCGGCGGCGAGGATCACGTCCCGGTCCACCACACCAACGAGATCGCCCAAGCCCAAGCCTGCTACGACACGCGGCTGGCCGAATTCTGGCTCCACGGCGCGTTTCTACAGCTCGACGGGGAGAAGATGTCCAAGTCGAGCGGCGACTTCCTGCGCCTCGAATCCCTCGTTGAAGAGGGCTACGACCCTCTCGCCTACCGCTTTTTCTGCCTCGGAGCGCGCTACCGGGCCAAGCTCTCCTTCACTTGGGAAAGCCTCAGCGGCGCGGCCACAGCCCTCGACCGGCTGCGCGCTGCCGCCCACGCTTGGGGTGCGCCGTCTGAACCCGACGACCGCTACGTGGCCGAGTTCAAAGAGCGCGTCGAGGACGACCTCAACATGCCGCGCGTCCTCGCCCTGTGCTGGGAGCTCGTGGCCGACGATCTCCCCGACGCCGCCAAGAAGGCCACGCTCCTGCACTTCGATCAAGTCATGGGCTTGGGGCTGGCCGAGTGGACGCCGCAAGAGGAAGATGAAGTCCCCGAAGCGATTCGCGAACTCGCCGCCCAGCGACAACAGGCCCGCGATGCCAAGGACTGGGCCACGGCCGACGCCCTGCGCGACGAAATCACCGCGGCCGGCTACGAAATCGAAGACACCCCCCAAGGCCCCAACATCCGCCCGCGCAAAACCTAACCGAACGGACGCCCATGTCCCGCATCCTCGTCGCCGAGTGCAAGCAAGAAATCTCTTCCTTCAACCCAATCATCGGCACGTACGACAACTTCTCCATCCGCCGCGGCCCCGAGTTGCTCACCTATCACCAAGGCCGCGAGACCGAGCTGTGCGGTGCCTTGCAGGTCTTCGCCGACAGCCACATCGACGTCATCCCCACGTACGGGGCCGTTGCCCCCTCGGCCGGGCCTTTAGACCAACAGGACTTTGAGCGCCTTGCCGCCGAGCTGCTCGACGCGGTCACGCCGCACCTAGCCGACGCCGACGGCATGTACTTCTGCCTGCACGGCGCTATGGGCTGCACTGAGGAACTCGACCCAGAGGGCTACTTGCTGCAAGAGTTTCGCCGCAGCGCCGGTCCCGACTTCCCCATCGTGATCTCGCAAGACCTCCACGGCATCCTCACCCACCGCATGTTGGAGCACTCGAACGGCCTCGCCATTTATCACACCTATCCGCACGTCGATTTGGCCGACACCGGCCGCCGCGCCGCGTACTTGCTCCTCCAAGTCCTCGCCGGCGCACAGCCCGTAGTGGCCCGCGTGCCAGTGCCCGCGCTCGTGCGCGGCAATGAGCTAATCACCGCCTCGGGCGTGTACGGCGAGACCATCCGCTACTGCCAAGCCCTAGAAGAGCAGCCCGACATTCTCGCCGCCGGCATGATGATCGGCAACCCGTTCACCGATGTGCCCGAGCTGTGCTCCCAAGCCATCGTCGTGGCCGATGCCGACCCCGACCTCGCCCGCAGCGAGGCCCTACATATCGCCGCGGACTTCTGGGAACGGCGCGCCCTCATGCAGCCCGACCTCGTATCCGTCGAAGACGCCGTCGCCCAAGCTCCCCAATACAGCGGGCCAGTGCTCTTCACCGACGCGGCCGATGCCCCCTCTTCGGGCGCGACCGGCGACAGCAACGTGCTGCTCCAAGCCCTGCACGCCAGTGGTTACTCCGGCCAAGTGCTCGCGCCGCTAGTGGATGCACCCGCCGCGTTCATGGCCCACGACGCCGGGCTAGGCGAGCGTATCCACGTGGTTTTGGGCGGCTCGCTCGACTCGCGCTTTGCTCCGCTCGACCTAGAGGTGGAAGTCACCCAACTCGGCGACGGCGAATATCTCTGCGAATCTTGGAACACGCCCCAGCACGCCGGGCCTACAGCCGTGCTGGAAAGCGACAATATCACCATCGTCTGCGTCAGCCGCTCGGTGCCCTTTATCGACCGCTCGGTCTTTATCGCCCACGACATCAACCCCAAGGACTACGACCTCATCGTCATCAAGTCGCCGCACTGCCAGTGGCACTTTTTTGACGAATGGGCCGAGATAAACTTCAACATCGATGCCCTTGGCTCGACCAGCGCGAACTTGCCCACTCTTGGGCACCGCGTCTGCCAGCGTCCCATGTACCCACTCGAACTCGATGCCCCTTTTACCCCGGTCGCCGAAATGTTCGGCACAGGAGCCTAGCTTTATGCCTGCCATCAAACAATCCGTCTGCTTCAATCCCTTCGCCGGTAGCGGCCTCAGTCCGCAGGAACTCGTCGCGGCCGCCGCCCGCATCGGCTACCAATCCGTAGAGATGGCCTCCCAAGAGCACTGGCCGCTGATCCAAGATCACGGCCTCGCCATCGCCATCGTCTCCGGCCACGCTTCTCTACCTGACGGCCTCAACAAGCCCGAAAACCACGATCGTATCGAAGACGAGCTGCTCGCCAACATCGACCTTGCCGTTGAGCACGGCATTCCCTCGCTGATTTGCTTTTCCGGCAACAGCGAAGGCCGATCCTCAGAAGAGGGCCTCGCCAACTGCGTCGCCGGCCTGCGCCGCGTCACCGGAGTCGCTGAGGAAAAAGGCATCACCCTCTGCATGGAATTGCTCAACTCGCGCGTCAACCATCCCGACTACCAGTGCGACCGCACCGCCTGGGGCGTGGCCCTGTGCCGGGCCGTCGGCTCGCCCCGGTTCAAGCTGCTCTACGACATTTACCACATGCAGATCATGGAAGGCGATCTCATCCGCAACATCACCGACCACATCGACTGCATCGGCCACTTCCACACTGCCGGCAACCCCGGTCGCCAAGACCTCGACGACCAGCAGGAGATCTACTACCCGCCGATCATGCAGGCCATCGCCACCACTTCCTACGACGGCTATGTCGGCCACGAGTACCGGCCCAAGGGCGATGCCATTGACTCACTCGAACACGCTTTTGAGGTCTGCAATGTCTGAAACCCTCCGGCGATGGTCGCATGGGGGCAAAGTATCCGCAGATGAACGCAGATGGCGGGATGACGTTGTTTGGGGCGTACGCGAGATTTTCAAATGGCCTATGATATAACAATCGCCCCCACCGGCGGCGCACTCGGCGCTGAGATCAAAGGCTGCGACCTGTCCGCACCGCTCGCGCCCGCCCAAGTCGCGCAGGTGCGCCAAGCACTGCTCGACTACGGCGTGGTCTTCTTTCGCCAGCAGCAACTAAGCGACGAAGACCAAGTGCGCTTCACTGCGTACTTCGGCAAACCCGTGCCGCACGTGCGCAAGCAGCGCCCGCGGCGAGTCAAGGAGATTTTCCTCATCTCCAATGTCAAAGAAAACGGCGAGCCAATCGGCGAACTAGGCGACGAGCTGATCCCCTTTCACTCGGATCTTTCCTACCTACAACGCCCCGGCACCCTGTCGGTACTCTACGCAGTGGAGATTCCCTCGGAGGGCGGCCAGACCCAGTGGTGCAATTGCACCGCCGCCTACGAAGCGCTCGACGACGCTTGGAAAACCCGCCTCCAGGGCATGCGCGCCGTGCATCGCCACTACGTCGAAGCGCAAAACCCTTCCGAGCACATCGCCCACCCCATCGTCCGCACCCACCCCGAAACAGGTCGCCGCTCGCTCTATGTAGGGCCGCATCTGACCAAATACGTCGTCGGCCTCAGCCGCCAAGACAGCGACGCCCTGCTCGGCGAACTGTACGCCCATCTCGAACAGCCGCGCTTTGTCTGGACCCACGAGTGGCAAGTCGGCGACCTCGTCCTCTTCGACAACCGCCCGACCATGCACCGCCGCCTCGCCTTCCCCCCAGACCAGCGTCGTCTGATGAAACGCACTCAAGTTTTTAACGACGAAATACCTGTGGAATAAACGTTCTAAATATTCGTCTAGAGTGTTGTTTCATCCTCATCGCAACATTGCTAAAATCGCAAAGAAGCCGGCACTAGCGAATTGTCCGATAACGCCATATGGCCTATTTTATATGGCAATATAGCCTTAGCTCCTTCGCGGAAAGGAGGACGCCCCCACCATGTCTCCATCGTCTAAGAAAAAAAATAAACCCATAGGCACCTATGTTCGGGCCTCCGAAGGTGCGAAACCTTTGGCCGCTTCGACCATCAGCGCGGATGCCCCCAGCGGACTTTCTTATGGGGCCTCTGCTGGACTGTCGTTCAAAGATACCGGAACCCTGATCCGCCAGCTCAAGCGCGGGCTACCGATGACCGCTTTTGACGACCTTCAAGGTGCCATGGCCGTACCGGCCAAGACGTTGGCCAGCGCGGCCAATATCGCGGTTCGGACACTCAATCGCCGCCGCAAAGAGGGCCGCCTCCAGACCGATGAATCCGAGCGTTTATTCCGCATTGCCGCACTGTACGACCGGGCGATTGAAGTCTTGGGCGACCAAGAGCGGGCGAGAGCGTGGTTCAAAGAGCCGAAGAAGGCCCTCGGCATGAAGACGCCATTGCAATACGCCGACACTGAGCCAGGTGCCCGAGAGGTCGAAAACCTCCTTGGGCGCCTCGAATACGGCGTGTTTTCGTGATCATCCGGGCTTGGCGCATCGTCCAGATGCGCTTTGCGGATCGGGCCTTTGAAGGAGAAGGAGCGCGTCTTTTCGGGGGCCGCTGGAATCGCCGGGGCACCCCTCTCATCTACACGGCGGAATCGCTGTCATTGGCCACACTCGAAATCCTCGTCAACCTCGACTCCGCCGCAACTCTTGATCGATATCTGAGCATTCCGGTCGAATTTGACGACAGCCTGTGCAAGGTACTGGCATTGGACGCCTTACCCAATAATTGGTCGTCCGATCCGGTGCCGCCAAACGTCCAAGAGATGGGATCTAGCTGGGCCGCCGCTCGTGAATCAGCCGTGCTCGTCGTTCCCAGCGCCGTCGTTCCGCAGGAACACAATTTCCTCTTAAATCCACAACATCCCGACTTCGCGCAAATACGCATCGGCCGCTCCACCGCATTCGACTTCGACCAAAGGCTGATCAGGGGATTGTAAGGCCAATGCGGTTTAGTTTGCGCATTTCAAACGAAGACAATACCATAATCCCCCGGCAGATCGTCTGTCCGCGTTCAGTTTCCTCTTTCGATCTTATAAAGGCTATGTTCAAAGCACTCATCCTCCATGAGCACTCTGCCCTCGTCGAAGAACTCGACGAAAGCCGCCTACCCGCCGGCGACGTAGAAATCGCCGTCGCGTATTCCTCGCTCAACTACAAGGACGGGATGATTCTCAACGGCCTCGGCGGCTTGGTCAAAACCTATCCTCACGTCCCCGGCCTCGACCTCGCCGGCACCGTCGTCCACAGCCAGAGCGACCAGTTCCAACCCGGCGACCAAGTCCTATGCACTGGCTGGCGCGTCGGCGAAATCCACTGGGGCGGGTACGCACAAAAGGCACGGCTCAAGGCCAACTGGCTCGTCCCCCTACCCGCCGACCTCACGCTGCGCAATGCCATGGGCTTAGGTGCCGCTGGCCTGACCGCCGCCATCTCCTTAGAAGCCCTCGAAGCCCACGGCCTCACGCCCGACAAAGGCGAAGTCCTCGTCACCGGCGCGGCCGGCGGCGTCGGCTCCCTATCCGTTTTACTCCTCGCCTCGCTGGGCTACCAAGTCGCCGCATCCACTGGTCGCCCCGAACTCGAACCCTATCTAAAAGACCTCGGTGCCCAGACCATCATCCCGCGTCAGGACCTGGCCGAGCCGTCTAACAAACCTTTGGAAAGTGCGCGCTGGGCCGCCTGCATCGACTCGGTCGGCGGCACCACCTTAGCCCGCGTCTTGGCCCAGATGAACTACGGAGCTTCCGTCGCCTCGGTCGGCTTAGCCGGTGGTGCCCAACTCACAACCACCGTCATCCCCTTCTTGCTGCGCAGCGTCAACATCCTCGGCATCGACTCGGTGTTCTACCCAGCCGAGCGCCGCGCTGCCGCTTGGGCGCGCCTGGCCACCGCACTGCCCTTGGAAAAATTAGATCGCATCTGCACGGAGGTCGGTTTAGCCGACGTCCCCCGCCTCGGCAAGGACATCTTAGCGGGCAAAGTGCAAGGGCGCGTCATCGTCAATCCCAATCAATAAGGAAAACACACTATGCGCCGACTAACGCTGCTACTCCTCACCCTCGCCACCACCCAAGCTGGAGCTGACTCCAACATGCCCGGTACCGACCGTATCACCTACTTCGGCTACGAAGACTGCATCCTCCTCGAAAACGCCCACACCCGCGTCGTCCTCACCTCATCGGCCGGCCGCGTTCTCGAATACTCGCGCAAAGGCCCCAACGCCATCTACCTCGACCCCGCGCAAGAAGGCGCGACCTTTGAAGACGGCGATCCTCGCTTCGGCCCCACCGGCGGCCGCCTCGACATCGGCCCGGAAATGATCATCCCCGCTCATCCCGATCTCTGGCTCGGGCAGTGGGAAAGCCAAATCACCGGCCCGCGCTCGGCCCGCCTAATAAGCAAAAAGGACGAGCCGACCGGCGTCCAACTCATCCGCGACTTCCAACTCGCCGAGGACTCCACCCACTTGAGCGTCACCCAAACCATCAAAAACGTCTCTGACAGCGCAAAACACTGGGGCCACTGGAGCCGCACCTTTGGCACGGGCGGCGGCATCGTAATCATTCCCCTGACGCCGAGCCGCTTCCCGGATTCCTATGTCATGTACGGCCCCGGCCCGGTCATCAACTACCGCCCTGAAGATCCCAATATCCGCATCCGCGACAACTTCCTCGAAGTCCTCTCCACGCCGCTCAGACCCAAGCTCGGCATGGACTCGCAAGCCGGGTGGTTTGCCTATCTCGACCGCAACGACTTGCTGTGGGTCAAGCGCTATCCAGTGTACCCCGATCGCCCCTACGGCGAACTGGCCGGACTGACCATCTCAATATGGTATTACGAGGATCTGATGTGCGAGTTAGAGCCGATCGGCCCGCGCGAGGACATACCCCCCGGCGGCAAAGCCTCCTTCACCGAAGACTGGTGGCTCCTGCCCTACACCTATCCCCAAGACGGCAGCGACCTCGACCTTGAAGCCATCAGCGCCTTGGTGGAACGAGAGGCGCGCTGAGTATAAAAAACCGCCGCTAACTTATGGCGTTAGCGGCGGTTGACCCTTCTGCCCGAAGTCAAATGCGACCCGAAGTTGGCCGTCTCATCGGCCCATGTCCTCCCTCACGGCAGCTTCGTCATCTTCTTAGCTTCTACGCGCCCATCCACTTCGACCCGATAGAGATACACTCCAGCCGCCACACCCCTAGCAACCTCGTCGCGACCGTCCCACATAAACCGATACGTACCCGCCGGTAGTGCCCCCTGCCACACCTGCCGCACCCGACGACCCAACACGTCGTACACCGTCAGCGAAACCCCCGCCGCGTCCGTCGCCAAATCAAGGGGAATCACCACAGCCGGATTAAACGGATTGGGATAGCTGTCGCCCAGCCGATACTGCGCCGGCACAGCAACCGCCGACGTCATCACTGCCGTCGGCTGCCCAACTCCCGAATTCTTGAGCACATGCACACCGCCCAAGGCAGCATCCAACACGACCAAGTCCAGATCGCCGTCGTCATCGACATCGCCGGGTAACACCCCGGTCCCATCGCCAGCCAAACGATGCGTCTCCTCTTCTTGGGTCGGATTCAAGCCCCCACCCCACTCGACAAACACTCCAAAGCCCGATGCCCGGTTGCCGCCGACAAACACCCAATCATCTACTCCGTCGGCGTTCAAATCGCGCACCACCACCCATGAGCGCAGAAACAAATGCTCATCATACAGCACCTCCAGCACCTCTTCGGATAGCCCCCCTTCTGCAGACAGCCTTTTCACAACGAGGCCCATGTTTCCTTCAAAAGAATTGCGTTGAAGCTCCACGGGTATCTCCTGTTGCCCATCGCCATCAAAATCCCCTCTCATAGAATCAAACCTGCTGTAGTACAAATCCCATAGCGCTTCGCGGTCGTCCGAACTTATGGTGAGGACCTCTTCCTGGAGATCCGCTCCGATAGACCAAACCTCTATTTCGCCTCCGTTCCACTTAAAAATCGCAAGCTCGTCTTGGCCATCGCCATCTAAGTCGTGGGCGAGTATATCCAAAAATCCTCCCGAGTCTTGGGTATATCCGATGCGCGCACTTTCAAAGGCTCCGCTGCCATCATTGAGGGCCATGACCCAGCCATAGGCGGGCCTCCAGCCGGAAGGAGGATCACCCGCATAAGGGGCAAACCGAGTAGAAAAAAGATCTAAGTCGCCATCGCCATCTAAGTCGGTCAAGACGCCACTCCCCCCGATGTGCCCTAAACCCGGCGTAATCGGATAAAACACCGGTGGTGCAAAAAGACCGGGATCATCAAAGTGAAAATACTCCACCGGCGGCCGGGCTAATTCGCCCTGCGAGCGCTCTTCAGGGCCGGTCAACTCGATCCAGTCGATCTCAAAATGCCCGACCACCTCATCCACCGACCGGGGCTCCTCCGCTTCGTTTCGATCCAATACAAAATGCAGCCGAATATCCCGTAGGAGCCCCGCCCACACGATCTCATCTTGGCCGGAGAGGGAAAATTCGACTTCCTGCCACTCGGTTGTGTACGCGAAGTCTATGGAGGGGATCGAAAATCGGTTTTCTGGTGGCCCTTCAGGATCGCGTCCCGGTACCTCGAGGTTGTGCTCATTGGTCCAAGCAAGCCAAACGCGCCCTGTCGTAGAGCGATCGTGCAGGGTGCGGAACCGGACCCGCACCCGGTCGAACAGGTGCGAATCGTAGCCGATAGTATAAGAAATTAAGACCGCATTCGGAGCAGGATCCCTCTTCCCGACCACCGAGGGCGAGACATCGACCTTCCACACGCCGTCTGCGACTTCCCCTGGGAACAGATAAAATTCATTTGGGCCGCCCCATTCAAGCGCTCTTTTGGCGGACCACCCTTGCGTCGTCCCATCGTCGAAATCCCACTTGACCGCCTCGGCGAGGCCGCTCCATAACACTAAACATCCAACAACGGCGATCTTCAACATGACGGCACCTCCATAGGCAAAAGGAAAAGTGAAAGGAGCCTTTTATACCCATCTTCAACACGTACTTAAAAGATATATTGGCCGATTCACGTAACCCACCCCTAAGATACGCCCTAAATTTGATCATAGACTAGGGTTGCCTCAAGTTGAATTTCACTAGGCAAATATGCTTATTTACATACCCTATGCCGCCTATTTCTTCTTCTTCCTCACCCCTCTTCCCTCGGTTCGCCGAGTACCGCATCCCCCTCGCCGACCAAGTCGAAATGGCCTATATCGACAATGGGGGCAGCCGAGACCACCCCCCTTTAGTACTCCTACACGGCATCTTTGACAACAAAGCTACCTGGTTCCGCTTGACCGCCCGCCTGTCTGGCCACCGCATCATCGCCCCCGACTTGATCGGCCACGGACACAGCAGCAAGCCGACCTTTGCCGCCCGCCCAGCGCACGAGCGCTACTCGCCGGATATGCAGGTTAGCTACCTCGCGGCCTTTATCGCCGCGCTGGACTTAGGCGACGTAATTCTCGTGGGCAACTCGCTCGGCGGCGGCTTGGCTCTGCGCTTGTACCTCGACTTTCCCGCGCTCGCAGCTAAGGTGCGCGGGCTAGTGCTCATCGACGCAGCCGGCTATCCCCACAAACTTCCCGTACACGTGCGCACCCTCGGCAGTTCCCCAGGCAAGCTGTTGACCTACGCTCCGGTCCACACCCTAGCGCGAACCTGCGGCCTGTTGCATTTGGCCGCTTGGCGCACCTTCCGGCGCTGCTTCCACGACCGCAGCAAAATCCCCTCCGAACTCGCAACAGTCGCCTGCGCCGCGCTCGAAACACCCAACGCCGCGTACGCCTATCACTACTCAGCGCGGAACCTCATCCCACCCGACGTAGCAACGTTCCACCAGCGCTTTGGCGACATCACCTGCCCGACCTTGGTCTTGTGGGGGCAACAAGACCGCGTCTTACCCGTGCGCTCGGCCCAGCGCTTCGCCGCCGACCTCCCCTGCGCCGATTTACACATCTTCCCCAACTGCGGACACGCGCCCCACCTAGAATACCCCGACGAGACGGCCGACTGCATCAAACAATGGATAAAAGAGCGCGATATCACCTAAGTGCTTATCTTAGTCTTTGAATAAAAAAATTGCCCTCCCCATAAATGACCGGCAACTATTATCCAGTACCGGCGTCTAAGCAGCAGAAAATCTTTTGACAAGGAGGGACAATATGCCACTCTATCGCCACGCAGAAGCCTCGGGAGGCCCAGACGATATCCTCGTGATCGAGGATTGGGGCATGCTCGGGCAGAACCAGCCCGATTTTGAGTTTATCGACTCGCGTACCATCAAAGCCCATCCCCTCATCATCGAAGCTCTAATCGCGAACTCCGAACGTTTGTGGACTCTCGAAGAAATACTCGCCGACGCAGAGGAATGACGCACTGCGCGTCACTGAACAACGCAAAAACACCTACTAGACATCCCCCTCCTCTTCCTCTCCGGCAAAAATCCAGTCCGTCCCCTAGCTCGGCCTCTTTACGGGGTAGCGGCAGCGGTCAATTGTAATCCGGTCCGCCGACCGGCCCCAGCAACGCGCGATTTTCCTCGGGCGTTTCCACCTCGTCGAGAAAGTCCGCTAGAGCTTGCTGCATCCGCTGCGCCTCCTCTGGATGCTCGCCGATCACATTCGTCTGCTGCCCTGGGTCGGCCTGCATGTCGTACAGCTCGGGTGCGCCGCCGTGTTCGCCATACGCCAAGTAGGTCCAGCGCTCGTCGGTCACGGTCGGTCCGCCATTGCGGATAAAGGTCGAGCTGAAGGCGTACTGCCGCGGCCACGCGGCCGATCCGCTCAGCAGCGGCACCAGCGAGTGTCCGTGCATTGCTAGGTCGCTCTTTTCCACGTCAGCTAAAGCCAGCAGCGTCGGCAGCAAATCCACTGATTGCGTCAATGCGCTCACCCGCCGTCCACCTACAACCTCGGGGGCGGCGATCATCAGCGGGATGTGGCTGATCTCTTCGTACAGAGGCCAGACGCGGTCGTCGTCGGAATGGATGTTGGACTTGCCCGTACGGTTGTGCTCGCCGACGAACATACCGTGATCCGAGGTAAAGATCACCACACTATTGTCGAATAGCCCGAGCTCTTCAATTTTGTCCAACACATAGCCGATCCACTTGTTGACCAAGTAAATCTCAGCCGCGTAATGGGCCTGGAGGTTGGCTAGTTCCTCTTTGGTATAGGCGGTCGCCGGGCCGTAATTCGGGTGGATCATCGGCGGACCGTCGTACCCCGATGCGTCGTAGCGGCCCACGAGATGTTCCGGCGGGTCCCACGGCTCGTGCGCGTCGAAGAAATCCACCCACAGCAAAAACGGCTCGCAGCCGCGATTTTCCTCCAGCCAGCGGCTCGCCGTCTGCGCCGTGCGCACGCAGAAGCGGTCTTCTTCCCACGCCCAGTCGCGGTTGGTCCACGAGTGCAAAGTCGCCAAATTGCCAAAGCGCGACTGAGCCAAATGCGGATCGACGCGCGTCTTAGCCCCGTCCACCTCCATGCGCGGCGGCAGATGGCCCTTCAACAACGGCTTGTCTCCCTCCTGGCCACGGATCCAATACGCCCCGTCAAACCCCCGGTCAAAATGGTGAACGCCCTTCATCAGATGCGGCGTGTCGCAGATAAGCTGACTCTGGTAGCCAGCCGCGCCAAAAATCGTACTCAGCACCGGGATGCCTGCGTCGAGCGGTTTCCAGCCGTGGAAGGGAAAGCTGTAGCGGCCAGTAAAGAGATCCGTGCGGTTGGGAATGGTCGGAAAGCTCGACAAATAGTGCCGGTCGAAGCACACCGCTCGCTCGGCAAAGCGGTCGAGTGCGGCCGTGCCGATCCACGCATTGCCGTTGCACCCCAGGTAGTCGTAGCGAAAGGTGTCGCTGACCAAGACGATGATATTCATAACAGCATCTGCTCCTTGTGTTTACAATCCGACGTGACGCATCACGACGACAGCGCGTGGCGCAACGCGCCCTCTAATTCGGGATACGCAAACTCGAAACCCGCTTCCAACAGTTGCGTCGGCCGCACTCGCTGGCTAGCCAGCAACCCCTCCTCGGCCAACTCGCCCAAGAGTAGTTTGGCGGCAAACGCCGGCAGCGGTAACAGAGTCGGCCGCCGTAGCACGCGCCCCAACGTCCGCGTCAACTCGGCGTTGGTCACCTGCTGCGGCGCGGTCAGGTTCACCGGCCCGCGCAAGGCGTCGTTTTCCACGGCATAGATCAGCGCCGCCACCGCATCCTCCAAGCTAATCCAACCAACGTACTGCCGCCCGTCGCCGATCTTGCCACCCACCCCCAAACGGAAGGGCAACAGCATCTTGGCCAGCGCTCCGCCTCGGCGACTGAGGACGATCCCCAAGCGGGCCTGTACGACGCGGATACCAGCCTCGGCAGCTAGGGCGCTCGCCCCTTCCCACGCCCGGCCCAATTCGGCCAAAAACCCCTCGCCGGTGTCGCTTTCTTCATCCAGTTCCTCATCGCGGCGATGGCCGTAAATGCCGATGGCCGACGCGCAGACCAGCACTCTCGGCGGCGTGGCCAATTCCGCCAAGCGCGTGGCGAGTAGCTGCGTCGTCTGCACCCGACTCTGGAGCAACTGCTCCTTGACGGCGGCAGTCCAGCGCCCGGCAGCTATGTTCCGGCCCCCTAAATGAACCGCCGCCTCTGTCCCCTCCAGAGTCTCTTGCTCCAGCTCGCCGGCCTCTGGATCCCAGCGCAACTCCCCTTGCGCTGGCTCTCGCCGCACTAAACGCACTACCTCGTGCCCTTTGCGCTCCAACCGGCTACAAAGCGCGGTACCGATCAAGCCACTACTGCCCGCTACCAATATCTTCACCAGCCGATCTCCTTGGAAAAATCGCAGAATTAGTTGCTACTAAAACGCATTCTCGCATTCGACACAAGGCCGGCCTTGAGGGTGGTAGCGGCTCCACACTCGTGCGCTTGACCCGGTCTTTTTCCCTTGTTTTTCTCTTAAGAGGCGAGTAGACTTTCCACCTGCCGGAGTAGCGTCGGACCCCACTATTCAGCAAGGACGCATCATGCCTGACGATTACGGAATCACCACTGCAACCCGGGGCAACTCCAAGGGGCACGTTTCTATCAGACCTGATAAACAAGCCAATGGCACAGCCTTTAACGCAGCGGACTGGATCGGCCGGCTAGCCGCAGCGCTTGAAGATGTTGCCGCACAGGCGCGACCCGCTTTCCCCTTTTCACCAGAAACCCCACACTACGGCCCGCTAGATGAATACTGGCCGAGTATTCACCGGGAATACCGAGATCTCGCCGCCCGCGCCAAGCACGATCCCGCCGCCGCGCAGCTCTTCGCAGAATCCCCCCTCTGGCTCAAGTCCGATCCTATAGAAGCAAGGGCGATCCTGCGGGAGCATCCCTTGCTGCGACCAAGTCTGATCGGTTCGGGCAAGCGCGAAGGGGTCGGCTTCATTCTGCCCACGCACGATTGGTTCCACGTCGATCTGAAGTCCCTCGTATCCCATCTGGCCAAACGCGCTATGGAGGACAGCGGCGAGCAGGCAGCGCAACTGCTGCACCGCTACCTAACGGCTGGGGCAGAGGCCGATCTCCCGGCCTACGAGATCACGCTCTTGCACGGCTTAAAACTCGACCGGCGCTTCGATCTTGGCCGCGACGCCTATCTGGCACCCTACGCGGACGCCAAGGCAACGTACGGCCTACCCGACGAACCCGAGAAGTGGCTCGACGGCGCAGGCCGCAATCCTCGTCGGCTGAACCGTCCCGTGAGCACGACCGCGCTCGTGCGCGATCTAAGGTGGGGACCAGGCGTCGCACCTCCCCCTGACGATGGCGATTTTTCCAATAAGTCCTGCCGCGCGTGCGCCCCGAAAGTGAAGTACCGCTTCCCCGGCGACTACGAGCTTGACCTTACAGACCGATTGCCAGACGACAACAAAGTCCTCGTTGATCTGCTGTCGATTGTAACGAGGAGTCCCCTGATTTCCCACACGAGCTTTGTCCGCGTCGCCAAGTGGGTCGAGGAGCTTGATCCCAACTTTGCTTTAGGTTTTCGCAGCTCCTCCGCTTACTTGTCCGACGTGCGGCCCAAGGAACACCAGTTCTGCCAGCACGACGCGGCTGCTTTCGCTACATTGGCCAGCCGCTGGTGTACCTATCGCGGCAAGCGCGACGTCATCGACATTGCGATCCGTCGGCTCGCCGCCTCTTTCGCCCGGGTCGGCGGCCCATTTAGTGCGGAAGACCGCATCCTCGATGTCTCCATCGCCTTGGAGATCATGTACGGGCCGATTAAACAAAACCTAGCCTACCAACTGGCGAGCCGAGCAAAACGACTGCTCGGCCCAAGTACCAACAAACGCGGCTGGATATCCGCTAGAGTGAAGTCCTTCTATGAAGTCCGTTCGGCCATCGTGCATGGAAAAAAGAAGATCAAAGGCGACCGATCTGCTATCGACAAGGCGCTGGAGGACGGACGCGACTTGGCCTGCCTCACGCTCGCGGAATTACTGTCCCGAGGGCCGGTACGGGATTGGGATAAGCTCCGAGAAGAAGCAACCCAAATATACGGATCGGGTAGCCGCCTATTTTATTCCTCAATGGAGGTGCGAGATGAACACTAGCAAACTTCTTCCTTTCCTATTCCTATTTCTCATCGCAACCAACTCACCTGCACAAGACGGAAAGGTCGATTTTTCCGGGGCTTGGTATCTACAAAAGGACAGAAGTGAACCCTCCAATATCGGCGGCCGATTCGCTGCTCTGCAACTCGTCGTCATCCAAGAGCAAGACGACATAGCAATTGAGCGAGTGTATGATAGCTTCGCCGCCTATGAAAACTTCCCTCTCGATGGCACAGAAATTTCGTCCGAATTCAGAAACTTTCCGCGCCTATCCAATGCTAACTGGACCGCCGACGGACAAAGCCTCATCATCGCAACCAAAACCGTCTTTCGCCGCAGAGGCAATGAATTCGCAATCGCTACGAGCGAAACGTGGAGTTTGCAAGAAGGCGGGCAAGTCTTAGTCATCGAGTATGTATCCAGTTCCCCCCGGCGCGAGACCCAAGCAACGCTGATCTACACCCAAGACGAACCCGTCGGGCCACGAGAATTCATCCCGCCAAACTTCAACTTTTATTCGCTCAACCCAGGCCGCAAAGCAAAATCATTGGGCTGGGCCCAAGAACGCGTCGAGGAGGATCTCGGACGCGGCATGGTGGCCATCGCCAGCGGCGAGAATCAGATATACTTGGGCTGGCGATTGCGCCAACAAGACCCCGAGGACATCGCCTTCAACATCTATCGCGCAACCGACGGCGGCAAGGCCATAAAACTCAATGCTGTACCCCTAAAAGAAACCACGGATTTCGTAGATGCTACGGCTCCCCTAGATCGGGAGAACACCTGGTGGGTGCGGTCGATTATAGCTGGGCAGGAACAACAGCAGGAGGCGACTGCGTCCGCTGCGTTGCCGGCCAATTCTCCCGCGCAACAATACATCGCAATCAAGCTGCGCGACGACTTGCCCGAAGACGGGATCCACAAAATCGGCATCGGCGATCTCGATGGCGACGGCGAATACGATTTCGTCGTCAAGCGCCCGAGAGGTCGGGTGGATCCGGGCATTCCGCGCCCCAGCCCGGACACCTTCAAAGTTGAAGCGTATAAACGCGACGGAACTTGGCTATGGCGCAACGACTTGGGCTGGTCCATTGAGCTGGGCACCTGGACCTCGCCGATGATCGTTTACGATTTCAACGGCGACGGCAAAGCCGAGGTCGCCCTCAAGACCGGCGAGGGGGACCCGCGCGGGGCCAACGCGCGCATCCTCACCGGGCCAGAATACTGCTCTGTCTGGAATGGCGAGACCGGCGCAGAAATCGCCAAAGTACCCTGGATCGCACGCGGCAAACCCAGCGATTGGGGCGACGAAGTGGGCAACCGCATGAACCGCAATATGATGGGCGTGGCTTACCTCGACGGCAAAACTCCTAGCCTGCTTGTGCTGCGCGGTATCTATGGCCTGATGAAAGTAGATGCTTGGCTTTTACAAGACGCCCAGCTTGAGAAAGCCTGGAGCTGGACCAACGAACGCGCCGGCTGGAAGTACCAAGGTCAGGGTCAGCACAGTATTCACGTCGCCGATATCGACAGCGACGGCCGCGACGAAATCCTCAACGGCTCGCTGGCCATCGACAACGACGGCCGCACTATGTGGAGCACTGGCTTGGGCCACGGGGACCGGTTCTACGTAACGGATATCGATCCCGAACGCCCCGGCCTAGAAGTGTGGTACAGCTATGAGGACCCCCACCCGCAAAACGGGGTCAGTCTTTGGGACGCTCGCACCGGTAATCTCATTTTCGGCACGGACAGCGAAACGATTGACAACGAAATCGACCGCGCCCTCGTCGGCGACATTGACCCCGCCTATCCAGGTATGGAAGTCTGGGCAGACCGCTTTTTTTACACGGCCAAGGGCGAAGCCATCCCAGGAGACATCCCGCCGCTGGATGGTCTAGTCTGGTGGGATGCCGACCCATTGCGCGAGCTACAAACCCGAGGCAGCGTCTCCAAATGGCAGGGTCCCGTTTTGACCAGCGATATAGAGGGTAATGTGATGGCTTGGGCCGATATCCTCGGCGACTGGCGCGAAGAAATCATAACCTATACCTCTGGGGAACTGCGCATCTACACCACGATCATACCAGCCACTGACCGCCGCGTCTGTCTCATGCAGGATCCACTCTATCGGATCGACGTAGCTTTAAAGGCGATGGGGTACGACCAAGTACCAATGACCAGCTATTATCTCGGCAGCGACTGATTGCGCCGGTGGCAGATAGGGGCGATCTGGCCTATTGGATAGGGTCGTTTCGCGGTTTTAGCTGCGAACGCTAAACTAGGTCGGCACCCAGCCCTTTTGCCGCAGTTCCGCTTCCAGCAGACCCAAACACTCGTCCATGATAGCCAGGGACTCGTCGAGCTGTTTTTGCGTAATGATCAGCGGCGGGTAAAAGCGCAAATCGTCGCCCTCGACCCAGTCGGCTCCCCCGCTAGCGCCCGAAATAGCCAACCCCCGTTCCAAGGTCAGTTGAGACACGCGCCGCGACACACCCCACTCGGCGGGAAACGGCTTGCGGCTGCGGCGATCTTGGACCAATTCAATGCCCAACATTAGACCCTTGCCGCGCACTTGGCCGACGCAAGCGTGGTGCGTCAAACCCTGGGCCTTTTCCTGCAAATAGTCCCCGACTTGAGCGGCGTGTTCCACAATGCCTTCTTCTCTTAGCAGGTCCAGTACGGCCAAGCCAGCGCGCATAGACACTGGGTTATTGACATAGGTAAAAACGTGCGGCAGAGCTTGGCCGCTGCGCGTGAGGTCCCGCCGCATCTGTTCGCTTAGCAACACCCCTCCCAAGGGCGCGTACCCGCTGCTGGCCCCTTTGCCAAAAACGATCATATCGGGCACCACATCCCAGTGTTCAATGGCAAAGAGCTTACCGGTGCGGCCAAAGCCGGTGATGATCTCATCGGCGATAAAGAGAACGTCGTGCTCGTCGCAGATCTGGCGGATGAGAGGATAGTAATCGGGCGGCGGTACCCCAGCGGCGACCCCAGCCATGACCACCGGCTCGACGATAAAGGCGACGATGTTGTCGGCCCCGACCTCGCGGATGGTCTCTTCTAACTGGCGGGCACAAGTCAAATTGCAGCGATCTTCGCAACCGGCAAACGCGCAGCGGTAGGGATAGCACGAGGCAATGTGTGGAAAAGCCGGCAGATACGGCTCAAAAGGTGCCCGCAGCCCCGGCATCCCAGTAGCAGCCAAGGCACCCAAGGTAGCGCCGTGATAGCCGCGCCAGCGACCAATGATCTGGTACTTTTGCGCTTGGCCCCGCTGCACATGGTACAAGCGGGCCAGTTTAATGGCCGTCTCCACGCCTTCGGAGCCACCCGAGACAAAGTACGCGTGGTTCAAATCCCCGGGAGCCAGTTCGGCTAAGCGGTGGGCGTACTCAAGGGCCGGTGGGTTAGTAAAAAACGTCGAAAAACAATAGGCCAACTCCCGTCCTTGGGCGGCCATAGCCTCGACGACTTCATGGCGACCGTGGCCCAAAGTGACGTTGCCAGCCCCGGCCGTGCCGTCGATATAGCGATTGCCAGCTTCGTCGTATAAGTAAATCCCCTCGCCCTTGACGAGAACCGGGTAGGTGTATTGCGGGTCGCGGTGGAGAAGCGCTGCGTCGGTAGTCATAGAGTTTATCCCAGCAGACAGTCTTTCATTCAGCGGTAGACATCCCGTCGATGTCCAATGTGTAAAACCGTCACCGTACTCTGCTGATCGTCAATTTCATAAATCACTCGGTAATCCCCAGCCCGGATGCGCCAGCCTTCACGCCCCTTCAGTTTGCGGCATCCTGCTGGACGGGGTTGGTTGGCTAGCATTCGCACAGTATCGCGCACTTTCTCATAGATTCCAGACGGCAATTGGGCCAATTCTCTCTGCGCTTGCCGCCGGATTCTAAGATCGTACAATTTCAGCGCTCCCTTTCGATTTCTTCCACCGCTTGCTCAAAAGGAATCGCCTCATCGTCTCTTGACTTAGCTTGGTCATAGGCCCGAATCGATTCTAGCTCTTCTAGTTCTTCCAGCAGCTTTTGGTAGGCACCGATTTCGAGCACCACGCTGACGCGCTGACCATTTTCGTCGATGATATACTGCTCTTTGACAGGTAGCATAGTGCAGGCTCCCTTCCTCAGATTTCGTTTCAAATGCCGCCTCTGCTCCCTTTAGAAGCGGCTGAGTTATTTACTGATGTTACGCAGTTTTGAGGTTTTGTAGCTCCTCAAAGGCACATCGGAGGGCGTTGAGATAGAGTTGTGATCGCAACGCGAAATGCTTGAGCCGGTGCTTGATGCGCAGGCTCTCCAAGCGCCCGGCGGCATATATGGCCATAAAACAGTGGTTGCTTTGGGTGCGTTCCCGTCTCGTCGGCGACTTAGCTAAGGCGGCATGGGACTTGAGCGTTTTATGAAAGATCTCCACGTTCCACCGTTTCTGGTAGATTGCTTCGAGGGTGGGGCCATCACAGGTTAGATCGCTGCAGGCCAGATACAACGTGCCGGTGCTGCCATCTTGGTGTGTAAAGACCTGCCGGAGTAGTAGGACGGGGAAATCCAGTCCTTTGATCCAGGCTTGCACCGGCTGATGTTCGGGTAACTCGCAGCGATCTATGCGGGTGAAAGCACCTTGGCGTTTCTGTTGATAGCTCAAGGCAACCGTCCGATTGGATTTAAGGGCGACGACGAAGTGTTTTTGCAGGGTCTGGTGGATGAAGGTGAGGTTGTCTTTGGCCGAAAACCAGCTATCGGCCAACACATAGCGATACTTTATTTGATTGTGTCGACACATGCACAACATCTGACGCATCAACTCATTTTTGGTGTGTAGACTCTTACGCTTGACCCGGCGGGTTTTCACATCCGAAAACAGGATCGGTTTACGGATCAACGCATAGGTTACCGGCAGACTCACCCCATCGGCATGATAGACACAGTTGAGCAGGTTGATGCCCTTGACCGAACGGTTTTGACTGTGATCATAATGCCAACAGATCAGATCATTCTCATCCGTATGCGGCTTTGGTTGGATCGTATCATCGACGATGAGCACCCCATCGTCCTGTTGGATTTTGCGTACCAAGGGCTTGATCTGCTGCCACAACGTTTTGCCATCGTAGTCGGCCGCCGACAGAAAGCGCGTGACCTGATCGTGGCTGACGGCCCCTTCGACCAACGCCGACAAGCCCGTGGCCGTGGTCGCGCCAAACGAACTGAGCAGATAATCGCTATACAATTCTAACAGGGGTTTGTCCATGGCGAGAATATACCTAGGATAAAGCAAAGCTGCGTAACATCAGTTATTTATTGAGGTCTGCAAAAATAAAGGAATACTTTACAGTTTAAGTTGTGCATATTTGAAGAAGCCTCGAATCAGGTCGTTATCATGATGCTGGGCGGTGATTGACATGCAGACGGCCTCGGCTACGTCGTCGATGTGGTCTG
>JAJEGS010000003.1 GCA_022819745.1 Candidatus Latescibacterota bacterium | reverse complement strand
GAGTGCTTGCAACCTACCCAGCAATCGGTTATATACCTGTTCGCTGCTGCTCATAAGGCCCTCCTTTGATCTTAGGCGGTTAAAAGAGAGCCATAAACTATGGGCAGCAGCCCTATTTTCAAAAGTGTAAGGGAATCAGATACTCGGCAACTCGTCGAGATCGTCAATCACCGCATCCACAATCTCAGGTGCCTCCCAGTACTCATCTCGCTTCCAAATCGCTTTCATCCCAAAGGACTTGGCACCCCAAATGTCGGCCTCGGAGTTGTCTCCAATCATGACAGCCTGATCTGGCGAGACGCCCAAGTTGTCGGTCGCCCGACGGAAGATTTCCGCATCCGGTTTGGCGACCCCTTCGGCTTCCGAAATCAACATGGTGTCGAAATAGCGAGCAATCCCCAAACCATCAATTTTCGGCTGCTGTGAATCAACTGCCCCGTTCGTGACAAGCCCCATCTTTAAGCCTTGTCGCCTGAGTGTGGTAAGCGTCTGATGTGCTTTAGGAAACGGAACGCATACATGGGGAAAGTAAGTCAGGAAATCATCCAGCAACCTCTGCCAAGTACCAAGCGACAGAGCAAAGTCGCGTTCAATCCGCCGAAACAACTCACCCTTGTCGGCGTGGCCGTGGGCGTCCAACTCAATTACTCGCTCCATGTATGCGCCAAATGGAAGAGCGTGGAGGTCATTGGTTAATCGTTCGACCTGACCGTACAGATACACTCTAAGGCAGTTGAGTCGATCTAACAGTGTTCCGTCGAGATCGAAGAGCACTGCTTGTAACATTGGTACCTAACTTCTGTGATCAGAGATTAGATAGTCGTCGCCAAAACTCGCCATAAATGCGGATTCGTCAATTTGCGACCAACTGTCTTCGTGGCTGCGTTAAAGCACGCCCAAGGTCTCCAGTCGCTTGCGTACTTCGGCCTGCACGGGAGCCGTCAATTCCACCAGCGGCAGACGAATGCCAACGTCAATCCTACCCATAGCGTTAAGCGCCCACTTGGTTGGGATGGGGCTCGTCTCCATGAACAGGGCCTCGTGAATCGGCTGCAGCTTGGCATCCAACGCGCAGGCCTTGTCGTCGTCGCCGTTGATGAACGCTTGGCAGAACTCGGCCATGGCCGCTGGCAAGACGTTGGCAGTCACTGAAATCGCCCCGACGGCACCGTAACCCGCCATAGTAAGCGTCTGCGCGTCCTCGCCGGACAGCAAGACAAAGTCGTCAGACATCAGTGCCTTGATCTCGGCGACGCGGCTGGGGTCGCCACACGCCTCCTTGATGCCGACGATCGAATCGACAGCAGACAACCGGGCCACGGTCTCAGCCTGCATGTCGCACGCCGTGCGCGGCGGCACATTGTAGAGAATCATCGGCAAGTCCACGGCCTCGACAATGGCGCAATAGTGCCGGTAAAGACCCTCCTGAGTCGGCTTGTTGTAGTACGGCGTCACTGACAGGCAGTAGTCGGCACCGTCGCCCTGCGCCGCCCGAGTGAGTTCGATTGCCTCGGCCGTCGCGTTGGCACCGGTACCCGCAACCACTGGCACGCGGCCATTCACCCGGCGCACCACGGCTGCGATCACTTGTTTTTGTTCGGCGTGAGTCAGCGTGGCCGATTCGCCGGTGGTACCCACCGGCACAATGCCGTGCGTCCCGGCCTCCAAGTGCCAATCCACCAAGCCGTCCAACGCCGCCCAGTCGATGGCCCCCGATGCCGTCATCGGTGTCACCAAGGCGACCAAGCTGCCCCTCAAATCATTCATTGCCTGCGACATGATACCCCCTGAGAGAGAAGAAGAATGAAGGGGGTGAATGAAAGGTACTATCGTAGTATGTCAAGGAGGCGATGACGTGCTATATTGCGACGTTCGGGAACGATCCACACGCCTAACGAACTCTCACTCCTCAGTCTCAGAGTCCCCAAGCGGATGCAGATCTATCGGCGTGAGAATCCCGTAGAAACCGTATTTGATTCCCGCGCGATCCCCTTTCCCCGGAGGAAAGTACTCTTCTATAAGTGCCAATAATCGACGACCAAATTCGGCTGCCTGTTCTTCCGATAGTCGTGCACGGTTGTGATTGATGGATTGCTGGAATGTCGAACCATACAATCCCTCGGCAGCTTCGCGAGATGCTTGATTGAACTGGCTAACGACGTCCGTTGGCATGGCCTCCTCAATCTGGTCCTTCGCCGAAAGGGACTCTCGAACGCGAACTTTGCCCGCCGCTGGCAAACAACGCCATTCCTGGGGGTCTGCTCCCTCTTCCTCCAAATGTACGACACCTGTTTGCGCCAGCCGTTGCAAGTGATACAGCACCCGAGCATCGGTAACGTCCAACGTCTGCGAAATTTCCGCGACCGACTTCCCTGCTCCAAGAATTTCGAGGATGCGCCAACGAAGCGGATCGGCGAGTACGTTCGCACGATTATCTTCAATAACGAGTACCGCGTCCTTTAAGGAGTTGATCGGAAATGTCAATTCACGCCACGTACTCATTCAGACTCCCTTGTTTGGTGTAAAGGCCAACAGAATCGTGTCGGCAAACATGCGCCAGACGACGGCCACTTCACCGAACCCAGCCTCGACCATGGCATCGATCATGTTCTCTGCGCTGTGCTCGTACTCGACATCCTGCCCTGCGGCCTTCATCGCTCGCTTGTACTCCACCCTAGCATCAATCTCTTGCTGAGTAGCTATCCCTGAAGCAACGGCGTCTCGAAGATGGCGCTGGCGGAAGCGCGATGACTGCTGCCGAGCATTCGTTCCCCACCGGGGCCCGACCGACATCGCATCGTACAGGACGAAGCAACCACCCGGCCGGAGTGCGCCTGCGATCCGGGCAAAAAGTTCGGGCAGACCGGCCGGCGGAACGTGATGAATGGTCTTGGCCGAGAAAACCAAATCACACGGCTGGATATCACAACTAGTTATGTCCGCTTCCCGCACCTCGATCCGATCAGAGCACGGCGTCAGCTTCCGCTTGGCGAGCGCAAGCATCTCTGGTTCGCTATCTATGCAAGTCCCAGTAGCGCGGTGGAAGTATTCCAATACGCGCTTGGTCGGCTCCGCCGTACCACAGCCTAGGTCCACAAACTCGAATGCATCATCGACATCAAAGGGAATCAGATCCACAAGCATGTCCAAGCCCCTACTGTAAGGTGGACTTAGAACGGGCTGAAGCCGATCATACGAATCCGCGATCGTTGCAAAATAACTGCGCCATTCAGGTAAAGATGAATCCATTTCTACTCCATTAACGGGATTAATTCTGATTCCAGATATCGAGTCTAAACCACTGTCTAGACCCCGACCCCAAACTTTTCCTCAAACGCCACCCAAATTTCAGCGGGCACTTCCTGAGTCGCCGCGTCGTACGCGTCCTGAAGCTGGTGGCGGTCGGCTGGGCCGCTCATGGCGATGCCGTCGATGGGCGCGTCGAGGCAGAACTGCATGGCCAAGTGCTTAATATCCACGTCCTGCTCTTGGCACCACTCCCACATGGCGTGAGCACGCGGCTCAGCGGCCCGGTCCGGCTCAATGCCGGTCAAGCGGCCCATGCCAAAGACGCTAGCCAAAATCAGGCCCGTACCGTGCTTTTTGGCCAAGCGCATGGTGGTGCGGGCGACGGACTGGTCGAGCAGCGTGTAGTCGAGAAACGTGAGGACAATCTCGGCGTGCCCCGCTTCAATAGCGGCGCGGTGGAATTCGTGATCGCGGACCCCCAAACCAATGTGCCGCACCAAGCCCTCTTGCTTCATTTTCTGCAGTTCGTCGAAGGCGCGACCGGGGCCTAACGGATCGGCAATATCGGGCGGGTCGTGGACCAGCACGGCGTCGAGGTAATCGACGCGAATCGATTGCAGACTTTGCTCGACGCTCCAGCGCGTGGCCTCCGCGGAAAAATCCTTGGGCCGTTCCGGGTGCGGGCCGACCTTGGCCTGCATGTAATAACTCGACCGCTCGACGCCGGTTAGCGCCTTGCCCCAGCGCTCCTCGTTGCGGCCAGCATAGCTGTCGAAATAGTCAATGCCCAGATCGAGAGCGCGTTCGATGGTGGCGATAGTCTCGGCCTCGCCGGATGCACCGACAAAGGCCGCGCCCATGCCGAGCGCCCGAGGCTGCATACCAGTGCGCCCCATGTTGCGGCGCGGTAGCTTGCTCATGGATTTAACTCCCTTTTATCTCGTATAACTCGATTTCAAAAATTAAGGTCGCGCAAGAGGGGATGCTGCCGGGCTTGCCCTTTTTGCCATAAGCCAAGTCCGGCGGGATTACCAGCCGTGCCTTGCCGCCACCCTTCATCATCTGCAAGCCCTCGGTCCAGCCAGGAATAACCCTTTTGAGCGAGAGCGTGCTGGGGCGGCCCCGTTCGTACGAACTGTCGAAGACCTCATCGTCGGCAAACATGCCCTTGTAGTGGACAGTGACGCGGTCTTTGGCTCCTGGCTGGGGGCCGTAGCCTCCCTTTAGCTCCTGATAGATGAGGCCGGATTCAGTGCGCACGGCTCCTTCTTTGGCGGCCTCGCCGTCTAGAAAAGCTTGGTCGATGGATTCCGCGCAGGGGTTGGAGCAGGCGGTGAGCGCCAATAAGGCGAAGGGGAGTAAGGGGTTCATGGCGTTACCTCGGGGAGTGAGGGTGGGCAGGAACACCATCCATATTAGCGCACGCAGCCCGCTCGCTCAAGGGACAGCGCAAAATCGGATATGGACAGCGGAGAACTCCGCGCCTTATGTTACCTCCCGTTGCGCGTAACAAGTCTCGCACGGAGGAAAGTACGGCAAATATGGGAAAACAGTCTATGGCAATTTGGGCGACTCGCGCTTGGCGCTTGGCGCTTCTCTGCAGTATAGCCTTGGTAGCCTGTACCAGCGAACAAGCGCCAGACGGTTTGCGGCAAGTGCCGCGCAACCGCACGCTGATCGTCGATTGCGCCGAGAACAACACCTGCGGCGGCCAAATCCAAGACTACAACACCTTCAACCCCTTCGTGCCGGGTGGCATCTCGCGGATCGGCTATCAATTTCTCTACGAGCCGCTCTACTTCTTCAATGGCTACAAGATCGACGCCGAACCGCTGCCGTGGATCGCCACCGGGCACCGGTTCAACGCGGATTACACCGAAGTCGTGGTGGATATACGCCCGGGCGTGGAGTGGAGCGACGGAATGCCGTGGACGGCGCACGACTTTGTCTTTACGGTCAATATGCTCAAAGAGCACGCGCCAAATCTGGTGTTCTCAACCGATATGGAGACCTGGGTCCAAGAGGCCGTGGCGCTCGACAGCCTGACGGCGAAAATCGTCCTCAAATCGCCGAACCCACGCTTTCTGTTCAGTTATTTCACCCACAACCACGGCAACGGAGTGCCAATCGTCCCCAAACACATCTGGGAGGGGCAAGATCCCTTGCGCTTTGCCAATTACGATCTGGCCAGCGGTTGGCCAGTGGTCACGGGGCCGTATCGCATTGCGCTATCGGAACCAGCACAGCGGATCTGGGATCTGCGCCCGGACTGGTGGGCGGCCAAAACCGGTTTCCACGCGCTGCCGCAGGTCGAGCGGTTGATCTTTCTGCCCTATATGGAGGAGCACCAGCGGGTGCAGAATCTGCTCGCCAACAAGCTCGACACGTGCTTGGAACTCCGACCGTCCAATATCATCACCTTGCTCGAACAACACGACAAAATGAGCACTTGGACGGGGCGAGAGCCACCTTATAGCTACATGACGCCGTGGGCGATCACCTTGGGGTTCAACAATATGGAGGCCCCTTTCGACGATCCCGAGATCCGCCGGGCGATCAACTTCGCCATCAACCGCGAACAGCTAGTTGAAATCGGCTGGCAGAACTCGGGCGACTACGCGCTGTTACCACTGCCGGACGTGCCGCAGATGCAGCCCTATTTCGCCGCGGCAGCGGATCTAGTTGCCCAATACGAGATCGGCGTTCACGACACCGCACGCACCGCGGCGATCATGTCGAGCAAGGGGTGGATGCGGGGGCCGGATGGCTTCTGGACGAAGGACGGCGAGGTATTTTCGCTCGTCATCGACATCTTCGCGCACTTCCAGGACCTGACACCCGTTTTGGTCGCCCAGCTCCAAGCGGCGGGTTTCGACGCCTCGTTCCGCATGACTTCGGATTACATTTCGCGGATGGCCCAAGGCGAGGCGCACGCTTTTATGTTTGGCAACTTGAGCTCAATGCGCGATCCCTATCAAGTACTGAGCCACTACCACAGCCGTTTCGCCAGACCGACGGGAGAGACCGCCGAGCACTACTGGCGCTGGCAAAACGCCGACTTCGACGCACTAGTCGATCGCATGGCGCAGACGCCCAACGATGCGCCCGAGATGATGGCGATTTACCGGCAGGCAATAGCGATCTGGCTGGCCGAGTTGCCGGCAATTCCGCTTGTGCAGTGGCCGCATCGGATCCCAGTCAACGAGACGTACTGGACGGGGTGGCCTTCGGCGCAAAATCCCTACATGAACACTTCGTACTGGGCGCGGTCTTGGCTGTTGGTGTTGCTCAATTTGCGCCCAGTTGGATAAAGCCTTCTCCATGTCTCCCACCCTATTCGACCGCACCCTGTTGCCCGAGGCCCTAGGCGAATTCGTCGTCATCTCCGATACTCACTATGCGCTAGCAGGAGGCGTCGGCATGGACGAATTCCCCTCCCGCGCCCAACAGAGCCAGCGGGCGGGCGCGGCCTTGCGCTTGGTAGCCGCCTTGGAGCCGGACTTTGTCGTACACATGGGCGACGTGGTACAGGAATACCCCGAGAGCGCGGGCTTTGTCCCGGCTTTAGACCAAGCCATAGAGCAGATGGCCGCCTGCGGCGTGCAGCCGCGCTGGGTCGCTGGCAACCACGACGTGGGCGACAAACCCGATCCCACCATGCCCACCCACCCCGTCACGCCCGAGGGGTTGGACGCATACCACCGGCGCTTTGGCCCGTCTTGGTACAGCTTTGACTATCACGACCTGCACGCGGTAATACTCAATAGCCAAATTCTGAACACCGGCCTGCCAGTAGAAAAAGAGCAAAGGACTTGGTTGGAAGCCAATTTGGCCGCACACGCCCAGATGCGCATCGCAGTGTTTTTGCACCTACCGCCCTACTTGCACAACCCCGCCGAGCCGCATCTGGGCCACTACGACAACATCGGCGAACCAGCCCGCACCTCGCTACTAGAATTGTTAGCCGCCCACCAAGTGGCTTGGCTCTTTGCAGCCCACGTGCATTTTTCCTTTTGCGAACCGACGGGAGCCTTGGACTATCGCACCGTCCCCTCCACCTCTTTTACGCGACCCGGTTTTAGCCACTTGTTCAGCAGCGCACCGCCGCCCGAGCAGGGCCGCAACGACCAACCCAAGTTGGGGTTTTTCCTGTGCCGTCTGCGCCACAACCGACTCGACATCCACCTGATCCGCACCGCTGGAGTACAAGATCGGTCGTCGGGTCCGCGGCGATTGCTCATCCCAGCAACTGCCGACTTGGGCGGAGCCCCATTGGGCCTGACCGCGACCCATCCACTAGGTTGGGAAACAGAAGTCCCCATAACCTTTCCCTCAGTAGTCCGCCAGCCAGTGCGCAACGACTATCCCATGCTGGCCTGTCTGGAACTGGGCGCACAGGCCCTGCGCTGTCCCTGGACCGATTTGGATCAGTCCGGCGACCCCCTGCGCTTTTTGCGCAGCCAAGGCGTCCAAGTACAGGCGACTATGCTCGACGACGACGCCACCCAGTACGAGTCCATTTTAGAAAGTCACCGCGACCAAGTCGATACTTGGGAGATCCAGACGCCGGGCGAGCCTTGGCCATCGTCGTCGTGTCTATATCTGTTCAAGAGCTACCACCGCAATTTGCGGCTGTCCTTGGCTCCGGTAATCCCCGGCCAACAGATAGCCGGCAAACAGCACCCCCGCACCCGAATCGGCTACCGACCCGACGAAGTAGCCCAACTCGACCGTCTATTACAAAACGCGGACACGTGGATAGAAGCGGCCCTGTGCCGACTGGACGCAACGACCCCTTGGGAAGACGCCTTGGCTTGGCGCGAGGTAAGCGCCCTGACCACGATGGGACGGCTGGATTTGCTCTTAGAGTTGCCGGGGCAAAGCGACCAAGACGATGCCGTCCAGGCCGCGGAGGCGCTTTTTGCAACGGCGCTGCTGCCGAGGGCGCGGCTCTTTGTCGAGCCTTTTATCGATCTGGACCGCACCATGGATGTCGGTCAGGGACTTTTGGATCCCCTGTGCAACCCCCGCCCCGTCTTCGGCATCCTGCGCTGCCTCAACGCGCTGTTGCAGCGCTTCCGCGTGCCTTTTGCCAAGGCTACTAGCGTGGAAAGTAATGGGACGCTAGCTCGGCTGCTCCGAGGCCCAACCCGCACGTTGGCCCTGCTATTACCAGCAGTTGCGGGGGCGGCAGTCCCATCCGCTTGGGAAGCTACGGGATCGGCGCGCCTCTATCGCCTAGCCGACGGAACCGTAGAAGAGATGCAGGCCGAGCGGCTGCCCGAGGTAGCGCTCGACCAGCCCAGCTTGGTGATTGTCGAAAATTAGTCGATGTGCTCAGTGCGGTCCGAGTCGAGCAGCTCGCGTATCCCCTCCATATTGTCCAAACCTAAGCGAATCTGGCGAGAGAGATTTTCCTCGGCCTCGCGCACTTGGGGTAGAGTCGCGCAGACGTGATCGAACTGGTCGTGGGGAATGACCACCACCCCGTCTTGGTCGGCGACCGCGATCTCACCAGCATCCACACAGATCCCACCCATGACCACCGGCATCCCGGCCGTACCTGGGCCATTGCGGGTACAGGAGTTGGGCGTAATGCCCCGGCAAAAGGCGGGCAAACCAACGGGCAATATCCCATCTATGTCGCGCATCAGGCCGTCGGTAACAAAGCCGGTGAGGCCTCGATTGCGCCCCATGGCCATCATGTTGTCGCCGGCGACCGCAGTCTTGGTGAACGTATCCGTGGCGATGAAGATCGCGTCCCCCCGCTGCGCAATCTCGAGCGCGGCAAAAACGGCGAGGTTGTCGCCCGGCCCTGGATGACAGGTGACGACGGGCGCGACGAACTTGCTATTGTCGGGGTCGAGCGGCTTGATGCGATAGTCGAGCGCACCGCGACCATTCATACAGTCAACAATAAAGCCAGTGGGAACATTGCGCAGAGCGCGCAGGACAGCTTCCGAGGGCCGCGGAAAGTTGCGGCGAACAGTAAGTAGCGGAGGATCTTTTATCATGTTGGCTCCAAAGGTGAATGACGGCGGACTATTTTACAAGGAGCCGAGGGCAGTTGTCAAATCTTGGATCGGCACAACATTGAAAAACGCCCGGTGTGGATTTGAATGCTCATCTCAGCGCTCCACCGCACGACCCCAAGGCCCGGGGATGTAGGGGAAGCGCGTTTCAATATCGTCAGCTAGCTCCACGCCCCAGCCGGGCGCGTCGGGCAGCGCGAGGTAGCCTTCGGTCGCGGGCGGGTCTTTGAGGATGTCCCATTGCAACGGCCCTTGGCCGATGAACATTTCCAGCACGTGCTCTTCGGGGAGAGCGGCGAGGAAGTGGGCGTTAGATATGGTCAACAGGCCGTTGTGCCAGTTCTGAGTGAAAAGCTCGACGCCGTACTCTTTGGCGCAGTGGTAGATGCGGATGGCCTCGCCGAGACTACAGACGCCGACATCAAGCTGGCCCTTGGCGTACGCTTTCTGCACGAAGAACGGCTCAAACTGGTCGAGGGTCGAGTTGGATTCGCCGCCGGTAATAGGCAGATGCAATTCGGCGTTGAGGCGGGCGTAGCCGTCGATCTCATCCTTGAGCAGCGGTTCTTCAAACCACGTCCAGCCTGCCTCGTCGAGAAAGTGGCCAATCTCGCGGGCCTGCGCCTCGTCGAGGCGGCAATTGCCCTCCAGCATCAGTTCCATGCGCTCGCCCACTGCGTCGGTCACCTCCTGCAACAGGTCGATCATCTGCGCGACCGTGACGCCCGACCACGACCACTCAGTGCCCAGCCGCATCTTATAGGCAGTGAAGCCCCGGTCGGCGAGAGCACGCGCTTCATCGACGACCGATGTTGGGCGATCATCCCAGTCGTATTGGACGCCGCCCGAAGCGTAGAGGCGGAAGAGGGTGCGCGGTTTGCGCTCGGGGGTGTCGGGCGTGATGAGGGGGATGATGAGTTCGGCGACCGTTTTATTTTCCACCTTGGCGCGCAGATCCCACAGCGCCAGTTCGAGGCCAGCGTGAACAATGTGCATCGAGCGGTCGCCAGTGGATTTAGGCACAAGGTCCGGGTCGAGCGGATCGCGGCCAATAAGACTCGGCTTGAGCGCGTCGAGCCGCTGGCGAATGACCGGTGGATCGCCATAGGTAGAAGGTTCGGCAATGCCCTGCAAGCCGGAGTCCGTGTCGATGATGACGATGGGACAGTCGGCTTTTTCCACGTGGAAAGTGGCGCTGAACCACTGGCGCTCGGGTTCGTGGGGACGGGAGAGGCAAAGGGTGCGGACGTCGGTAATTTTCACGGGATCTCCTCAGGGCGTATCGCGCACCCAGTCCAGCGAGAAACGGGCCAAGGTCAGGCGCTCGTACGGATGCTCGGCACCGCATTCATAGAGACAAGCGGCGCGGCCGTCGGGCAACGCAGCCAGACAAGAGTACGCTGCCGGGCCGGGGTGTAAGACGCGGGCACTATCCCACGTTTGGCCCTCGTCATCGCTGAGCCGCACAGTCATATTCTGACGGCCCTCAGTGCTGGCGGGGTTGGAAAAGAGCACGCTGGTACCAATCCGGCGGATACTCGCTTGGCAGATCGGCTCGACGAGGACGGGATCGCGCGCTATGGACGACCAACTCTGCCCCCCGTCGTCGCTAAACGAAAAGGCACGGGCGCGGATGCTTGGGTCGTAGTTGCGCATGTTGAGTAGCAAACGACCGTCCTGCAACTCTACTACTTCGCACTCATTGACTTGATCTTGCGGAGTCGAGCCGCCGAGCCGCCAGCTTTGGCCGCCATCGTCGCTGAGCAAGACGTGCGAATAGTATTTCTTGCTGCCCGCTTCAATGTGGTCGCAGGGGATGACGAGCCGGCCAGTGGCTAGCTGGATACCAGCGCCTGGCCCAGTGGCGTACCAAGTCCAGTTAGGTTGCTTCGCTACGGAAGTGATCTCCACCGGCGGCGACCAAGTGCGTCCGTCGTCCTCGCTGCGCGTCAGCCACACCGTGCGAGTGCCCTCGCTCGTTTGGTCGATGATCTCGGGCTCGTGGTCATGGCCGAGGTTGTGGGTCATCAGCAGGGAAATCGCACCCGTGCGGGCATCGATCACCGGGCAGGGATTGCCACAGGTATTCGGGCCATCGTCCCACACCAGTTCGAAGGGAGCAAACGTCTGTCCGCCATCGTCGCTGCGCCGCAGCAGCATGTCGATGTCGCCGGTATCGCCGCGCGCGTTTTTGCGGCCCTCGCAAAAGGCGAGCACCGTACCTGTTGGTGTGGCAATCAGGGCTGGGATGCGAAAGGTGTGGTAGCCTTGGGTGCCGCTCTCAAAGAGGTCGATGGAATCAGTCACGTCGTTGGCCCTATACCATAAATCCTTCTACCGGCTCAAGTCTTTTGGCCACTGGATTGACGCCCATGAACACGCCTTCAAGGGCCAGAGCACCTAGCAACGGCACGGTCTCTTCCTCATTGAATAAAACGAGCGTAACCACCTCTCGCCCTTCAACTCGCAGCCACGTCTGGCCAACATCCATAAGCCGAACCTCGCCTTGGCCAAACTGAAAACGCTGCTGCATCAAGGGCGTCACCCCCAGTTGGCGCAGAACGGACGCCGGAACTGAGGTTATAGACGCCCCTGTATCCACTAGCGCATCCAAGTCGATCCATTGCGCCCGCTGTTGGTCGCCGATGCTGATCTGTACGTTGAACGTTCCCATGTAATGCGGTCCTCGGAAAGGAAATCATTAGTTAGATAGGTGGAATATACCCTGTCGAATCGGAGTAGAGCAAGAGCGTCCCGTAGAGCGGTTGTAGGGAAAAAGCACGTTTGAGTAGATTCAGATCGTCCGCCTTCTTTGACATCTAGAGAAGCAGGATTAGTACTAGCCGACGACCATTAAACCGGAGAAAACGCCACATGGACCCCATAAAAGACCTAGCCGAATTCGACCGCGAGACCGTCGCCCAAGCCAAAGCCGTCGAACAGCGCATCCAAGCCGAGGGCTTCGCAGCCGAGCACACCATCCGCGACGTGCGCGTCTTCCGAGTGCTAATGCCTTGGGTTGGAACCAAGCGCTGGGACGGCTCAGCCGAGGGTTTTACCTTTGTCGAATTCGAAACCGATAAGGGCTTGGTCGGCATTGCCGAGGGAGCCAACGCGGACGCCGAAGAATTAAAGAGCAAAGTCTTGGGCAAAAATCCTTTTGACCCCAGTATCCGCGCCGACATGGGCCTGGCCTACTGGGACCTAATTGGCAAAATCGCCGACCGACCGTTGGGTCAGTACTTGCACGAACTCTTCGCGCTGGAAACCCCCTTGGCAGAGCGCGTCCCCATGTCGGCCTACACTTGGTATAGCTTCCCCGACCTCAACGGCGAAAACGCCGTTACCTTTGAGAGCTATCCCTCCTACGTGCAGGAAATTATCCGCACCCACGGCTTCCAAAACATTAAGCTCTCAATGTGCGATTTTGAGCCGCAGCGCTACGTGGAATTGGTGCGCAACATCCGCGCGGCTGTGGGACCGGACGTGGACATTCGCGTCGATCCACACGCCTCTTGGGGCGAGGCGCAGGCGCTGCGCTTTATGCGCGAGGTCGAGGACTGTCATCTGGAGTGGATCGAGGAACCAGTGGGCGGGCGTTTTGCTCACATCTTCCGCGCCGGTCATCGCCTGCGGCTATTGACCACCATACCGATCTCGTCGCACGCTTGGCTACCACCGCTGGTCTCGCATCCCAGCACCAAGGGCCGCTACGGCGACGATGCCTTAGACGCGGAGTTGGATCTGGATGCGCTGCGCCGCTGGCAGCCAGCCGACATTTCCGCTCCCGACGCCTACGCGGGGCCGCTGGCGCTCAAGCGCTATTACGACACGGCGCGCTTTCTGGGCATGGGAATCGGCATGCACAGCGCTTATGAGTTGGGACCGGCGACGGCGATTCGCCTACACATCGCCGCCTTCACCTTCCCCTACGAAATGCCCTATCACATCGTCTGGGGGCGAGACCGCGCCTTCCCACCCTTCTCGGCACACGCAATCGACGCGCATTACAACCAGTGGACCGACGACGTGATCTGCGGCGGCAAAATGGCCTACGACCAAGGGTTCCTCGCCGTACCCACGGGACCAGGGCTGGGCGTCGAACTCGATCCCGAACGCCTGCGCCACTACGCCTTCAGCGAAGAGAAGGCCGCAGCCCATACTCGCCACATCGAACAAATCCGCGCAACCCATCTCGACGCACTCGGCTGGCGAGTGGAACGCAGCGGCTGGCGACGCTATCGGACGCGCTAGGCTTTTTTACTAAAGGAAAGGTCAATACACCACTGAAACCACGCGCCGGACCCGCTGCTGATGAGCGTCCCCATCGAGGTGGAGTTCGAGCAGGTAAAGGCCGGGCGGCACCAGTTGCCCTGATTGATCGCGGCCATCCCAAGTGAAGTCTTGGGCACCCGCAGTGACAGTTTGCGAGCGCTCGACTAGCGCGTGGCCAGCCAAATCGTAGAGCCGCAGGTGCCAAGGGCGCGGTTCGAGAATGTTGATCACGTCGGCGCGGACGGCGAGTGCGTCGTTTATACCATCGCCGTTGGGCGTCAGCACTGCGGTATCGAAGACGACGTTGAGCAAGAGATCGCGAGCGACGGGCAGACCGACGACGTTAGTGCTGCTGGCGACTTGATCAGTAGCATCCCCGGGATCGACGCGCTGGCGGCTGACATCTTCGGTGCGCGCGTCTTGAATGAAAAGGACGAAGGGAGTGGACTGCTGAAATACCTGAGCGGCAAAGCGCAATTCGACGAGGTCGTTGTCGCGCAGCGGCTGGGGGAAGGTCACTGCAAAGCCAGCTTCGACCGGCTGCTCTGTGACCTCTAAGGAGGCATCGTTGACCAAGGCACCAATAAAGCGCGTCGGCGTCGGCGTCTCCACGACGAGACGGTCGAACCCAGAGGCCCTAGTCTCGCGCGGACGCAAGAAGAAGCGGAATTCGGTTTCCTCGCCTGGCAAAACCTGAGTCGGAAAAATTTCGCTGACAGCGCGTTGAGATAGCGGGTCGCTAAAGGCAATACTAAGCGCGTCGAGTTGGAGTGCCACCGATGGATCTTCAGTGACCATCCGCATCTGTAGCTGAGCGTAGCGCCGCGGCGAAGGCGACTGAAACTCTTGGCCGGAGAAGGCGTAGAGCTTGCTCCACGCGCTCCAGTCGCCGCCGATGACTCGGGAGGTGTCGATAGGCCCTTTGAAGCTGGGGATTAGCTTGTTGTAGCGCCTCTCAGTGACTTCCTTGCCGTTCTTGTCGTAGTAAGTGAGCAGGTTTTCAACCTCGTTGCCAGAGCGGCTGCGCAGTTCCAGCCGGGTGCCCGGCGGGATGTCGGCCTCCCAAGATAGGGCGTTGAGGCTTTTGGGGCTTTGGAAGTCTATGATGTGCGAGCGAAATTCCAAGTTCTGCGGGAAGCCCTCGCCGAACACCTGAAGCTCCTCGGCAAAGCCCCGGAAGACCCAGCGGTTGCTCGCGTCCCAACTCTTCCACAGCACCCGGATAAAGCGGGTGGGCACTAGCCCGAACGCATGAGTAGCGACCCCGGTTACTTTCTTGACGTATTCGTTAGCAGTACCAGAATAGTACTTCTGCCAGATCAGAGAACCATCGGGTGCCACAGAGCCGTCAGAACCGAGCACCTCATAGAAATTGAACCCAAAGGAGCGCAGGGTGACGAAGAAATCGACGAACCGGCCACTGCCACCGGTAATGCCGCCGCCGGGCCGAGCGACCACGCCGCCGACGATTTTGAGCTTATCGACAAAGTAGGTGGCCCCCAAATCGAGGACGATGTGCGAAAAGACATCGCGCTCGGCTTGGATAGTGCGCCGCACAAACCAGCGAGTAGAGAGATCGCCGTCAATGAGCACTCGGGCGTTGCCCAGCGGAATGAGGTCTTGGGTAACGAACGCATCGAGAACTACTTCAAGGTTGCCGCCGCGTTCGAGCGTCCCCAAGGCCAGATTGTCGCCCAGTGCTTCGACCTCGACTTCGAGCAGGCGGGTGTTCGGTTCGAGGGCGAGCAAGCCCAAGCGCACGTACTGGATCGGCGTGTGGAAGGACTGGTCGAGTTCATAGGTGATCTCGTGGCGAGTGTTCTCCTTGAATCGCTCGCGCTGGCGATAGACAACGGTCCCGGCGATGGGATTATCGACCTCGTCAACGGCGTGTTCGCCAGTGGAAAGCAACAAGTCAAAAAGCGCTGGGGCCGGTCCCTCGGGATCGAAGATCAGCTTGACGCGACGGGCAGAGACGCCCCGGCCCAAATCGACTTCAATGTTCCAGCTTTCGGGAGGATCGTCCAGATGCGGGTGCCAGCCAGTGGAAAGATCGCCATCCATGACCAGCGGCGCATCTCGTAGATTGGAACCAGCGCGGCGAATGCCGCCGCCAAAAGCCTCGGCATTGAGAGACGCATTGATATCGCGACGGGCAGCGATGGGCTTGAGCCCACCCTGTGGAGTCAGCTCAACCGTGCCGGGCAGCGGCCAAGCCTGCCAGTCGCGGCGCGAGGCAAAGCGAATCTCGTCGGCACTCGTCGGGAACACGCTGAAAAAGGCGTAAATAACCCCACACAAGCATAAGACCAATCGTCCAAAGGAGTCCATGATTTGCCTTGCTCCTGCATAGAGTGAATTCAAACGCTACTTCTGCAAGACGCTGCCCGCGCCATGGCGGTCCCAAATCCCCACTGCGCCGTTGCGCTGCCCATCGGCTCCCAAGAAGACGAGATGCGTTCCATTCGCGGCGTTGACGTGTAACCCGCCGTTGCCGCCAGCACCCGCACCCGCGTAGATCAGGTTGTCGCCGGTGCGGCTATTGATCAGCAAACCGCCGTTTTGCGACGAATCAGCACCAGCGAGGAAGATGTTGACGCCCGCGGCATTGTTGGCCATCAGCAAGCCACTGCCTTCATCTTCACCCGCAGCGATTAGCAAATTGCCAACCGCGCTCCGCAAGGCCAAATGGCCACTGCCAACCTCGCTCGCGCCTAGGTACGCCAACTGCTCGCCCGAGGCGTTGTACACCTGCAACGCACCGCCCTCTTGATCGCTACTTACAAGCGAGACCAGCGGCGCGCCAGTCGCCGTATTGACCACGAGCAAGCCGTGGCCAGCCGCATCGCTACTAAGGCTAACCCCACCCTGGCCTTTGCCAGCCCCCACCCACAAAGCGCCGTTCTGGCGCTCGTCAGCCGTAGCTACGAGCACGGGTTGCCCCTCATCGTTGAGGATTTCAATGGCGCGGGCGCGGACCACGTCGGCCCCGGATGCCGTACTCATCAAGGCAGTGCTCAGCGATGCACTCAGCACAATGGCAACGTCGGTTAAGGCCAGCGCGGCCAGCACCGCCAAGAGGCGGCGACCAATGTAGCGTTCCAAAGAAGCGTAGGGTTGAAAGGCGCGCATACGTCTCCTCGCAGTAAAAAGCAGTTTTTCGCCCATCGCGTGGGACTTATCTTGCATGAAAACCTACACAAGGAGACACTCATGGCCAAGATCAAGGAAGTCCGCTGTATCCGCACTCGCCAGAACGGCACCTGGGTCATCGTCAAAATCATCACCGACCAGCCCGGCCTCTACGGCATCGGCTCGGCCAGCGAGCACAACCACGCTGCCACCGTCGCCACTGCCCTCGAAGAGAGCTTAGGGCCGCTGCTGATTGGCCGCGAGGCTAGCCGCATCGAAGACATCTGGCAATGCGTGTACAACAGCGGCTACTGGCGCAGCGGCTCCATCCTCAACGCCGCGCTAGGCGGCATCGACATGGCCTTATGGGACATCAAGGGCAAAGAGGCCGGGATGCCCGTGTACGAACTGTTGGGCGGAGCCTGCCGAGCCGCAGTCCCCTGCTACGCCCACGCCGGCGGCAGCGATCACGAAGCCCTCGCCGACGACATCCAGCGCTATATCGACGAAGGCTGGCCGGTAATCCGCTGCCAACTCGGCGGCTATGGCGGCGGCGGATTTGTGGAAAACGCCCTCAAGCCGCGCAATGCTTGGTCGGCGGCACCGGCCTTTGACGACGAAGCCTATCTAGAGGCTATTCCCGCAATGTTCGAGTACCTGCGCAACAAGCTAGGCTTCGGCCCCAAGCTCACCCACGACGTCCACGAACACCTCAAACCCCAAATCGCGGTCGCACTGGCCAAGCGGCTGGAACCCTACCGGCTGTTTTTCCTCGAAGATGCGCTGGCACCCGAGCAGATCGGCTGGTACCGGCTCATGCGTCAGCAATGCACCACGCCGCAAGCCATGGGCGAGCTATTCGTCAATGTCCACGAATACCTGCCGCTGATCAGCGAGCGCCTCATCGACTACATCCGCATCCGGGTGGCCAAAGGCGGCGGTATCACGCCCTGCCGCAAAATCGCCGCGCTCTGCGAGTTTTACGGCGTGCAGACGGCTTGGCAGGAAGGTGGAGACAACGATCCGGTCAACCAAGCGGCAGCCATGCACTTAGATATGTCGAGCTACAGCTTCGGGATCCAAGAGGAGAACGGTTTCAGTCCAGCAGAGTTAGAGGCCTTCCCCGGGCACGCGACCATGGAAGGAGGATACATGTATCCCAACGACCAGCCGGGATTAGGGATCGACATCGACGAGGAGAAGGCAAAGAATCTGTTAGTCGGGGACCAAGTGCGCGCCTTTTACGCGGCCGAGGATCGCCGAGCAGACGGCAGCGTGGTGCGGCCTTAGAAGCTGTCTGAAAACCCCGGCGACCTTCGCACGAGGGCAAGGTATCCGCAGAGGAGGTCCATGATCCGAGGGTGATGCCCAATGAGCAGGTCGGAGAGGCCGTCGCCGGTCGCATCCCCGAGGAGCAAAGTCGTGTTGAACGCACGCGGCCAACTCTTTTGGGTCTTGCGGCGTTCGTGCGTTGCCCCTCGCAGCACGATGTCCAGAGGCACCCACCCCGGCTCGCGATGGCTGGGCACACCGTCTAACGCAATTCTGCGAGTGGCGTTGGGTTTGTCGGGGTAGCGGCCCCTTTCCATGCGGTAGAACTCAAGATCCAGCCAAATATCATCGCCCATGAACCCTTTGAACCTCTTCCAAAGGCTGCTTTCGAGGTACTTGATCTCAATGGTTGTGAACATCAAGTCGGCTTGGCCGTCGCGATCAAAGTCGTACCGGTCCATCCCAAGTTGGATGCTGCCGTCCGACTTGAACGCAATATCGACATCCCGTGCGAACGCAGTGCCGCCATCGGCTGTTGGTGCGCCAAAATGCACCTCATAGGCGGAACGCTTGCTGGCAATGCTCCCGCCCTCCAGCGAGAAGACCACCAAATCGGCAATCCCGTCGCCGTTCATATCGCTTAACGAGTGCAGCACCCGCCCCGTCATATCTACGGTGGCAAGCGAGGAAAAATTGTCGGAGTCGAACGTCACATCGGTCATAAAAGTCTCCGCCACCGACGCAAACAGCCCGCGCTCGTCTTGGAGATGAACCTCGAAATGGTCCGCGTTCCAGAACACTAAGTCGCGGCGATCATCTCGGTTGTAGTCCATCTCATAGACGCGGCTCTGTGACCAAGGATCGTATCGATATCCGTCGGCTCCGTAGATCCTACTCATATCGGCGGAAGGGCCGATCTTCACCGGATCGGCAAACGCGCCGTCGCTCATCTGGACGAATACCCAGAAGCCATCGACGTCCGGTATCACTAAGTCGTCGCGCTCGTCGCCGTTCACGTCCCGAGTAACATCTACATGGGGGATTTCGCCGCTGCGAGGTGGATTGAAGTTGGAAATCACCGCCACCAGCTCCCGTTCCGTCGCCGAGTCGGGATCGAACCAGTTCAAGCGACCCCTCTCGTACGCAATCAAGCGGTCGTGTCCACCGATATTGGCCACATCCACGAACAACACTTGGGGACGCAATGTTGCACCGAATCGCGGCACCCAGGTGCTATCGCCGAACGCGTAGATGCGCAAGCGGTGGTCGCCATTCTCGTCAATGCTCACCACAGCAAGGTCCGCGACAGCACCACCGAGCAGGAATCCAGTCAAAACGGTCTGGCGTTCCGCCGAGCCGAGGACGACCTCGTACTGCTCGAAAGTAAATTCCGCGGCAGGCATCGTCGGCTCGGCCCCAATAGGAGCCGAGATGCTTAAAAGAATGCAGATCAAACGAGAAATCGAGCGTGTAATCATTTTGTATCGCACCCTATGTTGCGCTAGTTGCATCCTACCTTCAGGCAGGATTTACCGCGCCTTTGGATATGAACAAGGCGCGGAGAGAAGTCGAACAAAGCTGTTTAGCTTGTAAACTGATGATAGCATCATTAATTTACAAGCATGAATTACAGAAATCGCCACTTAGAGACCAAAATTCTTCGCTATAAAGAAATTTTTCCCGTCCTGCTGGTGACCGGCGCTCGCCAAGTCGGCAAGAGCACGCTGCTTAGTTATCTGTGCGGTACCGCCATGCCGCATATTACCTTTGATCCGGTGCTTGACGTCGGCAACGCCCGCCAAGACCCTGAATTCTTCATCACTCAGCACCCGCCCCCTATCATCCTCGACGAAATCCAGTACGCGCCCGAATTGCTGGCGATCATCAAGCGCCGCGTCGATCGCGACGATGCGCCCGGACAGTACTTTCTCACCGGCTCGCAAAACCTAGCCCTGCTCCGCGATGTGAGCGAGAGCCTAGCGGGCCGGGTCGTCGTGCTCGATCTGGGGCCTTTGACTCTGAGCGAGCGCCAAGGATGGGGCAACCGAGCCGAACCCGTGTGGTTAGAACTCCTGCTGAAGGCCGGCGGCGCATTGCCGGACTTGCACCACCAAGCACGCGTACCAAACCTCGCGCCGCTAAGGACCGTATTCGAGGTGCTGTGGCGCGGCGGCTATCCCCGGACCTTGGACCAATCGCCAGATGTCATTGTCGATATCATGCAATCCTACGTGCGGACCTATGTCGAGCGCGATGTGCGCAGCCTAGCCAGCGTCCAAGACCAGCAGCAATTCTCGCGCCTCCTGAGTCTGTGCGCCGCCCTGACGGCGCAAGAGGTGAATCACAGTCAGTTCGGCCGCGAAATCGGCGTTACTCCACAGACGGCCTCGCGCTGGCTGAACATCCTCAAGGCAACCTACCAGTGGCTAGACCTGCCGCCCTACCACGGCAACACCATCAAACGGATCAGCGGCAAACCCAAAGGATATCTGACCGACACCGGGTTAGCCGCCTTCCTCCAGAGGATTTCCTCGCCCGAAGCCCTCTCTGGCCATCCTCTGCTAGGGTCGCTTTTCGAGACGCATGTGGTGCTGGATATCCACCGGAAATTTCACTGCTTAGACATGCCGCCCCAAGTGTATCACTGGCGCACCCTCGCTGGTGCCGAGGTCGATTTACTGCTGGAGCGAGATGGGATCTTCTGGCCGATGGAAATCAAGAGCAGCACGCGCATTACCCGAGCGGACGCACGAGGCATTATGGCGTTCCGGGAGACGTATCCGGGCCTGCGCCACGGCCCTGGAATTATAGTCGCCCCCGTAGAAGATGTTTTCCAGCTACGCGACGAAGTACTCGTCATCCCGTACGATCTGCTGTAAATCAGCCGTGCAAAATGGGATGGCCGTTGCCGGGGAAGAACGCCACATCCACGAGGAAGGAGAGGCTGACGATTAGTCCGATGCAGAAGGGGGCGGGTCAGTAGTGGTCAATTGGTCAAAAAGCGTTGGCTCCAACTCCATCAGGTAGGCGCGGCAATCCCGGCGAATAGCTTGGGCAATATCCAGTGAACGCCGACCTTGAGGCTCATCCGCAACTTCAACCATCTCGACTGGATAACGGCTGGCAACCGCAAACGTCGTCAGCCAGCGCAACGCCTCCCGTTGCGATTGGATTTGGGGAATCCACTGGCCAACCATGCCCAGTAGATGTTCTAGATCGTGGGTGCGAGGGACCGGCTGAGCATAGAACACCAGAACGGCTTTGAGGTACTTTTCAGCCGCCTGTTGACTGTGGAAACAGATCGTATCCCAGGGGATTTCTTGGGCCGCCAGATTATTCCTGACGTTTAGCAGGTCATTTTCAGCCCGGCTAATCCACTGCCGCACTAGAATTTTTTGCGGAGTTTCGCTCATATAAAGTAGTGCCCTCGGCCAATATCTGGGACGCGAATGAAGACGGAGCTTCTTTCCAATAATCCAGTTCGGCGGGGGTGTACACGACAATATCCAAGGGGCAATCAATGCCTTCGAGTAGGCGGCGCGTTTCAAGGG
The DNA here is from genome assembly GCA_022819745.1 of Candidatus Latescibacterota bacterium. The sequence goes on along the minus strand of JAJEGS010000003.1, from coordinate 8,485 downwards.
TGCGCTCTAACGGAGGCAAATCCGTCTGCCAGACCACGAGTAAGTCCAAATCACTGTCCCATTGGCTATGACCCGTAGCATGAGAGCCGAATAGAACGATCCGCTCAAAGGGGTGTGCGCGGACGAGAGTCTCTACGACAAGCTCGAGCGTTTGGTTGATCTTTTTGGTTGTCTCTGTGGTCATAGTGTAGAATCTAAAGAATCAACCCATTAAATCCAAAATTCTCAGCCGTGCAGGATGGGATGCCCGTTGCCGGGGAAAAACGCTACATCCACGAGGAAGGAAAGACCAACGCCGAGGAAGTACCCCGCAATCAGGCCGATGAAGAAAGGCGCGGCCTTGCGGTACAGCTCAATGCCGCCAAAGCGCATAATCAGGCTCTTGGCTGCCCACGCCACAAAGATCGCCGGCGCTTGGTTGCGCACCATCCAGATCGCCGAGATCGCCAAACCCACCGGGTGCAGAGGCCACCACGGAAAGCGATACTGCATAAACGTCAAAACCGACATCGCCGCCGCGCCGATGCCAAAGAAGCCTAACTTTTGCGCGTGGAAATCGGCCGGGGCCTTGATCTTGGCCATCACGTCGCCAAAGGCCATCACGCCAGCACCGGAGGAAACGCGGAAGATCCAAGAGTTGAAGTTGGAAGCCCCCTGCTCGTAGGCCATGAAGATGAGATTGGTCAGCGAAACCGCAAAGGACAGCACCACGGCCAAGGCGATGGCCAAGACAAAGCAGCGGCGGGCAATGCGCAGGCTGCTTTGCAGCTTGGCGGCGTGCGCAGCCGAGGGCATGAAGATGGACTGTACATCGCCAAAAAAGGAATAGGTCAACCCCAAGGCCGCCAAGCCCGTCGGCGAAATAGCGCTAGTGCCCAGCGTCATCATCGTCATCGCCTGACTGACAACAGGCGTGGTCAGATAGAACACGCCCGTCTGAACTACTAAGCGCGTAATGCCCAAATAGGCGATGAGGACGCCAGCCAAAAAAAGCATCGCCACCGACCACTCCATGCCAGCCTCGTGCAGCCAAGTTAGCATGTAGCAAACACCCAGCGAGAGGCCCAACACGGCGGCGCGGTAGGACATCAACTCGCGCCGGTCGTCAATCGGGTGAGCTGGATTCCACGCCTTGCACACCACGTCCTTGAGGTGATCGCGCGCCATCCACAACCCCCACAGCACCAGCACCACAAACGCCCCCCAACACTGCCAAGATGTCGATGGCAACCCCCAAACGAACTTGTCCGCCTCAGTGACGCCGAGGCCAAAGCGGTTGAACAAACCCTCCTCGATCAGCGTTAGCAAAAAGAAGAACCAGATGCTAAAGGTCACATTGAGGTTGGCGAAATACATGAAACCAATGACCGGGAAGTAGAAGCGGATGTTAATGGTCGGAAAGCCGTGCGCGATTTGGATGGGGTGATGCCATTCGATTTTGGGAAAGAAGTGAAAGAAAAAGCCAACGATGTTCCATAAGACAATGCACAGCGGAATGGCCGCCCCTGCCCAGAAGACTTTGCTGTACATGACCGCTGGCAGTCGGCGGGAACTGTCGGCATTGGCGACGAGGGCTTGCGGCACTTCCATAAGCGGATAGGCCAACCGCTCGCGCTCGATCCACTGCTTGCGGAGGATGACCACCACGCAGAAGCAGACCAAGTACAAAGTCCATATAAAACTCAGCCACCAAAACAGCGGCATGGCCCAAGCAGCTAGCAAGGTGCCCCAAGGGGTCGGTTCGCCGATGGGCAGGCCCTCAAAAAACCAAGTCATGGCCAAGCCGTCGTTGCTCGGTAACAGCCACGTCGGCAGGTAGGGCAACACGTACGTGCCCCATTGATTCTCCGCTGACGCAAAGTAATACGGCGTCGTCGGTATGGCTAGGAAGTAGCCGATTAGAAAAACCGGAATGCCTGTACAGACCAAGCCCATGACGACGACGGTGATCAGCTCGGCAGGGCGCAGTGCCCAGTTAAAATTGAGGGTCTTCAGCAGGGCGTTGGCAAAGATGAGGCAGACAAAGAGAAACCCCACCCCAATCGGAAAGAACGACCACGTCATCTCAGACGAGCCAAACGTCCAGATCGAGTGCGGTGCCCCCAAGCTGATCAACACCACCACCGCGCAGCCCACGAGCAAAGAGCGCACGGTGACGCCTGTGCCCTCTTGCTGTGCGGGATGGATTGACAACGCGGCCTCAGCCGTGGAGGATGGGGTGGCCGTTGCCGGGGAAGAAAATCATATCGACGATAAACGAGATCCCCACCCCAAAGAAGTGCCCGAGAATCAGGCCGATGAAGAAGGGTGCGGCCTTGCGGTATAGCTCGATGCCGCCAAAGCGCATGATCAGGCTCTTGGCCGCCCACGCCACAAAAATCGCCGGGGCTTGGTTGCGCACCATCCAGATCGCGGAGATCGCCAAACCCACCGGGTGCAGAGGCCACCACGGAAAGCGATACTGCATAAACGTCAAAACCGTCATAGCTGCCGCACCGATGCCGAAGAAGCCTAACTTTTGCGCATGGAAATCGGCCGGGGTTTTTATTTTGCTCATTGCGTCTTCAAAGGAGCGCACTCCCGCGCCCGAGGAGACGCGGAAAAACCAGGAATTGAAGTTGGAAGCCCCCTGCTCGTAGGCCATGACAATGACGTACACAATGGCGGCGATAAAGCCGATCAACAGGGCCAGCGCAATCGCCAAGCACAGGCCGCGGCGGCTCATGCGCATGGCGTCGTGCAGCCGAGTGGCATGGGCAGCCGACGGCATAAAAATCGACTGCACATCGCTGAAGAACCCATAGCTCATCCCCAAGGCCGCCAAGCCCGTCGGCGAAATCGCACTCGTGCCAAAGGTCATCATAGTCATGGCTTGGCTGACCACGGGCGTCGTCAGGTAAAAGACGCCAGCCTGCACCACCAAGCGGGTAATGCCCAAGTAGGCAATCAGCACGCCCCCCAAGAAAAACGCCGCTACAGACATTTCCATGCCAGCCTTGTTGAGCCACGCCAGCATATAGACGACCCCGACCAATAGGCCGACGACTGCGCTGCGATAGGACATCAGCTCGCGGCTGTCGTCAACCGGATGCGCGGGATTCCAGGCCTTGCGTGCCACGTCTTTTAGGTGATCACGCGCCATCCACAGCCCCCACAACACCAACACTACAAACGCCCCCCAACACTGCCAAGATGTCGATGGCAAGCCCCATACGAAGTTGTCGGCTTCGGTCACGCCAACGCCAAAGCGGTTAAACAGACCCTCTTCGACCAACAGCAACAAATAGAAAAACCAGATGCTGAAGGTGACGTTGAGGTTGGCGAAATACATGAAGCCAACAACCGGAAAGTAGAAGCGGATGTTAATGGTCGGAAAGCCGTGCGCGATTTGGATGGGATGGTTCCATTCGATCTTGGGAAAGAAGTGGAAGAAAAATCCGACAATGTTCCACAAGACAATGCACAGGGGGATCGCCGCCCCCATCCAAAAGACCTTGTTGCGCAAAACGGCCGGCACGCGCGCCGGGCCATCGGCGTCCGCCACCAGCGCTTGCGGCACCTCCATCAGCGGATAGGCCAGCCGCTCGCGCTCAACCCACTGCTTGCGCAATATGACGACGAGGCAAAAACAGACCGCGTACAAGGTCCAGATAAAACTCAGCCACCAAAACAGCGGCATGGCCCAAGCATCGAGCAGCGTGCCCCAAGGCATCGGCTCACCAAGGGGCAGCCCTTCGAAAAACCAAGTCATGGCCAAGCCGTCGTTGCTCGGCAACAGCCACGTCGGCAGGTAGGGCAACACGTACGTGCCCCACTGGTTTTCAGCCGAAGCAAAGTAATAGGGCGTGGTGGGAATCGACAGTACGTAGCCCATCATAAAGATGGGGATGCCAGTCGTCACCAAGCCCATTACTACTACCGTGATCATCTCGGCCGGTCGCAAGGCCCAGCCGGGGTTGATCGTCTTGAGCAGGATGTTGAGCAGAATGAGGCAGCAGAACGAGAAGCCGACGGCAATCGGAAAGAACGACCACGTGATTTCGGACGATCCCAAGACCCAAATGGCGTAGGGCGCGCCCAAACACACCACGAGGACTTGGATGACGCCGAGCACCAAGGAGCGGAGCGTGAGGCCGCTAGCCGGGCCTTGGCCAGTATGTTCTTCTCGATATGTAGGGGCCGCAGTCGGCGACGTCATCAAAAGCCAGCTTCAGAGGCAATTTTATCGGGATTAAACGCGGACAATATGGTTTCAATGCCCCGCACTCGCAATTCCGCTACGCTAGTCTCCAGCTAGCCCAGCGGCGTGGCGACCCGCAGCCGGATCGCCGGCCGCATAGTACGTGCCCGCGTCAGCCCACAGCATGACCGGGGTGGCGATGGGACCGTTGCGGGCCTCGACTTGGTGGCCGCGCCGCGCCAGTTCGCCCCGGACTTCTGCATCGACGGCAGAGCTGATAGCCAGCGAACCAGCCTGGATGAACGTCTGCTCCCGCACCGGATTGGGGTCAAACGAATCCTCGTGGTGGTCCGTGGCAAAGCGCGGTGCAACAACTGCTTCGGCCGGCTGCATCCCAAACTCCACAAAGTCGAGCAACAGGTTCAAGGTCGCTTGGTCTTGCAGGTCGCCACCGGCCACGCTGATGGCCAACACGGGCGCGCCGTCTTTGAGTACCATCGTAGGCGTCAGGGTGATGCGCGGTCGCTTGCCCGGCGCGATGCAGTTGGGGTGTCCGGGCGTTGTATTGAGGCTGCGCAGGCGGTTGCCATACGAGACGCCCGTGCTGCCGGTGCCGCCAGCGTGATAGACATTCGCGCTCGGCGTAGCCGATACGACCATGCCCCAGCGGTCGGCCACCACGCATGTGGTAGTGCCGCCGACGCCGGGCCGGAACGCGCCTCCCTCCTGCACCGCCTTCATGCCGCGCGGGTCGCCAGGGCGGGCGTCCAACGCAGCTTGCCCCATGTCGATCAGAGGCTGCCGGAGTTGGGTGTACTCGTCGGACAGCAAGGCGTTCATGGGCACATCCACGAACAAGGGGTCGCCGTAGTGCGCGTCGCGGTCGGCCATGGCCAGCTTCATCGCTTCGACGACCGCGTGGACGTAGTCGGCCGAGCAATGACCCATGCTTTTGAGGTCAAACCCTTCGAGCAGGCGCAGGGCTTGGCACAGATAGGGGCCTTGGGTCCAAGGGCCGCACTTATACACTTGGTAGCCTCGGTAATCGACTACCACCGGCTCTTCAATCAAAGTCCTATGGGCGGCCAGATCCGCGCGGCGCAAGAACCCACCCTGCTCTATGTAAAATGCCTCTAAGTCCTCAGCTATATCGCCGTGTTCGGCGCGGCGGCCATAGAAGTGATCACAGGCTGCTTGCAACTTCTCTTGGCGATTGCCAGTGGCGCGGTGCTCCTCCTCGACCATCCGCCGCAGCGTCCGCGCCAAGTCGGGATGCCACGCCTCCTCTCCTGCGTCGAGCAGGGCCAAGGTCGGCGCGACAATCGCGGCAAAACTCTGCGTGCCGTATTGCTGCAAAAGGGTAATGCACAAATCCACCACCGAGGGCACTGGAGCCATCTTGATGTCGCGGTCTGGGATGCCGTGTTCCATGTACCAAGCAATAGCCTCTGGCGAAAGCGGCGCGCGCCCCTGGCCAGACAGCGACTTGACCGCTTTCCCATCCCAAACGAGCACCGGCACTTCCCCGCCGATGGAACAGGCCCCGTGATCGGTGATGTTGAGTGCTATAATCGCGCCGGCAGCGGCATCGGCCGCATTGCCGCCTTGGCCGAGAATTTCAATACCGGCGGCTACAGCCCCAGCACCACCAGCCGCAATGACGCCGGTTTTGCTCTGAGCGTGCCAGCCGATCTGATCTATTGACGACATATTTGAAGCTCCTTGTGGAAGTCAGGATTCCGAGACGCCCCTCAAATAAGGAAAACTTGCTTTCTTGCTCAAGTTTTCAAAATCATGGCCTAGATGTACATTTCTTACTGCTTAGCCCTAAACCAACTCAGAATAAAGGATATAACTTGAGTCCCGAAACCCATTCCCAGCTCGCCAACTTCATCTGGAGCATCTGCAACCTGCTGCGAGGGCCGTACAAGCGCAACGAGTACCGCAAGGTTATCCTGCCACTGACCGTGCTGCGCCGCTTCGATTGTTTGCTCGCCCCTACCAAGGTGCAGGTGCTCGAAGAGTATGAGAAAATTAAGACTAGGCCGGAGGCTGCCATCCGCCGTATGCTGAGCGGAATTACCGAGCGCCCATTTTACAACTTGTCTAAGCTCGACTGGCCAACGCTGTTAAACGACCCCAATCAACTCGCCCCCAATCTGAACGCTTACATCAACGGCTTTTCGGACAACGTGCGCGAGATCATGGAGCGGTTCGCCTTTGGGCAGCAGATTGCGCGCATGGATGAGAAGAATCTGCTCTACGAGGTGGTAAAGCAGTTCAACGGGGTTGATCTGTCGCCGAAGCGCGTGGATAACGTGCAGATGGGCTATGTCTTTGAGGAACTCATCCGCATCGGAGCTGAGCAGTCCAATGAGGAAGCTGGTGAGCATTTTACCCCACGCGAAGTCATCAAGCTGATGGTCAACTTGCTGCTCGCGCCAGAACAGGACCTACGCAAGAGCCATATCGTCAAGACGCTGTACGATCCGGCCTGCGGCACTGGCGGCATGTTATCGGTAGCCGAGCAGTACATCCGTGATCTCAACGATGAGGCCAGACCCTTCCTGTTCGGCCAAGACTATAACGACGAAGCATGGGCGGTTTGCAAGTCCGACATGCTCGTCAAGGGCGAAGACGCCGACAACATACGCCTCGGCGACACATTCACAGAGGATGCCTTTGAGTACGACGATCAAGACCGGAAGCACACCTTTGACTACATGCTGGCAAATCCGCCTTTTGGCGTGGAGTGGAAGCAGCAGCAGCAATACATCAAGCGCGAGGCTGCGACGTCGGGCGATAAGGGCCGCTTTGGCGCTGGCCTGCCGCGCATCAACGACGGCTCCCTGCTCTTCCTCCAGCACATGCTCTCGAAGAGACGCCCCCCGCAGGAAGGAGGCAGCCGCATCGCCATCGTCTTCAACGGCTCGCCCCTGTTCACTGGCGACGCGGGCAGTGGCGAGAGCAACATCCGCCAGTGGATCATTGAAAACGACTGGTTAGAGGCCATCGTCGCGCTGCCCGATCAGCTTTTCTACAACACCGGCATCTCGACTTACATCTGGATGCTGACCAACCGCAAAACGCCCGAGCGCACAGGCAAGGTCCAGCTCATCGACGCCCGCCGTTTCTTCGTGAAAATGCCCAAAAGCCTCGGCAACAAGCGCAACAAGTTAGGCGACCCCAGCGATCGGTCCAGCGAGCCGGATCAGATCGGCGACATTACCCGCATCTTCGGCCACTTTCAAGACGACGAGACCTACACCTTCCCCGAAGAAGATCCGATCTCTAAAGAGCTAGTCGAGCGGGAGCGGATCGTCAGCAAGGTGTTCGACAACGAAGACTTCGGCTTTCACAAAATCACCGTCGAGCGCCCATTGCGGCTGAACTTTCAAGCGAGCTTGGAGCGGATCGCCCGTTTGGAAAGCCAGCCTGCGTTTGTGAAGCTGGCCAGCAGCAGCAAGAAAGACGAAACGGTGCGACGCCGGGAGATTGAAGCGGGCAAGAAGCGGCAGAAGGAAATCCGGCAACTGCTCGCCGAGTTTGCGGCGGCGCATGGAGAGACGCTTTACAAACAGCGAGAGGCGTTTGTGGACGATCTGCGCTGGCGAGAACGCGTTGCTGGCATCCTTCTGAGCACAAGCGAGCGCAAGGCCGTTTTAGCTGCCCTCGGCGAGCGCGACGAAACCGCTGAAATCTGCCGCGACCGAAACGGCAACCCGGAACCCGACCCGGAATTGCGCGATACCGAGAGCGTCCCGCTCAAGGAAGACATCGCCGAATACTTCCAGCGCGAAGTGCTGCCCCATGTCCCGGGCGCATGGATCGACGAGAGCAAGACCAAGGTGGGCTACGAGATTCCGCTCAACCGGCATTTTTACTGCTATGAGCCGCCGCGGCCGTTGGACGTGATAAAGAAAGATGTCAAGCAGCTTGAAGAAGAGATCGTGGCGCTTCTCGGCGAGGTGACGGCATGAGCTTATCGCCCTATCCGAAGTACAAGCCGAGTGGCGTTGAGTGGCTTGGGGATGTGCCGACGCATTGGGAGGTTACGCGGCTGAAAAACGTCGCGACCTATTGGGTTAGCAACGTCGATAAAGTGGCAACCGACGACGAGTTGCCGGTCCGCCTGTGCAACTATACTGATGTTTATTACCACGACTCTGATTCCCTTACACTTTTGAAAATAGGGCTGCTGCCCATAGTTTATGGCTCTCTTTTAACCGCCTAAGATCAAAGGAGGGCCTTATGAGCAGCAGCGAACAGGTATATAACCGATTGCTGGGTAGGTTGCAAGCACTC
>JAJEGS010000056.1 GCA_022819745.1 Candidatus Latescibacterota bacterium | reverse complement strand
GAGTGCTTGCAACCTACCCAGCAATCGGTTATATACCTGTTCGCTGCTGCTCATAAGGCCCTCCTTTGATCTTAGGCGGTTAAAAGAGAGCCATAAACTATGGGCAGCAGCCCTATTTTCAAAAGTGTAAGGGAATCAGATCGAAAGTAAAATATAGCTTCCGCAAAACAGATTCTCACATCTTATAGGGATCAAAAACTCAGGATTTGTTTTGCGGGAGCTATATGTGCGAATCTTAAAAGCGGCATTTGGTGAAACGTCCGTATGATGTGGACTGGAAGAAATCGCGGAATTTTCCGGAAGGGGATGTTAAACGCAACAAATTCTCCGGATGCGTCTCAGATTCAAACCAATCTCTCCAACTCGGTTCTTCCAGAAGCCTAAGTCTACCTTCCCGCAAAAGGAGGTCCCGATGTTCTTTCCCGCTCATAATTCTGTAACCAACGGCGACAAGATACTCCTGGGGCTTCATCCATTTTGGTCGATGAACTCCCGTCCTTTGTTGGATCACCTCATCAATGTCTTCTTTTGACAAACTGAGAAGCCGAGAGACAGCACCTAGTCTCCGAGTTATCAGCACCAGTTTTCCAGAATCGAGTGCCCATCTTCCACGGTCCATATAAATGGTTTCCGAGTAATCCGCCGGATATCTAAAAATATCGTACTCGCAATGCTCCCAAAGGCGCAATTTAGGAGATCCTTCATTTCCACCTGAAAACTCCCAGAGCCCAGACAACTTTTCATCGTCAGAGCGTCCACATGCTGTGCCGATAAGCAGGCCCAGACATAGATTATGGAAAGCTACCAAGACCAATCTAAACGCCTTTCTTTTGTTCACTACGGCACCTCCGGTGAACGCCTGTGGCGTACGCGCATGTCTCAGTGGTCCGGGTGAGACAGGTATACCGGAGAGTTGCTGCACTGCACCTTGCCGCGCAGCCCCTCCCGCTCGGCCAGCGACGCCATCACCTGCAAGCTATCGCCGAGAATCATCCGATTCGACCAGTTCGCCTCGTGCTGGTAAAACTCCGTCTGCGCGTCCGTTCCAAAAGAGTGTCCCAATTCGTGGTGAAGACGTCGTCCCAAGGGAGACTTAATAGCCGGATGTGTAAGTCTCCGGGCAAGAAATCGTCATCCCGAATCAATTCTTTGAGGAAACGATGGAGATCACCGGGTCCGAATGCGGCCTCATATTCTTGGGCCAGCCGCAAGAAATCGCTCGTTGCGGTTCTCTCTCGGATCGCCGTCTCCGTCTTGTGGATACAGCTTGGCGTATACCGCTTTTGCTACATCGCGCCATGTCGGAGGATCGTTTGTGTCGGGTCGAGCTTTGAGAGCATTCCTACTAAATCCGCTCCCAATCATGACGGACGCACCTCCGCCCGAAAGTTGCCAGAGGGCGTCGCGAACTCGGTTGATATGGCTTTGGTCAGGGAAAGACATGGTTCGGTCAGGCTCTCCGCTAGTTTCTAACGGAGTTGCAAGTAGTGGCGGTAGTCATTAGCCCAGTCGACGAATACTGTGTCGCCGGATAATTGTCCCCGGCTGTACTGGTCAAAGAACTCTTCTGAATCCATCTGTTGCTGATTTTCGTAAGTACTCAACCGCTTGGTCACTGCAATCAGCGCGTCGATGGGCGAAGTGTGTTGGATGGTCAGGATCATCGTTCCTCCTGCTGGCGTTTTTTGAGCAGTCCCGCCGCAAACTTTTTGCCGCTATCTACCGACATACGAGCACCGCCGGGCATGTATTCACTACTGTGCAGGATACCGATATGCCCTTGGAGAAAGTCCGCCAGTGTTCCTTGCGCTTCTGACGGTCCCGCCTGCTGCTCGTGCTGAACATAGTGCTTGAGCCATAGCTGAAACTGCTCGTTCAGCGTAGTGTGCTCTTCCGCGGCGCGTTGGTACGCAGCTTCGATCAGATGCTCGTCGGCACTCAGCGTTATGTTTTTCATTTTCCCAGCTTTCTCTGATGCTTCATCCGGTTTTTCTATCCGCGTTGGGCGCTCGTACGTCTTCCGCTGGAGCTATCCGACGGGCCGGGTAGCGCACGTACTTCAGGCCCGACTTAGCCTGTTGTTCTCGGAGTTTTCGGAAAATCTCCTTAATGTCGTAGCCGCACTGAGCGGCAAGTTCGTCTCGTATTGAACGAACTTCAGCTACGATAGGGTCATTTTTCATCGTCTATGTTCTCCATCAATTCTTCAGGGGTGCAGATTACGGGAGACTCGAAACCAGCCTGCCGACAGACAGACTCGATCTGCGGCCTTGTCACCGCGTTGGCGATGTGACGGAAGTTCCAAGTAACAAGGTACTCGATACCGTTGGCTGCTGCGATAGCGATATGCGCGGCATCTCGCGTTGCGGCCTCGGGCACGGCGCTAGCACTGACCAGTTTTTCGGCTAATTCCTGAGCTTCTGTGGTAGCGTCGAGTAGTGCAAGTGAAGCGAGCAGGGTGAGCCGGGCGCGGACTGCATCAGGATCGCCCGCACCAGCCTCTTCGCGGACCAACTCGGAGATGACCAGCTCGAATCTTTCCGCTGCGGTAGCCCACCAGTCGCGGGTACTCTGCTGATGTCCAGCAATAACTACGTCACGCGCCGGGCGAGCAGTCAGATAGCTGATGACCGTGGTTTCGATATATACACGTGGTTTCATCAGTTTTCTGATCTCTCACACCCGAAACACCTTCATCACCTCGTCCCCCAAATGATTGATCACCTTCACCGCAATCCGGCCAGACGTCGGCTTGTCGAAAGGCCGGGAGGTGTCGCTGTGGAGGGTTTCCCAGGCTTCTTGGTTGACCTCGGCTTTGAGCGTCGTGCGCAGCGATTTGTACGGGTCGTTGGCACCGAGGAAGTAGGCGTGGCGGACGAAGAAGCTTTCCTCGTTGTAGTCGGTATCGACGAACCAGCAGGCGATGCTGTCGGCGCTGTCGCTGCGGATTTCGCCGGTGTTGGGGTGGAATACATCGACGCCGTGAACAGTTACCTGTGACCAGTGGCCGGTGGTCAGTGCTAATGGGAAGTCCGCGTGAGTCAGCTTCTGGATCGCAGTGAGCGTTTGAGTCCGTTGAGCATCCGTCCAACGGTTTTCGCCTCCAAAAGCAGGGGTTTGGTCTGCTCGGGCGTTACCATCCCCAACTCCTGCGCCAGAATCAGGAAAGTTTCGGTTTCCGCCAGCGAGCCGCTCGCCATCCCCAGAAACTGAAGAAACTCCCCGGTCCCGTGACGTTCTGCTCCCTCCGCGATATTCGCCGCCACCGACGTCGCGGCCCGGCGGACTTGGCTGGTCATGCCGAACTTTTCCTCCGACGGAAACCGAGCTGAGAGTTGATAGACCTTCTTTGCCAGCTCGATTGATTTCTTCCAAACTTCCAAGTCCTGATAGCTCTTTAACCTGTTCATAGTTTGCAAATTTTTCTCCACTTCTGGTCACTAGCCACTGACCACTGTAATGTCCGGTTCGCCGAAGATGACGAAGAGATTGCCTTTGCCGGTGTTTTTGAGATCGTCGGCCATGTGGAGATCGGCGTTCATGCGGGCCTTGAGGACGGGGACGCGGCCGAGTTTGTTGAACTCCGAGGCGTGGGCGTCGTAGTTGAAGGCGCAGGCGACCAGCACGTCGAAGTCGGCGTCCGCGGCTTCGCGCACCGCTGATACGAGGTCGGGGCGGGAGACGGTGCCGAATTCTGGGCCGACGAAGATGCCAGCGCGTTTCTCAGCGCCCGAGTCGCTGGTGCCTTCGACGTAGGTTCCTTCGGCGCAGACGTGGTAGCCGGGCCAGGGTCTGATCCCGGAAAACGAGATGCGGTCGTCTTTGTGCGCCTGTTGGACGCCGGAGGTTTTGAGATTGTCGAGGATCATCTCGGCGAAGTCCTGCTTTTCGCCGTACCCTAACTTGGCTTCGGCGACGTTGTCGATGAGTTCGTCGTTTTCATCGACGCCTAACAGGCGGTGCGGCGACAGGCTTTCTACGGTAAACGGGCCGGCGACGCGGACTTTCTTGTTGTCTTCGTAGGGCTTGCGGCTGGTCGTTGACCACTGGAAGTTGGAGTTGAACTTGATGCCGTAGGGCGGGTCGATGTAGATGCACTGCACTTTGCCGCGCAGCCCCTCCCGCTCGGCCAGCGACGCCATCACCTGCAAGCTATCGCCTAAGATCATCCGATTCGACCAGTTGGCGTCGTGCTGGTAAAACTCCGTCTGCGCGTCCGCACTCGGCAGCCCATTGAAATCCGCGAACAAATCCGTCTGCAAGTTAGCTTCGCCGTCCCCTGTCTCCTTGCTCCGCTGCCGCAAATCGTCAATCAACACCTTCGGCTGCACCTTCTCCTGAATGAACAGCGGCGGCGCTTGCACCACCAAATCCGACCAGTTCTGCTCATCCTTCCCCCGCCAAACAAGCTGCGGATCGAGATCCCGATTGCGCCGCTCATACGCGACCCTAATCGGATTCCGGTCGTCGTCGGCCATCACCGCCTGATACTCAGCCGTGGGAATATTCTTCCGCGATGCATCCTGGTGCCGCAGGGTTTCAACAGTCTTGGTAGTGCGTTTTGATCTAGGCATTGTTTTACATTCCTAAGACGGTTTAATCACTGCCTACTGATGACTCCGGTTCTCCGTAGATCATCCCGCGCAACTCCTGCCATGAGTACCCTGCCAATGGATCAGCCGCGCCAATCTGGCCCTCGCTCAGGTCGGGCAGACGATAGCGGCTGCTGGAAAGAGGCGCGGGAAGCACTTGGCGCAGGCCCTCTTCCACTACAGCGCGCAACGAGCGCCCGGTGTTTCTCGCGTACTGCTTCGCCCGAACCAGCAATTCGTCGTGGATGTCAATGGTCGTCTTCATAGGTCTTCTCTCCTTGGTGAATATCAGACATTGACCATCTCCCGTTCTATATATGGACGCATCTCCGCCCGCAGCGCTTTGTCCGTTACCAGATCAACCGGACGCCCCAGCAGATCTTCAATATAGAACTGAACGCCAAAATATCGCTTTGACGTCGCCGGCGAGTCGAACTTCACTAGAATGTCCACGTCGCTGTCGTCCGTGGCTTGATCGCGGACGATTGACCCGAATAAGGCGAGATCCACGACGCCGAAACGCTGCACAAGGGTTGCCTTGTGCTCTCGGAGCAGCTTGAGGGCTTCGTCTCTGTTCATTAGATCTCTCCGATATATACACATTACTCAATATAATGTTCAATCCCTACCCCGTTGCCCGAAACCCCTCAACCAACTGCGCGAACTCAGCGTCCATCCCGTACACATCGGTGAACTCGGCAAAAGCCCAGCGCCCGTAATCTCCGTGATTATTCACACCAGGTACCCAATAGGTGTCCATAGTCGTCTTCTTGGCCTTGGCATCTTCCCTTCGCTCTCCTTTGATCTCAACAATCAAATTCAGAAGATCATCGTCGCCACGGCCATCATCAACGAGAACGATAAAGTCCGGAAGGTACGTCCGCATTTCCGACCTATGACGATAGGGAACCTCCAAGCCGAGATTGTGGTTCTTGACGTAGGCTTTGACGTGCGGATGGGATTCAGCAACGCGGCAAAACTGTTCTTCCCAGCTACTGTCGAGGACGATCCAATTGATATGGCAACGGCGGGGGTCAGCCTGCCAGCGGCTAGCCTTGGTCGTGTTGAAATTCACATGGGCTGTCGAGCCAACGGGATTGTACGGATCGAGTACCGCTTTGACCGGGCGACGGTCGATTCCTTCGCGCGTGATAGCGGCAAAGATGCGCTCGCAGGCCATGTCGGCCAGTTCCTGGTACATGAGTTGGGCGGGATACGTGTCGCCCTTGCAGTCGAGATAGCCATCGAGCCACTGTCTGGCGATGCGCTTGAGTTGCCCGAAGAGATAGAGCTTGGGCTCTTCGCCTGGATCGCGGAACTTGGTGTAGAGCAACCGCTGATTCAGGTGAAACAGAAGGGTCGAGGTCCGCAGGTCGTTGGTGTGAACCAGATTGAGATTAACCCCCTCGCCGATAATCCCCTGATTCCTCGTAATCGACGGACCAATCAGAGCGGGCGTCAGCTCCAACACCGAGTCTTCGTTGAACTCGGCCTTGAGCCGCTCTTCCGGCAATTCCACCCGATACCCAGCCACCCGAGGAAAACAAATCTCCAGCGCATCGCGTTCGGGCCGCACGGCTCGCACATGAACAGTCTCTCGCGGCTGCTTCGGCGGAGCCACAACGGGCTTAGCCGTAAAATCAAACGGAATGCCCAAGACATCCGCGTACTCCACATCAAACAAATCGTCTTCGTTGAGTTCGTAAGACTGCCGCCGCAACGCTCGACCAATGACCTGCTCGCAAAGCAACTGCGTCCCAAAGGCGCGCACGCCCAGCACATGGCTAACAGTATTCGCATCCCACCCTTCCGTAAGCATCGACACCGACACCACACAGCGAATCGAATCCCCCAACCGCCCCGGCTTGCCGACAGTATTCATAACCTCGCGGAGCAGCTCTTGGTCGCTGATGTTCTCAGCTTGGCGGCGATCTCCAGTGCGCTCGATAATCTCCCGCCGAAAGCGGTCAATCTCGTCGGCAGCCATATTGCGGAAGTTCCTGTCAAGCGCGTCGCCAGACTCCAATTGCTCGCTGTCGATTAACAGCGTGCGAGGCCGTGGGTACTGATTGCCCTGTTCGTCAAAATTGCGAAACAGTTCCAAGCGGCCGTTCTCAAGTTTCTTTGAGCCATCCTCGTTCTCGCGATAGAAACCAGAGATATAGTCGTACACCAGCTTGGAGGTCGAGGTATTATTGCAGACCACGATGAAGCACGGCGGAACGTCAATATTCGCCTTCTGCATCAACTCAAAAGTTTTCTGATAATGTCCGTACAGGGCGTCCAGCGCGGTCTGTAGCTGTATAGGCAGACTGAGGGGATCAAGGGCCTTAGCCTTGCCCCGCCCCTTCTTCGGCATGTCGCTGCGGATGTGTTCCCAGAGATTGCGGAACTTGGGCATTTCGCCGCCGGGAATATTGTCAGCCACCGGCACGCGAGGCAGTTTGACAATGCCGCATTCAATGGCGTCCATGAGCGAGAAATCGCACATTGTCCAAGGGAATAACGTGCCTTCGGCGTAGCCCGATCCGCGCAAAAAGAAAGGCGTCGCCGACAGATCCATCACCCGGTTGATGCCCAATTTCCTACCGACAATTTCCAACCCCGAAATCCACAGCCGCGCCGCCTCCGTGTTCTTTTCCGCTTCCCTTCTGTCATCTCCCTTGAACTCGTCTTCCTCCCCCTCGCCCGGCTTTTCTCGATAGCAGTGGTGCGCCTCGTCGTTGAG
Source organism: Candidatus Latescibacterota bacterium (assembly GCA_022819745.1). The sequence continues at coordinate 122,394 of JAJEGS010000056.1, read as the reverse complement.
GATCAAGACGTTCTTCATACCCATGAGTTCGGGCATCACCCGCTGCAGCATTTGCCCCTCGGTCTCCAGAGTCGTCAGCATCTCGCCCCGTCCCTGAAGCAACGAACGCCCACCTTTGGAAAGCTCCATGCGTTCGCGCAGCTTGAAGGCGTGGTAGTTAGTGATGACAATCTTGGCCTTTTCCAAGTCGGGCAGCATGTCGTTCGGAACCAGCTCGCGGCTCTGATAGTAACTGTCGGGATCGTTCGGTTGCAGTACGCGCAGGCGGTCCTTGATAGTGATGCCGGGCGTGACCACCAAAAAACCGCGCGTGAAGCGGCGGCTTTGGGGCCGACGCACCGCATTGACGGTCTGCCAAGCGATCAACATCGCCATGACCGTGGTCTTGCCAGTGCCGGTCGCCAACTTGAGCGCCAATCGCGGCAGCGGCAGTTCTGGATTGGCGTTGTTGTTGGCGGCCTCCAGATGGTCGAGGAAGTCCCTACCGGATCGCGTGTTAGGCGCAACTTCGCTGAGCCAGATAGCGGTCTCCACCGCTTCGACTTGGCAGAAGAAGGGCCGAATGCCACTGAAGCGATGGTGCCGCCAGTGCTGGAGCAGGCGCGCCGTCTCCGGGGTCACCTGCCATTGGCTCGGGTTCGGCAGTTCGCGCCAGCGGTCAACCTGCTGGCGAACCCCGTTGATGATGGCCGTCAGGTCGTATTGCTGGCCAGCGGCTTCGAGCTTCTGCGCCGCCTCGTCGAACACCAGCGCGGCTTGTTGCGCAGCTCCCTTGCGCCGCTTCGGCTGCGGAATCGGCGTGACGAACTCGGCCGATCTGCGGCTTTCAACGACTTGCTGCGTCGGCTGCCCCGTCTCGTCCAGCTCCCAATGTCGGTTCGGGCGCTCGTAAGGCGAGTTGAGGACAGGCTGTTCAAAGAATAGATCAGTCAAAACGATGCACTTTCTGTATCTTCGACTCACCCCTGCGGCATAAACATCAGCTTGATCCCCTCCTGCCCCTCGGCCATATCAAAAGCCCGCTGCCATTCGCTCAGGACAAAGTGGTGGGTGATCAGCTTCTCGCTGGGAATAAAGCCCCGCTCGATCAGCCGCAGCGCCCGTTTCCAAGCCGGTCGCCGCTGCCCAATGCCGCCGGAGACTTGGAGTTCGTTGTAGGCGATCTTCTCAAAGTCGATCTCCACCGGCGCACCCGGCAGACCCATCTGGGAAAAGCGCCCCCGCTTGCGCACAAGTTCCAAAGCCAACCGCATCGCCGGTGCCACCCCTGCGCACTCGACCACTACATCCGCACCATAGCCGCCGGTCAACTCGCGCACCCGCTCCACCGGATCGCAAGCCGTAATATCGACTGTGTGTTGCACGCCCAATTCCTCGGCCAATTGCAGTCGCTCAGTATCCCGCTCCGTACCGCAGAGAATCACCGTCCCCCCCTCGGCCAGCGCCACCAGCGCCGAGAATAACCCCACCGGTCCAGGCCCGGTAATGGCGACAAAGTCCCCGGCAGTCACGCCCGCCTGCTCAATAACCGAATGCACGCAACAGGCCAACAACTCGGTCAGGGCACCAGCTTCAAACCCCACGCCCTTGGGCAGCTTGTGGACAAAAGTCGCGTTGCAGTAGGGCGCAAAGCAGCCGTGGTGCCAGTAACCCATGACCTTGCGCTCGGGACAGAGGTTGTAGTGCTCGCTCAAGCAGTAGTCGCAGTCGCCGCAGATGTACACACTCGGCTCGCCCGTCACGCGGTCGCCAACCTCGACGTGGTCGCCGACTTCCGCGCCCTTTTCCACTACCACGCCACTAAACTCGTGCCCCATGACGACCGGAGTCTGGATGTTGTAGTTGATGGTATCGCGGTACACGTGTAGATCCGATCCGCAAATCCCCGTGGCCTGCACCTCGACCTTCACCTGATTGGGACCGGGCGGCGCGTCCGCTAAGTCGCGCAGTTCGACAAATCCGTCGCCCCGCTGGTATTTGATCACTCCCTGCATCGCTATTCTCCTTCGGCTAATTTGAGCCGGTCGCCCGCCTTGATCTCCCCGGTTGTGCGGATCACTCGCAAGCTGGCGAGCCGGGTACTGATGATCTCGGCGACCTCGACGAGGGCGACAGACTCTGCGGGGTCCAGTCCCTCGGCCTTGATCCGCTCGTGGCCGGGATAGACGAAAAAGCGCAACCGCGGCCGTATGCCGTGCGCGCTGCCGATATTGGCGTAAATGTCCTCGCTGTACACGGCGATGACCTCGGGCGCGTCGCCCTTGAACACCAAACCTTCCGGCTCAAAAGCAGCAACAATTTTGTGCACCAACTCGCCTATGGCCTCGACCGTCGCCTGACCCAACAGAGTCTGGCGGAACTCCTCCGAGCCGAACTCTACTTCCTTCAAGCTGGCAAATTGCAAGTCCTGCTCGCGCGGCTTGCCCAACAGGTCGAGCCCCACATCGCGGTCGGTGAGATTGCGCAGGGTCTCAGCCTTACCGATCGCGCCGCCGTCGTCAACCTGTGCGATCTCGACGCTCATCTGCGCCACGGCCGAATAGGATTTGTACCCTCCCACCAAGGGATCCCCCACCGACAGACGGCGCATATCGTAGTCTTGCAACAGGCCCACGATGACGAAATCAGCCCCCAACTCGCGGCCAATCACGAGGGCCTGCTCGTGGCTGGCAAACCCCCATTCCATAGCCAACTCGGCCACCGCGTCAAAAGGGACGACCTTCCAATTGCGCACGACCACCAACTCGGCGCTGAGCATGTTGGCCAGCTCGTATTCGACGTTCCACACGCCCTCGCGAAACCCCGACTCATCGACAAACGGCACCACGGCCACAAAGTCGGGCCGCGGGCCAGAGCCATAGCGCTGGCGCATCTCCAAATACTGCTCTAACGCACTCGGCGGAGGCGGAGGCGGCTCGGATTTCTGCCATTCATCCGGGCCTCCCGCAGGAGAGGTCAGAGGAGCGCAACTACACCACAAAAGGAATGCAATAGTCCATTTTTTCATCGCGAATTCCACCAAGAAAAAGTGTGGTCTTACCACGCGGCATAAAAAGCGACCTGCCCAGTTCTATGTCAACGCGGAGCGTCGCGCACCTTGACAGTGTTTTCCCTCGGCGATACGTTGCCAGCACACCCCTCCACGCCACTCCCAACCTGCTGCTCATGGGCGAACTAACCCTCATCTACGGACCGGCCCATCCCGACAAAATATCGCCTGCGTACGAGCGCTGCTTGGCGAGTCTCGACGCGGGCGACGGTGAGTCCTTTCTCTGGCTCTTTCCAACGCACTTCCAAGCCCAACTCATGCGGCGGCAACTCATCGGCGCCAGCCGCACCAGCCTGCTCACCGGGCACTTGGCCCTCGACCTAAACAGTTTTACCGACATTCTCTACAGCCTCTGTCCCGAGCGGCGAGCGGCCCTGCCCCTCAGCGCGCAGCGGCTCTTAGTCGAAGACGCCCTCGCCGCCAGCGCGACCAGTGCCCCCTATTACAGCCGCCAACCCGAGCGGCTGAGCCGGGGGCTAACTCAGTTGTTCCGCCGGTTGGAGGAGACGGGCACCCAGCCGAGTGACCTAGGCGAGACAACTCAGCGCAGCGCGGAATTGCAAGTCCTTTATGCGGCCTACCTAGAGCGCCTCGCGGATGGCTGGAGCGGAAGCCGCGAGCGTTTTATCGCTGTGGATACCCACCTCGATCGCTCGACGCTCGCACAGCGCTTCCCCGACCTCCGCTTGCTCGTACTCTGCGGCTTTGTGGAAATGCCTGCGCCTTTTTTGCCCGTGCTGGACAAGCTGCTAGCCCTCGTCCCAGATTCCATCGCGCTGCTCGACTACGACCCCGAGGGTCCCAGTTTTTTCGCCCGCACGCGCGCCCTGTACGAATTCCTCCGCGCCCGCGCCATCCGCGTCGAACGCAGCGCCGCCGAGCAATACCCAGCCGCCGCATTTGCCGGTCGCCTCTTCACCCACAGCCGCGCTAGCCTCGACGCGCCCATAGAGCGAGTCGCCTGCCCGGACCGAGTCGGCGAAGTCGCAGCGATAGCCCGCCGCATCCGCCAATTGCATCAGGAGCAAGGGGTCGAGCTAGCCCAGATTCGCATTGGCTTCCGCGGCCTTGACACCTATGCCGATCTGGTCGCCGAAGTGCTGCCGCGCCACGGCCTGCCTTTTTACCTCGCACGCGGGCGGCCCCTTGCCACCGCACCCGCCATGAACACCGTCTTCGCGCTCATCGACGCAGTGCTAGAGCGCTACAGCCGCGCCGCGCTCTTTCGCCTACTCAGCTTACCCTTGGTGCGGCTGCGCTATTCATTCTCAGACCAGACTCGCACGCTTGCCGCCGAAGACTTCGCTGCTTTTACCCGCAACGTTCCACCGTCAACCGGACGCGACACATGGCTCGCAGCCATCGAAGGCAACTTCGCCTACTTAGAGAGCGAACTAGGCCGAGAAGGCGAGCTGTTCTCCGAAGACATCGACGATCCTCCCACTCGGCGCGAGGACCTGCTGGCCGAGTTAGAAGCCCTCCAGCCCCTACGAGCCGGCCTAACCACGCTCTTTGACCTACTCCAGCCCTTAGAACGCCGACAGGACCTGCCCTCCTTCCGCCAGCATCTGCTCCACGCCCTCAGCGCGTTGGGCGTAGAGGACGCGCTCACAGCAGAAGACGGTCGGGCATTGGCGCACTTTTTGGACCTGCTCGACGAATTGTGCGCACCGGCCGCAGCCCTCCAGCCCCGCACCCTGAGCCAGTTCGCCGACCTGCTGCGCGACGCCATCTCCCAAGCGCACGTCCCCGCTGCAACGCGCACAGGTATTCAAGTGACCGACCTCGCCGCAGCGGGCTGCGCACCCTGCGATTACCTCTTCATCGGCGGGCTAGTGCAAGGCGAATTTCCCCGCTTGCCGCCAGCCGATATTTTCCTCGAAGAAACCCAGCGCCGCGCCCTGAACTTGGACGAGGACGCCACCACTGAGGCCGAGCGTTTGCTGTTCTACCGCGCCATATGTTCACCGCGCCGTGGCCTCGGTCTCTTTCATCCCCAACAGTCGGGCAGCGAGACGCTAGCCCCCTCGCCGTTTATCGACGAGTTAGACGGCCTACTCGCCCCGCAACCTGCGACGGACGAGTCCAACGGCACACCGAGCACTCTAGCCGAGTTGCACCTCGCATTGGGCCGCGGCCTGTGCGCGACGAACAAATCCGACTCCGCACGCGAAGCCCTCGCACTCTACAGTCAGGCCGCACAGCTCGACGGTCACGCCACCGCGCTGCGCCACCTCATACGCGGCTTGCACCTCGCCGAGTTGCGCACGGCCCCCAAGAGTCTCAGCAGCCACGAAGGTGTAATCGACGAGGAACCACTGCTCGCCGCGCTGCGTACCCGTCTCGGTGCGGGCCATTCTTTTTCCGCAACCCAATTGGAGCTTTACGGCCGCTGTCCCTTCCGGTTTTTTGCCCAAGAGTTGCTCAACCTCCAACCTCTCCGCGACCCGGAAGACGACGACTCGGCACGCAAGCGCGGCAATCTCGTCCACCGCACCCTCTATCGTTTCTATGCGACCTATGGCGAAGCAGCCGAACGCGCGGAAAACTTAGCTGAAAACATCGCGGAACTGCGCCGCCAAGGTCGCCAAGTTGCCGACGAAATGAGGCTTACAGGTTTTTTCTGGGAGCGGGAATTAGAGCGCCTGCTCGGTTCCGACGACGGGGAGCGCGAGGGCGTTTTGCCGCGCTTCCTCCGCCTGCAAGCGGCCGCAGCTAATCCGGCCGTGCCGACCCATTTCGAGTTGAGCTTTGGCAGCTACCCCGGCATGGGGGAAGGCGACCCGCAATCAACCACCACGCTCTATGCCATCGGCGACCCAGAGACCGGGAGCGAGGTGCGGATCGCCGGTAAGATCGACCGCATCGACCGCACGGCCGACGGCCGCTTCGTCGTCTTCGACTACAAGACCGGCCGCATGCCCTCGGTAGCCGATATTGACACCGGCCTCAACCTCCAACTCCCACTTTATTTGCTAGCGGCTGAATCCCTGTTCGAGGAACTTGAGCTGCGACAAGGAGCCGGGGCCGCGTACCTGATGCTCCGCGACCTGGAGGACTGCGGCCGCAGCGGGCTGTTCGCCGATGCCGCACATCGCAATACAGCCTATGTCGCCAGCGGTCGCTATGGCATCTACGACCACGAGGCGTATCGCCAGCGCCTCGACGCCGTGCGCGGCTTCGTCCTTTCTTATACGCGGGCCATGCGCCGTGGGGTATTCCACGTCACCACCCACGACCCAGCCAAAATCTGCCCGCACTGTCCTTATCAGCAAGGCTGCCGCCTCGATCCCCAGCGCATGAGGGCCTTGTCGTGAAGCGCGCCGTCCCCCTGACGCCCGTTCAGCGCATGGCCCTCGACAGCCAGCGCAACATCGCAGTCACGGCCAGCGCCGGTGCCGGCAAAACCGCAACGCTAGTCGAGCGCTACATCGAGCTATTGCGCCGGCATTCCGAGATCGGCGTGCGCCAAGTGCTGGCCATCACGTTTACCCAAAAGGCCGCGGAGGAAATGCGCGAGCGCATCGCCCGGCGGCTGGCAGACGCCCTCGATCAAGACCTGTCCGAACCAGAGCGGCAGCGCCTGCGGCAAATCCGCGAAGACCTGCCCGCAGCGCGCATTTCCACCATCCACGCCTTCTGCGCGGCCCTGCTGCGCGAGTATCCCATTGAAGCAGACGTGGACCCGGCCTTCGCGGTCTTAGAGGGAGTAGATGCCGCGCAGCTTCGGCACCAGGCCGTGCGCCAAACCCTAGAGTTCCTAGCCAGAGCGCACGACTCCGACCCGGACAAAGAAGCCTTGCGACGCACCCTATCCGAATGGCCGCGCCGCTATCTCGAACAAGTCTTGGAATACCTGCTTGAAAAAAAACATCTCGCCCGTACGTGGTGCCGCCGCTACGCCGAGCAGTCGCCGGACCAAATCCTCAGCGGCTGGCGCGGGATGCAGCAAGCGGCCAGTGCCCCTGCATGTCGCGCCCTGCTCAATGACACCCACTTCACCGCGATGCTCGCAGAACTTGCCGCGCTCTCACCCCTAACCGACGAGAGCGACTCAGCCGTCGAGCGGCTAAACCCACTCCGCGACTTCATGCGCCGACTGAGCCAAGCGCCCTCGCCCGACGAGGTGATAGAGATTCTCCCGCGCCTAGCCGAAGGACTTTTGACCAATGGCAAACCTTTGAGCGGCAGCCGGCTAGGTAAAAAATCCAACTGGGAGGAAGCCACCCTCACCCGCGTCCGCGAACTCGTACCCGCCCTGGGACGCTGTCTAGCTCCGCACGCCGACCTCCTCAGCCTCGAACTCAGTGCAGCCGACGAACGCGCCGCCGCAGTACTGCCCGCCCTGTCGCGCGTCTTCTTCAGGGTTGATGCACGCTATGAGAACAGCAAAGGCAATGGCAGTATGCTGGACATGGACGACCTGCTAGAAAAAACCCACCAGCTCATCGCCACTGACGCAAACATCCGCCACCGCTTGGCCCAACACTATCGCTTCGCACTGATCGACGAATTCCAAGACACCGACCCCTTGCAGTGGGAAATCATCCGCTCGCTAACGTCGCCGGACGGGCAAATGGCCGGTGACAAACTCTTCATCGTCGGCGACCCCAAGCAGTCGATTTACTCGTTCCGCGCAGCCGACGTCACTGTCTTCGCCCGCGTGCGCGACGCCATTGCGGAAGCCAATGCCGCACACAAACGCGAATCCCGGCCCTTTTGCGACGACGGCGAGGTCCTCGACGCCTCCCCCACCCAGCGGCTCGGCTCCCTCGTCATGGGCGAAAACTTCCGCACCCTCGCCCAACCCGTTGCCTTTGTCAACGCGCTCTTTCCCCAGTTCATGCAAGCGGTCCCAGACGAGCCTTTTCAAGTCGGCTACGATCCACTCGTCGGGTGCCGCTCCGCCGATGTAAGCAAGGGCTTCGACCTGAGCTCAGCCGAAGGTTCGGTCGAACTTTTGCTCTTGCCGCCGGACGTTAATCGCGACGCGACAGACACCGCGCAGTGCGAAGCCCAGTTAGTCGCTCGCCGTCTGAGTCACCTTCTGGAAGGCAACGACCTACAAGTCGCCGACCAAGACGGCTTGCGTCCACCCGAACCCGGCGACATTGCCTTGCTCCTGCGTCGCCGCCGCAATCTCTCCGCGTACGAAGACGCGCTGCGAGCCTGCGGCATCCCCTTCCAAGTGGCCGGCGGCCGAGGCTTTTACCAGCGCCAAGAAATCTACGATCTAGCCAATATCCTCCGCGTCCTGTGCAACTCCGGCGACGGCATCGCCCTGATGGGCGCGTTGCGCTCGCCGTACTTCGGCCTCTCGGACAATGCGCTGTACGCGCTGACCGCACCGGATGGCAGTCGGCTCGCAAAGAATCTTGCGGACGCGGATCAGCGGCAGCGCCTCGCTCCTGCGGATCAAGAAGTCGCCACAGACGCCGTCGCCCGACTTCAGCACTGGAGAGACCTACGCGACCGCGTACCCCTCGTCGAGCTGCTGCACACCATCCTCGAAGACACCGGGGCTTGGGCTTTTCTCTGCTATGGCGAGCGCGGAGAGCAGGCCGTGGCCAACGCGTACAAACTCCTCGACCTCGCCCGCGAATTCCGCGGCCCCCTCGCCGATTTCGTGGTGCGACTCGACTTGTTGACCAATGAAGAGCAACAAGAAGGCGAAGCCGTCCGCGACGCGGACGCCCTACACATCCTGACCGTCCATGCGGCCAAGGGCTTGGAGTTTCCCATCGTCGTCGTGCCCGACTTGGCCGCGCGATTTAACTTTCAAAACAGCGATCCTGCGCTCATCGACGCGGAAAAGGGCCTCGGCTTGCGCGTCCTCGACCCCGAGCAGGATTACAAAAGGGTCTCCTCCTTTGTCCGCACCCTCATCAATCGCAACGCGAGCCGCCGCCAGCGCGCCGAAGAGAAGCGCCTGCTGTACGTAGCCTGCACCCGCGCCCGCGATCACCTGCTGCTCGGCGGCGCACTGACCGACAAACACTTTGCTACCGACCTCGACGCGGCTGCGGACTGTCTCGGTTGGATTTGCGGAAGTTTAGAACTGACAGAGGCTGATCTCACTCAAGGCAGCAAAGCGGTTGCAGACGTGCCATCCCCCTTGCCCATCCACACCGACCCCAATGCGTTCCCAGTCTCCACAACCACTGATCACCAAGCCGAGCCAGCCTTTCGCGCCCTCGACGCCGCACCCACACAAGCAACAAAACCAACGTTGGATCTGCTCTCGCCGCTCGACGATCCCCAAGATCGGCCCGAATTTGCCGCCAGCGAGTTGGTCCTCTTCGCCGCAGATCCGGCCGCGCACCATCGCCAATATGTGCTGGGTCTGCCGGCATGGTCCTTCGACCAAGTAGATGCGCCCCGTCGCCGCGCCATGCTCTTCGGCCAACTCGCCCACGCCGGTATAGAGGCCCTGAGCAACAACCCAGACGCCGACCCCGCAGCCCTCGCTGCCGATCTCGTCACAGCCGCCACGCTGCCCGTAGCATCCTATCGCGCCTCGTTCGCGCACGACTTGGCCGCCCTATTGCACCGCTGTCGCCAATCGCCCTTAGCTGTGCGCTGGTTCACCAATGCGGAGGCCCGCACCGAAGTGCGCTTTACCCTCTCGCTGGACCGCGGTTTAGTACACGGAGTGGCCGATTACATAGGACGCGGCACCGACGGACTGTGGGAACTAGTCGATTACAAGACCGGCCACCGCGCGAATACAGACGAGGCAGTACAGCGCTACCAACTACAGTTGGAAATTTACGCCCTCTGCGTACAGGCCCTCCACCCGGATCAAAGCGAATACCGCGCCACATTGTACTTCACCGACTTAGACGAAGCGAGTCCTGTAAACTTCACACTAGCCGATCTAGCGGCAGCCCGCACCCGCCTCGACGACCTCGTCGCCCAGCTCATTGCGGCCAAAGCCTAGCGCGACACGGCCGCAGCGCGCGCCAAAACCGCCATCACCTCCTCGCGCAGAGCCTCTGGCAGGTCTGCAAAGTCGATCTGCCTAGCCCCGCCGGGCAACTCGGTCCGGCTCTTGTTCCACTCCTCTTCCGCTCGGCTCCACCTGATTACCACACCATTGCCCAAGCGGATGAAATACGCCCCGTCGTCTGTGTAAAGTGTCGCTTGCATAGAATCCTCTCGCTGAATTGCGTCGTTTGCTTTCCCCGTTTGACCGCGTACTTTTTTAAGCATTCCCAACGCAGCAGACAAATCACTAGGACATTTAATGCAGATTTCCGCCCTTTGGGCCGCGGCCGATTTCGGTGCCCAAGTGCAACAGGCCGCCGAGCGTCTAGCCACCGAGCGCGTCTATGAGCGCATCCTCGCACGCGACCACACGGTCTGGCGGCCCGACCCAACCGAGATTGCCAACCGGCTCGGGTGGCTCGACAGCCCGCACGTCATGCGGAATGCCATCGACCCCATCCGCCAATTCATCGACGCCGTCCGCGCCGATGGCTATACCCACGCCCTGCTGTTGGGCATGGGCGGCTCTAGCCTCGCGCCGGAAGTCTTTCGCGCGATTTTTGGCGTCGCCAATGGTTTTCTCGACCTCTCGGTACTCGACAGCACCCAGCCCGACGCTGTCTTAGCCAAGGCGCGCACCCTCGACCCAGCCCGCACCCTATTTCTCCCGGCCACCAAATCCGGCGGCACCGTAGAGACGCTGTCCTTACTCAAGTACTTCTACAACCACACGGCAAACGCTGTCGGACCAGAGGAAGCCGGACGGCACTTCGCCGCCATCACCGACCCAGGCAGCGGCCTCGAAGCCCTCGCGCAACGCCTCGGCTTTCGCCACATCTTCCGCAACGATCCCAACATCGGCGGACGCTACTCGGCCCTGTCGTACTATGGCCTAGTCGCAGCCGGTGCCATTGGCGCGGATCTCGGACGCCTACTCGACCGGGCCGAGCGAGCCACTGCCGACCCGCAACCGGGCATTCAACTCGGGGGCTTCCTCGGCGCTGGTGCCCTCGCTGGCCGCGACAAACTGACGCTCATCGTTTCGCCCGCCGCCAGCGCGGTTGGTGCTTGGATCGAACAACTCATCGCCGAGAGTACGGGCAAAGACGGCAAGGGCCTGCTGCCAGTCGATCTAGAACCTGAGTGCGCTGCCCACACCTACGGACCCGACCGGCTCTTCATCCACCTCCGTTTGGACGACGCAGCCGATGCCCGCGTCCAGACCATCGCCGAGGCCGGGCACCCGGTTCTATGCCTCCAGCTAGCGGACGCCTACGATCTCGGCGCAGCCTTCTTTCACTGGGAAATTGCCACGGCCATCGCCGGATTCTTCCTCGACATCCATCCCTTCGACCAGCCCGATGTCGAGGCAGCCAAGGAACTGGCCCGCCAGATGGTGACCGCCTACCAGCAACGCGGTGCGCTGCCCACCTCCACACCCGATCTCGTCGATGACCTCGCGCTATACGGACCAGTACAGGGCACCACCTTGCCACAGGCCCTAGCGCACTTTCTGGCAAGCGGCGAGTTAGGACGCGCGTACATTGCCCTACAAGCGCATCTCCCGCCGACTCCGACGACCACCGCCGCCCTACAGGATCTGCGCCGCCAGTTACTAACACGCACCGGCCTAGCCACGACCCTCGGCTTTGGCCCGCGTTTCCTACACTCGACCGGCCAATTGCACAAGGGCGACGCCGGGCGCGGACTTTTCATTCAGCTAACGGCCGACTCAGTAGAGGACGCGCCGATTCCCGACCAAGCCGGGGCTGCGGATTCTAGCATCACCTTTGGCGTCCTCGCCCAAGCCCAGGCCCTCGGCGACCACCAAGCCCTTGTCGATCAAGGAAGAGCCGTACTCCGCATCCATTTAGGCGCAGACATCAACGCGGGTATTGCCCAATTGCGCCGCGTCTTAGACCCAAACAACGACCCCACAGGAGAAGTCCAATGAGCCGAGCAGACATCGGCCTAATCGGCCTAGCCGTGATGGGCGAAAACCTCGTCCTCAACATGGCTAGCCACGGTTTCACCGTTGCCGTTTACAACCGCACGACCGCCAAAGTCGATGCCTTTATGGATGGTCGCGCCCGCGGCCAAGCCATCATCGGCACCCACTCGCCAGCCGAATTGCTCGCCCAGCTCAAAAAGCCGCGCCGCGTGATGCTAATGGTGCAAGCCGGCCAAGCCGTGGACCGCGTCATCGCCGAACTCGTGCCCCTACTCGACGAAGGCGACATCCTCATCGACGGCGGCAACTCCAACTACCAAGACACGACCCGCCGCACCCAAGAGCTAGCAGCCAAAGGCTTGCTCTACGTGGGCACGGGCGTCTCCGGCGGCGAGGAGGGCGCGCTCAAAGGCCCGAGCATCATGCCCGGCGGCAATCCCGCGGCCTGGCCCCACATCAAAAACCTCTTCCAAGCCATTGCCGCCAAAGTAGAAGACGGCAGCCCGTGCTGCGACTGGGTGGGACGCGACGGCGCTGGCCACTACGTGAAAATGGTCCACAACGGCATCGAGTACGGCGACATGCAGATGATCGCCGAGGCATACGCCCTGATGCGCGAGGGTCTCGGCATCGAGCCGCCGGCACAGAGCGAAATTTTCAAGCAGTGGAACGAGGGCGAACTCGACAGCTATCTCATCGAAATCACCGGCGATATTCTCGCCAAGACCGACGACGAGACCGGCCAGCCCATGGTCGATGTCATACTCGACACAGCCGGCCAAAAAGGCACCGGCAAGTGGACCGGCATCGACGCCCTGCAATTGGGCGCACCAGTAACCGCCATTACCGAGGCGGTATTTAGCCGAGCCTTATCCTTCCTCAAAGACGAGCGCGTAGCTGCGGCCAGCGTCCTCCAAGGCCCAGACGCATCGTTTACTGGCGACAAAGACGCTTTCGTCGAAGACATCCGCCGAGCACTGTACGCAGCCAAAATTTGCTCCTACGCCCAAGGCTATCAGTTGCTCGCCCTCGCCGCCCGCGAGTATGGCTGGGACCTCAACTACGGCGGCATCGCCCTGCTGTGGCGCGGTGGCTGCATTATTCGCGCTCAGTTTTTGGGCCGCATCAAGGAAGCCTTTGACGCGGATCCAACGCTGGCCAATCTGCTGCTCGCACCGTACTTCAGCGCAGCAATCGCACAAACCCAAGCGTCTTGGCGCAGAGTCGTGGCCACGGCTGCGACGCTCGGCATCCCCGTGCCGACCTTTGCCAGCGCCCTCGCGTACTACGATGGCTACCGCTCTGCCCGCCTGCCCGCCAACCTCCTCCAAGCCCAGCGCGACTACTTCGGTGCCCACACCTATGAGCGCACCGACAAGCCACGCGGCATGTTCTTTCACACCAACTGGACCGGGCGCGGGGGAACGACGGCATCAACGGCTTACAACGTCTAATTCGCAAAAAAGCATATAGCAAAAGCTGTATTGACACACGCAATTTGTCGCATACAGTCGCTAGCAATCTATAATTAAAAATAGCCCCCGTTGTCGTCTTTTTTTGCCTGACAACAGGGGCTTGTCTCTAATACCTCCGATAGAAAATGAGGATATTTGCTGCACCTTCTTTTGCTACTTTTCCGTTAGTGCGCGCAATACCGTTTTGCACTGCATTTGCTAAATGCTATATTTTTTTTACATTTGGAAATGTTATACATACACTTAACTTAAAGATGAAAGGATTTTTTATGCCTACTCTCGCAGCCCTTTTGAAGGAAGAGATCGGCAAGATCGTCCGCAAAGAAGTGCAAGACCAAGTGCGCGAGTTGAAGAAAACAATCGCTCGTTTGGAAAAGATGTCCCCTCCGGCAAAAGCAAAGGCAAAAGCCCCTGCCAAACCAGCCGCCAAACCAGCCACCAAATCAGCCGCCAAACCAGCCGCCAAAACCAGCAAAGCATCCACCGGCGACAAGAGAAGACAACTCCGCATCTCGCCGAATACAATCAAGAAGCATCGCAAGCGCCTCAAGCTCTCCCAAGCCGATCTCGGCAAGCTGCTCAACGTTAGCACCAACACCGTTCTGCGCTGGGAAGCGGGCACCTCCAAACCGCGCAGCAAGCACCTCCCGGGACTAGGTCAACTCCGCTCCATAAGCATGCGAGACCTCAAGAAACAACTCGGCCAATAACAAGCTTTACAGAACAAACAAAAACCCCCTAGTCCGTCTGTGCGGCCTAGGGGGTTTTTGTTGCGACTTATTACTGCCAACGCGCTATATAGTCGCCCATCTGCTGCTGCAATTCCACATTGTCGCGTTTAGCGGCTCCGCGCTCGACAATCCGTGCCTTGCGCAACAGCATAGCGCGTGCAGCCTCGGCGCGATCCGCTGCGAGTTGCGACTCCTCGCGCAATAGCTTGTCGAGCGCGTACACGCGGAAGCGATCCATCGCATAGTGCGCCTGCGATAGTTGATCGGCGTGGCCACCGTATTTGCGAATGAGTTTTTCCGCCAAATAGACCACCTCATAGCGGCAGGTAATCCGCAACCAAAGTTCGTAGTCTTCGCAGGCCGGCAAACGTTCGTCAAACATCCCAACGTCCGCAAAGACCTCGCGGTGAATTGCAATCGACGAAGGCGACATAACACATAAGGGCAACGCCTGAAAAAAAATGTCGCCGCCGTATTTCTGGTGGTGTTTGTGAGGATTAACTCGCACGCCATTGCGGATCCAGATTTCGTCGGTGTGGCATATCAGCAACCCACTCTCGCGCAGGGCCGCTGCTTGTTGTGCGAGTTTATTGGGCAACCACTCGTCGTCCGAATCGAGCAAGGCGATCCACTCTCTCTCAGCCGCCGCGATCCCGCGATTGCGCGCGGCGGAGACCCCGCTGTTTGCTGCCAAACTCACTATTTTGACCGCGTCGCCAAATTCCTCGCGCACTCGCTCGGGCGTGCCGTCGTCGGAGGCGTCGTCAACTACGATCACCTCAAAGTCCGCCCCCTGCTGCGCCAGTACCGAACGGATCGCCCGGCCGACTAATGCGCGACGATTGTACACGGGAATGACAACCGAGAACACGGCGGCCTCAGTTGCCGTTGGCGAGTGAGACGGCCGCGTCTAGTTTTTCGATGACCATTTCTGCAGTAATAACCTCGGGCAACACCAGCGGCTGGTCGATAAGACCAGCGGGAAAGATCACGTATAGGGGCACCCCTGAGCGCCCGAAGGCGCGCAAGAGCTGAGTGATCTCGGGATTGCGGTTGGTCCAATCGGCTTTGACTAGCGCCACATTGAGCGCGGAGAATCGCTCGCGTACCACTTGCTGCGCCAGCACTGCCCGCTCGTTGACCTTACACGTCCAGCACCACTCGGCCGTAAAGTCGATAAAGACCGTCTGTCCGCCTGCGACCAACTCCTCAACGTGCGCGGCGCTAAACGGCTGCCAGTCTAATTCAGACGCGGTGGTCTGCTCGGCCAAGGTTTGCTCGGCGGCCAACAGCGGATGGACAAAAATCACATAGCTGCCCAAAACCAGAATCAGCGCCACCGTTCGGGCCAGCAATTTTGCGGGGTTGGGATGCAGGAAACTACCCCATTGACCCCAGACCCAGCAGGCCAGACCCAGACCCAGCAAAAAGGCCCCTGTCCACACCACGCCTTCGACCCCGACCTGATTGCCTAAGACCCACAGTAACCACAGCACCGTGGCCATCAGCAAAAAGCCCATTAGCTGCTTGAACCGCACCATCCAAGGGCCGGGCTTGGGCAAGCGCCCGATCCACGCCGGCTTGATCGCCAGCACCACATACGGTAGCGCCATACCCGCGCCAATCGCCAAAAAAACTGCGATGACGCCGCCGGCCGGCTGGGCAAAGGCAAACCCCAGCGCAGTCCCCAAAAAGGGCGCGGTGCAAGGCGTGGCTAGAATCGTCGCCAGCACGCCGTTGAGAAAAGATCCTGTCAAC
Organism: Candidatus Latescibacterota bacterium; assembly: GCA_022819745.1. The sequence continues at coordinate 106,443 of JAJEGS010000056.1, read as the reverse complement.
CCCTCGCGTCCTTCTAGCCCCCCCAAATTGCTGGTCCCCGGAAGCAGGATTTCATAGACGCCGAACAAACTTAAGGCCAATGCAAAAACCAAGGCACTCATCGCCACCACAAAACCTGGGTATTGAAACTGAAAGCCCCAACCGATCTGCTCACCACTGCTTTTGACTAAGAGCACCGCTAGCGCCAGCACCAAAAAAGTAGCCACAATACCAGCGCAAAACGCCCATCCTAGTTGCTGCACCCGCTTGGTCTCCTCGCCAGCTTGATTGACAAAGCCGAGCACTTTCAGCGAGATGACGGGTAACACGCAGGGCATCAAGTTGAGAATCAATCCACCTAACGCCGCAAAGGCGATATAGACCCACAGCGACCGAGCGACCTCTCCGCTAGCCGCGCGGTAATCCTTCTCCAAAATCCCCCCTCCCTGGCGCGGCGCAGCGCGCAAATCCAGCGCCAGCGTCCCGGCTTGCACCTCGCCATCTAATCCATAGACAAGCACTCCGCGCAACGTATCGACTTCGGCGTCGCCGTAAGGTCCAATAGACAGTACGATATGATCGGCAGCTAGACGCCGAGTGGACAACGCAAAACCATCGGCCTCCAGCGGATAAAAGTCGGGGGTCTGCTCACCCTGCTCGAAAGCCTTTCCCTCGTAGGCAAGGCGCACGTCAACCTCCACAGCCCCCTCGCCCCGCACGGCGAGTTCTACTGCAACGCGCTCGTCCAACGCGCCCGGCACCTGCGCTGCATAGCGGTCAAACTGCGCCTGCTGGGTACTCGGCTCGCCGACGGCGGCCACCGGCAGTGCCAATGTCAACGATGATTCTCCGGGGATGCACAACTCGCGGCACACCAGCCAGGAGACCTCAGCCCCAAAGTGCAGTGTATCCCCCGCGGCCAACGCCTGCGGCGCGGTAGCCTCGGCCATGAGCAGCACTTCGTCGGCATACCCATAGACCACCAGTTCCCCCTGTTCCTCGAACTTGTTGGGCAAGGGCCATTGCAGCGGCCCTGCCACAACACCGGCAGGTAGCTGCCATTCGACTTCGATCGGTAAGCCAGCGTCGCCGCTAAAAATCCAGTAGGTATGCCATTTCTCCTCCATCGTCAGTTCGACTCCCAGCCGAAAGGACTGGCCGGGCGCTACGGCATCTACATCGGCCAAAAATTTGGCCTGCACCGGGTGATCGGCGGCGTTGAGCTGCCCGCAGAGGACTAAGGTGAGAAGCAGGAGGAATTTGTACATGGGGGCCTCGAAGGAGAGATAAGGGGACATTGGGATAGATGGATTCTTGCAGGTATAACGCCTAGCCCCTAGCGCCAGTTGCCCCTACATCACCCACCCAGCACGGCTTGGTGGAGTTGCTCCACGTCGATTAAGCGGCAACCGAAGCTAGCGGCAAAGTCCACGAGCTGCTGGCCTTTGGCCATGGTGCCATCCGCGGTCATAACCTCGGACATGACAGCCGCCGGAAAAAGCCCGGCTTGGCGAGCTAGCTCTACTGCACCTTCGGTGTGCCCTTGGCGGCTGAGCAAACCCTCCGGGCGAGCGGCCAAGGGAAATACGTGCCCGGGAATGACGATGTCCGCCGGGCCGGTATCCGGGTCGAGGGCGCGCTGAATGGACGTGGCGCGATCGGCAGCCGAAACGCCGGTTTCAATCCCCTCGCGTGCATCAAAGGGCAGGCCGAAGCGCGGGGTCGTCCAATCGGCATTGTGCGGCTCGATCAACCCCACGCCGAGCCGCGCTAGATGAGCCTCGGTCGTGGCCAAGTGCAGCAGACCGCGCGCCTCTTGCAACATCCGATTTATCTTGACGGTAGAAACGCGCTCAGCCGCTAAGATCAGATCGCCTTCGTCTTCGCGCTCCTGCGCATCGACTAAGACCAAAAACTTCCCCGCGCGAAAGTCCGCGATCGCTTCATCTAGCTGGCAGAACATTTATTGCACCTGGTGCGCCATAAGCACCGCTTCGTTGAGTTCAATCCCCAAGCCGGGCGCGTCCGGCACCTGAATGTGGCCGTCTATTATGGTTTCTGCCGGACGCACCAACTCGCCGCGCCAATCCACCTCGCCAAACGCATATTCGAGCACCGTGAAGTTGGCAACCGTCGCCGCCAAATGCACCCCAGCCATCGTCGATACCGGACCAGCCGGGCTGTGGGGCGCAATCGGCATCTGCGCTATTTCGGCCAATGCGGCAATGCGCCGACATTCGGTAATGCCGCCAGCGTGTTTGACATCCGGCATCAGCACATCCACTGCTCCTTGGGCAATGTAGGGCCAAAAACCCTCGCGGCCGACGAGCGCCTCACCACCGGCAATGGTCTGACCCGAGTGCAGCCGCAACTGGCGCAGCGCATCGACTTGGTCGCGCGGCACCGGCTCCTCAAACCAGTAAAGATCGAGCGGCCGCACCTTTTCGGCCACCTTAAAAGCCAAGGCCAAGTCAAAGCGCTGATGACAATCCACCAGCAGTTCGATTTCGTCGCCAATGGCCTCTCGAGTCGCCACCAGCCGCGCGAGCCCTTTATCCGCGTCGCGCTCGATTCCACCGCGGTCCATCCGCCGCCAATGCACCTCGTCAAAGGGCGTGCTCTTGACGGCACCAAAGCCGGCATCGACCGCTCGGCGCGCCGCATCGGCAAACCCCTGTGGACTGCGGTCGCGGGTGCCGCGATTGAGATTGGCGTATAAGCGCACGGAATCGCGCCGCTTGCCACCCAATAGACGCCAAGCCGGCACCTCGAGTGCCTTACCAGCCAAATCCCACAGCGCTTGGTCGATCGCGCTGCGCGCCGTGGCTCCGACGCGGCCAGTGTCCCCCGAAAAAATCGCCGACCCCCGCGCCATCTGTTCCCACAACACCTCTACCTGAGTCGGGTCCACGCCTACCAACCTCGGTCCCAATTGCTCCAGCGCGGCCGCGACCAAGCCATCGTTACCACTCTGGCTCGCTTCGCCCAGCCCGCTCAACCCGGCGTCGGTGTGAATTTGCACGAAGATCCAATTGCCTCGGTGCGACGCCGCCACCGAGTGTAATTCTAAATGAGTAATTTTCACATGGTCTCTCCAGCGTAAAATTGCGTCCTCAGAAAACATAAAGAAGAGACAGCCTAGCCGCTATGAGCCACCCCTTTTAGATGTCGTATAAAAACCAAGTGTGCCCCAAGTACCCCTTACCCCGCCTCTGCGTCCATCTGCGTCCATCTGAGTTCATCTGCGGATACGCTTCTTAGGGTTTCACGCGGTTCAACTGAGTCGTTATGTTCTTAGTCCACGCCTTCTTTCCCCGGAGGTAAAAGCATGGATCTTTTCGACGCCGGACTGCGGGATCGCCAAGCAGCGGACCAACCCCTAGCCGCTCGCCTGCGACCGCGCAACTTAGACGAATACGTCGGCCAAGACCACATTCTCGGGCCGGGCCGCTTGCTGCGGCGCGCCATTGAGGCCGATCAACTCTCCTCGCTGATTTTTTACGGCCCGCCCGGCACGGGCAAAACCACGCTCGCCGCGGTCATTGCCCACACCACCAGCGCCCATTTTATCTCCATCAACGCCGTCTTAGCTGGGGTCGCCGACATTCGCCAAGCCGTCGATGAGGCCGGCCAGTTGCGCAAGCTGCACAACCGCAAAACCATCCTCTTCATCGACGAGGTCCACCGCTTCAATAAAGCCCAGCAAGACGCGCTCCTGCCCTGGGTTGAAAACGGCACCATCATCCTCATCGGCGCGACCACGGAAAATCCCTACTTCTCGGTCAATCGTCCCCTGCTCTCGCGCAGCCGGGTTTTTCAGTTACAGGGCCTTAACTCCGAAGCCCTCGCGCACATCGCCCAACAGGCACTCACCGACGAGCGCGGCTATGGCCATCTCCGCGTCGCCCTGCACCCCGAGGCCTGCGCCCACCTGATCGACGTAGCCAACGGCGACGCCCGCGCCCTGCTCAACGCCTTGGAGCTAGCGGTCGAAACCACCGATCCAGACACCCAAGGGCGTATCGTCGTTGACCTAGCGGTAGCTGAGGAGTCCATCCAGCGACGCGCCCTGCTCTACGACAAAGAGGGCGACTACCACTTCGACGCCATCAGCGCCTTCATCAAATCCATGCGCGGCTCAGACCCAGACGCCACCCTCTACTGGCTGGCGCGGATGGTGTACGCCGGCGAAGACCCGCGCTTCCTCTTCCGCCGCATGCTCATCTTCGCCAGCGAAGACATCGGCCTCGCCGACGAGCGCGCCCTCCAAGTCGTAATCGCCGCGGCTGAATCCTTCGACCGCATCGGCCTGCCCGAGGGGCGCTTTCCACTGGCCCACGCCGCCTTGTATTTGGCCACCGCGCCCAAGAGCAACTCGACTATGGCTTTCTTCGACGCGCTAGCAGTCGTGGAAAAAGAGCGCGAAGGCGAGGTCCCCAATCACCTCAAGGATGCCAGCCGCGACAGCGAGGGCTTTGGCCACGGCGCTGGCTATCTCTATCCCCACGCCTTTCGCGAGCACTGGGTTGCCCAGCAGTATCTGCCCGCCGGCCTGCAGGGCCGCGTCTTCTACCAGCCCTCGGACCAAGGTCAAGAAAAAGACATCGGCGACCGCGTTCGCCAACGCCGCGAGCTACAGCTCGCCGCTATGCGCGAAGCAGAGTCCGCCCCGGCTGAAATACTGTCCCTGTCCCCACCCGATCAAGCGCGCGACCAATGGCTCAAACGCGCCAGTGGCGACATTGGCACCCAACTAGAGCGCGAGCGCCAACGCCTCTTCGCCCCGCTTGCGCTCGCGCGCCATCACCTCGTCCTAGACTTGGAAGCCGGCACGGGCCTGCTCACGTGGGAAGCCCTGCGGCGCGTGCCCGAAGGCGGCGTCTGGGCGCATACCAGCGACAAGATCGCGGCCGTAGCCCTGCACGAAATCGCCGAGCACCTAGCCGAAATCGAGCGTCCCCAAGTACTGCAAGGCCCGCTCGCCGCCCTCGCCGACCAACTCGCCGACCACAACCCCGACATCCTCTTTGACGCCATCGTAGGCCGCAACGCCCTCGGCGCGCTAGCGCACAAGGCCGAAGTCATCGCGGCCCTCTATCGCTACCTCGCCCCACAGGGCCGCATCAGCTTGGTCGAAACCATCTCGCGCCGGTCGCAGCGTTTGTACCAGTTACTCGACTTACAGCGGCTCGGCGACCTAAGAGAGCACCTCGTCGCCGCCGAAGAGGCCATCTACGCCGCGCCCGACAACCCGCGCGTCAACTGGGATGTTGCGGATCTCGAACAGATGTTCGCGGCTGCGGGCTTTGCTGCGGTACAGGTGCAGGTGGAAGCAGTCCAGTCGCAGCGGCACATCGAGCCGCGCCATCTCGCGTATTGGTTCAATCCCGGCGGCGAGAAGCGGCACACGTACGCCCACCATCTGACCCAGCATCTCGACGAAGGCGAACTGCGGCAGGTACGCAAGGTATTTGAGCAGAGCTTAGCCAACCGCGCGGTGACTTGGACGACGCCTCAGGTATTCGTCGTGGCAGAAGAGCGGCAAGGAAGCGATGCAGATGCAGCACCCAAGAATTGATTTATGGAGTCTCACGGCTTACCTTATCCGCATTCTGCCACCTCTAACCCGCCATAGACTATGATCGCCAAGCGCCTAACCTGTCTGCTTCTACTGGGCCTCAGCGCCTGTAGCACCACCGAAGAGCAGGTCGTCGAACTCCTAGAACAGATGGCCGCCAACCCGGTGGATTCGCCGGCCTATCAGCAATCCATCGACGAATTGGCCGCCATTGGTCGGCCAGCCGCCCGCCAACTCATCGCCCGCCTCAATCCCGACTTGTACCTCGGCGAGAACTACCGCGAGTTCCGCGACGAACAGGAAAAGCTCCGCATCGGCTGCGCCCTAGCCCTCGGCCACATCAAGCCGCGCGGAGCCACGGCCGCGCTCAAGGACCGGATCACCATCGCTTACACGGACCGCGAGCGCATCGCCTGCCTGTGGGCCATGGGCCAAGTCGGCTACGTTCAAGCGGGCGTGGATGCAGCCAAAGTCCAGCTCGACGACGACGACCCTATCATCCGCATCCACGCGGCCATTGCCCTGCTCAAGATGGACGACGAACTCGGCACCAGTGAAATCGAAGCAGCCCTAGCCAGCAGCGACCCCGAATTGGCCCAAACCGCCCTGCAAGGGCTAGAGGAATCCGGCTACTTCGGCGTCCCACTGCTCGTGGAACTGAGCAGTCGCGCTGGTCCTCACCAAGCCGCGCTGCGCTCAGTAATAACCAAGGTCAAAGACCAACTCATCGCCCAGTTGGAGGCCGAAGAGCCAGGCCACCGCCAGCGCGCTGCGCAAGCCCTCGGCTACATAGGAGACGAGACCACAGCCGCCGCCCTAGCCGACCTGCTGGAAGATCCCAGCAATCAGGTGCGCTTCAGCACGGCTGCCGCCCTAGCCACCATGGGGCGCAGCCAAGGCATTGAATTCCTCTTTGAGGCCCTGCGCAACACCGACTCCATCCTCCGCGCCAATGCCGTCAAGTTTCTCACCAATGTCCAACAACAATCCGGCGCAGTCGAAGCCCAACTCATAGCCGCCCTCAGCGATGAGGATCCGCTCTCCCGCGCGGGCGCGGCGCAGGTCTTGGGTCAAGCGCGCGTGCAATCCGCCCTCAGCGCCCTGCTCACAGCCACCGCGGACGAGGTTGCCGACGTGCGTGCCAATGCAGCCATTGCCCTCGGCCACATCGGCGGTGATCAAAGCCGCGCCCAACTCGAAAAATTGCGCCACGACAGCGACGCCACCGTTTCCTACTACGCCGAGTGGGCCTTAGGTCAGCTCGGACCGAGTTGACCCTAACCCCCTTTTCGCGCCATGCAAAATGCAATCTTCCTGTTGTTCGTTCTCTTGGCCCTGCCGCCGTTTGCTGCGCCTAGTCGCGCCGGCGAAACGCCCGAGACCCTCCTCATCCGCCAAGCCCTCGCCAACGACATCTCCGGATATCGCCGCGCCGATACCGAGCTAGCCCTCAAGGCGTACCACTCGCGCTTCGTCGCCTATGAGGGCCACGCCAACGGCGACCCTCGCGCCTGGACAGTCCTGCACGAAAGCCGCGATGCGTTCGCCAGCCAGCTAGCGGAGGATCTCAGTGTCCAACGCTATGAGGTCACGCGCACGGTTCCCTTTATCGCAGTGCGCACAACCCACGCCATTGCCACCAGCGTGGACTCCGGGCGCGTCGTCGATCGCCAGACCAGCGAGCCCACGCCGGTTGTCGTCCACCGCTTTTGGACCTTTCTCAAGGAAGAGGACGACTGGCTGGCTACGGGCATGGTCGCGGATTTGGGCGACACGCTCTTGCCCGCGGCGGGCACACCCGCCAACGGCGAGATAGCCGAACTGTTGCAGCGCGAAAGCCAAGCGTGGGAAGCCGGCAGCGGCATCCTCGGCTTCTTCGACGCCAACTTCACTGGCTACGAAGCCTTGGGCACTTTCAAGCCAGCCTCCTACAAAATCGCCTTCAGCGGCAGCGAGGAACTGGAAAAGTGGCTCGACAAGCGGCTGCCCTATGTGCAGTACGACCTCGACCGCAAAGTACTCCACACAGCTATAGGCCCTGCCGGCGACGAAGCATTGGCCGTCACGCGCGAAAACGTGGCCGTCGAGCACGTCAAAGGACCAGCCAAACACCACCAGGAACGCTACGTGTTCTGGACGTTGAGCCGCCGCTCCGGCTCGTGGAAAGTCACCAACATGATCTTCAACTTGGGGCTGGAACTTTCCGATTAACTCATGGAAAAGCTGGTCTGGCTACTGCTCTTTACCGTCGGCTACTGGTCGTACTGCATCTTCTGGGGCGTCAAAGGTGCCCGTCGGGCTAAGACGGCCTCGGATTACTTTATCGCCGGCCGCGGTATCGGCCTGTGGGTCTTCGTGCTGGCCGCCACCGCCACCTCCTTTAGCGGCTGGACCTTTGTCGGCCACCCCGGCACCATCTACAACGTCGGCCTGCCCTACGCCTTTGCCTCCTTCTACGCCATCACCATCCCCTTCACCGGGGTGTTGTTCCTCAAGCGCCAGTGGCTTTTGGGCCAGCGTTTTGGCTATATCACGCCGGGCGAGATGTTCAGCGACTACTATCGCACGGATGCGATGCGTTTCCTCACCGTCATCGTCGCGCTCGTCTTCAGCGTACCCTATCTCGGCATCCAGCTCAAGGCATCGGGACTGCTTTTCAATCGTCTGACGACTGGCACGCCGCTGGAGGGCACCTTCATCCACTCGGTCGAAGGTGGGGCGATTGTGCTTTCGGTCATCGTCTTTATCTACGTAGCATCCGGCGGGTTGCGCTCGGTCGCCTACGTGGACTGCGCCCAGTGCATCCTCTTGGCGTTTGGCATCGTCGTCCTCGGCTTTATTGCCCTCGACTTGGTCGGCGGCTGGACGGCTTTCAAGGGGGGGCTGGTCGGCCTCGCCCAGCAAAAACCCGATATGGTCGCCATTCCGACCCGGCCGGAGTCAGACTCCTTTTTCGAACGAGTCGGCACCCTGTTTTTCGACGCCCAAGGCGGGCCTTGGACCGGCTTGATGATCCTGACCTATATGTTCGCCTTGATGGGCATCCAGTCGGCTCCGGCCTTTTCGATGTGGGCTTTTGCCAACCGCGACCCTCGGCCTTTTCCCTGGCAACAGGTTTTCGCCTCTTCGCTGGTCATCGGCGGCATCTTGTTCTTTTTCACCGCCTTCCAAGGGCTGGGCGTCCGGCTGCTCGATATGGAACTGATCCCAGGGACTAAACCCCTCGGCCTGCCCGCATCCGACCACTTGGTTCCCTACCTAATCGACACCTTAGCCGGCAGCTTTCCCTTTCTCTTGGGGCTTTTGGCCGTTTGCGCACTAGCCGCGATGCAATCGACCGGGGCCGCCTATATGTCCACGGCCAGTGGCATTATCACCCGCGACCTCTACCGCCATTTCTTCAATAAAGAAGCATCGCATTCGGCCCAAGTCTTTGTCGGTCGCTTGACTGTGGCGGTCGTCGTCAGCCTAGCCCTGCTAGTCGGACTAGCTTCCGGCGACCTGCTCGTCCTGCTCGGGGGACTGGCTGTTTCCTATGGATTCCAGATGTGGCCGGCGCTTTTAGGCATCTGCTACATCCGCTTCTTCACCCCCAAGGCCATCGTCGCCGGACTCATCGCTGGACTCATCGCCGTTACCTTCACCTATATAACCGAGTTAGGCGGCCTCATCGGCATTGGCCGCTATCCGCTCACACTCCACAGCGCCGGTTGGGGTATCCTCTTTAATATGGGCATGGTCGTCATCGTCAGTTTGTTCACCCAGCCCAAGGAAGCCAACCACCTGGCCCACCGCGATCGCTACCACCACTTCCTCAAAGAACACACGGCCCTGCCTGCGGCCAAAAGGAAGTGGAAAACGCCGGTCTGGATTTTGACGATCGTCTGGTTCCTCTGTGCCATCGGCCCCTTTGCCGTCCTCGGCAATCAGACCGACCCCGCCCATTGGCCCTTGGGGATTCCCTCGCTGTGGATATGGCAGATCGCCTGGTGGATCATCGGCTGTTTTATGATGTATTTGCTGGCCTTTAAGCTGGAAATGTCCACCGTCCCCACCAGCGAGGTCGAAGCTGCGCCGCAAGACGACTAAGAAGCTGGCTGAAAACTCCGGTAGCAAGGTATCCGCAGATGAACGCAGATGAGCACAGATGCTGGATGACGTTGCTTGGAGCGTACTCGGAATTTTCGGACGACTTATAAGATGCGCTCCACCTTTCCCTTTCTCCGCCTAGTGCTAGCGCTCGGCGCGGCCCTGCTCGGCGCGCTGCTCCTGCCCGATCAAGGCGCAACGAGCGGACTGAGCCTTTTTCCGCCCGCCGCAGCCATCCTCATCGCCGTCGCCACCGGCCGCCTGATCTTGGGACTAGGGTTGGCAATCGTCGGCGGTGCATTCATCTCCCTGCCGACAGACGTCCCACTCTACGCGATCCCATTCCGCGGCTTAGAACGTGCCCTCATAGACTTTGTCTGGACCCCGCTGCGCGACTCCTTCCAACTCTTCATCCTCGGCTTCACCGCCTCGCTCATCGGCATGGTGCGCGTCATCTCACTAGCCGGAGGCACCCGAGGCATCGCCGACCTGTTAGTCGCCCGAGCCGCTGGTGTGCGCTCGGCTCGGCTGGCCACCGCGCTGTTGGGGCTGGCGGTCTTCTTCGACGATTACGCCAACACACTCGTCGTCGGCACCACCATGCGCCCCATCGCCGACCGCTTCCGCATCTCGCGCGAAAAACTGGCCTTTCTCGTCGATTCCACCGCCGCCCCCGTGGCCGGCATCGCTGTCGTCAGCACTTGGATCGGCTTTGAGGTGGGGCTGTTCGACAGCGCGATGAAGCAAGTCGGTGCGGGGGTTTCCGGCTACGAGTTGTTCTTCCGCGCCCTGCCAGCCCGCTTCTACTGCCTGCTAACTCTCGCCTTCGTGCTGTGCTCCACTGTCGCCGGCCGCGATTTTGGCCCCATGCTCAAAGCCGAACAGCGCGCCCGGCGAACGGGCCAAGTCCTCGCGCCGGGAGATCGCCCGATGACCGGCGACGCCTCCCAACTTCCCGAGCACCCCGGCCTCCGCGCCCATTGGGCCGTGGCCGCAGGCCCCGTCCTCCTCGTCGTCGCTGGCGTGCTCGGCGGGATGCACCTAGACGCCAGCCAAGCACCGGCAGTGGTGACCGCTCGCGCCGAACACGGCTTTTTCGCCCGGCTCTACTGGATCCAAGTTTTTTCCCATGCCGACGGGCCTAAAGTGATGTTCCTCTCCGCCTTAGCTGGCTCGGTACTGGCAGCGATCTTGGCCCTGACCCGCCGCGAGGAAGCAAGTCCCAGACGCCCGCTCGGCCTAGTGGAAGTCGGCAAGACTTGGGCGAGCGGCATTACGGGCTTTTCCTATGCGCTGGTGATTTTGATCTTGGCTTGGGCGATTAAGGAAACCTGCGAGGCCGTCGAGACTTCGGCCTATATCGTCGGTGCGCTCTCCGGCTTCCTCGACCCGCACTTCCTTCCCCTCCTCGTCTTCCTCCTCGCCGCAGTGGTAGCCTTCTCCATCGGCACCTCGTGGACGACCATGGCCGTCCTCTTGCCGACCATGATCCCAGTAGCCTACGACTTGGGCGGACTAGCGCTGACGGTCCTCGTCGCCGCCGCGGTATTGGACGGCGCGATCTTCGGCGACCATTGCTCCCCCATCAGCGACACCACCGTCCTCTCCAGCATTGCCGCGGCCTGCGACCACTTAGCCCACGTTCGCACCCAGATACCCTACGCTCTGACGACTATGACGGTCGCCGGGTTGTGCGGCTACTTGGGCAGCACCCTGCTCTGGACTCCGACCACTGGCTTGGTCGTGGGACTATGCCTGATTGTTGCAGCGATCTTTGTAGTAGGAAAAAAAACGGACGCCGATTGATTTGCCGTGGACTAACTACCAACCCGCCGTCGTCCGGTCCACCAATTCCTCTAGCACCATGTCCAGCGCCCGCTCCATCGCTGGATCCCGCCCCTCTTCCTCGACCAGCGCGGCGTCATAGGTTGCCCATCCCTCTAGCTCGGACAAGGTCAACAACACCTCTCCATCCTCCACCCTCACCAGCTCGGCCGCCACCAAGACCGCAAACCGGTACTGCTCGGTCTGCTCGGCTGTCGTATAAGTATGGGGGCGGTCTTCAATCGAGATCACGTTCAGTTGCAAGAGGGCATCGGCGCTCTCTTCATCAACTACCCGCAACTGGCCGTCTTCAGTGTAGAGAGAATCGGCGAGTTCAGTTAGACGCTCGGCTACGGCAAACTCCGAGGTCTGGTTGTCAGCCACGGGGATGCCAATGCTACGGATGCCGCCCAACAGGCCACCGGAGGTCGAGTAGTAAGCACATCCGCCGATGCAGAGCGCGGTCAGTGCGGCTCTAATCGGCGGACTTACTCGCATCGTCCTCGGTTGCAGGCTTACTCGCATCATCCTCAGCCGCTGGCTTATCTGCATCGTCCTCGACCGTCGGCTTGCTCGCATCGCCCTCAGTGGTGGACTTAATCGCATCGTCCTCGACCACTTCCTCGCTCGGATCCTCAGTCGCCATTAGCGACCGCGCTCCGTCGCCCACGGCGATGGGCTGACTCTGAGGCCGTCCTCGGACATCGCCCCCCCGCACCTCCAGCCGCTGCCACTGCTCTTGGCCCGGGGCGCGAGCCACTGAGTGCTCGACCATCATCGCGCTCAAAGGCCGGGTATCGCCAACCACCGGTGCCTCGCCAACCACCGGTGCGCGCACGGTACACAGGCGTTCCTGCACGTGGGTGGCGACCACCCGTGCCTTGACCGCTTCCCAGCGGCCCAGCGACTGCCCGCTGTCTGGGTCTGCGATCTCCCCGTGCAAGGCGAAAATCGCAAAGGCCATGCCTTCTTGGACGCCCTGTTCGCTACCGACGTTGAGTACCAGCGTTGTGTCGTCGATAATGGCGGCTACTTTGCCCTCAATAGGCGTGCTCATACGGCTGTACTCCGAAAAAAAGACCGGCCCGCGTTTGCTGGACCGGTCTCTAGGTACTTGGTAGAGGTTCGAATCACTCGCTTGCGGCCCACATATAGTCCCCGCTGTTGTCGAAGATAAAATCTTCTGGGTTCTGGTATCCTCGGTGTTTGCTCAACTGCTGATCCCGCAAGCGCACCGCGTAGTGGAGGTGCGGGCCGGTCGAGCGGCCCGAATTACCCATCGTCCCGATCTGCTCCCCGCGCTTTATCTGTTGACCTTGCACGACCATAATTCTATCCAAGTGGCCGTATTCGGTCTGGTAGCCGCCCTGGCGCGCATAGGGCTGGCCCTGCTCGTCGCGCTCCTTTTTTCGATGGGCAACAATAATCGTATTGCCGAGGTACTTATCCTTCCCGGCGTAGCTTACAAAACCATCCGCCGTCGCGTAGATGGGCGTCCCTTTGCGGCCAGCGAAATCCACGCCCCGGTGGAAGGCCCGACGCCCGGTAAAGGGATCAATGCGCCAGCCAAAGGGCGACGACCGCCACGTCTGCTGCTCGGGGACGGGTAAAATCGTGGGCAAGTATTGGACGTTTGTTTCTTCGAATTTGCGCTCGATTTCCTCAAAGCTCTCGGCCTGTAGGTTGACCATCCGCTTCAGGTGGTCGATGCGCACGCTCATCTCGCGCATCATCAAGTGCTTTTGCGGCGGCAAGGACGCGATCTCCTCGGACAAATCTTCCACGCCGCCGACGCCGCCCAACTCCCCATCCGCAGCGAGTGGCTCTATCTCCAGCGGCTCCATCTCGTGGTGGGCGCGCAATCTATCTTCCGTGGCCTTGAGCTGATCCATGGCCTCCCCGAGCTGCTGCACTTCCTCGCGGGTCTGCTCTAAGCTGTACAAGAGGTTTTTGTTTTCTTCCTGCAAGGCCAGCAGGACTTTCTGATCGCTCGATTGATGAAAGCCCTCGGTGTAGGCGTAATAACCACCACCAACCACAAAACCCAACACGCCCAGCAGAATCAGCCCTAAGGCGCGAGGCGAAAAACTATACTCGTGGATCTGACCGTCGCGCGGGGAAATGACGATAAAAGTTCTACTCTTACCAAGTATTTTCATAATTATATTCCTCTGTCTGCTAGACTGATAGCAAATTTTGAGGTATTCGTTAGATTGTATGTATTGGATATTGTTTTGAATTAAACCTAGCTAAATTATAGATTCCACGACGGAAAGTCAATCGCCAAATTCCCCCATGCTCTTGGCCATCGACATCGGCAACACCTGTATCGACATCGGTCTTTTGGCCGGGGATGAAACCGTTTGTCACCACAAATTCCCCAAGGCCCCCCCGGCCGATGCCGACCTACAACGCCCGCTGGCAGCGCTTGCCACACCTCCGATTGGCGCAGTCATCGGGTCGGTCGTCGCGGAACTGGGGGCTGCGTACGCAGCAGCCTGTCGCGACTTCTCCTCCGGCCCCGTCCTCCAAGCTGGCAGCACGTGGGATTGGGGCCTGAAAATTGACTATGACGATCCCGCTCGGATTGGCGTTGACCGCCTCGCAGCGGCCGCAGCCGCCTATCGCGCAGCCCCGGCTGGCCAAGCCGTTGTGGTCGTCGATGCCGGCACCGCGCTAACGGTCGATGCCATCGACGCCGAGGGCACCTTCCGCGGCGGTGTTATCGTCCCAGGGCTGCGCCTCGGATTAAATGCCCTCAGCGCAAACACCAGCTTCCTACCCCAAGTCGAACTAGCGGCCACAACGCCCTTGCTGGGCAAAAACACCGCGGACGGCCTGCGCTCGGGGGCACTGCACGGGTCGGCCGCGCTCGTCGAGGGTCTTTGCACGCGCATGGCCGCGACCTTAGACACCCCCGTTGCAGTCTTCCTCACCGGCGGCGACGGCCCCCTCCTCCGCCCTCATATCGCCGCGGTCCACACGTGCGATCCAGACCTCGTACTGCGCGGTTTAGCCCTCGCGTACCGGCGGCGCACTGCTTGACGCGGTACAGGCGTGTTGATATTATGTTATGCTTCTATTATGCATCTCAACGCGCCCTACTGACCAAGGAGTGTCGCTTGTCCATTTTCCGCATTTCGCTGCTGCTCGCCCTCGTCGCATTCGCTTCTGACTCGCGGGCTGAGCGCTCCGTTGAAGACGAATACAAAGCCCTGCTGTGGAAGACTGCCAAAATCATTCACCAGTACTATGTTGAAGAAGTACATCCTGATTCTCTAGCGCAGGCGGCTGCGCGAGGGATATTCAACTCCTTGGATCCAGCCTCGGAATACACGTTCAACACTCGTGCTCAGCTCGATAGTGAAGACGCGGAAAGGCAGCTAAACCACCATCTCTACACCCTCATGCAGATGGCCCAAGCCATCGACGAGAATGCCTTTTATCCTGTGGCCGCGGACACGCTAATCCGCTTTGGCATCGCCGGGATGATGGAAATTCTCGACCCTTATTCGGTGTTTTTGGAAAAGCACAATCTCGACAATTTCAACATCCAAACCCAAGGCAAATACGGGGGGCTGGGCTTCCGCATCCAAGTCGTCTATCCCGACAGCGCGATTGCGGTGTGGAGCCTCCTACACGACCAGACGCCGGCCGCTCTAGCGGGCGTCAAGTCCGGCGACCTCATCACTGCGATCAACAACACTTCCACCAAGGGCATGTCGGCCGTCGTGGCCGCCGACAGCATGCGCGGTACGCCTGGCACCTCCGTAACCCTGACCTTAGAGCGCGCCGACCGCCCCACTCCCTTTGACCTGACGATCGAGCGTCGAGAAGTGCAGATGAACAGCGTCTCCCTCGCCACCCTCTTCCCCGACGACACCGGCTACATCAAGCTCGACAGCTTCCAAAAGGGGTCGAGCCGGGAGGTGTTCAACGCCATCCTCGAGTTAGAGGAACAAGGCATGCAGCGGCTGATCTTCGACCTGCGTCGCAACGGCGGCGGCTACCTCGAAGAAGCCGTACAAACCGCCGACCTCTTCCTGCCCCGCGACTGCCTCGTGGCCTTTACCGAGGGCCGCCGCATCGAAACTGCCGAGTACATAACCCGCGAGGACGCCCTGCTGCGCGATACCCCCCTCATCGTATTGGTCAACCACCTGTCCGCTTCGGCGTCCGAGATCGTCGCCGGTTCCATCCAAGACTGGGACCGTGGGCTGGTGCTGGGAACTACGACCGTGGGCAAGGGCTCCGTTCAGCAGATCGTCCCCATCGACGACCGCGCCGAACTCAAGCTGACTATGGCCGCTTGGCACACGCCTTCGGGTCGCTCCATCGACAAGCGCATGCGCAAGGATTCTACCCTCGTCCGCGGGTACGACAAGGAGTTTAAGACCCTCCGGCTCGAGCGCATCGTCCGCGGCAGCGGCGGCATCACCCCAGACATCGAAGTGCCTGGACGCAGTGGTAGCCGCCTCGACGCGCAGCTTAGCGGCTTCTACAGCCTCAACAACCAATTCTTCTATTACGCCCGCGAGCACCGGCTCAAGTACCCCGATCTGACGCCAGACTTCGTCGTCGGCCCAGAAGATCTAGCGGCCTTCCGCGCCTTTGCCGAAAATCGCGAGTTCAACTACATCAGCGACCTCGAAGCCCAAATCGAGGAATTGGACAAAGTCGCCGAAGACGAGGAGTACAACCAGCTCGCCAAACCGCTCAGCCACCTGACCGACGAAATCGAAAAAATCGAGGAACAACACTGGCAGGAGAACGAAGACCTCATCGCTTGGCGGCTCACCTTCGCCATCCTCGAAAAAGCATTCGGGGAGCCAGTGGCCGAAGCGTACAATGTAACCGTGGATCCCCAAGTACTGGAAGCGCGCCGCATCATCGCCGACCCGAGCGAGTACCAGATGTGGTTCGACAAGGGGGAAATAGGCACACCAGAAGAGGACTCCATCGCCCAAGAAGACGGCCGCGGCGATCTCCAGTAGGAGCTTGTATTTTGGCGGCGGTATGAAGTGTTTTAGAGGGCCTGTTCCCCACCTCATAGCGGGCCTTTTAATTCACGCCGCTTTCCTCGCCGCTCTCGGCACCGACCTCCTCCGGCCCCTCTTCAACGACGCCTCCCACACCCGCCGCGGCTTTGACTTCGGGGTTTTCTATTTGGCGGGCCAAGCCCTAGCCGACGGCCGCGACATCTACTCAGTGTCGGGTGCCTTCGGCTTCCGCTATCTGCCGGCCTTTGCCTTGGTCGCCAGTCTTTTCGCCTACTTTCAGCCCCTCACTGCATACCTTCTCCATCTCTGCTGCACTGAGCTTTTCCTCGCAGCCAACCTCTATCTGACTTGGCGGTGGGTCGAAGGGCCGCGCCGGGGCTTGGCCTTGTTTATGTGGCTGGCGTTCTCGCCTTACTTTCTCGAACTCTACATGGGACAGGTCAGCTTCTGGGCGGCCTCGCTGCTCTTTTGGCTCATCGTCGGCCTTCACAGCGACCGGAGATGGGCGACTGGCTTGTGTTGGGCGGGTGCCCTCTTGGTCAAACCCAACGCCCTAATCCTCGCCCCCGCGCTTTTAAGGCTTCGCGCCTGGCGCGTCCTCGTTTTGGGACTGCTAGCCGGCTTGCTTACGTCGCTGCCTTACTTCCTGTTACATCCAGATAGCACGGCGGCTTTTTTCGCCGCCAATATCTACGGCGCTCCCGTCCAAGGGGCCCTCACCCATGCGGGCAACCTCGGGCTGCAAGGCGGGCTAGTCAGCGTCGTGGCCCAACTAGCCGAGCGGCCTCTAGCCGAGTTGACAACCCTCGCCGACCTCCCTTTGGCGGGCCGCACAGTTATCTACTGCTCGCAGGTCGCCATCCTCGTCGCGGCGCTGATGGCCACCTATCGCGGCCGCGATGCCCTGCCGCTGCTCGCGCTGTGGATGTGTACCTTTTTTCTCGTTTACAAAGACGTTTGGGAGCATCACTACGTCTTTCTCCAGCCCGTACTCATAGCTTTGTACGCGCACTCAGGTTCTCCTAAGTTCTTGTGGATATTTGCTCTTATCGCTCTGCCGACGCCCTTTGTCTTCTTCGACCTTGAACCGGGAGTCTATGGGCCGATTGACCCTGAGCGCACATGGGGCCCGGTCGCTTCCCTCGCCTATCGCAGCACTAAACTCATTCCCCTCGGCTATCTGTGGTACGGGCTGTGCCGCACGTGCTTAGCCGCAGCACCCACCAAGTCTTGATATTAGCGTGCCGGAGTCGTATTATATTCTATTCTTTTAGTTTTTCCCCTCTATCCTATGGCATCTAATTCCAAGCGCCGACTTCCGCCCTGGCTCAAGGCCAAAGCCCCAGGCCACCCCAATTACATCGCCCTAAAAAACCTGCTCGCCGATTTACAGCTTAACACGGTGTGCGAGAGTGCTCACTGCCCCAACATCGGCGAATGCTGGAGCCAGCGCACGGCGACCTTTATGATTCTGGGCGATGTCTGCACCCGCAGCTGCGGATTTTGCGCGATCAAGACAGGTCGTCCCCAATGGCTCGACGAAGGCGAGCCTGAGCGCGTCGCCGCAGCCATTGCCCGCCTCGGGCTAGAGCACGCGGTGATTACCTCGGTCAATCGCGACGAACTGCCAGACGGCGGAGCGCGCATCTTTGCCCGGACGATCGCGGCAGTACATCGCCTTTGTCCCGAGACGAGCGTCGAAGTCCTGATCCCAGACTTCAAGGGCGACTGGCAGGCCCTAGCAACCGTCCTTGAAGCCAGCCCGGACATTCTTAACCACAACATCGAGACGCCGCCTCGCCTCTACCCCACCATGCGCCCACAAGCCCGGTACGGCCGCTCGCTGGAGCTCCTCAACCGAGCGCGCAAGATGAGTCCTGCCCCCACCAAGTCCGGCATGATGCTAGGGGCCGGCGAGACCAAAAGAGAAATAGCCCAGAGCATCCAAGACCTAGCGGATGTCGGCTGCGCCATTCTGACCTTGGGCCAATACCTAAGCCCATCCGCCCACCACGTGCCCGTAGAGCGCTTCGTCCACCCCGACGAGTTTGCGGAGTGGCAACGCTTTGCCCTCGGCTTGGGCTTTCGCCACGTCGAGTCTGGCCCGTTGGTGCGCAGCTCGTACCATGCCGCCAGCCAAGTCGAACAGGTGCGGGCCGCCACCCCCACTACCTCCTGAGAGAAGCCCATGAACCTAGAGAAAAAGGCTATATCCAAGTACCTGAAACGCAAAAAACTGCTCGCCGACGCGGGGCCGGTCCGCGTCCAGAACTTGAGTGACGGGTTAAAAAACCGGATTTACTACGTAGAGGCTGCCAATCAGGCTTGGATCGTCAAGCAGGCGCACTCGCGCGTCCAAATCAAGGAGCGCTGGTGGACCGATCGGCGGCGCATCTTCGCCGAGAAGAGCTGCATCGAGCGCTTGGCGGCATTTCTCGCTCCCGAGGTTTTGCCGGAAGTCCTGCTCGAAGACCGCACGGACTTCATCCTCGTGACGACCCCGCCGCCACACAATGCCCTGTCGTGGGAGGGCGACTTGGTCAATGGCCGCATTGACCTGCAAATCGCCGTCCAGTGCGGCGAACTGCTGGCCACTGTCCACAACGAGACCGCAAACTCGTCCGAGGTCGCCGACGAGTTTGCATCCACTAAAGCATTTGAGCAACTGCGCATCGACCCGCACTACAACTATATCGCCAATGCCTATCCCGACCTCAAAAAGGCCATTGCCGTCCACACCAACCGCCTGCTCAAAGAGGGGTTTTGTCTCGTCTTGGGCGACTTGCGGCCCCGCAACGTATGGGTCGCCAACGGCCAGCCCTACTGGGTCGATTTTGCCACCGCCCACTACGGCTATCCCACCTTTGACCTCGCCTTCTACACGGCTGATATGTGCATCAAGGCCATGCAGAATACCGCCCAAAAAGCCGCCTATTTAGAGGCCGTCAATGTATTCTGGAACAGCTATTTTCAGAATGCGAGCTACAAGAAAGCCGAGGAAGTCAAACACCAAGCCGTACACGATCTCGGCTGCCTGCTCCTGAGCGCAACCGACGGCCGCCAGCCAGTCGCGCTCGACGACGAACGCATCGTCGGGCTCTCGCGGCGCATCTCCCAGAGCTTGATTTTAACGGGATTGGGGCGAATTGAGGAAGTCACCGAGTTCGTCAACCGGACCCTGATCGACGGCTAGTTCGCTGCAAATCTCCGCTGCTGGAGCGGATGTGCGCTGCCATCGCCTGCCGCGCGGCCTCTGCATCCCGCCGCTGCAATGCCGCCAAGATCTGGCGGTGTTCCGCTAGCGACAGTTCAGCCCGAGATCTAGCTAGCGACGGCTCTGCCAAGCTTTCCTTGATCCATTCTTGCAGGTAGTTGCGCGTGGTTTCGAGCAAGCTGTAGAGAATGGAATTGTGCGTGGCCCGGGCAATAAGTAGGTGGAACTGCAAATCGCTGGCGAGAAAGCGCCCCTCGTCAGAAAGCCCCCCGGCCATGCCGGCCAGCGCGTCGGCAATGGCCGCCAAATCCTCGACGGTAGCCCGCTCGGCTGCCAAATAGGCGTTTTGCGACTCGAGCATCATCCGCGTCTCGCTCAGGTCTTGGAGCTTTTTGCCGTCGAGCAAAAACCCCCACTGCAACGCCCGCTCCACGTATTGGCCCTTGTTGCAGACAAAGGTGCCCTCGCCCACGCGGCCATCGAGCAGGCCCATCATGGATAGCGAGCGCAGGGCTTCGCGCAGCGAAGAGCGCCCAACCTGAAAGCGCTTGCACAGCTCCCGCTCCGGCGGCAGCCTGTCGCCGGGCTTGAGGACGTTGCGCTCGATTAAGTCCGTTATCTGCGCGATAATCTCGTCGCTTACAGACGTGCGCTGCACTGGGCGCATGGCATCGTCAATCGGAGCCGTGGCTTTTTTCATAGAAGGAGCCAAGTGTCAAATGCAGAAGAAAATAAAAATTTGCCGATGGTCAGACCATTAGCTATTTTCTAAAACACTACTCAATCCCGCGCTTTGCTGTCAAGAGGAAACGCAGATGACACAAACTTTGGACCTTGGCTCACGCGTCGAATTGGTCTCTATGGACCCCCACTTCGACGACATTTCCATTGCGCTCTATTGCCCCGATGGCCCTCCCCGCTATCAAGTCCACACCTACAGCCATCTCCCCGGAGCCGCCGAGCGCATCGCCGGGGTCGCGGACGCCATGCAGGAACTCGGCGGCATGGAGCAAACTAGCGACGGCCTGCTCCGCTTCCCCTGCGGCCATGCCCATCAGTTTGCGGTCAAGCGACTCTTCCTAGAGGCTTGCAAGCTGCCGCCAGAGCAGCCCATAGAGCCGCGCCCACTGCACATCTTCGACAAAAAAGCCAACGCCACCATCGCCGTTGCCAGTCTCGGTCAGGGCCTGTACGAGGTCCGCGCCACCGAACAGGTCCGAGGTGTGGAACGCCGCGTTGCCACCATCGCCCGCGGCCTAATCCGCCTCGGCGAAATGGACGAGATCGTCGACCAACCCAACCAAGTCCGCTTCGGCTGCGGCCACTCCCACGACGCCCTAATCGGCCTGTTGCTCATCCGCGCCCCCAACGTGCGCACCGCCATGCGCGAGGCCGAAGCCATGGCCAGCCGCGGCGTGCTCTCAGCCCCCAGCGCCCAGGAATAAAGGAGTCTATCATGCCTTCTTCGATGACCAGTCGCGAGCGCGTCCTCGCCGCCCTCGCCCGCCAGCCTGTGGACCGCACCCCGCTCTGCAACCCGACCTCGGTGGCCACCGTCGAATTAATGGATCTCGTCGATGCCCCCTTTCCCGCAGCCAACCGCGAGCCTGAACTCATGGCGCGGCTAGCCGCCACCGGCTACACCGAGTTGGGCTTTGACACCATCATGCCGGTCTTCACCATCATTCAAGAGTCCTCGGCCCTCGGGTGCAAAATCCAGTGGGAGCAAAAGGACAACTGGCCGACCGTCCGCATGAGCGAACCGATCTGGCACGAGCCAGACGACATCAAAGTCCCCGCCGACCTCTGCACCCACCCCGACACAGCCTGCGTTACCGAGGCAATCAAAATTCTGCGCAGGGAATACGGCGACGAAGTCGCCATCGTCGGCAAGACCATGGGGCCTTGGTCACTGGGCTACCACTGCTTTGGAGTCGAGCCTTTTCTGCTGCTGTCGCTCGACGACCCAGGCCAAACCAAGCTCTGCCTCGACCGCATGAAGGAGATCACCATTGAATTCGGCCAAGCGCAGATCGAAGCCGGTGCCGATGCCCTGACCCTGCCCGACCATGCCACCGGCGACCTCGTCAGCGGCGAGTACTACGAGCGCTACCTGCGAGACTTGCACATCGAGTTTGCCGAGCGACTTTCGGTGCCCATCATCCTCCACATCTGCGGCCGCACGGTCGATCGCATGGAGTACATCGCCCAAACCGGCATGGCGGCCTTCCACTTCGATTCCAAGAACACGCCCGAGGAATCCACCCAAATCGTGCGCGATCGCATCTCATTAGTAGGCAACATCAACAACCCCGAGACTCTTTTTTCTAAGGGACCGGAAGTCGTCAGTGCCGAAGTCGTGCGCAACCTCGAAGCCGGCGTCCAGCTCATCGGCCCGGAGTGCGCCATCCCCTTGCAGACCTCCATCGAAAACCTCAAGGCCATTCCCCGCACGGTACAAGAGTGGCACCGCGACCAAGCGCGTAACTAAAAGAAGAGATCCTAATGGCAGACATTACCGACATCGCCAACGAATTTATCCGCGACGAGATCGAAGAATTTATCGAGCGCGACGAAGAGCGCGAGCGCATCATCGGCATCTTTGCCCAAGCCAGCGAGCAGATGCAGAACATCGCCGCAGCCCTCATCGACGGCGACCATCTAACGGTCGATGAGCTGACCGGCCAAGCCATTGCCGGCGGCGTCGAGGCTCTCGAAGTCATGGACGACGGACTGATCGCCGGCATGGCCATCGTCGGCATCAAATTCCGCGAAAACTTCATCTTCGTCCCCGAAGTGTTGGCTTGCGCCCGCGCCATGAAGGCCGGCATGACCCACATCGAACCCATTCTCTCGGCCTCGGGCGTCGATCCCATCGGCATTGTAATCATGGGCACGGTCAAGGGCGACCTCCACGACATCGGCAAAAACTTGTGCATTATGATGCTGCGCGGAGCCGGCTTTGTCGTTCACGACCTAGGCGTAGATACCTCCGAAGACGAGTTCATCGACGCCGTCGAAGAGCACGAAGCCCCGCTCTTGGGCATGTCGGCCCTGTTGACCACCACCATGCCCAACATGGGCAAGACCATCGAGGCCTTCATCGACGCCGACTTGCGCGATGATGTCAAAATCATGGTCGGCGGCGCACCCGTGACCCAAGAATTTGCCGACGACATGGGCGCCGACGGCTACGGCAAGGACGCTCTCGCCTGCGTGTCCTTGGCCAAGGACTTGCTGAATGAGGATACATAAGAGGTTAGGGGTTGTGGCCTCTCCCGCAGTAATGGAACATTTTGATACATGCTAGATTTGAATGATCTTGGGAATGGCCTCCCAGCTATCACACCGAGTTTCGGCATGTCACTGGCAGAGGCTGGAGGTGTATGTTTGGAATCACAGGGCCACGCGCAAGGTGTCCAACTTAACGTTCGAGGGCACAGTAACAGCCGCTACCCCTTGGCATGGCCTCCAATTACTGAGCAAATCCGCAGGTGTTGGAATGACCATGAGGTTGCCACTGAACACGGTGCGGTGGGTATTGCGGTTTTGCTGGCACAGAAGGAGATCGGTTATACAGTGATCGAGCGTTCGCGGAAAGGCACTGGCTTTGACTACTGGATGGGAGAGATGTCAGAGCATCTCTTTCAGAACAAGGCAAGGCTAGAAATATCGGGAATCCGTAAGGGAGACGACCAGAACGTGAGAGCGCGAGTGAATCAGAAACTACAGCAGATCAACCGGTCCGACGGGACCTTACCATCGTATGTAATCGTAGTTGAGTTTGGACAGCCCCTTGCTGAGGTTCAAGAAAAATGAGTGTTCGCGATTCCCACAATAAGGCTATGGAGTTTGCCGAACGCGCCTTTGTGGTACGAGTGCAAGGCAACATAGAAGAATCTACCAAACTTTTCGAGAAAGCATTGGAGAATGAACTTGCGGCGATCTCCGAATTAGAAGCAGAGGGGCGAGTCGAACCGACGTACTCAGTACTGCATCGCAGTGCTGGTACGTTGGCGTTAGACTGCAACCAGCCACGGAAAGCCGAGCAAATCGCAACCAAAGCACTCGCCCAAGATCCACCCCAAGAGATCGCAGACGAATTACGTGAGCTTCTGCATCGAATATTCTCGTTCTTAACAGATCAAAAACGCACTACCCCGCCCACGCATCCTGGGGCGATGCTAAGAGAAGATTTTCTTCCCGACTACGCATTGACGGCGGACTCTTTGGCTGATGAGTTGGGCGAATCTCGACAGACCATCCATAAACTCTTGCGAGAGCAGTGCGCTATTTCGTCCATCATGGCCTTGAAATTATCCCGTTTGTTCAGGAACTCTCCTGAGTTTTGGCTGAGCGCACAACACGCCAGAGATCTTTGGGAGTTGGAGCAGCAATATCGAGATGAATTGGCTCAGATTGAGCCATTGCCACTGTACGCTTCTGAGCGATAACGACGCCTTCGTCCATGACCCAAATCGACCCCAAAAAATACCAAAAGAGCCTCGACCGCCTGTCGGGCATCCTCGCGGGCATCGCCACTCATGCCGACGTGCAGGCGACCTTCCGCTGCCCGTACAAGAACCGCTTCGACCAATGCACCGCCCATTTCGGCTGCCGCAATCAGCGCAAGCCAAAAGAGCCGGGTGGGCTGCTCCAGTGCGGCAGCGACGATCAGCTCGACTACCGCTCGGCGTGGGAGACAGATCAACGTCCGGCTACACCCGGCCGCGGGCAAATCCGCTGCGACGGCACCTCCTACCCGCTATCGACCGGCGGCACCCTCTTCGACTACGCGGATCAACTCGGTGCCCGAGTGCCTACCTCCTGCGGGCGCACTGGCCACTGCCACGAGTGCATCGTCGAGGTCACCAGCGGCGCGCAAGCCCTCAACGCGCCAACGCCGGCCGAGGACTTCCTCGGCGGTGAGTTCCGGCTCGCCTGCCAAGCCAAAGTCGAGGACGCGGATGTCGATATCGAGTTCGCGCCGCTTTTTCGCACGCCCCGCATACTGACCCAGACCGTGGATCGATCCGCCGAGATCGACCCGGTAGTCCAGCGGCGCGGGCAAGCCATCTACTACGGCGACGAGGAAATCGACCAATACCGCGGCCACCTCTATGGCCTAGCCATCGACTTGGGCACCACCACCATCGTCCTCGACTTAGTCGATCTGGAGACAGGCGAGAGCGTGCATTTAAGCGCATTTGAAAACCCGCAGCGCTTTGGCGGCAGCGACATCATGCACCGCATCTCCTACGACGGACAACACCCCGGCGAACTGCGCCAAGCCCTAGTCAAGGCGCTCAACCACGAGATCGCGGACCTCTGTCGGCGCGGCGGCTTTGTGCGGCAGGAAATTTACGAAGTTGTGGTCGCCGGCAACTCGACGATGCGCGACATCCTCTTCCGCCTCGACGTGCAGAGCATCGGCCAAAAGCCCTACAAATCGCGCATTGAGCACGAATACCTAAGCGGCGAACGCACCGCGACCAGCCTAGTCGAGAAGACCCGCCGCCTCGGCCTGAAGGCCAATCCCAAGGCGCGCGCGTATTCGCTGCCGCTGATTGCCAGCCACGTCGGCGCAGATGTAGCCGCCGACTTAATCGCCGTCGATATGGACCTTGCCAGCGAGAGCGCGATGCTAGTCGATGTGGGCACCAACACCGAAGTAGTAGTCGCCCACCAAGGCCGTCTCGTCGCGGCCTCTTGCCCGGCTGGCCCGGCCTTTGAGGGCGGCGGCATCACCTATGGGATGCCCGGCTGCGACGGAGCCATTGAATCCATCCGCTGGGACGGCGCGCGCTGGCAGTGGGAAACCATCGGCGACACCGCGCCGGCGGGACTGTGCGGCTCTGGGCTAATCGACCTCCTCGCCGAGTTGCGCCGCCACGACTTAATGACTCCCAAGGGCGTCTTCGCCGAGAAAAAGCGCCTGTTTGAGTTAGTCCCCGAGCGCGGCATCACCTTCTCGCGCCTCGACGCCTCCAACCTCGCCCAAGCCAAAGCCGCCAACTTCTGCGGCCAGTACATCGTCTTGCGGACCTTGGGCCTGAATCCAGGCGACGTGCAACAGCTCTACCTCGCCGGTGGCTTTGCCAACTACGTCGATGTCCAAGCCGCTATCGACATCGGCTTCTTGGCTCCCGTGCCCACCACCCGCATCGCCAAGGTGGGCAATGCAGCCGTCCAAGGGGCGCGCGAAGTACTCCTTTCGGCCAGCAAACGCGCCCGCATCGAAGCACTGGCCAAGCGCATTGAGCACGTCGAACTGGAGACGACCTCGGACTTTTTTGAACTCTTCGTCGAGGGCTGCCAATTCAAACCCATGCCCGCCGCACTTTAGCCATGTCGCTGACCGCGCTCCATCCACCCGCCCGCTACTCGGGTGCCTGGCAGAAGAAACCCCTGCGCCATCTGCTCGAATCCACCGACACCTTCGTCCACATCGTCGAGTTGGTGACTTCGCGGGGCTTAATCACCGAGCGCGACGGCCGCAAGGTGCTCGCCCTCGCCCGCCGCCTCGCTGAGCATCCGCAATTCCACGCTCTGAGCATTACCGACAACCCCGGGGGCAACGCCATGATCAACCCGGACACCCTCGGCACAGACTTGATCTCGCGCGGCCAAGACGTCATCATCCACCTTTCCTGCAAGGACTGGAATCGCAACGCGCTGCAAGGCCGCGCTTGGCAACTCGCCAGCGAGGGCTTCAACAACATCCTCGCCCTATCTGGCGACTACCCCATCAGCGGCTATCAAGGCACAGCCGGCGGGGTCTTTGATCTCGACTCGGTCGGCCTGCTCGAAATGTTCGCCGCCATGAACGCTGGGCTAAAAATGAAAAAGGGCAAGCGGACTCAGCGCATGGAGGCCACGGATTTTTATCTAGGGGCCGTCGTCAACAACCACAAGCGCTACGAGCGCGAGGTTATGCCCCAATACTTCAAGCTGGCCAAAAAAATCCACGCCGGCGCGGCTTTTGTCATCAGCCAGATCGGCTACGACGCGCGCAAGCAGGACGAGTTGCTCAAATACATGGCCTTGTGCGGTCTCGAGGTCCCGGTCATCGCCAATGTGTACGTGCTCTCGCGGCCAGCCGCGCGTTTCTTCCACAAGGGCCACATTCCCGGGGTTGAAGTCACTGACGAACTAATGGCCGTCGTCGAAAAGCAGGCCCAAGCCAACGACAAGGGCCGGGCGTTCTTTTTAGAGTTGGCCGCCAAGCAGTGCGCCATCGCCAAGGGCCTCGGCTACCGGGGAGCTTATCTCGGCGGGCACCTGCAATACGGCGACTACGAAAAAATCCTCGCGCTCGCCGCGACCTACTCGGAAGACGACTGGCGCGATTTTGCCGTGGAACTCTGCTTTTCCTTTGCCGACGAATTCTACTTTTTTGAACCTCAGGGCGACACCGGTCTCAGTTCTACTACCATCAACCGCGCGTACCTCGCCTCCAAAGAGCAAGCCGCCCTCCGCCAAGCGCGCGGCCACCTGCCGCTGAGCTACAAGGTAAACCGCCGCGTCCACGACCAAGTATTTGCGCCCGAGAGCACGGGCTTTCGCATCGGTGCTCATCTCGCCCGCGCTCTAGCCGAGCACCCCAAGGCCGCCAAGCTCTTCCACGCGGCCGAGCACGCGCTCAAAATCGCTGCTTTTGACTGCCGCGACTGCGGCGATTGCTCGCTGCCGGACATCGCCTACTTGTGCCCGGAATCGCAGTGCGTCAAAAACCAGCGCAACGGCCCCTGCGGTGGCACGCGCCAAGGCAAGTGCGAAGTCGGCGACAAGGACTGCATTTGGGCGCGTGCGTACGACCGCCTCAAAGCCTATGGCGAAGAGGAACAAATGCTCGGCGACGCAGCCGTTATCAAGGACGCAGCCTTACAGGGCACTAGTGCCTGGACCAACGCCTTTTTGCAAAAAGATCACCACGGCAAAAAGAAAAATTCGCAGTAAAACCAATCTACGACCATTCCACCACATCTCGCGAAAACCCATTCGATGATGCTCCTCCAACGATTAGTGCGCTGCCTGTGGGTCACCTGCTTGGGCATCGCAAGTGGCTGCGACCTCTTGTCGGAACGGCCCGTAGCAGAAGTAGGGCCGCACCAAATCACCGCCGCTGCGCTGAAGAGTTTTGCCGCCGAATGGTCGGGTCGCAGACCTGCTGCACAGACCGCCGACCAAGCCCGTCGGCACTATCTGCAGACCATGATCGACGCCCGTTTGTTGCTGCTAGAAGCCCGTTCCCTCGGAATCGATACCACTCAGGCTCTGCGTTCAAGTGTTCAGAACGCAATCGACAACCGAGTCAGCGCCCTCTATCGGGCCCGCGAAATCACGGATGCAATCGCAATTTCCGCAGACGAGATTCGCGCCTATTTCGACGCTGAGGGCTATGGCCTAGAGCGCAAAGTCAGCGGCATACTGGTGGAGCGCCAGAGTGAGGTCGATTCGGTTTTGACCCTATTGCGCGCCGGACGGCCCTTTGCAGAAGTAGCTGCTGCCTACTCCATAGATGCGCGCTCGGCCCGCCAAGGCGGCGAACTGGGGTTCATAGGGCGCGACATGGCCCCGCGAATCCACATCCCGCCAGAGGTTTTCCGCACCCTCCCCCTCGATGCAATCTCGGAACCCATGTACACGGGCAAATATTGGAACATAGTGCGCTTCACCGAAGAGCGGCCCGCTTCCTACGACAAGTATCGGGACTCCATCAGCAGGCAGCTCTTTGCCGAGCGATCTGCCCAAGCCACAAGGGAACACCTCGAACTGCTCCAGAACGCATTTGAGGTGCGGCTGCGCGAAGAGGCCCTCCTGCCGCTAGTAAGCGCCTACCAGCGGCAGGATCTCTCCCCGCTGACCGCGGAATCGCTTCCCTTATATACTTTTGACGAGGGCGAGATCACCGTGGCAGCAGCGGTGAAAGTTCTGCAGGAACAAAACATCGGCTCTGGATTCGCCGACAGCGTGCAAGCAGCCTCCACGCTCAAGCGCATCGTCCTGAATCCCTTCCTCATCAAAGAGGCCGCACGGCGAGCGGGCTACTACCAAAAACCCGCAATTCAGCAGCTAAAAAAGATAAAAGAAGAGGAAGCCCTGCTCGATGGCCTCAAAGAAACCATAACCCAAGACCTAGACATATCCGAGGAGGACGTGCGCCGCTACTACGACAGCCACCCCGACATATTTAGCCACGAGCCTGCGGTATGGGTTGAGGAACTACTCCTGCCCACTGCCGACGAAGCGAAAAAAAAGAGAGCGCTGTTAGAAGGTGGCACACCCTTTGCCGACCTAGCGGGCGAAAGCCTGCGCTCGGACGCCATTGAGAAGGCCAATCGATTCCACTTCCACCCGCTGGAGAAGGCCATCTATCCCAAGCTGATGGCGACGCTTGAGGATGCACCCGAGGGCAAACTCATCGGACCCGTGGCCGTCGAGGGAGGCTTTTCCCTCTTTCGCGTCCTCAACCATGAGGATGCCTCCATCGAACCCTATGAACAGGTTCGGAGGCGGGCTGCCGCCCTGCTGCGCCGCGAGCGGGAGCACGGGCATCTGCAAGCCTTGTTGGAGGAATTGCGCGAAAAGTACGCCGCCCAGATCAAGATCGACGAATCGCGCCTGCGCGAAGCCGTGTCCGACAGTCTCCTGCGCCGCTGACAAGCTGTTCGGCAATTCCCAACGCAGCATCCGATATTTTCAGACGGCTTCTAAATCCCTTTACTCAGCCCTACCAAATTAGTATTCTACACACAAAGTTGATGGGCCAAACCCACCCGGCCCGTCGAGTGGAGACCCGCCGCCTGCCCAATTAGGAGGTAGCTATGGGATATTCCAGCAAACGACTCGTCCAGTCGTCGTCTTTCTTCTGCGCCTTGGTTTTTTGCCTCGGCCTGCTCGCCGACGGGCGCGAAGCACGCGCCCAACGCAACCAAGGATATCGGGTTACCAACAACAGCATCGTCGTTAGGACCGCCGAGCACTGGCGCAACTGGCAACTACCCGTCCATGCCGTTGACGTGCTACCCGAGGGAGGGGTTCGACCCCATTACTCGCGCCAGCGCTACAATATCCTCGACGACCAAGATACCTATACCCGCCCGCTGACCGATTTCAGGCGCAAGAAAAGCGAGCACGCCATCCTCAATATCGACAGCACCTTCACGCTCGATGTGAAGGGCAACGTCATTACCGACAGAAAAGACAACCCCCTCTATACCCACTTCGCCCGACCAGGTATCAGCCGGGTAGGGTCCAATCCGCAAGCAGCAAAAAATATCCTCGATGGCGATCCGAACACCTACTGGGAACCAGACCGCAACGATCCCCTCGACAAATGGTGGATTGAGGTGGACTTGGGCCGGGTCGTGGCCGTCGATGAGATTTTGTTGCACTTCGTAGGCGAAGAGCTCGGCGACCCGTTCCTGGGCTTCAGGGTCCTAATAGCGCCCGACCAAGAAGTCATTCTCGAAGACATGGCCGACGTGGAACTAGAGCGCGTCGGCGGCACGCAGGCACCCAACCGAGACCAGCGCGACTTCAGCTTCGCGCTGAAGCAAGAAAAGAGCTCTAAAAGCTGGCGCGGGCGGCTGGTGCAGACTATTCGCATCGTCGTCACCGATACCCGCGCCGGCCGCGGTACTGAAGTCGATGAAGAGCAGTGGTTAGCGCTCGATCCGTCAGACCAAGGCGACATCGTCTACTTTGTCAAGGACCAGCAGGGCTTTGAGGAGCGCCTGGACCAGAGCCGCCTCGAAGAGTCGGTGGAAACTTTCTACGACAACCTGCCACCCGAAAGGCGGGGAGCTAAAAAATTCTTCATCCGCGAGCGGCCCCGCCTAGCCGATATCGAGGTTTGGGGCTTTGGCGACAACATCAGCCCGGGGATCGTCGTGGGCGGCGGCAGCCTCTATCTCTCAGGAGAAAATTTCTCGCCCGGCCCGGGCTTTGACGGCGACTACAATACCAACTTCCTGCATCTGGTCTGGTCTCCGCTCATCGAGCGCGGCGTGTTGACCGTCGATATGGGCGCTTCCTTCTTCCTCGACGCCATAGCGGTTTCGACTTCGGGGCGGCGGCGCTTTATCGACGGCTATATCATGCGCGGCTCGGATGGCTCGCGGGATTCCTCTGGCCGTTTGAAGTGGCGTCGCATCAGCCCGCGAGAGCGCGAAGACAACAGCGTTGACCGCTACGAGCACCTCCTCGACACGTATGACGGGATCGAACTCCGCTTCCTCGAAATGACTGTCGTCTCCGTGAATCCCGGCCGCCGCGGCGGCTACAATACAGGAGCCGATATCGGCGAATACCAGATCTTTTCCCAAGGCTACCCCGCCGAGGTAGTGCTGACCTCGGACCTGATCGAATTGCCAGCCATTCGCAACTTTGGTCGCATCACCTACGAGAGCGAGGTCCCATCCGGCACCAACCTCGAAATTCGCACCCGGTCCGGCGATCTGCTGGGCAAAACCATCCGCTACTTCGACAAAGCCGGTACCGAAATCACTTTTGATGCTTGGGACGGTTTGCTCGGTAGCTACAAAGGGCCGATCGACACCTCTTTCGTGCCTGCCAGTGGCTGGAGCCCCTGGAGCCGAACCTATCAGCAGTCGGGAGATCGCGTCACTTCGCCGGGGTTGCGCAAGTTTCTGCAGATTCAAGTCAAAATGGAGACCACCGACCGCAATATCGCCGCGGCGATTAACTCCATAGACATCGAACTCGTCAACCCGGTAGCCTCCAACATAGTGGCCGAGCTATGGCCGCCTGAAGCAACGGTGCCCGGACGGACCGAGACCTTCGAGGTCTTTGTCCAGCCCCAGTTTATAGAGTCGCCCGTCTCCTCGCGCAGCGTCGGCTTCGACGAAATTCTTCTCGTCATGCCCCCCTCCCAAGATCTGCAACTCCTCGAAGTGGGCATCCAAGACAGCGCAGTTGGGTCGGAGCGGATCTTCTCGCCCTCGGGAGACCCCACCCTCTTTGCCGATGGGGCCGGCAGCCAACTCGAACTGCTGAATTCTAACTCCGATTCGCTCTGGGTGCGCCTGCCCGAATCTCTCAACGCGCTGGTAGAAGCACCCCGCATTTACAACCGCCTCACCTCCGAGGGCGAGCAAGTGCCGGTGACTGCAGACGGCCTGCCGCTAACGGACGCAGCCTATGGCCTGCTCGAGGTGGAAGAACAGGGCGATGTCCGCTATTTCCGCCGCACTGCGGACGCTCAAGGCGAAATCACTCTGTCCGAGGTCTCCGAAGCCGCCTACCAAGATCTAGCAGCCGATCAGCAGGGGCCAATTCGCTACTTCCGCATCCTGCTCGGCGATGGGGCCCAGTTCCCCTTTGATGCAGCGGGCGACTCGCTCGATGCGACGGCCTACCGCCGCCTATCTTCCTCCTCCCGGGGCACCGTGGTCGCCGAGGGAGCCCTAATGCGGCTGCGCTTTGCCGCGCCTGTCTTCGTCAACGGCACAACCTTGGAAATGGCCGTGCGCAACACCGGTGGCGGTGCCAATATGGCCGCGCCCTGGCAAAGCGTCGAAGCGGGCGACGCGACAGCGCTGATAGGCAGCAATGCTCTTTCGATCAACCTGCCGCTCGACGCCAAGGCGGTTGACGAGTTCCGCATCGCCCCCAACCCGTTTACTCCCAACGGCGATGGCATCAACGACGAGACTGAAATCCACTTCTCGGTCTTCAAACTCACGGCCCCGCGACAGGCCCAAGTGCGGGTTTACACGCTGGCGGGTCGTCCGATTTGGGAGAATGCCCAGATGCTGCAAAGTGGTCGCGTCAGCATGCTCTGGGATGGAACAGATCTGAATGGCCGCAAGGTGCCACCTGGGCTATACATTTGCCAAGTGAACCTCGACACCGATCGGGAAAGCCGTTCGGCGACGCGGACGCGCCTACTGTCCGTCGTCTATTAGGATTGTTTGACAGACGAGCGGTTTTGCCATACTTAGTTTTGGTCGTGGGGTATTGGTAGCTGTGATAGTACTACTGTTCTGAGGAGGTCGTCGTGAAGAGAACGAAAAGCACCCGATCGTTTGTGCTAGCGGTTTTGGTCCCGTGTTGTCTCCTAGCGCTCCCCCAGCTTGGCACAGCCCAGGAATACGGTTCTCGGCTGGGCACCATCCAATCAGGCGGCAGGGTTTCCTTCGAGCCGCAGGGGCCGGGGGTCCTCTTCGGCGCCCTCGATCCGGCCAAGCGGCGGTGGTACGTGCCTCAGGAGCTCTACAACGAGTACCGATGGAGCCAGTGGGAGTACTCGAACTATGCGCGCCGGCACTATCAGCGCTACGTCGATACCCGGCTAGAGGGCGACTACTACTACGACCTCTACGGCAACTTCGTCACTCGCGGTTGGCTCGTTTTTAACAACTCCCAATCCCAGCCCAAGCAGTTTGGCTCCTCGGTCCTCAAAGGCAACAGATTCCAAGGCTGGTTCAGTGGATTGTTGGTCTCGGCCGATGCCAAGGGCCAGCACCACTACTCGGTGACTATCGGCGACAATATCCGCACCACGCTTACGCCGATGACCTTTTCCAAGCCCCGCTGGGATGGCATCCAGTTCGATTACGCCGCCGACAAGTACCAAGGCACGCTCATCTACTCGCGCCTCAGCCAACCCGGTGGCAGCACCACCAACGACCTGGAAGTCCTCGCCACCAACGCCACTTCCATGATTGGCGGACGCGGCACCTTACAGGTGGGCGACTTCGCGACCCTAGGCTTGACGGCTGTCAACTCTCACCAGTCCAACACCCTTATCAGTGGTTTCAGGGGCAACCCCGTCACCGGCAAACTCACTATCGACCAGAACCAGACGATCTCCTTCATCGAGATCGTGCTGCGCGACGACTCGCCCGAAGACCAAGTCGGCGGCGCGGCTTTCTTCCCCACTGGCTCCGATATCATCATTACCTACAACGACGGTAAGGTGGATCGGGGCAAGGATATCCGCTTCGAGCCGATCATCGAAGGCGGCTTTATCCGCCAAGGCTTTCTCTCGGCCGATGGCACCGAGGAGATTCGCCTACGCTACGATTTCGACAGCCCAGCTTTTGTCAATCGCTCATCTGGTGCCAAGGAGGAAATCAAAAAAGTCGAGTTCCGCCTCGTGCTGGGCAATGACTACCAAGTCTGGATATCTTCAAGCAACCAGCTCAACATCTCGGATGTCTCGGTGCTTTTATTGGTCACCCAAGCCGAGGGCAATGTCCAAGACAACACCAACTTGCAGGTCGTCAGCTTCGAGTACGGGCTGCCCACGGCGACCCAAATCTGGGGGGCTACCCTCGAATTAGAAGAAGTTTTTGGCTGGAACTTCTACGGCGAATACGACTTGAGTTACTCGTATGTCCAGTACCCCAATGTGTTGCGCAGAAGCCACGCGACTTCTTCGGGCCTGCGCGGCGACCGGGCCGCACCCGCTTGGATGATCAACCTCTCGCGCAGCACGTACCCTTGGTTCGCCTTCGGTGAGCTCTACAGCATGGATCCTCGCTACAACACTAGGACCTTCACCACGCTAAGTTCCGGCTTCATTGACTACGAGGACGAGCGCGTCCACGTAGTCGAGCTAGTCGAGGACAACGACGATCAAGACCGCTACCCCGACACCGTGCGCAAGGACTGGCGAGCCGGCGACCAAGAAGTCTATCCCGGCTGGGACGAAAACAACGACTTCATCTCTGACTTCAACCAGAACGACAATCGCTTCCTCTCCAACTCCGTACCCGACTACGAAGAGCCTTTCATGCGCCACAATGTCGATCGCCCCGAGTTTCTCTTCGGCATCGATCTCAACAACAACGTCTGGATTGACCGCTTTGAAAACGACGAGGCACCCGACTACCCCTACAAGAAGGACCATCGAGGGTTCAACGTATATGGCGGTACGCACCTGACGCCAGAGGTCCGGCTGATGGCCGGGGTTCTGCGCGAGGACCTCATCTCCTCAAATCAAAAAAACCGCGTTGACTACGTGCTTTTTACCCTCGACAAGTCCACGCCTAACTGGGGCCGCTTTCGCTTCTTTGAGATGCTCAAGTCAGTCGAAGACAATATTCCCGACGATCTCCAGCAGTGGTTGCCCAACGCCAATATCCGCACCGGCGAATCTACCAAAATCGAGGACCCTCTCATCGCTCCCGACACCTACATCAACGCCCTGTGGCTGGGCCACGACTATCAGCGGGGAGGCTTCATCGCCAAGAACTTTCTCAAATACGATACGTATCACCAGCGCCTCGACGAAAACCAACGCGCCCCCTTGGGCCTGCGCCAGCGCGACTTTTTCTTTGGCGTCATCAACAAGGTGAGCTACCGCCTCAATCTAGGCCGACTCTGGGTCGAGCCGCGCTGGAAGAGTGAGTACCGCAAACAGACCATCGACCTGCTTTCGCAGGAAAGACGGACCGAACTTGCCGAGATCGGCGGGTTCCTGCTGGGCTTTCCCATGCTCCAGCACACGACCCTCCAACTCGGCTTAGAGTTGACTTTCGTCAACGATTTCGAGCGCGACCTCAACGACTTCAACAGCGTCGTCGGAGCCGCTCAGTTCACTAATGTATCCGATTATCTGGGGTACAAGCTCACCACGCAGATGGGCATGCGGATAGACCGCCGCAACCCCAAGGGTGACGAATCGGAGACCATCACCGAAAGCTTCATCGCCGTTTACGCTGGCCTGCAATAAGTTTGGCCTATGGGCCCGAGCTTTAAGATCGGTCGCCGCGAACTTTGGACCTGTGCCCTCATCGTCCTGTTGTCCTTGGGCCTGCGTCTCTTTTACCTGAGTGAACTCTCCACCAGTCCGCTTTTCTCCGTTCCGGTCGTCGATGCCCGGACCTATGTCGATGACGCCCGCTACCTCAGCGAGGTCTCCTGGGCTGGGAAACCGACTCCCTTTTGGCAGCCGCCGCTCTATCCCTATCTGCTTGGCCTACTCTTCTCCGTTGGCGGCGAAAATTATTACCTGCCCCGTCTGCTCCAAGCCCTATTTGGTGCGCTCGTCTGCGGGCTTACCTATCTGATCGGTCTCCGTCTCTTTCCCTCGGCTGTGGCGCTCGGCGCGGGTCTGGCCGCTGCCTGCTATGGCCCGCTGATTTATTTCGGCGGTGAATTGCTGCCCACTATCCCGGCCCTCCTCCTCGACTTGGCCCTGCTGCTCTTGCTGCTCACCGCTCCCCTAAAGCAGCGCTGGCCGTGGCTGATCGTCGGTCTCACACTGGGTCTAGCCGCCCTAGCGGTGTCCAATATTCTCCTTTTCGCGCCAGTATTGCTCGCTTGGCTCTGGTTTTCCCAAGGGAACTTTGTCCAGCGAGGAGCCTTGTTGCTCCTCGGCATCGCGCTGGTCATTGCCCCGGTTGCGCTGCGCAATTACCTAGTTGGCGACGACTCGGTTCTCATCTCGCACAACGCCGGGATCAATTTCTACATTGGCAACAACCCCGACTACCAGCGCACGGTCGATATCCGTCCTGGCAGGGATTGGCTAGAGCTAGCGGAAATGCCCGAACGCGAAGCCGGCATTGAACGCCCATCGGCGAAATCCCGTTTCTTCTTCGCCCGTGCTTGGGATTTCGCCGCCGCGAATCCGCTCGACTATGCGTGGCTACAGCTTTACAAGCTCTACCTGTTTTGGCACGGCGACGAAATAAAGCGCAACATCGATCCGTATTTCGCCCGCCGCGACTCGGCGCTTTTGTCCGCCCTCTTGTGGAAAAAGGGCGTCGCCTTTCCCTTCGGATTAGTAGCCCCGTTCGCCCTCTTAGGGCTAGTGCTCTTTGCGCGCACCTCGGCGGGCAAGACCGACCAGGGGCGTCTCTTCTTGCTATTCACGCTGACGTATATGGTGTCGGTGGTACTCTTCTTTGTTACCGCGCGCTACCGGCTACCCGTCGTGCCCTTGCTTCTACTCTACGCCGGTTTCGGGATGTATTCGCTGTGGAAAGAAGCGCAGTACCGTAGAAAGGCTCTGGTAGCCTTGCCCCTGCTGTTGCTCATGGCCAATGTCGGCGCTGGGTCTATGAACGCGGAGGGCGAACCACAGCAGCACTTCTGGCTGGGCTATGCGTACGAACGCAACGGCATGCCAGCCAATGCCATGCGCGAATACAGGTGGGTCCTCAACCGGCTTCC
The DNA here is from genome assembly GCA_022819745.1 of Candidatus Latescibacterota bacterium. The sequence goes on along the minus strand of JAJEGS010000056.1, from coordinate 69,608 downwards.
CGACCACGACGACGCGCTCTTGCGCCTAGCGGCCCTCTACGTCGATGAAAAGGAATACCACCAAGCCGTCGATCTCTACAGGCAATATCTGGAGTTCTACCCAGAGGCGGACCGAGTCCGCTACTTTCTCGGCAATGCCCTGCTGCACATGCGCCGCTACGAGGACGCTATCGCCACCTACGCGCAGGTCGCCGAAAAGCGCCCCGACTGGGCGGCTATCTACGGTCGCATCGGCTACGCCCACGCCATGGCGGGCCAACTCGGCCAAGCAGCCGAGGCCTATCGCCACACCCTAACGCTATGCCCCGACTCCACCGTGGTGCGCTACCAGTTGGCTCGGCTCTACGAAACAAAAGGTCAATTACAGGCCGCGGCCGCTGAGTACCGCACGCTGCTGGAGCAAGCCCCTACCGAACCCGAGTACCGCATCCGCTTAGCCGATCTGCTCGTCGAGGAAGCAAGCGACGGGCAAACGACCGCGCTTCTAGCGCCAACGCTCCAGACCCAAAGAGCCGAGGCCCTTTTGCGCCAGGCTATCGACCTAGACCCCAACCGCGTCCAAAGCTATTGGAGCATAGGACTACTCTTGGCTCGGCAGAACCGCTATGCCGAATCCTTAACTTTTTTCGAGAAAATTGCCGAACTCGCGCCGCAGTACCCCCAAGTACACGCCTGTCTGGGCAATCTTTACGAGCGCCTCGGCAGAGCAGCAGAGGCACAGCATCACTTTGCTGAATACGACCAACTCAAGCGGAAGCAGCGCTTGCAGGACAAGGCGATGGCAGAAGTAGAAAAGAATTTAGAACTGGTGCAGAAGATACTCGGACAGCGATAGAATCCGCGTTTAATACGCCACGCCTACTAGCCGGGACTGACCGTCTTGTTGGGCATCCCCTTCTATCGCCAACCGCACGATATAGAGCCCCGGCGGGACTAGCTGCCCTTGGGCATCGAGTCCGTCCCACGTCTTGTCTTCGTAGCGTCCGTTGCGTTCGGGAGCGTCGTGGATGATGCGGATCAACCGGCCACTCAAATCGTAAACGGCGATCTCTACCGGGCGGGCAACATCCAATGCGAGCAAGTTATAGTACACTCTGGCCACATCGTTGACCCGATCCCCATTGGGGGTGAAGACCGCGGGCACAATCTCCATCCTGTCTAGCAAACGACCTCCGCGCAGCACCGAGGGGCTCAACACTGTAGTGCCGGACAGATCAGCATCGTCTCCTGTGGCCAGCGTTGCCGCATCGCCTGGAACAATGGCTTGGGATATGCCCCCCTCTTCGTCGGAAAGCCGGACCGCCGCAGTAAAGTTGGTGCTATAAGTCAACACCTCGGTCTGAAAGTGGATTTTTACGAGTGTGCTGCCTTCTTGCAGGAAGGGAATCCGCACCGAAAATTTGTCGTCTTCTACCGCGAGAATTTGGAATCCGTCAACGCGGGTCGTGTCCTCAAGCCCGGCAAAGACGCGCTCGGCGACGAGTTCTCCGGTTTCATCCACCAACTCTAGGCGATCTATGCTCTCTACTCGGGTAGGGGTAAATATCTCTATGGTGTCAAAACCGCGCAGGTTGGCCGTCGCCAAGACCGGGCGCACGGCGTACGTAAAATTCGTGTTTTCGGCTATGCTAACCTCGCGCGGAAAAATCTCGCCGATGACTTCGTCGGCAAAGGGCGGCGTCAGCACCTCAAAACTCAGGGATTTCAGCCCCCGAGCCGCCTCTAGATCATCGCTCTGAAAAAAAACTTGAAACTGGAAGTACCGATTTGGACTGGGAGAGGCGATTGGAATCCCAGGGCCGTTGGCCGCACTCGCGGGATAGGGCGTGCTGAAGGGACTCCAGTTGATTAGATCATCTCTGATGAGACCAGGATTCCACTGGCGACCAAGGGCGTCGGCCTTGGGCAGCGTCTCGTACTCAGCTAGTTCCATTTCCTGGGTGGGGTCCTCCAAAGAGAACGGAATCTCCTCGGCGTCGCGCTGAGCTGCTAGCAGCCGAGTGAAGACAAAGGGCGTGGCGTCGTTAGCCGTGCGGGTGCGGATTTGCAGACGGGAAAACACCTCGGGACCAACGGTTTCTTCTACCCAGCGCATATCGCCCCAGAGCGCGGGCTGGCCGGCATCGAATATATCCGAAATGTATTGAGCTTCGGAGAGAAAACCCGTGCCGTACACCTCGAATTCGTCGATCTCAAAGTTGACCGTAGAGGTGGCTCGCAAGCGCACAAACTGGACGTAGCTGGGCGGATCTATGGTCACATCGACGACGGGATTTTCGTTGTCGGCCTGCAACAGCAGGGGGTCCCAGATCAAACTGCCGTCGTTAGTCAGGCTGATCCCGTCGTTAGTAAAAAGCTCAAAGGCCCGCAGGAAGTCGTTGTGAAAGGGCGTAGTGGGAGATTTATGAACGGTATTGCGCGGATAGAAGCGGATGCGATTGACGCCAAAACGCCCCCCTAAGTTGAGAATGACCAGCGTGCCCAGCGCGTTGAAATTCTTGCGCTCGAACGCCTTCTTTTCACCGCCATCCTCGCTGGTGAGCAACTCCTGCAAGGCCAGTAGGAGGTCGTTGCGATCGAATATACTGCCACTGGCGACCCCGACATCGCGCCCGAAGTCAAAGATGTTGGGCGCGTCTATGTTGCCGCCTCGCACCACCGTATTGTTGGCGATGTTTTCGCCTTCTTCTATGCGCAGGGGAAAGAGACTACGGGGAAAATCGGGATGTGCAAACGCGATTAGATTCCCCGGCGCGTTGCCCACTAGCAGGCGGTTGGGATTGAGGGGCGAGCGATACTCCGCGTCGATGACTGCCACGGCCGAGTTGCCTTCGCTCTGCCAATCCAACTCGCCGCCTTCGCCCAAAGTAACGGTGTCGAGGGCGAAAACGGGAACACAAACAACCGCTAGCGACCCTAATGTTAGGGCGAAAATACGCAAAAAATAGCCCGATACACGCATGGCAGCACTCCAATGCGGCGGCTTTTGGCAGCCAGTGGTTGTAAAATAACTTTTGGAACCGAGTTGATATCGCTTTATTTTGCATATATATAAAAAATCTCGTCCCCCAGTTCAAGGAAGGATGAGCCATGCTTAGGTCTTTGTCTTTCTTCGTCTGCACGGTTTTGCTCACCGTTGCTCAAGTGAACGCCCGAACCGAATTCCATCTGGGCGGCGTGGACGGCCCATCTTGGCAGGACGCCCGTAGCCAAGCCGAAGTGGGCGCGTATCTGGTCTATGACGCCAACGGCGAACTGCTCAAAAGCGTTGCTGTGGGCACGCCTCAGCAAGAGACCGGTGGGGACACCCTCGTCGATTTCTCCGACATCTCCATCCGCCCCCGCTTCATCGATCCTTCCGAAAACTTGGCTCTGACCGATCTAAGCGCCGAGTCAAACGAGGTCCCCCTAAACTTCACCGGGGGGGAAGTCAGCGTATCCTACGGAGGTGGAAATTCGGCTTACAATTGCCTCTTCGCCGGCAACAATGCCCCCCTCAACAAGCTCATGCTCGATGCCAATCCGGTATCCGCCCAGTTTCGCCCCTTCTCGCAGGATCCCAACAAAGCACCGGGCATCGGACTGGGGCGTCCTTTCTACGACGCCATTATATTCGATTTCGGCGCCAATGTGCCGATCAACCGCATTCGCTTCTATCCGCGCCTCAGCCAAGAGGAAGACCGCCTACTGATCGAAGATTTTGCCGAGCCCAAGCCGGCCCTTGAGTCCTTTGGTGAAGATAGCTTCGCCGATAATTTCGTGGGCTGGTTTGACATCCGGGTGGGCGACGCTTCGCTGCCTTTTCAAGACGGCGCGTGCGGGCGCACGCCCGGCAGGCGCTGGATCACCAAAAACGACCCCTTGTTGAGCGTGCTGCACTCCACCCGCGAAAACCTCGACGTGGTGACCGATCTGCGCTTCAAGCGACAGTCCATCCGCTTTCTCACCTTCCAAGCCTATCCCTTGCGCAACTGGGAACTCGCCGAGTTTGAAATCTACGGCGAAGGCTTCGTCGAAGAGATGACTTACATTACCCAAATCTTGGACTTCGGTCGCCCGATTAGCTGGGGGCAAATCCGCTGGAGTGGCGAGCTGCCCGAGGGTGCCCGAGCGGAGATCCGCACCCGCACCGGGCACACCCCCGACCCCAAGCTCTACTTCGCCCCCAACAACAATGGCGACCTGGACCAAATCACCCTAAAGGACTACTTAAAGATCGACGCGCTGTCTCGCCTGCCCACCCAGTACGATACTGAAAACTGGAGTTTTTGGTCGCCACCCTACGATTTTGCCGCCGGCTTGCGCGACGAGACGTTGCCCGCCGAAGCCTGGCAGGACGGCACGCCCCTGCTCTCGCCAGGTCCCAGCCGCTATATCCAGATCGCCATCAAGTTTTTTTCCGCTCCCTTTGCCGCCCCCCGGCTGGATCAACTCTCACTACAGTTGGGCGAGGCACCTGCGGCCCAAGAAGTCGTCGGCGAGATTTGGCCCATCGAAGTGGACTCCTTCGAGCCTACCACCTTCACCTACGTGGTGCTGCCCTCCTTTGCGGCGGACAATATCGGCTTCAATCGCCTAGAAATACTCACTCACGCCCGAGTCGATACCATAGAGGCGGTCGTACTCGACGGGTCCCCAGTGGATCTCGATCTTTTCCCCTATGAGATCCTCGACGACCGGATCGTAGTCCAATTTCCAGCGGTGAAGGGCGAAGAGGATAGCTTCAAGCAGTTGGAGGTAACCTTCAACGCGCCCGTGCTGCGCTTCGGCACTGAATTCAGTAGTTGGGTTTTCAACAGCGAGGATCCCGATCAGATCCGCCAGCAGGTCCGGCCTGGCAACGCCACCTTCCGCTTTTCCGGCGATGTGCTCGCCGTTAAAACCCCGGTGGGTGGCAATTTGCTGGTCAATGTGGCAGTCGGCCCCAACCCCTTTACGCCCAATGGCGACGGCCTCAACGAGACGCTGACCATCGCCTACAATCTGCGAGAAGTGGTGACGGATCGGACGGTCTCCGTGCATATCTACAATCTAGCCGGGCAAGAGGTGGTCACATTGCCCCCAACGCGGTCTCGCAGCGGGCAGTTTCGCCAAGAATGGGACGGCACCGACGCCAATGGCCAGCGCGTCCCTCCGGGGATTTACCTATATGAACTATCCCTTAATGTCGAACAAAAGGAAAGAAAAATGGGGTTCCTCGGGGTGGCGTATTAAGGGTCTCTATGCACCATACTGTTTGACATTTTTTTGCGATTGTCGTAGGGTATAGCCAAAATTTTGTTAGATGCAGCCAAACTTTTCACATGCCGGTCATTGAAAGGAGGTTTGTTCGACAGGCGATTTTCTTCGCAGCGCATCCCTCTACGCAAATCTGGTCCCATGACCAATATACCGATATTCTGAGGAGGTTTTCTCAACATGCAAAAAATAGCAAAAGGACTGATGGTCCTGCTAGTATCGGCTGGGCTCGCTAGTGCCCACAACCCGCCGGGTGAGTTATTCTTTCTCTTTCAGTTTCCCGATAACGCTGTGCCGACCATAGACGGCGACCTTTCCGACTGGGGTATCGTCCCGGATAGGCCCTATGTGATCCGCAGCGACAAGCTCTACGACCCAGCGCAGTTCCACGAGGCGGGTCGCGGCGAACTCGATCTCAGCGACTTCAACCCGCTGCACATCCTCGGTTGGAATGAAAATTTCAACAAGCTCTACTTCGCCAACCAAGTCTTTGACAACATCCACAATACCGACCGCGAAGATCCGGCTCGCCATTGGGATGACGACAACTGGGAGGTCGAAGTCAACCCGACCCACCTAGCGGCCGACGAGCAGAACCTCGCCGACGAGCCGGTAAACCGGATCGCCTATAAGTGGGTCGTGCCGCCGATTGAAGGCGTCTATCAGTCGCTCGAGCCTATCGGCAACCTAGCTTGGCTTTCGGACGGTGGCGAGTTTACGTCCTATGGTTGGTCCTTTGATGGCGACATGTTCGGCGAAAGCACCTACTACTATGAACTAGGCATTACGCCGATTGCCGAGATCCCCCGGGAAGGTGCCACGCCCGAAAATATCGAGATTTACGACCTCGAAGAGGAAGATATCATCCACATCTCGATCAACAACGGCGATATTGACGCACCTCAGTCCGACCACGCCTATCAGGGTTTCTGGGGCACCACCCCGGAAAGCAGCAATATCGCGCTGAACGACTTTGTCCTCGCTCCGCTCGAAGAGGGCATTGACTTTTCGGCGACGAGCGTCGAAGCAACCAGTTGGGGTCAGCTCAAGAGCAGTTTGGATCGCTAAACCCATCTGCTAGTTTTTTACTCATCTCCAAGCCCTCGTTTCGCTGCTGTCTGCGAATCGGGGGCTTTCTTTTGTACGAGCTTCTCGCGCGCCAAGCGCAACTGACTCACCGCACGGGAATAGCGCGGGTCCTGCCGCAGCACGGCCTCCCACTCGCGAATAGCCGCTGCGTACTGCTCCTGTGCGGCATATACCTGTGCCAGCGCGTCGCGGGCCTCGACCAAGGTGGAATCGACGTTCAGGACCGCTTTGAAGGTCTCCACTGCCTGCTGCAAATCGCCCTGCTGGGCGTAGGCCATGCCTAGTTTGGTCCGCACTGCCTGCAAACCCGGCTGCAACGCCAGTGCCCGACGATAGGCAGCGATAGCCAGTTCATAGTCGCGGAGTTGGTGATAGGCTTGGCCTAGATCGGCAAAGGCCCCTACCATATCCGGCTGCAGCTTGCCGGCCCGTTCATAAGACGCAATCGCAGCTTGCAATTCGCTCTTGTAGTGCAGCGCCGCACCCAAGCCGTAATGGGCCGGCGCATAACTGGAATCGCTGGCGATGACCTGGCGAAAGGTGGCAAGGGCCTCCTCAACGCGTCCCTGGGCCACGTAGGCTTCGCCCAGTAGATGGCGAGATTCAATGTCGCCTGGGAAGGCGGCTAAGTTCTCCAGATGGCGCTGCACTTGGTCTTGCACAGGCCGCAACTGTGCAAAAATTTGCCGCTGCCGTGCGGCCGTCTGCTTCCTCCCCTGTCGCTCATAAATACGGGATAGATTCAAGTGCGGATGCGGATGCCACGGTGCTTGGCGCACTGCGTGCTCGAACGCCGAGCTCGCCGCCGTCAGGTTGCCGCTGCGGAGTTGGGCCAGTCCCAGTCGGTTGTAGTTTTCCCACTCAGGGTTCAGGGCCACGGCGCGCTTGAGGAACTGAATGGCCCTGTCTTTGCGATTGAGATCCATATAAATCGCTCCCAAAAGCGAATAGACCTGCACCCACGACGAATCGCGGGCCATCACCTCTTCCAAAACCGCCGCGGCCTCCTCGGCCCGCCCCAACCCCGAATAGAGCACAATCCCCAAGGAGTAGTAGGTTTTGAGACTGTCCGGCTGCATGTGGATGGACGATCTCAAGGCATCAATCGCCTCTTCGTAGCGCCCCTGTCTATAGAGTTCAACTCCCGCTTTATAGTGGTCTGTAGCCGTCCGGTCGTCCCCTGCTGCGTAGCGAGGGACCATCGGCCGACTGCCTATTTGGACTGGCTGCTTGCGGGCGACCAAGTCTTCTGTATCCGCTGGCCCGACATAACTAGCAACGATGCCCTCTTCCCCCTCCTGTACCACCAAGTAGCGCCGAGTCTCCGGTCGCTCCAATACCTGCACCCGACCACTGGGCCAACGGATCTCTACGCGCTCCACTTCCTCGGCTGCTCCCAACCCGAAGAGCACTCGGCCGTCGCTTTGTGATAAGTACCCCACTCCGCGCTGTACTTCCCGCATCTGCTGTCCATTATCCGCCAAGAGTACAACCCGCGCCCCCTGTGCGTCGCGGTTACTTTCAGTACCGACCAGTTCGAGCCCCAGCCAATTGCTGCGACTCCCGCCGAGATTGTGCAAAAGAGTCGGCGCGTCGTTCAGGTTCACGATCAGCAGGTCTAAATCGCCGTCATTGTCGTAGTCGCCCAGCGCCCCGCCGCGACTGACTTTTTCCTCGGCAAAGCCCTGCCCAACCGTAGCTCCTACCTCGACAAATGTTCCACCCGCATTCTGATAGAGCAGGTTGCGCTGGGCGTAGCGCAGTCCCGAAGGATGCTGGGCGACCTGGGGGTAGATGTGCCCGTTGACCGCGAACAGGTCCAGCCAACCATCGTTGTCGTAATCGAAAAAGCCTGTACTCCAGCCCAAGTAGGGGCGCACCTCACCACCGAGCCCCGCTGCTGCCGTAAAATCGACGAATTGACCGTCCCCTTGATTCTGGTACAGCGTGTTGACGTCGTCCGAAAAGTGGGTCATGTACAGATCCAAATCGCCGTCATTGTCGTAGTCGCCAGCCGCCGCGCCCATGCCGGCCTGCGCCCGCCCGTCCTCGCTGTAAGCCGCCCCGGCAAAGGCTGCCACTTCCGTCAATTGCCAATGCCCGTCGTTGCGATAGAGCAGGTTGGGATAGCCGTCGTTGGCCACGTAGAGATCCTGATCGCCGTCGTCGTCGCCATCTAAAAAAACCACTCCCAAGGACGCCTGCTTGTCTGCGGCAATCCCCGTCGTCTGGCTCACATCCGCAAAGCCAGCCCCGCCCTCGTTGCGGTAGAGCACGTTGGCTTGAGGCACCATGCCGTGCGGGCCGCAATAGACATCTAGCCCCTTGAAGCCACTACAGAGTTGGCCGCCGCCGGGCGGGTTTTCCAAGTCGAAGATCAAATAGTTGGCCACGTAGAGATCTAAAAATCCGTCGGCATCCACGTCTCCAAATGCCGCGCTAGTTCCCCAGCCATCGTCTTCTACGCCCAGCTCGACCTCGGCAAACCTTTCCCCCTCGTTGCGATAGAATACATTAGGCCCCCAATAGGTCACGTACAGGTCCAAATCGCCATCGTTGTCGTAGTCGCCTACCGCGCATCCCATACCCCAACCCGTTCGCCGCAGACCAGCCTCATCGGTTTTGTCCTCGAAGACGCGCCCACTGGTCCCTTCGCTGTTGCGGTAGAGCCGATTGGAGTGATGCGAGGAATCGGCCTCCACCCGCGTGCTATTGACCAAAAACAGATCGAGATACCCATCGCCATCGTAGTCGAAAAAGGCGGCACCCGACGACATCGATTCGAGGATATAGCGCTGCTCTGAGCCACCGGAGACTTGGCGAAAATCGAGGCCAACAGTCTCGGTCACATCGACGAATTGCACCTTGGCCGTCGCTGTTTCGGTCTCCGCTTCCGGCTCGCACCCTACTCCCAACATCAGGCTTACAAGCCCCATGCCGGCGATCCATCCACGCATTAGTCTCACTTCCATAGAGTAGAGAAGGTTGCCCTGCCCACTGCCCAAAATACGCAATAATGTGCAAAAATAAACCCATCGTCTATCATTGAGATTGATCGTATATTTTTTATCGAAAACAGGTACCTACCCAAACACCGAAGAAGAATTGCATAGAACACATGCGAAGCCTTATCTATTTCCTTACCCTCAGCCCCCTATATGCGATAGTCTTAGTCCTCGCATCAGTCTTCGCTCTACCAACCTTTGCCGACATACGCCTATCCAAGATATTCGGCGATCACATGGTATTGCAGCGCGATAGCCCCCTGCCTATCTGGGGCTGGGCTAAGCCGGGAGAGCAGGTCATCGTCGAATTTCTCGGGCAAATCGACAGTACCAGTGCCAATGCACAAGGCGAGTGGAAGGTGGAATTGCCACCAGCCCAAGCTGGTGGCCCCCATGTGCTGACGGTGACAGGCACCAACAGCATTGAACTACAAAATGTGCTCGTCGGCGAAGTCTGGCTCTGCTCGGGGCAATCGAATATGGAAATGGGCGTCAGTCTCTGCCTCAACCCAGAAGCGGAGATCGCCGCAGCCAACTATCCACAAATCCGTCTCTTCCAGATTCCCAAAAAACTCAGCGCTGAACCACAAACGGACATCGAGGCCGATTGGCACCTCTGTACCCCGGAGACGACCGCCAAGGGCGGCTGGGGTGGATTCTCAGCCGCCGCCTACTATTTTGGCCGCCACTTGCAGCGCGAACTCGACGTACCCATCGGATTGATTCAGGCCGCTTGGGGTGGCACCCGCATCGAACCCTGGATCCCTCCCGCTGGTTTTGCCGCAGTACCTGCTGTCCACGGTATCTACGAGCAACTACAATTGCAAAATCCGCGCAGTGATCTGTACAAAGCGCGCTTAGGAGACGTATTGGACGAAGTCGAAGCCTGGCTCAATGCCGCCCGGGCGGCGCACCAAAGCGAAGAACCGGTACCGAAAATGCCAACCTATCCCCCCGAACTCCTGCCGCCAAATGGCCCGCAGCAACCCGCCGTGCTCTACAACGCCATGATCCATCCCCTCGTCCCCTTTGCATTGCGCGGTGCTATCTGGTACCAAGGCGAGTCCAACCACACCGAGGGCATGCACTATACCGAGAAAATGAAGGCACTCATCAAGGGGTGGCGCGGCCTTTGGCCAAGCGGTGAGTTTCCGTTTTACTACGTGCAGATCGCCCCTTATTCCTACGGTGACGAAGCCTCTGATGTCCTACCTAAATTCTGGGAAGCGCAAACGGCCGCGCTGGAAATTCCCCACACCGGTATGGTCATCATCCACGACGTTGGCGACCTCAATGATATCCACCCAAAAAACAAGCAGGAGGTCGGGCGGCGTTTGGCACTGGTCGCGCTGGCCAAGACCTATAACCAAGAAGTGATCTACTCAGGTCCGCTCTACCGTTCGATGCAGATCAAAGGCGACAAAATTCACTTGCGCTTTGACCACGGCAGCGGCCTGAAAACACGCGATGGTGCGACACCAAATCACTTTGCGGTGATCGACCAAGAACGCGACGGATTCGTCAAAGCAAATGCTAAAATAGTAGGCGATGAGGTCGTAGTTTCGGCACCGGGTGTCGAATACCCCGTGGCAGTGCGCTTTGCCTGGCACAAACTAGCTGAACCTAACTTAGTCAACGCCGCAGGTCTGCCCGCCGCCCCATTCCGCGCTGGTGTCGTGCCCCAACGCGATCGGCTCAAAATGGAAGTGCCCGAAGCGGCAGACTATCACCTCGTGTACGACCTCGATCTGGCCAACCTCGGCGCGGATATCCACTACGATATCGACAATAGCACTGCGATTACCGCGCCCTTTGATCGCATCGCCTACTTTGTGGAATTGCAACGCAGTGATGGCGAAACGCGCTTTCTCTACGTTTCACTGGATGCCTTTACCGATAACCTCAAAATGATCGGCGTACCCACCTTGGTCTCGGGGGCTCACTTCCAACAACCCGTCACCCAGATGAACATCTGGTCCAACACTGGCGTACACAACGGCATCGGCTTAGAAGGAGGCCGCATCGAATTCTGGCCCAATAACTACACCCCAGCCAACTCCTCTACCGTGCCCAATGCCTCTCAGCATAGCTACGACTTTGGCGACCAGCCAATAGACCCCACTGACGGCTATGGCAGTATGCAGATACACAACGCCACGACGGAACAGACGCTCTTTGCCATCAACCACTGGCGTCGAGGTGAACGCGCCGATATCGGCATTGGCAATCGGGCGGATAAACACTCCGATTGGACTTTTGCCGGCAATGCACAGAGCTATTCTGCCAAAAGACTGCGAGTACTGGTGAGACTAGATCGGTGAACTGAAGACTTGGCCCCTCATCGTGCCACTAGAACATCACTCTCAATCCAATATCCGCCGTCATACCATAACGTTCTTGCAACGCCGGAAAGCTAGTTTTCTGATTGAGATCAATATCATCCGCGCCTGTAATATTATTCAGGTTAAAAAACGCCTGCATTCCAAACCACGGAAGCCGCTGGCTGATCGCGAGATCCCACCGCGTGTACTTGTCCGAGTGAATTCGCTGTTGCAACCAGAAGTCGGGTTTCTTAAAAATATTATCTTGGTACAAGGCAGACACTCTGGCTGAGAATCCACGATAATCGAATCCGACTGCTAGATTAAAGATGTCATTGGGCTGGTGCAATAAGCGGCTCGTATAAAACGTATCCACCACCGTTCTGTACAGCGTTCCGAGTTCATCATACGATATATCCAATTCTGTTCGCGGATAATTTGCTTCCGAAAACACTCGCGTATAGTTGATATTAAAGACCAGATTAGACAGGATACCAGGTAGATACCATGGATGCGTTTGCCAGTCAATTTCAATGCCTCGAACGTCGGTCGGGTTCGGATTGTTAATAAATGTACTGAAATTATACAGTTGCGTATTCTGCTGGCCGTCTTGTGGCAGATCCGGATACACACTGAGATCGCTAAGGAATGTTGTTGACGGGAAGATCAAGTCCTCTATACGTTTTCGAAAAGCATTGACCGTAAACAATCCTACTGCATTTCCATAGATCGACACAGCGAGATCGATATTCTCCGACGAAGCCGTCCTTAGCGAATAATTATTGTAAATGATCGTCGCCAGTGACACGTCATACCGTGGGACAATTGCGCTATAGTCCGGGTAGTTTAATGTATTGGTATAGGCAAAATGAATTTGCAACCACCGTAGCGGCTTGTACCGCGCATGGACCATAGGAAGCAGAAAGCCACGAGAATTAGTTGCGGTCGTATCCCTAGCATTGAATGCTATCCCACCACCGGCATCTGGCAGTTGCACACCGCGATTGCCCGTATAGCTCGTCCTAAGGTTCTGGAAACGCATGCCGGGCAGTAGCGTAATCTTTTCGCCTATATTAACCGTGAGCATCCCATAGGCTGCACTCTTGGCCTCTGATCCATTGTAATCAAAGCCGAGAGATCTATACTCATTCTCTATGAAGCCTACATCTCTTGCTATGGCAATTCCTATGATCTCTTCCATGAAATCAATATTCATCGGGTACGCCAGTGAATAGTCACCCGCGAGAAAATTTCGATATGAATATGGATCGTCTGTAAATAGAGCTAAGACAACATCGCCATTGTACATGTTCAATTCGGGATACTTTTCGAACACTCTTGCGTATAGTTGTCTACCGCCTAGATCGAAATGTACTCCTGCTCTGTCATCGATGTCGTAGGATCGCTTGCGATACTGATAAGAGCCGCCAAGCTTGAGCCTAGATGCAAGAATATCAACGGTCACCAGATTTCTTTCCAGATCCACAGATCCCGTCAGCGACCGGTCCATAGCAACGTTTTTCGAGCTATTAATCGTTTTCAGCTTAGCGCCTATCGAGTCAGGTACTCCTGAAGCGGCTATGGTTGAAGGATGTGATTTGGACAAATCGCCTTGGCCAGCATATCCTGCCCTGTCTTGCAGAAACATGAGTGTGAAATCTTCAGGATTCTGGCTCCTCGAATAGGTGTGGGAGAGCTTCAGGTCAATATCAAATAGTGGTACTTCCTGCCGAATACTGAGCAGATTAGTGACAGACATTAAATCATTACTGGATCGTCCGCCCGAGTACGTGATATCGTCAATGGCATGTACGAATGACTGTCCTCGACTCAGAGCGCCAGTCTCCGATGTACTAAAAAAATTGAGAATGCCCACTTCGCCCGAATCGTGATTGTAATCTGCCACAAGAGTCGCGCCATGGCGCTGTTTTTCGCTGAAGACGTCACTTAGATCGACACTCGTTAGATCGGGAATACCGTCATCCCCGTGCGACTTGTCGTTTAGCACATAATGGGCCGCCAGCCGATTAGCACTCCGATTGCGCTTTTCAGTGGTGCCCTGTAAGAACAAACCCAGTCGCTGATTTAAGACTCGATGTTCAAGAGAACCAACCAGTCTATAGTCGGCATACGTTCCTTTTAGATCATTGTAACCTCCTTGTGAGGTAAGGCCAAAGACAGGGCGAGTGCCGCTGGTTTTCGCTTTCCGTAAGCCGAAATTTACTACGCCGCCGATAACCGCAGCATCCATATCCGGAGTAATCGCCTTTACCACATCAATTCCTCCAAGGATGCTTGAGGATATCATACTGAGATCGGTAGCCCGATCCCCTACTAATGACGCTTGTTCATTGGGGTTATTAGATACGACGTTACCTGGAAGCTGAACACCATCTATCGCAATCTGGTTGTACTGTGGTGATAGGCCACGAACAACGACTCTGGCCCCTTCACCTCCTTCCCGGATAATCGACACACCGGGAAGCCTTGCTACTGATTCAGCCGCATTTGCGTCGGGTAGCTCCTGTATTCGAGCACCCGATACAACATTCTTAATCGCCAGCGATGACAGTTGCCGATTTATCGCCGCCGTTTGACCACTTGCCTGTGCTGTAACAACGACTTCTTCTTCGAGGAGGCTCACTGGATCTAAAGGTAGCTCTAATTCCAGTACTTGCTCAACCGTCAGCACTACTTCGAGCTCACGTGTCTCGTAGCCAATATAGGTCGCTCTTACCGTGTGGGATCCAACCGGAACATTCCTGATTACAAACTTGCCCTCTATATCACTTGCGCCCCCAATACTCGTGCCAATCAGGATTACATTTGCCCACGGCAATGGCTCGCTGGTAACCGCATCCAATATGGTCCCACGCACCGTTGCCGACTGCGCGCTAGCCGCACTTGTGGTAAGTACGGCTAGCCACGCCGTCAGCAAGCCAATATACCTACATCTAGCCTTGATGGTCATGCGCCAAGAAGCTACATGACTACTTGAGGAATAACATTCGCTTCCACAGTGTAAGATCGCCGGCATCTAATGTGTAAAAATATACGCCATTGCTCAAGCCAGAGGCATCGAAATGGACTTTGTACGCACCGGCTGCAAGATGCTGATTGACCAAAGTCCTCACCAATTGGCCCAAGGTATTGTAAACTTTGAGCGTAACCAACCCCGCTTCAGGCGTCTCGAATCCGATAGTGGTAGATGGGTTAAACGGATTAGGATAGTTTTCCGCCAAGTGGTAACCGGTTGGCACTTGGCTCTCCGAGTGTTCTACAGCGGTTGCCGTGCTCTGATTCAGCCACTGCTCTTTCTGTTCGGGAAACCAGTTCAAGTCTCCCACCGCAAATCCATCGGTACCGGCATGTTGTAATGCCGAATTCGAAAACGCCAAGTTCTCTGGCAAAGGCCATGGCGGTGGATAGTGGACACCTTCGCCCCCCGGATCGTAGGACCATCGTGAATTCAGATCAAGCCGTTCATGTATGGTCTTGTCCATATACTCTATCAAGGCGTCCACGTGTCCTTCGATATCAGGATCAAATCCAGGATCTGCCTCCATGTTGCCCGCTAGAGTTGACTGAACGCCGATTGCTGGGAACAGGTTGTCGAACGTCCATTGCGTGTATTCCGTAATCCACCTCGGCTTATGCAATCTTCTGGGGAGTATCTGTATTGATCCATCGGGGACCTTGACGCTATCAGTAAGCGTGATGTTAGCGTTATAGGTATCGTAATAATCAAACAGTTTCTTGGGCCAGAAATACGCGTTGTTCTGGACATCTATTACCCGCCTCGTTGGATCCAGCATTTCGGCTGTGACCCCTCGATCCGGATCGATATATACCTCCGGACCAGGGATAGTCTGGTTCCAAATATCCGTGCTCCACTTACTGATAGAATCCCGTGCCGTAAAGTGGATCAGGCTAGTGGATGTGGTATCTGGCCAATTGGAGAAACCGGGGTCTTCCAGTACAAACTTCGTCCACCAACCCAAGGAATGTACCGAGTAAAACAGGTTGTTCTTGATGTGAACATTGGAGCCATGGTGTGCCAAGAAGGGATTAACATGGGTATAAACCAGAGTGTTGTGCTCGAATACCGAATGACGATCGTAGCCCCTCGCCGACCATATATACCCATTAACAGCAAAAAACGTGTTGTTAATGACTTTCAGCGTATCCATATGGACCCCGGGAAACGCAATCATGGGTGAACCACCCGCAATCCACGCCAGACTGTGATGATTATTGCGAAATACGCAATCCTGCATATCGATCTTGGACCAGTGGCCGGCTATGAGTATGCCAAATCCGCCACCGCTATCAAATACAATGTCGCGAAGTCTCAGCGATATCGAATCGGCAGTTAGCGTCATGTAGTTATCCCAGCCTACAACAACGTTATCGGCTCTCCGGGACAGCAAGTAGAGATCATTTATATTGATCTTTCCACCCTTCCCTATCAGGTCAAAGAACTGAGCTGGAGACGAGTCATCCGGCAGGATTCCTGGAACAATTACGGGTGGCCTGTTAGCCGATTCATCCGGATCGCCGTTTACTTCGGTAGCAATCAGATTTAGGTCGCCATTGATCTTCATCGTCTCCGTAAACTGGTATACCGCGCCTCGCTTGAGTCGGTAGGCACGATCGGGATGGGCTCGCAAACCGTTGGCTAGCGTGTCTCCGTTAATCACGGCATTGATGTTGCCGGCAGGAAGCACTTGGATGTCAAGCGTATCTGCCATCTGGGCATGCATGGGACTCGGAATGGCGAAGAAGTACACCACTAAGAGGGCAAGCAGCGATACGTACGTCAGTGCGGTTTTCATGGGTAAGACCTCGTGGTGAATTAGGTGGGAGAGAGCGTGGTCAAAACAAAAGCCTGACCGCGCCGATAAATAGCAGCGATAGCCTATATAATAGAATCACCTCTTGTCAAGCTATACCTCGATTTTTCTTTTTCTGACAATCAGATTAACTCAGATTCCAAGGTCTCCTCGACGGTCTATATGAGGCCGACAGGGGTTGACCAAGGAAGGGGGAGGCAATAATATAAAAGGTTGGTTTCTTGGACGAGATGGCAGTGATTTTCTTAGTAGTGAATCGCTCCCCCATCCATTGAAGAAGCCTATCTTTATTCAACTTCATCCAACAACGCCCGCCCTAATCACCCATTTCACTCACAAACAAACACGGAATCCCAATGAACATCCCCAGTACGGACCGTCCCTTCTTCGTCATCGGCGAAAACATCCACACCACCCGCGTCGTCTTGCGCAAAGGCAAGCTCATCGGCCCAGACCCCCAAGGCGTCGAATCCGTGCGCTTCCGCGACGCCAACAACAAGCGCCGCTTCCTCCAGATTCCCGCAGCAGTCAAAACAACCCAAGACTACGAGGAAGGCCGCGTCAAACACCTCAAGATCGCCGTGCAACAAGCCATGCTCGGCAACGCGGATGCCCTCGACTATCTGCGCCGCCAAGTGCAGCGCCAAGAAGCGGCCGGCACCGATTTCCTCGACCTCAATGTCGATGAGATCTCGATCAAGCCCGCAGACCAACAAGAGGCCATGCGCTGGTTGGTACAGGCAGTATCGGCCATGTCGCAGACGCCCTTGGCCATCGACTCCTCCCAGATAGATACCCTCGCCGTCGGCCTCGAAGCCGGAGCCGATCACCCCCAGCGCCTCCTGCTCAACTCCGCGTCTTTAGAGCGACCCGAAGCCCTAGAGCTGGCCAAACGGTACAACGCCCAAGTCATCATTACTGCGGCGGGCGAGTCCGGTATGCCGCAAAGCGCGCAAGAGCGGATCGATCACGCCCGGCAAATGGTAGATAAGGCCCTCGCCTTGGGGCTGCAACTCGCCGACTTGTACATCGACCCCCTGATCTTCCCCATCTCGGTTGATGCACAATTCGGCCACCACGCTTTTGACGCCATCCGCCAACTGCGTGGCGAGTTGGGTGCCGACGTCCACATTACCGGCGGCTTCTCCAACGTCTCCTTCGGCCTGCCCTGCCGCCACTTGATCAACGACGTCTTCCTGCTGCTGGCCGTCGAAGCCGGTGCCGACAGCGCGATCATGGACCCGACTACCACCTCCCTAGCCGACATCTTTGCCTTCGACCGCCAAGCCCGTCCCTACCAGCTAGCCGAGGATATGCTGCTGGGCCGCGACGAGTACTGCGCCGCCTTCCTGCGCGCCTATCGCAAGGGCGAACTCGCCGCCTAGCGCGTTGGTCATTATTGGCCTTATCCCGTAGATTAAAAACTGAGTTAGGACGGGCTTTGTTGCCGTCGGTCCCGTAGATCGCAAACGGAAAGGAGGGTCAATATGCGGAACGACAAAATCTGTACCTTTGCTGTTCTGCTGTCGTTGACCCTCACCGCCTGCAGCAAAGAAACATCCCATACCGAACTGGTCACCGACCTGAGCAAGAATCACATCGTCCACACGTTGGGCGGCCAACGCCCAGCCCTCTTGGTCCTCCCAGCCGATCACGACCCCGAGACACCCATTCCACTCGTGCTCAGCCTGCACGGCTTCACCAGCCATTTAGCTGAGCACGACCGCTATTTTGGCCTCTCAAAGCGAGTGAACGCTGATCGCTTCGCCCTCATTATGGCCAACGGCACGCACGACCCCGATGGCAAGCGCTTCTGGAACGCCACGGACTTCTGCTGCGACCTCCACAACACCCAAGTCGATGATGTGAAATACCTTTCCGGGTTACTTGAAGAAGCCGCTACGCATATCGCCGTAGAGCGCATCTTCGCCCTCGGACACTCCAACGGTGGCTTCATGTCCTACCGACTCGCCTGCGAAGGCATCCCGGGCCTAGTCGCCATTGCCAGTCTCGCCGGCACTTCCTTTAGCGATCCCTCCCGTTGTGCCTTCGCATCCCCAGTCTCGGTGCTGCAAATCCACGGCACAGCCGACAAGGTCGTAGCCTACGATGGGAGCACGGGTGAGCATGAGTACGCCGGCGCAGAAGAAGTCTCGCTGCGCTGGGCTGCACTCGCCCGCTGCGACCTCACCGATCCAGAAACCCTCCCCCCACTCGACCTCGACCAAAAACTCGACGGCCCCGAGACCGTCCGCACCCGCTACCGCACGGGCTGCCGCAACGACGTCACTATCGAGCTGTGGACCATAGAGCAAGGCGCGCACGTACCGCACTTTGCGCCGGACTTTGGCCAACGCTTGCTCGAATGGCTATTCAGCGACTCCCGCGCCGACACCCTATCTTAGACGGAGACCAATCTGTGTCCCTTTTCCTTCAGCGCCTCAACGACCCACATCCCCTCTTGTACGACGGCGGTTTTGGCTCCGAGCTTTTCGCCCGCCAAATCGAGCTGACCAACTCCACCCTCGCCAACGAAAGCTACCCAGAGGCGGTCGTCGATATTCACGCCGAATACATCGCCGCAGGTGCCGATTGCATTGGCACGAATACCTTTGTCGCCTCTGAGCTGCACCTCGCCATGGCCGACAAAGACCCGACCCAAGCCGGTGCGCTAGCCCGGCGCGGGGCCGAACTGGCACAGCGCGCTCGGGAGCGCTGCGAGCGGGATGTCTTCATCGCCGGCTCCATCGGCCCCTCCCCCGGGGCTATCGAGGCCGACGCCGGCAGTACGGATTTCGGCATTGCCAACGACAAAGTCCGCGCCGCGCATCAACGCATCATCGACGCGCTCTGCGAGGGGGGAGTCGATTTTTTCTCCGTTGAAACCCAGTTTTCAGCCGTCGAAGCGGCTATGGTATGCGACATCGCCCGCCAGACCGGCCTGCCCATTGCCGTCAACCTCGCGCTCAAATACACGCAAGACCGCAAAAGCAAACAGGTCGTCTATCGCACCGATTGGGGGCACTCGGTCGCCGACCTTTTGGACATACTCGCCTCGGGCCAATACTCCAGCGGCGACAACCTCCTCGACCACGTCCACCTCGTCGGAATCAACTGCGGCGCTGAAACCCGGCGCAGCGAGCACACCGGCATGCCGTACTCCCTCCACGGCGTTGAGCAGTTTAAAGCCGCCATGCAGGAGCGCGGCCTCGACAAGAAGCTGATGACCTATCCCAACGCCGGCATGCCACAACTCAACAGCGCCCTCCGCACTATCTATTCGCAAAGTCCCGAGGAAATGGCCGAGTACGTCCCAGATTTAGCGACCGCTGGCGTCCAGATCATCGGCGGCTGCTGCGGCACCACGCCGGATCACATCCGCGCCTTTCGCCGAGCACTCGACTCATGATTCAATACCAAGTCCTCTACTGGCGCGACATCCCCGTGCAAATCAAGCTCTTTGTCGGCCGCCGACCGAGCTCGCACACCCTGCCCGGCCGCTTCCAATTGGCGATCGACCGCATCGCCATGCAGGAAGGACTGGTGGGCACCGACGCCTATCTAGACCTGTGGCACTGGTCCGCAAAGCAAGAGCGCGCCGGTACCCCCGAAGACGTGCTGCAAGCGCTCTTGCGCGAAACCGAAGAGGAAGGCGACCGCATTCTCGCCGCGTATAAACGATCGTGATTTTCTACGACAAAGCGTACCAAGTCATCGTCGTCGGCGGCGGCCACGCCGGCACCGAAGCCGCACTCGCTGCGGCGCGCATGGGAGCCGAGACCCTGCTCCTGACCATGAACTTGGACACCATTGGCCAGCTATCCTGCAACCCGGCGATCGGTGGGATCGGCAAGGGACACATCGTCAAGGAAATCGACGCGCTCGGCGGCCAGATGGCTGTCAACATCGACCGCACCGGCATCCAATTCCGCCGCCTCAACACCTCGCGCGGACCAGCCGTGCGCGCTTCGCGAGCCCAAGCCGATAAAAAGGACTACCAATTCGAGCTGAAGTACACCTGCGAACAACAGGAGCATCTCGACATCCGCCAGGGCCTGATGGAGAGCTTACTGATCGAGAACGGGACCGTCCAAGGCGTCGGCATCAAGGGCGGCATCGCCTATCGCGGCCGCACCGTCATCCTGACGACCGGCACCTTCCTTCGCGGCAAAATCCACGTCGGCGATTTCTCCTACAGCGCCGGACGCGCCGGCGAGACTGCCGCCGAAAAGGCCGCCGAGGGCTTAGTCGCGCTCGGCTTTGAAACCGGCCGTCTCAAAACCGGCACTCCACCGCGCGTCAACGGTCGCACCCTCGACTTTGCCGCGTTTGAGGAACAGCCCGGCGACGACCCGCCGCGCCCCTTTTCCTATGCGGTGCAAAAAATCACCCAGCCGCAAATGCCCTGCTGGATCACCTACACCAACGCTCACACCCACGAACTCGTCCAAGACAACCTAGCGCGCTCGGCCATGTACAGCGGGCGCATCGAGGGCATCGGCCCGCGCTACTGTCCCTCCATAGAGGACAAAATCGCGCGCTTTGCCGACAAGGAGCGGCACCAAGTTTTCGTCGAGCCAGAGGGGCGGCGCACGCTCGAATTTTATCTCAACGGCCTGTCGATGAGCCTGCCAGAGGCCCTGCAACCCCAGATCGTGCGCTCCCTACCCGGCCTCGAACGGGCCGAGATCCTGCGCCCGGCGTACGCGGTCGAATACGATTACGCCCCGCCGACCCAACTCTATCCGCACCTAGAGACCAAGCGCGTGGCCAATCTCTTCTTCGCCGGCCAGATCAACGGCACCACCGGCTACGAAGAAGCCGCGGCTCAGGGGATTATGGCCGGCATCAACGCCGTGCTCAAGGCGCGCGGCGACGACCCGCTGGTACTCACCCGCGCCGATGCGTACATCGGCGTGCTAATCGACGACCTCGTGACCAAAGGCACGCTGGAGCCGTACCGCATCTTCACCTCGCGCGCCGAGCACCGCCTGCTTTTGCGCGAGGACAACGCCGACGACCGCCTGATGGCCAAGGGCCGGGCACTGGGATTGATCGACGACGACCTGTGGCACCAGTTTCAGACCAAACAGCAACAGGTCGCCGCCGAGCGCGAACGCCTCCAGCACGAGCGCGTCAAACCAACTGAAAAGGTGCAGGAAGTTTTGGCGCGGCAGGGCACCACACCCATTGCCGAATCGACCTCGCTCGCCGAGCTGCTGCGCCGCCCCCAACTCAACTACGACCACCTCTGCGAATTCGCCCCACCGCCACAGCCGCTGTCCCCGGACGCGGCCGAACACGTCGAGGCCGAGATCAAATACGCGGGGTACATCAAGCGCCAAGAGACCCAAGCGCAAAAGCTCAAGCGCCTCGAATCCCTGCGCCTGCCGAGTGATTTTGACTTCGCCACTCTCGAACTGAACATTTCGACCGAGGCGCGCCAAAAGCTCGCGGCGATCCGCCCGCAGACCCTAGGACAGGCGTCGCGCATTTCCGGGGTCTCGCCTGCGGACCTCGCTTCGCTCATGGTCTTCTTGCACGCCCGCACTCAATCCGCCACCTAGCGCACACAAAAAAAACGCCCCTGCACGACCACAGCCGTACAAGAGCGTCTAAGCGCGGCGCAGCGAGAGTGCCCTCAGCGCTCGGCCTCTAGCTCACTGATGCGGTCGCGGACCTTGGCCGCCTGCTCGTAGGCCTCTTGGGCGATGAGCCAGTCCAAATGCGCCTTGAGTTGTTCCAATCGGCTTATCGGCTCGCCCGTCTCTGGGTCCACGAACGCCTCCAACTCCCTTGCGGTACTTTCGCACTCAGCCGCTTCGCCCTCTGTGGGCGCATCCGAGGCCACCTCGGGCGCAGCAGCTTGTTCGCTGCTAGCCCCTTCGCGCTCGTCGGAGTGCTCCAGCGGTTGGCCGGCCGCCTCCATGACCTCTGGGGTCAAAAAGAGCGGCACGCCCAAGAGCGTGGCCACGATCATGCCATCGCTGGGGCGGCAGTCGAGGTAAAAGGACTGGCCTTGGGCTTGGACCAGCAGGTACGCGTGGAAAACATCCTCTTTGAGGGTGTGGACCACCAGCTTGTGGACCACGGCGTCGATTCGCTTGAGCAGGTTGCACAACAGGTCGTGTGGCAGGGGTCGCGGCAAGGCGATTTTGCGCAGGGCCATGGCGAGGGCTTGGCCCTCGAAGTGGCCGATCGTGATGGGCACCACGCTGTTTTCCGTGCCCTTGAGCAAGACCAAGAACTTCTGCGGCATACCCAAACCCTGTTCCGAGTCTGGATAGGGGTACATGTCAAAAATGTACACTGGAATTAGATGACTTTCTTCGTCTTTCATCGCTCGCGTACCCTTGTATAAATTGCTGCGTTTGTCAGTAATATAGGCTTTTGCCGGGCAAATACAATTTTCTTTCTTCATATCAATCCGCGCTCCTTCAAGCTGATAAAATCGTCGCTGCCGATGATGAGGTGATCGAGTACGTCAATGCCCATGATTTCGCCAGCCTGCACCAAGCGCCGCGTCAGGTTGATGTCGTCTTGGCTGGGCGACACATCGCCGGAGGGATGATTGTGCGCCAAGATCACGCTGGCCGCAGCCTGCGCTACCGCCGTGCGAAAGACCTCGCGCGGATGCACGATGGCCGAAGATAGACTGCCGATGGACACGATCTCCTTGTGGATCACCTGATTGCGGGCATTGAGATACAAGCAGAGGAAGTGCTCGCGCTGCTGATCCTTGATGTCGGACAGCATGGACAGTGCGTCGCCGGGTGCGCTAATCACCGGCCGCACCCCCAAACCCTTGTGCAACCCGCGGCGCGCCAATTCAAATGCCGCGACCAAAACCCCGGCCTTGGCCTTGCCCAGCCCCTTGATCCGGCTCAATTCCCCCAAATCCATATCTACCAGTGATTCCTTGGGGTAATCGGCGAGGATGCTCTCGGCCAAGTCCAGCACGTGCCGGCCGCGATACCCCGTCCCCAGCGCCACGGCCAACAGCTCTTGGTCCTTAAGCGCCTGCGGCCCCAAGCGCGCGAGCCGCTCCCTCGGCAGTTCGTCGCGGTGGACGGGCGGTCCCTCGCCCACAGTGCGGGCGGCAAAGTTGTAGTCAATGGGCTGGGTTTGTGTTGGCACGGTGCGTTCCTCCTTGGGCAAAACTGTAGCAAAAAAACCACGCGAATGTAGCGCCTAGCCCCCACGAGCCGCTGGGCACTAGACGCAACCGACGTATAAGCACAATCTGTGCCAGCACCTTGCTCTGCCTCGGCCTCCCTCCTATATTTTTGCGCATTACCCCCCACTGCCGATGTCTAACCCGCGCTTTGCTCTGGCCCTAACCCCGCTTTCTCGCCTGTTGCTCGCCGCACTGAGCGGGGCCTTGCTCTCGCTGGCCTTTCCCAGCCACCCCGATCACCCCCTCGCCTTTCTCTATCATCCGCTCTGGGCCCATTGTGCGCTAGTGCCTCTGCTGATCGCGCTAAAAGGCCGCGGCTTCAAATCCGGCTTTGCCGCGGGCTGGATCAGTGGGTTAGTGTGGAACCTGCTATCCCTATACTGGGTCGCCTATACCCAAGGCGGCGGGCCTGCCGTCGTCGGAGGCACCGGGCTGATGGCCGCTTATTTGGGCCTTTTTACCGGCCTCTGCACCGGGCTGTTCAACGTGCTCGCTGCGCGATGGGGTGCGAAGGCGCTCGCGCTGCTGCCTTTGCTATGGACTGGGCAGGAATATCTGCTCTCGCTCGGAGAGTTGGGTTTTCCTTGGCTCCTATTGGGGCACAGCCAAGCGGCCCTGCCGCACTTCATCCAGTACGCCACCTGGACCGGCGTCTTTGGCGTCTCCTGTTGGGTCATCGGCCTCAACGCGCTGTTTTACTTGGCGCTCGTCGAGCGGCGCGTCTTTCTCGCAGGCGTTGCCTTGGGCTATCTCTTGCCTTGGGTTCACGCGCAGAGCGCAATGGCGACCACCGTCCCGGACGAGAGCCTCCGCATCGGCCTGATCCAACCGAACACTACGTACGCCGACAAGTGGGGTCCCAACGGGCTGGAGCGCACTTTCTCAGTTCTCTCCACACTCTCGCGCCAAGCAGCCAAGCGCGACCTCGAGCTGCTGGTCTGGCCCGAAACCGCCGTGCCGTGCGATCCTGTGCGCCGGGCTGGTTGCCGAGGTCGCATCCAAGCGCTCGTCGAAGAACTGGACATCCCCTTGCTGACCGGCGCGCCGCACGCGAACTACAACGCGGCCTTTTTCGTCCAACCCGGGGCCGCAACTTTGCCTTCATACGCCAAAATGCACTTAGTGCCCTTTGGCGAGCGGACGCCCTACCGCGACGCCATCCCCCTGCTGCGCGACATCGACTGGACCCGCCTGACCGGCGACCTCGGCCCAGCCGAATTCGCGCGCGGCACCGAGCACGCGGTTTTTGCCCATCCCCAGCATCCCTTTGCCGTACTCATCTGCTTTGAGTCCATCTTTCCCGATCTAGTGCGCCAGCACGTGGCCTCCGGGGCGCGCGTGCTGGTCAACATCACCAATGACTCGTGGTTTGGCCGCAGCGCGGGGCCCTATCAACACGCGCTCATCAACGCCATGCGCGCCGTTGAAAACCGCACGGCCATCGCCCGCGCCGCCACCACCGGCATCTCCCTGTTCATCGACCCGTTTGGCCGCACTTACGAGGCGACCGATCTTTTCACATCCGCAGTCGCAGTTGCCACCGTGCCAGTCGGCCAACCCACGACCTTCTACACCCGGCACGGAGATCTCTTCGCTTGGGGCTGTCTGCTCGTCGTCCTGGGCGCTTTCGTCGCCCGTTTGCTCAAGCCGCGAGCCACCCGCGAGCCAGCGGCTTCCGACCACGACTTAGAAGCCGAACACGATCCAGAGACTGACCGCGCTCCAGAAGCTGAATACGACCCAGAAGTTGATCACGACATAGATGCTGATCACGACATAGAAGCCCCCCACGGCCCAGACTCACCCCAAGAAACCAACATGCCCTTTCTCGACCACCTCGAAGAACTCCGCTGGCGCATCCTCAAGGCCCTAGCCGCGCTCGTCGTGGGCGCGGTAATTTGCTTCGCCTTCTCCGACTCGATCATGCAGATCTTGACCCGGCCGTACGAAGAGGCCGTCCTCAGCTTGGAGAGCCAGCAATCCTCGGGCGTGGTGCTGGCGGTCAAAAAGCTAGTGAGCCAGTGGTTGGACCAGCCCAATGCTGCGCCCGCACCGGACGCGCCCATCGCCGACCTGCCTCCAGCGCGCCGGCTGCAAGCCCTGCGGCCCATGACCTACTTCTTCATCAGCCTGCAAATCGCCTTCGTCGGTGGGCTACTGCTGGCACTGCCGGTCATCTTCTACCAAGCCTGGCGCTTTGTCGCCCCAGGGCTTTTGCAACGCGAAAAACGGCTCACGCTGCCCATTATCTCGCTGAGCGTCCTCTGCTTTTCAATCGGCGCAATGATCGCCTATTACATCGTCCTCCCGCTCGGGCTGCGCTTTTTCCTCGCGCTAGAGCCGCCCGACATGACCTCGCAATGGGCGGCCGACGAGTACATCGGCTTTGTGCTGCGGCTGATCGCCGGCTTTGGCATTGTCTTTGAAATGCCCGTGCTGTCGCTCTTTTTGGCCAAAGTCGGGGTGCTGACCGCCGCGCGGATGCGCCGTATCCGCCGCTATGCCATCATCGGCATCTTCGTCCTCGGCGCAATCTTCACGCCGCCCGACCCGGTCTCCCAACTCCTGATGGCCCTGCCCCTGCTCCTGCTCTACGAAATCAGTATCTGGG
This sequence comes from Candidatus Latescibacterota bacterium, assembly GCA_022819745.1. The sequence continues at coordinate 43,314 of JAJEGS010000056.1, read as the reverse complement.
TCTGCAAAATCTCCGAAAGAAAATAAATCAACCACCCGAAAGGATTTTTCATGAATGCCAAAGCACTCATCTGCGACGAACAGCAAAATTTCGCGCTGACTGAGGTCGTACTGAACGATCCCGCCCCCGACCAAGTCGCGATCCGCACCCATTTCACCGGAGTCAGTATCGGCACTGAGTTCGGACTGATCAGCGGCAAGATCAGCAAGATGAACCGCAACCCCTTTCCGTTGTGTACCGGCTATCAGGGCACGGGCACCATAGAAGCCGTCGGAACCGATATCGACAACTTTGCGGTCGGCGACGAAGTGTACTTTCGCGGCAATGACGCGATGAGGCTAGCCGACGGGACAGAGGTTGGATGCGTTTCCGGCGGGCATTGCAGTCGCGTCGTAACTCGGCCCAATACCACGCATGGCGTGGCCAAGATGGTGCCCGGAGCGGGGATGGATGTGGCGAGTTTGTTTGTGATGCCAGCCGTGGGGCTCTATGGCGTCGATATGGCCAATCCGCGGATGGGGGATACTGTGGTGGTACACGGGGTGGGAATGATTGGCTTAGGCGTGGTGGCGGCTTGTGCCCAGCGGGGGTGCGTGGTGGTGGCAGTGGATATTGATGAAAAACCGCTGGCAGTCGCCAAGGCGCTGGGCGCGGATTATGCAATCAATAGCAAAGAGCAGGACGTAGCCGCCGTAGTACGGGAACTCGCGCCCGAAGGGGCCGATGTGGTATTCGAGTGTACCGGACATCCACAGTGCATCGATCCGGCGATTGCCCTCTGTCGGCGGTTTGGGTCTTTCGTCTGGCAGGGCCACTATGGGGACGATCCGATCTCTCTGGACTTTCCCACGCCGCACGGCAAGCGGCTACAGATGTTCTTTCCCTGCGACGACGGCTGGCAGCCCTGCCGCCGCGCTGTGATCAAGAACATGGCGATGGGAGTACTCAAGTGGGAACACTGCATTACCCATCGGATCGGGTGTGCCGAGATGCCGACGATGTTCGAGCGCATTAAGCGGGAGCGGGATGGGGATATCGTCGGGGTGGTCGTCGATTGGCGGGATTGAGGGGCCGCTTGTCCGCCATCGCCACGTTGCGCTTCTGAATAATGCGGCAGAGGAACCCTCTCTCCAGCCAAAACACGCCCTTTGTTCGCCATATCCACGGCCAGTGCATATATTCGCTACTTCCGATTTCACCCCGTTTTGAGGAGCCAGACCATGAGCCAACAATCGACCCGCATCGGCCTAATCGGCTACGGCCAGATCGGCCAAGTCGTCCACAAGATGATAGACGCTGACGCAGACAACGGCATGGAAGTCGTCTTCGTCCACGATCAAATGGCCGCGGCCGTCCAAAACCTCCCCGCCGACCTATGCCTAGCGGATTTGAGCGACTTTGAATCGCGGCAACCCGACCTTGTCGTCGAGATGGCCCACCCGGACGTCACCCGCCAGTGGGGCCAGACGATCCTCGAAAAAACCAACTACATGTTTATCTCAGTGACCGCCCTCGCCGACCGAGCCGTCGAAACCACCATCGAAGAGACCACCCGCCGCGCCGGCACCCGCGCCTTTGTCCCGCACGGAGGCGTGGTCGGCATGGATGCGCTGTTGGAAAACCGCGACGTGTGGGAGTCCGTCGATGTGGTGATGAAGAAGCCCCCGCACAACGTCGATTGCGCAGCCGCCGGTCTCGACCCCGACGACATCAAAGAAGAAACAGTCCTCTACGACGGCCCGACGCGCGGCATCTGCCCGCTCTTCCCGCGCAACGTCAATACCCACGCGGCCATCGCGTACGCCGGCATCGGCTTCGACCGCACGCACTCGCTGCTGCTGGTAAGCCCAGAGTGGAGCGAAGCCATCGTCGAAATCCACGCCCAAGGCCCCGGACTCGACCTCAAGGTAGCGCGCAGCGAGGGGATCACCGGCGTCACCGGAGCCTCGACGCCAACCTCCATCTACAACACTGTGCAGATGATCGGCGCGACCGGCCCGGGTATCCACATCCGATGAAGCCTTTTGCCCGCATCCCCGCGGCCATTCCCCGCTCGGGCATCCGCGAGATCATGGACTTGGCCTGGGCCGTCGAAAAGACAGGCGAGGTCATCCACCTCGAAGTCGGGCAACCCGATTTTGCCACCCCAGAGTCCATCGTCGAAGCCACCTGCCGCTACGCGCGCGCCGGCCACACCAAGTACGTCCCCAACGCCGGAGTCGATGCGTTGCGCGCGGCCGCGGCCCGCCACTTCGAGCGCCGCACCGGCGTGCCAACCACCAGCGAAAACATTCTCGTCACCCCCGGCGCGGTCATGAGCGTGGCGACCTCTTTCCTCTCCCTACTCGAACCAGGCGACGAGGTCTTGTTGCCCGACCCAGGCTGGCCCAACTACGAGATGGCCGTCTCCATCGTCCACGGCCGACCCGTCTTTTACAATCTGCGGGCGGAAAACCACTTTCTGCCCGACCTCGACGAAATCGACCGCTTGGTCAGCCCTCGCACCAAGCTCCTCCTCCTCTGCACGCCTTCCAACCCCACCGGCCAAGTGTACGACGAGGTGTTAATGCGCGAGCTCATGGCCTTAGCCCAGCGCCATGATTTGTGGGTGCTGTCCGACGAGATCTACGGTCAGATCGTCTTCGACCAACCGCATCAGAGCGCCCTGCCGCACGACGCGGACGGCCGCACCATCGTCGTCTCCGGCATGTCCAAAAGCTACGCCATGACCGGCTACCGAGTCGGCTTCACCCGTGCCAATCCCGAGTACATCGAAATAGCCACCAAGCTCCAAGAGCCGTTTATCTCGTGTGGCACAGGGTTCTCCCAACTCGCGTCAGCAGACGCGCTCGACGGCCCGCAAGACGACGTAGCCGCCATGTGCCGCGCCTATGCGCGCCGCCGCGACATCGCCCTCGACGTCCTGCGAGAATACGGCTTGTACCACTACACCCCAGGCGGCGCGATCTACCTGATGATCGACATCTCCGCGGCCGGCATGGACTCTGGCGAATTCGCCGTCCGGCTGCTCAAAGAAAAGCGCGTGGCCGTGGCCCCGGGCAGCACCTTCGGCCAGATATGCCGCGACCACGTGCGCATCTCCATCGCCGCCTCCGAAGAGCACATCCGCCGCGGCGTGACCACTATCTGCGAATTCGCGCAACAGGTGTAGGGGGCGGTTTACAAACCACCCCCTACATATTAAAAAAATCAGAGGAACATCCGCTTTGGACAGCGAATTGTTGCAACGAGGCTTCATCCCCCAGCCGCTGACGCCCGCGCAATGCAGCGCATTGGACACCGACGGCTTCATCATTTTGGAAGGAGTCATCGCGCCCGACTGGCTAGCCGAGTTGCGCCACGCTTTTGACGCGATCTTTGCCCGCGAGGGCGACGAAGCCGGTACTGAGGTCGCCCAGATGGAGGGCGTGCGCCGCCTCGCCGATTTGGTCAACAAGGGGACGGTCTTCGACGCTGTGTACCTACAACCAACACTGCTGACCGCGGTCTTTCACGTCTTGCAGCGGCCGTTTAAGCTGCACTCGCTCAATGGGCACGATCCACTGCCCGGCAACGGCTTGCAGATCCTGCACGCGGATTGGGGGCAACCCACCGCGCCTGGCGGGCCGTATCACGTCGTCAACTCCATGTGGATGCTCGACGATTTCACCGAGGCCAACGGCGCGACCCGCTGCGTCCCCGGCAGCCACCGCAAACCCGGCAGAATCACCGACTACATGGACGACCGCTTGGCCGATCACCCCGAGCAAGTGCAGCTAACGGGCCGCGCCGGCTCAGTCGCCATATTCAACGGCAGCCTCTGGCACAGCTCGTATCGCAACGACAGCAGCGACCCTCGCCGCACCCTGCACTGCGCCTTTATCGCCCGCGAGCACCCGCAACAGACCAACCAGCGCGAGTACTTGCGGCCCGCAACAGACCAACGGCTCTCGCCGCTAGCGCGCTATATCCTCGACGTGGAGTGAACCTAGAGGTACTTCTCGCACCCCTGTTTTTCTTTGAGATGACCTAGTGCTTGAGGGCGCACTCCTCCCTACGGCTCACAGCGCAAATGCCGCCCCTATCACTGTCTAAATTCTCTCGACCTTTTTTTGAATATTCTCTTCGCTCGTCTGTTTAATCCTACAGAAGGAGAAACGAGCGCCATGGACGAACAGACAGCGATCAGGCTTTGCCTCGACCAACGCGATGTGCGCGGCTTTGAATTTCTCTTTGAGAAATTCCGCCGCGAGGCCTACGTGCACGCCATCGCCCTGCTGGGCAATCGCGAAGAGGCAGCTGACGCCTGCCAAGACGCCTTTGGCAAGGCCTTTGTCGCTATACGCCGCCTCGCTAGCCTAGACGCCTTCTATCCCTGGTTTTACCGCATCTTGCGCAACCACTGCCTCAACCGCATCGCCAGAAGGCAGACCGCCGCACAATATGAGGAACGGCTCGCCGCCGAGACTGCCACTACACACCCGGTCGAAAAACCCGACTTCCTGCTCGAAGCACGCGAGGAGCAAGCGCAGGTGTGGGATGCCCTGAGGCGTATCAAAGCAGAATTCAGGGAAATCCTCGTCATGAAGTACATCGAAGGGCTCAACTACGACGGCATTGCCCAGCGGCTGCAAATCCCGCGCGGCACAGTCATGAGCCGCCTCTACCACGCGCGCAAAGCCTTTGCTGCACAATACGCCAAATAACATAACCCAGGAGATGGGCCAATGAACGACGCACAATGCGAGAGACGCCAGCGCCTGCTCTCGAGCCTGATTGACCAGGAACTGACGCCCGAAGAAGCGGCCGAAGCTAACGACCTGCTGGTGCGCGACGCTGAATTCCGCCGCGAATACGAGCAGCTACGCAGCAGCGCGGCGCACATCGCCAGTCTCAAATTCGCCGAGTCCCACGACCAAGTGCTCGACCAACTGTGGCAGAGCCCCTTCAGCCGCTTTAGCCGCAACGCCGGGCTCCTCCTGGTCGGCGGCGGCTGCGCCCTGTTGGTGCTCTACGCCATCTACCAGTTCGTCCAGCACGGCGAGTGGAACGTGCCCAAAATTGCCACCGCCACCGTGTGGATTGGCCTGGCCATGCTCCTCTTTTCCGTGCTCAGAGAAAAACTGAAAACCCGCAAATCCGACCCTTATAAGGAGGTGAGAAGATGATTATCACCACAACCAGCCACATACCCAGCAAGAAAATCGTCAAAACCTTCGGCCTTGTGCGCGGCAATACCATTCGCACCCGGCACATCGGCAAGGATATCATGGCCGGCCTGAAGAACTTGATGGGCGGTGAGATCCTCCAGTACACCAAGCTCATGGCCGAATCGCGCGAGCAGTCCCTCGACCGCATGCGCACCGAGGCCACTCGCCTAGGGGCCAACGCCGTCGTCTCGACCCGCTTCGCCACTTCCCAAGTCATGGGCACGGCGGCCGAATTGCTGGCCTACGGCACCGCCGTCTGGGTTGAAGATGAATAAAAGGAGGAGTCCAGTGATAGAGATTGTCGAAACGACGCAGCAGGATCCCATCTGCCCCCATTGTGAAAGCGCGATTACCCGCTTGCTGGCGCAAAAAATATCCAGCCACCTCGGCGTCAGATTCCTCTATTTTTGCAGCGAGTGCCAAAAAGTGCTGGGGGTGTCGCACCGCAAGGGCTTCTGGATGGGTTGATCCGGGCGGCTCAAACTCCGTCCGGCTCGACGGGGTATTTTTAGGCGTGCGTCCCTAGACCACGATGCCAGGGGCCGCGTCCAGCGCCATCTCATGCCGACGATGTGGGGCGTCAACATCGAAGTGGAGTGAACCTAGAGGTATTTCTCGTACCCCTGCTTTTCTTTTAAGAGATCCACCGCGTCTTTCACCTGCTGAGCTGCCCCCTTCGCACACACCAGTAGCGCGTCTTCAGTATCCACCACCACCAAGTCCTCCACTCCCAATAGCAGGACGATTTTGTCGGCCTGCCCGTACACTGTCGAACGGGCCGCGTCCAACGCCACCACCTCGCCCGATAGCAAATTACCCGCGTCATCCGTCGGCAATACGTCCGTCAGCGCCGCCCAAGAGCCGATGTCGCCCCAGTCGATATCCGCCTCTAAAGTGGCTACCTTGGGAGCGCGCTCGACCAAGGCGTGGTCGATGGAAATCGGCTTGAGCTTTGGATACTCGCGAGCGATGACCGCTTCTTCTTCCGGCGTGCCAACAGCAACTTGGATGCGCTGTAACCCAGCATACATGTCCGGCTCAAAGCGGGCGAAAAGCTCCAGCACGGTCGCGGCCTTCCAGACAAACATGTTGCTGTTCCATAAATAGTGACCGCTCGCCGCGTACTCAGCCGCCTCTTGTGCGGCAGGCTTTTCCGTGAACTCGACAACTTCGTACACCGGCGTCCCGTGCACCTCTGCCAGCATGGGACCGCGGCGGATGTAGCCATAGCCAGTCTCAGCGCGCGTCGGCTTGACCCCAAGCGTAAACAAGTAGTCGGACCGTTCATTTAGGGCCTGGTCGGCGACCTGTAACAAGCGGCAGAACTCCTCGGGCCGACCTATGTAGTGATCCGATCCCAAGCTGGCGACCGTGCAGCCCGGATGGCGGGCCTCTAACAGCGCGCACTCCAAACCGATGGCCGGTCCGGTATTGCGCAGCGCCGGCTCGACGATGAGCTGCTCTGGCGGCAGCGTCGGCACCTGCTCGCTCACCAGCGACTGCAACAGGTGTCCGGTCGATATGTACACATCGGCTGGCGCAGCAATCGCACCAATGCGGGCGACCGCGTCTTGCAGCATGGTCTGCTCGCCGGCCATGCAGTGGAACTGCTTGGGCTTGTGCGCTCGGCTATAGGGCCACAGCCGCGTGCCGACCCCTCCGGCGCGAATGACGAATTTCATAGGTTGACACTCCCGTACAGGTAAATTCAACGCCGGACAATATAACCAATCGCCCGGCTCCGAGCAGGGTGCGCTATTGACAGCTTAACCTGATACTGTACTATGTATTTCTAGCGCAATTTTACGAAGGAGCTTCGCATGGCGTATCCGCAATTCGATCGGGTCCCCAATCACTACGCCGGCCCCATTATCCAGCGCGTCAAGGACTACCGCCTGAAAAACGGCAAGCGTTCGCTGTGCCCGACGCTCCTGCAAATCGGCCAGCTACAGGTCTTAATCCCCCGGCACTTTGGCTTTTGCTTCGGGGTCGAGCGGGCCATTCACATGGCCTTTTCAGCCCTCAAGGAAAACCCCGATCGCAATACGTACCTAGTCAGCGAGATCATCCACAACCCCTTGGTCAACAACGACCTCAAAAAGCAAGGCGTCCGCTTCATCTACGACCCCGAGGGGGACCGCCAAGTCTCCGAAGAGGAGATGAGCAGCGACGACATCGCGCTCATCCCGGCCTTTGGCACCACCATGCAGATCGAGGACTCGCTCCGCCAAAGCGGCATCGACATCGAATCCGAGGAATACCGAGAAAACTACGATACCACCTGCCCCTTTGTGTCCAAGGTGTGGAAGCGCGGCGAGGAGCTAGGCCGTCAAGGCTATACTATCATCATCCACGGCAAGTACAACCACGCAGAGACCCAAGCGACTCATTCGCACACCGATGAACACACCAAAACCCTAGTGGTGTTCGACGCCGCCGAAGCCGAGAAGGTAGCCGCGTACATCACGGGAGTGATGCCGTTCGCCGACTTTGAGCGCACCTTTGCCGGCAAAAGCTCAGAGGGTTTCGACCCACAAAAGGACCTAGAGCGAGTGGCCGTGGTCAACCAGACGACCATGCTCGCCGAGGAAACGCAGGAAGTGGCCGCCATTTTGCGCCGCGCCATGCGCCAGCGCTATGGCGAAGAAAACCTCGACTACCACTGCGCCGACACCAACGACACCTTGTGCTACGCCACCCACCAAAACCAAAACGCTACGCGCTCGCTGCTAAGTTCCGGCGCTGATTTGGCGCTGGTTGTCGGCGGCTACAATAGCTCGAACACCTCGCATTTAGTCGAGCTGTGCCTCCAATCCATGCCGAGCTTCCTCATCGCCAACAGCGACGAGATCCTATCGGACCAGCGCATCCGCCATTTCGATGTCCACACTAAGAAAATAACCGAGAGTGAAGACTGGCTGCCGCGTCCCCTGCCCGTGCGGCTGATCATCACCTCGGGCGCGTCCTGCCCGGATATCCTCATGAACCAAGTGCTAGAGAAGGTCGCCGGCTTATACGGGTACGACGCACAAGAACTTGACGGTGCCAGCCTGCAGCTTTTTGAGGAAAGCCCGTGATACTCGGCCTCGTCAAAGGGCACGTGGTCTCCAGCGCCAAGGTAGATGCCATCGAGGGCGAGAAACTCTTAATAGTCGAAATTCTCGCCGCCACACCCGAAGGTTTGCAGCGCACGCAAAAACACCTCGTCTGCATTGACGGCGTGCAAGCGGGCGAGGGCGAACTCGTCGTCGTCGTACAGGGTAGCTCGGCGCGGCAGGCACCGGGCATGGATCAGATGCCAGTAGATGCTCTGATCATCGGCATCGTGGATTCGCTACAGGCGTTTGGACGCCCAATAGAAAAACAAGTCGCATGAGGGTCTGCCGCGTCATTGGCCACGTAGTCGCCAGCAGCAAACATCCCTTGCTCGCCGGGCAAAAGATCATGGTAGTGCGTCCCGAAGACGAGGCGAGTGGCGCTTTGCAGGTGGCGGTGGATGGGGTCCAGGCGGGAATCGGCAGTAAAGTGCTGGTCGTGCAGTCAGGGGCCGCTGGGGCCGAGGTGACCGGAGCCGAGCGGCCGCCGTGTAGAAGTGTGATCGTGGGAATTATCGACGAAGAGGCTGCCGCGTGAAGCTAGCCAAGGTAGTGGGCACCGTAGTGCTCTCGCAGTGCATTGAGCCGTTCCGCGGCCAGATATTGCACCTGACCCAAGACATCGACGAGCACTTAGAGCCTATGGGCGAAGCCGAGGTCTGCGCGACTTGGGCGGCCCTGCGCGAGAGAGACGCAGTGATCGTCGAGGTCGCACGCGAAGCCTGCAATGCCTTTGACCCCCCATTGCCTGTGGACGCAGCTATCGTCGGCAAGGTGGACGAGATACGCCTTGGCTAAGCTGCACAGCGCTCGGCGCGAGCACCGCGTACCCTTTCCAACTCTAGCATCCAAGCATCTTCGTACTGACGCAGCACCCGATACCAAGCGCTCAGATCCGCTTCGCCGCGCAGGAGCTGACGAGCGGTTTGATCTACTACTTGCTCGGCCCGTTGGACTCGGGGACGGGCGGCCGAGCCGCCCATGGGAATGGGGCCGAAAGCGCTTCGCACCCGATTAATGACCGCGCTGAGCTCGCCGCCCAGACGGGATATAGAGGGGGATGTGGGGAATGATGCGCGCTGCCTGTGCATTGGAAACCTCCTGAGGGAGTGCTGGCGCTCAGGGGTGCGCCAGAGAGGACTTGGGAAATCGCTTTACTGCACTTGTGTTCAGTAATCAAAAAATACTGAACAGAAGTGCAGTTGTCAAGCAATTTAATCCCTTGTAACGCGTTTTTTTTCGCCCTCAAACTCGCCATCTCCGCAGGCTAAACTCGCCGTTGTCCAGCCACCTCCAGCCCACGTAGAGGATCGCCAGCACCGCGGCGACCTGCAACAGCAAAAACGCCGCCCCAAAGACGCCGGACACCAAGCTCAACGCAGCCCAAAACGCCAGCCAGATTCCAGCGAGTAGGGCCAAGGCCCCGACGACCCGCCCCAAGATGCTCTCGCCGCGCAGCCAGCGCAGACCGATGTAGAATGCTCCGGCAGCCAAGAGGCCAACCGCGACCGCGCCGAGCAAACCAAAGAGGCTGCCGAACACGGGCCAAATCAGGTCAATCCCCCAAGCAACGCCCCCAATTATCAATAGCACACCTAGTATTCTGGCCAACATGACCGGCCTCCTTTACGATGTCTTTTCTGCTTTCAGCGCGGCCAGTTCCTCCGCGACCTTGTCATCGCGCTCGGCGCGGCGCTTGGCGGCTAATTCGCGCAGCACTTCGGCCTCGGCCACGGCCTGATCCACCTGTTCCTCAAAGCGCACCAACTCGCGTTCGCTTTGCTGCACCCGCTGCGCGATCGCGTCAAAGCGATGCGCAGACGTGTCTTCGCCGAATGCTACACCGCGCTCGCGCTCGGCGCAACAGCGAGCGATCAGCTTGCCTCGCCGCGCACGGATATCGCGCAGCTTATGGCGCAGGATCTCGACTTGCTCCTCTAGCTCAGCTACGGTGTCGCAGCTCTCTGCGAGAGCCGGTTCCAGCCGCACGTGCGCCTGATCCAGCTCGGTCTTCTGTATCAAGGCCAGCCGCGCACCCTCGTCGTTTCCGGCCTCCACTGCGGCTGTGGCCTTCGCCTGCCACATCTGCATCTGCTCGGCGTTGCGCTGGAGGTCGCGCTCTAGACGCCGCTTGGTGGCCCGCGCCTTGACCAAAGAATCTACGGCTTGGTCAACGGCGCGCTCGGCGTCGCGGACGATCTGATCCACCATCTTCGCCGGATCCTCGATCCGGTCCAGCACTTCGTTGAGGTTCGCCTTCCAGATGGCGGCGAGCCGCTCTATTGCTCCCATGATATGCCTCCTATTCAAGGTTAGTGCTTTTGGCCACCTGACAGCGCTGCCGCTGCCGTCGTGCAAAAGGCGATTCAATTTCGTATTTGCGGCAGAGCCGACTAAAGCTGCGGATCGTGATACCCAGCGCCCGGCTGGCGTCCTGATTGCATTTGTACATCCGCGCGACGCGCTCGATCTGCTTCTTGCTAAATCCTTTGTTCACCAAGGTATCCTCCTTGTTGGGGTAAGGGATTCACCCCGTTTATTAGCAAAGGGCGTACCGTCGTTTTTTTGCGAGTCGCAACCTATTTGTAAACAACTACATAGAATTTTAAGAGGAGCGTAGTCATCGCCCGCGTTTATGGCGGCGTGCGCCACTTTTGGCGCGAGTCGCCAGCGGTACGTCAACAAGGGCTTACCGAGGAAACGCTGCTTGAATCCATAGCTCAATTTGTCCATTTTGTCTTATATTCCATATTTATATAAACCCATGCCGTCTGCGGTATCTTTCAAACACTCACTGATGGAGAAATTCCGTTGAATCCGCACAAGAGAGAAGTCATCGCGAGCATGGAGGATTTTGTCAGGGGCCAACTCAAGTTGCTCAAATCCGTAGAGGACAGTTGGCAGCCCGACGATTTTCTTCCAAATGTGGGCGCGGAAAACTGGGAAGACTCCATCCGCGAATTCCGCACCCGCGCCCAAGCGCTTCCCGACGATGTCCTCGTCGTCCTCGTCGGCGACATGATCACCGAGGAAGCCCTGCCCACCTATCAAACCTTGCTCAACAGCTTTGAAGGCGTATCCGACACCACCGGCACGGATCCCAGCCCGTGGGCCCAGTGGTCGCGCGGTTGGACCGCCGAGGAAAATCGCCACGGCGACCTGCTCAACAAATACCTCTTCCTCACCGGCCGCGTCGATATGCGCGCCATTGAGACGACGATCCAATACCTGCTGCGCAATGGCTTCAACCCGCAGGCCGCCCAAGATCCCTACAAGGGCTTCGTCTATACATCCTTCCAAGAACGGGCGACCCGCATTTCCCACAGCAACGTGGCCCGCCTAGCGCAAAAGGCCGGCGATTCGCACCTCAAGACCATCTGCGGCGTCGTGGCCGGCGACGAAGCCCGCCACGAAAAAGCGTACACGAACTTTATCAAGAAAATTTTCGAGCTAGATCCCAACGGCGCAATACTGGCCTTCCGCGACCTGATGAAACGCCAAGTAGTTATGCCCGCTCACCTAATGACCGACGGGCAGGATCCCGACCTCTTTGAACACTTCTCGATCGTGGCCCAGCGACTCGGGGTGTACACGGCCAAGCACTACGCCGAAATCACCCAGCACTTAGTTCGCCAGTGGGGGTTGGATTCACTCTGCGGCCTCACGGGCGAAGCGGCCGCCGCCCAAGACTACTTATGCTCGCTCGGGCCGCGCTACGCCAGACTAGCCGAGCGGAACGAGCGGCGGCTAAACGGCACCGCACCGCTGCGGTTTAGTTGGATTCACAACCGCAGCGTCTAACCGGGGTCGCAGCTTTTATGCGTCCACGGCCTTCCGACCCTTTCTTCGCGCTCGTCCAAAAGGCACGTGACTCCTCCGGCGAGATTGACCTCGCCCGCGGAGCCTTGCTCATCGCCCTACAAGCCTATCCCGACCTCAATATCGAACACTACCTGCGGCAACTCGACGCGCTCAGCGAGGACTTTCGCGCCCGCTATGCCGCGGCCGATTCCCTGCCGGCCTCGCTGGCCAATCTGAGCCAATACGTGTTCGGCGACCTCGGCTTCCGGGGCAACAGCACCCACTACGACGATCCCCGCAACAGCTACCTCAACGAGGTCCTCGACCGCCGCCTCGGCATTCCCATCACCCTCGCGGTCGTCTATCTAGAGTTGGGCAAGCGGCTGTCCTTCCCCCTCGCAGGGGTCAATTTTCCGCATCACTTCCTCGTGCGCAGCACCCAAGGCGACGAGCCGCTTTTCGTCGATCCCTTTGCCGACGGCGCTTTTGTCGATAGCCAGTCTTTGAGCGAGCGGCTACCGGTCATTGAGGGCCGTCGGCTCGAATTGGCCCCCGAGTTCATCGAGCCGACCTCGTCGCTGCACATCTTAGTGCGCATGCTCCGCAACCTCAAACGCCTCCACTTCCAAGCCCGCGAGTTTTCCACCGCCATCCGCTGGGCCGAGAAAATCGCCTATCTACTACCGGCCGAAGCCGAAAACTACCGCGACCTCGGCTTCCTCTACCACCACACCCGCGAGTACCTCAAGGCCATTGAGGCCTTTAACGAGTACCTCCGCCAAGCCGGCAACGCCTCGGACGCCCCCACCATCGAGCACAACATCCGCGTTCTCGCCAATCGCCTGATTCCGCTCAACTGACCTGATCCGCTTCGCGCTCTGCCGGGCTGATGTCTTCTTTGGCCGTCAGCCAACGCATGACCTCTCCCAAGCGCGGCGGCTTGCCCGTCATCAAGATGCCGATGCGAAATACCTTGCCCGCCCCTCGCACTGCGAAATAGATGGACAACAAAAGCAGCACCGTAGTAGCCAAATACTCCCACAGGGGCAGCGAGCCAGCGGCCCGATTCATCATGACAAAAGGGGTAAAGAGCGGGATGTAGGACATAACCCGCGCCAAGGTGCCGTTGGGGTCTTGGGTGATGGGTATCATGGTGAGCAACGGCACGATCAGCGGTACGAGGAGCGGCAACATTAGGCTCTGCGCGTCTTTTAAGCTATTGCACAGCGAACCGGCCCCCACCAACAGGCAGGCGTACAGCAGGAAGCCAGCTAAGAAGTAAAAGACAAAGGACCACAAGTAGAGCGGCGTACTGGCAATGCCGACGATGGAGGCCACATCACCCCCCAACGCGACCGGCGCGATCACCACTCCCACCGCGACACACGCGACCCAGGTAAAGACCAAAGTCAGCCCAACCGCAGCCGTACCGGCGATCTTGCCAGCCATCAGCTCAAAGGGCGAGAGCGCGGACAGCAGCACTTCAATGAGACGCGACGACTTCTCCTCCACAGTATTGGTCATAAGCGTCTGCGCATTGATAAATATCGCCATCCACAACAGATAGACGAACGGTACGACAGCCCACTGTTGGACCCTATCGACGGTGGAAACCTCGGCCTCGTCGCCGCGCTTATCGACCTTGCGCTCCGCAAAATGCAGTGGGGTTTGCAACCAGTCGCTCGTCTCCGCGTCGAGACCCGCCTGTTCAATGCGCCGCGCCCGCACCACTTGGAACGCCCGGTCTGCAAACCAATGGCGCAAGTCCTGGTCAGTCAGGTTCAAAGAGATGTATTTGCATCCCTCGTCGCTGGCGACTGGATCTGGGGAGATGACGAAGTACGCAAAGAGCGAGCCGTCGTTCACCATGCGATTGAGCGCGGCTGGCGGATCGTCGCCGCTGGGCACCTCCACCCGAGCATAGCGGCTGCGCGAGAGTTCCAAGTCGAGGGCCTCTAACTCTTCAGCCGACACCTGCTGCCACCACTCGACGAGGCCAGCCGAAATCTCATCTTCGCCCGCAGCGAGGTCCTGAATCAGCGCCGGCCGCTCCGCTTCGTCCAAGCTCACATAGCCCTTTGCGGCGGCCCGGACCGCATCCGGCAAGCGCTCCCAAGTCTGACCGCCATCGCGGTAGCGCTCCGCCGCGTCCCGCAGCACTATGCCCAAATCTTCGGCCAAAGTACTCTTCTCCACCTCCTGTAGCACAAAACCCGAGTGGTCGATCACAGCATAAGTCCGCGCCTGTTTGGTTCCGCTCAACAGCACGGGCACTACAACGCTCAACGCGAGGATGAGCGGGAAGGCCAAGACGCCGATCCAAAATCCCTTGGTGCGGACGTGCTCCGCGTATTCGCGCCGCGCAACTAAAGCAATTTTACGCATCGTCGGCCTCCCCTATGGCGCGGATGAAAATCTCGTGCAAAGAGGCCGTGCGCAGGGCGAAACCCCGTATCTGCACCTTGGGGACGAGCGCGGCCAACAGCGCTTGCGAGTCCGCGTCCTCGGCCAGAAAAAGCTCGGCCCGCTTACCCGAGTCATTGACCCGAGTCACGCCCGGCAGGTCGCGCAGCAGATGCCCGTCGCCATCGTAGTCGAGCACTGCGGCGCGCCCCCCACTGGCGAGCACTTGGCCCAACGCGCCATCAACTACCTTTTGCCCCTTGTTGATCAGCGCGACAAAGTCGCATAGCTGCTCGGCCTGCTCCATCAGGTGAGTCGAGAAGATCACTGTCTTGCCATCGCGGCGCATCTGCAAGATGACGTCCCGCATCAGATCGCGGTTGACCGGGTCCAGCCCAGAAAAAGGCTCGTCGAGAATGACCAACTCGGGCTCGTGGATCAGCGCCGAGAGCAATTGCACCTTTTGCTCCATGCCCTTGGACAGCACCTCGCAGCGCCGATCCTGATAGTCGCCGAGGCCATAGCGCTGCAACAACTCGGCGGCCCGCTGCTGCGCCACATCCGCGGCAACCCCCTTGAGCCGCGCGAAATAGATCATCACCTCGGCGACCTTCATCTTCTTATACAAGCCCTTTTCCTCGGGCAGATAGCCGAGCTGGTCTTTGACCGCGAGAGCATGTTGCCCATCCAGCAGGCCGATGCGCCCGGAGTCGGCGAAGAAGATGCTCATAATCATGCGGATAAGGGTCGTCTTACCCGCGCCGTTGGGACCCAACAGCCCGTAGATACACCCCGCGGGCACGCGCAGCGACACCCCGCGCACGGCCTCGACCGCGCCGAAGCGCTTCCACACGTCTTCGAGCTGCACTGCCATTGAAAAAGCCATGCCTTTTACACTCCTTCCTCAATAGGTTCGGGTTGGCAAGAAAAACCTATATGTATTGTTTTACCCTGCAAAGCCTATCAATCGCATCTGAGCATTTTATCTAGGAGGTTCCTCATGCCCAAGCTCTTCGGCCGCAACTTCACCCGCCGCCAACTGCTCAACCGCGTCGGCGACATCAGCCAGCTCATGTACGCCCGCCGCGCCGAGCGCCGCGAAGGATTCGAGCGCGGCGCCGACCTCATCGACGTGTTCAACGCTTCGGGCTTAGGGTTTTCCGTCTTGCCCGGTCGCGCCCTCGACATTGCCTCGGCCCACTACAAGGGCCAGTCGCTGTGCTTCCGCTCCGGCCCCGGAGACGTCGGGCCAGCCTTCTACGAGCCAGAGGGCTTCAAATGGGGGCGCGGCTGGTTCGGCGGGCTAGTCACCTCTTGCGGCCTCGACTTTGTCGGCCACCCAGAAGTCGATCCCGAAGAGGAAAACGCCGAAATGCCCCTGCACGGTCGCCTCTCGTACATCCCAGCGAAGAACGTCGGCATTGAGGAAGGCTGGGAGGGCGGCAATTACGTCGTCCGCATCCGCGGCCAAATGCGCCAAGCCGAGGTCTTTGCCGAGAATTTAGAGTTGTCGCGCGAGATCTCGACCGTGCTCGGCCAGCGCAGCATCCACATCCGCGACCGCATCGAAAACCTCGCGGCCGACCGCGCGCCGCTCATGTTCGTGTATCACTGCAACCCCGGCTTTCCCCTGCTCGACGAAGGCACGCGCCTCGTCCTCCACAGCCGCAAAAGCACCGAGTGGACCGCGGACCGTCCCGTCCGCCCCGAGGACTACACCGTGGCCAAAGGGCCGCAACCGCGCGCCCACGACGACGTGTACGTGCATCGGCCCCGCACCGACCGCCAAGGGCGCGTCCACATCGGCCTGCTCAACGACAAGCTCGGCTTGGGATTGTATTGGCAGTTCAAGCACAGCGAGATCCCCATCGTCAATCACTGGCAGCACTTCCACAAGGGCACGTACGTCACCGGCATTGAGCCGGGCAACTGCTCAGTGCTCGGCCGCGCCTGGAACCGCAAGCACGGGACCTTGCAGTACATCGAACCGGGCGAGGTGCGCGAGTTCAACATGGAAATCGGCGTGTTAGACGGAGTGGATGAGATGCACGAGTTTGAGCGGAAGGTCAAGCGGGGCTTGGCCAAGTAAGAACTCGCTGGGAGAATAAGGAATTGCGTCCCGTGCGCATACCTTGATCATCGAGCGGTACCAGCCCAAAACGGAAGGAGAGTAACCATGGCAGTCTCCCTAGAGGCGCGCGAATCGGCCCAGACACCACCGAAGTGGGCCCTGCTTCAGCGCCAACTCTTCGACGCAATCGAAGACGCCGCTCCACAGGCGCTCGAAAGGTACACCCATCCGGACGGACGCCTGCTCTGGCCTCCCAGTCCCGATTTCGAGAGCATCGACGCGCTGGATGACTGCTACGAGAGCTTCCACAACTGGCCGCTCTTCTACCTGCTCGGCGGTAGCGACCATTTCCTATCCGACGCCCAGCGGGAATTCGACGTCATCAATGAGCAGATGAGCCAGCACGGCACGGGACACGGCTATCCCATGGTGGTGCGGGAGTACCAGCCAGGCTACGATTGGTTCCATCAGGGCGAGGGCAACTACCTGTTCTACATGCTCTGCATGGCCGATCCCACCAACAGGGCCAACATCAAGCGAGCTCAGCGCTTCGCTGGGCTGTTCCTCGGCGAGGATCAGGAGGCACCCAACTACGACCCAGAACACCGGATCATCCGGTGCGCGAGAAACGGCAGCAAGGGGCCGGCCTACTGGGCCTTTGAGGAAGGGCCGCATTGGCCCTATGAAGGGTACAACCTGCCCTTCTACGACGTGCCGGGATGCACCAATCACGACGCGGTGCGAAGTAGTCCCGAGTTGTCCGAGCGGCTGGGCCATGCCATGCGCGACCGCATGGGCCGAGGCGACGCCGTAGTCAACCTCCTAGCGACCACCCTAGGGACAAACGCCTACCTGCTGACGGCGGACGGGAAGTACCGCGACTGGGTCCTCGAATACACCGAGGCCTGGATGGAGCGCGCCGACGCCAACGGCGGCATCGTGCCCGATAACGTCGGCCTCTCCGGTGTCGTGGGCGAACACACCAACGGCAAGTGGTATGGATCGAGCTACGGCTGGGCCTGGCCCCACGGTTGGCACAGCGTGGGACAGGCCGTGGGGGTCGCAGCCCAGAACTGCGCCCTGCTGACGCGCCGACTGGAATACATGGACTTTCCGCGGTCGCAGATCGATGTCCTCATTTCCCGCGGAATCGAGCGCGACGATCAGCTCTACGTGCCCCACAAGTACGATGATCCCGGACTGGTCAACTACGAGCTGGGCGAGTGGATGTGGTACCCGA
The DNA here is from genome assembly GCA_022819745.1 of Candidatus Latescibacterota bacterium. The sequence continues at coordinate 25,494 of JAJEGS010000056.1, read as the reverse complement.
TCCGCAAGGAAGACGGCACCACTTTGCAACAAGACGGCTGGTTCGAGTTCATGCCCATGTACCCGTCCGACATCGCCCATCTGTGGTGCATGTCGATGGCCCGGTCCGATTCACAGCGATTCGAGCAGACCCGCAAGCGGTCGGGCGATCCGTTCGCCGTCAACTCGTGGCACCACACCAAGGATCAGGGCGGGCACGACTGGGGCTGGATGGCCTACCTACACGGCGAGTTCCCCGAGTATCCAGAGCGGATCCTCGAACACAATCTGAGCCAGGTGCAGGCGCGCCTCGACTTCATGGCACAGGATGAGCAGGACCCGGCGACTTATAACGACGCCTATTTCCAGCAGCGAAATCCCGTTACTTGTGAAGGCTTGGTGCAACTCACCATGGGTGCCCCCCTTCCCCACTACAACGGGGGCCTGCTGGTCACGAGACTGCGCCACTTCGACGCCCAGCGCCGTCGTCCGGGGCTTCCGCCCGACGTGGCCGCGCTGGTGTCGGGGCTGAGCGACGACCGGGCCGAACTGACCGTGGTGAACGTAAGCCCAACGGAGCGCCGGGAGGTGCTGATCCAAGCGGGAGGCATGGGAGAACACGAGTTCACCGAGGTCGAGGTCGCAGGGGCACCCCAGCGCGTTCCGGTGAACGGCAAGACGTTCGCGCTGGCTCTGCCGCCGCGCACCCAGGCCCGACTCGTGCTGGGCATGAAGCGCTTCGTCCACGAGCCGAGTCTGGCCCCGCCGTGGTGAAGGTCGAAGCGCTATAGTTCGGCCATCCACTCCTCATACGCCCGCCGCACCGCTTCCCGATCGACGAACGGTCGGTACAGGAGCCGCTCCCGGTAGCGGTAGGTTCGGCCGATCTCCGGGGCGCGAATGACGTACTGCCAGTCCCAAGCCGGGCTGTGCGGGTCCGGCCGGCCGCGTTCGTCCCGGATGAAGTTCCACAGGGCGAAGCGGATGGGTGCCTCCTGATCGAACATCATCGCATAGACCATCCGGTCGCCCGCGCTCGACAGGTCGCCGTCGCCATCCGCCAGACCGTAGTAGAACGGCAGCAGGAAGCGCTTGCGGGGATCTTCGACGATGTTGAGGGTTTCGGCCCCTTCTTCGCACGGGAGGAGATCGACCGAGGCGTGGGCAACGGTACCGGTCTCAAAGCGGCCCTCCGGCAGGTCTTCGCCGAAGCGGATCCAGCCTTCCTCCCCTTCGCAGGTCCCGTAGAAATGGATCGCCCGGCCGCAGGTGCGGTTCATGTAGGAAGCCCACATGAAGGCGACGTACCCAAGCGGAGCGCATCGTTCGTCGGTCAGGCGGGCGGTAAACTCCATATCGACGCAGTCCGGCCCGAGGCAATAGCGCATCGCGCTCTCGATCCCCCAGGAGGAGTCGGCGGCCGGATGGCAGACCGACGCTTCGCCGGGAGCGTGGGAGAGGAGGAGACAGCGGTCCTTCCGGGGGGTAAACATCGAGCGGGCGGCGTCGGCCGCCGCGCCGTTCATGATGTGCTCAAAGTTGAGACCGACGGCGTCGTCCCGATAGAGATTCTGGTCCGGGTAGCGCAGATGGCACAGAGGGGTGAAGCCGCTCCCCTGGCGGTCGGCGTTCGCCTCGTTGTCGAGGAGGAGGCCCCTGAAGGAGCCGCCGCTCAGTCTGATTGTCGATGCCATGCCGCTTCAGATCCGCCTGCTGCTCGTTCCTGCCAAGTCACGCTCTGCTCCATCTCGGGGTGTCGCCGCGGCCTGCTGGGGTTGTCTTAGGCGTCGTCCCTGCCCCGCGCGGGTGCCTATCTGCCATACTATAGATCGGCACCAGACGCGTCAATCGCGTCAATCGCCTAAACTGGCGAGGCCAGATTGACCGAGCCAGCGGGTGCCTTGGTCAACAAGGCCGACGAAACGGCCCTGCTGACACCAGCACTCAAGTTGTTGGGGCTGGTGCCGATGGCTTATATTCGGTCGGCGACGCGAAGACGTCCACGGGTGGCAATTCTCTTCCCTCGACTCCAGCCCTCCTCACGCCACGTCGCCCCCGGTCAACCCCGTGATCCAACGGAAAACTGCGCGATGCATCTGACGTACGCAGTTGTGTTTCGCCGCACCGCCGCTGCCCTGTTGGCAATCTGGCTGGGCGCGTGTCAGGCACCCGAATCACCAGCACCGAACCCAGAGAGAAACCGGCTCCTCACGCTCGGGCACACCTATTTCCGCCAAGCCCGGTACCGCGACGCACTCGCCGCGTATCAGCAGGCAGTGACCCTAGACTCCCTCTCCGCGGTAGCCCACTGCCATCTGGCCACGGCCTACATGAAACTGGGCCGCAGGAATTCGGCTGAAACCGCGTATCTGACCGCCATTCGCCTAGATTCGAGCCTTGTTCTGGCCTACCACAATCTGGCCGTGGCCTACGGAGAAATGAAACGCCACCGGGAGGCGGTCGCCCTGTTGGAAGAGGCCGTGCGCATCGATCCGGGCACAGCTCCTTCGTACCGTCTTCTGGCCGGTCTGCACCAAGAGCAAGGGGCGTACGAACGAGCCGAAGAGGCCCTGGTGCGGGCCGTGGCGGCCGATTCGACCGATGCTGAGGCGCTGTGTGCCTTGGGCCGGCTCCTCCGGATGCAGGGACGCCGGGCAGAATCCGCGGAGCTATTGACACGCGCGGTCAGGTTCGATCCCGACAACAAGGAGGCCCACCGGGAACTCGGGGTACTCTATACCTACCCGGAGCGCTACGAGGAGGCCGAGGGAATGCTGCGCCGGGCTCTTGAGATCGACCCGGCCTATCCCGAGGCATACTACAGTCTGGCCAATCTCTACTCTGCCCAAGGGCGCGAGGAACAAGCTCAGATACTGCTCGACCGCTTTGCCGAGCTGAACCAGCGAGCCGCCCAAGTGCAAGCCGTGGAAAAACAGGTAAATCAGGCCGTCGGCGACCTAGACTCCTATCTGGCGGCGGGGCGCTCCTACGGCGAGCTCGGCCGGTGGAACCAGGCCATCGGCATGTACCGGGCGGTCCTAGAGCGCCAGCCCGAGCATGTCAGAGCCCTCTCAGGATTGAGCCACGCCCACCTGAATCAGGGCGACCTAGACGAAGCGGTGGCACTGGCCCGTCAGGTGATCGCCCAAGCCCCGGATCAGCGCGAGGCCTGCGAGGCCCACTTCACCATCGGTTATGTCGAGGCCCGGGGAGGGCGTCTGGACCAAGCTCGTCGGTCTTTCCATCAGGCCCTACAAGTAGACACGACTTTTGCCAAGGCGCACCACGCCCTAGGCAACGTGGGGCTACTTCAGGGTCGCCTAGATCAGGCCGAGCAGTCCTACAAGGCAGCGATTCGCCACCGACCGGATTGGGTCGAGCCTCGCCTGAGCCTCGGACAGTTCTACCTCCGCCAGCAAGCCTACGACCGGGCGATCGCGGTGTTCAAGGCCGTGAAGAGGTTGGACGCCACCAGCGCGAAGGCCCACTACGCGCTCGGCAAGGCATACGAACAGACGGGCCAAGTGGATGCGGCACTGCGGGCATACCGGCTGGCGGTCGCCCACTGGCGGGGAGATACCCGTCAGCTTGCAGCGCTAGAGGCACGCATGGCACGGCTGGCCCCATAGCGAGTGTGGTCGGTCTCGTTTTTTTATTGCCCAGACCTAAGACCAGTCTATACATTACCACAAACGCGCATACAACCCGATTCCTGCGGCCCCAGAGCGTCTGGGGTCGGAGAATCATCATCGTGGAGGTTCCACACAATGAAGAAAGCTACGCTTATCGCTCTGTGCCTGACTGTGGGCTTTGCCTTTTCCGCCTATAGTCATGTGCCAGAGGACCAAGTCCTGCTCGCGTTCCAATTTCCGGCGGGTGCCGAGCCGACTCTGGACGGGGATCTGTCCGAGTGGGCCGTGGTTCCCGAGGACTACTGGATCGGGCCAGAACTCTACACGTCCACAACCGGCGAGAAGTGGACCGACCTGTCCAGTCTGAACAGCAAGGTCATCGTCGGTTATAGCGCCAGCCAGGACCGTCTCTACATGCACCACGAGTTGTTCGACAACTTCCGCAAGCGAGACGTCTCCGGTATCGAAAGTAGCCCTCCTCCCTTGCCCGACACCTTCGAAATGAGCGTTGACGGGGACCACGGCGGCGAACGCAGTTGGGCGGACGAAGCCGAGGACCGCGGGCGCTTCGCCCAAAACATCCACTTCCGCCTCCCGGACATCGATCCGGCGTCGATGAACAACGAGGAGACAGCGTGGTACTGGTTCTGGCATAGCCAAGCTACCTGGGCTGGCAACCCGCCGTACGCCGCCCAAGGGTACTCGTCGGATTCCGTCGTGCTCAACGCCGCCGACGTCACCGGCAAGGCAGAGTGGATGATGACATTGTGGGACAACCTGCAGTGGGATGACCCGGACGGCAGTGTGGTACACGACATGGAAGAAGGTCAGATCATCGGTCTGAACTGGATGATCGGCGACTATGACAATATGGACAACAACGAGGCCGTACAGTACGTCCTGAATGGCGAGGGAACCTACTGGGAAACCGCCGCGGTAGCCACCGACTTCCTGCTGGCTCCATTGGAGGAAGTCGATTTTGGCACGGCAGTCGAAGCCGAGAGTTGGGGCCGTATCAAGGCTGCGTTCGGGGAGTAGCGGACAGCGAGTAGGTTCGCTACTAGCGGTTCAAGCTCCATAACACGAAGGAAGGGGGGATGTGGTCTCACATCCCCCCTTCCCTAATAATCAGCCCAACGATACACGCGGGTTGGGCCCACACACCACAAGAGGGTGACATCTTGGCAAGAGCGCGATTGGCAGGCCTGCTCTTGTGCCTGGTGGCGAGCGCGGGGATGTGGCGTCCGGCAGATGCAGTCAAGATTTATCGCTTGGGCGGCGAGGACTACGCTAGCTTTCCCCTGCTGCCCGAGGTAGCAGACGGCCGCGTCGAGTTCGAGCAGTTGAGTTGGGCCGATGTGGACCCTGCCCAAGCCGGCGACTTCGACAGCGTCAACCTAGATGGAGTGCTAGCCCCCTACTACTACGGCAGCGACGAGAGCATCCTATCCACGGTGGAAGAACGGGGCGGCTTCCTGATGACCGAGCGCTACTCGGGCTATGGCCGCGACCCGACCCTAGACGTGGTCGCCGATGGAGACTTCACCACCTTCTTCTTAGTACACAATGCGTCGCTGTCGGATTACAGTCCGGGGGGCGGTATCACCGGCTTCACCCTGTACTTCGACCTAGGCGGCCTGTTCCCGGTGAACCGGGTGCGGGTGTCGCCGCGTCCCGGCTCCCCCAACTACATCGAGCACATCGCTATCGCCACCGGCAGTGGCCAACCCCACGGGGGAACGCCGAACCGATCTCACCTAGCATTCCAGCGCAAACTCGTCGGCACCAAACTCGACTTCAATCTGGTGGCGGAGATCACCGAGAACAAGAGCCCGGTGGTGGAAATCCCCCTAGACCGAACGCCAGTGCGACAGCTAGCGCTGTGGCTGAACCCGTTTCAGCGGCAGGCGTGGGAAATTGCGGAGATGGAGGTGTTCGCCGAGGGATATGTGCCGTTCGCCAGCTATACCTCGAACACCATTCCGCTGGGTGCTCCCTCCAGCCTAGGTTGGGTGCGCTGGTCGGGCCGCCAAGACGAGTCGGCCCGGGTATCGATCCGCAGCCATGGCGGCGACGATCCCGAGCCGTCCCGGTACTGGCGGCGGACCTTCCGCGCCGACGAGGAGGTGCCGTATGGGTCGGACGGCTCGCCGCTGACCCGAGCGCAGTACGACAAGCTGAAGGAAAAAGAGAAAGGCCGCATCACCCACGACGCGGCAAACTGGGACCTGTGGTCGGCACCGTATTCGTTTGGCGACAGTCTGGGGGTGCCGATGGTGGCACCGCGGCCGCGCAACTACGTGCAGTTTTCGCTTGACTTCGCCAGTGATTTTCTGGATGGCGGGCAGGTAAACTTCCTCGAATTCGCGGTCTCGTCGCCGCCAGCGGCGACGGATCTGGTGGGAGAGGTGGACCCGTGGCAGGCCGCGGCTTCGCAGCTAACCGACTTCACGTACGCGGTGCGGCCCACCTTGTCGCTGCAGGATCGGGGTTTCGACAGCCTCGAGTTGCGCTTTCAGGGGGGCCGAGTGGTGGAGGTGGTCGAAGTCGAGGTGGCGGGAGCGGCGGTGGCCTTCACGGAGGTAGACAGCCTGCGCACCGAGGACCGGGTGGTGGTGAGCTTTCCACGGCTGGCGGTGGACCAGAGCGGTGAGTTGCTCCAAGTTCGGCTGCGGGGCGAGGTGTATCGGTATGCGGCGACCTTCCAAGGCCGCATTTTCGACAGCGAGGCACCAGAGGAGGTCTGGCAACCGGTGCGGGGCGGCGATGCGACCAACAGGCTGGACGGCAACCGTCTGTCGGTCGAGACGCTGTCGCTGGGCGCGTCGATTGTGGCCGGGTTACAGGTCGAGCCGGCCGCGTTTACGCCCAATGGAGACGGCATCAACGACGCGGTGGCGATCCAGTACGACCTACTGAAGTTGACCGAGGACCGGCTAGTGGAGGTGGGGGTGTGGGATATGTCGGGCCGGCTAGTGCGGGAGGTGTATGTGGGCCGGGACCATTCGGGTCAGTACATCCAGCCTTGGGATGGACGGGACAGCCGCGGCCAGCTAGTGCCGCCGGGGCTCTACGTATGCCGGGTCGCGGTCGGTCGCGAAGGAGGTCGCGACAGCGGAACCCGCCTGATCGCGGTGGCTTATTGAGGCGCTGCTTGTCGGCTGTGGGCCGGCAAAGCCGTCAATCCCTTGAATTGCCCACGAGGACTGCCCAAATGGGAGAGAGGCGTAGCAACATGAACGGCAGGATCAGCACGGCGCTGGCTCTCTGGCTCCTGTGTGGCAGTGCGGTCTGGGGCCAGGGGTACGTCATCCGCGGCAACCAGATCGTGGTAGAAGGCCGCCACCTGAAAACCTGGGAGTTCCCCGTCGGCACAGTGGAGTTCTTCGCCCCGGGGAACGCGGCCCGACCAAACTTTGTCGCCAAGGATATCGACGCGACCCAGGACCTTGTCGAGCACCTGAAGCGGAACCCACCCAAAGGAGTCAAGGCTGAAGACGTCGACGTGCTGGATGCAGTGCGGGCCGGCACTAATGCGGCCGGGGTAGCCAACCTCCTTGACGGCGATTTGACCTCGTACTGGCAGCCCGACCCAGACCAGCCACTGCGCGACTGGTGGTTCGAGTTGGATCTGGGGCGAATCGTGACCGCGACTCGCATCCTCCTAACCTTTGTCGATGAAGATCTCGGCGATCCCTTTCTCCAATATACCCTGCTGACCTCGGATGGCGAGCGTCCCGAGCAGGGGCTGAGGGATGTCAAGGGCTACGTCGTCGTTTACGCGAGTCCGGGCGCGAATAAGAGCCAACGCGTCTTCGACATCGAGCTGGAGCCGTCAGGAGACGCCCGCGACCTGCACTGGCGGGGAGACCAAATCCGCTACGTCCAGCTCGTGGTGACGGAAAGTGACTCGGTGCGAGGTGCCGAAGTATCCCGCGAAGCCTACGACGCCTTGGAGCCCGCCCGTCGAGGGACGGTGGACTACTATAAGAAGGTGGCCGATGGGAGCATCCGGGTCGAGCCGGAGATCTACGAGGCGATCGACGCGGGGTCGCGTGGCGAGGTCCGCTACTTCCGCCGCGAGCGTCCTCGTCTGGCCGCGATGGAAGTGCGGACAATAGGCGAGAACATCGCCTTGGGGTTGGCCGCCCGCCGGGGAGTGGCGCAAAAGATAGAGATTGATACCACCGTAGTCACCAGCTTAGTGGACGGCCTGTACGAAACGACGGTCGGGACCACTGTCCGCACGCCCGCCCTGCGCCTCTTCTTCTTCGACCTAGGTGCCTTTTTTTGGGTGGATCGAGTGCAAATGTTCTTCCTGAACGCAGGGTACTGGGGGCCCATAACCCAGTACGAAATCCAAACCTCGGACGGCAGTCTGACCCCTGAAGGCTCCCTAGCCTGGACCAGCCAAGCACTCGGGGGCGACGGCGGCATGGATTACCACGCCAACGTATTCGAACCCACGGTCGCCCGCTACATCAGCATTCCCTATTCCGGCGGCCTAGCGGGAGGCAACGCAGACACGCGGGAGATCCAATTCTACGGCGAGGGATACCAGCCTCGCGCCTCACTCACGTCGCCCCTGATCACGCTGGACGGCGCCCGGACGCTGAGTTCGATCGAGTGGGAGGGGGACACGCCCCCGGGAACCTCCATCGCGCTGCGCAGCCGGACCGGCAACCAACTCGCCGACGTCCTCCGCTATTTCAAGAAGGACGGTAGCGAGATAACGGAAGAGCAGTACAACAAGCTGAACAAATTCGCCAAGAAGGATGTCGAGATCGTGACCGAGCAGGTGGCCGGGGGTGACTGGAGCGACTGGAGCGAGGAATACGACTTCTCAGGGGCCCCCATCACGTCGCCAAGCCCGCGAGCGTACCTCATGCTCCAGGCCTGGCTGAAGACCAGTGATCCGCAACAGGCGGCTTCCCTGCGGTCGATTCGGCTGAACTTCCTCGATCCCCTAGCCCAGCAGGCCCTAGGCGAACTCGAGCCGGGCTTGGTATCCGAGTTGGGTGCCACCGACACCCTGTCCCTGTTCGTCAAAGCCGAGTTCCTGCGGAACGGTCCAGGAATGGACCAGATTCGCCTGTACGCTCCCGGGGTGGACCTCGATCTGCAACTCCTCCGCATGGGCCGGGAGTCACAGTGGGACGCCGGCCCGGTGACCGAGTTGGGACCAGCCGATCTGGAGCAGGTTCCGACCGGATCGGATTCGCTGTGGGTGCGCCTAGATTCGGCGGTGGGCCCCGAGGTCGATCTGATCGAAGTGCGGTTCACCACGACCCTGTTCCGCCCCGGCGCTGTCCTGCAGGCGGAACTGGGAACTTCGTCCGAGGCCAATCGATGGCAACGGGTCGATCCCGGCGATGCTACCGCCCTAGCCGCGAGTCAGGGGATGTTGTTGCGCGGGCCGTTGGCAGACAAACGAGTGATGGGCCCGTTGACGATCACTGCTCCGATCCTGACCCCGAACGGCGATGGGATCAACGACGAAGCGCGGTTCGAGTTCTCGGTGCTCCGACTCACCGGGCAGCGCGCGGTGAAGACCCGCCTCTACGATCTGGGCGGCGGTCTGGTGCGGACGTGGGAGGAGCGGCGTCCCCTCGCGAGCGGATCGTACGCGGTCCGCTGGTCGGGCCACGACCAGAGCGGCCGACTGGTGCCCCCCGGGATCTACCTGTTGGAAATCGAGGTGGATGCAGACACGGACGTATCGAGCCGCAAGGTGCACCGCGTGGTCCACGTAGCGTATTGATGCCAGGGTCTATCGAGTGAGAATGCAGCGGATCAGCCTCAGCCTAGGCGTGCTCGGGACATTCTGTCTAGTGGTCCAGAATCTGGCTGCCGACAGCCGAGTGCTGGGCGGCACCAATGGCCAACCCTGGAACAGCGGCGGTGGAGAGATCCCGGCCGCGGCGCAGATCAGTATCGACGAGGCCGCGATCACCAACACCCCAGGCGATGTGGTGGACTTCGACTTTCCCGGCAAACCGGGCTGGATCTTCCCCCAGCGAGCCGACTCCACCAGCAATATCGCGGCCGGAGCCACCCTGACCTCGCCGAACCTCTTGACGCTCGGCCTCGCCGAAGAGCTGCTGCTGATGGTGGACGGCGATCTCGAGACGGCTTTCACCCGCAAGAGCGAGGCCGAGGGGCCACAGGTCCTCGCCTTCGGGGCCATGCTCGACTTTGACTTGGGCGCACGCTTCGGGGTGAACCGAATCCAGTTCTTTCCGCGCAACGCCCCAGGTTTCGCAGCGCCCGACTTTCCTTTCCAAAACGACTATCTGCGCGCGTACGAGCTTCTGGTCAACAACGGCAGCGAGAATGACAGAGACGAGTCCGGCAGGCCGGTGATGACCAGCTTCAAGCTGGAGTTGCAGAACGACCAACCCGTGGTCGACTTGCGGATTCCTCCCCAGTACCTGCGCTTCCTGCGCCTGCGGTCGCAGACGTCTATCGGCTTTGAAATCGCCGAATTTCGGGTGTTCGGGACGGGGTTTGTGCCCGAGGCCCAATACATCTCCAATGTCTACGATCTGGGGGACAACTGGGGCGTGTGGGGCAAGATCCGCTGGATCGAGGAGAGCCTGGGGCTCGCAGGGATGGCACAGGCCCGCATTTCGACGCGCGCCGGGCACGACGATACGCCGCTGGAATTCACCCGCCCCGGTCCCGGCGGTTCGGTGAATCTCCCTTGGAAGGAGGGCGCGGTCGTCACCACGGCCGAGGGGGAGCAGATTGCCCTAGATGACCTAGAGCCGCTCGATGCACTGCGAGCCTACCGGGCGCTGCCGTTGGCAGAGAAAAACCAAGTAGCACTGAGCCTAGAGGACTATCGCGGCCTGAGCCCACGGGGCGAGATCCGGGACGATCCAGACGCCTGGACGCCGTGGTCGGCTCCCTATGGGCAAGAGGGCACCAGCGGCATCACAGTCGATAACATCCATGACGAGCAGCTTGGGGCGGTCATCAGCACGCCGGCCCCACGGCGCTATTTTCAGGTTCGAGTCGAACTGGCGAGCCGGGACTTGGAGGCAGCGACCGGGGTTGGGCCGCTGGCCTTCACGGTGTTCCCACCGGCGGCCGAGCGAATCGTCGGAGAGATTTACCCTCGTCAGGTCGAGCTGGGCGTTCCGGCAACCTTCACCTACGCGGTCATGCCGACCCGGATACGACCGGGCCAAGACAGCGGCTTCGACACCTTTGAGATCGCCACGCCGGTCCGGGTCGAAGAGATCGACTCGATCCAAGTCCTCTTCCACGACGGCCGCATTGAGGCGGCGGATTTCTCCAGTTGGGATCTGAGCCCGTCGGCACTGCCCACCGATCCGGCCGCCGACTTCGGCGTCGAGGCGGTGGAGGAACGGCGGTTCCGGGTGCGCTTCCCGGCCATAACGGCTAGCGACCTAGAGACCGACCAAGCTACCGTCCTGAGAATCCGGTTTCGCTGCCGCGTTCTCAGATACGGGACGGCCTTCCCCGGTTGGGCTGGCAACACCGGGACCGGGACCATCGGTCAGAAGATCCTCGCCGGCAACGCGGCCCAACTCGGCCCCGAGGACGCCCCCTTTCCTCCGGTGGGAACGGCAGATGCGCGGGTGCTGTCGGTAGATGTGCCCCTTGCGGGCGGCGACATCCTGATCAATACCCGGGCCGTACCGCGGCCCTTCAGCCCCAACGGCGACGGGGTCAACGACCGGACCCACATCTCCTACGACCTGTCGCGGGTAATCGGTCCGGTGCCCGTTGAGGTGAGCGTGTTCGATCTAGCTGGCCACTTGGTTCGCCGCCTCTTCTCCGGCGAGCAGGGAGACGGGCACTGGTCGATCCCATGGGATGGGACCAATGGCAGTGGCGAGCTCGTGCCGCCCGGGATCTATCTGGCTCACGTAGATGTGCATAGCGTCGCCAGCGCTGCGACGGCCACCACCGCGGTCCAAGTGGTGTACTAAAACTGATATGGCGATTTCACCGAGAGAGGGTCTCTCCATGTTGACGACCGGCAAGGCGGCGGGAGTACTGAGTATGTGCGTGCTCATCGCCGCGATGCAGGCATCTGAGGTGTGCGGTCAGTCCTCCGGCCGGCTGCTCGGACAGCGACGAGGGGGGGAGATAACCTATGAACCGAGGGGTCCTGGGGTCCTCTACGACGCCTTGGATCCGGCCATCAAGAAATGGTATGTGCCCCAAGAGCTGTACGAGCTGTACGGCTGGCAGCAGTGGGAGTATTCCAACTATGCCCGCAAACAGTACCAGCGCTACGTAAACACCGACCGCGAGGGCGACCCCTTCTACGATCTCTACGGCAACTACCTGACCCGGGGGTGGCTGGTCTATGACTGGAATCAGAGTCAGCCCGGACAGTTCGGCTCCTCGCTCTACAAGGATCCGAGGTTCGCTAGCTGGTTCAGCAGCGTCCTAGTGAGTTCGGATTCCAAGGGCCAATTTCACTATGCCATAACGGCTGGGAATCAGATCAGAACGGCGTTGACGCCGCTCACCTTCTCCAAACCCAACTTCAACGGCATCCAGATGGACTTCGCCGCGGACAAGTACCGCGGCACGATGCTGTTTTCTCGAATCAGCTTTCCGATCGCCACTACCACGCCCAAGAACGCGCCCGTGACGGTGACTAATGGCACCAACCTGATGGGAGGGCGGGTCGTCGCCCAAGTTGGAGACTTCGTGGAAGTGGGGGCGACTATGGTCAACGCCCACAACTCCACGACCTTTGAGGACGCCTTCGAGCGGAATCCGCTCAAAGGCACACTCGCTGCCAACCAAGGGGCGGTTCCAGTGCGCGGCCTAGCCCTTGTTTTGAGCGATGATTCACCGGACGACGGCGTGGCCGGCGCGGCCCTGTTCTCGCACGAGATCATCATAACCACGGAAGACCCGGCCACCGGGCGGCGGGAGGAGATCCGCCAGCGGGCGATGGTGACCGATCCGGCCGCGTGGCCCGTGGTCAGCGGCGGCTTCCACCACGAGGGCTTCCAGAGCGCGGACGGGGACGAGAAGATCGTAATCAGTTACGACTTCACCGACATCGCCTACACCGGGCCGCGGCCGAACACCATCGCGAAGATCACCTTCGATCTAGTGGTGGCCAACGACTACCGCATCCAGATATGGTCCGACCGTCAGACCGGATTGCGCCCCATGCCCAACCTGCCGCTCAGCGGCGAGGATATCGACGAGCTGGCACCGGCGCTCTTTGAAGTGGCCCGGGCCGAAGGCAATGTGCCGGACAACTCCAACCAGACCCGACTCGTCTTCGAATACGGCTTGCCCACGGCAAACATGGTTTACGGATTCACCGTAGACGTCAAGGAGGTTATGGGGTTTGATGCCTACGCCGAACTGGCCATCAGTCGCTCCTACCACCAGTTCCCCAGCCCCAGCCTAGCCCAAACAGGCCGCGACCTGTCCAGCTATTCCAAGGAGGCAGAGGCGTGGATGGTCAACGTGTCGAAGGTGGCCTACCCGTTCTTCGCCTTCGGCGAGGCCTTTCGCCTAGACCCCGACTACTCCACTACGGCGTACCTCGTAAACAGCGAAGGAGACATCCTCTACGACCATTCGACCCGGCACCTCTACGAATTCGTCGAGGACAATGACGACCAAGACCGGATTTCCGACTGGGCCCGATTCGAGCAGGGCTCCGGCGATGCCAACGTGTTCCCGGGCTGGGACGAGAACAACGACTTTGTGTCGGACTTCAATCAGAACGACAGCGCCATTCTATCGAATCGCATCCCCGACTATGAGGAGCCCTTCTTCCGCTACTATTCAGACCGGCCCGAGTTCCTCTTCGGCATCGACCTGAACAACAACAACTGGGTGGACCGCTTCGAGAACGACGATCTGGCCGACTACCCCTACAAGACAGACCAGCAGGGGTACAACGTGTACGGTGGCGCTTTTGTAACGCCCGACATCAGGGCCACACTGGGGCTTCTGCGGGTCAACTCGTTGTCTTCCGCACGCAAGAACCACACGACCTACGGGCTGATCACCTTTGCACACGACTATCCCCGATTCGGCGCGATCCGGGTCTACAATATGCTCAAGCGGACTAGGGACACCATCCCCGATGACCGCCGGCAGATGACTCCTTATCTCGGTCTGGCCACCGGCAACCTAGCCAACATTGAGGACGTGCTTCCGGCCCGCGACACTTGGGTGAACTCGACCTACCTAGAGTTGGATTATCGCCCGGTGAGCAAATTGAAAACCCGGACCAAAATCAAGTACGACCTGTATGCTCAGCAGGGAGACGCCTACGAGCGGGGCGTCGGCCCGATCCTCGAAAAACGCACCCACTTCTTCGGGCTTATCAACAAAGCGGATTACACCTACCGCGTCCGCGGCCTTGAGGTCCAACCCAAGATCAAGAGCGAGTACCTGAACCAAGCGCCTTTCATCCTAGAGGGCGATGAGCGCGAGGAGTGGACGGGAACAGGCACCCTGCTGCTGCGGCATCCCATGTTGAGCGCGTCGTCTCTCGAGGCCGGGCTGGAGTACCACCGGGTTGCGGACCTGATGCTAGACGAGAAGGAAGCCCTCGTCGCCAACCGAGTGGGGGCCACGGGTGACTCCCGCAGCCTAGTGCTAGCCGCCCAGTGGTCCAACGTCCGGGAATACCAAGGCTATACCCTGACCACCCAGTTCGGCATCATTTACACCCGGGCCTGGGACGAGTTCATCGCCGCCGGTAACGAGGGAAGATCCGTGAAGGAAGACCGGGGCCGCGAATTGAGCACCACCTTCATAACCGTATATGCTGGACTGTGATGAACAAGTCCCCCCAAGTGCGGACCGTGCGGCCCAAGTCCCGAATCCTCATCCTCGTCGGGCTCGCAGTCGCGTTGGCCGTCGCGCCCGGCGCAGCCCAGTCGGACTACGGGAATCGCCTCGGAATCCGCGAGAGCGGCCGGGCGATCTACTACTCGGCGGCTCCCAGCCTGCGCACGGACTCTTTCGTTCCGTCCCTCAAGAAATGGTACATGCCCCAAGAGGTCGCCAACCACTACCGCTGGCAATGGGAGGCGGGAACCAACTACGCCCACGAGCGCTACCTGCGCTACCTATCCACCGATCAGGAGGGCGACAATCACTACGACCTCTACGGCCGGCTCCTGACCCGAGGCTGGCTGATCTACGACTGGCAGCAGAGCCAGCCCCGGACTTCTGAGGGGAACCTGCTCCACAAGACCGACCGCTACAAGGACCTTTTCAGCTCCCTCGTAGTTTCTGCAGACGCCAAGGGGCAACATCACTTCCGCGTGAGCATCGGCGACGAGATCGGCACGACCCTGACACCCATGACCTTTCGCAAGACGGCCTTCAACGGGGTCCAATTCGACTATATGTCGGATTATGTCTCGGCCACAGCCCTCATGTCCAGAATCAATGTCCCGCTGTTCCTGCCAGCGCGCAGTTTCATCGACGAATTCACCAATTTCACCGGTCTCCGAGTCGTCGGGAATTTGGCCGACTTTGTGCGCATCGGCGGCACCTTCGTGAACGCGCACAACGGTCGGAGCTCGACTGTGCCCTTCGACGGGAGTCCTTTGACCGGCAGGCTGAGCTCTCACCAGTCGGGCGCACGCATCAACCGGATCACCGTGCGGATTACCGACGATTCCCCGGCAGACGGCGAAGGCGGTCCCGCCCTGTTCGCCCACGAGATCGAGATTACGACCCGGATAGGAGAGCTGGACACGGTACTAGTGGGCAGCCAGATCGGCTTCCATCCTAGAATTTCGGGCGGCATCCCCCGGGATGGCTCCCTAATAGCCGAAGGCGGCGGCGAACTGGGGCGGATCCGGTTGGACTACGTGCTGGCGGATCCGGACCCGGCAGTCCTCGATGACTTGGAAACGGTGGTGTCCCTCGCCGATGCAGTCAACAACATCAGCAAAGTCCGGTTCCGGCTGGTCCTGAGCAACGACTACAAGGTGGAAGTCACTTCCGACCAGCACACCGACAACGCCATCTTCGAACCGCGCCCGGTGTTCAGGACCATGGTGCGGGCACCGGGGAATGTGCAGGACCATTCCAATCTAGGTGCCGTGGTCTTTGACTACGGACTGCCCACCGCCACCCAGATCCTCGGCTTTACGGTGGAGGCCGACGATCTGGCCGGGTTCAGGCTCTACGGCGAGTTCAATGTGAACCACCAGTACCGCAAGTACCCCGACGTAAGCCAGACCACCCACACCACCTCATCGGGCATTCGGGGCAATCCCGCCGCCGAAGCGTGGATGGTCAACGTGGCCAGGGATTTCTATCCGTACTACCTCTTCGGCGAGGCCTTCGGCATGGACGCCCAGTACTCGACCACCATGCGATTCCTAGACTCAGCGGGTCGGGTCAACTACGCGGACACGCCGCAGGCCCATTCCAACTACCTCTACGACTTCGTCGACGACAACGACGACAACGATCGCAAAAACGACCAAAAGCGCAGATTCGACGACGGCCGGACACCCGACGAACGGAACAGCATTCGCGTGTTCGAGGGGTACGCGGACGAGGCGGTTTTTCCCGGCCTCGACGAGAACCACGATTTTATCTCCGATTTCAACCAGAACAACACCCGAGTGCGACCCAACAATGTGCCCGACTACGCCGAGCCCTTCCTGCGCTACAGCGTGGATCGGCCCGAGTATCTCTTCGGCCTCGACATGAACAACAACGGCTGGGGAGACCGTTTTGAAAACGACAACGAACCCGACTACCCGTACAAGCGCGACCGCCGCGGATTCAACGTGTACGGCGGTGCGTGGATCGCGCCGAGTGCCAAGCTCACCGCGGGCCACCAGCGCGTGCGCCGCCCCTCAACCGGCGAGACCAATGTGAGCAGCTATGCCCTTTTCGCGTTCGAGCGCAGCTATCCCAACGTGGGCGAGCTGACGGTCTATAACATGTTGAAGCGAGTCGAGGACGACATCGCCGACGACCTCTTCCAATGGCTGCACGGAAGGTTCAGGGACGAGGGCATGACGCCGATCCCGGATCCGCTGGGCCTGCCCAATACTTGGGTCAACAAACTGTCGCTGGCCTTCGAGCGTCGGGGCAATGTCGGAGTCAACTCCGGGAATAAGCTGATCTACGAGGTGCTGCGGCAGCGGGAGCAGCTCACCGTGGACCGGAAGGGTCGGAAAATCTCGCAGCACACCCGGCGGCTCGGCTTGATCAACAAGCTAGCTTGGCTTTATCCCCTAAGCAGCGGCATCCAGCTCCGTCCGCGCGTCAAGCACGAACTGTTCCTAGACGACACGCCGTTCAACACGGAGTGGCTCCTAAACGACCGGGTATTCGAGCGCAAGGAGTGGGCCGGTATGGCCTCCCTGCGGCTGGACATCCCGGTGCTGAGCCACAGCACGGTGATCATCGGCCTGGAGCAGGTCATCTTCCGCGATTTCGCGCAGCAGGAGGTGGCGTTCGCAGACGACCCGGTGGCTGGCCTGAACCGGGGCGATCCCACCGGCGATTTCAATGAGCTATCCCTCGCCCTACAGCTAACCAATGCCACCAGCTATGTGGGATACCGGCTCATGTCAACGATTGGGATCCGGGTGGACCGCCGGAAGATCGACTCGTTCGACCAGCAAGACCGGACGGAGACGAGCGGCCTGTCCTATCTCACTGTATATGCCGGATTGAGAGAATGATAAAACTAAAACCTGCGCCACTCGCCTTAGCCTTGGGCATCGTCCTGTCGGGCTGCGAGGAAGACGCTCAAGGCCCGGTGCTAGCCGAGGTAGGAGACACCCGCATTCACGCCGCGCAGTTGCACCGATTTGAGGAACGCCTAGTCGAAAGTCTGCGGGCCAAGGAGGCGGGTATCGAAGGACGACGGCAGCATCTGCAGGCCCTGATCGACAAGGAGCTCCTCATTCGGGAAGCGGCAGCGCGGGGCTGGGACCGCGACCGCGACATGCGCCGCAAGCTGGAGCGCGAATGGACCGAGCGGCTGGTGAATGAATTCTTCGCCCGGGAAGTGGACGCGAAGATCGCGCTCGAAGAGCAGGAAATCCACGACCACTACCTGAAAACTGGACGCAACCGCGCGGTCATGGGTGGCAAGATCGAGGTCGAGAGCCGGGAAGAGGCCGAAGAGATCGTGCGCCTGTTACAGGGTGGTGCCGACTTTGGGGAGTTGGCGCGGCAGCGCTCGACCCACCGCGCGACGGCCGAGCAGGGCGGCCGGTTCATGGGGTACGCCACCAAGGACCAGATGCCCCTGCCCATCATGCAGGAAAAGGTCTTTCCGCTCGCGAAGGGTCAGATCTCCGAACCCATACCCCTGCCGGGCGGCACCTACGGCGTGTTCCAAGTCATGGACGAAGCACCTGTTTCCCTCGAACGGGTGCGGAGTATAGTGGAGACCGAACTCCACCGGGAGAAGGCCGGCCTGCGATCGATGGAGCTTGGCCGGGAACTGCGGGATGCGCTGAACCTGCGTCCCCGAGCAGACGGTTTCGAGCTGCTCGCCGCGCGGCTGGAGAGCGAGGGACACGCGTTCTCCGAGGCGGAACGCGGTACGGTACTCTACGAATTCGACGGCGGCACCATTACAGTGGGACAGTTCGTGGACTCGGCCCGAGAGAACTACCGGGAGTTCGCGGGAGATGTGCTGGCGCAGATGCGCTGGTTTGCCGATTCCGTCCTAGTCCCCCGCGCACTGGCCGCGCAGGCCGCTCGCAATGCCGGAATCGACCGCGAGCCGGAGATGGTCGCCTGGCACCAAGCCAGAGAAGAGGAACGCCTGCTGGCGGTCATTAGAAAGAAGGTGACCGGCGACGTGCAAGTAGATGAGGACGAGGCGCGGCGCTTCTATGCCCAAAATCTACAGACATTCGTTCCCCAAGAGGCCCTGACGCTAGACGAAATTTTGGTCGCCACACGCGAAGACGCGGTCGCGCTCCGGGACCGGATTGAGCGCGGTGAGAATCTGCGGGACCTAGCCCAGCAGCACACCCTGCGGCGCATGGCCATACCAGACAGCGGGCGATTCCACCTTCATTGGTATCAGAAAGAAGCGCACGAGGCCCTGTTCGAGGCCGCACAGGGGGCCGCGCCGGGCGACCTGCTGGGCCCCATCGAAGTGAAGGTGTCGGCCCCCGGTGGTGCGGCGTCAGCAAACCGCTATTATTCCGTGTTCAGGGTCGTCGAATCGACCCTCGGAAGCGATCCCAAGCCCTTCGCCGAGGTCGCGACTCGGGCCTGGGCCATGGCCCTGCGCCGGAAGCGCGATGCGGCCTTCTTCCAATTCCTCGGCGAACTGCGGCGTCAGTACGAGCCCCAAATCAAGATCCACGAAGAGAACCTGAGAACCCTGGTACAAAAGGAACAGTGATGCGATCGACCGAGGCGGACCGCGAGCGCGCCTACATCATCGCTCCAACCTCGGGTCCGTTCGGGCGGGAGGCCGGTCTCCGCCCTCACCCGCTGACGCGCCTCCCGTGAAACAGAAAATCCCCCCGCTCTACCTCCAGTACCTGCGGTCGCGCTCCGAGCCCCTCCTCGAATCGCGCCACCGCCTAACGTGGCGGGGGTTCTTCGTGGGGGGCGGCCTGAGCTTCTTCCTCGCCATCAGCGCCCCCTACAGCAACATGGTCATCAAGGGTGCCTACGTGGCCGCGGACATCAGCACCCCAGGGGCCATCTTCGTCTTCGTCGTACTGATCGGGATTCTCAACCTAGCCTTCAAGCTGGCCGCACGCAGCAGGGACCTAGCCCTCGCTTTCGCCCTCGCGGTAGGGACGGCTTGGCTCTACGCCTACTGGCCGTTTAGTAATGTCGAGGTGCATTCGCCCGGCCTGATCTTCTCCACCTTCGCGCTGATTTGCGCCCTCGTCAACGTGCCACTGGTCTGGTCCGGCCGCAGCTTGGCCCTCAACCGCGCCGAACTGATCATGGTGTACGCCATGCTAGCGATGGTCTCGGCCGTGTGTACGATGGGCCTGACCGAGCTGATCCTGCCCTCTCTCACCGCCATCTTCTACTACGCCTCGCCGGAGAATCAATGGCGAGAGAAGCTCTTCCCCCACTTCCCCGAGCACAACATCCTAGTCGACGACGGGGCCAAGAACACCCTGTTTTACGAGGGCATTTCCGCGCCCGGCCAGAGCATCCCCTACGGCACCTGGGTCGAGCCGTTGATGTGGTGGGCCGTCTTCCTGCTGGCGCTGTACGTCTGCATGATCTCAATCGCCGTAATTCTGCGGCGTCAGTGGATGGAGCGGGAGCGGCTGAGCTATCCCATCGCGCAAGTCGGTCTGGCCATGATCCGCGGCGAGGACGAGAAGGGGCTGGTGAACGGTTTCTTCAAGCGTCGGTCCGTGTGCATTGGCATGGCCATCCCGTTCATCGTCGGCAGCCTGAAGGCCATGTCGAACTACTATCCCTCCATTCCCATGGTGCCCATGCACCTGTCGATACCATACCTCGGCGGCAAGGTCAACTTCGCTCTGACTGGCTTCACCTACCTCATCGACACGAGGATATCGGGCAGCGTGTGGGTGTTCTACCTGCTCGGCCGGCTCCAGAAGAGCGCGCTGGCAATCGCCGGGGTCAAATCGGAGCAGGTACACTTCCACGGCGTTCCCGACGCACCCTTAGTCGGCTACGAGGGGCTAGGTGCCCTGCTGGTGTTGGTCGCAGGAGTGCTGTGGACGGCCCGCGAGCATCTGAAGGCGGTCTGGCTCAAGGCCCTCGGCCGAGCGCCCCACGTCGACGATCGGGACGAAATCCTCTCCTACCGCAGCGCCGTGATCGGCACCTTCGGGGGGATCGCGGTCATGACCCTGTGGCTGTGGCTCATGGGCACACCGCTGTGGGTCTCCTTCTTCTTCATCGTCCTAGCCATGACGATCTTTATCGGCATCACCCGGATCATCGCCGAAGCCGGGCTGGCGACGCTGCGGACGCCCGTCAACGCCCCCGACTTCGTCGTCATGGGTCTCGGTTCATCGCTCGTCGGTCCCACCGGCGTGTTCAACATGTCTATGGCCTACATCTGGGCCGGCGAGGTCCGGGCGTTCGCCATGGCGACCTGCACCAACGCCCTCAAGCTGATTGAGGACATGGATGCGCGCAGCCGACGGCTGGTCTTCCTCGCTCTCATCTTGGCCCTGCTGATCGGGACGTTGGGCTCGTTCTGGATGATCTTCCACGTCGCCTACCGCTACGGCGGCGTCAACCTCGATTATTGGTTCTTCAAGGCGGGACCAGCGGTCGCCTACGACAGCGCCGTGCGCAACCTCGAACCTACCGGCATCTACTGGCCGGGCATCGGCTTCCTGTTCGGCGGCGGCGGCATCATGGCCCTGCTGTACTGGGTGCGCCATCGCCTGCCTTGGTGGCCCCTCCACCCTATCGGCTTCCCAGTCGCGGCTGTGGACCTGATGCCTCACATCATTACCAGCGTGTTCGTCGCTTGGTTCATCAAGGTAATCATCCTCCGCTACGGCGGCGTCAACTTCTACCAACGTACTCAGGGGTTTTTCCTCGGGATGATCGCCGGTCAGATGCTGACCCTCGGCCTCTGGCTCATCATCGACTACTTCACGGGAAACACCGGCAACTTCCTGTTCGCTTGGTAGTGAAAGGTCTGTTAGATGAGTCGCTTTGTTCTTCTCATCACTTTTGTCGCGTGTGCCAATCGCGCGAACACCACGCAGGGCAATGGGGCCGACTGTACCACCGAGGAAATCGCCGCCTTGGCCACCCGTGCAGCATCAAGCGCCTATCAAGACATCAAGGAAGCCGGAGTCATTGCCGATACCCTTGCCGATTCCATTGCTATGGCCGTCGTCGATTCGGTCGCCTATGCTGCCTATGACTCGCTCTTTGCCTCTTTGCGCACCATCTTCGGCCCCGAGGCGGCGGCGGCTTTCGATCAATATATGGATGCCAAACAGGCTTTCTATACAGTAGGCACTCCCATTGACGAAACCGCATTGAGCGACGCTTTTGCAGTCGGTAAATACCTTTTCAACGCCGCTGGCGTTATGCACCGTCTAACCGCAGCGGAAATAATCATCTGGGGCAACGATTATTACCCAGCTTGGGACCGATTTAACGCGGCGGGAAAAGAGATAACCAAGCAAGCCGCCGCTGCCGCGCATAAGGCTAACTGCGCTTTCTACAACGACGCCATTTTGTCTTTGGATGCACCAGATGCTTCCGTTGGATACCGGGCCGCTATCTTGGCCTTCTCTGATGCGTATCTCGAAATGTGTGCCCCAATGCCGCCCGCGCAATTTTTCGGCTTCGCGTACGGGCTAGCTGGACGCTTAGATCAGGCGGCTCGCTATAATGTGTTGCGGACCGCATTGAATACAAGCTACTACACGAGCAATCTTTATTGGGACTTGGAGGCCGTCTCAGAAACAGCCGAACAGGCTGCCCTGACTGCCTTGACCTTGGATTGTAGTCAGTAAGATGGTGGGGTGTCAGTCTGAAAATAATTTATTGGAGCCGCCTCCCGGACTCGAACCGAGGACCGTCTGATTACAAATCAGATGCTCTACCAACTGAGCTAAGGCGGCTAATTATTTAATAATCAACAACTTACAAAAGGATATTACAACGACAGGAAAAGCCTGTATCGACACTATGTCACCATTTCCAGCATTTTTTCTCTTGGACAAAAATCTCTCGATACGCGCATCTTGTCAACAGTAGATGTTTTGTGTTAAAAAGACCCCTTCCCTTGGCGAGAATTGTGCCAAATCTCCCGGCACGGGGTTTCTTTTTAAAAAACTTAATCTCCTATCAAGTTACGAAACCGCTTCTAGTATAATCCCTATCCGCTGCCCTCGCGTCCGTATCGAGAGGCTACTACGAGAGAGCGTTCTGCTGGCGAGGCGCCGTTCGAACCTGTAAATTTTGCCTTGTAGTATGAGCCCAAAATGACCACTATGTAGAGCACCGAGAGGGATATGGCCTGTCGGCGTGATTCCGGAACGAGACCTCGCCAAAGGCATCGAAGCACTGACCCTGCTTAAAGTAAGGAGAGCAACCAATGTTGAAATCTCTTGATCTCACTAACTTCAAAGCATGGCGTGAGTTACAGATAGCTTTAGGGAAGGTCACCGGCCTTTTCGGCACAAACAGTTCGGGCAAGAGCAGCTTGCTTCAGTTTCTGCTCTTGCTCAAGCAGACGAAGAATGCGACGGATCGGGGTCTCGTGCTGGACTTCGGAGGCCCGACCAATCTGGTAAATCTGGGAAATTACGAAGCCTTGGTACATCAAGGCAATCTAGCATTGTACATTGATTGGACGCTAGATTGGATGCTGCCGAAGCCTCTCAGGGTCAACGACCCGAGCGGCTCTCGTGAAGTGCGCTTCAAGGGAGAAAGTCTGCAAGAAAGCTCTCGGGTAGAATGGAAAGGTACACATCCGTCGGCGCGTTATGTGAAATATAGATTTGACGACACCGTTTTCGCTATCGAACCAAGGGCAGACGAATCCAGTAGGTTCGAGCTCAGGTCAGAGGGGCGCAAACCGCTATCGTTCGTTCGGAATCAAGGACGAGGCTCGGCATTGCCCGGCCCGGTCAAGACTCACCTTTTCCCCGATCAGGCCCGTACCTACTTTCAAAACACGGGCTTTCTAAGTCTGTTCGAAGCCGAGTACGAAGCTTTGATGGACAGGATATTCTATCTTGGTCCTCTCCGGGAGCATCCGCAGCGCGAGTACCACTGGTCCGGGGCCAGACCCACTGACGTGGGGCCACGCGGGGAACGCACCGTCGATGCCATTCTGGCGGCTACCGCGCAAGGCGAAACGCGCAACCTCGCACTACGCAAGAGATACATGAAGTTTCAGGAAATGATTGCCTATTGGTTGCGAGAACTAGGCCTGATCGATTCGTTCCAAATTAAAGAAATCGCACCTAGGTCAAACCTCTACCAAGTACGAGTACGAAGGGATCGCACCAGCTCCGAAACGCTGCTGACGGATGTCGGTTTTGGAATCTCCCAAATCCTGCCCGTTTTGGTCCTCCTGTATTATGTGCCGGAAGGCTCGATTGTGCTGATGGAGCAGCCTGAGATTCATCTGCATCCGTCCGTTCAAAGCGGGATGGCGGATGTAATGCTCGCGGTGGCTAAGAGGCGCCAAGTGCAGATCATCGTAGAAAGTCACAGCGAACATCTACTGCGGCGCTTTCAGCGTCGCGTGGCCGAAGGCAGCATGTCGTCGTCGGATTTGAAACTCTATTTCGTTAATACAAAACGCGGTGCAGCCGAGTTGAACGACCTCAAGCTGAACAAGTGGGGTGGTATAGAGAACTGGCCGGATAAATTCTTTGGAGATGAAATGGGCGAGATTGCTGCTATTAGCAAAGCGTCACTAGAAAGACAGATCCAAGCCTGATGACATCCTTTGTCGTAGACACCAACGTTGCCATAGCGGCGAACGGAAGAAACACGCACGCGAGGCACCCGTGCCAATTGGCGTGTATAGAAAAACTGGAGAACATTTGCCGTCAGCAGGTCATTGTAGTTGACGACAAAAACCTTATATTCGACGAATACAAAGAAAGCCTAAGTTTCGCAGGTGCTCCGGGGGTGGGAGACAAGTTCTTCAAGCATCTTTTCGATCATGGGTACGACAAAACTCGAGTGCGTAGAGTTTCTATTACGCCATGTAGCGATGATCGCCTCGGCTTCACAGAGCTACCGAAAAACGATTTGGACAAATCCGATCGCAAGTTTCTAGCAGCTGCCTTGGTTGCACAGGCTACCATTCTGAACGCGACGGACAGCGATTGGAGCGAGCAAGAGGCATTGACGCAGAGTTTGGGAGTGACGGTACAACAGCTTTGCCCACAGCATGCCTCCAAATAATCCGGAGCGCAGATAGGCATATTCCTTGATATCATAGTGTCCTATGTTGAAGTATCCAAAAACTCCCTATTGGCCAGACTCGCCAGCAACTCCCCGGAACGGCGAAGCTCTTGCCGACCCGATGAAGTTCATAGGATCACCGATTGTCGTAACTGAGAAGGTCGATGGGGGCAATACACTCCTTCACAAAGGTGAAGTTTATGCACGTAGTGTCTCCGCTCCTTCGAATGGCAAGTGGATGGCGATGGTCAAGAAACATCATGCTTGGAAAGTGACGGACCCAAACGTGTTTCTTTACGGTGAAGATATCTACGGAGTACACAGCATCGAATATGAACCTGTCGCCGAGAACGAAACCTTTTATGCCTTCGCGCTTCGCTTTAGGGATGGTACCTTTTCGTCGTTCCAGACGATGGTAGATTATGCCCAGGAACGCGACATTCCGGTAGTCCCCATTCTGTTTGAGGGCTTGTTCCGATCCGTTGGCGAAATTCAGAGCTTAGTAAGCAAGGCGCACACGGAGCCATCTGTATTGGGTGGCGAACGAGAAGGGATAGTGATACGGTTGGCACGAGCATTCCCGGCCGAGGAATTTAGGTATAATGTCTGCAAGAGCGTTCGGGTAGGCCATGTTCAGTCCGATGAACATTGGTCTAAGAACTGGAAACCGTGCCGCGTTGTGCATAAATGAGTAGGAATTCTACTTAAGACGCATTCCCGGGGCAATCATCGGCCTCGTAGCCGGTGGTGGCCCCGTTAGTTCAAAGTATCCGAGAACGCCCTCAAAAGCGGGTGAGGGATTCTTATGGCCGCTGCCGGTGACGCGCTTTGAGGTCGCCCCAAGAGGTGGACTGAATACTTGTCCACTTATTGATCTCTGTATATATAAAGGAATGTTTTATAGTTTGAGTTGTGCATATTTGAAGAAGCCTTGAATCAGGTTGTTATCGTGATGTTGGGTGGTGATCGACATGCAGACGGCATCGGTCAAGTCGTCGATGTGGCCT
>JAJEGS010000015.1 GCA_022819745.1 Candidatus Latescibacterota bacterium | reverse complement strand
GAGTGCTTGCAACCTACCCAGCAATCGGTTATATACCTGTTCGCTGCTGCTCATAAGGCCCTCCTTTGATCTTAGGCGGTTAAAAGAGAGCCATAAACTATGGGCAGCAGCCCTATTTTCAAAAGTGTAAGGGAATCAGGCAGAATGCAACAATCTGCAGGACACAGAATGAAAAGGAGTGGCGTCTAACTACCTGAAATTGCGTTATTTGTGGCGCGGTTGGTGGGATTTGCGGCGGCAACCGTTTACTATTGCAACAGTTGCAACAGTCGATTCGGAACTGCGAGGAATTGGCCTGGAGGCCCGGTCGGCAGTTACTTCTCCGCCAACAGGTTGTATTTTCTCAACTTCCGGTACAGGGTCACGCGATTGATATTCAGCATTTGCGCGGCCTTAGTGATATTCCACTCCGAGGCTTCGAGGGCGTGGGCAACGGCTCGCCGCTCAGCTTCCTGCAGCGAAAGGGGTTGGGCAGGATCTTCGGGAGCCGTTGGAGATGGAACCACGGCGGCGAGTTGAGGCGGGAGGTTGCTGACTTGCAGTCGGTCCGTGGTCTCCAGCAACAGGGCGCGTTCAATGGCATTTCTGAGCTCGCGCACGTTGCCTGGCCAGTCATACGCGAGCAATGTTTGCAGCGCCGCCGGGGAAATCCCGCGCACAGACTCGTCGGCGCGTTCGGCATAGTCCTGCAGGAAATGTGACACCAACAGGGGAATATCCTCGCGGTGTTCTCTGAGGGGTGGAATGACGAGGGGAAAAGCAGCCAAGCGATAGAACAGATCCGCGCGGAACCCACCATCTTTTACCGCGCTTTCTAGGTTTCTATTAGTCGCCGCAATCACGCGGATGTCAATGGGAATCGTGGCTGTTCCACCCACCCGCTGGATCTCTCGCTCTTCTAGGACCCGCAACAATTTGGCTTGCAGCGCAATGGGCATGTCGCCAATTTCGTCGAGCAAAACAGTGCCGCCTTGGGCGTGCTCAAACTGCCCGATGCGCCGCGTGGCCGCCCCGGTAAAAGCCCCGCGTTCGTGGCCGAAAAGCTCGCTTTCGATCAGCGTCTCGGGAATGGCCGCGCAATTGACGGCGACAAAGGGATCTGTCTTTCTCGGGCTGTTGTAGTGAATCAACTTGGCGACGAGCTCCTTGCCCGTGCCGCTTTCGCCTTGAACCAGCACCGTAATGTCGCTTTCAGCCGCCCGCTGCATCAGGGCGTACACATCCTGCATGTTCTTGCTTTTTCCCACTATGCCCTCAAAGGCGTACGTCGTTGACAATCTCGGGCAGCGTCTTATCCGAGTACGCGGTCATGATGACGATTTCGATATCCTGCTCGAATTGCCGAATCTGACGCACGGTTTCAACGCCATCCGTACCCGGGGGCATTCTGACGTCAATGTAGGCCAGCGCAAAGGGACGGTTCGATTCTTGGGCTGCTTTGACCATTGCACAGGCTTCCTCCCCGCTTGCCGCATGGGAGAGTTCAAACTGCGGCAGAACGGGCTTATCGCTCTGCGCGACAAACGCTGCCGCCAGCTCATCCGTTGCCCTCTTGGTGGAGCCGGAGGCCAGCATCTCTTCAAAGTCGTTGTGAATTTCCTCTTGGTCATCAACGATCAGCACGCGGTAGTTCCAAGAGTCGCTTGATTTCATAAAGACGCCTTTATAATTGCTCAATCACGAGGGAAAAGTCCGCAATGGATGGTTGGAAGGTTCGCAGCAGATAGAACGCGCAGACGACGTCAGACAGAGGGTTCCGACGTGGCTTCCCCATCGCGATCCGCGGAATCGAGACGCAGCGAGACGCGCATGGTGGTGCCGGTGCCATAGCCGTCGCTCAAAGGTTGAATTTTCCCCCCAGAGCCGGTGACAAAATTGGCCGCCGAATGGAGACCTAACCCGCTCCCTTCTCGTTTCGTCGTATAACCCGCGCCAAAGATCGCCTTGAGGTTTTTCTGCTCAATGCCAATGCCATTGTCTTGCACCTCAAGAACGAGAAAATCTCGTCGGACATACGCTCTAATCTCAATGCGCGGCCGTCCCTTGAGCCCGCCTGATTTCTTCAACTCATCGATAGCTTCCATCGCATTCTTGAGCAGATTGACCAGCATCTGATTAAACTGGCTCTCCTGAATGCGAATCTCTGCGGGCGCGTCGCCGCAGTCCACATGCGTCTGAATGCTCCTGCTGGCAAACGAGTCCTGCACGATTTTCAGGGCACCGGAGATGGCCTGACGCAGGTTGACGTCTTTGCTGATCATGGCTTTGCTGTCAAAGCCCCGTTGCGCACGGACAATATCTACGATGTGGCTCGTTTGACTGTTGACGCGTCCAACCGTGCGGATCAATTCCCGATTCTGCTCGACGAAATCCGCGGCGAGAGCCAGCAGAAACGGCCGCACCTGTTGGCCTTGCGGATCGTGCTGGACATAGTCGCCCCAATCCTCCTCATGCGCCTTGACGATCTTTGACAAGGCCGCTAAGCGTTCGATCAGCGGATTGTTCGCCAACTCTTCTTTCAGGGTTCCAATGCCGATGGCCACGCTGGTAATGGCATTGCCGATGTTGTGCAGGATCGTATCCATGACCTCCAGACGGCCTTGCGCAAAGGCTTGGGCCAGGGCTTCTTCGGCCCGCACCCTCTCCGTCACATCGCGAAAAACCACGACCCCGCCGCGAGCCGTGGTGCCCGGTGACGCAATGGGCCTGCCGTTGGTGCTGATATAGACCCCCTCCGGCTTGGCCGCCGTGCGGATGAACATCTCCATCTCATCGGTCGCCTCCCCACGCAGGGCGCGCACAAGCGGTAGTTCCTCGGTTGGAACGGGCGTGACTTTATCGGGATAGAAAATGCTGTACTCCTCCGTCCCGTGTTTGAAGACCGTATCCACCCTCCCTCCGATAATGCGTTCCGCACTCTGATTAAAAGTGAGGTCGCCCTTCTCATCAGCGACGATCACGCCGTCGCTGATGCTGTCAAAAATGGCCAGCATGAGTTGGATCTGATGCTGCAGATCGTCAACAGTGTTTTTCACTTTGTGCCAATCCCCTATGCTCGGAGACATGCTTCCTCGGCCAAGTGCTCGCCGTGGCAAGTTGCGCAGGGCACGAAGACACCCGGCGTTAGTTGCGCGTCATTTTTTTACGGGCTACTATGATACCCAAATTGTCAGGGGATCACAAAAGGACCAGTCGATCTTTTGCGGCTGGTGCCCACAGCATAAAACAAGGGATGACGCTATGGCCGACGGCCTTTACGACTTAGTGATAGAACGCGATGTAATGGTGGAGATGCGCGATGGAGTGCGACTGGCGACCGACCTGTACTTCCCCGCCCGCGATGGCCAGCCAGTGCCCGGCAAGTTTCCCGCAGTCTTTCACCGCACGCCCTACGACAAAAGCGACGTGGAGCGCAACAGCAACTACGGCCGGTTTTTCGCCCAACGCGGGTACGTGGCCGTCTATCAGGACTGCCGAGGCACGTTCCAGTCTGAGGGGGATGTAAACTTTCTCTTGCCCGAGGCCGAGGACGGATACGACACCTTGCAGTGGATCGACCAGCAGCCGTGGAGCAACGGCAAGGTGGGGTCGTGGGGGACCTCGTGGTCGGGCTGGACGCAAACGGCCATGGCCGCGTTGGGGCCGACCAACCTCAAGGCTATGGTGGTCAACATGAGCGGGGCTGACGCGCACGAGTCTTCCGTGCGGCACGGAGGCGCACTAGAGCTGCGATTTTTGGCCTGGGCGTTTTGGCATTCCGCGGCCAACACCCAGCGCACGCTAAAAGCCGACCCATCCGTTGACGCAGCTCTAAACATAGGCGCGCCGGCCTTCGCCGAATGGCTCACGCGAATGCCGCTCCGCAAGGGACAGACCCAGCTTAAATTGGTGCCGCCCTACCAGCAGTGGGCACTGGACCTGCTGACCAAGGCCGACTACGACGAGTACTGGCAGCATCCCAGTTACGCGCCGGCGCTCTTTTGGGATGACTTCCCGGACGTGCCGACTCTGATCATCGGAGGTTGGTACGATTCGTACACGCGCTCGACATGCAAAAACTACGAGGGGCTGGCAGCGCGCAAGCAGGGGCCGGTGCGGATGCTCATGGGGCCGTGGACGCACGGGACGCAAACGCTGGAGCAGAGCTTTGCTGGCGACGTAGAATTCGGCGAGGACGCGGCGCTGGACGATTTCCGCGCCCTGCATCTGCGCTACTTCGACTGGGCGCTCAAGGGCGTGGATAACGGCGAGGCGAACGCGCCGCCAGTGCAAATCTTCGCCATGGGTGGCGGCGGAGGCTATCGCACCAGCAGTGGCCGGCTTTTCCACGGCGGGTATTGGCGCGACGAGGCCGAGTGGCCACTAGCCCGGACGAACTACACCAAGTACTACCTGCACGGCGACGGCACCTTGTCGCCAGAAGAGCCAGCCACAGAAGGCGGCGATACAGTCTATCGCTTCGATCCAGCCAATCCGGTGCCCTCTATTGGCGGCAATGTCTCATCGCTTTCCGAGATGGGTCCGCTGCCGCCGGGCGTGGGTGCTTCCGCCAATGCGCCGTGGCGGGCGCGGACGGAGCAATTGATGGAGCCGGGCGGGTTCGATCAGGCGGAGGGCCCGGAGTTTTACGGCTGTGCGCCGCCCTATCTACCGCTGGGATCGCGACCGGATGTGTTGGTCTTTGCCACTGAGCCGCTGGCCGAGGACGTGGAGGTGACCGGGCCGATTGAGGTGAAGTTGTGGGTCTCGTCGTCAGCACCGGATACGGACTTTACCGCCAAGCTGATCGACTGGTATCCCCCGAGTCGCTGGTATCCGCATGGCTACGCGCTCAACCTGACCGACAGCATCGCGCGCCTGCGCTACCGCAACGGGCGCGAAAAGGGCGAACTGCTAACGCCGGGCGAGGTCGCCGAGCTGACTATTACCCTCTATCCGACGAGCAATGTGTTTGCCGCCGGGCATCAGATCCGCCTCGACATTTCCAGCTCGAACTTCCCCCGCTTTGACGTCAACCCCAACACCGGTGACCTCATCAGTCAGGAGCGACGACGCCAGGGAGCGGACAACAGAATTCACCACAACGCGGCGCAGGCGTCGCACGTGGTGTTGCCGATTATCCCAACTTAGGAGAAACACATAATGGAGCAGTTGCAGTTGGCCCTCGTGGGCTGTGGAGGCATGGCCGGAGCGCACGTGCGCGGCTTGGAGGAGTTAGCACAGGCCGGAATTGACGATATACAGGTGGTGGCCTGTTGCGACTTGGTGGAGGCGCAGGCGCAACAGCGGGCCGACGAAATCGCCGAGTTCCAGGAGCACAAACCAGAGATCTATACCGACGTGGAGAGGATGCTCACACACGTGGAGGACCTAGACGCGGTGGACATCTGCGCTCTGCACTCGCAGCACCACATCCTCGCCGTTGCCTGCCTAGAGGCGGGCAAACACGTGATCATCGAAAAGCCGCTGGCAATCACCCTACGCGCCGGCCGCAAGATCCTCAATGCGGCCGTAGACAACCGCTGTCAACTCGCCGTAGCCGAAAACTACCGCCGCTCGCCGCAGGAGCGGGCCAGATCCTGGGCGGTGGCCAGCGGGCGTATCGGCCAGCCGCGCACTTTCTACTGGCTGGAAGCGGGCTTGCGGTTGGGTAAGTGGGGCTGGCGCAACTTCAAGCGCGACGCCGGGGCTGGCTGGCTCCTCGACGGAGGCGTGCATTTTGCCGATCTGTTCCGCTATCACTTGGGCACTGAGGCGCGACAGGTAGTGGCGCGAGCGCACAGCTTTGAGCCGTATCGCTACGACGAGCCGGTCGAGCGCGAGGGGGCTTGGCCGGTGGATGTGGAGGACTGTGCAATGGCGCTGATCGACTTTGACGGCGGCGCAGTGGTGCAGTGGACTTGGCAAGGTTCAGCGCCGGGACAGGACTTCGGCAAGCGCGTCCTCTACGGCAGCGAGGGCTGCATCGACTGGGAGAGCGGACTGTGGACGCGTACAGGCGAAAACACATCTAACGAGTCATTGATCGAAGCCTATCAGGACAGCCTCACAGAAGACGAACGAGAGCGGCTTTTCCCCAGTGGAGTGGAGAATCCCATCTCAACCGAGCTAAAGGATTTCGCCGATGCGGTTCGGGGCCAGGGCACGCCCGAAGTGGATGGCCTAGACGGCTACCGCTCGCAGGCGATCTGCATGGCAATCTTTGAGTCGGAGTGGTTTAATCGGCCAGTGAGCTTGGCCGAAATCGAGCGCGGCGACTTGGAGGGCTATCAGGCCGAGATTGATCAGGCGCTGGGGATTGATTAGACGGAGGATTTTTTCTTAAAGATAGCTAGACCTCGCCCAAAGTATGAAACCACCAAATGGGCGACGCTCCTATAATACGCGCCATCTTGAAATAGCCCTCACTTCTCGGATGAGCGCCGTCGTTTTGCAACACTTCTCGTCTATAGGCGTCATCCGAGCAAAGCGCAGAAAAGAGGTCAATGTACGGGACTCCAAGCGTTTGTGTCTCGTGAGAAAAGGCAACCGAGAGGTCTTCGATTCTCTCATTTTGTTCGTCGTCAAGGACCGGCGGCGGACCAACCATAAGCACGGTGTATTGCTTGGCTCCGCGCAGAATCGCTCGGACGTTAGCGCAGGATTCCGCGAAATTGACGCGAACTTTTCCATTCTCGATGGCCGTATCATTGACGCCACATGAGAGGACTATGCGGCCATCGCAGGAATCGGGCAGCCGAAGAGTGCATTCGCTCTCCCAGCGCAGCAGAATATCTTTGCTCGTGTTTCGCCGAATACCAAGGTTGTAGTAGGTAACGGGTATATCACACGTATGGGCCAAAACACACAGACGTCCGGCCCACCCGAGAGCCGCTTCGTCACCGGTACCGTTGACCAATGAATCGCCGATAAAGCAGACTCTTATGTCTTGTGTCATTTCGTCTATCCAGTTGTATAATTGAGCAATCTTTCTGACTCGCAAAGCGATTAGGCATAGTATTTTTATATCAGCGAATTCTTATTCTGTCTGGTTCTACGAGAATTAGTTTGCCAGTAAGGTCAGACCTTTCCTGGCTTGCAAGAAAATCGAGGAGACGAGACATAATGTGCGGGATGAGTCTTGGGCGATTCTTGACCTGTAGTCCAATGATTCCATGGTAGTTGCTCGGCGGAAAGCGCACTATATCTGCGAAGTCTCCATTGAGCGATATCAGTACCGCTTCAAACCTCCCGGCTTCATCAATGACAATCTCATCGGGCGATGCAGTGGGAAGGTGATCCTTTAACACAAGCACCTTGTAGCCCGCCTGTTGTAGCTCATCTACGACTACAGTCGGTACGCAATGGTCGGCAAAGAAAACGACCGCCATCAGGCCGCTACTTCAAAATCTGCCAATTCACGGGCATAATCTAGGCAGGCGGCGACACTCTCGGTCGTCAACTCTGGAAATTCGGCTATGATCTGATCGCCGGAATAACCATCCGCCAAGTAGCCGATCACCAGAGCCACAGGGATTCGGGTATTCTTTATACGCGGTTTTCCACGTAGCACGTCCGAAGTGCTCTCAATGTAGTCTTTCCACGTCGTAGGCATTATCGTAAGCCTCCTAACAGCAGATTGCCGTTTCGTCCTAATATATCATCCAGACCCGCTAATAAAAATCCATTGATCAAAGTATGAACTCACGCGAGGTCTCGTATTATACTCGGCCTGATTCCCTTACATTTTTACTTTTTGCTAGGTTTTTTGTTTTTCCTAACGGTTCTGATTCCTGTGGGTGCCAACTGTGCATTGAAGGGGGGCAAGCGTTGGCGTTGGTGGGCGATCCACCGTTTGAGCCATCTCAGGC